>NZ_VJNB01000020.1 GCF_007556595.1 Tepidimonas alkaliphilus
TTCTCGGGCCCGTGCAGCGCGTCGTCCTTGAACTGAAAATCCTGCACAAGAGCCTGGAGGCCACGATCGAGGAGGGCCTCACCCAGACCGCCGCCTACGCCGAGCAGTGCGGAGCGCAGGAAGCGCACCTGATCGTCTTCGACCGCCGGCCAGGCATCAGCTGGGACGACAAGATCTTCCATCGCAGCGCAACGGTGGGCGCTCGCACCATCGGGGTGTGGGGGATGTGAAGCAGCGCCTAAAGCGCTGGCGCCCCCCTCCACTCAAGACCATCACACAAGCTACAATCCTAAATATCAGGAGAGCGCGGCTTCTCTAGCTACGAGCGCAAAAGAGGTCGCCGCCGAAGGCGCAGGCCCGCGGGCCGAACGCTCAGGCAAAAGGACTGATGCCCCGCCCGCGCCGCGTGCGGCTGGCGGGTTTCCTGCTGGAGAGAGGCGCCGCCGTCGCCGGACCGAACCCCGGACGGCCGCGTCCACCGAAGGAGCAAACGGATCGCGGCGACTGCCTCGGGCGGCGCTGGGACCCGTGAATCTCTCAGGTAAAGC
Organism: Tepidimonas alkaliphilus; assembly: GCF_007556595.1. Classification (GTDB taxonomy): domain Bacteria; phylum Pseudomonadota; class Gammaproteobacteria; order Burkholderiales; family Burkholderiaceae_C; genus Tepidimonas; species Tepidimonas alkaliphila. Next base: position 549 of record NZ_VJNB01000020.1, read on the forward strand.
GGACAGCAGGCGTGCTCCGGCCCGGGAATGCGGGCCGGCCCGATGCCCCTTGACGGGAGGCCCGCCTTGTCCACTGCCACCACCGATTTGCTGACCACCCCGCTGCACGCGCTGCACCTCGAGCTCGGTGCGCGCATGGTGCCGTTCGCCGGCTACGCGATGCCGGTGCAGTACCCCGCCGGCCTGCTGCGCGAGCACCAGCACACGCGCCAGGCCGCCGGGCTGTTCGACGTCTCGCACATGGGGCAGATCACGCTGCGCGGCGCCGACGCCGCCGCCGCGCTGGAGAGCCTGATCCCGATGGACGTGCTGGGCCTGGGGCTGCACCGGCAGCGCTACGGCCTGCTGCTGGCGGACGACGGCGGCATCCTCGACGACCTGATGTTCGTCAACCGCGGCCATGACCTCTACCTGATCGTCAACGGCGCCTGCAAGCACGCCGACCTGGCGCACCTGCAGGCCCGCATCGGCGCGCGCTGCGCCGTCACCGCGCACTTCGAGCGCGCGCTGCTGGCGCTGCAGGGGCCGCTGGCGGCGCAGGCGCTGCAGCGCCTGCTGCCTGGGGTGGAGCGGCTGGTGTTCATGAGCGGCATGCCCGTCACCTGGCAGGGCGCCGAGCTCTACGTCACGCGCAGCGGCTACACCGGCGAGGACGGCTTCGAGATCGGCCTGCCGGCCGAGGCCGCCGAGCCGTTCGCGCGCGCGCTGCTGGCGCAGCCGGAGGTGCAGCCGGTGGGACTGGGCGCGCGCAACTCGCTGCGGCTGGAGGCCGGATTGTGCCTCTACGGGCAGGACATCGACCGCACCACCACGCCGGTGGAGGCGGGCCTGACCTGGGCGATCCAGAAGGTGCGCCGCAGCGGCGGCGAGCGCGCCGGCGGCTTTGCGGGCGCCGAGCGCGTGCTGGCGCAACTCGACGGTCGCGCCGAGGTGGCGCGCCGCCGCGTGGGCCTGAAGGCGCTGGAGCGCATCCCGGTGCGCGAGGGCGCGCCGCTGCAGACCCCCGACGGCACACCGGTGGGCCAGGTGACCAGCGGGCTGCTGTCGCCGACGCTGGATCAGCCGATCGCGATGGGCTACGTCGCCAGCGCCCACGCCGCCCCCGGCACGCGGCTGCAGGCCATCGTGCGCGGCAAGCCGGTGCCGATGGAGGTGGCGCCGCTGCCTTTCGTCGCCCCGCGCTACCACCGCGGCTGAAGGCCGCCGCCCCCCGAACGACGTTTTCCCTTTCTCTGCAGGAGCCCTCCGATGACCCTCAAATTCACCCCCGAGCACGAATGGATCCGCGTTGACGGCGACCTCGCCACCGTCGGCATCACCCCGCACGCGCAGGACGCGCTGGGCGACGTGGTGTTCGTCGAACTGCCCGAGGTCGGCAAGCGCCTGGCGCAGAAGGAGGTGGCCGGCGTCGTCGAGTCCGTCAAGGCCGCCGCCGACGTTTACGCCCCGGTCAGCGGCGAGGTGGTCGAGGTCAACGAGGCGCTGCGCGCCGACCCGTCGCTGGCCAACGGCGACCCGATGGGCGCCGGCTGGTTCTTCAAGCTGCGCCTGGCCAACCCCGCTGAGCTCGACGGCCTGCTGGACGAGGCCGCCTACCAGCAGATCGCCCACTGATCCCTTCGCCCCGAGACCGAGCGATGACCCGCGCCGCCCCCACCCCGCTGGCCGACCTGCTGCCGCAGGGCGAATTCGTCGCCCGCCACATCGGCCTGACCGACGCCGACCAGCAGCGCATGCTGGCCGCCATCGGCGAAGACAGCCTCGATGCGCTGACCGCCAGCATCGTGCCGCAGGCGATCGCGCGCCTGGACGCGATGCAGCTGCCCGCCCCGGCCAGCGAGGCCGAGGCGCTGGCCGAGCTCAAGGCCATCGCCGCGCGCAACAGGCTGCTCAAGAGCTTCATCGGCCAAGGCTACTACGGCACGCACACGCCTGGCGTGATCCTGCGCAACGTGCTGGAAAACCCCGCCTGGTACACCGCCTACACGCCGTATCAGGCCGAGATCTCGCAGGGCCGCATGGAGGCGCTGGTCAACTTCCAGACCATGGTGGCCGACCTCACCGCCATGGACATCGCCAACGCCTCGATGCTGGACGAGGCCACCGCCGCCGCCGAGGCGATGACGCTGGCGCGCCGGGTCGTCAAGGCCGCGGGCGCCGTGTTCGTCGTCAGCGCCGACTGCCACCCGCAGACGATCGAGGTCGTGCGCACGCGCGCCGAGCCGCTGGGCCTTCAGGTGCGCATCACCCACAGCCGCGAGGAATGGCTGCAGGCGCTGGCGCGCGACGACTACTTCGCCGTGCTGACGCAGTACCCCTCGACCACCGGCCGCATCGATGACTGGCGCGAGGACATCGAGCGCGTGCACGCGCGCGGCGCCGCCTTCGTCGTCGCGGCGGACCTGCTGGCGCTGACGCTGCTCACGCCGCCCGGGGAGTGGGGCGCCGACATCGTGGTCGGCAGCGCGCAGCGCTTCGGCATGCCGATGGGCGCAGGGGGCCCGCATGCCGGCTTCATCGCCTGCCGCGACGCCTTCAAGCGCTCGCTGCCCGGGCGGCTGGTCGGCGTCAGCGTCGATGCGCACGGCCAGCCGGCCTACCGGCTGGCGCTGCAGACGCGCGAGCAGCACATCCGGCGCGAGAAGGCCACCTCCAACATCTGCACCGCGCAGGTGCTGCCGGCGGTGGTGGCTTCGATGTACGCGGTTTACCACGGCCCGCAGGGGCTGCGCCGCATCGCCGAGCGCGTGGCCTCGCTGACCGCGGTGCTGGCCGCCGGGCTGGCCGAGCTCGGCCACCACCCGGCCAACGGCACCGCCTTCGACACCCTGACGCTGCACCTCGGCCAAGGCGCGGCTGCGGCCCTGCTGCGCGCGCGCGAGGCCGGCATGAACCTGCGCGACGCCGGCCACGGCAACGTCGGCATCGCGCTGGACGAGACCACCACGCGCGCTGACGTCGAGGCGTTGTGGAAGGTGTTCGCGCTGCCGGGCCAGCCGCTGCCGGACTTCGAGCGGCTCGCGGCCCAGGCGCAGCCGCTGCTGCCGGCGGCGCTGCGGCGCACCTCGGCCTACCTGACGCACCCAGTCTTCAACAGCTACCACAGCGAGACCGCGATGCTGCGCTACCTGCGGCGGCTGGCGGACAAGGATCTGGCGCTGGACCGCACGATGATTCCGCTGGGCTCGTGCACGATGAAGCTCAACGCCACGAGCGAGATGATTCCGGTCACCTGGCCCGAATTCGCGCACGTGCACCCGTTCGCCCCGGCGGATCAGCTGGAAGGCTACCGGCTGCTGGACGAGCAGCTGCGCGCCTGGCTGGCGCAGGCCACCGGCTACGCCGCCATCAGCCTGCAGCCCAACGCCGGCTCGCAGGGCGAATACGCCGGGCTGCTGGCGATCCGTGCCTGGCACGCCGCGCGCGGCGAGGGCCACCGCGACGTCTGCCTGATTCCGACCTCCGCGCACGGCACCAACCCGGCCAGCGCGCAGATGGTGGGCTACCGCGTCGTGCCGGTGGCCTGCGACGCCCAGGGCAACGTCGACATGGCCGACCTGCGCGCCAAGTGCCAGCAGCACGCGCGGGAACTCGCCTGCATCATGATCACCTACCCGAGCACGCACGGCGTGTTCGAGACCGAGGTCGCCGAACTGTGCCGCCTCGTGCACGAACATGGCGGCAAGGTCTACATCGACGGCGCCAACATGAACGCGCTGGTCGGCTTGGCCGCGCCCGGCCGCTTCGGCGGTGACGTCAGCCACCTCAACCTGCACAAGACCTTCTGCATCCCGCACGGCGGCGGTGGCCCCGGCGTCGGCCCGGTGTGCGTGGTGGAAGAGCTCGCCCCCTACCTGCCCGGCCATGCCACCGCGCACGCCGCCGGGGCTTACGCCGGCGCCGCGCCGCGCGAGGCGGCGGTCGGTGCGGTCAGCGCTGCGCCGCTGGGCAACGCGGCGGTGCTGCCGATCAGCTGGATGTACATCCGCATGATGGGCGCCGCGGGCTTGAAGCGCGCGACGCAAACCGCGATCCTGGCGGCCAACTACGTCAGCGCCCGGCTGCGCGCGCACTATCCGACGCTTTACGCCAGCGCCAACGGCCACGTCGCGCACGAATGCATCCTCGACTGCCGCGCGTTCAAGGACAGCGCCGGCATCATGGCCGAGGACATCGCCAAGCGCCTGATGGACTACGGCTTCCACGCGCCGACGCTGTCGTTTCCGGTGCCCAACACGCTGATGGTGGAGCCCACCGAAAGTGAAAGCCTCGCGGAGCTGGACCGCTTCATCGACGCGATGATCGCCATCCGCGAGGAGATCCGCGCGGTGGAGCTGAGCGTGTGGCCGCGCGACGACAACCCGCTGAAAAACGCCCCGCACACCGCCGCGCACTGCCTGGAGGAAGCCTGGACGCACCCCTACCCGCGCGAGCAGGCCGCCGCGCTGCCGTTCCACCGCGCGCACGGCGGCGCTGGCAGCAAGTACTGGCCGCCGGTGGGGCGCGTCGACAACGTCTACGGCGATCGCAACCTGTTCTGCAGCTGCGTGCCGGTGGCGGAGGCGGCGCTCGCGGCTCAAGCCACGCCTTGAAAGGCAAGGAGCGCACGGCAATTCGGCGACAATCGGCGGCATGGATCGTTACGCCGTCATCGGCCATCCCATCGGCCACAGCAAGTCGCCGCTGATCCACGCGCTGTTCGCGCGGGCCACCGGCCAGACGCTGGACTACACCGCCATCGAGGCCCCGCCGGACGGCTTTGCCGCCGCGGTGGACGCCTTCCGCGCCGCCGGAGGGCGCGGCCTCAACGTCACGCTGCCGTTCAAGGTCGAGGCCTGCGCCTACGCCGACGAGGTCAGCCCGCGCGCACGGGTGGCCGGAGCGGCCAACGCGCTGGCGTTCGATGACGGCCGCTGCCGTGCCGACAACTTCGACGGCGTCGGTCTGGTGCGGGACCTGGAGGTCAACCTCGGCCAGCCGCTCGCGGGCCGGCGCGTGCTGGTGCTCGGCGCGGGCGGCGCGGCGCGCGGCGCGCTACCCGCCTTGCTGGAGGCCGCGCCGGTCGCGCTGGTGGTGGCCAACCGCAGCCCCGCCAAGGCCGAGGCGCTGGCGCAGGCGCTGCAGGATCAGGGCTTCGGGCACGGCGTTCTGGCGGCCTGCGGCTACGCCGAGCTGGCCGCCCAGCCGCCGTTCGACGTGGTGATCAACGCCACCGCCGCGAGCCTCGGCGACGAGCCGCTGCCGCTGCCGCCGGCGGTGTTCACGCCGGCCACGCTGGCCTACGACATGGTCTATGGCAAAGGGCTGACCGCGTTTCTGCGCCAGGCGCGCGCGGCCGGCGCCACGCGGCTGGCCGACGGCCTTGGCATGCTGGTCGAGCAGGCCGCCGAAAGCTTTGCCTGGTGGCGCGGTGTGCGCCCCGACACCCGGGCCGTGATCGAACGCCTGGCCGTGCCGCTGACCTGAACCTTCCATTCCGCGGCGGCGTGCGCCGATCCGCGCCGGCTGCCTCCTCGCCTCGCTCCCTGGCCCATGAACCAGCTCGACGCCCTCAAGCGCCACACCACCGTTGTCGCGGACACCGGCGACTTCCTGCAGATCGCGCAATTTCAGCCGCGCGACGCCACCACCAACCCGTCGCTGATCCTGAAGGCGGCGCTCAAGCCCGAATACGCACCACTCGTCAACCAAGTGCTGGCACGCCACCACGATCGCCCCTTGGACGAACGCGTGGACCGGCTGCTGGTGCGCTTCGGCTGCGAGATCCTGCGCATCGTGCCGGGCCGCGTCTCCACCGAGGTGGACGCGCGCCTGAGCTTCGACGCCGCCGCCACCGTGGCGCGCGCCCGCCGCCTGATCGCGCTCTACGAGGCCGAAGGCGTGCCGCGCGATCGCGTGCTGATCAAGATCGCCGCCACCTGGGAAGGCATTCGCGCCGCCGAGCAGCTGGAGCGCGACGGCATCCACACCAACCTCACGCTGCTGTTCAGTTTTTGCCAGGCGGTGGCCTGCGCCGACGCTGGTGTTCAGCTTATCTCGCCATTTGTCGGCCGCATCTACGACTGGCACAAGGCGCGCGCCGGCGCGCAGTGGGACGAGGCCGCGATGGCCGGCCCGAACGACCCCGGGGTGCAGTCGGTGGCGCGCATCTGGCGTTACTACAAACATTTCGGCATCCGCACCGAGGTGATGGGCGCAAGTTTCCGCCATACCGGGCAGATCCTGGCGCTGGCCGGCTGCGACCTGCTGACCATCAGCCCAGAGCTGCTGGCGCGCCTGGCCGCCACTCCGGGTGACGTGCCGCGCGCGCTGGACGAGGACGAGGCCCGCCGCGCCGACCTGCCGCAGGTGCACTACCGCGCCGGCGACGAGGCGGCGTTTCGGCTCGCGCTCAACGATGACGCCATGGCCACCGAAAAGCTCGCCGAGGGCATCCGTCTGTTCTGCGCCGACGCGCAGCGGCTCGACGCGCTGGCCGCGCGAATCTGAGCAGCGGCCAACAGCTTGCGCTACAGTTGCGGCTCCATCGTTGACTTCTGCCATGACGCACGAGGCCACGCTGCCCCCCATTCCGCCCAAGCGCTACTTCACCATCAGTGAAGTCAGCGAGCTCTGCGGCGTCAAGCCGCACGTGCTGCGCTATTGGGAGCAGGAATTCACCCAACTTCGGCCTATGAAGCGCCGCGGCAACCGGCGCTACTACCAACATCACGAGGTGTTGCTGATCCGCCGCATCCGTGAACTGCTCTATGAAGAGGGCTTTACGATTCAAGGGGCGCGGCACCGGCTAGCCCACTGGCCGATCACCCAGGGTAGGGAGACCCAGGCTCGCGAAGCCGAAGGCAGCTGCGCGGCAGAAACGCCAACACAGAAATCGGCCTTTGACTCAATAGGCATCGACCAGCCAGCCCCATGGGCCGGGCTCCCCGCCAAAGCTCGCCATCGACTGGCCGCTGAGCTACGAGCGATTTGCGCGCTGCTGCCCCCAAGCCAAGGGGTTTGTCAAGCCGCTGACGACGATGCCTTATAATAAAGGCTTCGGCGTGTAGCGCAGCCTGGTAGCGCACTTGCATGGGGTGCAAGGGGTCGCGAGTTCGAATCCCGCCACGCCGACCAAACAAATTAAGAGCTTACGTGAGCGATCGCGTAAGCTCTTTTCCTTTGCCAACGGCTCAAACCCAGCCTGGTGGCCAATTATCGGGTGGCACACTTGCAGACGGCGGCTGCAGATTCGCGGCAACGCCTTTGTCACCGGGCGGCCTGGCGCCTTTTGGGCACCAGCAACGACATGTCAAACAGCGTCTTTAGCTGCTCGATCAGCTGCGCGATCGCCTCGCGCTTGACGCGGCTTTTAACGTCCACCACCACCGTGTTGACCTTGCCGTGGGCCCAGGCCAGCGCCTCGTATTCGCGCTCTTGACCGTCCTTGCGAATGCGGCTGCGCGGACTGACGATGGCCATGTGAAAGCGCCGTCGCAGCAGCCGCTCCATCGTCGGCAGTGCCAAGCCCTTAGCGAAGGAGCCGAGCTTGTCGCCCATGCCGCCAATCTGGCGGCCCTGCTTGGCGAACTGGCGCTTTCAAGTTTGCGCAGCTGGCAGTCGGTTTCCTGAGTGCGACGATCGGTCTCGCGGCTGTGCTCGGCCAAGGCGGCGATCCCGGCCTTGAGGTCGTCTCAGGACAGGTCAGTGGCAGGGGGGCATGGCGCTCGAGGCCGTATCCATCCCTGCGCCTTCAGTCTAGCAGAGGCAGAGCCGGTATCCTGGACTGCAGCGCTGCCGCTCCACGGCCCCAGCCGCCGCGGCTCGGCCCCATCGGCACATCGCGGCCTCTCAGCTCAGTGCCCCCGCTGCCAGCCAGCCCTGGACGTGCACACGGGGCGGCACAGGAAAGTAGCGAAAGGGTTCAAGTGCCTCGCAGTGCCTCGCATATCGGCCTTAGGCAACCCGGCCGGCCACCAAGCACACTCGCAACCCAAAAGACTGGCGATGCAGCACCAGCCCCCCATATCGCCATTGCACTTACCCTTGGATTGGTTGGCTGCGGCAGCATAGCCGCCGAATCGGCTGCCCGTCCAATCCAGCTCATCGAGGAACTTCCCTCGCTCGACCGCGGTGCCGCGCAACCCCCGAGGACGATCCGGCCGTGCCGCTGACGCAGCCTTGGACGGAACCGCGCAAGCGCCTTGGCGCGCGCAATCCTGCGTCAGCCCGCGGCGCAGGCTCCATCAACCAACCGCGCAAGCCGAAAGAAGAACCCGTCTCCCGCTTGCGCGATACGCCGTCAACGCGATTCCGATTTCCAGCCACAACGTCCTTCGCCTCCCTAAAGTTGCCCCGCGCCTGACCGATAACACAGTTACCCAAGCGGCAACCCAGCAGGTGTCGCGCAACGTTCAACCTCACAGCACGGCAAGGAGCACGGACATGCCACAGGTGATCAACACGAACGTGATGTCGCTGAATGCGCAGCGCAACCTCAATGGTTCGCAGGCGGCGATGGGCACGGCGCTGGCGCGGTTGTCGTCGGGCCTGCGCA
>NZ_VJNB01000021.1 GCF_007556595.1 Tepidimonas alkaliphilus
GGTGAAGTAGGTCTGCAGCCCGAGCAAGTCGTAGGCGGCGCGGATCAGGCGGTTGAGGCCCGGCTCCTGCAGCCCCAGCTCGCGCAGGAAGGCGAGCCGGTCCTCCTCGTCCATGTCGGCCAGCTCCGCCTCGATCTTGGCGCAGATGGCCACCACCGGCGCGCCCTGCTGCGCCGCCACCTTGCGCAGGCGCTTCAGGTGCGGGTTGTCGTCGCCGAAACCGTCCTCGGCCACGTTGCCGACGAACATCGCCGGCTTGGCGGTGATCAGGCACAGCGGCTTGAGCCGCGCGCGCTCTTCCTCCGTGAGCGGCAGCGTGCGCACCGGGCGGCCTTCGTCCAGATGCGTGCGCACGCGCACGAGCAGCGCCGCGAGCTGGGCCGCCTCCTTGTCGTGGCCGCTCTTGGCGGCCTTCTGCGCGCGCTGCAGCGCCTTGTCCACCGTGGCCAGGTCGGCCAGGCACAGCTCGGTCTGGATCACCTCGATGTCGGCCACTGGATCGACGCGGCCGGCGACGTGCACGATGTTGGGGTCGTCAAAGCAGCGCACCACGTTGACGATGGCATCCGTTTCGCGGATGTGGGCCAGGAACTGGTTGCCCAGGCCCTCACCCTGGCTGGCGCCGGCCACCAGCCCAGCGATGTCAACGAATTCGACGATGGCCGGCACCACGCGCTGCGGCTTGACCAGCGCGGCCAGCTGCTGCAGGCGCGGGTCGGGCACCTCAACGACGCCGACGTTGGGCTCGATGGTGCAGAAGGGATAGTTTTCCGCGGCGATGCCGGCCTTGGTCAGGGCGTTGAAAAGAGTGGATTTGCCCACGTTGGGCAGGCCCACGATGCCGCACTTGAGGCTCATGGTTGAACGCAGCTGATGCTTGTAACGTGAATGGTCAACTGCTCATCCTAGCACGCCGCCTTCGATCGGTCGAACGCAATGCTTCGGCCCCCAGGGTGCAGCCGATACAATGGCTTGACCATGTCTGCAGCACAATGGGATGTCACGGTTCTGGGCGGCGGCGTTGTGGGCCGCTGCTTGGCGTTGCTGCTGGCGCGCCAGCGCCTGCGGGTTGCCCTGGTGGAACGCTGCGCCACGGCGACGGGCGCTGCCGAGGTGGACGTGCGCGCTTATGCGCTCAACGCCGCCTCGCGCGCCCTGCTGCGGGAAGCGCAAGCCTGGCCCGCCGATAGGCATGCGACGCCGGTGCGAGCCATGTGGGTGGCCGACACCGACCACGACGTGGCTGGATCGCCCCAGCCCGTCGCCACGCTGCGCTTCGATGCCCCGGCGCCGCAAGAACCGCTGGCGTGGATTGTGGATGTGGCGGCTCTGGAGCAGGCTCTGGAGGCTGCCGTAGAGCGAACGCGTGGCATCGAGCGTCTGCACGGCGAGGCTGACACGGCGCCGCGCGCGGCGTTGACCGTGGTTTGCGAGGGCCGCCATAGCTCCACGCGCGCCGCAGCAGGCATAGCTTGGGAAGCCGTGCCGTATCCCCACACCGCCTTGGCCGCGCGGCTGCGCTGCGCGCGTCCGCACGGCGCGGTGGCACGGCAATGGTTTCACGGTGAGGAAATCATTGCCCTGCTGCCGCTGGACGGGGTGGACGGCGACCGCGTGGCGCTGGTGTGGTCGGTGCCGCGCGCGCGCGCCGAGCGACTGCTGAAGCTGGCGCCGGAGGCGTTCGCCGCTGAGCTGCAGGCCGCCTGCGGGGCAGCGCTGGGCGACATGGCGCTGGAAAGCGCGGTGGCCGGCTGGCCGCTGCAGCGCGCGCTGGCGCGGCCCTGGGTGCGCCCTGGGTTGGCGCTGGCTGGCGACGCCGCACATGCCATGCACCCGCTGGCCGGCCAAGGGCTCAACACGGGCCTGGGCGACGTGGCCGAGCTGGTGCGCGTGCTGCGCGAGCGGGAATACTGGCGGCCGCTTGGCGACTTGCGCCTGCTGCGCCGCTACGAGCGCGCGCGCGCTGCGCCAGTGGCGGCCATGCTGGCGGCCACCGACGCGCTGCACGGCCTGTTTGCCGACCCGAATGCGCGCGTGACCGCGCTGCGCCGCTGGGGCCTGCGCGCGGTGGATCGCCTGGAACCGCTCAAGCGCTGGTTCATCCAACAAGCATCCGGCCAACTGGCCACACTTTAAAACCCGAGGCTCGCCTCGGCTCATACTTTTTATTTCCATGACATCACGTTCGATTTTGCGTCTGCTGGCCGTTGCGACGCTGGCGGGGTTGACCGGCCACGCCGCGGCCAACGAAGCGGTGATCCGCAAAAACCTGGCGGAGCGGATTCCGAATCTGCCGCGCATCGATGAGGTGCGCGCCACGCCGATGCCCGGCCTGTTTGAGGTGCGCCTCGGCACCGAGCTGCTCTACACCGACGCGCGCGGCGACTTTCTGATCCAGGGCGTGCTGATCGACACCCGCGCGCGCGTCAACCTGACCGAGGAGCGGCTCGATAAGCTGACCGCCATCGCCTTCGACGAGCTGCCGCTGAAGGACGCCTTTACCGTGGTACGCGGCAACGGTCAGCGCAAGCTGGCGGTGTTCGCCGACCCGAACTGCGGCTTCTGCAAGCGCTTTGAGCGCGACCTGGCCAAGCTGGACAACGTCACGATCCACACCTTCCTGTACCCGGTTTTGGGCAAGGATTCGGAGGCCAAGTCGCGCGCGATCTGGTGCGCCAAGGACCGCGCCAAGGCCTGGGACGACTGGATGCAGCGCGGCGTGCAGCCGCCAGCAGCCGACGCCAAATGCGATGCCAGCGCGCTGGAGCGCAACCTTGCGTTCGGCCAGAAATACCGCATCACTGGCACCCCGACCACCATCTTGGCCAACGGGCAGCGCATCCCCGGCGCCATTGGGCTGGAACGCCTGGAGCCCTTGCTGACCCAGGCTGCAAGCGCAAACAAATGAGACGGGCCGCTGCGGTGCACCACCGCGTCGAGGTGGCCGACGCGCATGCGCACCTGTGGCGCGTGACGCTGACGATCGAGCGCCCGGCCGCACGGCAGCGCGTCAGCCTGCCGGTGTGGATCCCGGGCAGCTACCTGGTGCGCGAGTTCGCCCAGCACCTGCAGCGGCTGCAGGCGCTGGCGGACGGGAAGCCAGCGCCGGTGCGCGCGCTCGACAAGAACACCTGGGAGGTGGAGGCGGCCGGCGCGGCGCGGCTGGAGCTGCGCTACGAGGTTTACGCGCACGACCCCTCGGTGCGCGCCGCCTACCTGGACGCCACGCGCGGCTTCTTCAACCCCACGAGCCTGTGCCTGCGCGTGCACGGGCGCGAGGACGAACCACACGCGCTGACGCTCGTGCCGAACCGCTGGACGCGGGGCTGGCGCGTGGCCACCGCGCTGGAGCGCGCCGACGGCGCCACGCGCGACGCGCAGGGCCGCTGGCGCTGGCCAGACGACGACGGCTTTGCCACCTACCTGGCGGCGGATTACGACGAGCTGGCCGACCACCCGGTGGAGCTGGGCGCGTTCTGGGTCGGCGACGTCGAGGTGCGCGGCGTGCCGCACCGGCTGGTGGTCAGCGGCGCGCCAGATGGCTTCGACGGCGCGCGGCTGCTGCGCGACACCGCGCGCGTGGCCGAGGCCGCTTGCGCGCTGTGGCACGGGACGCAGGCGCCGCCGCCGTTCGACCGCTACCTGTTCCTGCTCCACGTCACGGGCGACGGCTACGGCGGACTGGAGCACCGGCACTCGACGGCCCTCATCGGCGCGCGCGCGGATCTGCCGCTGGCGCCGCTGCCGGATGAGCCGGCGGCCGCCGAAAAGGAACTGAAGGCCGGCGACCGCTACGTCACGCTGCTCGGCCTGATCAGCCACGAGTATTTCCATGCCTGGAACGTCAAGCGGCTGCGCCCGGCGGAGTTCGCCCGCTACGACTACGACCGCGAGAATTACACCGGGCTGCTGTGGTTCTTCGAGGGCTTCACCAGCTACTACGACGACCTGCTGCTGCTGCGCGCTGGGCTCATCACGCTGCCGGCGTACCTGGAGCTGCTGGCGCGCACCGTCAACCACGTGCTGGCCACGCCGGGGCGGCGGGTGCAGAGCGTGGCGCAGGCGAGCTTCGACGCCTGGATCAAGTATTACCGCCCGCACGACGGCACGCCCAACGCCACCGTCAGCTATTACGCCAAGGGCGCGCTGGTGGCGCTGGCGCTGGACCTGACGCTGCGCAACGCGAGCGGCGCCTCGCTGGACGACGCGCTGCGCGCGCTGTGGCGGCGCTGCGCTGGCGGCCCGATGCGTGAGGACGACCTGCGCGCGGTGCTGCGCGAGCTGGCCGGCCGGCCGCTGGACGCGGAGCTGGACGCCTGGGTGCACGGCACCGACGAGCTGCCGTTGCGCCCGCTGCTGGAAAGCCACGGCATCCGCTGGGTGGAAGAGCCGGCGGGGCTGGCCGAGAGGCTCGGCCTGCGCGTGGAGGAAGGCGGCAGCACGCTGCGCCTGAAGCACGTGTTGCACGGCAGCGCGGCGCAGGCCGCGGGCCTGGCGCCCGGCGACGAGTGGCTGGCCGTGCAGCGCGGCGAAGCCATCTGGCGCGTGGCGCGGCTGGAGGACGTGGCGCTGCACGCGCGCGGCCTTGCGCCGAATGAGCCGCTGCCGGCCTGGGTGGCGCGCGACGGGCGCGTGCTGCGCTGTCCGCTGCGCTGGCCGACGAGCCCGGCGGTGAACGTCAAGCTGCTGCCGCCCCCGGGCGACGCCGCGGTGGCTTGACGCCGCCCAATCGCGGGGCCGTCTCACGCGCCGCGGAACTGTGGCGGGCGCTTCTGCAGGAAGGCGGTCACGCCCTCGACGTAGTCGTGCGTGCGGCCCAGCGTCGCCTGCAGCTCGCGCTCGGCCTCCAGCTGCTGCTCGAACGAACGCTGCAGCGCCCCGCGCAGCAGGTGGCGCGTGGCCACCAGCGCCTGCGTCGGCAGGGCCGCCAGCCGCTCGGCCAGCGCCAGCGCGGCGGCAAGCGCATCGTCGGCCACGTCCCAGATCAGCCCCCAGTCCTTGGCCTGCTGCGCCGACAGCTTGTCGCCGAGCATCGCCCAGCCGAGCGCGCGCGCCAGCCCCAGCCGCTCGACGCTGAGCCAGCTGCCGCCGGCGTCCGGAATCAGGCCGATCTTGCTGAACGCCTGCACGAAGCTGGCACCCGGCGTGGCCACCACCAGGTCGCAGGTCAGCGCCAGCGACACACCGGCGCCAGCGGCCACGCCGTTGACCGCTGCCACCGTCGGCACGCGCAGGTTCATCAACGCGCGCGCGGTCGGGTTGAAGCACTCATCCAGCACCGGACCCGGGTTGGCGCGCTCGGCCAGATCCGGCCCCGGGGTAAAGTCAAGCTCCGACAGATCCAGCCCGGCGCAGAAGCCGCGCCCGGCGCCGGTCAGCACCAACGCCCGCACAGCGGGGTCGCGCTGCACCTCGGCCAGCGCCTCCTGCAGCGCGCGGTGCATCGTGCGCGTGAAGCTGTTGAGCGCCTGCGGGCGGTTGAGCGTCACCAGCGCCACGGCGCCGCGGCGCTCAAACAGGATCTCCGCAGCCGCGGCGGATGCCGAAAGGGTCATCGTCGTCTGCTCCTCTGCCTGCATGCAACAAAAGAAACGGGCCTCGAACCAGAATCGTAACCGCTGCGATTGCCGTTATATAGTGTGCAGCGCGCGTTCTTGTCTTACCCCTTCTTTGGGAGCGCCCATGACCAACCCAGCCTATGAAACCCTGCTGACCCGCACCGACGGGCCGGTCGGCATCATCCAGCTCAATCGGCCCAAGCAGCTCAACGCGCTCAACGACCAGCTGATGGATGAGCTCAGCGCGGCCCTGCGCGCCTTCGACACCGACGAGGCCATCGCCTGCATCGTGCTAACCGGCAACGACAAGGCGTTCGCCGCCGGCGCCGACATCGCCGCGATGGCGCGATACACCTTCGCGGACGTGTATCGCTCGGAATACATCACGCGCAACTGGGAAGCGCTGCGCCACGTGCGCAAGCCCGTCATTGCCGCCGTGGCCGGCTATGCGCTCGGCGGCGGTTGCGAAGTGGCGATGATGTGCGACCTGATCATCGCCGCCGACAACGCCCGCTTTGGCCAACCGGAGGTCAAGATCGGCGTCATCCCCGGCGCCGGCGGCACGCAGCGGCTGCCGCGCGCGATCGGCAAGGCCAAGGCGATGGACATGGTGCTGACTGGCCGGATGATGGATGCCGCCGAGGCTGAACGTGCCGGGCTTGTCAGCCGCGTGGTGCCGACGGACAAATTGATGGAGGAGGCGCTGGCCGTCGCGCACGCCATCGCCGCCCAGCCGCGGCTGGCGGTGCTGGCAGCCAAGGAGGCGCTCAACCGCGCCTTCGAGGCGCCGCTTGCGGAGGGGCTGCAGTTCGAGCGCCGCATGTTCCACGCCATGTTCGCCACCCAAGACCAAAAAGAGGGCATGGCCGCGTTTCTCGAAAAACGCCCGGCGCGGTTCGAAGGCCGCTGAGCCAGACAGCGCCCCAGCGGGGCGCAGAGCCATGGGTCAGGTAGCGCAACGCGCCGAGGACGGCGTCGGTGGTTTCCAGGCGATTGTGCTAGAATAATGGCTTTAGCGGCGCTTTAGCTCAGCTGGTTAGAGCGACGGAATCATAATCCGCAGGTCCGGGGTTCGAGTCCCTGAAGCGCCACCAAGAAAATCAACGACTTAGCCAGCCGGTAAGCGGGCTTTTTTGTGGACACTCGTCGCCATGTAGCCACTATGTAGCCAGTTTTGGCAAGTCTGACGGCCTCAGCGCCAGCCAAGGGGTCAGCTTTGCCATCGCGGCAGAAAGCCCCTTGCGGCAGTGCGGTCATCGGCCTGCTCAGCGTTCCGCGTGCGCCATGGATGTCGTCACGATGGCCTAACGAAACGTGAGGTCAACGATGATCCCCCCGGCGTTGGGGGTCATCGGCCTGCTCAGCGTCCCGCGTGTGCCATCCATGGGTGTCGCTACTGCCGACATCCCCGTGCAAAGGGGTGGGTGTGATGCCCCTCCCTCGCCGATGACCTCACGATTCGTGACGTCACCTGCTGGCGCTCGGGTTTCATCGATCTGGTGAAACTCCAAGGCCTCCGCGATCTGCGGATGCCTCTAAAACGCGTCAGAACGGCCTACAGTCGATTTTTTTGGGCAGCCCAAGGCTTACCCCTACGTGCCCGCACAAAAAACGCGCCAGAAGGCCTTTTTTGGCTTTCTGGCGCAGCGGGGTCAGCTCCCCTACCGCCGATGACGCTGAGCAAAGCGGCAGCCCCTTCCCCCACACCCCTAACCCCCTTCTCCTCCAAAGATGGCGGAGTGCCAATAACCTCTTTTGGTGTTGGTGTTGGTGTTGGTGGTATTACCGCGGTATTGCCGTGGTATTGCCGTGGCATTCCCGCGGCACTGCCGTGGCTATGCCGTGGCATCTCTGCAGGCTCCGAGCCCACACCCCCCGACGGGGGGAGGGGGGGTTATATTGGTTCTTGGTTCTTGGTTGGCATTGGGGGGTCGATGGG
>NZ_VJNB01000022.1 GCF_007556595.1 Tepidimonas alkaliphilus
GGCAAAACTTCACCAGCGTCGTGGCATCGCACGGCAGCCGGTCCTCGTAGTAGGCCATGCCCGAGAAGTACTGCCAGCGCGGCGACTCGCGCCAACGTTCTACCACCCCTTCATCGGACTCGTTGAAGGCGTGCTTCAGATACAGCAGCGCAATCATCACGCGCAGCGGCACGCGGGGGCGGCCTGCGTTAGAGCCCCGAGCTGCGCGCACCGCAGATTCGCCAAAGAGGTCCAGATCGGGCATCGCAACGCCTGCGCGGGCTTTGTGTATGAACAGGTGCGCGAGCCTTGCCTCCAGCTCCTGCCACGGCATGCGCGAGGCCAGCACCGCAAGCGGGTGCCTCAGGCCGATCATCTGATCGAGCCGCAGACGGAAGAAGTCCTCGGCAGCAGGGCAGGCAAACATCACAAAACTACCAGAAAACGGCGCTTCAAGCCATCAAAGCCGGGGGAAATCAAAAACACCCAATAACACAAGAAAAATCATGATGTTATGAATATTTCAAGGACGACTAAAAACTTTCATAAGCGTCGCGTTGGTTTTCCGGACGTCAAACCGTTCTTCCGCTAAACGGCGGCTTGCGTTGCCCATTCGAGCTATCAGCTCTGGCTTTTCAATAAACCGCAGCATTGCCTGCTCGAGCGCTTCCACGTCCCGCGGCGGTATTAAAAACCCGTTGACGCCCTCCACCACCGTCTCGCGGCACCCCGGGGCATCGGTGGTAATGACGGGCCGGCCCATGGCCATCGCCTCCTGCGTGCTGCGCGGCACGCCCTCGCGGTATGAGGGCAGCACGAACACGCTGGTCTGCGCGAGCCACGGCTTCACGTCCACCGCGCCGGGCCATTCCACCGTGCCGTCGTCCAGCCACGGCCGCAGGTCGGCTTCCTTCAGGCCACCGGGATTGTCATCCAAGGGGCCCAGCAGCCAGAAGCGGGCTTGAGGGTGTCGTGCCTTGATCCGCGCTGCAGCCTGCAGAAACTCCAACACGCCCTTTTCGCGCAACAGGCGCGCCACCAGCGTGAAGGTTATCGGCTGCGTGTGGGGCGGGTAAGGGGACCATTCGTTTAACGCGACTCCTGTGCCATTAACCCGAATGATTTTGTCGGACTTTACGCCGCAATCATTGATGAGCACTTTGGGGTCGTCCGGATTTTGAACCACTACCCAATCAGCGCGATTGAGGGCTATTCGATACAGCCACATTAGAAAAAGCCGTATATAAGCACGCTTGAGACCGATGAAGGCCTCCGTTTCAGTGAAGGCGAATCCCAAACCAGCCACCATAGCCACCCGGCGCGGCACTCTCGCCAGCCACGCGGCCAGCATCCCCCACACGTTGGTCTTGGCGGCGTAGGTGAACACCACGTCCGGCCGCCTTTGGCGCATGTGCCGCCAAAGGACCAGAAGCGTAAGTAAATCCTCTAGCGGATTCAGCCCCGTGCGCGCGAGTGGAAAAGCTCCCCCCTGCGCCCCCAGCGCCTTCAGACAAGCAAGCTGCGCCTCGGTCCAGTCCGGCGCCAGCACCTCAACTTCGCAACCCGCGGCCACAAGATCGGCAATCAAGGGGGCGCGAAAGTTCAAGGTCGCTGTTGCCGAGTGGCCAACCAAAACCACACGGCGCACTTCAGCAGGCCGTTGAAAAGTCTCCCTCACGGCAGCCATGTACCCATTTGCGTGGGGCCGAAGCTAGCGCAAGCCGTTTTTCTGGGCTCCGACAGCCGCTTGGGCTCCCCTTTTGGGGGCCGTTTGCCCAATTTTGGGCGCACTGACCCCCCGCGATCACGCATAATGCGCATCCCACCAGCCCCCGATGGAGCCCATGCGCACCAGGTTGTACGCGGCAAAACACATCAGCGCCTGCCCGGCTAGCTTGGCATGCCCAATCAGCTTGGTCTTGGCCAGACCGCCGACGGTCTTGATCCAGCCGAAGACCTCCTCGATGCGTTTGCGCACCTTGAGGCTGACCTGGTAGACTTCGTGTCGCTGGGTGCGCCCGTCAATGGCCAAGTGCTTGGCCTTGGCCGCCACGTGCGGGGTGATGCCCAACTGGCGGCAGCCCTGGACAAAGGCTTTGCAGTCATAGCCCTTGTCCGCCCCCACGGTCAGCCGGGCTTTGCGCTTTTGGCGCGCGAGCATCTTGAGAGCGGCCTCGCGCTCAGCGGCGCCACTGGCATGGGTGATTTCGACGTCCACCACCAGCCCGTGGCGGTTGTCCATGAGGATGTGCCCCATGTGGCACAGGCGGGACGTGTCGCCTGCGGCCTTCTTGAACAGTCGCGCATCGGGATCGGTCGTGCTGGCGTGGGTATCGTTGCTGCGGGTCTCGCCCTTGAAATCCACCTCGGGGTTGCGACCCTGGGGCGGTGCGTCGTCGTCGCTGCCACTGGCCTCTTTGCGCTTGAAGCTCTTGTGCGAGGCCCAGGCTTCAATCAGCGTGCCATCGACGCTGAAGTGCTCCTCACCGATCAACTTCGCCCACTGCGCCATGTGTTTAACCCGCTCAAAGAACACGCGGGCCAGCTCTTCGTTGAAGAGGCGCTCGCGGTGGGCGCTGAAGGTGGAGTGGTCCCCGACCTTGTCCTCGATGTTCAGGCCCACGAACCCGCGGTACGGCAGGTTGTCGTCGATGGCTTCCACCAGCAGCCGCTCACTGCGGATGGAAAACAGGATATGCAGCAGCAGCGCCTTGAGCAGCATCTCGGGCGGCGCCAAAGGACGGCCGCGGCGGGCATCGACCGCCTCGAACTCTGCGCTCATGCTGGCCAGCAAGGCATCGACCAGCGCGCGCAGCTTGCGCAGCGGGTGCTTGGCCGGGACCCGCTCTTCGAGGCTGATGGTGCTGAACATCGCCCCCTGGAAGTTCTGGGTGCCTCTCATCTTCGGTGTCTGGTCGTCGCCGCTTACATGGTACCGGTCGCACGGGCGGCTGCAGGGGAGTTTTTCAACGGCCTGTTAGCCCCTGGGTTTTCCTGCCTCTCCAAACCTCCTCCCCACATCGGTGCCCCGTTGGATATTCTGCTTCCACGCCCGCCACATTAACACATCCCAAAGCAAATATTGCCAGTTGCGCCGACCGCTGAGGTGCTCCGCCCACAACTTGCGCACTGGCGCGGGGTCAAGAAAGCCCTCTTCACGCAGCTGGCGCTCGCTTAGCAGCTCTTCCGCCCATTCGCGCAGCGGGCCGCGCAGCCAGTGGTCGATCGGCACGCCAAACCCCTGCTTGGGGCGCTCCACCAGCCCCCGCGGCACGTAGCGATACAGCACCTGCCGCAGCAGCCGCTTGCCTTGGCCGCCGCGGATTTTGTAGGTAAGCGGCATCCGCCAGGCCAGCTCCACCACGCGGTGATCCAACAGCGGCACGCGCGTCTCCAGGCTCACGCCCATGGCCGCGCGATCGACCTTGACCAGGATGTCGTCCGGCAGGTAGGTCAGTGCGTCCAGCGCCATCATCCAGTGGCGCGGATCGTCCACCGCGGGCCAGGCTTCGGGCCGAGTCAATGCCGTTGGGGCTTCCACGGCGCCCAGCACAAGGGACTGCGGATGCCACCAGTGCGACACCAGGCGGCGGTAGATCGCCTGCGGCCCTTCGGCTCGCAGCACTTCGGCCAGCTTGTGCAGCTTGTCGCCGGGGCTGGGCACGCGTAGGCGGCGCGGCAGCAGCGGGCCCATCACCGCCCACAGGCGATCCCACGCAGCGGGAGAGACGGCGGTCAACCCGGCCGCCACGCCTCGCCGCAAAGCCGCAGGCGCCCACCCCTGCCGCCGCCATAGCCGGTCGGCCCAGAAGTAACGGTTGTAACCGCCAAAGAGCTCGTCACCCCCGTCGCCGGAGAGGCACACCGTCACGTGCTGGCGTGCCAGTTGCGCGACGAGGAAGGTCGGGATCTGCGACGAATCGGCAAACGGCTCGTCATAGAGCTGCGGCAAGCGCGGGATCACCTCCATCGCCTGCTGGGGCGTCACATACAGCTCGGTGTGCTCAGTGCCCAGATGCCGGGCCACCGCCGCGGCATGCTGGGCTTCGTTGTATTCGCCCTCGTGAAAGCCAATGGTGAACGTTTTGACCGGCTGGCTGGCCTGCGCCTGCATCAGCGCCACCACCGTAGTGGAGTCGATGCCACCGGACAGAAACGCCCCCAGCGGTACATCCGCCACCCGCTGCAGCCGGATCGACTCGTGCAGGCCCTGCTCCAGCGCGTCTACCGCTTGCGCCTCATCGCGTGGGAAAGGATCGCGCAGCCCCGCCTCCACCACCTGCCTCAGCGACCAATACGGCACCGGCTCGGGAGATTGCCAGGTAGCGGCCTGAGGCGCGGTGATGCGCAGCCAACAGCCTGGTGGCAGCTTGTGGATGCGTTGGTAGATCGAGTGCGGCGCAGGCACGTAGTTGTGGCGGAAATAGGCCGCGAGCGCCCCGCGATCGATTTCGCCGGCAAACGCCGGATGCGCTCGCAACGCCTTGAGCTCGGAGCCGAACAACAGCACGCCGCGCTGCCAGCCGTAATACAGGGGTTTTTCGCCCAAGCGGTCGCGCGCCAGCCACAGCGTGCGTTCCTGCGTATCCCACAGCGCCAACGCGAACATCCCCACGCTGCGGGCCAGGGTCGGCTCTAGCCCCCAGACTTCGATCGCGGCGAGCAGCGTTTCGGTGTCGGAATGTCCACGCCAGGCCGGGGCACGGCCCGTCGCTTCCAGCTCACGCCGCAGCTCGCCGTGGTTGTAGATCTCGCCATTGAAGGCGATGACGTAGCGCCCGCTGGCGGAAAGCATCGGCTGGTGCCCCGCAGGCGAAAGATCGACGATGGCCAGCCGCCGGTGCCCCAAAGCCAGCCCCGCCGCGGCGTCCACCCAGACGCCTGCATCATCCGGGCCGCGATGCACCAACGCATCGGCCATGCGGCGCGCAATCGCGGCAGCTCCCTCGCGGGCGAAGCCGCCGGGCTGCCAAAAGCCGGTCAGGCCGCACATGGCTCAATCTTTTCGGTAAACGTATTCATCACAACCCGATCCGAACAGCCCTGTGCTGCGCCCGAAAAAGCGACCCTGTCGAGCAAAAACACGTTCTCTTGAGAACCCAAGTTTTTGCATCAACAAATCCACTTCTTGCGGAAGAATCGATTCGTAAGGATAGCCTCCAAGCCAGTCATGAACATCATGATAGAAATCCATACCCCGATTAGAGCTATAATTTTCCACATATTTTTTGAAATTGCGTCCAGTCACCCATAATGCGAACCTATAGAACCAAATATAAATGGCTTGTACTATCCGTTGCACAGCAGGCGACGCTTTCGAGTACCACCGCTTCTCCCAGCACCAGAAAAAGTCCATCCACACTCGACGATAAAGAGCAAAGACAAATCTTCCGCCAGGAGCAACCATCCTCGCCGCGCTCTCGATGGCGTCCACCATCGCTCCGGTGTGATGGAGCACCCCCCATGAATAGACAACTTCATAGGCACCGTGTCTATCAGGATCGAGATCAAAGACTGAAATCTCTTTCACACTCCACCCCCCCGAAGGAACGTGTCGCTTCAACAGTGCCTGCGTGGTATGAACACTATCTGCATCGAGATCTACCGCGAAGACCTTGCGAGCACCTAACCTTATCGCAGCCAAACTATGAATACCCGAGCCACAACCAATGTCGAGAAAGCTCAGTCCATCTAGACGATCTTGCGCAAGCAGCCGTTGAAGCCCTCGCTCAGCCTCGGCTATTTCAGCCTCGGTCACCTTCTCGGCATATTCAGCCCAGTTTTTCCCAAAAGCAAAATGCAACTCAACGTTGACCAAACTTTTTGATTTATTCATATAACGTAACCCTTTTACCCTTTCCGCAAGCCCCACCACCTTCAGCCTGAAATCCATCAGATCGTGACTCGCGCTGATACAAAACTTGCCCCACCAGCGCTAGATCGATGTCCGAGCCAGGCTCATGGGTACCCATGGTGCCGGAGACGAACAGAATAGCGCGCTCTATCGCAGGTTCGGCCCTCAAGATACGGCGCAGGATCTCGAGTGTCGCCGCAGACAACCCGCAGTTATTCGGTTCGCTCACGCGCCAGCTCCGCCAGGCGCTGCTGCGGCGCCAGCACGCCGGATGGTAACGCAGCACCCCGCGAAAGTTACCGAAGCGCTGCTGCCAGCGCACATCCGCTTGCGTCATCAATTCGCCTACTTGGCGCGGCCACGGGCGAGCGTCTCTTCCCACACCGCCCGATAACGCCGCACCATCGCCTCGAGACTGTAGCGTTCCTGGGTCCGTTGCCGGCACGCCTGTTGCCGCTCGCGCCAGCCTTGCGACTCCCGCGCGGCCACCAGGGCCTGCTGCAACGCATCGGCCAGCGCGGCGGCACCACCCAGCCAGTTGGGCCGACGATTTGCGCCGCATCGCCCACGTCGGTGGTTACACAAGGGGTGCCGCAGGCCATGGATTCGGCGAACACGTTGGGGAACACCTCCGCGGATGAGGAGAGCACGTGAATGTCCAGCGCATTCATTAGTCGTCCCTGAAATATTCATTTTCAGGCCATCCGCAGCCGCAGCCAGGCCGCATGGACGCCGCCGGTCACGGTTTGGTGCTGCCAAGCAAGCCAGCGGGCAAACAGCCGCACGGCCGCGATGAGGC
>NZ_VJNB01000023.1 GCF_007556595.1 Tepidimonas alkaliphilus
TGAGCGCATCGGCCAGGCTCTTGGCCTCAAACGCCGCACGCGGCGAGGCCAGCGCCTGCTCGGCCGTGATCACCCCCAGCGACACCAGCGTCGCCAGCGCGCTGCCAGCTTTGAGCACGGCGCGTCGTGAAGTTGTTGCTTGCTGCATGATCCCAAGCTCCTTGAATCCGATCCTGCTTGACTGCATCCCAGCTCGGGGCACGTGACCCGAGCGCGACGAACTGATTATTGTCAGTCCCGTCTCTCTTGCGTATGGGCATTTTCCCTAAAGCATCGGAATATTCTTGGTTGCTGATCGGCGAAGCCAAGACCGCATCAAGCAACCGACAACCGCCTTCATGTTGAGTTGGTGAGTTGGCGCCGCGAGCGCGTGAGCTCGCAAAAACCGCCCAGATGCTCACTTCAGCACCGCCAGCGCTTCGGTGAAGCGCGGGTGCTGAGCGCTGCGCAGCCACTCAAACCCGACCATCTCCGTGGTCACCAGCGTCACCCCCTCGGCTGCCATGCGGTCGAAAGCCGCGTCGCGATCGCGCTGGCGGCGCGAGCCGCACGCGTCGGTGACCACCACCACCTCAAGCTCCTCGTGTTCCAGCAGCATAAAGGCGGTCTGCAGCACGCAAACGTGCGCTTCGCAGCCCGCCAACAGCACCGTGGAGCGCGCCGGTTCCGCGGGTTTGCGCAGGTGCTTGGGCAAGCTGCGGGCGTTGCCCGCCGGCGGCATCCGAGCCGGGCACAGCCGTTGCCGCAGCGGGGTGTCGCTGCTGTCAAAAGCCACCTTGCTCCAAACGTGCTGACACGCGCCGCGCCAATCGGGCGGCAGCATGCCCAGCTTGTCAGGCGCTTGTTCGGTGCCCCAAATCGGCACCTCGAGCAACCGGGCCAGCTTCACCAAACGGCCCGCTTGCTGCAGCACCTCCTCGCGCTGGTCGATGACCGCCATCAGGCGGGGTTGGTAGTCGATCAGCACCAGCTGGCAGTCGTTTGCATCCAACAGCACGCGATGTTTCCTCGCTCAAAAGGCGCGTTCGCATTGACGCCGCGCCCTGTTGCCCCGTATCGTAACCGGTATGAGGCTTCGCCTGAGTCTTGCCCTGGACAAGACGCGGTTGTCCTTGGCGTGCCAAGCCGCTGCATCGTTGGTTGCGGCATCCCTGCTGGCCGCTTGCGCGTCGGCGCCATCACCGCGAACGGCCGCGCCGGGAGGCACAGTTCCGGACCGCTCTGCCGACCCGCTGGGGGATTGGCTGCAACAGCGCGCGCAAAAGCAAGCGCAGCGGCCTGAGGGTTCGAGTGAAGCCGACCGAGCTGCCCAGCGCCTGCGAACCGATGCGCTGGTGGTGGCGATGGCCTTCGTTGGCGTGCCGTATCGCCGCGGCGGCGGCGACTACGAACAAGGTGTGGATTGCAGCGGTTTTGTGCAGATCGCCTTTCGTGAAGGCATGGGGCTGGCGCTGCCGCGCACCGCGGCTGAGCAAGCTCAAGCCACCCGTCCGATCGAGCCGGACGAGCTCAGCCCGGGCGACCTTGTGTTCTTCAACACGCTGGGCCGACCGTTCAGTCACGTGGGCATCTACGTCGGGCGGGGGCGCTTTGTGCACTCGCCCCGGCCCGGCGCGCAGGTGCGGCTGGAGCGTATCGACAGCAACTACTGGCGCAGCCGTTTCGACGGCGCGCGGCGCGTGGATGCGCAAGCCTCCGCGCTGCAAGCCCGCGCCGGAGAAGACGTCCGGGCGGCGTCGCCAGCCGCTGCGACCCCCTAGGCGGCTGCGGCGGCTTTACGCAAGATGTCGTAAAGCTGGTCTTTCAACCGCAGCTTTTCTTTCTTCAGCGTTTCGATCTGCTCATGCGTGCCGGGCTCGATGCCCTCCTCCATGCGCTGGATGCGCTCATCCAGCTCATTGTGCTGATCGAACAGGCGCTGGAAGTGGTGATTGGTGGTCTTGAGCTTGGAGATGAGGTCGCGGTATTCGGGAAACATGGCAGTGAATCAGCCGGTTGCGCGGAGGCGACTCGACGATCGTAGCGCAAGTCCGCGCTGCAAACCGGTCGAATTGAGCCCAGCTTGACCTTGATCAAGCGGCCGCGGGGTTGCCGCGCACGCAGTCGGCGAAGTAGCGCTTGCGTCCGTCGAAGCCCTCCTCCACCACCAACCCGTGGATGTCGGTCTCGAAGCCGGGACAGCGCTCGTTGAACTCGCGCGAGAACTTCAGGTACTCGACGATGCGGCGGTTGAACACCTCGCCCGGGATCAGCAGCGGAATGCCGGGCGGGTATGGCGTGATCAGCGCGGTGGTGATGCGCCCCTCCAACTCGTCGATCGGCACGCGCTCGGTGTTGCGCCGCGCGATCTGGGCGTAGGCGTCGCTGGGCTTCATCGCCGGGGTGAGGTCGCTCAGGTAGATCTCGGTGGTCAGGCGCGCCACGTCGTATTGGGCATACATTTCGTGCACAAACTGGCACAGATCGCGCAGGCCCATGCGCTCGTAGCGCGGCTGCTTGCGGCAGAACTCCGGCATCACGCGCCACATCGGCTGGTTTTTGTCGTAGTCGTCCTTGAACTGCTGCAGCGCGGTCAGCAGCGTGTTCCAGCGGCCCTTGGTGATGCCGATGGTGAACATGATGAAAAACGAATAAAGGCCGGTTTTTTCCACCACCACGCCGTGCTCGGCCAGGAACTTGGTGACGATGCTGGCCGGGATGCCGGTGGGGGCGAAGTCGCCCTTGAGGTTGAGGCCCGGCGTGATGATGGTGGCCTTGATCGGATCCAGCATGTTGAAGCCCGGCGCCATGTCGCCGAAGCCGTGCCAGGCGTCTTCGCCGTCGCTGGTCTGCACGCCGTCGGCGTCGGTGCGCTTGAGCACCCAGTCGCTGGCGCGCCCGATCCCCTCCTCGGCCAGCTCTTCCGGCCCCCAGACCTGGAACCACCACTCGTCCGGCCCGAATTCCGCATCCACCTTGCGCATCGCGCGGCGGAAGTCGAGCGACTCGACGATGCTTTCCTCCACCAGCGCGGTGCCGCCGGGCGGCTCCATCATCGCCGCCGCCACGTCGCAGCTGGCGATGATGCTGTACTGCGGGCTGGTGGAGGTGTGCATCAGGTAGGCTTCGTTGAAGAGGTGCCGGTCGAGCTTTTGCGTCTGCGAGTCCTGCACCAGCACCTGCGACGCCTGGCTGATGCCGGCCAGCAGCTTGTGGATCGACTGCGTCGAATACACCACCGAATGCCTGGGGCGTGCCCGCTTGCGCCCCATCGCGTGGTAGGTTCCGTAGAACGGATGGAACGCCGCATGCGGCAGCCACGCCTCGTCGAAGTGCAGGTTGTCCACGTAGCCATCCAGCATCTGCTTGATGGTCTCGGTGTTGTAGAGCACGCCGTCGTAGGTGGACTGCGTCAGCGTCAGGATCTTGGGCCGCACGCTGGCGGCGTCCACCCCCCGCAGCAGCGGGTGTGCGGCGATCTTGGCGCGGATGTTGTCCGGCTCGAACTCGCTTTGCGGGATCGGCCCGATGATGCCGTAGTGGTTGCGCGTGGGCTTGAGGAAGACGGGGATCGCCCCCGTCATGATGATGGAGTGCAGGATCGACTTGTGGCAGTTGCGATCCACCACCACCACGTCGCCCGGGGCCACCGTGTGGTGCCAGACCATCTTGTTGCTGGTGCTGGTGCCGTTGGTGACAAAGAAGCAATGGTCGGCGTTGAAGATGCGCGCGGCGTTGCGCTCGCTCTCGCCGATGGCGCCGTTGTGATCCAGCAGCTGGCCCAGCTCCTCCACCGCGTTGCAGACGTCGGCGCGCAGCATGTTCTCGCCGAAGAACTGGTGGAACATCTGCCCCACGGGGGTCTTGAGGAACGCCACCCCGCCCGAGTGGCCAGGGCAGTGCCAGGAGTAGGAGCCGTCCTCGGCGTAGTCCAGCAGCGCCTTGAAGAACGGGGGCTGGATGTACTCCAGGTAGGCTTTGGCCTCGCGGATGATGTGGCGCGCGACGAACTCCGGCGTGTCCTCGAACATGTGGATGAAGCCGTGCAGCTCGCGCAGCACGTCGTTGGGCAGGTGGCGGCTGGTGCGCGTCTCGCCATAGACATAGATCGGCACCTCGGCGTTGCGCCGCCGCACTTCCTGCACAAAGGCGCGCAGGTTTTGCACCGCCGGATCTTCTTCGGGATTGCCGCTGACCTCTTCGTCATCGATCGACAGGATGAAGGCGCTGGCGCGACTCTGCTGCTGGGCGAACTGGCTCAGGTCACCGTAGCTGGTCACGCCGACAACGTCGAAGCCCTCGTTCTGGATCGCCTGCGCCAGCGCGCGGATGCCCAAACCCGACGTGTTGTCGGAGCGGTAATCTTCGTCGATGATGACGATCGGGAAGCGAAATTTCATGGTGCGCGAGTGTAGGCCAAAGGGGTGATCGATGGATGACGCAACGCTGTGGTGGGTGCTGGCCGGGCTGCTGGTCGCCGCGGAACTCGCCACCGGCACCTTCTTTTTGCTGATGCTGGCGCTGGCCGCAGCGGCAGGCGCCCTCGCCGCGCACGCGGGGGCGGCCTTCAGCACCCAGCTGGTCACCGCGGGGCTGTGCGCGCTGCTGACGGTGGGCGGCTGGGCGTGGGCGCGGCTGCGCCGCCGCGCCGCAAGCCCCCAGACCAACCCGGACGTCGTGCTCGACGTCGGCCAGACCGTTCAGGTGAGCGCGTGGCAGCCCGACGGCACCGCGCAGGTGCACTACCGCGGCGCGCAGTGGCTGGCGGTGCCATCAAGCGCGCATGGCGAGCGCCACCCCGGCCCCCACCGCATCCGCGCGATTCAGGGCAACCGGCTTGTCATCGAGCCGGTGGATCATCCCTGAAGCGCCCCTTCTCCGCTCTATTTGTGCATTGGACCCTCATACCGAAAGCCGCACTATGGAAATCGCCGTCGTCGTCGTCATCGTCGCGCTGGTCTTTGTCGTCAAGTCGATCAAGGTT
This sequence comes from Tepidimonas alkaliphilus, assembly GCF_007556595.1. GTDB lineage: Bacteria > Pseudomonadota > Gammaproteobacteria > Burkholderiales > Burkholderiaceae_C > Tepidimonas > Tepidimonas alkaliphila. Next base: position 4,964 of record NZ_VJNB01000023.1, read on the forward strand.
GTGCCGCAGCAGACCGCCTGGGTGGTCGAGCGGCTTGGCCGCTACGACAGGACGCTGGCTCCGGGCCTGAACTTCGTCGTGCCGTTCATCGAGAAAGTGGCCTACAAGCACAGCCTGAAGGAAATTCCGCTGGACGTGCCGGAGCAGATCTGCATCACCAAGGACAACACCCAGCTCAAGGTCGATGGCATCCTCTACTTCCAGGTCACCGACCCGATGCGCGCCAGCTACGGCTCCTCCAACTACGTGCTGGCGATCACGCAGCTGGCGCAGACGACGCTGCGCAGCGTCATTGGCCGGCTGGAGCTGGACAAGACCTTCGAGGAGCGCGAGATGATCAACGCCCAGGTCGTCAACGCCATCGACGAGGCGGCGCTGAACTGGGGCGTGAAGGTATTGCGCTACGAGATCAAGGACCTGACGCCGCCGGCAGAGATCCTGCGCGCGATGCAGGCGCAGATCACCGCCGAGCGCGAGAAGCGCGCGCTGATCGCCGCCTCCGAGGGCAAGCGCCAGGAGCAGATCAACCTCGCGGAGGGCGAGCGCGCCGCCTTCATCGCCAAGAGCGAGGGCGAGAAGCAGGCCGCGATCAACCAGGCGCAGGGCGAGGCCGCCGCTATTCGCGAGGTGGCCGAAGCCACCGCGCAGGCCATCGAGCGCATCGCCGCCGCCATCCGCCAGCCGGGCGGCGAGCAGGCGGTGCAACTGAAGGTGGCTGAAAAAGCGGTCGAAGCTTACGCCCGCGTGGCCCATGATGCCAAGACGACCCTCATCGTGCCCAGCAACATGACCGAGGTCGCCAGCCTCATCGGCTCGGCGATGAAGCTGATCGACGGCGCCCGCCGCCACTCGAGCGACCCTTCTTCAGCGGCCTGAAAAGCACAAAAAGTGTAAAATTATGGCCTTAGCCGCGGAGAGATGGATGAGCGGTCGAAGTCGCACGCCTGGAAAGCGTGTAGGGGTGAACAGCCCCTCGGGGGTTCGAATCCCCCTCTCTCCGCCACGGATGCCTCGTAACGCATTGATTTTTTAGAGCCTTCAAGCAAACGCAAAAGCTGTTATCACCACAGTTATCACCTTGCGCGTGTACTCTAAACCTTCTTTCCTGACATAACGGATCGACGAAAGGAGAGAAGGATGAACGCGGAGCTGAAGCTGGCGCAGCAGCGGCTGTCGGTGCTGGAGCTGGCGCAGGCGCTGGGCAATGTGAGTGAGGCGTGCCGGCGCCGGGGCATGACGCGCACGCCGTTTTACGAGTACAAGCGC
>NZ_VJNB01000024.1 GCF_007556595.1 Tepidimonas alkaliphilus
CTCACATTGCCCAGCGCCTGCGCCAGCTCCAGCACCGACAGCCGCTGCTGCGCCAGCTTCAGCTCCGCGTTCGTCCTTCTCTCCTTTCGTCGATCCGTTATGTCAGGAAAGAAGGTTTAGAGTACACCTTGTCCTTGAATGCTTGTCCGTATCTAGCCAATTTGTTCTTCCATCATCGCCCCCGGTGTATGTCAAGATAGTTGTCGCCCAAGTCATGCGGCCAATTGTTGTGTATCGTGATGCAGCGTGAGACCTTCGATCACCGCGTCGCGCTCGGGGTTGAGCGTGACGGCACCGATGGACTGCCAGTTGCGCGTGTGCCGACTTCAGCGCGACGGATGGCGCTGGCGGGCACGTTCGTAAACCTGATGCCTGGCCGCCAGGATCGCTTGGTCACGCCCTTCATGCCGCGCTGCCGGGCTCACGTAGCGGATGCCGCTGTGCAGATGCTCATGGTTGTACCAATGCACAAAGTGCGCCGCCCAGTCGCGAGCGGCGTGCAGGTCGGCAAAGCCACGGGCAGGGAACTCGGGCCGGTACTTGGCGGTGCGAAACAGCGATTCGACAAAGGCGTTATCGTTGCTGACGTGTGGGCGCGAGTACGAGGGCTTGATGCCCAGCCAATGCAGCATGGCCAGTACCGTGGTGGCTTTGAGCGTGGAGCCGTTGTCGTCGTGCAGCACGGGCTTGCTCGCCTGTGTGGCAATGCCCTCGGCCAGCGCCGTGCGGCGCACCAGGTGCGCGGCATGGCAGGCGTCGTCGTGCTCGTGCACCTCCCAGCCCACGATCTTGCGACTGTAGAGGTCCAGGATCAGATACAGGTAGAACCAGCGCCCGGCGATCTGGGCGGGCAGATAGGTCATGTCCCAGCACCAGAGCTGGCGCGGGCCACTGGCCACATGCGTGCTCGGGCCGCGTCGCGCCTGCGGTGCCTTGGCGCGGCCGCGATGGGCGGCTTGCCCTTGTGCGCGCAGGATGCGCCAGAAGGTCGATTCGCTGGCCACATAGCGGCCTTCATCGGCCAGCGCAGGCACGATGCGCGCAGGCGGCTGGTCCGCAAAGCGCGGCTCGTTGGCAATGCGCAGCACCTCGGCGCGCTCGGCTTGGCTGAGCGCATGGCTTGGCCTGGGTCGCTGCGCCTGGGGGCGAGCGTCACAGCGGATGAAGCCGTCGGCTATTGTCCAGCGCTGCAGCGTGCGCAGCGTCATGCCGGCCGTCTCGCAGGCCTTGTACAGACTGGCGCCATCGCGGTGCGCTTGCACGATCAGTTCCACCAGATGTTGGCGGTCTTGCAGCGGGATCATGCGTCCTCGTCCCCCGGCAAGACCGCCTCGAGCTTTTTGAGAGCACCAGCAATGCCGCGGTCTCTGCCAACGCCTTGTCCTTGCGGCGCAGATCGCGCTCGAGTTGTTTGAGGCGGCGCTGCTGGGCCTTGGCTTGGGCCGGGCTGCTGCGCTCGCTGGCTGTGCTGCCGAGTGCCTCGGTGGCCGCCTGGCGCCACTCGATGAGCTGCTGCGGGTACACGCCGTTGGCGCGGCACCAGGCATTGCGTTGCTGTTCATCCATGGCCGCCGTCGTCAGCAACGCCTCAAAACGGGCTGCAGGCGTCCAGGCCTGGGCAGCGGCCGGTTGCGCCAACGCCGCATCGCGCCACTTCTGCAGCGTCTGCACGCTCACACCAAATTCCCGCGCCACGTCTGTCAGCGAAGCGCTCTCAGGCGGCAGCAACCGCGCCACAGCACGGTCCTTGAATTCTTGTCCGTATTTGGCCAACTTGTTCTTCCATCATCGCCCCCAGGTTCAGAGTTCTATGCGGGCGACATCTATTCTGACGCGAGGGTCCTTCAGTGATTCCACCGTTGAATCTGATGCTTGATACTGCTTTATGCCAAAACCCTGAAATTGACTTGAGTTTCGTCATTGCAATGTCCACGCCTGAAGCCAGTTTTGAGCAATATCGGGAGTAAAAGTCCAATAATTTTGCACATGGCGTTGCAATTCGAGGCCGAGCTGGAAGGTGTGGTCTTTATCGCTCAAAAGCATTTGCAGTGCTTTATCCCACTCACTGAACTTGTTGTTAACCCTGATAACCGGGAAATTTTTGTCTTGATAGGGGCCGACGTTGGAGCAGAGGACAGGCAATCCACACCATCCGTACTCAAGTAATTTTAGTGCGGTTTTGCATCGGTTAAACATGTTGTCTTCAAGTGGCGCAATAGCAAGATCCCACTCACACGCGAGCTCGGCAAGTTTTTTTGGATAAGCTTGAACCGAAACCCCGCTATGGATTTCCTTGGCGTATTTTTTGAGGGTGTCGGGGCAATAGCCAAAGAACACAAAATCCACTTGATTGGCCCATTTTTTGAACAGGGGCTCGAGCATTTCCAGATCTCCTTGATGACTGATGCCGCCGGCCCAGCCAATTTTGGGCCTCTGGTTGTCTGGCTGGATTCGAGAAAAAGGCTCAGCGCCCCACAAGATTGTAGTGAGATAGTTCGGCATAACACGAACGTCTTTACAAAATTTTCCGTAAAGTTCTGCCAGAGTATCTGTGCTAACAATCAGCCGGTCGCAGCGTTTCATTGCTTTAATCAATCGCTGCCGTATATCCTGGGGCATATGTTTTCGGTGAGCGCTTTTAAAAGGCAGACGATCAAGCAGGTCATCGATTTCAAATACTTTTCCAACATTATTGAGCTGCAGAAGTTCTTCCAGTGCCGCCAGAGCCAAATCGCTAACAGGGCGTTGAAAAATAAGGTGTGTGGCATCGCTGCGGATAACCGCGTAAGGGCGAAGAATTTCGTCGCATAGCTCTATATCTTCATGGAGATATTGTTTGATGGTTTTGGCAGGCTGAACGATGCGATACTGTCCGCAGCCATAAAAATCAGCGCGAAAGGCTAAAATTCTATTTACAGTTTGTTCAGTCCGTGGGGGTCTGGTTAAGGTAAGGTTATATTCAAGTTCGTAGCCATTTTGCTGTAACGATAAACAGCGGTGATAAGCTGGATCGGATTGTATAAAATGTCGCCACTTTTCTAAAAAGGCATTGCTTTCTTTTTTGGCTCTTTCTACTCGGGAAGGGGTAAGGGGCTCGCTGGTTAAGCTTTGTGACTGCTCATGCACGAGCTTGGCGTGCGGACACCAAACAATAAGCTTATTCTTTTGTTTGACCTTTAGGCACAGATCTATATCATTGTAGAGGACTGCGAAGGTATCTGGGTCGAAACCCCCGACTTCGATAAAAAGCTCGCGCTTGATCAGCATGCATGCTGCCGTTACGGCGGAAAAGTTCTGTTGCAGCTGCTGTCGTCCCATATAACCCAATTCGTCTTGGTTACGAAGACCTGCAACGTGGCCCGCTGGGCCTTTGAGTCCGAGCACGACACCCGCGTGTTGTATTCTGTCGTCCGGAAAACGTAAATGAGCGCCGACGATGCCTACTTCATCGCGAAGTCCGTTGGCAACCATATTGGCAAGCCAAAAAGAGTCGGTTGGATAGACGTCATCATTTAAGAAAAGCAAAAAATAGGAAGAGACATTTTGAGTGGCAATGTTCATTATTTTGGCATAATTAAATGCGCCCGAATACTGCATGACCGATATCTTGTCCGGTGCAGCGTATTTCAATCCATCCAAGAATTGTCGTGCTTGAGGCTCGTCGTTGTCGTTATCAACCACCAAGATGTGGTAGTTGGGGTAATTGGTGTAGCTGAGAATTTGTTCGATGCAGTGTGCAATAAATTTAAATTGATTGTGGGTGGGGATGATAATTGTGACGCTTGGGGCGTCCTTGAGGTTGAAGCGATAGTGAAACGTTCCTGGTATTGGCCCGGGTGAAATTTCGGAAAGCGCTCCATTGGCATGGTCATGCAAATGATGGGCCATGCGTTGCCAAGTTTCAGAGTGATGAGCGAACAAATGCTCTGATCGGGGATGTGCATACCAGAGTGGGGCGTCGATATGAAGAATCGCATTTTCTTGAAGTTTATTCGGACTGGTGGCTTCAAGCAAAAGTTTATAGGTAAAAGCCAATGAAGGTTCGCTCAGGGGGGGGTGTGCCAGCGTTCGCGCCCAATCCGACTTTACGCATACGCTTCGCCCGGTGTAGCACGAGCTTAATGCTAAATCGCGCTGGGGGGCTGGTTTTAGGATGGGGTGTATGTAGCAATCTGGTTCGCTTTCAGCTTGGACGGCATGGTCTGTGTAAAGAAAACAGGCATTGGGATGTTGGCGGCATGCGGAAGTTAAATGGCTTTGAGCAATTTCGATGGCGCTGGGATGCAAGATATCCCCGGCTTCCAGTAACCAAACCCATCCATCTGTATCCGCCTCTGGCCAACAGGTGGCGCCAGTTAAGATGCTGGCTGGTTTAACGGTTTGCTGCTCGATGGAAGTGATTGTCTTTTGGAGGTATGATTCTGATTTGGTATTTTCGGTGATGCGTATATAGACATGAATGGGTTGAAAATCGTTGTTTTTGTTCTTGTCGTGGATAGGATTGTGTGAGGCTAGATCGTTTGTCCATTGTTGAATTAAATAATGTTCGATTTGAGGCGGAAGTTTTTCGTGGATTAATCCGATTCTTCGACCTTGGTCCAGGTGGTTGACATAAAGTTGGAGCAAGCGTGCTGTCAGGTCGTGATTGTTTATGTGTATGCAATCTTTGAGCCTTGCTTCGAGATGGTTTTTTTTGTGTTCCCATAGTTGGGTCAGTGTTTTCTTTTTGAAGCTTGCGCCCCCCGTTCGATATTTAATCAGAGGCTTTTCGATGTAGCGATAATGGTTGAACAGACTTGCGCGGAAGCCGAGAATGAGGTCTTCAAACAAGCCGGCGCCGAGAGGGGGAAAATCGATGATGAGGCTTTTCGTGAACGCTTGGGTGGCGCCAATATGAAGGGCGACGGAATCCGCTATTTCTTCGAGGGTGCTATTGAATTTGACGGGGGGGTAAAATATTTCATCGGAATCTAAAATGTAAGCCGGTGAGTGAGATAAATAATATTGCGGTTTCCCGGCTTTATGGTAGTCCTTGACAATTTCAAGAACCCTGTCAGGCAGGCTAAGGTCGTCGCCTGCAAGGCCAACGAGGAGTTGGTTGGCGGCTGATCGAGCCACGATATCAAAGTGTCTTGAAATGCCAAGATTCTTCTCGTTTTGGCGTAAAACGATCCTGCCTTCGTAGCCGGTTTCTCGTTGTAGTTTTTGGATGATATTCGGCAACGCCTCCCATGTTCCATCGGTTGAGGCATCGTCGCTAACGATCAGCTCGTCGAAGGGGTAAGTTTGCGCCATGGCGGAGCGCAACGCGTCTTCAACGAACGACAGCTGGTTGTAAACCAGCATGATGCCGGAAACTTTGACATGGCAGATATCGTTCACGTCGTGACTCCCGCATAAAAAAGCCGACGGTTTGAGTATAACCGTCGGCTACATTTGAGCTCTCCCGGCGCGGCGTGATCAGCCTTGCAGCAGGCGTAAGACATTCTGCGGCAGCTGGTTGGCCTGGGCCACCATGGCCACCCCCGCCTGCTGCAGGATCTGCGCGCGCGAGAGAGCCGCGGTCTCCGCCGCAAAGTCCGCATCCTGGATGCGGCTGCGGCTGGCGCTGAGGTTTTCAGCGTTGATTTGAAGGCTGGAGACCGTTTGCTCGAATCGATTCTGCAGGGCCCCGAGCTTGGCGCGTTCCGCGCTGATAAAGGCCAGCGCCGAATCGACGATGCGCAGGGCGACGTTGGCTTTGCCAACGGTGCTGATGTCGATGTCGCTGACCTTCAGCAGCGTCGAGCCGGTCAGCGTGGCGCTGAAGGCGTTGGT
>NZ_VJNB01000025.1 GCF_007556595.1 Tepidimonas alkaliphilus
GCCTCATCGCGGCCGTGCGGCTGTTTGCCCGCTGGCTTGCTTGGCAGCACCAAACCGTGACCGGCGGCGTCCATGCGGCCTGGCTGCGGCTGCGGATGGCCTGAAAATGAATATTTCAGGGACGACTTTTTAACCTTGAGGTCTAATCGTGCAAACGCTATGGCTTGCTTTTACTGTGGCATTTTTGGTGTCGCTCGCTCTGATACGCTTTCAAAGCCACCATCTTCGCTATAGTGGAGATAGTCAGCCTGGTGTGCAAAAATTCCACCATGGGGTGGTGCCTAGGATAGGGGGTATTGCCCTGTTTATGGGATGCGTGGCGGGTCTGGGGTGGAGCGGATGGAGAGGTCTCGTGGGTGAAGAAGCATGGTGGTTGTTGCTGGCTGCCTTGCCTGCATTTTTAGCGGGCCTGAGCGAAGATTTAACAAAAAAAGTGGGTGTAATCCCGAGACTTGTGGCCACGATGGCCTCGGCTGCCGCTGCGGCTTACAGCATCGAAGCTGTCCTGCCTCGATTGGGTATCCCGCTAATCGATGAACTGCTATGGAGCTGGATTTGGCTGGCGTGGCTGGTGACCATGATAGGAGTTGCGGGCGTTGCCAACGCGATCAATATCATTGATGGTTTTAATGGGCTCGCTTCAGCGGTGGCGATGTTAATGTTGGCTGCCTTAGGTTACGTGGCCTGGGTTTTACAAGATGAATTTTTGGTGCAAGTGTGTCTGGCGGCCATCGGCGCGCTAGCTGGTTTTTTTGTTTGGAATTATCCGCGAGGTCTCATTTTTTTAGGCGATGGAGGCGCTTATCTGGCGGGCTTTTTTGTGGCAGAGGTTGCCGTAATGCTGGTGGTTCGGCATTCAAGTGTGTCGCCATGGTTTTGTTTCTTGGTCTGTGCGTACCCCATCACTGAAACATTGTTCTCCATTTACCGCAAGACTTTTCTGCGGGGTGTTTCGCCCGGAGTGCCAGATGCATTGCATCTGCATATGCTAATTTACCGGCGGATGGTGCGTTGGGCAGCTGGCGGCCCTGCTGCACGTGACGTCACAGCCCGAAATGCGGCGACGTCCCCGTACCTATGGGGGCTTTCATCGGTTTCAATTGTGCCTGCTGTCGTGTTCTGGCATCATGAAGTTATTTTAATATTTTGTGTATTGTTATTTGTTTGTTTATATATTTGGGCTTATATAAGTGTCGTGAAATTTCGAGTGCCTGAATGGATGTTGAGGAGGTTAAAAAATAAAAAGGCGTACTTTGAGGGATAGGTCAAATTGTGTGTCAAGAAAGGGGGTAATAAAAGTTGGTAAGCTGTGAGCTAAAGGGTTTTAAGTAATGGAGTTCTTCTGGAAAGCTTTAAAATCCGCTCTCGAAATCCAAGATGGAAAGGATGGCTACAGAAGAAAAATTGGGTGGCTGACTTGAAGAAAGTTCAGCTTGAGGGGTTTCAATGAAGAGGTGAAGAAAATGAAGAAATCTGCTGGTTTTTTAAAAGCAAGTGCTTGGATTGGGTGTTTATTCATTTTAGGTGGGCAAGCACTGGCCGGAGGCTACGCCGAGTCTGCGGTCATTTATGTCGAGAAACGCGAAACTGACCGGTCATTGGTGAATCGAGAACTGTTAGTCCAGCGAGAGCCTTCGATTCAATCACTGGATTTTAAAAAAATAAAGTCAGATGTTGCTGGATTCTTGTCGCCTCCTGTCGATGCAGAGTTTGTTGACAAGGAACCCTCTTCTCCGGGTGTGCAAAAAGAACGTATAGGCGTAACAAGAAAGCTAATTGATTCGACGCTTAATCGGCAATGGAGATATGGTTTTAAAACATTGGCCGATGCGGAAAGCAATTTATTTTACGAAGCGCTAGAGGTCAGTAGCGCTGGAGCTAAAGGTGTTTCTATAGGTCTGAAAGTTGGGCGTGTGTCGCCCGATGTTGTCATATGGATTCTTGACTCGAAAAGAAACATCATCAAAGCGATAACGGGGCGTGAATTAAATGAGATCATCGAACTTAATGTCCGAAAGGATGGTGAGACGAGTGAGGCCAGAGTCTGGTGGAGTCCGCCGGTTGAGGGGGAGAAAGCCTATTTGATAATTCAATCGAATAGCAGTCGCGGGGTTGATTTGAGTGTTGACGAAATATTGCATTATTGGGATCTGGTTCCTCTAAATTTTAATGTCGGATTTTCTTCGTCATGTACGCCTTATGCGGTTTGTTATCCGGCCTGGGCTGATGAGAGAAAGTCGGTTGCGGCGATGATTTTTGTGGAGGGAGGGAGTGGTTATCGTTGCACTGGCACCCTTTTGAATGATAGAGGCAATACCGGGGTTCCTTATTTTATCACCGCTAATCATTGTCTCAATACCCAATCGGCTGCATCGACGCTGACAACATATTGGTTTGGCGAAGCGTCAAGCTGTGGGGGTAATCCTATGCCAACTCCTTTTGTTAGGGTTGACGGTGGAGCTGCCCTCTTGTGGGGTTTGGCAGAAACAGATACTACCCTTCTAAGACTTAATTCTTATCCTCCGGCTGGAGCGGTTTTTTCCGGCTGGACAACTGGAGATGCTTTGGGTGATTTTGCTGTGGGTATCCATCATCCCAAGGGAGATTTGAAAAAGCTATCCACGGGTTCCACAGCTGTTTATTTGTCTTGCACAACAGGCGGCTCGAGTACCTTTACTTGTAACCAAGCTAATTCGGCTACTGGTAACTTCATTTACATTGCCTGGGGGCAGGGAGATACTCAGCCAGGGAGTAGCGGAAGCGGTTACTGGATTAGCAAGAATGGATCCCGCTATTTGAGCGGCGTGCTTTACGGCGGTTCGGGTAGTTGCGACAATCCGGGAGCTGCTTTTGCGGTTTATGGTCGATTCGGCAAATCATATGCGTTAGGTATTTCGCAATGGCTTGATCCGGGCAACGTGCCTGCGCCGCCAGGGCAGCCTCCGCAAACAACGGTGACTGTTTTTGAATTTTATAATCAAGATCTAGATCGGTATTTTAGAACGGCTGACGCAGGAGAAGCGAACTGGTTGCGAAGCAATCCTGCAACCGGAGAGCGAGAAACCGGAGACATGTTCAAAGCGTTTCCAGTAAGCAATCCGGCTCCAGGTTCCGTCGAGGTTTGTCGCTTTTATGGTTCCGTGAGTCCAGGCCCTAACAGTCATTTTTATACAATGGATCGAAGCGAATGTGAATTTCTGAAGCAGCAGCAGGTTAGGGTGCCTGTGACAGAAAAAAGGTGGAATTATGAAGGTATTGCCTTTTATATTTATCCACCACAGCGCGATTCCAGTGGACAAGCTTTTTGTGCGGCGAATCAGGTGCCGATATACCGTTTATACAACCAGGGTTTTGAAAAAGGGCGCGATAGCAACCACCGTTTTACGACAAATCTAAATACCTACCGGGAAATGCAGCTTCGTGGTTGGAAGGGGGAAGGTATAGTGATGTGTGCCCCGGTTTGAATTTAATGTGATTATCAATCACGCGGCGGAGTCAATAATCAAGTCCAACGCGGCCTGATCTGCCTTGCACTTGATCTTTCCGCCGTCCCTTTCGTGGGAACCCCAGTGTCAGAATAGATGTCGTTCTCATAGAACTCTGAACCTGGGGAGATGATGGAAGAACAAATTGGCTAGATACGGACAAGTATTCAAGGTGTACTCTTAACCTTCTTGGGTTGCAGTTGTTGACTCGTCGGCAGGCTCCTGTCGGACCTGCTGCACGAAGCGCTGCACGGTCTGGTACGGGGTGCGACCGTTGTTGCGGTAGCCCAGGTGCGGCC
>NZ_VJNB01000026.1 GCF_007556595.1 Tepidimonas alkaliphilus
TGCAATACGTCGAGGATCTGGGCCTCATCCAATCCCGGCCGCAGTGGAGGATTGCCAACCGCCTCTACCGCGAAGTCATTCCTCGTGAACTGACCTACACCACGCAGACCCGCATCACCCACGAGCAGGCTTGGTACGTCCGCCCGAGCGACCGGCGGCTGGACCTCGACAAACTGCTGTCAGCGTTTCAACAATTCTTCCGTGAGAACGCCGACGCCTGGATCGAGCGCTTTCAATACAAGGAAGCCGGCCCGCAGCTTTTGCTGCAGGCTTTTCTGCAGCGCATCGTCAACGGAGGAGGCCGCATCAGCCGCGAATATGGCCTGGGGCGGCGCAGGACCGACCTCTTCCTTGAGTGGCCGCTGGATGAAGCGCAGGGCTTTCTCGGGCCCGTGCAGCGCGTCGTCCTTGAACTGAAAATCCTGCACAAGAGCCTGGAGGCCACGATCGAGGAAGGCCTCACCCAGACCGCCGCCTACGCCGAGCAGTGCGGAGCGCAGGAAGCGCATCTGATCGTCTTCGACCGCCGGCCCGGACGCAGCTGGGAGAAGAAGATCTTCCATCGCACGGAGACCATCGGCGGCCGTACCATCGGCGTGTGGGGGATGTGAGCGTGCAAAACACCTGTTCCGTCCTCACATTAGCCGCGCCACTGGGATCGTCGTTATGTCGCTAATCTGGTAGGTGTGTCCCTAGCGGTGTCAAGCACCAAGTGTAACGGTGGAATCGCTGAAGGGAGTGGCTCGCTTGGGTGAGCACTCTTTCAACATCCCTGTGCGGTTTTATCACCGCGATGTCGAGTCGATCACGCTACCAGTGAATCCGGTCGCTGCTCGGACGCGCTGTGCAGAGGGGCAACTGCTTCTTTATGCCGAGGCGCTGGATTGCGTGACGTCGAAGCGGTTTGTCCGGGCTCCGCACCGTGTGCTGTTTCTCGCCGTCCAGCATGGGCACTGGTGGGCTTACCTTCCGCCTGCGAGTTGCCGCTACCTGCCCCGGCGGCCGGGGATTCGGCTGCTCGTCTTCGTTTGCCGTCCATTGGGCTGGTCGATGTATCGGCTGGATCGCGCGCGGCTGACCGAACGCCTGCGCGACGCCTTGATGGCCTGCGAGCTCAAGTTCTGGTGAGCGGGATTGACGGCTTTGATGATCCGCTGGCTTGAAAAGAGGGTGTTGGCTTGGCTGCCGCCGGGCGTGCAGGCACGCCTGCGCGGTGCCCACGCTGCCAACAAAGCCTTCGTGCGCAGCGCGTTCTGGCTGGCGATGTTCGTGCTGGCGGCCAAGCTGGTGGCGGGCGGCTGGCAAAGAGATGGCGGTGGCCTACCGTTACGGCACCTCCGCGACCGTTGAGGGGTATCTGCTCGTCTTCAACCTGCTGTCGTGGCCGGTAAGCCTGCTGTTTGGTGTCATGTCGGCGGTTTTCATTCCGCGATTGGTCGCCCTGCAGTGGGATGACCCGCAAGGTGCCGCCCTTTGGCAGCGGCCGGTAACGACGTGGGTGTGGCTGCTCGGGGCTGGGCTTGGCATCGGGGTTGCGGTCGGTTTTTCTCCTCTCTTGGCCACAGGGTGGCTGGGTCTGGAGACCGAGGCTCTGAGGGCTGCCCAGGCCGTGCTGCCGTGGTTGGCTTGGATGGTAACGCTCGACGTCGTGGTGGGTTGGCACGCCTGTCAGCTGATGAGCCGTCAGCGCCACGCCAACACATTCCTATGGAAATTCTGCTCAACCCCGCTGCTGACGCCGTCGCGGGGCTTGAGTTTCACATCGTGAGTTCAGGCATGATTCCGGCAGTCTCGCGGGGCCGTTTTAGCCCCCGCAGGGGCCTTTGGCGGCCCCGCGTGGGGCGCTTGCGCCCCGTTTGGGGGCACTTACCCCACGCAGGGCTGCATAAGCCGCCTGCGCACGAGCCACAGGTTGGCCAGCATCAAGAGCGTGGTGATCTGCGCCGCGTTCCTCTTCAGGCCCTTGTAGTGGAATTTCGTGTATCGGAAGACGCACTTGAGCACACCGAAGATGGGCTCGCCGCGCGCGCGGATGCGCGCCTTGACGGTCTCGATCGGGTCGAGGATTGCCTGCAGCGGCTGGGCGGTATCCAGCTGCCGGCGCTTGCCCGGGCGCATGGCCACCTGCCAGCTGACCTTGGGGTGATGCTGTTGCACCTCCTCGCGCTTGTCCACGCGCGGGTCACCCGCATCGGCAAAGACGTCTCGTTCCTCTCCATGCAGCAGCGCGTGCGCCTGCGTGACGTCGGCCACGTTGGCAGGTGTGACCACCACGCTGTGCGCAAGACCACTGGCCGCATCCGTGCCCACATGCGCCTTGCAGCCAAAGGACCACGGGTTGCCTTTCTTCGTCGTTCGCGGCTGCGACTCATCGCCGCTCACCATCTCAGGGTCGCGGCTGCGGCTCTGGTTCTTCGTGGAGCTGGGCGCAGCCATGAGCGTGGCATCCACCACCGTGCCGCTTCTGACCATCAGGCCGCGTTCGGTAACGATGCCGTTGACCAAGCCCAGCATACGCTCGCTCAGGTTCTTCTCTTCCAGCAGATGGTGCAAGCGCAGGATCGTGGTCTCATACGGCACAGTGTCCACCCCCAGCTCCAGCCCGAGAACTTAAGCAAAGGCCGGCACGTCATCGAACGCCTCTTCAGCTGCCGGGTCCGACAGCGCAAGCAGCAGCTGCAGGAAGTGGATGCGCAGCAGCACCGACACCGGGTACGGGGGATGGCCGCCCTTGGGGCCAGGCGAGGGCATGTGCGGGGCCATGAGCGCTTCAAGCTCCTTCCACGGCACCACCTGATCCATCTGCCGCAGGAACTCGCGCTTGCGGGTGGTCTTCACTTGTACTCTAAACCTTCTTTCCTGACATAACGGATCGACGAAAGGAGAGAAGGACGAACGCGGAGCTGAAGCTGGCGCAGCAGCGGCTGTCGGTGCTGGAGCTGGCGCAGGCGCTGGGCAATGTGAGT
>NZ_VJNB01000027.1 GCF_007556595.1 Tepidimonas alkaliphilus
CGCCAGCCGCAGCCGCATCCAGGATGCGGACTTTGCGGCGGAGACCGCGGCTCTCTCGCGCGCGCAGATCCTGCAGCAGGCGGGGGTGGCCATGGTGGCCCAGGCCAACCAGCTGCCGCAGAATGTCCTGGCTCTGTTGCGGTGAAGGCGACATGAGGCTGCAAGGGGTGGCAACCGGACGGGCCACCCCTTTTTCGGCTTGACTGGATTACGGTGGCGACGCATACTGAGTCCACGGCACCCTTCAAGGAGGTTGAGCCATGCCCACCATCACGTCCACCGGTATCGGCAGCGGACTAGACGTCAAAAACATCGTTTCCCAGCTGGTGGAGCTTGAAAAACGGCCGCTAAGCAGCATCCAATTGCGCACAGCCGCGGCACAAGCTCGCTTGTCGGTCGTCGGTCAAATCAAAGGGCAGCTAGCGGCCCTTGACGACAGCTTGCGGGCCCTGACGCTGGGCAGCACCTACAACGCCATGACCGTCAAAAGCTCATCGCAGGCGGTTGCTGGCTCGGCGGCGTTCACCGCGACCCCAGCCTCCTACAACGTCCAAGTCCAGCAGCTGGCCCGCGGGCAAGTCGCCCAATCGGCAGTCATCAGCGGCGGGCCTATCGGGTCGGGCACGTTGACGATCGAAATGGGCGCATGGCAAAGCGGCCCTACCTTTCAAAGTGCTGGGAGCCCCATTACCGTCACCGTTAACGCCACCGACACCTTAAGCGACATCGCCAACAAAATCAACCAAGCCACCACGTCCGTGCGGGCTGTTGTGTTGAATGATGGAGGCGGTCAACGGCTGGTCATCCGCTCCACCGGCACTGGGGAAAATCAAGGGTTCCGCATCCAAGTGTCGGACAATGATGGCAATGACACGGATAACCTTGGCTTATCCCGTCTTGCTTACGATCCTGAGAACAGCACGGCTGGACTAACATTAACTCAGAGCGCGCAAAATACCGTTGCGCTCATCGATGGCGTTTCAGTCACCTCGTCTGACCGCACCATTGCCAACGCCATTCCGGGCGTGACGCTGACGGTGTCGGAAGTCACATCTCAACCGGTGACGGTCGAAGTCAAACAAGATCAAGACAGCGTCAAAAAAGCCCTGCAGGCCTTTGTTGACGCCTACAACAAGCTCAACAGCACGCTGTCCGATGCGTTGAAATACGACGCGAAAAGCGGACAAGCGGGCCCCTTGCAAGGCGACAGCGCCGTCGTGGCGCTGCAATCGGCTTTGCGCCGGATGATCTTTACCGACAACCCCGCCAATCCGACGATGCGCACATGGTCGGATATTGGTGTTGAGATGCAGCGTGATGGGTCGCTCAAAATCAATGAGAGCAAATTGTCAGCAGCGCTAAACAACCCTTCCGATCTGCAAAACATGCTGGCGGGCACAAACGGCCCAACCCAGGGCCTTGCCCGTCAATTCCGCGATTTTACGACCGGTGCGCTGGCCAGCGACGGCCGCGTCAACAGCAAGGTTAAGGCCATTGAAAACGAAATCGGCCGCCTCAACGATCAAGCCAAGCGCATCAACGAAAAGGCCAGCCGCACCGAAGAGCGGCTGCTCGAGCAATACAGCCGTCTGGATCGCAACCTCGCCCGCCTCAACAGCCTTGGGCAATATGTGGGCCAGCAGATCGCCCAGTGGAACAAGACCCCATCACGCTGACGATCTCAAGGCAAGACCAGAAAAACACCCCGTTGGGGGTGTTTTTTTTTGCTTTAGCTGCGCAAAGATCGCTGAAGATACAAGCACCTGTGCACTCCTCGCGGTCGGCATGCATCGCTGCCTGAGTGGGAACGTGGTTTAAAGCCTGCGGCTTGAGAGGGTGACAGGCCACGACGAGTCAAGCAAGGAGCACGGACATGCCACAGGTGATCAACACGAACGTGATGTCGCTGAATGCGCAGCGCAACCTCAATGGTTCGCAGGCGGCGATGGGCACGGCGCTGGCGCGGTTGTCGTCGGGCCTGCGCA
>NZ_VJNB01000028.1 GCF_007556595.1 Tepidimonas alkaliphilus
GCAAGGAGCACGGACATGCCACAGGTGATCAACACGAACGTGATGTCGCTGAATGCGCAGCGCAACCTCAATGGTTCGCAGGCGGCGATGGGCACGGCGCTGGCGCGGTTGTCGTCGGGCCTGCGCATCAACAGCGCCAAGGACGATGCGGCGGGCTTGGCCATTGCCGAGCGCATGACCTCGCAGATCCGGGGTCTGAACCAGGCCGCGCGCAACGCCAACGATGGCATCTCGCTGGCCCAGACGGCCGAAGGCGCCATGAACTCGGCCAGCTCCATCCTGCAGCGCATCCGCGAGCTGGCGGTGCAGTCGGCCAACGCCTCCAACAGCGCCAGCGACCGCCAGGCGCTCAACCAGGAAGTCAACCAGCTGGTGGCCGAACTCGATCGCATCGCCATCACCACCGAGTTCAACGGCCAGAAGATCCTGGACGGCAGCTTCGGCACAGCGCAGTTCCAGGTGGGCGCCAACGCCAACCAGACCATCACCGCCACGATGGCCAACATCCGCACCAACGTCTATGGTAACAACCAAATCCTCAGCACGGGGGCAGCGGCCACAGGCGCAGCTTGGGGCGCCAACGGCGTAACCAGTGGCTCGGTGATCATCAACGGCCCGGCAGGTAGCGCCTCGGTCGCGATTGCGGCCAACGAGCAGGCCGAGACCACCGCGGCCAACATCAACCTGCAAGCCAGCCAGACTGGGGTGTATGCCACCGCCTACACCGCGGCGCAGTTGACCTTTGGCGCCTCGGGCTCCTACAACCTGCTGCTGCGCTCCAACAACTCTTCCGACGTGACGGTGTCGTTTACGCTCAACGGCACCAGCGGCGCCTCCAACCTGTCTGCCGCCATCAACGCCATCAACGAAAAGTCCTCGCAGACCGGCATCGTCGCTCGTCTCAACGAAGCTGGCACCGGCATCATCCTCATCAACGAAAGCGGCAAAGATATCCGGGTTGGGGATACCGCATCCGCCAACGCCGGCCAAGTTTCGGTGACAAAAATGTATATCAATGACGAAGGCAAGTTTGTCACAGCGGGAGCTGCAGTAAACCTCGCTGCAGACACCACTGCCGACAATGCCCTGGTCAGCGGCTTTATCCAACTCAATTCGGACAAAAACTTCAGCGCCCAAGGGTCGGGCAGCACCAACGCCTTCAGCGCCACGCTGACCGGCTCGACGCTGCTGAAGGTCAGCGACATCGACATCAGCACCGTTGGCAAAGCCAACGTCGCCCTGCGCATCGTCGATTCGGCGCTGGCCTTTATCAGCG
>NZ_VJNB01000029.1 GCF_007556595.1 Tepidimonas alkaliphilus
AATGTGGGCACGATTGGGCACGTGGACCATGGCAAGACGACGCTGACGGCGGCGATCACGACGGTGCTGGCGGCCAAGTATGGTGGGCAGGCCAAGAAGTATGACGAGATTGATGCGGCGCCGGAGGAGAAGGCGCGCGGCATCACCATCAACACGGCGCACGTGGAGTATGAGACGGCCAACCGGCACTATGCGCACGTGGACTGTCCGGGGCATGCCGACTACGTCAAGAACATGATCACGGGTGCGGCGCAGATGGATGGGGCGATTTTGGTGGTGTCGGCGGCGGATGGTCCGATGCCGCAGACGCGCGAGCACATTCTGCTGGCGCGCCAGGTGGGGGTGCCCTACATTGTTGTCTTTCTCAACAAGTGCGACATGGTGGATGATGCCGAGCTGCTGGAGCTTGTTGAGATGGAGGTGCGCGAGCTGCTGTCCAAGTATGACTTTCCGGGCGACGACATCCCCATCATCAAGGGCTCGGCGCTGAAGGCTCTGGAAGGCGACAAGGGCGAGCTGGGCGAGCAGGCCATCATGAAGCTCGCGGAAGCGCTGGACACCTACATTCCGACGCCGGAGCGTGCGATTGATGGCGCCTTCCTGATGCCGGTGGAAGACGTCTTCTCGATTTCGGGCCGTGGCACGGTGGTGACGGGGCGCATTGAGCGCGGCGTCATCAAAGTGGGCGACGAAGTGGAGATTGTGGGTTTGCGCCCGACACAGAAGACCACCTGCACGGGGGTGGAGATGTTTCGCAAGCTGCTCGATCAGGGCCAAGCGGGCGACAACGTGGGCATTTTGCTGCGCGGCACCAAGCGCGAGGAAGTGGAGCGCGGGCAGGTGCTGGCCAAGCCGGGCACCATCACGCCGCACACGCACTTCACGGGCGAGGTGTATGTGCTGAGCAAAGAAGAGGGAGGCCGCCACACGCCGTTTTTCAACAACTACCGGCCGCAGTTTTACTTCCGCACCACCGATGTGACCGGGGCCATTGAGCTGCCCAAGGACAAAGAGATGGTGATGCCGGGCGACAACGTGACGCTGACGGTCAAGCTGATTGCGCCGATTGCGATGGAGGAAGGCTTGCGCTTTGCCATCCGCGAAGGCGGTCGCACCGTGGG
>NZ_VJNB01000003.1 GCF_007556595.1 Tepidimonas alkaliphilus
GCCTTGTGGACGCTGCAGTTCAGCCCCCCGGCGCCTCCGCAGGTTGCCGCGCCTCGGGTGCTGGCAGCGCTTCAGGGGCGGGGGCCACCAGCTGCGCCGCCAGCACCCGAGGCGCGGCAACCTGCGGAGGCGCCGGGGGGCTGAACTGCAGCGTCCACAAGGCAGCCGCGTGCGCGGCCAGCACGCCGCCGCTGACGGCCAAGGTGCGCCGCGACCGCGGCACCGTGCCCGCAGCGTCTGGGCTGCCAGCTTGGGATGGGCTGAAAGGGGCCATGTGCGCGTTCATCATCGCGGGCTGCGCAACACCCACCAGCCCGCTATCGCTACGGCGGCCAGAGCGCCGAGCCAGGCCCACAGCATTTCACTCATCTTCGGCATCTCCTGCATGTCGATGGGGCGTCGCATCGGTCATAGGGATTAAGGTTACGCTTCGAGTTTCATGGGGGCTGGCGCAGCCCAGCAGCGCCAGCGTGGCTTGGAACGCGTCGCGCCAGTGGCGCCAAAAGCGAGCCACCCCGCGCGCGCCGTCTTGGGCCAGAGCCTGCACCACCGGACGGCCTACCAGCACCGCGTCGGCGCCCAGCGCCAGCGCCTTGACAGCGTCGGCGGCGCAACGCAGACCGCCATCGACCAGGACGCAGCGGCGTCCATCGACGGCGGCCAGCACCGCCGGCAGCGCTTGCGCGGTGGCTGGCAAGCCGTCGAGCACCCGGCCCCCGTGGTTGGAGACGATCAGAGCATCGCCAAGGTTGTGGTCGCAGATCCGGCGGGCATCGTCGGGGTGCAGCACGCCCTTGAGCACCAGCGGCAGCTCCAGCCGTCGGCGCAGCCAAGCCACGTCATCCCAGCGCAGCGCGCAGCCGAGCAGGGTTTCCAGCGTGCCCCGCGGGGCGGCGGCCGGCAAATTCGGCTGCGGCCAGTCCGGAGGCAAAGCAAAGCCGGCGTCTTGCTCGCGCGCGCTGGGCCACTGAAGCGGGGCATCGACGGTCAGCACGATGGCTTCATAGCCGGCGCGCTGCGCACGTTGCGCCAGCCGCCACCAGTCTTCGCGGCCTCCATAAGGATAAAGCTGAAACCACAGCGGGCCGCGCTGCGGCTCGGCGCGCACCGCGTCGGCCACCGCTTCCAGCGGCACGGTGGCCTGCGTGGACAGGACGAAGCCCGCCCCCTGAACCGCGCTGGCCAGCGCCGCGCCGAGCTCCGCCTCGGGATGCGCCAGCCGCAGGTGGGCCATGGGGGCGACGAGCCAGGGCGTCGGCCAGCGTTGCCCCAGCAGCGTGGTCGAGATGTCCACCTGCGTGGGGGTGGACAGCACACGGGGCAGCCAGCCGATCGAGCGCCAGGCGCGTTCGTTGGCGCGCAGGGTGATCTCGTCGCCAGCGCCACCCAAAAAATACGCCGCGGCGGCTGCGTCCATCCCGGCGGGCAACGCGGTGGCCGCGCAGCGCGGCGACGGAGCGGGCTGGGTCGCGTGCAGGGTCATGTCGAAGCCCACATGCGCAAGAGGTTGTGATAGACCCCGGTCAACGCGGTGGTCTGCGCGGTTTCCCCTAGCTGCTGGCGCAACTGCAGCAGATTCATGTCCAGCTCAAAGAGCAGGCGGCGCTGCTCGTCGTGGCGCACCATGCTCTCGATCCAAAGGAAGCTGGCCAGCCGCGTGCCGCGCGTGACGGGCGTGACTTCGTGCAGGCTGGTGCCGGGGTAGAGCACCGCGTCCCCGGCGGGCAGCTTGACGCGCTGCACGCCATACGTGTCGTGGATGGTGAGTTCGCCGCCATCGTATTCATCGGGGTCGCTCAAGAAGACCGTGCACGACAGATCGGAGCGTACCCATTGGCCATCGGCCTGGGAGTGCAGCACCGCGCCATCGATGTGCCGGCCATACGCGGGCGCTTGCGGGCGGTAGCGGTTGAAGAGGGGGTTAAAAATTTTGCGCGGCAACGCGGCGGAAAAAAACAGCGGTTCGCGCTGCAGAGCGGTCAGCACCATGGCTCGCAGCTCGGCGGCCTGGGGGCTGTCGTGGGCCAGTTGCTCGTTGTGCTTGACGAGCGCCGCCTGGCTGCCGGCGCTCAAGCGGCCATCCCGCCAGGGCGCATCAGCGGCGTCGAGCACGGCTCGAATGTGGGCGCGCTCGTCGGCGGTCAACAAGCCTTGAAGGTGAAGCAGCATCGGATGGCTTCAAGATACGGTGACATCGTTAAAAAGGGGCCCGATGATCCGGTTGGGCGCATCGGGCCCCAAGCCCCTTGGGAGCACCTTAAACGACAAAACCCCTCAGAAGACGGTTTTCAGGCTCAAAAACACGCGCCGCGGGGCGCCGGGGGTGTAAAAGCCCCGGTAAAGCCCGTCGGCGTAGAGCTTGTCGGTCAAATTGTTGACCGTCAATTTGACCGTGGTGCGCTCATCGACCGTGTATTCGACCATGCCGTCCAGCGTGGTGAACGCGGGTGCCACCACCGTGCGGTTGCCCACGGGGCTTTGCTCGCTGCGATGGTTGACGCCCAGGCCCAGCCGCCATTGGGGCGCGACGCGGTAGGTGGTCCAGGCGCTCAGGCTGTGCTTGGGCGTCAAACCGGGACGGTCGCCGACGCGCTCGACCACGCCGTTGGGCGGGCAGGTGGCGTCGTTGCAGCGGTCGATCTTGGCGCTGGGGATCCAAGTGTGGTTGTAGAAGATTTCCCACTTCGGCGTGATGCGGCCGGCGGCGTTGATCTCCACGCCGGTGGCATGCCGCTTGCCCGACAGCAGCAGCTGCTGCGCGGCGCTGTCGGGGTCGGTGTTGCGCTCGTTGTATTTTTCGGAGCGAAACAGTGCCACCCCCACCAGCGCGCGCTGCTCGAACAGCTCCCATTTGGCGCCGACTTCGAGGTTGCGGCTTTTTTCTGGCGGCGTCTTGGCAAGCTTGGCGTTGGTGCTGCCCGGATCGAAGTTGCCGAGCGCGAACTGATACGTGTCGCCCGACAGGTTGTAAGACTGCCCGAACGAGGCGTAGTAGGATGAGACCGCGTCGGCGTCGAAGATCACGCCGAGGCGCGGGCTCCAGACGTTGTCGCGGCGCGAGCCGGTGGCGCCGCTGGCGGCGTCGCGGTAGTCGGCCTCGAAACGGTCGAAGCGCACGCCGCCGACCAGTTTCCAGCGCGGCGCCACCTCCACCGCATCCTGCAGATAGACCCCGATGCTCTTGGCGTCGAAGGTGTTGTAGATCCAGGTGCGGGTGTCGTCGCGGCGCGCGCCGTCGTTGGGCGTGCCCACGCGCGTCAGGCGCACGCTGGCCGGTGCGGTGGCGGGCAGCGCGCCGCCGCCATTGTTGTTGTTGCGGCGCGCGTCTTCGTCGGTGATGTCGATCCCCGCGGTAAGGTGATGGCGCCAGCCCGCGGCTTCGAACTTGTGGCTGTAGTCGGCCTGCAGCTGGGTGATGTCGCTGATGCCGCGGCGCCCTTTGAAGTTGTTGCGCGACAGGATGGTGTTGGGCCCGGGTGGATTGGTCAGGCTGACCGTCTGTCCCGGGCACAGGGTGGCGTTGTTCTGGCAGAAGCTCACCACGGTGGCCCAGAGGTCGCGCTCGTAGCGTCCGTGGCGCAGGGTGGTTTTGAGCTCCTCCTGCGGGCTCAAGCGCCAGGTGTGCGACAGCGTCAACACGTTTTGTTCGCTGTTGAGGTAGTTGCTGGCCAGCCCGTAATAGTTTTTGGCTGGCAGCACCGGCACGATGCGCCGCCCGGTCTCGCCAGAGTTGCCGGTCAGCAGCCAGGGGTGGTTGTAGTTGGGGCGTTGCCGGGTTTCCAGGTGATAGAGGTCGATGGCGAACTCGTGCCGCTCGCCGATGCCGGTGCGCAGCGCCACCGCCAGCCCGCGGCGGTCATCCTTGGCGCCCCAGAGGTCGGCCTCTTGCGCCATGGCGTTGAGCCGCACGGCGGCGCCGCTGCCGAGCTGGCGGTTCAGGTCGGCCTGCAGGCGGCGGTGGTGGCCGTTGCCGACCGTGGCCTCCAGCTCGTAGCGATCCATCAGGAACGGCTGCTTGGTGACCTGGTTGACCACGCCACCGGTGGAGCCCTTGCCGAACAGCATGGAGGCCGAGCCCTTGAGCACCTCGACGCGGTCGGTGGCGAAGGTGTCGCGGGTGATCAGCTGGCCTTCGCGCATGCCGTCGCGGTAGATGTCGCCGGCCTGGCCGAGCGAAAAGCCGCGCAGCCGCACATCCTCTTCACCGGTTTCGCCGGCCTGGAACGTGATGCCGGCGGTGGTGCGCAGCACGTCGCGGAAGTCGTCCAGGTTGCGGTCGTCCAGCAGCCGCTCGGTCATGACGGTGACGTTTTGCGGGATGTCGCGCAGCGACTGCTCGCCTTTACCAAGCCGCGTGGTGCCGGGCTTGAGGGTGGATTTGGAGCGCACCTCGGCGGGGTCTTGCTGACCGGTGACGGTGACGGTCTCCAGCGTGCCAGCGGCCTGGGGTGCGGGCGGCTGCGTTTGCGCGACGGCGTGCAAGCTGGCGGCCAGCAACGCTGCGCCAAGCGGCAGCACCGGCGCGTTGCGCAACGGGAAGGAGGCGGTGGATTCAAGTTGCATGGGATGGTGGCTCCGTGTCAATGAGCTGTCAGAAAAGTGATGCGAAGGTGATTTTATACACAAATGAGAAACGTTTTTATTCAGTATAGGACGTGACGATCGAGCGGATAGAGACTATCAATGTTAAACTTTGATTGTTGTGGGCTATGATGCACGGGTCGCGGCGCCTCAAAGCGCCAGCGCGGGCGGACGCCTTGAGCGCCGCGTTCATTCCGCAACCACGAAAGGAGCAGCCATGTCGCTGATCAACAAGCAAGTGCAACCGTTCAAGGTGCAAGCCTTCCACAACGGCAAGTTCGTCGAGATCACCGAGCAGTCGCTCAAAGGGCACTGGTCGGTGCTGATCTTCATGCCGGCGGCCTTCACTTTCAACTGCCCGACCGAGGTGGAAGATGCGGCGGAAAACTACGCTGAGTTTCAAAAGCTGGGGGCGGAGGTTTATGTCGTCACCACTGACACGCACTTCTCGCACAAGGTGTGGCATGAGACCTCGCCGGCGGTCGGCAAGGCCAAGTTCCCGTTGATCGGCGACCCGACGCATCAGCTGACCCGCCAGTTCGACGTGCACATCGATGAGGAAGGTCTGGCGCTGCGCGGCACGTTCGTGATCGATCCCAACCTGGTCATCAAGACCGCCGAGATCCACGACAACGCCATCGCGCGCGACGTCAAAGAGACGCTGCGCAAGCTCAAGGCGGCCAAATACGTCGCCGAGCACCCGGGCGAGGTCTGCCCGGCCAAGTGGAACGAGGGCGCCAAGACCATCGCCCCGTCGCTGGATTTGGTTGGCAAGATCTGATCACTGTATGAGGCGGCGCCACGATCCAGCGGTCGCAGCGCTGCCGCACTGAACCTCCCTATCCCTGGATGCGCGCCGCCCCGCCCATCGGGGCGGTGGGGGAGGGCTGTCCCAGTCACCCGAACCACGAGAGGACTCCCCGATGCTCGACGCCCAACTTCAGAGCCAACTGCGCGCCTACCTGGCGCACGTCAAGCAGCCCTTCGAGCTGGTGGCCTCGCTGGATGACTCGGCCAGCGCGCGCGAGATGCTGGAGCTGCTGCAGGAGATCGCCAGCCTGTCGGAGGGGCGCATCACCGTGCGCACGGACGGCAGCGCGCCGCGCCGCCCGTCGTTCGCGCTGCAGCGTCCCGGCGAGCCGGCACGGCTGACGTTCGCCGCGATTCCGCTCGGCCACGAGTTCACGTCGCTGGTGCTGGCGCTGCTGTGGATGGGCGGCCACCCGCCGAAGGTAGCGCCCGAGGTGCTGCAGCAGGCAGCTGAGCTGTCCGGCGAGCACGACTTCGAGGTCTATATGTCGCTGTCGTGCCACAACTGCCCGGACGTGGTGCAGGCGCTGGCGCTGCTGGCGATCGTCAACCCACGCGTGCGCACCACCGTCATCGACGGCGCGTTGTTCCAGCAGGAGGTGCAGGAGCGCAACGTGATGGCGGTGCCGCTGGTGCTGCGCGCCGGGCAGGTGCTGCACTCCGGCCGTGCGACACTGGAAGAATTGCTGGCCAAGTTGGACGACGGCGCGCGTGCGCGCGCCGCGCAGGCGTTGGCGGCCAAGGAGCCGTTCGATGTGCTGGTGGTCGGCGGCGGGCCGGCCGGCGCGGCGGCGGCGGTGTACGCGGCGCGCAAGGGCATCCGCACCGGGCTGCTGGCCGAGCGGCTGGGCGGCCAGGTCAACGACACGCTGGCGATCGAGAACTACCCGTCGGTGCTCCAAACCGAGGGGCCGAAGATGGCCGCGGCGCTCGAGGCGCAGGTGCGCCACTATGAGGTGGACGTGATGAACGGCCAGCGCGCGGTGGCGCTGCGCCCGGCGGCGCAGCCCGACGGCTGGATTGGCGTGGAGGTGGAGGGCGGCGCGACGCTGCGCGCGCGCAGCGTGGTGCTGGCCACCGGTGCGCGCTGGCGCAACCTGAACGTGCCCGGCGAGGCCGAGTACAAGAACCGCGGCGTGGCTTATTGCCCGCACTGCGACGGCCCGCTGTTCAAGGGCAAGCGCGTGGCGGTGATCGGCGGCGGCAACTCGGGCGTGGAGGCTGCCATCGACCTGGCCGGCATCGTCGCGCACGTGACGCTGCTGGAGTTCGCCGAGCAGCTCAAGGCCGACGCGGTGTTGGTCAGCAAGCTCAAGAGCCTGCCCAACGTCACGATCCTGACGCAGGCGCAGACGCTGGCCATCCTCGGCGATGGCCAGCGCGTCACCGGTTTGCGCTTTCGCGACCGTGCCAGCGGCGCTGAGCATGAGCTGGCGCTGGAGGGCGTGTTCGTGCAGATTGGGCTGGTGCCCAACACCGAGTGGTTGGACGGGGTGGTGGCGCGCAACCGCTTTGGCGAAATCGAAATCGACGCCGCCTGCCACACCAGCGTGCCGGGGGTGTTCGCCGCTGGCGACTGCACCACGGCGCCGTACAAGCAGATCGTGGTCGCCGCGGGCGAAGGCGCCAAAGCGGCGCTGTCGGCCTTCGACTTCTTGATCCGCACGCCCGCGCCCGAGCCGGTCGCAGCTTGATCGATGCCGCCTCCGGGGGCTCGCCAGGGCCACCACCGGGCTACGGGCGCAGCATGCATCTCACCACCCCTTGGAGGGGTGGTTTTTTGGTCTTATACTTAAATACAAATCACTCTCGGTTGTGTTGAGTTTTCTGTCGATGTTGAGATCGGGGGCACTATGGCAAGCATCGCGAGGGCATTTCCTGCCCGGGTAGGGGCGGTCGCGCTGGCGTGCGTCGCTGGGTCGGTTGGGGCGCAAGCTTCGGGGGA
Organism: Tepidimonas alkaliphilus; assembly: GCF_007556595.1. Taxonomy (GTDB): domain Bacteria; phylum Pseudomonadota; class Gammaproteobacteria; order Burkholderiales; family Burkholderiaceae_C; genus Tepidimonas; species Tepidimonas alkaliphila. The sequence goes on from NZ_VJNB01000003.1 coordinate 7,337, forward strand.
AGCGGGGGTGGCTGCAGCCGGCGCGGCGGCCCGCTTGCCCGAGGTGGTGGTCAGCGGCGCCCGCAGCGAGCGCACCCTGGATGAGGTGCCCGCCGCCGTGGACATCTTGCGCGACGATGCGCTGGATCCGGCGGAGGTGCAGGACATCCGCGACCTGGTTCGCGAGATCCCCAATGTCAGCGTCAAGCGCGCCGCGGTGCGCTTCAGCGCGGTGTCGCCAGGCGGCACCGGCCGCGATGGCAACGCCGGCTTCAACATCCGCGGGCTGGAGGGCAACCGGGTGCTGCTGTTGGTCGATGGCGTGCGCGTGCCCAGGGAGCTGGTCAGCGGCGTCTTCGGCTCGGCCGCGTTCGGGCGCGATTACTACGACCTCGGGCTGGTGTCGCGGGTCGAAATTCTGCGCGGAGCGCATTCGGCGCTGTATGGATCGGATGGACTGGCCGGCGTGGTGGCGATGTACACCACGCAGCCCAGCGACTTGCTGCGCGGCGGTTCATCTTGGGGCGGGCGAGCGGTGGCGGCTTTTGACGGCGAAGATCGCGCGCGCCGCATCGGTCTGACGCTGGCGTCGGCCGCCGAGAACTGGCAATGGTTGGGCTCGGTTCAGCTTGGGCGCGCGCGCGAGCTGTCGAATCAAGGCGAGCGGGTGACAGCCGACAGCAGCCGAACAGCGCCCAATCCGGAGCGGTTCGAGCACGAAGGCTTGCTGGCCAAGCTGGTGCACACCCCGGGGGGCGGGCAGCGGCATACCTTTACGGTCGAGTATGTCAACCGCGAGGGCGAGGTCGAAGTGCTCAGTGGCCGCAGCGCGGCCATCGTCGCGCCCACGTCTGTGGCGGATTTGGATGGGACGCTCTCGATGCGCCGGGCGCGGTTATCGTGGGATGGTCGCTGGCGGCTGGATGCCCCGTTGGCCGATGAGCTCAGGGTCTTGTTGGCGCGGCAAAACGCCCGGGCGTTTGAGAGCGCCACCGAGTGGCGACCTCTGCAGCCGCCAGCCCAGCGCGAGCGCCAGCGCCAGGTGACCTATGAAGAAGCGCTGACGCAGTTGGCGGTGCAGGCCCAGCGTACGCAAGCGGTGGGCGGCGGCTGGAGTGCGCGTTGGGTCTATGGGTTGGATGTGATTCGAACCGACATGGACAACCTGCTGACCGGCACCGTGCCGCCGCCTTACGAGCGCTATCCGTTGAAGCGTTTTCCGGACACCCGCGAAAGCACCACGGCGCTGTTTGCCCAAGCAGAATGGGCGCAGGATGCCTGGAGCCTGATCCCGGCGCTGCGCTACGACCGGGTGCGTCTGCGCGCGGCGCGCGATGCGCTCTACCCGTTGGAACCAGCGCAACTTAGCGATGGGGCCTGGTCGCCCAAGATCGGGGTGATCTGGCGAGCGCACCCGCGCCAACAGGTGTTTGCCAACGTGGCCGCGGGCTTTCGCGCCCCAGGGCCGTTGCAACTGAACAATTTCTTTGAAAACCTCTCGGGCGCTTCCGGGGCCTACAAAACCATTCCGAATCCCAACCTGAAGCCTGAGACCAGCCGCACGCTGGAGCTGGGCTGGCGTGGCCAGGAGGAGCGCTGGCAATGGGAGGCCGTGCTGTTTCGTGGCCGCTACCGCGACTTCATCGAGGATCTGGTCTATGTCGGCGGACGCGGCACGGTGGCCGATCCGCTCATCTTTCAATCGGTCAACCGCAGTCGGGTCACCCTGCATGGTCTGGAGTTCAAAGGGCGGTTGGATTTGACCCCGAGCACCGCGGTGCGATGGGCCTGGGGCCGCACCGAGGGCACGGTGGACACCACCGGCAAGCCGCTCAATTCCGTCAATCCCCCGGAGCTGATCGTGGGAGTGGAGCACCGCGTGGATGAAGCGCTCGCGCTGGGCGCCAGCCTGCGCCACGTGCGCGGCAAGAAGGCCGGCGATGTCGATGACGCGGGCATCGTCGGCGGGCAGTTCCGTCCCCCGGCATTCACCACCTTGGACGTGCGGATGCGCTGGCGGCTGGATCGTGACTGGCAGCTCAGCGCCGCGGTGCGCAACCTGACCGACCGCCGCTACTGGGAGTGGACCAACGTGCGCGGGCTGTCGGCCACGTCGCCGGTGCTCGAGGCTTACACCGCTGCCGGGCGCTCGTTGGCTGTGGCGCTGACTCGCTCGTTCTAGCAGAGCCGTGCCAGGGCGCGGGGTTGCTCTTTGACCAACCTTTGAGGAGACGATCCATGACGAGCGAAACCCCCTTGGAGCAGGCCCAACGCCTGCGTGAGGCGGTGGCGCAGGGGCTGCAGCGCGGGTTGCGCCTGCGTGAGGCGGCGCAGGCCGCCGGCTGCAGCGAAGGCGAGGCCCTGGCGGCGCACCAGCCGGCGGCGTGGCCGGGTGGCTGCCCCCCGCACGACGCGGCGCTGGTGGCTTACCCGCTGCGCTGCGAGGGCCTGGCGTTGTTGCAGTCGCTGCAGTCGTGCGGCCCGCTGATGGCCCTGACCCGCAACGACGCGGCGGTGCATGAAAAAGTCGGCGTCTATCAAAACGTCAGTGGTGAGGGCGCCGTGGGCCTGGCGCTGGGGCCGGACATCGATCTGCGCTTGTTCTGGTCGCATTGGCACGCCGGCTTTGCCGTGGCCGATCGCCCTGGGCAAGGGGTGCGCAGCTTGCAGTTCTTCGATGCTTTCGGGCAGGCGGTGCACAAAATCCACCGGCGCGAGGAAACCGATGCGGCGGCGTGGGAGGCGGTGGTGGAGCGTTTTCGGGCCACGCAGGCGTGGCCGGGGTTTCGCCGCGGCTCAGCGCAGCCCGATGCCGCCGCCGCGACCAACCCGTCGTCGGCGCCGGCTTTTTTGCAGGCGTGGGATGCGATGACCGACACCCATGAGTTCGCGGGGCTGTTGCGCCGTTTTGGCGTGACCCGCTGGCAGGCCATGCAGTGGGCTGAAGGTCGTCATACCTATGGCGTGGCGCGCGACAGCCTGCAGCGTCTGCTGGAGGCCGCTGCGTTCGAAGGGGCGCCCATCATGGTGTTTGTGGGCAACCCGGGCTGCATCCAAATCCACACCGGCCCGGTGCGCCGGATCCACACCGGCATCTACGGAGGGCAAACCTGGGTCAACGTGCTGGACGAGCGCTTCAACCTGCACGTGCGGCAGGACGATGTGCACGCATGTTGGGTGGTGCGCAAGCCCACGCGCGACGGCGTCGTCTCGTCGCTGGAGGTGTTCGACCGCCACGGTGAGGTGATCGCCATGCTGTTTGGCGCGCGCAAGCCTGGCGAGCCGGAGCGACCCGTCTGGCGCGCGCTGCTGGCGTCGCTGCCGGAGGCGACGCCGCAGGAGGTGGCAGGATGAGCCGGGCGGGCGTTTGCCGCGCGCCGTCGATTTGGAGGCGACGCGACGCGCTGGCCATCCTGATGGCTGCGCCAGCCGCAGCCTGGTCGCCGGTGTCGGCGCAACGCTCGCCGCGCCTGGTCACGGTGGGCGGCGCGTTGACGGAAATCGCCTTCGCTTTGGGGGCGCAGGGACAACTGGTGGGGGTGGACAGCACCAGCGACTACCCCGAGGCGGCCCAGCGTCTGCCCCGCGTGGGCTACATGCGGCAACTGTCGGCTGAAGGCGTGCTGGCCTTGCGCCCCGACGCCCTGGTGGCCACCTCCGAAGCGGGGCCGGCGGCGGTGCTGCGCCAGCTGCGCGAAGCGGGATTGACGCTGCGCCTCATCCCGGTGACGCATGATTGGGATGATCTGCAGCGCAAAATCGAGGTCATGGCCGAAGTCACGCAGCGCTTGCGCGAAGGCCAGGCGCTCTTGGAGCGACTGCGCGCGCAGCGCCAGCGGCTGCAGGCGCATGTGTCGCCATCGACGCGGGGGCCGCGCGCGCTGTTTGTGCTGGCGCACGGCGGCAGCCCGATGGTGGCGGGCCGCCAGACCGCCGCCGACGCGGTGCTGCAGCTGATGGGGGCGCGCAACGCAGTGAGTGGCTACGCGGGGTATCGGCCGCTCAGCGCCGAAGCGGTGCTGACCCTGCAGCCTGATCTCATCGTGACCACCACCCAAAGCCTGCGCGCGGTGGGCGGGGAGGCCGCGTTTTGGGCGCGACCGGAGTGGGCCTTGTGGCCCATGGAGCGACGCCGTCTGTGGCACGACGACGCGCTGGCGCTGCTGGGCTTTGGCCCCAGGCTGCCCGAGGTGATCGAGCGCGCGGCTCAAGCCATCGGCACATGGCGCCCGGCGTGATGAACGTCCGGCGCGTGCCGGGCCCGCTGCTGATGGCGACGTTGCTGCTGGCGATGGCGGCGGCGCTGCTATGGTCGGCCACCCAAGGCGCTTATCCGGTTTCGTGGCAGCGCTGGCCGCAGTGGTGGCAGGCGTGGCGCGACAGCAGCGCTTGGCCGCAGGATGCCATGGTGTTTGGCACCCTGCGGCTGCCGCGCCTGCTGCTTGGAGCGTTGGTCGGAGCGGGCCTGGGGCTGGCCGGCGCGTTGATGCAGGGGCTGTTTCGCAACCCGCTGGCCGATCCGGGGTTGATCGGCGTCAGCAGCGGTGCGGCGCTGGCGGCCGGGGTGGCGATTGTCGCGCTGGGGCAGTGGTGGCCCGAAGCGCCGCGTTTGTTGGGCAGCTGGACGCTGATGGTGGCCGCGGCTCTCGGGGGTTGGCTGGCGACCCTGCTGGTGGTGGCCCTGGCGCGCGGCGAACACGGGGTGCGAGTCGGCGTGATGTTGCTGGCGGGGGTGGCGGTCAACGCCTTGGCCGGCGCGGGCATCGGTTTGCTTGGCTACGTGGCCACGGACGAGCAGCTGCGTCAATACCAGATGTGGATGCTGGGTAGTCTGGGAGGCGCGCGTTGGTCGGTGGTGGCGGTCATGGCGGTGGTGGTGGGATGCGCCTGCGCCATCGGGTTGGCGTTGGCGCGACCGCTGGATGTGCTCGCTTTGGGCGAAGCGCAGGCGGTGCTGATGGGGGTGCCGCTGGCGCGGTTGAAGGCGGGCTGCGTGGCAGTGGCCGCGGTGGTCACGGGCGCGGTGACGGCCTCGGTTGGCATGATCGGCTTCGTGGGTTTGGTGGCGCCGCATTGCGTGCGCCTGCTGGCTGGACCCTTGCACCGTTGGGTGATCCCCGGTTCGGCAGCCTTAGGCGCTGTGCTGGTGCTGGTGGCCGATGCCGCCGCGCGCACGTGGCGCTCTCCAGCGGAGTTGCCGCTGGGGGTGTTGACGGCGTTGCTTGGGGTGCCGTTTTTGATCGGGTTGCTGCGCCGCGCGCGGCGCAGTCTGTGAGCTGGCGGAGGTCGTGCGGTGTTGGCGCTGGATCAAGCGGCGGTGCGCGCACCTCAAGGGCATTGGTTACTGCAGGAGGTGACGCTTGAGCTCAAGCCCCAAGCGTTGTATGCGGTGGTGGGCCCGAATGGAGCCGGCAAATCGACCCTGCTGGGGGTGTTGGCTGGCTTGCGGCGGTTGACCCGCGGACGCAGCGAACTGGATGGCGTGGCCCTGCAGCGCTGGTCGGCCAGCGCGTTGGCGCGGCGGCGCGCCGTGATGTTGCAAGACACCGCGGTGGCGTTGGAATTGACCGTGCGCGAATTGGTGGAACTGGGGCGCTACCCCCACCGGCAGCAGCCAAGCGCGCATGAGGAGGCGCTGATCGATTGCGCGCTGGCCGAAGCGGACTTGACGGCGCTGGGCCAGCGCAGCGTCGGCTCGCTCAGCGGCGGGGAGCGCGCCCGCGCGCATTGGGCGCGGGCCTGGGCGCAGATCGGCTGCCCGGGCGCTGGTCTTGACGACGAGCCCGCAGGCCGTTGGCTGCTGTTGGATGAACCCACCGCCGCCTTGGATTGGGCGCACCAGCACCGTCTGTTGCAGCGCTTGCGCGCAGCGGCCGAACAATCCGCAATCGGCGTGGTGGTGGTGCTGCACGACCTGAACTTGGCGCTGCGCTACGCGCACCAGGCGGTGCTGGTGCACCAGGGGCGTGTGCTGGCCTGCGGCACACCAGCGCAGGTGCTGTCGCCGACGCGCGTGCAACAGGTTTGGGGCGTGGCGGTGCAGCACGTCGCGGCGCGCGACGGCGCAGTGCAGCTGATTACTTGAGATCGTCGGCCAGCAGCTGGGCGATGCGCACAGCGTTGGCGCTGCGATCGGGCTGCCCGTTGCCGTCGAGCACCTGCACGAGCGTGCGCGGGCCATCCGGACGCACAAGGATGCGCAGCCGCAGGGGCGCGGACTCGGCCTTGCGGCCCGAGCCGAACCAGCCAGCGATGCGGCTGAAGAAGCCCGATTCCTCGCGTGGGGCGCGGTCGGCCTCCGGGGTGACGTAACGAACGAAATACACCCCTTCCGCGCGGTTGCGATCCTCCACCGTAAAGCCGCTGCGATCCAGGCTCAAGCCCACGCGACGCCAGGCGCGGTCGAAATTGTCTTCCAGCACCACCACCGGGCCGCCGTCGCGCGTTTCCAGGCGCGCCAGCGCCGCAGCCGCGGTGGCCGCCGCAGCGCTGCGGGCTTGCTCTTCGGATGCGCCCAGCTTGACCATCAGCCGGCGCAGAAATTCGGCTTCCAGCTCTGGGTCGGCGGGGCGCGGTTGCCAAACCGTGCTGTCCTGGCGGGCGTTGGTATAGACCTCCACCATGCCGCGGTGGCTGATGAAGATGTCGCTGCCGCCGCTGGCGTTGCGCTCCACGCGCGTGCGAAATTTGTCGCGCTCGCCGGTGGAGTAAAGGTTGTCGAACAGCTTGCCGATGGTGGAGCGAATGAAGTCCTGCGGGATTTTGGCGCGGTTTTCGGCCCAGTCGGTTTCCATCAAGCCCAGTTGGGGCTGATCCAGCGTCAGCACAAAGCCGTGATCCTGCCAAAATTCCCGCAAGGTCGGCCAGAGTTGCTCGGGCGGGCGGCTGACGACCAGCCAGCGTTGGCTGCCCGCGCGCTCCAGGCGCACGTCGCCGAGCTGATCCGGCGCGGCCACCGCGATCTTCGGGCGCGCGGCTGAAGCCGCCTCCAGGCCGCTGGCGGTCACCGCCCCCCCAGGCAAGGCGTAGCGGCTGTCGCGGGCCAACTGGGTTAGATCCGGCGGAACCACCAGCGCGTTGACCGTCTTGGCGCTGCGGTAGTCGATGCGGGTTTCTTCCAGCACCGAACAGCCGCTGGCCAGCAGCGCTGCCACAGCCATCAGACCGAAGCGGGCGCACGCGGCAGGCGGTTGCAAGCGGTTCAAAGGCATCGGACTTTCCTTGGTTGGAGAGCTGGCGCCCGGGGTTACAGCAAGCCGCTTTCTCGCAAGGCCGCTTCCACCGCAGCCTGGCCGGCGCTGGACAGCGGCGTCAGCGGCAGCCGCAGCGTGGGGCCGCACAGGCCCAGACGCGCCATGGCCCATTTGACCGGAATCGGGTTGGCTTCGACGAAGAGCTGCTGGTGCAGCGGCAGCAGCTGCATTTGGATGCGCATGGCGCGGCGCGCATCGCCGGCGATGGCCGCCGCGCACAGCTCGTGCATCAGCCGCGGCGCCACGTTGGCGGTGACGCTGACGTTGCCCTGGCCGCCGCACAGCATCAGCGCCACCGCGGTGGCGTCGTCCCCGGAGTAGATGGAGAAATGGGCGGGCCGCTGACGGATCAGCCATTGGGCCCGCTCGATGTTGCCGGTGGCCTCTTTGATGCCGACAATGCCAGGCACCTCGGCCAGCCGCAGCACGGTCTGCGGCAGCAGATCCGCCACGGTGCGGCCGGGCACGTTGTAAAGCACGATGGGCAGGTCGCCAGTGGCTTCTGCGATCGCCTTGAAGTGCTGGTAAAGACCTTCTTGGGTCGGTTTGTTGTAATACGGCACCACCTGCAATTGGCAGTCGGCGCCCACCTTGCGAGCGAATTCGGCCAGCGCGATGGCTTCGCGCGTCGAGTTGCCGCCGCAGCCCGCCATGATCGGCACCCGCCCCGCGGCGTGTTCCACCGCCACGCGAATGATTTCACAGTGTTCTTCGACCGTAACCGTGGGGGATTCGCCGGTGGTGCCGACCACCCCGATGCAATCGGTGCCCTGCTCGATGTGCCAATCGATGAGCTTGCGCAAAGTGGCGTAATCCACGCTGCCATCCTCGTGCATGGGCGTGACGAGGGCGACGATGCTGCCGGTGATGGGCTTCATGAGAATCAGGCCAAAGCAAAGAGGGCGGCGGTTGCAGCAGGCAGACCGACCTGCATTCTAACCAGCTCCGGATCGTGCACGGGCCAGCGGCAGTCGCTGGGGCGTTGGATCGTTGGCGCCGGGGCGCAGCGCGACGATGCGCTGCACGAAGCGCGGCGCATCGGGATCAAACCCGTCTTCATACGCCAGCACGCGCAAGCCCGCGCAGGCGCGCAGCAGCTCGCCCGGCTGCAGCAGGAACTCGGCGCGCGCGGGCCGTCCGATCGTTTCTTGACCGGCGGCGAACGTTTCGTAGAGCAGCACGCCGCCGGGGGCGAGGCTGGCTACCAGCGTCGGCAGCAGCGGTCGCCAAAGGTAGTTGGTCACCAGCACGACGTCAAAGGTCTGACCGGGCAGCGGCCATGGGGCGTTTTCCAAGTCGGCCTGCAGCGGCGTGACGGCAGGCGCAGCATCCGTCAGCGCGGCCAGTGCGTCGGCGTCCCGATCCACCGCCGTGACGTGGTAGCCCAGCTGCGCCAGCCAGCGCGCGTGACGCCCGTGGCCGCAAGCCACATCCAGCGCGCAGCGAGCGCGCTCGCCGTGCAAGGCGTGCAGCAGCGCCGCGCGCGCGGTGATCCAAGCGGAGGGGGGCAGCGGGTTGGGTTGAAGCATCGTGGAAGAGGCCGGATTCGTGGCGCCGAGCCGGAGAGGGCTCGCAACGCTGGCGATGGTAGCCGATGGCGATGCCCGCGACGCCGCGCCATCTGGATGCGCGGGTTGCAGTGCTGTCGTAGCCGATGACGCTAAAGCCTTGTGCAGCCGAGCGGGATGGCGGTTTTCCCGCGTCGCTGTGGATAACTTTGTGGGCAAGCCGTGGCTTGCGGCTGCAAAGCCGCGTCCGGCAAGCCTTCCAACAGCTTGCCTATTTTTTGGGCAATCAAAAATATTGTATAAAAACAAGCACTTGTAAGCGCCTCGAGAGCGTTGCAGCGCAACCAAGGCGTGCGCGCGCCGGCACACAAGCCGTCTCCTGGGAGCAGGGCGGATGTGCACAAACCCGCCAACGGCTGCCCCTACAATCGCCCGCCATGGCCGAGACGACCGCCATCCCGCAGGGCTACGCCGAGGGCGCGATCCGTGTGCTAAAGGGGCTGGAGCCCGTCAAGCAGCGCCCCGGCATGTACACCCGCACCGACCACCCGCTGCACATCGTGCAGGAGGTGATCGACAACGCCGCCGACGAGGCGCTGGCCGGCTTCGGGCGTCGCATCGCCGTTACGCTGCACGCCGACGGCTCGGTCAGCGTGGAGGACGACGGCCGCGGCATCCCGCACGGCCTGCACCCGGAGGAGGGCGCGCCGGTGCTGGAGCTGGTGTTCACCCGGCTGCACGCCGGCGGCAAGTTCGACAAGGGCAAGGGCGGCGCCTACAGCTTCTCCGGCGGGCTGCACGGCGTGGGGGTGAGCGTGACCAACGCGCTGGCACGCCGGCTGGAGGTGGCCAGCCACCGCGACGGCCACGTGGCGACGATGGCGTTCGAAGGCGGCGAGGTGGTGCAGCCGCTGCAGCGCCGGCCTCTCGCCGCCGGCGAGCGGCGCCAGGGCACGACGGTGCGGGTGTGGCCCGATCCGCGCTATTTCGACCGCGCCGAGCTGCCGCGCGCGGAGCTGCAGCACCTGCTGCGCAGCAAGGCGGTGCTGCTGCCCGGCGTGACGGTGACGCTGGAGGACGAGGCGGGCGGCACCCGCCAGACGTGGCAATACAAGGGGGGCTTGGCGGACTACCTGGCGCAGAGCTTGGCGGCCGAGCCGGTTGTGCCGCTCATCACCGGCGAGGGCTGGGCCGAGGCCGGACACGAGAGCTTCGCCGAGGGCGAGGGCGCGCAGTGGGCGCTGGCCTTCACCGAGGACGGGCCGCTGGTGCGCGAAAGCTACGTCAACCTGATCCCCACGCCGGCCGGCGGCACGCACGAAAGCGGCCTGCGCGAGGGGTTGTTCCAGGCGGTGCGCGGCTTTGCGGAGCTGCACGCGCTGCTGCCCAAGGGCGTGCGGCTGCTGCCGGAGGACGTGTTCGCGCGCGCCAGCTTCGTGCTGTCGGCCAAGGTGCTGGACCCGCAGTTCCAGGGCCAGACCAAGGAGCGGCTGAACTCGCGCGACGCGCTGCGGCTGGTGGCCAGCTTCGTGCGCCCGGCGCTGGAGCTGTGGCTGCACCAGCACGTCGAGCACGGCAAGCGGCTGGCGGAGCTGGCCATCCGCGCCGCGCAGAGCCGCCAGCGCGCCGCGCAGAGGGTGGAAAAGCGCAAGAGCAGCGGCGTGGCGGTGCTGCCCGGTAAGCTGACCGACTGCGAAAGCCGCGACCTGGCGCGCAACGAGCTGTTCCTGGTCGAGGGCGACAGCGCCGGCGGCAGCGCCAAGATGGGCCGCGACAAGACCTTCCAGGCGGTGCTGCCGCTGCGCGGCAAGATCCTCAACACCTGGGAGGTGGAGCGCGAGCGGCTGTTCGCCAACGCCGAGGTGCACGACATCGCGGTGGCCATCGGCGTCGATCCGCACGGGCCGCAGGAGGCCGCCGACCTGTCGGGCCTGCGCTACGGCAAGGTCTGCATTCTGTCGGACGCCGATGTTGACGGCGCGCACATCCAGGTGCTGCTGCTGACGCTGTTCTTCCGCCACTTCCCGCGCCTGATCGAGGCCGGGCACGTGTTCATCGCCCGCCCGCCGCTGTACCGGGTGGACGTGCCGGCGCGCGGCAAGCGCCCGGCGGCCAAGTTCTACGCGCTCGACGACGGCGAGCTGCAGGCGCTGCTGGACAAGGTAGCGCAGGAGGGCGTGGCGCGCGAGCGCTGCGCGATCAGCCGCTTCAAGGGCCTGGGCGAGATGAGCGCCGAGCAGCTGTGGGAGACGACGCTCAACCCCGACACGCGCCGCCTGCTGCCGGTGCGGCTGGGCGATCGCGCCGCCGTCGAGGCGCGGCTGCACCAGCTGATGGGCAAGGGCGAGGCCGCGGCGCGGCGCGAACTGCTGGAGCGCTGGGGCGACGCGGTCGAGGTGGACGTCTGAGCAGCCGCCTGGGCCGGCGCCGCGGGCCTCATCCGGGGTCGCGCCGCAGCAGCACGACGCCGCCGCGCTGGTACAGCACCGTGTGCGGCACGTCGGTGGGCACGCGGTCGATCCGCGTCAGCGCCCACTCGCCTGGCTGCGGCGCGCGCCGTGGCGTCACCGCGCGCGCATAGACCGCCAAACTCGGCGCATCGAAGCGCCACAGCACCGCCGGCGCCTGCGCCGCCTGCACGCGCCGGCCGGCTTCGCGCACCGCGCCCTGCAGCACGTCGCCGAACCACGGCGCCACCACCGCGCCGAGCAGCAGCGCCTGCAGCGCCGCCAGCGCCTGCAGCCGCCGCCACGCCGGCCAGCGCGGCGCCAGCGCCAGCGCCACGCCGAGGCCGAGCGCCGCCCACGTCGCCGTCGCGTAGTGCGCGGGGGCGAGCGCCGGAGCCAGCGCCAGCTGCGCCGCGTAGTAGGCGTCGGAGGTGCGTGCGCCCAGTTCGGCCAGCAGCGCCGGCAGCCACGGCCACAGCGCCAGCAGCGCCAGCGGCGCCACCAGCGCAGGCGCGCGCAGCGCCGGCAGGCGCCGCGCCAGCAGCAGCATGAGCGGCGTGGCGCCGTAGAGCACGTAGTGCGGCAGCTTGGTGCCGGAGAGGCTGAAGAACGCTACCACGAAGCCGCACCACAGCCAGAGGTAGCGCGGCAGCGCCTCGCCGACGTCGGCGCGCAGACGGGCCAGCACCGCCGGCAGCGCCGCGCTCCACGGCAACAGCAGCAGCGGCAGCACGACCAGGTAATAGAGCCAGCCGCCGCCGTGGCCTTCCAGCGTGGCGGTGAAGCGCTGCACGTTGTGGCGCAGGATGAAGCCGTCGATGAACGCCTGCCCGTGCGTGGCCAGCATCGCCGCGTACCACGGTGCGGCCACCGCCAGCAGGATCAGCCAGCCGAGCGGATCCAACGCCGCGCGCCGCCAAGTGCGCGCGTCGCGCTGCAGCAGGCAATGCAGCGTGCCGGCGGCGGCCGGGATCAGGGCCGCCACCGGCCCCTTGGTCAACAGCCCCAGCGCCACCCACAGGTAGGCGCGGCGCAGGGCGCGCCGATCCCCGTGGCCGAGAAAGCGCCACAGGTCCAGGCACGCCAGCGCCAGCCACAGGTTCAGCAGCGCGTCCGCCGTGGCCGCGCGCGCGATGATCCACGGCCCCAGCGCCGTGGCGACGATCCACAGCGCCCGCTCGGCGCTGGCCTCGTCCCACTGCTCGCGCGCGAAGCGCCACGCCGCCCAGCCCCAGCCGAGCGCCGCCAGCGCCGACGGCAGCCGCAGCGCCCATTCGTTGAGTCCCAGCAGCGCCACGCTGGCCGCCTGCAGCCAATAGATCAGGATCGGCTTGTCGTAGCGCGGCGCATCCAGCAGCCAGGTCGAGAGCCAGTCGCTGCGCACCAGCATCTCGCGCGTGGCCTCGGCAAACGCCCCTTCGTCCACGTCGAACAGCGGCGGGCTGCCGAGACCGGTGAGCCAGACGGCCAGCGGCACCAGCCAGAGGATGAGCCGGCGCCAATTCCAATTCATCGGTTGCGGCGAAGCGTGCGCGTTCACGATCGACGGCAGGTCGCAGCTCCGGACGCGGGGTCCCCAAACCGCTCCCTTCAGAGCGCCCTTTGCGGCCCCAGGATCCGCGACACCGGCGCCAGCGCGGCCAGCGCCGCCCCCACCGCCAGCCCGCCCAGCGCCCAGGCCAGCGGCGCTACCTCCGCTGGCAGCGTGCGCATCCACAGCGTCAGCCCCAGCACGAGCGCCCCCAGCGCTGCCGCGCGCCGCCCGCCCAGCGCCGGCGGCAGCGGCCAGCGCCGCGCCAGCGTCACCGCCAGCGCCGCGCACAGCCAGCCCAGCAGCGCGCCGACCGCCACGTCCAGCGGCCAGTGCGCACCGACCGCCACGCGCGAGACGCCCACCGCCGCCGCCAGCGGCAGCGCCGCCGCAGCCGCCGCCCACCGGCGCGCCGGGGGCGTCGCCAGTACCCAGCAGCCGGCCAGCGTGAACGCGGTGACCGTGTGGCCGGAGGGAAAGCTGCCGTGCCGCAGCACCTCGCCGATGACGTGCAGCTGGTCCGGCGGCAATACCGCCGCCGGCCGCGGCGCCGCGGCGATCATCTTCAGCGCGTGCGTGACCAGCGTCGCCGGCAGCAGGCTCCAGATCAGCGCCGGCAGCGCCGCGCGGTGTCGCCCCAGCAGCGCCGCGGCGACGAACAGCGCCAGCGCCAGGTGCGTGTCGCCGAGCCAGGTCAAGCCATGCCAGAGCATGTCAGGCCCGATGCGGGTGAGCTGCTGCAAGCGAATCAAACCGTGGTCGGCCTGAACTTGCCACCCGATGAGGCAGCCGACCAGCAACACGCACGCCACGGCCCAAGCGACAGGGCTGCGCCAGGACGGCGGGTTGGCCTCATCATGAATCGGGCTAGACATGGACAAAATCCAGGCAGAATGCACGAGACGATAGCGGGGTCGGATGACAAAGCTGCGACGCCGAAATGACCAAGATTGAACCCCATCGTGGCTTAATCCAGGCTTAACCAGGCCCCGGGCCGTGACCGGCAGGCGACCCCTGTAGCGAAACCCATGCGTGTGCTGATTGTGGAAGACGACGACGCCATCGCCGAAGGGCTGGCGGCGCTGTTGCGCGCTCAAGGCCATGGCTGCGACGTCTGCGCAACCTTGGCCTGCGCCAGCCGCGCGCTGCAGGCCGAGCCGTTTGACCTCGTGCTGTTGGATTTGGGGCTGCCCGACGGCGATGGGATTGACTGGCTGCGCGCCCGCCGCGCCGCCGGGCTGCGCTGCCCTGTGCTGGTGCTGACCGCCCGCGACGCGCTGGCCGACCGGGTGGCAGGGCTCGACAGCGGGGCGGATGACTACCTGGTCAAGCCGTTTGCCCCGGAGGAGCTGCTGGCGCGCATGCGCGTGGCGCTGCGCCGCAGCGCCGGTCAAGCCGAGGCGGTGCTGCGCCATGGCGCCCTGACGGTGGATCCCGCGGCGCGCGCGGTGTGGCTGCACGGCCAGCCTGTGGCGCTGCGCGCCAAGGAATTTGCCTTGCTGTGGACGCTGTTGCGCGCTCGGGGCCGCGTGCTGACGCGCGCGCAGTTGCAACAAGCCCTCTACGGGTTCGACGACACGGTGGAAAGCAACGCCTTGGAGGTTCATATCCATCATCTGCGGCGCAAACTGGGCGAGGGGCTGATTCGAACCGTGCGCGGCGTGGGCTACACCATCGCACGATGGTCCGAGGAGCGCGATGGCGCGGCCTGAGCGCCCGCCGCGGTTGGACCGACGGCTGCTCGCTTGGGTGCTGGCCACGTTGCTGGCGGTATGGGTGGCGCTGCTGGCCAGCGCGTATCAGACGGCGGTGCACGAGGCGCAGGAGATCAGCGATGGCCAGCTGGTGGCTGCGGCGCGTTTGCTGCTGACGGCCCCGGCGCAGGGGGCGAGCTTGACGGTGCAAGCCGCGGCTTTGCCGTTGCCAGCGGAGCCGCGCTATGCGCCCGAGCTGCACGTGGTGATTTGGGAAGACGGCCAGCCGCGCTGGGATCCGCAAGGCTGGGCCGCGCGCCTGCCGCCAACCTTGGCGCCGGGGCATCATACGCTGGTGCTGCCGCTGGGCGGCGAGATGCGCACTTGGCGCTGGTTTGTCGCCTTTTACGGTGCGCGTCAGGTCGCAGTCGGGCTCGACACCAGCCGCCATGCCGAGCTGGGGCGCGATGTCGCCGAGCACCTGGTGCGTCCCGCGGTGGTGCTGCTGCCACTGGTGGCGCTGCTGCTTGGCTGGGCGATCCACCGCGGGCTGGCGCCGCTGGCGGCGCTGGCGCGGGCGCTGCAGCATTTCGATCCGCAAACCGCGCAGGGTTTGCCGCCGGCGCAGCGCTACCGGGAGTTGCAGCGCGTGCAACAAGCGCTGCAGGATTTGGTCGAGCGGCTGCGGGCGCTGTGGCAACGTGAGCGGCGCTTCACCTCCGACGTGGCGCATGAGCTGCGCTCGCCGCTGACGGCGCTGCTTTGGCAGGCGCGGCTGGCGCGGCTGCAGGCCGGCACGCCGGCCGGGGAAGCGGCGCTGCAGAAGGTGGAGCGCGAGGCGTTGCGCGCCGGCGCGATCCTGACCCAGCTGTTGGCGCTGGCGCGCGCCGACGCCCCGGGCGGCGAGGCGGCGCAGCCGGTGGAGCTGCGCGCCTTGGCGCACGAGGTGGCGCAAGAATGCGCCGCGGCGTTGGGTGGGGGGCGCGCGTCGCCGCCGGTGCAGGGGCCGCCCACCGTCGTCCAAGGCCGACCGACGCTGCTGCGGCTGGCGCTGCGCAATTTGATCGACAACGCCTTGCGCCACACCCCGCCTCAAGCGCCGTTGCTGGTGCGCGTTGGACCGCGCGCCGATGGCGCGGTGGCCATCGAGGTGCTGGACGGCGGCGGCAACCGAACGGATGGGCCGGCTGACCGAGGCGGCCTAGGTTTGGGGCTGGCGCTGGTGCAGCGCATTGCTGAGCATGAGGGGGCGCAGCTGGAGCGTCTGCAAAGCCTCCCGCCGCCGTGGGCGACGGGCTTCGCGCTGGTGTGGGGCGCCACGCCGCCAGCGCCAGCGCCGGTTCAAGCCCGTCGAGCCGACAACGTTGCGCCGTCGTCTTAAGCGGGGACTTAAGGCCGCGCTAATCTGAAGGCGCCATGGTGTGCGCCCATGGCAGATGGCGTATCGACAACCCCGGCAGGCCGCGTGGCCGACGCCGAGGCCGCCCCGCAGACTCCCGGCTGGCACCCGATGGCGGCGCTGGCCCTGCTGGCCGCTTGGCTGGCCACGGTTGGCAATGTGCCGCTGTGGTCGGCGGTGTGGCAGGCGCAGGGGCCGCTGGGTGGGCGCGGCTGGGCTGTGACGCTCGCGTGGGTGCTGGCGCTGGCGCTGGTCAATCTGGCGGCGCTGGCGTGGCTGGCGGTGGGCCCGCTGCGCCGGCCGGCGGGGGTGGCGCTGCTGGCGCTGGCCGGGGCGGCGAGCTACTTCATGCTGGCCTACGGCATCGTCATCGATGCGGCGATGGCGGCCAACGTGTTCCAGACCGACTGGCGCGAGGCGCGCGACCTGCTGACCCCGGGCCTGCTGGTCGCGCTGGCGCTGGGCGTGGCGCTGCCGGGCTGGCTGTGGTGGCGCCTGCCGGTGCAGCCATGGCCTGTGCGGCGCGCGCTGTTGGGGCGTGTTGGCGTCGGCGCGGCGGCGCTGGGGCTGGCGGTGGCCCTGCTGTGGCTGACGTTTCAGGATCTGGCGGCGCTGATGCGCAACGACCGTGCGCTGCGCTATCTGATCAATCCCTACAACAGCATCTACGCGGCGCTACGTTACGGCTGGGGTCGGCGGACGCTTGCGTCCGCGCCGCCGCAGCCCATCGGCCAAGACGTGCAGCCGCTGCCCGCGGCGGCGCGCGAGGACGAGGCGCCGCTGGTGGTGCTGGTGGTCGGCGAGACGGCGCGCGCGGCCAACTGGGGCTTGAACGGCTACGCGCGCGACACCACGCCGCGGCTGCGCACGCTGATCCAGCAGGGGCAGCCGATCGTGTCGTTCGCCATGGTGACCTCCTGCGGTACCGATACCCAGACCTCGGTGCCGTGTTTGTTCGCTCCGCAAGGCCGAGCGCGCTGGAATCCTGCGCAAGCGCAGGAAAACCTGCTCGACCTGCTGCAGCGCGCGGGGCTGGCGGTGACGTGGCTGGACAACCAGTCCGGCTGCAAGGGCGTGTGCGCGCGCGTGCCGTCGCGCCAGACCGACCATCTGCAGGTCCCGGGCCTGTGCCGTGGCGACGAATGCCACGACGAAATCCTGCTGCGCGAGCTGCCCGGCGCGCTGCAGGCCCTGCCCGAGGCGGCGCGCCGGGTGGGGACGCTGGCGGTGCTGCACATGATGGGCAGCCACGGGCCGGCCTACTTCAAGCGCACGCCGGCGGGGTTCAAGCGCTTTCAGCCGGAGTGCGCGACGGCGCAGCTGCAGGCGTGCGAGCCGGCGCACATCTTCAACGCGTATGACAACACGCTGCGCTACACCGACCATGTGCTGGCGGAGCTGATCGGCTGGCTGGCGCAGCGGCGCGGCCCCACGGCGCTGCTGTATGTCTCCGACCACGGCGAGTCGCTGGGAGAGCGTGGCATCTACCTGCACGGCCTGCCGTGGGCCGTGGCTCCGCGCGAGCAGAAGGAGGTGCCGATGCTGCTGTGGGCCAACGCCGGCATGCAGCGGCGCTTGCGGCTGGATTGGGCCTGCGTGCAGCGGCGCGCGCAGGAGCCGGCCTCGCACGACCATGTGTTCCACACGGTGGCGGGGCTGTTTGGGGTGCGCAGCGCGGTGGTGGATAACGGGCGCGATCTGTTGGCGGCGTGCCGCCGCTTGGAATGATCAGCGGGCGCGAGCAGGGCGCAGCGGCTGGCTTGACAGCGCTTCAACGGCTCGCCGCATCAGCGCCGACCCGCCCCGGGCCGTTGGGCAAGCTTACGCGGCTATGCTCCGCGCCACCACGTCCACAGCGCCGCGCCCCACACTCCGCCGGCAAACAGCAGCGCCAGCAGCACGGCGGCGCTGCCCAGATCCTTGGCGCGCTTGGCCAGCGCGTGCCACTCCGGGCCGATGCGGTCCACCACCGACTCCACCGCGGTGTTGAGCAGCTCCACCACCCACACCGCGATCACCGCGCCGACCAGCAGCGCCATCTCCGCCCACGTGCGCCCGAGCTGCCAGGCCGCCGGCAGCAGCACCGCGCCGAGCACCAGCTCCTGCCGGAACGCCGGCTCGCGCCAGCCGGCGCGCAGGCCGTCGATCGAGTAGCGCAGCGCAAACAACAGCCGCATCAGGCCGCGGCGTTTGGGCGGGGGCGTGGGCGTCATGGCTGGAGCGGGGGCTGCAGGTGACGGCGATTCTGGCATGGATGGGCGCACCCACGGCCTCCGCTATCCTAAGCGACCTGATGGATACTCCAACCGCTTGGACTTCCCGCACCGCTGAAGATCAGGGCCAGCCCGTGGCCGACCTCGGCGCCTACGCCGAGCGCGCCTACCTCGAATACGCGCTCAGCGTCGTCAAGGGCCGCGCGCTGCCCGACGTCTGCGACGGCTTGAAGCCAGTGCAGCGGCGCATTCTCTACGCCATGCAGCGCATGGGGCTGGGCTGGGGCGGGCCCAACCGCAGCCAGCCGGCCAAGCCGGTCAAGAGCGCGCGCGTGGTCGGCGACGTGCTGGGGCGCTTTCACCCGCACGGCGACCAGGCCGCCTACGACGCGCTGGTGCGCATGGCGCAGGATTTCGCCCAGCGCTACCCGCTGATCGACGGGCAGGGCAACTTCGGCAGCCGCGACGGCGACGGTGCCGCCGCGATGCGCTACACCGAGGCGCGTCTGAGCCGCATCAGCGCGCTGCTGCTCGACGAGCTCGACCAGGGCACGGTGGACTGGGTGCCGAACTACGACGGCTCCACCGAGGAGCCGCGCCAGCTGCCGGCGCGGCTGCCGTTCGTGCTGCTCAACGGCGCCAGCGGCATCGCCGTGGGGCTGGCCACCGAAATCCCGAGCCACAACCTGCGCGAGGTGGCCGACGCCTGCGTGGCGCTGATCCGCGACCCCGGGCTGCCGCAGGACGAGCTGCTGCAGCGCCTGCCAGGGCCGGACTTTCCCGGAGGGGCGCAGATCATCAGCAGCGCCGACGACATCCGCGCCGCCTACGCCAGCGGCCGCGGCAGCCTGAAGGTGCGCGCGCGCTGGGCAGTGGAGGAGCTGGCGCGCGGGCAGTGGCAGCTCGTCGTCACCGAGCTGCCGCCGGGGGTGAGCGCGCAGCTGGTGCTGCAGGAGATCGAGGAGCTGACCAACCCCAAGGTCAAGCCCGGCAAGAGGGCGTTGACGCAGGAGCAGCTGCAGCTGAAGGCCAGCCTGCTGGCGGTGCTGGAGGCGGTGCGCGACGAATCGAGCAAGGAGGCGCCGGTGCGGCTGGTGTTCGAGCCGCGCTCCAGCCGCATCGCGCAGGCCGAGCTCGTCAACCAGCTGCTGGCGCACACGAGTCTGGAGACCTCGGTGCCGGTCAACCTGACGGTGGTCGGGCGCGACGGGCGGCCGACCTGCAAGCCGCTGCGCACGATCCTGCTCGAGTGGATCGCGTTCAGGCGCGACACCGTCACGCGGCGCACGCGCCACCGGCTGCAGCAGGTGCTCGACCGCATCCACATCCTGGAGGGGCGGCAGGTCGTGCTGCTCAACCTCGACGAGGTGATCGCCATCATCCGCGCCAGCGACGAGCCCAAGCCCGCGCTGATGGCGCGCTTCGCGCTGACCGAGCGGCAGGCCGAGGACATCCTGGAGATCCGGCTGCGCCAGCTGGCGCGGCTGGAGGCGATCCGCATCGAGCAGGAGCTCACCGAGCTGCGCGCCGAGCAGACGCAGCTGGAGGAGGTGCTGGCCAGCCCCAAGAGCCTTGATCGCCTGCTGGTGCGCGAGATCGAGGCCGATGCCCGCGCGTTCGGCGACGCGCGCCGCACCCTGATCCAGGCCGAGCGCCGCGCGGTGGCCGAGGTCAAGGTGATCGACGAGCCGGTGACGGTGATCGTCTCGCACAAAGGCTGGGTGCGCGCGCGCGGCGGCCACGGGCACGACGCCGCGGCGTTCACCTTCAAGGCGGGCGATGCGCTCTACGCGGCGTTCGAGTGCAGGAGCGTGGACACCCTGGTGGCGCTGGGCCGCGACGGGCGGGTCTGGAGCGTGCCGGTGGCGAGTCTGCCCAGCGCCCGCGGCGACGGCCAGCCGATCAGCGCCTTCCTCGACGTGGGCGGCAGCGGCGCGCCGCTGCACTACCTGGCGGGCCCGGCGTCCAGCCTGTGGCTGCTGGCCACCAGCGGCGGCTACGGCCTGCTGGCCAGCGTCGAGGACATGACGACGCGGCTGAAGGCCGGCAAGGCGTTCCTGACGGTGGCCGACGGCGAGACGGTCTGCCCTCCGAGCCCGGCGGGCGGCCACGGCCGCATCCAGTGGGCCACGGCGCAGGGCGTGGCCCAGCTTGCGCCGCAGGCCGATGGCGCCGCCGAAGGCGTGCGCGTGGCTTGCTTGAGCGAGCAGGGACGGGTGCTGGTGTTCGGTTTGCAGGAACTGCGCCGCCAGGCCAGCGGCGGCCGCGGCCTGATGCTGATGAGCCTGGAGGACGGCGACCGCTTGGCCGGCGCGGTGGCGCTGCCGCCCGGCGCCGGGGTGCTGGTGGAGGGCGCCGGCCGCGGCGGCAAGCCGCGCGCGGAGACGCTGGGCGCGCGCGTGCTCGACCAGGCGCAGGCCGCGCGCGCCCGCAAGGGCCGTGAGGTGCGGCTGGGGTTCAAGGTGGCCCGGGTGTGGCCGGCGCTGGCGTAAAGGGGCGGCTCGCGCTAGACTTCCAAGCGACGTTGCACAGCACCGAAAGCCTGCGATGAAAGCCGCTGCCCTGGCCTGGATCGACGAAGATGAGTACCTGCGCTGGGAGGCCGCGCAGCCGACCCGGCACGAGTATGTGGACGGTCAGATCTACGCGATGACCGGCGCTTCGCTGCGTCACAACATCATCGCTGGCAACATCTACACCCTGCTGCGCCACCACCTGCGCGGCAGCCCGTGCCGCACCTTTCTCACCGACGTCAAGCTGCGTGTGGCCAAGCAGCGCAGTATCTACTATCCGGACGTGATGGTCACCTGCGATCCGCGCCACCAGCAGGTCGAGCCGGGTGACTTCATGGTCGAGCAGCCGCGGCTGGTGGTGGAGGTGCTGTCCACCACCACCGCCGCCACCGACCGGCGCGAGAAGTGGCACGCCTACCGCACGCTGCCGAGCTTGCAGGAATACGTGCTGATCGAGCAGGACCGCGCCGCCATCACCATCCACCGGCGCGACGGCGACATCGGCTGGCAGCGCATCGAGCTGCAGCCTGGCGACCCGGTGGAGTTCGCCAGCGTCGAGCTGGTGACGGACTTCGCCGCCATTTACGACGAAAGCGGCGTGCCGCTCAGCGACGACCCGCACGCCTGAGCCACGCGCAGGCCGCCGACCTTCAGCGCAGCTCGGCGATCAGCTCGATCTCGACGCAGGCGCCCAGCGGCAGCTGCGCCACGCCGAAGGCGCTGCGCGCGTGCGCGCCAACCTCGGGGCCGAACACCTGCAGCAGCAGCTCCGAGCAGCCGTTGGTCACCAGGTGCTGTTCGGTAAACGTCGGCGTGGAGTTGACGAGGCTGAGCACCTTGACGATGCGCGCCACGCTGTCCAGGTCGGTGCCGGCGGCGCGGCAGGCCGCCTGCAGCGTGCCGAGCAAGTCGATCGCCACCGCGCGCGCGGCGGCCTGGCCTTCGGCGGTGGTCATCGTCGCCCCCAGCTGCCCGACCCACGGCTGGCCGCCACGCTTGGCGATGTGGCCGCTCAGGAACACCAGCTTGCCGGTCTGCACGAACGGCACGTAGGCCGCGGCCGGCACCGCCACCGGCGGCAGTTCGATGCCCAGCGTCTGCAGTCGCTCCAGCACGCGCATGCGGTTCTCCTTTTTCGTTACGATGGATGGGGATTCAACGCCATTGTAAGAAGGCGTCGGCGGTGCAAGTCCGACCGGGGCGCCAGGGGAGGGCATGGACAGAGAGGCGAAGCAGCTCGACGCAGCGGCCTGGTGGCGCGCCGCATGGGGGCCGGCGCTGCTCGGCTGGGTGGCTGGGCATGCGGCACAGCTGACGCAGACCGCGCTGTGGACGCCGGCGGCGTACGGCGCGGTGCTGCTGGCCGGGCTGGCGCTGCTGGCGTGGGCGCGCGGGCGCCGTGAGACCGGGCCCCGGGCGGCGCTTTCGGTGGCGCTGGCCCTCGCGCTCTTGGCGTGGGCGCACGCCGGTGGCCGCGCGGTGGAGCGCATGGCGCGGCTGTGGCCCGCGGCGCTGGATGGTGCTGTGGCGCCGGCGCGCTGGGTCGTCACCGGCCTGCCGCGCGAGGAGGCGCGCGCCACCACGTTCGAGGCGCGTCTGCTCGGCTGGGAAGCGGGCGCGCCCGCCGGCCTGCCGCCGCCGGATCGGGTCGGTGCGCTGCGGCTGACGTGGCGGGCTGCGCAGCCCGGGCAGGCCGCGCCGCGCGTGCGCCCCGGGGAGGTCTGGCGCGGCGTGCTGCGACTGCAGCGCCCGCGGGGGCTGGCCAACCCTTACGGGTTCGATGTGGAGACCTGGGCCTGGCGCGAGGGGATCGCCGCCACCGCCACCGTGCAGGCGCGCGGTGCGGCCCCGCCGCAGCGGCTGGCCGACGAGCCCGGGCAAGCCCCGGTGGCGCGCGCCCGCGCGGAGGTGCGCGCAGCGCTGCAGGCGCGGCTGCAGGGGTTCGACGACGCCAGCCGCGGCCTCGTCGTGGCCCTGGTCACCGGCGACCAGGCGGCGATCCCGCCGGCGCAGTGGGACGTGATCCGCGCCACCGGTGTGGCGCATCTGGTGGCGATCTCCGGCCTGCACGTGACGATGTTTGCGGCGCTGGCGCTAGGGGCGGTCGGCGCCGCGTGGCGCCGGCTTGGGGCGCGCTGGCCGGGGCTGATCCTGCGCGCGCCGACGCCGCTGGTGGCGAGTCTGGCCGCAGTGGCGCTGGCGGCGGCCTACGCGCTGTTCGCCGGCGGCGGCGTGCCGGCGCAGCGCACGGTGGCGATGCTGGCGCTGGTGCTGGGGCTGCGGCTGCTCGGGCGCAGCTGGCCGTGGCCGTGGGTGTGGCTGGCGGCGCTGGCCGCGGCGCTCGCGGTGGATCCTTGGGCGTGGCTGCAGCCGGGGTTCTGGCTCAGCTTCGTGGCGGTGGCGGTGCTGTTCGTGCGCGGGCACGGCGCGGCTGTGGCGCCGGACGGCCAGGGCCGGCTGCGCGCCTGGCTGCGCGAATTTTGGGGGGCGCAGTGGGCGGTGACGGTGGGGCTGGCGCCGCTGCTGCTGTTCTGGTTCGGGCAGGTGTCGCTGGTCGGCCTGCTGGCCAACGCGATCGCGATCCCGTGGATCACCTGGGGCGTGACGCCGCTGGCGCTGCTGGGCGTGGCGCTACCGCCGCTCGTGGACGCCGCGGCGTGGCTGGCGCGGGGGCTGTGGGCGCTGCTGGAACCGATGGCGCGCTGGCCCGCCGCCGTCTGGTCGCGGCCGGCGCTGCCGTGGGCGCTGGCGCTGGCCGGCACCGCCGGGGCGCTGGTGCTGCTGCAACGCGGGCCGTGGCCGCTGCGCGCCTGGGGCGGACTGTTGCTGTGGCCGGCGCTGGCGTTTCGCCCGGCGGCGCCGCCGCCGGGGACGTTCGAGGTGCTGCTGCCGGACGTCGGGCAGGGTTCGGCGGCGATCGTGCGCACCGCGCGCCACACACTGGTGGTGGACACCGGCCCGCCCTTGCCCGGCGGCAGCGCCGCCGAGCGCGCGCTGCTGCCGTGGCTGCGGGCGCTTGGCGCGGTGCCGGATGCGGTGGTGCTCAGCCACGACGACGCCGACCACGCCGGCGGCTGGCCGGTGCTGGCGGCGGCCTACCCGCGCGCGGCGTGGTGGGCCCCCAACGGGCAGGCGCCGGCGGGGCTGCCGGTGGCGCAGCTGTGCGAGGCCGGCGTCGGCTGGGCATGGGACGGCGTGCCGTTCATCTTTCTCCACCCGCCGCCCGGCTGGGGCGGTGATCGCGACGGCAACGCGCGCTCCTGCGTGCTGCTGGTGGGCCGGGGAATCTCGGCGGCGCTGCTGCCGGGCGACATCCCGCAGGCGGTGGAGGCGGCGCTGGTGGCGGCCTACCCGGGGCTGCGCGCCGGGCTGCTGGTGGCGGCGCACCACGGCAGCCGCACCTCGACCTCGGCAGCGTGGCTGGATGCGCTGCAGCCGGCGCTGGTGGCGATCCAGGCCGGCTGGCGCAACCCCTACGGCCACCCGCACGCGGAGGTGCTGCGCCGGCTGCGCGAGCGGGGGCTGGCGGTGGCCGCCACGCCGGACTGCGGCGCGCTCACCTGGCGCAGCGACGCGCCTGGCCAGTGGCAATGCGAGCGCGCGCGGCGGCGCTTCTACTGGCAGGGCGGCGGCGTGATGCCCGAGACAGCAGCCGTCTTGACCGGCACCGCCGCCACCATGGCTGGGGACGACACGGCGCCGTCCAACAGGTAGAGTCCTTGGGCCGACTGCTTGGCGTGGTGCTTGGCCAGCGCGGCGGCGGAGGCCACCGCCTCGGCCTGCCGGTATTGGCCCGGGTGCACGCGCACCACGCCGACCGCCAGGGTGGTGAGCGGGTGGAAACGCTGCACGCCGTGGCGATCCTCGGCCCAGATGCCGCCGGCGGCGCGCGCCGCCTCGTCGTACAGCAGCCGCGCCTGCTCGTTGAAGGTGCGGATCGCGCGCTCGATGCGCTCGGCCCAGTCGGGGCTCTGCATCAGCAGCACGAAGTCGTCGCCGCCGACGTGGCCGAGGAAATCCAGCCGCGTGTCGCACGCGGCGGCCAGGCACTTGGCCAGCAGCCGGATCATCTCGTCGCCGCGCCAGTATCCATACTGATCGTTGAACGCCTTGAAGTGGTTCAGGTCGGCGTAGCAGGCGATGAACGGCTCGCCGTGGTCGAGCAGCCGCTCGATGTGCATCGTCAGCGGCACGTTGCCCGGCAGCGCCGTCAGCGGGTTGGCGTGGCGCGCCGCCTCGATGCGCGCTTCGGTGACGCGGCGTACCAGCTGCTCGCTGGTGCCCAGGCCCCGGTAGCGGCCGTTTTCGGTCAGGATGAAGCCTTCGCGCAGGTAGCGCTGATCGGGCGAAGTCAGCACCTGGGTCAGCTGCTCGATCGGCGTATGAATCTCCACGCACAACGGCTGCGTGTTGGCGTGGATCAGCGCCGGGCGACGCCCATACAGCTCGCGAAAGTAGAGCTGGTTGAGCGACAGCTCCTGCAGCGTGTGGCGCGCGATCAGCCCGACCGGCCGCTGCTGTTCGTCCAGCAGCGCGATCGATTCCTGCTCCGGGTGCTGATGGAACAGCTCGGCCACTTGCGCGTGGCTGGCGTTGTGCGGCAGCGCTGGCGCCTCGATCAACAGCATCTCGGCGGTCAGCCCGCGATTGGCGATGTGGCGGTCTTCCGGCAACACCACGATGTGACGCGCTTGCAGCGTGGCGTGCACTTCTTCCGGCAGGTTGCGCGCCAGCGCCGCAGCGGGGCGTCCCAACAGATACCCCTGCGCGAACGGGATGCCCAGGTCGCGCAGCACCAGCAACTCGTCGGTTTGTTCAACCCCTTCCGCGATCAGCCGCGAGCCGAACGTATCGGCCAGCTGCTGCAGCGCGCGCAAGGTTTTGAGCTTGTCGCCGACGCGGTGCACGTCGCGCACGAAATACTTGTCGATCTTGACAAACTCGGGCCGCAGCTCCGACCACAGTCGCAGGCTGGAGCGGCCGTCGCCGAAGTCGTCCAGCGCCAGCGTGGCGCCGGCCGCGCGCCAGCGCGCCAGCGCGCGCTGCACCGACTCCAAATCGTGCACGCGCTCGTGCTCGGTCAGCTCCAGCACCACGCCCGCCAGCGGCAGCCCGTCGCGGCGTGAGCACGGTTGCGGCACGGGACGGTCGGCCAATGCGGCCAGCGCTTCGGCGCTGAGGTTGACAAACAGCCGCCCGGCGCCGGCATCGCAGCATGCATCCAGCGCCAGCTGCACGCAGGCGTGCTCCAGCTCCAGCACGCAACCCTCTCGATGGGCGGCGGCAAACAGCTGGTCGGGCGTGCGCCAGGCGCAATCGGAGGGTGTGCGCACCAGCGCTTCGTGGCCAATGATGGCGCGCGTGGTCAAATCCACAATCGGCTGCCAGTGCATGCGCAGCCGACCCTGGCGCAACAGCAGGCGCACTGCGTGCGGATCCGGCGCTGAAACAGGGGCGGGAACCGGCAAGACCGTCATGGTGAGCGCAAGAGAAACTTTTCTCAGCTTGCATCGTGAGGAAGGGGTGTGACGGCGTGATGACAAGGCGCGGCGGTCAGGCGCGTGGGCGGCATCAATCGGTTCGACATGGACGCAGTCGAACCACCCCGCCGTGAGCCGAAGCTTGGGCCGGCAGTCGTTCTGCCAGTGGGGTGCAGCGGCCATCCAAACACAAGGCGTAGTCGGCTGTGTAGGCCGAATGGGCCAGCAGCAGTTGGGGCACGGGCTGGGGCGGCGTCCATTCGTAGCCCCCGTGGCGCCACAGGGCCTGCGGTGCGGGTTCCATTCCGGCACCGCTGCCCACCACCCGAGCGCGCAGCGGTTGCAGCGCCGAGAACTGGGCATCCGGCTGCGGCAGCGCGTAGGCTTCGATCCACTGCACCCGCTCGATTGAATGCATCCAGTGCAGTTCCACGATACGAGCGGGCCACACCTGCTCGCCCGGTTGCGGCGCTTGCGGTGGAGTCTCATCGAGCGCGGCGGCGCTGGCCGCCCATGCGACGCACAGGGCCCACCACACCTCGGTCACCCCCCTTCGATACGGTCAACGCGAGCGCCGCAGCTCGCCGGCGGCTCCCGAACGACGGCGGTGACGCCAGCCATGCCACGCCAGCCACAGCGCCGCCACGCCCAGTCCGAGCTCATCGGTGACCGGCAGCGCCGCCACCAGCAGCGCCGCGGCAGCGAACGCCCACAGCCGCTCCCACGCGCGCAGCGGCCCCCACAGGAAGCCGATCGCCGCCGCGCCCCACAGGCCGATGGCCACCAGCGCCTTGAACACGATCCACGCCACCGCCAGCGGCCCGGCGTCGCCCTGCAGCATCAGCGCCGGGCTATAAACCGCCATGTAGGGCACGACGAAGCCGGCGATGGCCACGCGCACGGCGTTGAGGCTGATCAGCAGTCCGCGCTCGCGTGCGATCGGCGCGGCGGCGAACGCCGCCAGCGCCACCGGCGGCGTTAGATCGGCCATGATGCCAAAGTAGAACACGAACATGTGACTGACGATCAGCGGCACGCCCAGCTCCAGCAGCACCGGCGCCGCCAGCGAACTCGTGATGATGTAGTTCGGGATCGTCGGGATGCCCATCCCGAGCACGAGGCACGTTACCATCGTCAGCACCAGCGCCAGCAGCAGGTTGTTGCGGCCGATGCCGATCACGTGACCCCCGATTTCGGCCGCCACGCCGGTCAGGTTGATGACGCCGATCAGCACGCCGACCAGCGCGCAGGCGGCGGCCACCGGCAGGGCATGCTGGGCGCCGTCCACCAGCGCGCGCAGCGCCTGAGCGCGCGCCTCGCGGCCGCAGCGCAGTACGTAGGTCAGCGCGACAAGCGCTGCGGTGACGACGAGAAAGGCGCCGGCGCCGAAGCGGAAGAAGCCACCGCAGGCCAGCGCCAGCAGCACCCAGAACAGCACGCGCAGCGCCGTGCCGCGGATGCCCTGCATCACCGCCGCGCCGAAGATCAGGATCACCGTCAGCGCCAGCCCCACGGTGCCGGAAAACATTGGCGTGTAGCCGGAAAACAGCAGCGCCACCAGCCCGGCCAGCGGCAGCAGCAGGTACCAGCGCTGGCGCACCGCTGTCCACGGGTTGGGGCACTCATGGCGCGGCAGACCGTGCAGCCCGCAGCGCCCGGCCTCCAGGTGCACCATCCAGAACACCGTGACGAAGTACAGGATGGCCGGAATCAGGGCGGCCTTGACGATGGCCAAGTACGGCACGTTGATCGTCTCGGCCATGATGAAGGCCACCGCGCCCATCACCGGCGGCATGATCTGACCGCCCATGCTGGCGGTGGCCTCCACCCCACCAGCGAACGCCGGCCGGTAGCCGAAGCGCTTCATCAGCGGAATCGTGAACTGCCCCGTGGTGACGACGTTGGCCACGCCGGATCCGTTGATCGTGCCCATCAGGCCGGAGGAGATCACCGCCACCTTCGCCGGCCCGCCACGGGTGTGGCCGACCGTGCCCATCGCGAAGTCGGTGAACAGGCGCACCATCCCGGCCTGTTCCAGAAAGGCGCCGAACAGGATGAACAGGAAGATGTAGGTCGAGGAGACATAGGTCGGCGTGCCGTAGATGCCTTCGGTGCCGAAGCCGAGCGTGGCGATGAGCACCTCCCAGTCGTAGCCGCGGTGCGCCAGCGCCCCCGGCAGGTGCTGGCCGAACGCGGCGTAGGCGAGGAACAGCCCGCAGATCAGCGGCAGGCCCCAGCCCATCACGCGCCGCGCCGCCTCGAAGACGAGCGCGATCGCGGCGATGCCGGCCACCCAGTCCCAGCCCTGCAGTTCACCCGCGCGCTGCGTCAGGTCGGCCTCGAACACCCACTGATAAAGCCCGGTGGCGAATCCCACCAGCCCGAGCGCCCAGCCCAGCGCCGCGCCGGCCGCGCCGAGCACCCCGCCGCGCCCCTTGAACGGCGGGTAGATCAGAAAAATCAGCCACAGCACGAAGCCGACGTGCAGGGCCCGGATGACCTGGCTGGACAAGGTGTGGAACGCCGCCATCCAGAGCTGGAAGGCGGCGAACGCCAGCGCCACCCACACCACGGGGTCGCGCACGTCCACCCGCGGGGCGGGGGAGGCCGCGCCGGTCTGATCGACGGTGCCCATGCGCTTACTTCAGCAACCCGACCTCGCGGTAGTAACGCTCCGCGCCCGGGTGCAACGGGATTGGCATACCTTTGAGTGCCGTCTCGCGCTTGATGGCGCGCGCGGCGTTGTGCGCAGCGTGCAGAGCGTCCAAGTGCTCAAACATCGCTTTGGTCGTGCGATAGACCGTCTCCTCGGGCACACCGCTGTGCGTGACGAGGAAGTTGGGAATCGCTGCGGTCGGCACGTCCGCCGTCTGGCCGGTGTAGGTGTTGGCCGGGATCACGGCCGGCTGGTAGGCCGGGTCGCCGACTTTGGCGACGACCTCCGGCGGCACCGGGATGACGACGATCCGGATCGCCGTGGCCAGATCGCGGATCGAGGCCACCCCCAGGCCCGCCGACTGCAGCGTGGCGTCGAGCTGGCGGTTTTTCATCAGTTCCACCGATTCGCCAAACGGCAGGTATTCGACCTTGCCAAGGTCGGCGTAGGACAGGCCGGCGGCCTTCAGGATCTCGCGCGCGTTGAGCTCGGTGCCGGAGCGCGCCGCCCCGACCGAGACGCGCTTGCCTTTCAGGTCTGCGAGCGTGCGAATGCCGGAGTCGGCGTTGGCGACGATCTGGATGTAGTTGTTGTACAGCCCGGCGATGCCGCGCAGCTTGTCGAGCTTTTGTTTGAAGCCGGCTTCCTCGTTGCCCTTCCAGGCATCCGACAGCGTGTCGGCCAGCGTGAAGGCGACCTCGCCGCGGCCAGCCTGCAGCAGGTTGAGGTTTTCGGCGGAGGCTCGCGTGACCTGGGTGGTCACGCGAGCGTTGGGCAGCTCCTTGGCGTAGATTTGCGACAGCGCGACGCCAACCGGGTAGTAAACCCCGCTTTGTCCTCCTGTGAGGATGTTGATGAAAGGTTGGGCGCAGGCAACCGCAGCGACGCCAAGCGCAGCGGCGCCAACAGCCAAGCGGCGGCTCCAACGTGGCCAAGCAAGCATAGTAGGTCTCCTCTGATAAGGGTGGAAGCAACAGGAGGGATCGTAACAAGTTCGCAACCCAATTCCCAGCTTGTGCGCCTGCAAACCGGCTACCGATGCGCCCGCATGCGCTCGACGGCCTCCCCAAGCTCCAGCACCGCCAGCGCGTAGTAGCTGGAGCGGTTGTAGCGCGTCAGCGCCCAGAAGTTCTGTGTGCCAAGCACGTAGGTCGGCGCCGCGCCGCCGCGCGCCGGGTCGCCGTTGTGCAGCAGCACCAGCGCCATCGGCCCGTCGTGCCGCTGGGCCTCCGGCGGCAGCTCGGCGCCGAGCTCGCGCAGCTGCGCCGCGCTGAAGGTCGGGCGGATGTCCGGCGCCAGCAGCGTGCCAAGCGCCTGCGGGTGCGTCGGGGGCGTGACGCTAAAGCGCGCCGGCACGCCGCGCTGCCAGCCGTGCGCGGCCAGGAAACTGGCCACCGAGCCAATCGCATCGACCGGGCTGCCGATCAGGTCGATGCGGCCGTCGCCGTCGAAATCCACTGCGTGCGCAAGCCAGCTGCTCGGCATGAACTGCGGCCAGCCCAGCGCGCCGGCGAAGCTGCCGCGCCAGGCGTCCGGGGGCACGCCGCTGGAGCGCGCCAGGCGCAGAAAGGCGCGCAGTTCGTCGCGGAAAAAGGCCTGCCGCGCCTCGGCGCGCGGGTGCTCGCGCGGAAAGTCCAGCGCCAGCGTGGCCAGCACGTCCAGCGTGCGGTGCTGGCCCAGGTGCTGGCCGTAGAGCGTTTCCACGCCGAGGATGCCGACGATCACCGCCGCCGGCACGCCATAGCGCGCTTCGGCGCGCGCCAGCGCCTCGGCGTGCGCGTCCCAGAAGCGCACGCCGGCGGCGATGCGTCGCGGTTCGACGAAGCGGGCGCGGTAGGCCGCCCAGTTGGGGTAGGCGGTCGGCGGCGGCGGGACGTTGAGTGCGCGCGCGCGCAGATCCGGCTGCGCCTGCGCGAGCCAATGACGCGCCCAGCCGTCGTCCCATCCTTCCGCGGCGTCGATCGCCTCGGCCAGCGCGCGCGCCGCCGCATGGTCGGCGTAAGTGGTGCGGGCCGGGTGCGGCTGCGCCTCGGCCGCCGGCGGGGTGAGCGCACCGGCCAGCGCCAGCAGCAGGCCTACAGCGGCGGCCTGGGCCTTGCGAGCGGGCAGCGGCAGCCGGGCGAGCCGCCTTGCCAAGGCGCGCTGCGCGCGGTCGGATCGGGCAGCTTCGTTCATGGCCGGATCGTAGCGCAGCGCCTCCAGCTCCAGCAGCCAGGCGCGCCAGGCCGCGCGCGCGGCCGGTTCCAGTCCGTGGGCCTGCTCCAGCGCCGCCGCCAGCGCGCGCGGCGTCAGCGGCCGCGGCGGCGCCACCCCCGCGCGCGCCGCCCGGCGGGCCGCACGCTGCAGCAGCCGCGCCCAGGCGTCGGCTCGGCGCCGCGCGGGCAGCAGCAGCCACGCCCCGGCCAGCAGCGCTGCCGCGCCCAGCGCCGCGGCCAGCGCCTGCGCAGCGTCGCGCCAGTCCTGGGCCGCCCAGCCGAGCCGGCGCAGCAGTTCAAGCTGGCGCGTGGGGCCGTAGTCCAGCACCCACTCGTTCCAACGCTGGTTGGCGGCGTCCCACCAGGCGCGCGCCAGCTGCAACAGGCGCGGATCCACTTGAACGACCGCTCGCGCCAGCGGCCCGGCGGGCGCTTGCAACCGCGCGCCGCGCTCGGTGCGGTCGGGCGCCACCCAGGCGGTGGGGTCAATGCGCACCCAGCCCTCGCCGGGCAGCCAGACCTCGGCCCAGGCGTGCGCGTCGCTGTGGCGCACCGTCCAGAGGCCGTCCACCGGGTTGCGCTCGCCGCCCTGGTAGCCGGTGACGATGCGCGCCGGCACGTCCAGCGCGCGCAGCGCGATCACGAACGCCGAGGCGATGTGCTCGCAGAAGCCCGCCTTGCGCTCGAACCAGAATTCGTCGGCGCTGTGCGGCCCGTACACCCCGGGCTCCAGCGTGTAGACGTAGCCGCCGTCGCGCAGGCGGCGCAGCAGCGCCTCCAGCAGCACGCGCGGCGCCGGCTCGCCGAGCTCGCGGCGCAGCGCCTGCGCCCAGGCCAGCGTGCGCGGGTTGAAGCCCGGCGGCAGCTCCCGGTCCACCTGCAGCGCCAGCCGGTCGGCCTCCACGCCCCAGTCCACCGTCGGATGGGCCTGCGCGTCGTAGCGCAGCACGTCGGTGACGGGGTAGGGCAGCCACCAGGCCCCATCGGGGGAGGTCAGCGGCGCCGCACCCGCGGCCGACGGCTGCGGTGCCTGCAGCGTGTGGTCCAGCACCGGCAGCCACGGCCGCTGCGTCGGCTCCAGCGTGACGCGGTACGGCAGCGGCGCGCCGCGCGGCGTGCGGCGCACCCCGGCGTCGGCGCGGATCAGCGCACCCGGCGCCAGCGCCACCGCCTGGGGACCGTGCAGCGGCAGCCAGCGCTCGCCATCGAAGACGCGCAGCACCGGCCCGCGAAAGTACAGCTGCGCCGCTGGCGGCGTCCCTTGCGGAAACGCCACCCGCATGGCGACGCGCTCGTCCAGCGCCAGCCGCGCCACGTCGCCGACGCGCATCTGTCCCGACAGGCCGCTGCGGCCGAACGGCTCGCCCTGCGGCAGCCCCCACAGCGGCGGCAGACGCGGAAAGAGCGCGAACAGCAGCACCAGCAGCGGCGTACCGGTCAGCATCAGCCAGCCGGCCTGGCGCGCCGCGGCCGCCAGCGGCGGGTGACCGAGCGGGCGGTGGGCCAGCACGAGGCTCGTCAGCAGCCCGGCCACCGCCAGCAGCACCCCGAGCGCCATCGGCAATGACTGCGAGCGCAGCAGCGGCGCCAGCAGCGTGAAGAAGGCAAGGAAAAACACCACCCAGGCGTCGCGCCGCGCGCGCAGCTCCAGCGTCTTGAGCGACAGCAGCACGACGATCAGCGTCACGCCGGCTTCCGGGCCGAGCAGCGTGCGGTGGGTGGCGACGGTTGCCCCGACAGCCAGCGCGGTCAGACCGACGCGCCACGGCCAGCCGGGCAGCGGCCGGCCGTGCCACGCCAGCCAGCCGCGCCACAGCAGCACCCCGCCGGCCAAAACGCTGGTCCAGCCCGGCACGTGGCCGAGCAGCAGCGCCTGGATCCAGGCCAGCACCGCCAGCAGCCACAATGTGTCGCGCACCTCGCGCGGGCGGGCCTGCAGCGCCGTGGCCCAGCGGGACGCCAGCCTCAGTGGCATGCCAGCGCCTCCAGACAGCGGCGACGCTGCGCCGGCCCGTGGTCGGGCGCAATTTCCACGCCGCCGACGCGCAGACCGTAGCGCAGCCCGCGCGCATCGGCCGCCAGCACCCAGGCGCACAGCCGCGCGCGCACAGCCTCCGGATCGGTCAGGCCGCTGTCGCGCTCGTCCAGCCACAGGTCTGGCTGCGCGGCCTGCGCGGCGGCGCTGCGCACCCACCACTGCGCCGGGTCGTCCTGCGGCAGCCGCGCGGCCTTTTTCCACAGCACGCGCCGCGGCGCGTCGCCGGCGCGCCACGGGCGCACGTCGTCCGGCACGCCGGATTCGGGCGCCGGCGCGTGGCCACCGTCGGGCGCCGCGTCGTCGCGCCGCCGCGCTGGGGGTGGCGGGGCGTCGGGCTCCGGCGCGGGGTAGACCAGCAGCTGTGCCTGCGGGCGCCAGACGCTCCAGACCCGGCAGACGCCAAGCGGGTAGCGCGTGCCGACCGCAAGCAGCGGCGCCGGCAGGCGCCCGCGTCGCGGCGGCGTCCAGGTCACCGTCGCCAGGGCGGGCTGGCGCGCTGGCACGTCCAGCAGCGTGGCGGCATCGGCCCCGGCGCCGGCCACGCGCAGCTCCAGCGCCAGCCGGTCGCGGGCAGCGGGGTCGAGGCTCAGCGTCAGCGCCGCGGGCTGTCCGGCCCACAGCTCCGGCTGGCCGTGCAGCGCCAGTGTCAGCCCGCGCAGGTTGGCGTGCGCCGCCCAGACCGCGGCGGCGGCGCTGCCGGCGACGAGGAAGGTCAGCGCGTAGCCGAGGTTGAGCTGGAAGTTGATGCTGCCGATCAGCAGCAGCGCCAGCGTGCCGATCAGCATCCAGCCGGGCCGCGTCGGCAGCACGTAGAGGTTGCGGAGGTTGAGCCGCCAGGTCGGCTGCGGCGGCAGGCGCGCCCACCACCAGCGCTGCAGACGGTCGCGCCAGCCGGTGCGCTTGGCTGGGGCGGGCGGGGCGATGGCGGTCATGGGCGCGGCGGGGCTGCGGGGCGGGGTCAGCCGAGCTCGGCCAGCAGCGCGCGCAGCTGGCCGGCGGCGTCGCGGCCGCTGCCGGGCGCCGGCACCAGGCGGTGCGCCGCCACCGGCACCAGCACCGCGTGCAGGTCGTCCGGGGCGACGTAGTCGCGCCCCTCGACGAAGGCGCGCGCGCGCGCCGCGCGCAGCAGCGCCAGCCCCGCGCGCGGGCTCAGGCCGTGCACGAACCAGCGCCCGTCGCGCGTGGCCTGCAGCAGCGCCTGCAGCGCATCCAGCAGCGCGTCGGCCACGCGCACCTCGGCGGCGGCCTGCTGCAGGGCGCGCAGCGCCGCCGGGTCGGCCAGCGCCGGCAGCCGCTCCAGCAGGGCGCGCCGGTCCTCGCCGCGCAGCAGCGCCCGCTCCGCGGCGGAGTCGGGAAAACCCAGCGACAGCCGCATCAGGAAGCGGTCCAGCTGCGATTCCGGCAGCGCCTGCGTGCCGCTCTGCTCGAAGGGGTTCTGGGTGGCGATGACGAAGAACGGCTGCGGCAGGCGGTGCGTCTCGCCATCGACGCTGACCTGGCGCTCCTCCATCGCCTCCAGCAAGGCACTCTGGGTTTTCGGGCTGGCACGGTTGATCTCGTCGGCCAGCAGCACCTGCGCGAACAGCGGCCCGGGGTGGAACACGAAGCGCCCCTCGGTGCGATCCCAGATCGAGGCGCCGATCAGGTCGCTGGGCATCAGGTCGGCAGTGAACTGCACGCGCGCAAAGCGCAGCCCCAGCGTGCGTGCGAGGGCCTGGGCTAGCGTCGTCTTGCCGACCCCGGGCACATCCTCCAGCAGCAGGTGCCCGCCGGCCAGCAGGCAGGTCAGCGCGTCGCGCACCACCGCGTCCTTGCCGACGATGACCGTGGTAAGCTGCTGCAAGAGCGAAGCGATAAGGGCGGAGCGAGCAAGCATAACCGCGACGATACCGCAGCCGCGCCGCCTTCGCGCCCTGCCTTGGTGCACGCCATGAGATCGACCGGCTATTACACCCACCCCGCCTGCGCGCGCCACGACATGGGGCCGGGGCATCCGGAGTGCCCGCAGCGCCTGGGCGCCATCGACGACCGGCTGCTGATCACTGGGGTGCTGGACGCGCTGGAGCAGCGCACCGCGACGCTGGCGTCGGTGGCCGAGCTGGAGCTGGCGCACGACCGGCTGCACGTGGCGGCGCTGCGCGGGCTGGCCGACGAGCTGCGCGACAACGTGGCCGCCGGCGGCCCGGCCTATCTTCCGCTGGATCCAGATACGGCGCTGGGCGTGCACACTTGGGATGCCGCGCTGGCCGCCGCTGGCGCCGCCATCCATGCCACCGAGGCCGTGGTGGGCGGCGAGCTGGCCAATGCCTTCTGCGCCGTGCGCCCGCCGGGGCACCACGCCTGCCGCAACCGGGCGATGGGGTTTTGTTTTTTCAACAACGTGGCGGTGGCGGCCAAATACGCGCTGGCGCGCTTGGGGCTGCAGCGCGTGGCGATCGTTGACTTTGACGTGCACCACGGCAACGGCACCGAGGATATCGTCGCCGGCGACGAGCGCATCCTGATGTGCAGCTTCTACCAGCACCCCTACTACCCGGAGTGGGACCACCGCGACGACGCCAACCTGGTCAACGTGCCGGTGCCGGCCTACACCAAAGGCATGGACGTGCGCGAGCTGATCGAGATGATGTGGCTGCCGCGGCTGGAGGCGCATCGTCCGCAGCTGATCCTGATCAGCGCCGGCTTCGACGCCCACCGCGAGGACGACCTGGGCCAGCTGGCGCTGGTGGAGCAGGACTACGTCTGGATCACCCAGCGGCTGATGGACGTGGCGCGCCGCCACGCCCAGGGCCGCATCGTCAGCGTGCTGGAGGGCGGCTACAACCTGAGCGCGCTGGCGCGCAGCGTGGAGGCGCATGTGCGGGTGTTGGCGGGTTTATGAGGCCGTGCGCCCAGGCCGGCAGGAGCGAGCGATGACCACCGAAGCCGAACCGATCTTGTTGCATGCGCGCGATGCGCGCGGCGTGCACACCCTGACGCTCAACAACCCTAAAGCCTTCAATGCGCTCAGCGAAGCGATGCTGCAAGCGCTGTCGGCCAAGCTTGACGAAATCGCCGCCGACGACGGCGCGCGCGTGCTCGTCATCGCCGCGGCCGGCAAGGCGTTTTGTGCCGGGCACGATTTGAAGGAGATGCGCGCCCATCCGCAACTCGAGTATTACCAACAGCTCTTTGCCCGTTGCTCGCGCATGATGCTGCAGATCCAGCGCTTGCCGGTGCCGGTGATCGCGCGCGTGCAGGGGCTGGCCACCGCGGCTGGCTGCCAGCTGGTGGCGCAGTGCGACCTGGCGGTGGCGGCGCAGGAGGCGCGCTTTGGCGTCAACGGCATCGACGTCGGGCTGTTCTGCGCCACGCCCAGCGTGCCGCTGGTGCGCAATGTGCCGGCGAAGGTGGCGATGGAGATGCTGCTGACCGGCGAGTTCATCGGCGCCGAGGAGGCGCGCCAGCGCGGGCTGGTCAACCGCGTGGCGCCGCTGGATGCGCTGGACGCGGAGGTAGAGCGGCTGGTGGGGGCGATCCTGGCCAAGCCGCGCGAGGCGATCGCGCTGGGCAAGGCGGTGTTCTACCAGCATCGCGAAACCGGCATCGAAGCCGCCTACCAGCTCGCCGGCCAGGCCATGGCTTGCAACATGATGTTGGATGTCGCCCAGGAAGGCGTGCAGGCGTTTATCGACAAGCGCCCTCCAGCCTGGCGGCAGGCTCCTAGTGCAGGAAGCTCAGGATGAGTCGCTCGACTTTGACGATGCCCGCCCCAGCCCCGATGGATGACTTTGGCGCCTGGCTGCGCTCGTTTGCCCAGCCTGGCGCGTTGCTGGAGCTGGCCGCGCTGGCGTTGTGCGTCGGCGTGGCTTGGTTGACCGTGCGCGCGCTGCAGCGCGCCTTCAACCCCGATGCGGAGCGCTCCATTTGGTTTGGCCGCCGCGGCATCGACGGCGTGCTGTTTCCGCTGCTGCTGCTGTTGCTGGCTTACGGCGCGCGCGCGCTGACGGCGCTGTGGGCGCCGCGCGCGGTCTGGCACGTGGCCATCCCGGCGCTGATGGCGTTGGTGGCCATCCGCATTGGCGTTAAGGTGCTGGAGGTGGCGTTCAAGGGCGCGGTCTGGCTGCGGCCGGTGGAGCGCACCGTCTCGTGGCTGGCGTGGTTGGCGGCGGTGGCGTGGATCACGGGGCTGCTGCCGGTGGTGCTGGCCGAGCTGGATCAGATTTCTTGGAAGCTGGGCGGCACGACGATCTCGGTGCGCACGCTGATCGAGGGGCTGTTGTCGGCCAGCGCGGTGCTGATCGTGGCGCTGTGGGTGTCGTCGGCCATCGAGGCGCGGCTGCTGCGCGACGCCACCGGCGAGTCGCTGTCGCTGCGCAAGGCCGCCAGCAACGCCGCGCGCGCGCTGCTGTTGTTCATCGGGCTGATGCTGGCGCTGTCGGCGGTCGGCATCGATCTGACGGCGCTGTCGGTGCTGGGCGGCGCCATCGGCGTGGGCATTGGCTTCGGCCTGCAGAAGCTGGCGGCCAACTACGTCAGCGGCTTTGTCATTTTGACGGAGCGCAGCGTGCGCATCGGCGATATGGTGCGGCTGGACACTTTTGAAGGCGTGGTGGCTGACATCAAAGCACGCTACACCGTCATCCGCGCCATCAGCGGGCGCGAGTCGATCGTGCCGAACGAGATCCTGATCACGCAGCGGGTGGAAAACCTCTCGCTGTCGGACCCTAAGGTGTGGCAATCCACCGTGGTTGGTGTGGCCTACGACAGCGACGTGGCGCTGGTGCGCCGGCTGCTGGAGCAGGCCGCGCTGGAGCAGCCGCGCGTACTGCGCGACCCGCCGCCGCTGGCGGCGCTGTCGGCCTTTGGCGCCGACGGGCTGGAATTTACGCTGGGCTACTGGATCGCCGATCCGGAAAACGGTCAGCTGGGTTTGCGCTCGGCGATCAACCTGCGCATCTTGGAGCTGTTCCGCGAGCATGGGGTGGAGATTCCGTACCCGCAGCGCGTGCTGCACGTGCGCGGCGCTGGCATGCCTTCAGCGTCGCCACCGTCCCCGGCGGCGTTGCTGGCTGCCGATCGCGGCTCGGCAGCCGCCGCTTGACGGTAGGCGGCAGCGGGCTGGCGATGCATCCTGCTGGATCGGATGGCGGGTTCTGGGGCTTGTGAGCGGTGCAGGTCATGCCTATAATCTTCAAAAAAGAACGAACGTTCGTTTTTGTGCAAAGGCTGGCGGGCTTTTACAATGCCAGCTGCCTTGACGTTAACGTTAACGTCAAGAAGTCCCGAGCCAGTCTCATCGACCTTCAGGAGCAACAGGCATGAAGATTCTCGTCCCGGTCAAGCGGGTGGTGGACTACAACGTCAAGGTGCGCGTCAAGGCCGACGGCAGTGGCATGGACATCGCCAACGTCAAGATGAGCATGAACCCGTTCGACGAGATCGCGGTGGAGGAAGCCGTGCGCCTGAAGGAAAAGGGCGTGGCCAGCGAGATCGTGGCGGTGTCGTGCGGCGTGACGCAGTGCCAGGAGACGCTGCGCACCGCCATGGCCATCGGCGCCGACCGCGCCATCTTGGTGGAGACCGACGCCGAGCTGCAGCCGCTGGCGGTGGCCAAGCTGCTCAAGGCCCTGGTGGAGCGCGAGCAGCCGCAGCTCGTGATCCTGGGCAAGCAGGCGATCGACGACGACGCCAACCAGACCGGCCAGATGCTGGCGGCGCTGCTGGACTGGCCGCAGGCCACGTTCGCCTCCAAGGTCGAAGTCAAGGGCGAGGAGGTCGAGGTCACGCGCGAGGTCGATGGCGGCCTGCAGACGCTGGCGCTGAAGCTGCCGGCCATCGTCACCACCGACCTGCGGCTCAACGAGCCGCGCTACGTGACGCTGCCCAACATCATGAAGGCGAAGAAAAAGCCGCTGGACACCGTCAAGCCCGCCGACCTCGGCGTGGACGTGACGCCGCGGCTGGAGACGCTGAAGGTGGCCGAGCCGCCGAAACGGCAGGCCGGCATCAAGGTGCCGGACGTGGCCACGCTGGTGGACAAGCTGCGCCACGAAGCCAAGGTCATCTGAGACAGGCACCCCAGAATAAAGGACGCACGCCATGACCATCCTCGTGATTGCCGAACACGACCACGCCACCCTCAAGGGGGCTACCCTCCACACCATCGGCGCGGCGCTGAAGCTGCAGGCCGCCGGCGCGGGCGACATCCATGTGCTGGTGGCCGGCCACGAGGCCGCCGGCGCTGCGCAGGCCGCCGCGCAGGTGGCCGGCGTGGCCAAAGTGCTGCACGCCGACGGGCCGGCGCACGCGCACGCGCTGGCGGAAAACCTCGCCGCGCAGGTGCTGGCGCTGGCTGGCGGCTACAGCCACATCCTCTTTCCCGCCACCGCCGCCGGGCGCAACGTGGCGCCGCGCGTGGCGGCCAAGCTGGACGTTGCGCAGCTGAGCGACATCACCGCGGTGATCGATGCGCACACCTTCGAGCGGCCGATCTACGCCGGCAACGCGATTGCCACCGTGCGCAGCCGCGACGCGCAGCACGTCATCACCGTGCGCACGACTGCCTTCGACGCCGCGCCGGCGCAGGGGGGCCATGCCGCAGTGGAAAGCATCCCGGCGGTGGCCGACGGCGGCAAGAGCCGCTTCGTCGGCGAGGAGCTGGCCAAGAGCGACCGGCCGGAGCTCACCGCGGCGCGCGTGGTGGTCTCGGGCGGCCGGGCGCTGGGCAGCGCGGAGAAGTTCAACGAGCTCATCACGCCGCTGGCGGACAAGCTGGGCGCCGCCATCGGCGCCAGCCGCGCCGCGGTGGACGCCGGCTACGCCCCCAACGACTGGCAGGTCGGCCAGACCGGCAAGATCGTCGCGCCGGAGCTCTACGTGGCGGTGGGCATCAGCGGCGCGATCCAGCACCTGGCCGGCATGAAGGATTCCAAAGTCATCGTGGCGATCAACAAGGATCCGGAGGCGCCGATCTTCAGCGTGGCCGACTACGGGCTGGAGGCCGACCTGTTCCAGGCCGTGCCGCAGCTGACCCAGGCGCTGTGACGCCGCGGGCGCAAACACCAGGGCATCCGGCGGATGCCCTCTTTTTTGCCGCAACGAGGAGACCGACGATGAGCTTCAAGGCGCCCGTCAAGGACATGCTGTTCGCGCTGCAGCACCTGGCCCGGCTGGAG
The DNA here is from genome assembly GCF_007556595.1 of Tepidimonas alkaliphilus. Lineage (GTDB taxonomy): Bacteria > Pseudomonadota > Gammaproteobacteria > Burkholderiales > Burkholderiaceae_C > Tepidimonas > Tepidimonas alkaliphila. Next base: position 47,400 of record NZ_VJNB01000003.1, read on the forward strand.
GAGATCAACCGCATCCCCGGCTTCGAGGACGTCAACCTCGAGACCGCGCAGGCGGTGCTGCAGGAGTGCGCGCGCTTGAACGAGGAAGTGATCGCGCCGCTGAACTGGGAGGGGGACAAGAACCCCTCCTGGTGGCAGGACGGGCAGGTGTTCACGACGCCGGGCTTCAAGGAGGCGTTCCGCCAGTACGCCGAGGGCGGCTGGCAGGGCCTGCAGCACCCGGCCGAGTTCGGCGGCCAGGGGCTGCCGAAGGTCATCGGCGCCATGTGCACCGAGATCCTCAACGCCGCCAACCTGAGCTTCGCCCTGTGCCCGCTGCTGACCGACGGCGCCATCGAGGCGCTGCTGACCGCCGGCAGCGACGCGCAGAAGGCCACCTACATCCCGCCGATGATCGAGGGGCGCTGGACCGGCACGATGAACCTGACCGAGCCGCAGGCCGGCAGCGACCTGTCGCTGGTGCGCGCGCGCGCCGAGCCGCAGCCGGACGGCACCTACCGGATCTTCGGCACCAAGATCTTTATCACCTACGGCGAGCACGACATGGCCGACAACATCGTGCACCTGGTGCTGGCCCGCGTACCCGGCGCGCCGCAGGGCGTCAAGGGCATCAGCCTGTTCATCGTGCCGAAGTTTCTCGTCAATCCGGACGGCACGCTGGGTGCGCGCAACGACGTGCACTGCGTCAGCATCGAGCACAAGCTCGGCATCAAGGCCAGCCCCACCTGCGTGCTGCAGTACGGCGACCACGGCGGCGCCGTCGGCTATCTGGTCGGCGAGGAAAACCGTGGCCTCGAGTACATGTTTATCATGATGAACGCAGCGCGCTACGCGGTGGGCCTGCAGGGCATCGCGCTGTCGGAGCGCGCCTACCAGAAGGCGGTGCAGTACGCGCGCGAGCGCATCCAGAGCCGCCCGGTGGACGGCAGCGTGGCCGGCGCCGCGCCGATCATCCACCACCCGGACGTGCGCCGCATGCTGATGACGATGCGCGCGCTGACCGAAGGCTGCCGCGCCATGGCCGCGGTGGCCGCCGCCGCCTACGACGCCGCCCACCACCACCCGGATGCGGCCGTGCGGCGGCAGAACCAGGCCTTCTACGAATTCATGGTGCCGCTGGTCAAGGGCTACAGCACGGAGATCAGCCACGAGGTCACCAGCCTGGGCGTGCAGGTGCACGGCGGCATGGGCTTCATCGAGGAGACCGGCGCCGCCCAGCACTACCGCGACGCCAAGATCCTGACGATCTACGAGGGCACGACGGCCATCCAGGCCAACGACCTGGTCGGGCGCAAGACGGCGCGCGACGGCGGCGCGGTGGCGCTGGCGGTGGCCGCGCAGGTGGCCGCCACCGAGCAGGCGCTGGCCGAAAGCGGCTCCGAGGCGGCGCAGGCGGTGCGCGTGCGGCTGCAGGCCGCCCGCGCCGCGTACGAGGAGGTGGTGCGCTTCATCGCCGCGCAGGCCAAGGCCGATCCGGTGGCGGCCTACGCCGGCAGCGTGCCGTACCTGATGCTGGCCGGCAACCTGATGGCCGGCTGGCAGATGGCGCGCGCGCTGCTGGCCGCGGAGCAGGAACTGGCCGCCGGGCGCGACGCCGACTTCATGCGCGCCAAGATCGCCACCGCGCGCTTCTACGCCGAGCACATCCTGCCGCGCGCGCTGGCGCAGCGCGACGCCATCGTGCACGGGGCCGGCTCGCTCAAGGCCATGGCGCTGGAGGCGTTCTGATGCCCCGCATCCCCGCCGTCCTGCAACGGCTGGCGCTGCCGGTGATCGGCTCGCCGCTGTTCATCATCAGCAACCCCAGGCTCGTCATCGAGCAGTGCAAGGCCGGCATCGTCGGCTCGATGCCGGCGCTCAACGCCCGTCCGGCCTCGCAGCTGGACGAGTGGCTGGCCGAGATCACCGAGACGCTGGCGGCTCACAATGCCGCGCACCCGGATCGGCCCGCCGCGCCGTTTGCGATCAACCAGATCGTGCACAAGAGCAACGACCGGCTCGAGCACGACATGGCGCTGTGCGAAAAATACAAGGTACCGATCGTCATCACGAGCCTGGGCGCGCGCGAGGACGTCAACCAGGCCGTGCACCGCTGGGGCGGCGTGGTGCTGCACGACGTCATCAACGACACCTTCGCGCACAAGGCGATCGACAAGGGCGCCGACGGCCTGATCGCCGTGGCCGCGGGCGCGGGCGGGCATGCCGGCACCAAGAGTCCGTTCGCGCTGATCCAGGAGATCCGGCGCTGGTTCGACGGGCCGCTGGCGCTGTCGGGCTCGATCGCCACCGGCGGCGCGATCCTGGCGGCGCAGGCGATGGGCGCGGACTTCGCCTACATCGGCTCGCTGTTCATCGCCACCGACGAGGCGCGCGCCAGCGACGCCTACAAGCAGTGCATCGTCGAGTGCACGTCCGACGACATCGTCTACACCAACCTGTTCACCGGCGTGCACGGCAACTACCTCAAGCCCTCGATCCGCGCCGCCGGGCTCGATCCGGATCACCTGCCGGAAAGCGACCCGAGCAAGATGAACTTCGCCTCCACGGGTGCCAAGGCGTGGAAGGACATCTGGGGCTGCGGGCAGGGCATTGCGGTGGTGGACGCCGTGCGGCCGGCGGCGCAGGTGATCGAGCGCCTGAAGCGGGAGTACGCCGAGGCGCGCGCGCGGCTGTGCGGCGTGGTCGGCTGAGCCACGGCGCGGCGCCTCAGGCTGCGGCGGCGTCGTCCGCGGCCGGCCACGCGGACGGTGCGGGCGGGGTGCTGCCGGGCGGCCCCCAAGCGGCCTCCACGACGGCCAGCGTGCGCCGCAGCACGTCGGCCGCGTCGGCTGGCAGCGCGTGGCGCGCCGGCATGGAGCGCAGCCATGTCAGCTGCCGCTTGGCCAGCTGGCGCGTGGCGGCGGCGGCGCGCTCGTGCAGCCGCGCCTGCTCGTCGGCGGTGAGCGCGTCGCGGCCGGCCGCGGCGGCCTCCTCCAGCGCCTCCCACGCCTGGCGGTAGCCGACGCAGCGCAGCGCCGGCAGCTGCAGGCCGAGGTCGCCGCGGGCGCGCAGGGCACGCACCTCGTCCAGCAGCCCGTCGCGCCACATCGCCTGCAGGCGTGCGTCGATGCGCGCGCGCAGCCAGCCGCGGTCAGCCGGCTCCAGGCTCAGCAACCAACCGGGCCAGGAGCCGATGCGCAGCGTGTCCTGAGGCAACGCCGATTCGTCGGCGACCGGACGGATCGCCACCGTTTCCCCGCTGACATCGTCAGCCCTGGCAGCGGCCCCCGGGGCACGCCGCCAGCGGCGCTGCAGCGCCGACAATGGTTGGCCAGTGGCGCGCCAGACCTCCAGCGCGCGGCCGATGCGCTGCGCGTCGTGCGGCGCCAGCCGCGCGGCGGTGACGGGATCGACGCGTGCCAGCTCGGCGTGCAGCGCGGGCCAGCCGCGCGCGCGCGCCTCGGCCTCGATGGCCGCGCGCAGCGCCGGCTGCGCCGGCGGCAGCTCGTCCAAACCGTCCAACAGGGCTTTGAAATACAGCATCGTGCCGCCGACCAGCAGCGGCCAGCGCCCGCGCGCCCGGATCGCCGGCAGCAGCGCCCGCGCGTCGCGCACGAACTCAGCCGCACTGTACGGCTCGCGCGGGTCGCGGATGTCGATCAGGTGGTGCGGCACGCGCGCGCGCTCGGCGGCGTCGGGCTTGGCGGTGCCGACGTCCATGCCGCGGTAGACCAGCGCCGAGTCGACGCTGACGATCTCCACCGGCCAGCGACCGGCGATGGCCAGCGCCAGCGCCGTCTTGCCGCTGGCGGTGGGGCCGGCCAGCGCCAGCCACGCGCACGGCGGGGTCTCGGGGGCGGCGGTCATGCGGCGCGATGATCGGGCTGGCCGTGAGGCGGGTTGCGCACCTCGCCGTGACGCTGCACCAGCGTCCAGGCCACCAGCGCGATCAGGGCGCCCCAGAACCACAGGCCGTTGGTGAGGGGATAGACGCCGGTGTCGGCCCCGGGTGACATGCGCTGGCCGAGCCACAGCCCCATCAGAAAAGCCGTCACCATCATGATGAAGCCGGCCAGCGCCGAGGCCGCGCCAGCCGCCTGCGGAAACGGCGAGACGGCGCCGCTCTGGCCGCAGGGCTGGTGCACGCCGTGGGCCAGGATGAACAGGTAGAACGGCCCCATGATCGCCCAGGTGGTGTGCAGCCCGGCCAGCGCCAGCACCCCGGCCAGCGTGCCGCCGCCAAGCGACAGCCCGGCCGCCCACGCGACGGTGCGCCGCAAGCCGACGCGAGGGATCAGCCAGCGGCATAGAAACGTGCCCGCGATATAGACCGCCGACATCGACAGCATCAGCAAGCCATAGCCGGTTTTGCTGTGGCCCAGCACGTTGATGAACACGAACGACGAGGTGGCCAGGAACGTGAACAGACCTCCATAGGTGGCCGATGCCAGCAGCGCCCATGCCCAAAACGTCGGATGGCGCACGATACGCCCCCAGATGCGCAGCATTTCGGCGGGTTGCAGCGCGCGCGGGTTGCGGGCTGGCAGCGTCTCGCGAAAGCGCCACGCCACCAGCGCCAGCGCCGCCGCGCCGAACACCGCCAGCGCCGCCAGCGCCGCGCGCCAGCCCGCGTGCTCGGTCAGCCAGCCGCCCAGCGGCCCGCTGAGGCACGCGAACAGCCCGAGGCCGCTCAGCCCCTTGGACATCATGCGCGCGCCTTCCACCGGAGGGTAGAGGTCGCGCACGATGGCGCGCGCGCCCATCACCGCCGCGCCCATCGCCGCCCCCTGCACGATGCGCCAGACGATCAGCTGCTCGACGCTGCCGGCCAGGGCGCTGCCGACCGAGGCCAGCGTGTAGGCCCCCAGTCCGGCCAGCAACACCGGGCGGCGGCCCAAGCGGTCCGACACCGGGCCCCAGACCAGCTGCGCGGCGCCAAACGCCAACAGCAGCGCCGACAGCGTGGCCTGCACCTTGGCCATCGGCGCGTCGAATGCCGCCGTGATGGAAGGCAGCGCCGGCAGATACAAATCCGTGGCCAACGGCTGCACGCCCAGCAGCAACGACAGCAGCACCACCACCCAGCCTGGGGTCATCGGCGTGCGGGTCGGTTGCGTGACAGCCATGGCGTCGGATGCTACCAAAGGCCAGCGGCGCGGCCTGTCGCGCGGGGCGTCGTTGCGTGCCGCCGCTAGCGTCCGCGCAAGAACAGCGCGTCGAGTTCTTGGAGTGTCAGCTGCCGCCACGTCGGGCGACCGTGGTTGCACTGGTCGCTGCGCTCGGTGGCCTCCATTTGGCGCAGCAGGGCATTCATCTCCTCCAGTGTCAGGCGTCGGTGGGCGCGCACCGCGCCGTGACAGGCCATCGTGGCCAGCAGCTCGTGCTGGGCGCGCTTGAGCACCTGCGCGCCGCCGTGCTCGTGCAGCTCGGCCAGCACCGCGCGTGCCAGCGTCACCGGTTCAGCCTGCGCCAGCAGGGCGGGCACGCTGCGCACCGCCAGCGTCTGCGCCGACAGCGGCGTGACCTCCAGTCCCAGGTGGCGCAGCACGTCCGCGCAGTCTTCGGCGGTGGCCCGCTCCAGCGGCGTGGCCGCAAACGAGGCGGGCAAGAGCAGCGGCTGGCTTGGCAGCGGCGCGTTGCCGTGGGCGGCTAAGTGGGCTTTGAGCTTTTCGTAAAGAATGCGCTCGTGCGCGGCGTGCATGTCCACCAACACCAGACCGTGGGCGTTTTCAGCCAGGATGTAGACGCCATGCAGCTGCGCCAGCGCCCGGCCAAGCGGCCAGTCAGCGTCGGCCAGCGGGGTGGTCTGCGCGGCGGCGGGGGATGGAAGCGTCCGCTCCAAGGCCGCCGCGCCGCCAGCCGGGTCGGAAGCGGCAGGGCGGGCCGGTTCGTCAGGCCAGCCGGCCCAGCGTGGCAGCGGCTCACGCGCCGTCAGCGCCAGCGCCGGGGCGGCGGCGTAGCGGGTCGTGTCCCACGTTCGCGGGTAGGCTGTGGCGGTGGCGGCGCGAGGCGGCTGCGCCGGGTCCTGGGCCGCAGCGGCGGCTGGGCCGATGGCCGAAGCGCGGGGAGCGGAGAGGGCAACCCCAGCGCGCGGACGCGCCAGCGCCGCTTCCAGCGCATGCTGCACCGCCTGATGCACCGCACCGCTGTCGCGGAAGCGAACCTCGATCTTGGTCGGGTGGACGTTGACATCCACCGTGCGCGGATCCAGCTCCAGCCACAGCACGTAGCTCGGCTGGCGCTGGCCGTGCAGCACGTCGTCGTAGGCGCAGCGCACGGCGTGGGCGATGACGCGGTCGCGCACGAAGCGGCCGTTGACGTAGGCGAACTGGCGCTCGCCGCGGCCGCCGGCGGCGTCGGGCCGCACGATGCGCCCGCGCAGGCGCAGCGGCCCTGCCGCGGCCTCCACCGGCAGCGTCGCGGTGAGGAATTCCTCGCCCAGCGCGTCGGCGACGCGGCGCTGCCAGGCCAGCTCCGGCGTGAGCGCCTGCGCCGCCGGCCAGCGGTGCAGCAGCCGCCCCTCGTGCCAGACGGCAAAGCCGACGTCGGGCCGTGCCAGCGCGTGGCGCCGCACGGCCTCCACGCAATGGGCCAGTTCGGTGGCCTCGCTCTTGAGGAATTTGCGCCGCGCCGGCGTGCGGAAGAACAGCTCGCGCACCTCCACCGTCGTGCCGGGCGGGCGCGCCGCCGGGCGCAGCTCGCCGCTCGAGGTCTGCAGCGCCCAGGCGCAGCCGTCGGCGGCGTCGGCGCTGCGCGAGGTCAGCGTCAGCTCCGCCACCGAGGCGATGGCCGCCAACGCCTCGCCGCGAAAGCCCATCGTCGCCACCGCCTCCAGCTCCGCCAGATCGCGGATCTTGCTGGTGGCGTGGCGCTGCAGCGCCAGCGGCAGCTCATGGCGCGGAATGCCGCAGCCGTCGTCCTCCACCGCCACCAACCGCACGCCGCCGCCGGCCAGCCGCACGACCACCTCGCGCGCGCCGGCGTCCAGCGCGTTGTCGATGAGTTCGCGCACCACCGAGGCCGGCCGCTCCACCACCTCGCCAGCGGCGATTTGGCTAATCAACTCGTCAGGCAGGGGTTGGATCGACCGTCTTGGTTGGACGGCGTTGACGGCGGCGGGCTGCACCGGAATGATTTTAGGTTGAGGCTAGACGCGCCGCGCGCTGGCCAGCGGCGGGTGACGCTCAAAATAGGCGCGGATGCCGTCAGCCAGTTCCCGGGCGAGCCGGCGCTGAAACGCCGGGTCGCGCAGCCGTCGCTCTTCGTCGGGGTTGCTGATGAAAGCGGTCTCCACCAGCACGCTGGGGATGTCCGGCGCGCGCAGCACTGCAAAGCCCGCCTGCTCGACGCGCGGCTTGTGCAGCGGGCCCACGCGCGCCAGCCGCTCCAGCAGCGTGGCGCCAAGCTTGAGGCTGTGGTTGATCTGGGCGGTCATGCTCATGTCGAGCAGTGCGCGCTGCACATGGGCGTCGCGCACCCGCAGCGGCAGCCCCCCGACGGCGTCGGCGCCGTTTTCTTTTTGCGCGATCCAGCGCGCCGCGGCGCTGGAGGCCCCCCGCTCGCTGAGCGCATAGACGCTGGCGCCGCGCGGCCGCGGCGAGAAGAAGGCATCGGCGTGCAGGCTGACGAACAGGTCGGCTTGCACCTGGCGCGCCTTGTGCACGCGCGTGTGCAGCGGCACGAAGTAGTCGCCGTCGCGCGTCATGAAGACACGCACCGTGTGGCCGCGGATGCGTGCGCCGTCGAGCTCGTCGCGCAGCTGGCGCGCGATCGCCAGCACGATGTCCTTTTCTTGCGTGCCGCCGGGGCCGATGGCGCCGGGATCTTCGCCGCCGTGGCCGGGGTCGAGCGCCACGATGATCAAGCGCTCCACGCCGCCGCGCGCCGCTGAACCCGGCGCGGTGGCGGCGCGCGGTGGCGGGCTGTCCGCGCGGGACGACGACGCGGTGGGGGATTCGGGGGAGCTGGATTCCCGCCGGGCAAGCCATTCCCCTAAAGGATCGGAGGAGGGGGGCGCAGCGGCCGCCGAAGCCGGGGCGCCAGGGGCGCTGGCCTGCGCGCCGCTGTGGCGCGCGATCAGCGCTTCCAGCGGATCGATCGGGTGCAACGGCACCAAATCCAGCACCAGCCGGTGCTGGTAGGCCGCCACCGGTTCGAGCTGAAACACCTCCGGTCGCACCGGGGCTTTCAGATCCAGCACCAGCCGCACCGTGTCAGGGTCGAACAGGCCGACGCGCACGCGCGCCACGTAGGGGTCATCCGGGGTGATGCGCTGCACCAGCGCTTGCAGGCTGGCCAGCAGCTCGGCGCCGCGAATGTCCACCGCCAGCCGCGGCGGGTCGGGCACGTAGAGGGGCGTGGCCTGCAGCGCGGCGTCGGACTCAATGGTCACGCGGGTGTAGTCGCGCGCCGGCCAAACGCGCACGCCGATGATGCGCGCAGCCCAGGCCGGCCAGGCCAAGAAGCCGGCGCCTGCGGCCAGCCAGACGGCCAGACGGCGCAGCCAGCGCCGGCGTGCGCCAGACAGGTCGGGGGCGGATCGAAGGGGGCGGGTGCTCATGCCGGCTCGTCGGGCCCGAGTTCCAGCAGCGCGCGGCCTTGCGGACTGTAGGCGAGCCACTGCAGCGTGCGTCGATCGTCGTCCGCTGCGTCCAGATGCACCGCCACATCCGGCCGGCTGAGCGCCGCGCCGGCCCGCTCGGGCCACTCCACCAGCCTGAGTCCGCGCCCCGCAAACAGTTCCGCCAAGCCCGCCTCGATCCACTCGCTGGGCCGTGTCAAGCGATACAGGTCGGCGTGCCAGACTGGCACCGTCTGGCCGCCCAGCGTCAGCTCATACGGCTCGACCAGCGCGAAGGTGGGGCTTTTGATGCGGCCTGACACGCCCAGCGCGCGCAGCAGGTGGCGCACCAACGTCGTCTTGCCAGCGCCGAGCTCGCCATGCAGCGTGATCAGCACGTCGGCGCGGGCCGGATCGGCCTGCAGCCCCCGCGCCAGCGCCGACAGGCGCGCGGCCAGGTCGTCCTCGGTGAGCTGAGCCCAGCGCCGGGCGGCCAAGGGAACCGGGTCAAGGATCATCGCTTCCTACAATGCGCGCGCATGGAACAGCCTGCACCCGCCACGCCACAGCCCGCCGCTGCAGCGCAGCTGTGGCAGCGGCTGCGCGGTTGGGCGCGGGAGCTTGGATTTTCCCAGATCGGCGTGGCCGACATCGACCTCAGCCGCGCCGAGCCGGGTCTGCTGGCGTGGCTGCGCGAGGGCCACCACGGCACGATGGATTACATGGCGCGCCACGGTCTTAAGCGCGCCCGTCCGGCGGAGCTGGTGCCGGGGACGGTCAGCGTCATCACCGCGCGCATGGATTACCTGCCGCGCACGGCGCCGCCCGACTGGCGCGAGCGCGAATGGGCGCGGCTGCGCCAGCCGCACGAGGCGGTGGTGTCGCTCTACGCCCGCGGGCGCGACTATCACAAGGTGCTGCGCCGCCGACTGCAGACGCTGGCCGAGCGCCTGCAGTCCGCCTGGGCCGAGCTGGAGCCGCGCCAGCCTGCGCCAACTTGCCGCGTGTTTGCCGACTCCGCGCCGGTGCTGGAGGTGGAGCTGGCCGCACGCAGCGGGCTGGGTTGGCGCGGCAAGCACACCTTGTTGCTCAGCCGCCAGGCCGGCTCGATGTTTTTTCTCGGCGAGATTTTCATCGACCGTTGGTTGCCGCGCACGCTGCCTGAGTCGCCGCATTGCGGGCGCTGCCGCGCGTGCCTGGAGGTGTGCCCAACGCAGGCGATTGTGGCGCCGTATCGGCTGGATGCGCGGCGCTGCATCTCGTATTTAACGATTGAGCACGCCGGCTCGATTCCGCCTGCACTGCGGCCCTTGATCGGCAACCGCATCTACGGTTGCGATGATTGTCAGCTCGTCTGCCCGTGGAACAAGTTCGCGCAGCGCAGCGCGCTGCCGGATTTTGACCCGCGCCACCAGCTCGATCGCGCCACGCTGCTGGAGTTATGGAGCTGGACCGCAGCGGATTTTGCGCAGCGCACCGAAGGCAGTGCGATCCGTCGCATCGGCTATGAGCGCTGGCGCCGCAATTTGGCAGTGGCGCTGGGCAATGCGCGCCGCGCGGCGCAGGCTGGCGGTGCTGCCACAGCAGCGGACGCGATCGCCCAGGCGCTGCGCGTTGCCCTTCAGGAGGGTGGCGACACACCCATGGTGCGCGAGCATATCCTTTGGGCGCTGGACTAACATGAGCGTGATGCCTGCTCCAACTCCGTCTTGGACTGCCTCGGTGCAAGGCTGGCGCCTGTGGGTAGCGCTGCTGCGGCTGATGGGCCGCTTGCTGGCGCTGGCGCTGCAGCCGGCCAGCTACCGCGGCGCGGCGTGGCCGCGGGTGGCCCAGCATCTGGTGACAGCGGCGCTGCCGGCGCTGTGGTGGTATGCGGTGCTGTCGGCGCTGTTCGGTCAGGTGGTGATCCGCATCGTCGTGGTCACCGCGCAAGGCTATGGCCTCACCCAATACGCCGTGGAAGCGGTGGTGCGCGTGCTGGTGCTGGAGCTGCTGCCGCTGGCGGCGGCGCTGTTCGTGCTGCTGCGCGTGATGCTGGCACGGGGAGCCGAGCTGCGACGGCTGCGCCGTGAAGGTCGCCTGCCGTTGGAGCTGCGCGACGGCCTGGAGCCATGGCGCCTGCACGTGCTGCCGCGCGCGCTGGGGGGCGCGTTTGCGGTGGTGCTGCTGACGATGGTCAGCTGCATCCTGGCTTGCGTGCTGACCTATTTGAATCTGTATGGCTTTTCGCCCTGGGCATGGCCGAGCTACACGCGCGCGGTGGGCCAAATTTTCAATCCCGCGGTGACGCTGATTTTTTCGCTCAAGACGCTAGGCTTTGCGTTGGCGGTCGGGGTGGTGCCGCTGGCGGCCATGTTCGACGGACGGTCCCACAGTGATGTGCGCGCGCTGGTGCGCACCGCGGCGGTGTTGCTGGCGGTGGAGCTGCTCGGGCTGGTGGGCAACTATTACTGACAACGTTCGGGATGCGGGATGAACCATCCGACTGAACCCTCGCCCGTTGCGCAAGAGGCTGATGCGGCGCCAGCCCGCGGCATTGAGCGCCGCGCCCGGGCGCTGCTTGGGTTGCTGGCGCTGTTGTTGCTGTCGGCAGCCGGCTACCTGATGCATGCGCGCGGGGTCTTCGAGCCCACGCAGCGGCTCATTCTCGTCACCGACGACGCCGAAGGCGTGACCGTCGGCATGGACCTGACGTTCTCGGGCTTTGCCATCGGCCGCGTGCGCCGCATCGGCCTGGCCGACGACGGCAGCGTGCGCATTGAGATCGACGTGCCGCGGCGCGACGCGCGCTGGCTGCGCGAGGTCAGCGTCTTCACGCTGGAGCGCGGCCTGGTCGGCGGCACCCGGCTGCGCGCCTACACCGGGGTGATGGACAGCCCGCCGCTGCCGGACGGCGCGGTGCGCCCGGTGCTGCGCGGCGACGCGCTGGCGGATCTGCCGCGCGTGGTCAACACCGCGCGCGAGCTGGTCGAGCAGCTCAAGGCGATGACGGCGCCGCAGGCCCCGGTCAACGCCAGCCTGCGCGAGCTGCGCGAGCTGCTGGCGCGCGCCAATCAACCTGGCGGCGCGTTGCAGGCGATGCTCGGCGAGCGCGATCGCCAGCGTGTGACGGCGCTGCTGGACGACAGCCGGCGGGTGCTGGCCGGCGTGCAGGGGGTTCTGGAGCGCGTGGAGGCGGGGGTGCGGCGCGCCGACGAGCGGCTGCTGGCCCCGGAAGGCGTGGCCGGCGACGCCCAAGCCGCGCTGCGCGAGGCGCGCGCGCTGCTGGCCGATCTGCGCGGCTCGCTCAAGCGCATCGACGGCGTGCTCGACGAGGCGCACGGCGTGGCGCGCAACGTGCGCGCCGCCACCGTCGATCTGGATGCCCTGCGGGCCGAGGTCGAGGTCACGCTCAAGCGCGTCGACGCCCTGATGCTGGATTTGCAGCGGCGCTGGCCGTTTGCGCGCGAGACGGAGGTGCGCCTGCCATGAGGAGGCGTTGGCTTGCGGTCGGGGTGCTGCTGCTGGCCGGTTGCGCGGCGCAGCCGCCGGTGCCCGACTGGCGGCTGGATCTACGCCAGGCGGTCGAGCAGGGCCGCGCGGCGGAGCTGGAGGCGCGCGACCGCGTCGCCGCGCTGCACTGGGCGCGGGCGCAGCGGGCCGCGCGCAGCGCCGCGGACCCCCAGGCGCTGGCGCGCGTGGCGCTGGTGCGCTGCGCGCTGCGGTTGGCGGCGGCGCAGCCCGGCGCTTGCCCGTCAGCTGAGCCCTATCTTGAGGACGCAGGCGCGGTGGAGCGCGCCTACGCCGCGTGGCTGGCTGGCGCGGCGCCTGCGGCCGTCCGTCGCGGCGCTGACAAGGATGTGAACCTACCTGCTGCGCCGCAGGCCTTGGCCGTGCTGAACGGCGCTCGCGGCGCCACCGACACCCTGACCGTGCTGCGCGGCATCGATGATCCCTTGAGCCGGCTGGTGGCCGGCGGCTGGTTGTGGCAAGCCGGTCAATTGGATGCGGATGGCGTCCGTCTCATGGTGGAGACCGCCGCTGCCCAAGGATGGCGCCGCCCCTTGGCGGCCTGGCTGGCGGTGCAGCGACGTTGGGCTGAGCGCCGCGGCGACGCCACGACGGCAGGGCAAGCCGAGCGGCGCTTGCGGTGGCTCGGCGTGGAGCAGGCTGTGGCGGCGGACCAAGCGCCTGATGAGCGAGCAACCTCGCCTTGAGAAGCGTCTGTGTCGCCATGCTCAGGGGCCCTTGCGGCACAATCCAACTGGCGGTGGGCTGTCTTTCTCGGAGGCCGGGCTTGCCGTATTCGCCGTTCAAAGCGCCTCCGTGTTGCACCAAACTTAGCGTTGTGGATTTTTGGGCATGAAGAACCGTTTTCCTCTTGGGCCGCGCACGTTTCATGCGCGCAAATCGACCGCATCTTCGTTTCCGTCCGCGGCGGCGGTGGCGCTGGTTGACGAGCGCTACGTGCTTTGGCTGGCCACGCAGGCAGGTCTGGAGTCGGCGGCCCGGTTGCACCGGATCGCGCTGCCAGCCGTGATGACCACCCTGCTGCGCGCTGTAGGCAGCGAGGCCCCGCTGCTGCGCACCCTGCTGTTCACGGATCAGCCGATCACGGAGCTGGACGACGATGTGGTGCTGCGCCCGGTGCCGACGCACGCCAGCGACGGCGGGCTGGCGCTGGTGCGGGCGCTGGGCGCGGAAATGGTGCTATTGGCGCAGCACCAGCCTGGCTGTTTGTTGCTGGTGGCCAGCGACGACGAGCGGCTGATCCCGTATCTGGATGAGGCGCAGTGGCGCGGCGCGCGCGTGGTTTTGGTGGCTGACGATGCGGTGCACGATTTTGCTCGTCTGACCCGCGACGACCCGAGCTGGGCTCGCCTGTTGCAGCAAGCCGACCGGCGCGTGGTGCTGTCGGCCACGGCGTTGCAAACCCTCACCCAGGCGGCGGCAGGGGAACGTGAGGCCGAATCCGCCCGCAGCGAGCCGCCTGCGGAACCGGATGCGCAGTGGCGCGCTGAGGTGGCGCGCATCATCGGCGATTGGTGGGCTGCTGAGCCAGAACAGGAACGTCTGGATCTGGCTGCTGCGATGCGTCAGCAACAGGGCGTGCCGCCCGAGGCCGACCGCCGCATCCTGATGCAGGTCCGGCGCGAGCTGGGACGCAACCTGAGTTTTCCGGAAAAACGCGTGATGCGCGAGATGGTGCGCGCCACTGTCTTGGGCGAGGGCGCGCCATCCGCCCAGGTTGCCGCGCCCGAGTCGGCGCTGGCGCCGGCTTAAGACCGCCGGTTCGAGCTCCGTGACCGCGCCGCTGGCGACCGCCTCCCGACCCACGCCCGAGGGGGCAGGGGCCGAGCTGGCATGCTGGTTTGGCACCGCGCCCGGACGTTACCTGCTTGCATGGGAGGCGCGGCGGTTTGCCGACGCTGTGGCAGACGCCTTTGGCTACCATGCCTTACAGTTGGGGTTGCCGCAACTGGATACCTTGGCGGCCAACCGCATGCCCCAGCGCTGGCTGGCCGCCCCCGAAGACCCGGCGCTGGCTTCGGCGGATGATGGCGCGGCGCAGGCTCAGCGCCCCATCGACCTGGTTGCGCATGCTGCAGCGTTGCCATTTGCGGCGGCGAGCTTAGATTTGGTGACCCTGCCGCACACGCTGGAGCTCAGCGCCGATCCTCATGCGGTGCTGCGCGAGGTGGAGCGGGTGCTGGTGCCCAACGGTCGCGCGGTGGTCAGCGGGCTCAACCCGCTGAGCCTGTGGGGCTTGCGCCAGGGTCGTGCACACCTGGCCGCGCGCCTGGGGCTGGGGCGCACCCGCTTGGCGCGGCCCTACCTGCCGCAGGCGGGGGCGTTCATCGCGCCATGGCGGCTGCTCGATTGGCTGCGGCTGCTCAGCTTTGAGGTGGAGCAGCTCAAGTTTGGCTGCTACCGGCCCGCCATGCGCAGCGAGCGCTGGCTGCAGCGCTGGGCTTGGATGGATCGCTGGGGCTCATGGGCTTGGCCGCCGCTGGGCGCGGTTTATTTCATCGTCGCCGTCAAGCGCGTGCGTGGCATGCACCTGCTGGGGCCGGCGTGGCGGCCGACGCGCGCGGCCAGCGCCCCAGCGGTGGTGGCGCGCCGCGACGGCGACCCGACACCCTCATGAATGACGTCATCATCTACACCGACGGCGCCTGCAAAGGCAATCCGGGGCCCGGCGGCTGGGGCGCGCTGCTGCGCGCCGGCCAGGCCGAAAAGGAACTCTGGGGCGGCGAGCCGCACACCACCAACAACCGCATGGAGCTGACCGCGGTGATCGAGGCGCTGGCGGCGCTGAAGCGCCCGTGCCGCGTGCACCTGCATCTGGACAGCGAGTATGTGCGCAAAGGCATCACCGAGTGGCTGCCGGCCTGGAAGGCGCGCGGCTGGAAAACGGCCGATCGCAAGCCGGTGAAAAACGAAGATCTTTGGCGCCGCCTGGATGAGCTGGTGCATGGGCGCGGCCATGAGATCCACTGGCATTGGGTGCGCGGCCACAGCGGCGACCCTGGCAACGAGCGCGCCGACGCGCTGGCCAACCGCGGCGTGCCCGGTCGCTGAGCTGGGGGTGACGCCGCGTTTACATACGGGCAAAAGGGTTGCGCTACAGTGAGCGGCGGCTGACAACCAACGAGGTTTCGCATGGGCAAGGCCCGACGACCGGTCGCTTGGCTAGCGGGGGTGGCGCTGTTG
Source organism: Tepidimonas alkaliphilus (assembly GCF_007556595.1). Classification (GTDB taxonomy): domain Bacteria; phylum Pseudomonadota; class Gammaproteobacteria; order Burkholderiales; family Burkholderiaceae_C; genus Tepidimonas; species Tepidimonas alkaliphila. The sequence goes on from NZ_VJNB01000003.1 coordinate 62,632, forward strand.
GCGCTGACCTTGGGTGCGTGGTGGTGGCAACGTTCGGCGCCAGCCGGCGCGGCAGCCGCAGGCGTGGTGGCCGCCGCAGGTGCCTCTTCCGCCGGCGCCAGCGCCGGTGCAACGCCCGCACGCGCGGGCGGCTCCGGCGGTTCCGCCGGTCCCGGCCGCGGCGGCCCGCCGGCGGTGGAGGTGGCGCCGGTGCAGACCGCCCCGATCGCAGAGGAGGCGCAGGCCGTCGGCACGCTGGCTGCGCGCCAGCGCGTGGTCATCAGGCCGGAGGTGGCCGGGCGCATCGTCGCCTTTGGCTTTGCCGACGGCGCGCCGGTGCGCAAGGGGCAGCTGCTGGTGCAGCTGGACGACGCGCTGCAACGCGCGGAGCTGGCCCAGGCGCAGGCGCAACTCGCGGTGCAGCAGGCCAACCTGCGCCGCAACGAGGAGCTGGTGGCGCAGGGCTTCGTCGCGCAGCGCGTGCTGGACGAGAGCCGCGCCGCCGTGCAGGTGGCGCAGGCGCAGGTCGATCTGGCGCAGGCGCGGCTGGCGCGCATGCGCATCGTGGCGCCGTTCGACGGCGTGGCCGGCATCCGCGCCGTGCACGTGGGCGAATACGTCAAGGACGGCGCCGAGCTCGTGCACCTGGAGGATCTGTCGCAGCTGGTGGTGGACTTTCGCCTGCCGGAGCGGCTGCAGCCGCGCGTGCGCGTCGGCCAGCCGCTGCGGCTGCAGGTGGACGCGCGCCCGGGGCAGACGGTGCTGGCGCGCATCGTGGCCATCGACCCGGCGCTGGACGCCGACGGGCGGGCGCTGGTGGTGCGCGCGGCGCTGGACGGCGGCCGCCACGGCCTTCAGCCCGGCATGTTCGTGCGCGTGGCGCTGGAGCTGGGCCGTGACGAGGCCGCGCTGCTGGTGCCGGAGGAGGCCATCGTGCCGCAGGGGCAGCAGTTCTTCGTCTGGCGGCTGCGCCCGGCCGCGGGCGACGCCTTGCCGGAGGTCGAGCGCGTGGCGGTGCGACTGGGGCTGCGCCGCGACGGCCAGGTGCAGGTCACCCAGGGCCTGCAGGCCGGCGACACCATCGTCATCGCCGGCCAGCAGCGCCTGCAGCGCGACGGCACGCCGGTGCGCGTCATCGACCCGAACCGCCCCGGACCGGGCGGGCCGGCGGGGGCGGGCGGCGGCAATGGCCAGCCGCACGTTGGCCCGTCGGGGGCTTCCAGTGCGGCCCAGCCCGGCGGCGCCCCGGGCGCGGGCGGATCCGCTGGTGGTCAACCCGGCGGCGCCCCGGCGCGGGTAGGCTCCTGACGACGCAGCGCAAGGAGCGGCCCCATGCAGTTGCCCGAAATCGCCATTCGCCGCCCGGTGTTTGCCACCGTGCTGTCGCTGCTGATCGTGCTGGTCGGCTGGGTCTCGTTCCAGCAGCTGTCGGTGCGCGAGTACCCCAAGATCGACGAGCCGGTCGTCACCGTCACCACGCGGCTGGGTGGCGCCTCCAGCGAGGTGGTCGAATCCACCGTCACCAAGCCGCTGGAGGATTCGCTGGCCGGCATCGAGGGGGTGGATGTCATCACCTCGATCAGCCGGCCGGAGCAGAGCCAGATCACCGTGCGCTTCCGGCTGGAGCGCGACCCCGACGCCGCCGCCGCCGAGGTGCGCGACAAGGTCGCGCGCGTGCGCGGACGGCTGCCGCAGACGGTCGATGAGCCGGTGGTGGCCAAGGTGGAGGCCGACGCCTTTCCGGTCATCTGGATCGCGCTGTCGTCCGATCGCTACGGCCCGCTGGAGCTGACCGATCTGGCCAACCGCATCGCCAAGCCGGTGCTGCAGACCGCCACCGGCGTGGCCGAGGTGCGCATCTTCGGCGAGCGGCGCTTCTCGATGCGGCTGTGGCCGGACCCGGATCGGCTGGCGGCCTACGGCCTGACGGTGCAGGATCTGGAGGACGCGCTGCGCCGCGCCAACCTGGAAGTGCCGGCGGGCCGCGTGGAAAGCCGCCTGCGCGAGTTTAACGTCACCGCCGCCACCGACCTGCAGACGCCGGAGCAGTTCCGTGCGGTGGTGATCCGCGAAGTGGGAGGGCTGCCGATTCGCGTCGGCGATGTGGCCCGCGTGGAGCAAGGCGCAGCGGATGAGCGCTCCTCCGTGCGCCTGAACGGCCGCGACACGGTGTCGCTCGGGGTCATCCGCCAGGCCACGGCCAACCCGCTGGAGATGTCGGCGGCGGTGCGCGCCCTGCTGGACAAGGTGCGCGCCGACTTGCCGCCGGGCATTGACGTCGAGGTGGCCAACGACAATTCGGTGTTCATCGACCGCTCGATCAAGGCGGTCTATGCCACCCTCATCGAGGCGGTGGTGCTGGTGACGCTGGTCATCGTGGTCTTCCTGCGCAGCGCGCGCGCCTCCATCATCCCGCTGGTGACGATTCCGGTGAGCCTGATTGGCGCCTTCGCGCTGATGGCGCTGTTTGGCTTCACCATCAACACGCTGACGCTGCTGGCGCTGGTGCTGGCCATTGGGCTGGTGGTGGACGACGCCATCGTCGTGCTGGAAAACATCCACCGCCACATCGAGGAGGGCATGACGCCGCTGGCCGCGGCGATCAAGGGCTCGCGCGAGATCGCGTTCGCGGTGGTGGCGATGACGCTGACGCTGGCGGCGGTGTACGCGCCGCTGGCCTTCACGCCGGGGCGCACCGGGCGGCTGTTCGCGGAGTTCGCGCTGGCGCTCGCGGGGGCGGTACTGGTGTCGGGGTTCGTCGCGCTGACGCTCTCCCCGATGATGTGCGCCAGGTTGCTGCGTCACCAGCCGCAGCCGGGCTGGTTCGACCGCGCGATGGAGCGCGCGCTGCAGGCGCTGACGCGCGGCTACGGTGCGGCCCTGGCGGTGGCGCTGCGCTGGCGCTGGGCTGTGGTGGGGGTGATGCTGGCCAGCGCGGCGGCGAGCTGGTGGCTGCTGCGCACCACCAAGCAGGAGCTCGCCCCGCTGGAGGACCGCGGCGTCATCCTCAACATCGTCAACGCGCCGGATGGCGCCACCGCCGCCTACACCTCGCGCTACGCCGCCGCCATCGAGCGCATCGGCGCGCAGTACGAGGAGTTCGACCGCATCTTCGCGCTGGTCGGCAACCCCACCGTGTCGCAGGCCACGGTCTTCTTCCGCGCCAAGCCGTGGGAGGAGCGCCAGCGCTCGACGCTGGAGCTGGCGCGCGAGATCGCGCCGAAGGTCGCCGGCCTGCCGGGCGTGACGGCGTTTCCGATCACGCCGCCGTCGCTGGGGCAGGGCTTTCGCGAGCGGCCGCTCAACTACGTCATCACCACCAACGACAGCTACGCCAACCTGGCGCGCGTGGTCGGCGAGTTCCAGCGCCGCATGGCGCAATATCCGGGCTTCCTGCAGGTGGACACCGACCTGCGCATGAACAAGCCCGAGCTGCGGCTGGAGGTGGACCGCGAGCGCGCCGCGGCGCTGGGCGTCAGCGTCGAGGCGGTGGCGCGCACGGTGGAGACGATGCTGGGCGGCCGCGTGGTCGGCCGCTACAAGCGCGAGGGCGAGCAGTATGACGTCATCGTGCAGACCGCGGCCAGCGACCGCAGCGTGCCGCAGGATATCGAGCGGCTCTACGTGCGCGGGCGCAACAATGCGATGGTGCCGCTGTCGGCGCTGGTCCAGGTGCAGGAGGTGGTGGCCCCGCGCGAGCTGAACCACTTCGCACAGCGGCGCAGCGCCTCGATCACCGCCAACCTGGCGCCGGACTTCGCGCTCGGCGAGGCGCTGGCGACGATGGACCAGATCGCGCGCGAGGTGCTGCCGGAGGGCTACACCACCGACCTCAACGGCCAGAGCCGTGAATTCCGCGCCGCCTCCGGCGCCTTGGCGCTGGTGTTCGTGCTGGCGCTGCTGTTCATCTACCTGGTGCTGGCGGCGCAGTTCGAAAGTTTCCTCGACCCGTTCATCATCATGCTGTCGGTGCCGCTGTCGATGCTGGGGGCGCTGGCGACGCTGAAGTGGACCGGCGGCACGCTCAACGTCTTCAGCCAGATCGGCCTGGTCACGCTGGTGGGGCTGATCACCAAGCACGGCATCCTGATCGTGGAATTCGCCAACCAGCTGCGCCAGCAGGGGCTGGAGACGCTGGCCGCCGTGCGCCGCGCCGCCGAGCTGCGCCTGCGCCCGATCCTGATGACCACCGGCGCGATGGTGCTGGGGGCGATCCCGCTGGCGCTGGCCACCGGCGCCGGCGCGGAGAGCCGCCAGCAGATCGGCTGGGTCATCGTCGGCGGCATGAGCTTGGGCACCTTGCTGACCATCTTCGTCGTGCCGACGATGTACCTGCTGCTGGCGCGCCGCCGCGTGCCGGGGCCGGATCGGACGGTGGTGGAAGACGCCGCCGAATCAGCCCGCGCAGGCGCCGCCTCGGCCTAAGCAGAGGGGGCGGGGGACGCCGAATCGGCGGGGGAGCTGCAGCGCTCGTCCGGCCCGACCGTGCAGCGCTGCAACCACGCGATGTGGCTGCGCAAAAACGCCAAAAAAGTCTGCGCCACCACCGACAGCGGCTTGTCCTTGAGCCGCACCACATACCAATGCCGTCGGATCGGAAAGCCCTCCACATCCAACAGCGCCAGCCCTTGGGCGCGCAGATCCGGCCCCAGCGTGGAGCGCGACAGCACCGCTACCCCTAGACCCCCGGCCACGGCCTGCTTGATGGCCTCGTTGCTGCCCAGTTCCATGCGCACCCGCATCGCGAGGCCCTGTGCGGCCAGCGCTTGCTCGGTCGTCAGGCGGGTGCCGGAGCCGCGCTCGCGGGCGATGAAGGGCTCGTTGGCCAGCGCCTGCAACGGTATCGGCCTGGCTGCAACCAGCGGATGGTCGATGGCGGCCAGCACCACCAGCTCATTGGGCAGGAAGGGTTCGTATTCGATCTCCCAATCCTGGGGCGGCACGCCCATGATGTAGAGGTCGTCCTGGTTGCGTGCCAGCCGCTCCAGCACCCGGTCACGGTTGAGGACTTCCAGCGCTACGTCCACGCCCGGGTATTCGGCGCAAAAGGGGCCCAGCAGACGCGGCATAAAAAACTGGGTGGTGGTGACCGCCGCGATGCGCAAACGTCCTTGCTTGACCCCTTTGTGGTCGGCCACCGTTTGCTCAAAGCGGCTCCAGCTGTCAAGCCATTGGCTGCACGTGGCGTAGAGCGCCTCGCCCAGGTCGGTCAGGTAGATCTTTTTGCCGACCTGCTCCAGCAGCGGCAGACCCACCTCTTCGTGCAGCAGCCGAATCTGCTTGGATACCGTCGGCTGGGTGACGCAAAGCTCCTCAGCGGCGCGCGAAAAACTGCGCAACCGCGCCACCGCCTCAAACGCGCGCAATTGGCGCAGGCTGATGTGCATCATGGCAGGCAACGTTCAATCTATAGCCTTTAGGTTATAGTGTATGTGAAAACAATTCATTTTTCATTCTTTGGCTGCCTTCCTACACTGCCAGGGTCGGAGGCGGCATCTCGCGCGGTTCAAGCCGTCGGGTTACGCCTTCCCTCGATGTTGGAGGTGATGTTCGATGGCGATGGCCGAACTTTGGAGTCCGGTGTGGGCCTGGGCAGCGCCCGCAGCATTGGCGTGGGTCGGGGCGGTTCCCGCTGCCGCCGCCAACGCTCGCCCGCAGACCATGGCAAGGGCGAATGTGGCGGCAGCGTGGCTGGCGTTGCTGGTGGCGATGGGCGTTGCGGCGGCGCATGCAGCGGGGCTGCCAGGGCAGTGGCGCACCAGCGGCGTGGCCTTGCCCTTTAGCATGGGCGAGGCCAGGCTGTCGGTGGACATCAACAGCCTGACGGTGGTCATGCTGCTGTTGGTGAGCTACGTCGGCGTGATCGTCTCGCGCTTTGCAGCCCGCTACATGGAAGGCGATCCCGATCGGGGGCGTTTCCACAAGTGGCTGGCGCTGACGCTGACTTGTATTTTGGTGCTGATCACGGCAGGCAACCTGCTGCTGTTTGCTGCCGCATGGGTGGCTACGAGCCTGAGCTTGCACCAACTGCTGGTGTTTTACCGGCAGCGCCCCATGGCGGTGCTGGCCGCGCACAAAAAATTTATCGCCAGCCGTCTGGGCGACGCCAGCTTGCTGGTGGCCGCCGCGCTGATGGGCTCGACGTTGCAGACGTTGGAGTTTGCCGAGCTGCAGGCCCGCATGGCCGACTGGAGCGGGCCGCTGCCGTTGAGCTTGGAGGTGGCCTCGGTGCTGATCGTCATCAGTGCAATGTTGAAATCGGCGCAATTCCCGCTGCACGGCTGGCTGATCCAGGTGATGGAGGCGCCTACGCCGGTGTCGGCGCTGTTGCACGCGGGCATTGTCAATGCAGGCGCCTTCGTGGTGCTGCGCACCAGCCCCGTGCTGTCGTATGCCAACGAGGCGTTGATGCTGCTGGGCTTGGTCAGCTTGGTGACGCTGGCGCTGGCCTCGCTGGTGATGCTGACGCAAACCAGTATCAAAGTTTCGCTGGCGTGGTCCACCACGGCGCAGATGGGCTTCATGTTGCTGGAATGCGCCTTAGGGCTCTACAGCTTGGCCATGCTGCACCTGGTGGCGCACTCGCTCTACAAGGCGCATGCTTTCTTGGCTTCCGGCAGTGGCGCCGACGCCTACCGCGCACCGGTGTTGCGCGGCCCGGTGGCTGCGCCATCCCGTCTGGCTGTGGTGGCGGCGCTGCTGGCGGGCTGGGGGCTCATGGCAGGGCTGGGCGCCTTGGCGGGGTGGGATTGGAAGGGACAGCCGGCCCTTATCGCGGTCACCAGTGTCGTGGCGACGGCGGCGGCCTTTCTTATGCTGCAAACCGTGGCTTGGCTTGGAGCGGCGGCGTGGGGTCGGGCGCTGGCTCACGCTGCCCTGTTGGTGGTGACGTATGGGGTGCTGCACGCCGTCTTTGACGGGTTGATCAACCCGAGCGTGCAGCCGCTGGCCCAGCCTCAGGCCCCGGGGTTGTGGATCTTGGCGGCCTTGACCACACTGACTGCGCCCGCGCTGTTGCTGATGCAGCGGCGGCTGCAGCAGCCGCGCGCAGCCTGGCAGCGCCGGTTGGTGATCCATTTGGCCAACGGTCTTTATGTGGATGTGTGGATCACGCGGCTGCTGGAGCGGCTGTGGCCGCTGCCGCCGCGTGGCGCGGCCACGTGACGCTGGCACGCAGACGCGCCGTCGGGCGCTGCGGCCACGACCACCCGCATTGCCGCCTTGTGACCGACGAACGCAGCGCCGTTTACCAACGAAGCCCGAGGAGTTGTCATGAAAACCAACGATCTACCCGCGGCCGTCCTACCGCAGGCCCACATCCAGGCGTACGTGGAGGCGGCGTGCAACCGCATCGCGCCGCTGTGGCCGCTGAAGCACTTTGTGGCCGTCAACCCGTTTTTTGGGTTCAGCGACATGACCTTTCAGCAGGCCAGCGACACGCTGGCGCGCATCACCTGCCGCAGCCTCTATATGCCCCGCGCGTATTACCGCGAGCAGTATCGCAGCGGTCGCATCACCCCTGAAGATGTGGTGCAAGCCATTCGCCGCTGCGGCAGCACGCTGTCGCTGCAAGCCGTGGAAGCGGCGCTGGCCACCGAGGGGCCGCAACCCAAGATGGGCATGGTCAGCGTCAGCGACATCCTGGCTTTGGTGGAGGGCGGCCTCTGGAGCAGCTTTGTCACCGAGCGCATCAGCTTGCACTGCGCCGCATACTTCGACTTGGGGCAAGCCAGCATCGCGTTGCCTTGGAAGCACCTGTCGCTGTACGCCGCTTGGCGCGAGGCTGCGCAAGTGGATCGCAGCCCGGCTCTGATGGGTTTGCGCGATTTTGGCGCTCAGGTGGCGCGTCTTCCCGAGCAAGCGCAGCCGACCATCGAGTGGGCGGTGGGCGAGCTGGGGGTGCCCCCAGAGGCGTTGGAGCGCTATTTGCACGCGGCGCTGCTCAGCGTCGGTGGATGGGCGGCTTGGACGCGCTACCTGCGCTGGCAAGCGCAGTTGCAAGGGCGTCGCGATGACGCCATCGTCGATTTGCTGGCCATCCGTCTGGCCTGGGATGCGCTGCTCTTTCGGGCCAAGCGCTCGCCGGCGCTGGAGGCGCGCTGGCGGGAGATGCTGGCGCACAGCATGCGTGAGCCCTCGGCCAAGCGGCAGGCAGCCGCGGAGATCGACCGAATCTGGCTGGCGGCGATGGAAATCGGGTTTCAACGCCAGGTGGCCGCGGGGCTCGCACAGTGCCGCCGCCGTCAGCATGATCCTGATCCCGTTCCGATGCGTCCGGCGGCGCAGGCGGTTTTTTGCATCGACGTGCGCTCGGAGGTTTACCGACGCAGCCTCGAGACGGTGGCCCCGCAGGTGCAAACAGCGGGTTTTGCAGGTTTTTTTGGCGTGTTCATCGAGTGGCTGCCGCTGGGGGCCGACGAGGCGCAACGTCACATCCCGGTGATTTTCAATCCCACCCATCGCATCGCCGAAGTCAGCGCCGACGGCCAACCCTTGGCTGCCGCTTGGCGTCGGCGGCGGCTGGCGCACGCCCGCGCGCTGAAAAACTTTAAATTTGGAGCGGCGTCGTGCTTTTCGTTTGTGGAGACGCAAGGGTTGCTCTACGCCGGCAAGCTGCTCGCCCACAGCTTGGGCTGGTCGCGCCCGGTACCGTATCCGCAGCGCGAGGGCTTGGATGGGCGCGAGCGCCTCAAGCCCGCGATCGAGCCGCCGCGCGAGCCAGCGCTTCCTGATGGGCGGCCCATAGGTATCGATGCATCGGCTCGGGTGGCCGATGCGGCGCGCATTCTCAAGGCCATGAGCCTGCCGCAGCCGTTGGCGCGCATCGTGCTGTTGGTCGGCCACGGCAGCAGCAGCGTCAACAACCCTCATGCGACAGGGTTGGATTGCGGTGCGTGCGGCGGGCAAACCGGCGAGGCCAGCGCGCGCGTGGCCGCGGCATTGTTCAACGACCCAGTAGTGCGGTCTGGACTGGCTGAGCAAGGCATGCCGATTCCGTCCGACACGTGGTTTGTCCCTGCGTTGCACGACACCACCACCGACGAGGTGACGTTGCTGGACACCGACGACTGCCCGGCGCACCTGCGCGACGAATTGGCCCAGCTGCGTCGCTGGTTGGAGCAAGCCAGCGACCTGACCCGCATGCAGCGAGCCGCCCTCCTGGGCTTGGGCGGCTGGCCGGATCAAAAGGTGGCCGCGCAGATCCGCGCGCGCAGCCGCGACTGGTCGCAGGTGCGGCCCGAGTGGGGATTGGCCAACAACGCGGCCTTCATCGCGGCGCCGCGCAGCCGCACGCAAGGGCTCGATTTGGGCGGACGGGCGTTTTTGCACGAATACGTGTGGAAGCGCGATCCCTCGTTTGAAATTTTGACCCTGATCATGACCGCGCCGATGGTGGTGGCCAACTGGATCAACATGCAGTATTACGCTTCCGTGGTGGACAACGCCCGCTGGGGTAGCGGCAACAAGGTGCTGCACAACATCGTCGGCGGCGCCATCGGCGTGCTGGAAGGCAATGGGGGCGATTTGCGCGTGGGGCTGCCGCTGCAGTCGTTGCACGATGGCCAGCGTTGGGTTCACGAGCCGTTGCGCCTGTCGGTGTACATCGAGGCTCCGCGCCAGGCGATGGAGGACGTTTTGGCCCGCCACGCCCTGGTGCGCCAGTTGGTCGATCACCAATGGCTGCATCTGTTCCAAATCGACGACGAAGGCCGCGTGTGGCGACGGGCCAGCGCGCATTGTTGGGGCAACGATTGAGCGCGCCTGCCGCGGCGCGGTTCCGTGGCTTGGTTCGCGCGGGGCGCGGTGGATGATGGGCTAGAGCACCTCGCTGGCGTAATCCGCCAGCCGCGACCGCTCCCCGCGCGCCAGCGTGACATGGCCGCCGTGCGGCCAGCCCTTGAAGCGATCCACCACGTAGGTCAGGCCCGATGAGCCCTCCGTGAGGTAGGGCGTGTCGATTTGAGCCAGGTTGCCCATGCAGACCATTTTGGTGCCGGGCCCTGCGCGGGTGATGAGCGTCTTCATCTGCTTGGGCGTGAGGTTTTGCGCCTCGTCGATGATGACGTATTTGTTCAGGAAGGTGCGGCCGCGCATGAAATTCATGCTTTTGATTTTGATGCGGCTGCGGATCAGGTCGTGGGTGGCGGCGCGCCCCCATTCGCCGGCGCTGTTGCGCGCGCCCTGGGCGAGGAATTCCAGGTTGTCGTCCAGCGCGCCCATCCACGGGCCCATTTTTTCCTCTTCTGTGCCGGGCAGAAAGCCGATGTCCTCCCCGACGCTGACGGTGGCGCGCGTCATGATGATCTCGCTGTAGCGGCGCTCATCCAGCACCTGCGTCAACCCTGCGGCCAGCGCCATCAGCGTCTTGCCGGTGCCGGCGGTGCCGGCCAGCGTGACAAAGTCGATGTCCGGATCCATCAGCAGGTTGAGCGCAAAGTTCTGCTCGCGGTTGCGCGCGGTCACGCCCCAGACGGCGTTCTTGAGGTGTGTGTAGTCTTTGAGCGTGCGCAGCACGGCGGTTTTGCCGCGCAGCTCCACCACCCGCGCATACAGCGCCGGCTCGCCTGGCGCTTCGTAATAGACGAACTGGTTGAGCAGCAGCTGCTCGACGATGGCCCCGCTGATGCGGTAGAAGGTGTGGCCGCCTTGCTGCCAGCTCTCCACCGACTTGCCCTGCCGGCTCCAGAAGTCCGCCGGCAGCGCCAGCATGCCGGTGTAGAGCAGCTCGACGTCGTCGATCGTCTTGTCGTTCTCGTAGTCCTCCGCGGCCAGGCCCAGCGCCCGCGCCTTGATGCGCATGTTGATGTCCTTGGACACCAGCACCACATCCCGGTCGGGATGGCGGGCTTTGAGCCCTTGCACCACCACGAGGATCTGGTTGTCGGCCTTGCCGTGCGCGATGCCATCCGGCAGCGCTTGCGTGAACGGTTCGGTCTGGAAGAACAGCGTGCCGGTGGCCTCGCGGTGGCCGAGCGCGGTCAGCGCCACGCCGTCGCGGATGTCGCCGCGCACGGTGGCCGCTAGCGCATCCAGCGTGCGGCTGGCCTGGCGCGCGTTGCGGGCGACCTCGCTCATGCCCTTCTTGTTGTTGTCCAGCTCCTCCAGCACGATCATTGGCAGGTAGATGTCGTGCTCCTCGAAGCGGAACAGGCAGGTTGGGTCGTGCATCAGCACGTTGGTGTCGAGCACGAACAGGCGTTTGGCGTCGGGTGAGGAAGCCACTGCAGCCCGACGGTGTGAGATGCTGGCGGGTTCCAGCGCAAGCCCTGCAGGGGCCAGACCGCGCCCGTCAGGATGGAGCTGGGGCCCCTCGGCGGCTGGCGCCGCACGGCGCCGTCGGCTACCTGCCGGGCGGGTCGCAGCTCCATTTTGAGGCGGAACGGCGTCGGCGGTTGTGGCGGCCTCGGATATGGCGGCTATCGGCCCGGCGCCGTTGATCGCGGTATCAGGCGCGGGTGCTGCTGCAGCGCCGCGGCCATTGGAACGGCGACGATTGGAGGAGGCTATTGTTTCGGGCGACAGCCGATCGCCTTTGCGGGCGGGAGGAGGGGGTAGAGGCATGGAATCGAAGGCGCCAAAAAGCCAAACGCCGCCCTGGGTCACAGAGCGGCGCGGCTGAATCGGGACAATTTCACAGCAAGGCAATGACCGCGACGGTTTAGGCCACTTTTTTCAGCATCCGCACGGCTTTGAGCACTTCATCCACGTGACCGGGAACTTTGATGCCGCGCCACTCTTGCAACAGGATGCCTTCGGGGCTGATCAGAAAGGTGCTGCGCTCGATGCCTTTGACCTTTTTGCCATACATGATTTTATTTTTGACGACCCCGAACATATGGCACATTTTTTCTTCGGTGTCGGCGATCAGCTCAAACGGCAACCCCAGCTTGGCTTTGAAGTCTTCGTGCGACTTGAGGTTGTCGCGCGAGACGCCAAAAACCTGGGCCCCGAGTTTGACAAATTCCGCATATTGATCGCGGAATTGCATGGCTTCGGTGGTGCAACCTGGCGTATGATCTTTGGGGTAAAAATACAACACCAGGGTCTGGCCGAGGTGGGACTGATGGGTCACTTTGATGCCGCCGGTCGCTTGGGCTTCGAACTCGGGAATGGGTTTGTTGACGACGACGGCCATGCAAGAAGTCCCTTCATCACAGCAACTTAGCCTATTTTAGCATACAGCGAAGCCAGCTCCGCTGGCGGCCTTGCCGGCGTTGCCCGCAGGGCCGGATCAGCGATCCGCAGCGGCCTCAGGTTCCAGCAGCAAGGCCGCGACCACGCGGCGGCCTTCGCTGGCCAGAATGTTGTAGGTGCGCGCGGCGGCCATCGTGTCCATCGTCTCTACGCCGATGCCGCGCTCGATGAGCGGACGCAGCAACCCCGGCGCGACGAAGCGCAGCCGCCGCCCGCTGCCAAACAGCACCACCTCGGGGGCGTCGTCAGCCAAAGCCGCGAAGTGCGCCTCGGTGAGCTCCTCCCAGCGCGCGCAGCCCCAGGCGCGCAGCGCACCGCCAGAGGAGACCACCACGCTGGCTTCGAAGCGCTGGCCGCCGGCGACCAGCCACCCCGGCCCGTGTGCTTGGATGGCCAGGGTGTCGATGCGGTCGGGTTGCAGCTTCATGGTGCACCAATGGCTGGGGGAGTACGCCCGTCCGCCCTAAAGGGCAGAGGATTCTGTGGTGAAATTATGCCCGCCATGCTGCCGCCGATCCACAAGTCCGCCAAACTGGCCAACGTCTGCTACGACATCCGCGGGCCCGTGCTCGAGAAGGCCCGCCAGATGGAGGAGGACGGGCACAAGATCATCAAGCTCAACATCGGCAACCTGGCGGTCTTCGGCCTGGAGCCGCCCGACGAGATCGTGCAGGACATGATCCGCAACCTGCCGCAGGCGGCCGGCTACACCGACAGCAAGGGGCTGTTCGCCCCGCGCAAGGCGATCGTGCACTACACGCAGGAAAAGCGTATCGCCGGCGTGACGGTGGACGACGTCTATCTCGGCAACGGCGCCAGCGAGCTCATCACGATGAGCATGAACGCGCTGCTCAACGCCGGCGACGAGATCCTGGTGCCGGCGCCGGACTATCCGCTGTGGACGGCCTCCGTGTCGCTGTCGGGCGGCACGCCGGTGCACTACCTGTGCGACGAGGCCAACGGCTGGATCCCGGACCTTGACGACATGGCGCGCAAGATCACGCCGCGCACCAAGGGCATCGTCGTCATCAACCCGAACAACCCCACCGGCGCGCTGTACCCGGTGGAGGTGCTGCAGGCCATCGTCGAGCTGGCGCGCAGGCACGGCTTGATCGTCTTTGCCGACGAGATCTACGACAAGGTGCTTTACGACGGGAACGTCCACACCTCGATTGCGTCGCTGGCGGACGACATCCTGTTCGTCACCTTCAACGGCCTGAGCAAGAACTACCGCTCGTGCGGCTACCGCGCGGGGTGGATGATCGTCTCCGGCGACAAGCGCCGCGCCAAGGACTACATCGAGGGGCTGAACATGCTGGCCTCGATGCGGCTGTGCGCCAACACGCCGGGGCAGCTGGCGATCCAGACGGCGCTGGGCGGCTACCAGAGCATCAACGACCTGGTGGCGCCGGGCGGGCGGCTGTGCCGCCAGCGCGACCTGGCGCACCGGCTGCTGACCGAGATCCCGGGCGTGAGCTGCGTCAAGCCGAAGGCCGCCCTCTACATGTTCCCGCGCCTGGATCCGAAGATCTATCCGATCGAGGACGACCAGCAGTTCGCCTACGACCTGCTGGCCGAGGAGAAGGTGCTGATCGTGCAGGGCACCGGCTTCAACTACCCGACGCCGGACCACTTCCGGCTGGTGTTCCTGCCGCACGAGGACGACCTGGCCGAAGCGATCGGGCGCATCGCGCGCTTCCTCGGCCACCTGCGGCGGCGCTACGGCACCGACTGACCTCCCCCGAACCCGGCGGGCGGCGGCCCTGCGGTCGCGCCCTTCGATTTCACGACATCGACCACGGCATCCATGAGCAACCTTCCCCCCATCCAAGTCGGCCTGCTGGGCATCGGCACCGTTGGCAGCGGCGTCTTCCGCGTGCTGCAGCGCAACCAGGAGGAGATCCGCCGCCGCGCCGGCCGCGGCATCGCGATCACGATGGTGGCCGACCTCGACACCGAGCGCGCGCGCTCGATCGTCGGCGACGCGGCGCAGGTGGTGGCGGATGCGCGCGCGGTGATCGCCAACCCGGCGATCGACATCGTCGTCGAGCTGATCGGCGGCTACGGCATCGCGCGCCAGCTGGTGCTGGAGGCGATCGAGGCCGGCAAGCACGTCGTCACCGCCAACAAGGCGCTGCTGGCGGTACACGGCAGCGAGATCTTCGCCGCCGCGCAGGCCAAGGGGGTGATGGTGGCCTTCGAGGCCGCGGTGGCCGGCGGCATCCCGATCATCAAGGCGCTGCGCGAGGGCCTGACCGCCAACCGCATCCAGTGGGTGGCCGGCATCATCAACGGCACGACCAACTTCATCCTGTCGGAGATGCGCGACAAGGGGCTGGACTTCGACGTCGTGCTGAAGGAGGCGCAGCGCCTGGGCTACGCCGAGGCCGACCCGACGTTCGACATCGAGGGCATCGACGCTGCGCACAAGGCCACGCTGATGAGCGCGCTGGCGTTTGGCATCCCGGTGCAGTTCGACAAGGCCTACGTCGAGGGCATCACCCGGCTGCAGGCGGCCGACATCCGCTACGCCGAGCAGCTCGGCTACCGCATCAAGCTGCTGGGCATCACCAAGCGGGTGGACGGCGGCGTGGAGCTGCGCGTGCACCCGACGCTGGTGCCCGCCAGGCGCCTGATCGCCAACGTCGAGGGGGCGATGAACGCCGTCGTCGTGCAGGGCGATGCGGTCGGCACCACGCTCTACTACGGCAAGGGCGCCGGCAGCGAGCCGACCGCCAGCGCCGTGATTGCCGACCTGGTGGACGTGACGCGCCTGCACACCGCCGACCCGCAGCATCGCGTGCCGCACCTGGCGTTCCAGCCGCACGCGATGAGCGATCTGGCCGTGGTGCCGATGGAGCGCGTGGTGACCGGCTACTACCTGCGCCTGCGCGTGGCGGATCAGCCCGGGGTGCTGGCCGACGTCACCGGGATCCTGGCGCGCGCCGGCATCAGCATCGACGCCGTGCTGCAGCGCGAGGCCGACGAGGTCGGCGGCGAGGGCAGCACGCAGACCGACCTGATCATCCTCACGCACGAGACCGCCGAAGGCACGATGAACGCCGCGCTGGCGGCGATGCAGGCGCTGCCGACGGTGCTGGCGCCGATCGTGCGCATCCGCAAGGAGGAGCTGGCCTGATGCTCTACCTCTCCACGCGGGGTCACCCCGAACGCCGCCGCTTCAGCGACATCCTGCTGGAGGGGCTGGCGCCGGACGGTGGCCTCTATCTGCCCGAGCGCTACCCGCGCCTGGAGGCGGCGGATCTGGCGCGCCTGCGGCGCACCTACCACGAGCAGGGCTACGCCGAGCTGGCGTTCGAGATCCTGCGCCTCTACATCGACGACATCCCGGCCGACGATCTGCGCGCGCTGCTGCGGCGCACCTACACCGCCGAGGTGTTCGGCACCGGCGAGATCGTGCCGCTGCGCCACCTGGAAAACGGCCTGTGGCTGGAGGCGCTGTCCAACGGGCCGACGCTGGCGTTCAAGGACATGGCGATGCAGCTGCTCGGCCAGCTGTTCGAGTATGAGCTGGCGCGCCGCGGCGAGACGCTCAACATCCTGGGCGCCACCAGCGGCGACACCGGCAGCGCCGCCGAGTACGCGATGCGCGGCAAGCGCGGCATCCGCGTCTTCATGCTCAGCCCCTATGGGCGCATGAGCCCCTTCCAGCAGGCGCAGATGTACAGCCTGCAGGACCCCAACATCCACAACCTGGCCATCGAGGGGGTGTTCGACGACTGCCAGGACATCGTCAAGGCGGTCAGCGCGGATCTCGAGTTCAAGCGCCGCCACCGCATCGGCACCGTCAACTCGATCAACTGGGCGCGGCTGCTGGCGCAGGTGGTGTACTACTTCGCCGGCTGGATCCAGGCCACCGGGCGCGACGACGAGCGCGTGAGTTTTACCGTGCCGAGCGGCAACTTCGGCAACGTCTGCGCCGGCCACATCGCGCGCATGATGGGGCTGCCGATCGGGCGGCTGGTGGTGGCCACCAACGAGAACGACGTGCTGGACGAGTTTTTCCGCACCGGGGTTTACCGCGTGCGCGGCAGCGCCGACACCTACGAGACCTCCAGCCCCTCGATGGACATCAGCAAGGCGAGCAACTTCGAGCGCTTCGTCTTCGACCTGCTGGGGCGCGACGCCGAGGCCACGCGCCGGCTGTTCGCCGAGGAGCTGGCACGGCACGGGCGCTTCGACCTCTCGGCGCACCCGGCCTTCCCGCGCGCGCGGGAGGTGTTCGGCTTTGCCAGCGGGCGCAGCACGCACGCCCACCGGCTGGCCACGATCCGCGACGTCTGGCAGCGCCACGCGATGCTGATCGACCCGCACACCGCCGACGGCGTCAAGGTGGCGCGCGAGCACCTGCAGCCGGGCGTGCCGATGATCGTGCTGGAGACGGCGCTGCCGGCCAAGTTCGCCGCCACCATCGTCGAGGCCACGGGCCGCGAGCCGGATCGGCCCGCGCACCTGGTCGGCATCGAAAGCCTGCCCAAGCGCGTGCGGGTGATGCCGGCGGATGCGGCGCAGGTCAAGGCCTACATCGCCGAGGTCTGCGCCGCTGGCTGACGGGGAGGGCTGCGATGGGCACACCGATCGACACGACCGCCGCGCCGCCTCCCGCGCGCGCGCCGCTGATGACGGTGGAGGAGGCGTTGCAGCGCCTGCTGCAGGCGGTGCAGCCGCTGGATCTGCCGGTGGAGGAAGCGCCGCTGGAGGAGGCCGACGGGCGCGTGCTGGCCGCCGACGTCGTCGCGGCGCTGGACGTGCCGGGCTTCGACAACAGCCAGATGGACGGCTACGCGGTGCGCGCGGCCGACGTCGCCGCCGCCGTGGCCGAGGGACGGGCGCTGCCGGTGGCGCAGCGCATCGCCGCCGGGGCGTTCGGCGCCGCGCTGCAACCGGGGACGGTGGCGCGCATCTTCACCGGCGCGCCGCTGCCGACGGGGGCGGATGCCGTCGTCATGCAGGAGGAAGCGCAGCCCGGCGAGCCGCCGCCGGGGGCGGACGCGACGCTGGGCGCGCACGGCTGGGTGCGCTTCGCGTCGGCGCCGGCCCTTGGGCAGTGGGTGCGGCGCCGCGGTGAGGACGTGGCGCGCGGTGCGGTGGCGCTGGCCGCCGGCCTGCGGCTGCGTCCGGCGCATCTGGGTGTGGCGGCTTCGCTCGGCGTGGCGCGGCTGCCGGTGCGCCGGCGCCTGCGCGTGGCGCTGGCGCCCACCGGCGACGAGCTGGTGCAGCCCGGCACGGTGCCGCCCGAGCGGCTGCCGCCTGGCGCGATCTACAACAGCAGCCGCTACGCGCTGGTGCCGCTGCTGCGCCGGTTGGGTTTCGACGTCACGGTGCTGCCGGCGCTGCCGGATGAGCGCGCCGCCACCGAGCGGGCGCTGGCGCAGGCGGCGCTAACGCACGACGCCCTGCTGACCACCGGCGGCGTGTCGGTCGGCGAGGCCGACCACGTCAAGCCCGCGGTGCAGGCGCTGGGCGGGCTGGATCTGTGGCAGGTCTCGATGAAGCCCGGCAAGCCGTTCATGCACGGCTTCATCGATCGCGAGCGGCTCGGCGGGCAGGGGCGCTGCCACGTGTTCGGGCTGCCGGGCAACCCGGTCTCCAGCCTCGTGACCTTCCTGCTGCTGGCGCGCCCGGCACTGCTGTGGCTGGCCGGCGCGGCGGTGACGCCGGCGCTGCCGCCGGCGCTGCTGGCGCGCGCGGACTTCGACTGGCCGCGGCCGGACAAGCGGCGCGAGTTCGTGCGCGTGCGCCGCAACGCCGACGGTGCTCTGGAGGTGTTTCCGAACCAGAATTCCTCGGTGCTGACGTCGGTGGCGTGGGCGGACGGCCTGGCGGACATCGTCGCCGGGCGCACGCTGCGCCGTGGCGAGCTGGTGCCGTACTGGCCGCTGGCGGATTTCTTGGCTTGATGGGGAGACCTGCCGGGGAGATTCGATGCGCGTCACGGTGAAATACTTTGCGGCGCTGCGTGAGCAGCTCGGCACCGCGCAGGAGCAGCTCGACACCGACGTGGCGACGCTGCAGGCGCTGCGCGAGCAGCTGCGCGCGCGCGGCGGCGTCTGGGCCGAGGCGCTGGCCGAAGGGCGGCCGCTGCGCATGGCGCTCGACCAGACGATGGCCGACGGCGCCGCCGCGCTGCACGACGGCGCCGAGGTGGCGTTCTTTCCGCCCGTCACCGGAGGGTGAGGCCATGACTCTGCAGCGGCGCAGCGTGACGATCCAGACCGAACCGTTCGACCTCGGCGCCGAGGTGGCGGCGCTGCGCGCGGGCGATGCCGGCGTCGGCGCGGTGTGCGCGTTCCTCGGCACCGTGCGCGACGTCAACGACGGCGATGCGGTGGCGACGCTGGAGCTGGAGCACTACCCCGGCATGACCGAGCGTGCCATCGACGCGATGATCGACGAGGCGGCGCGGCGCTTCGACATCCGCGGCGTGCGCGTCATCCACCGCGTCGGGGTGCTCCAGCCGCAGGATCCGATCGTGCTGGTGGCGGTGACCTCGGCGCACCGCGGCCAGGCGTTTGCGGCATGCGAGTTCCTGATGGACTACCTCAAGACCCAGGCGCCGTTCTGGAAGAAGGAGCACACGCCGCAGGGCGCGCGCTGGGTCGATGCGCGCGTCAGCGACGATGCGGCGCTGGCGCGCTGGGGCATCGAGGCGAAGAACGCCTGAACCGCGCGTTTGCCCCCACGCGCGCGTTGGATCCGCGTCAACGACGCCGGGCTTGAAAGCGCGGCACAGTCGCCCCACATGGAATGGCAGTCTAACCTTTCGGAGCCCCTTCCATGCGGATCGACAAACTCACCACCTCGTTCCAGGAGGCCCTGGCCGAAGCGCAATCGATGGCGCTGGCCAAGGACCACGCCTACATCGAGCCGGCGCACGTGCTGGCCGCGTTGCTGCGGCAGGACGGCCCGCCGGCGCTGCTGCAGCGCGCCGGCGTCAACGTCGCGCAGCTGAAGAAGGCCGCCGAGGACGCCGTGCAGCGCCTGCCGCAGGTGCAGGGCCAGGAGCAGGTGCAGGTCGGCCGTGACACGGTCACGCTGCTGCAGGCCGCCGAGAAGGAGGCCGTCAAGCGCGGCGACCAGTTCATCGCCAGCGAGCTGTTTCTGCTGGCGCTGGCCGACAGCAAGATCATGCTGGCGGATGCCGCGCGCGCCGCGGGCCTGAACCGCAAGGCGCTGGAGGCCGCCATCGACGCCGTGCGAGGAGGACAAGCCGTGACGAGCCCCGAAGCCGAGAACCAGCGCGAGGCGCTGAAGAAGTACACCCTGGACCTGACCGAGCGCGCCCGCCAGGGCAAGCTCGACCCCGTGATCGGCCGCGACGACGAGATCCGCCGCACGATCCAGATCCTGCAGCGACGCAGCAAGAACAACCCCGTTCTGATCGGCGAGCCGGGCGTGGGCAAGACCGCCATCGTCGAGGGGCTGGCGCAGCGCATCGTCAACGGCGAGGTGCCGGAGACGCTGAAGAACAAGCGCGTGCTGGCGCTGGACATGGCGGGGCTGCTGGCCGGGGCCAAGTACCGCGGCGAGTTCGAGGAGCGCCTCAAGGCCGTGCTGAAGGAGATCGCCGCCGAGGAGGGGCGCATCATCCTCTTCATCGACGAGATCCACACCATGGTCGGCGCCGGCAAGGCCGAGGGCGCGATGGACGCCGGCAATATGCTCAAGCCCGCGCTGGCGCGCGGCGAGCTGCACTGCATCGGCGCCACGACGCTGGACGAATACCGCAAGTACATCGAGAAGGACGCGGCGCTGGAGCGGCGCTTCCAGAAGGTGCTGGTCGATGAGCCCAGCGTCGAGGCGACGATTGCCATCCTGCGCGGCCTGCAGGAGAAGTACGAGCTGCACCACGGCGTGGAGATCACCGACCCGGCCATCGTCGCCGCGGCGGAGCTGTCGCACCGCTACATCACCGACCGCTTCCTGCCGGACAAGGCGATCGACCTGATCGACGAGGCCGCCGCGCGCATCAAGATGGAGATCGACTCCAAGCCCGAGGCGATGGACCGGCTGGAGCGGCGCCTGATCCAGCTCAAGATCGAGCGCGAGGCGGTGCGCAAGGAGACCGACGAGGCCTCGCGCAAGCGGCTGGAGCTGATCGAGGAGGAGATCGCGCGGCTGGAGCGCGAGTACGCCGATCTGGAGGAGGTCTGGAAGGCCGAGAAGGCGCAGGTGCAGGGCTCCGCGCAGATCAAGGAGGAGATCGACCGCATCCGCTTCCAGATCGAGGAGCTCAAGCGCAAGGGCGACTTCAACAAGGTTGCCGAGCTACAGTACGGCCGCCTGCCGGAACTGGAGCGGCGGCTGCAGGAGGCGCAGGCGCGCGAGGCCGGCAAGGACGGCGCCAAGGGCTTCAAGCTGCTGCGCACGCAGGTCGGCGCCGAGGAGATCGCCGAGGTGGTCTCGCGCGCCACCGGCATCCCGGTCAGCAAGCTGATGCAGGGTGAGCGCGACAAGCTGCTGCAGATGGAGGCGCGGCTGCACGAGCGCGTGGTCGGCCAGGACGAGGCCATCGCCGCCGTCTCCAACGCCATCCGCCGTGCCCGCGCGGGCCTGAGCGACCCGAACCGGCCGCTGGGCAGCTTCCTGTTCCTTGGGCCCACGGGGGTCGGCAAGACCGAGCTGTGCAAGGCGCTGGCGGCCTTCCTGTTCGACAGCGAGCAGCACATGATCCGCATCGACATGAGCGAGTTCATGGAGAAGCACTCGGTCAGCCGCCTGATCGGCGCGCCGCCGGGCTACGTCGGCTACGAGGAGGGCGGCTATCTGACCGAGGCGGTGCGGCGCAAGCCCTACAGCGTCGTGCTGCTCGACGAGGTCGAGAAGGCCCACCCGGACGTCTTCAACGTGCTGCTGCAGGTGCTGGACGACGGGCGGCTGACCGACGGCCAGGGCCGCACGGTGGACTTCAAGAACACGGTCATCGTGATGACCTCCAACATCGGCTCGCAGCGCATCCAGCAGCTGGCGCAGCAGGGCCACGACATGGAGGACATCAAGGACGCGGTGTGGGAGGAGCTCAAGGCGCACTTCCGCCCCGAATTCCTCAACCGCATCGACGAGACGGTGGTGTTCCATCCGCTGGGGACCGAGCACATCAAGAACATCGCCCGCATCCAGCTGCGCACGCTGCAGGAGCGGCTGGCCAAGCTGGATCTGACGCTGACGTTTACCGACGCGGCGCTGGAGGAACTGGCCAAGGTCGGCTACGACCCGGTGTTCGGCGCGCGGCCGCTCAAGCGCGCGATCCAGCAGCGCATCGAGAACCCGCTGTCCAAGTTGATCCTCGAGGGGCGCTTCCCGCCCAAGAGCGAGATCCCGGTGGACGTGGATCCGGTGCGCGCGCCGGGGCAGTTCCTGTTCGGGCACACGGTGCACTGAAGGCGCGGTGGGGCCGCGACGGCCCCGCCTGCAGGCTGACCCAGGCCCCTGCCGGTTCGCCGGCGGGGGCTTGCGCCGTTGCGGAGGCTCAGAGGCCGTGGTACTCCCGGTACCACCGCACGAACCGCGCCACCCCCTCACGGAACGGCGTGCGCGGCGCGTAGCCGGTCAGGCGCTTGAGCAGCGTGCAATCGGCCCAGGTGGCCGGCACGTCGCCGGTCTGCATCGGAAGATAACGGCGCTGCGCCGGGCGGCCGACCTCGGCCTCGATCGCCTCCACGAAATCCAGCAGGCGCACCTTGTCGGAGTTGCCGATGTTGACCACGCGCCACGGCGCGGCGGGGCTCAGCGTGTCGCCCTCCAGCGGCTGCCAGCCGTGCTGCGGCGTGCGTGCATCCGGTGCGGGCGGCACGGCGTCGATCAGCAGCCGGATCGCGTGCACGAGGTCATCGACGTAGGTGAAGTCGCGCCACATCTCGCCGTGGTTGTAGAGGTCGATCGGCGTGCCCTCCAGAATCCCGCGGGTGAACTTGAAGAGGGCCATGTCCGGCCGCCCCCACGGGCCATAGACGGTGAAGAAGCGAAACATCGTCGTCGGCACGCCGTGGAGGTGCGCCCAGGCGTGGGCCATCGCCTCGTTGGCCTTCTTGGTGGCGGCATACAAGGTCAGCGGCCAGTCGGTTTTCTGCTGCTCGTCGAACGGCAGGCTGTCGTTGGCGCCATAGACGCTGCTGGTGGAGGCCATCAGCAGGTGGCGCGGCTTGAGTGCTCGAGCCACCTCCAGCACGTGGAAGGTGCCGATCAGGTTGGCGTCCACGTAGGCGCGCGGGTTTTCCAGGCTGTAGCGCACGCCGGCCTGCGCGGCCAGGTGGACGATGACGTCGGGCTGCGCGGCGCGCGCGGCGGCCTCAAGCGCCGGCAGGTCTTCCAGCATCGCCTCGGTGGCGACAAATCCAGGGTGTTCGCGCAGCAGCGCGTGGCGGCGCTGCTTGAGCCGCACGTCGTAGTAGTCGGTGAGACCATCGTAGCCGTGCACCGCATGGCCTTCCTCCAGCAGCTGCCGCGCCAGGTGAAAGCCGATGAAGCCGGCGGTGCCAGTGATGAAGACGCGCATCGGTGTGGCCATCGCTTCACATCCCCCACACGCCAATCGCGCGGCCGCCGATGGTCTCCGTGCGATGGAAGATCTTTTCCTCCCAGCTGCGCCCGGGCCGGCGGTCGAAGACGATCAGATGCGCTTCCTGCGCTCCGCACTGATCGGCGTAGGCGGCGGTCTGGGCGAGGCCTTCCTCGATCGTGGCCTCCAGGCTCTTGTGCAGGATTTTCAGTTCAAGGACGACGCGCTGCACCGGCCCGAGAAAGCCCTGCGCTTCATCCAGCGGCCACTCAAGGAGGAGGTCGGTGCGGCGACGCCCCAGGCCGTATTCGCGGCTGATGCGCCCGCCTCCGTTGACGATCCTCTGCAGGAAGGCTTGCAAGAGCAGCTGCGGGCCGGCTTCCTTGTATTGAAAGCGCTCGATCCAGGCGTCGGCGTTTTCGCGGAAAAACTGCTGGAAGGCGGCAAGGAGCTTGTCCATGTCCAGCCGGCGGTCTTGGGGGCGGACATACCAGGCCTGCTGCTGCGGCAGCATGTATTGGGTGCTGAAGGTGAGTTCGCGCGGGATGACTTCGCGGTAGATGCGGTTGCTGATCTCCGCCGACGGGATGCGTCGTATCAGCCCCAGGTCTTCGACATACTGCAGGTCGTCGCTGGGTAGATCATGCACGGCTTCGTCGCCGCCGGCCAGCAGGCGGCTGATGACGGCGTGCACGCGCGGCTCTCTTAACTTGTCGGTGAGCTGATCGAGGTGCGTGGCGCGGCTCTGGATCAGGCGCTCACGCGCCGCTTTGTAGCGCTCCAGCGTCACCGGCAGCGCGCGGTTCTTGCGCAGCTCCTTGTCTTGCCAGGTGCATTCGTGCCCCAGGGCATTGACCAGCCACGGCTGGCCGCGGGTGTCTTCCCAGAGTTCCGACCAGATGGCTTCATCGAAACGCTGGCCGGTGGCTTCGGTGTGCTGCAGCCACAGGGTGCGGGTCTCTTCCTCGCTGAAGTTGCCCAGCCGGATCGAGGCGGCCTTGATGTTGAAGGCGCTGCCGCCCGTGATGATCTCGCCGTCGCCGCTGTGGATGCGGTAGTCGCGCACGTCTCTGACCCCGCACAGCACCACCGTCTGCGGAAACGCCATCGGCCGCTGCGCGTAGCCGGCACGGATCTGGCGCAAAAGGGAAATGAGCGTATCGCCGACCAAGGCATCGACTTCGTCCAGCAGCAGCACGGCGGGGCGCTTGCCATCCATCTGGCTCCAATGCCGCAGCAGGGCGGTGAGCCGGTCACGAGGGTCGATGGCCTCGCCTTCACGGCGATACCACTCATAGAGTGCGCGCTCGCCGGTGCTGTCCTCAATGCTCCGAGCGATGGCGTGGCAAGCGGCGCTGATGCCGGCTCGCACATCGCCGCGAGCGGCTTGCGCGCCTTCGATGTTGGCGTAGGCGCAGCGGTGGCGGCCTTGGGCGTTCAAGTGCTGCATCAACGCCAGCAGCGCCGTGGTCTTGCCGGTCTGCCGTGGGGCGTGCAGCACGAAGTAGCGCTGCGCCTCAATCAGCCCCAGCACCTCCTCCAGGTCGATGCGCGCCAGCGGGTCAAGCAGGTAGTGCAAATCCGCTCGGCTCGGGCCAGCGGTGTTGAATTGCTTGCCAGTCACGCATCCCCTCCGAAAAGATCGCGGGTGTAAACACGTTCGGCTACGTCTTCCAAATCCGGGTGGCGGCGGTTGGCCAGGATCAGGTCGGCCTGCGCTTTGAACGATGCAAGGTCTTTCAACACCGGCGAGCGGAAGAAGTCGTCGCCGTCGTAGGCTGGCTCATAGACGATCACCGGCACGCCCTTGGCCTTGAGGCGCTTCATGACGCCTTGGATCGCTGAGGCGCGGAAGTTGTCCGAGCCCTGCTTCATGACGAGTCGGTAAATGCCGACCACCGGGGCGCGCCCGCCGGGCGTGACCAGCGTCTGCAGCCGGCGCAGCACGTCGTCGGCGATGAAGTCCTTGCGCGTGGCGTTGGCCGAGACGATGGCGGCGATCAGGTTCTGCGGCACGTCGCGGTAGTTGGCCAGCAGTTGTTTGGTGTCCTTCGGCAGGCAGTAGCCGCCGTAGCCGAAGCTCGGGTTGTTGTAGCCGGCGCCGATGCGCGGGTCCAGGCACACGCCGTCGATGATCTGGCGGGTGTCGAGCCCGTGCGTGGCGGCATAAGTGTCCAGCTCGTTGAAGAACGCCACGCGCATGGCCAGATACGTGTTGGCGAACAGCTTGATCGCCTCGGCCTCGGTCGGGTCGGTCAGCAGCACCGGCACGGCTTCCGGCGCGCGGCAGCCCTGGCGCAACAGGTCGGCGATGAGCTGACCGCGCGGGCCGCGGTCGCCGACGACGATGCGGCTGGGGGCGAGGTTGTCTTCCAGCGCGCGGCCCTCGCGCAGGAATTCGGGCGAGAAGACGATGCGGTCGGTGCCGTGGCGCTGGCGCAGCCGCGCCGTGAAGCCCACCGGCACGGTGGACTTGATGACCAGCGTGCTGCTCGGGTGGGCGGCCAGCGCCTGCGCCGCCACCGCCTCGACGCTGGAGGTGTCGAACGCGTTGGTGACCGGGTCGTAGTCGGTCGGGGTGGCAATGACGACGACGTCGGCGCTGGCCAGCGCCTGCGCCGCGTCGGTGGTGGCGGTGAGCTGCAGGTCGGCGCGCTCGCGCAGCCACTCCTCAGCCAGCGCGTCGTGGACGGTGGGGCGGCGCGCCTGCAGCGCCGCCACGCGCCGCGGGTCGATGTCCAGCACCGTCACGGGGTGGTGCTGCGCCAGCAGCAGCGCGTTAGCCAGGCCGACGTAGCCGGCGCCGGCGACGGTGATGCGTCGTGGGGAGACTGGGGCAGGGGCGTAGGTCATGGGCGAGTCGAACAGACGCAGGTGCGTGGCAGTATAAAGTCGGCCCTGCGTCGGTCATGCGCCGATGTCATACTCGACGCTCGCTTGACCGCATCGATCCCCAGCGTGATGATCCTTTGAACCATGCAACCCTCCGCTGCCTTTGTGGTGCCAGTCGGCGCCGTTCCCAACCATGATCCTGTCGCTTCGTGGCGGACTGTTGGCGTTTCCGATGCGATGCCGATCGATGTGTCGGTGGTGGTTCCGGTGTATCAGGAGCGCGACAACTTGGCTGAGCTGGTGGCGCGCGTGCAACAGGCTTTGCAGCCGACCGGTTGGTCGTTTGAGCTGATCTGCGTCGATGATGGGTCCACCGACGGCAGCCCTGCGTTGCTGGCTGAGCTGGCGGCTCAACGCCCGTGGCTGCGGCCCGTGGCGCTGGCGCGCAACTACGGGCAGTCCACGGCGTTGCAGGCGGGCTTTGAGCGTGCGCGCGGACGCTACATTGTGACGCTGGACGGCGACTTGCAAAACGACCCGGCTGACATTCCGGCGCTGATCGAGCGGCTGCAGCAGGATCCGGACGTGGACATGATCTCGGGCTGGCGCCGCCAGCGCCAAGACAAGGCGCTGTCACGCAAATGGCCGTCGATGCTGGCCAACCGGCTGATTTCCTGGGCTACGCGTGTCAAGCTGCACGACTACGGCTGCGCGCTCAAAGCCTATCGGCGCGAGATCATTGAACGCATCCACCTTTATGGTGAGTTGCACCGCTTCATCCCCTCCCTGGCCAAGGAAGCGGGCGCGCGCATCGTCGAGGTGCCAGTGCGCCACCATCCGCGCACGCGCGGCCAGTCGAAATACGGCCTCGATCGCACCTTTCGCGTGATCCTGGATCTGGTGCTGATCGTATTTTTTCTGCGCTATCGGCAGCGTCCGCTGCACGCCTTTGGGGGGTTGGGGCTTTGGCTGCTGGTTCCGGGCAGCCTGATCTTGTCGTATTTGGCGGCGCTGAAGCTGCTAGGACAGGATATCGGCGGGCGTCCGCTGCTGATGGTCGGGGTGATGATGGTGTTGATGGGGGTGCAGCTGATCGTGGCGGGGCTGACGGGCGAGCTGCTGATTCGCATCTACCACGAGGGCGCCGCCAGACCGCAATACCACACGCGTGCGTTGCCGGCGCCACGGCGCGAGGCATGAGACGCGCCCGCTTGCTGCGTCTGGCCGCCTCGCTGGGGATCTTGGCGGCGCTGCTGGCCTGGGTGGGCTGGCAGCCGCTGTTGCAAGCGCTCGGACAGGCTCAGCCCTTGTGGGTGCTGGCTGGGTTTGCGCTGGCCTTGCTGGCCAATTCGCTCTGCGCGTGGCGTTGGCGCGCGCTGGCCCAACGGCTGGGTCACCACATGACGGCAAGCTGGGCTTGGGTGGCCTACCTGCGCGGTCAGGCGCTCAACGCCGTGCTACCAGGGGCCACCGTCGGTGGCGACGTGTGGCGTGCCTGGGTGCTGCACCGTGCCGGCATGCCGCTGGCGCGCGCCAGCGCCAGCGTGGTGCTGGAT
This sequence comes from Tepidimonas alkaliphilus, assembly GCF_007556595.1. GTDB lineage: Bacteria > Pseudomonadota > Gammaproteobacteria > Burkholderiales > Burkholderiaceae_C > Tepidimonas > Tepidimonas alkaliphila. The sequence continues at coordinate 89,713 of NZ_VJNB01000003.1, forward strand.
CGGCTTTTCGGACTGTGGGCGCTGGTGTTGCTGGGCGCCGCGGCGCTGGGGCCGGCCTTGGCCTGGAGCGCGCCATCGGCAGCTTGGCCCAGGTTGCAAGCCTTGGCTGACCCTGCCGTCTTGGGGTTGTTGGCGTTGGCCACCTTGTTGTTGGCGCTGGGGCCCCTTGCACTGTTGCGCGCGGGGGCGCGTGTGCCGTGGGCAAAGCGACCTTGGTGGCGCGGCTGGCTAGAGCTGGCGCAGCGCGACCCGGTGGGCTTGTGGACGCAGCCCTTGGCGCTATCACTGGCAGCACAGGCCGCTACGGTGGCTGCGCTGGTGGCCGCCGCACGTGCACTGGAGGTGCCGCTGGCGTGGTGGTGGCTGGTGCCGGCGGCTACGCCGATCTTCATTGCGGCGGCGCTGCCGGTGGGACTGGGGGGATGGGGCACGCGCGAAGCGGCTGCCGTGGCGGTGCTGGGTCTGCTTGGCGTGCCCGCGACCCAGGCGGTGGCGCTGTCGGTGCTGTTTGGACTTTACCCATTGCTGCAGGCGCCGCTGGGGTTATGGCCGCTGCCCGACCTCCAGCGCTCCGGCGGGACTGCGGGCAAATCCTGACACGGCCAACGAGGAGACCAGCGACAAGAGCCCGGAACCTTGCCAGCGGCACTCGCCGATCACGTCCACGCCTGCCGCAAGCGCCTCTCTTACTGCACCTTGGCTCGAGCCCGCAGCTGCTCCTGGAAGCGGGCGAGTTTTTGCTGCTGCAATTGTTGTTGCAGCTGAGGCTTGACGGCTTCGAAATCCGGCAGTTGCGCCTTGCGCACGTCGTCCAAGCGAATAATGTGCCAGCCAAAGGGGCTCTTGACCGGCTCACGCGTCGTTTCGCCCTTGCCAAGTTTGACCATGGCTTGGCTAAATTCCGGCACAAACACATCCGGCGTGGCCCAGTCAAGGTCGCCACCGTTGGCTCCCGATCCTTTGTCTTTGGAGCGCTGGCGGGCCAGCTCGTCGAACTTAGCCCCCTTGGCCAGTTCGCTCAAAATGGCTCGGGCTTCCTCTTCAGAATCGACCAAGATGTGCCGCGCTCGGTATTCTTGCCCCATCGACTGCGCGATGCGGTCGTATTCGGCGCGCATTTCGGCCTCGGTGACGGGGTGGCGGCGCTGCTCGTCGGCGAACAGCTCGCGGATGAGCACGGTCTGGGTGGCCAGCTCAAGCTGGGCTTTGACCTCGGGCGAAGCGCGCAAGCCGCGGCGCTCGGCTTCCTGCATGAAGATTTCGCGCAAGATCGCTTCTTCGCGCAGTTGTTCGCGGATCTGATCGTCAATCGGTCGGCCCGAGCGCGCCACTTGGGCTTCGAGGGCTTTGAGCCGCGCCATCGGCACCGGCTTGCCGTTGACGATGGCCAGGTTTTGGGCCGCGGCGGGCAGGGTCAAGGCCAGCGCCAGCGCGGCCAGGGTGAAGTTTCGTTTCATGAGTCAAAAAAATGAAAAATGGAGGCCCATTCCGGCGTTCGCGGGCTACAGTGGAACTTTCAGGCCATTGATGAGGAAGGGTGACGCTCGATCTCCAGCGCAAGCGCATGAAGCCCCGCGTCAAAAGCCGGACGCAGCACATCATACACAACCCGATGGGCTGCCAATCGGCTCAGGCCATCGAGGCGGTCGGCAGCGATGCGCACGCGAAAATGGGTTCCGCCTCCACTAGGGGAAGCAGCCATGTGCCCCGCGTGGGCCGCGCTTTCGTCGATGACTTCGAGTTGCCGCGGGGCCAAGGCGGCCCTCAGCATCGCTTCGATCGAGGCTGCGCTGGGGGTGGTGCGTGGATGGGCGGGTGTCATGCCTCGTGATCCTTCAGATGACGAGCGATGTAGATACCTTGACCCAGGATGAAGGCCAAGGGGAAGATGTAGCCCCAAAGCTTAAAATCAACCCAGGCGTCGGTGGAAAACCAAGTGGCCATGACGGCATTGAGGATGGCCATGAACAGGCAGTAGGCGATCCAAGCCAGCGTCAAACGGCGCCACACCGCCGCAGGCAAGCTGAGCTGGTTGCCGAGCAACACGTGCAGCAGGTTGCGCCGCCAGCCCCAAAGCGCGGCGGCCAGCACCAGCGCCAATGCGGCGTAGAGCACGGTGGGCTTCCATTTGATGAACCGTTCATCGTGCAGGGCCAAAGTCAAGGCCCCAAACACCCAAATCAGCGCCAGCGTGACCTTCTGCAGGGTTTGCAGCTGCCGTTCCAAGGCGTAAACCACGCCCATTTGTATGGCGGTCGCCCCCATCAGCACCGCTGTGGCGGTGTAGATGCCATCAAGGCGGTAAGCCACAAAGAACGCCACCAGCGGCGCAAAGTCAAGCAGCCATCGCATGGCGCCGCATTATCCTCAAAGCTGGCGCGGGGCGTTTGCGGCTCAAGCCGCCTCCCAGCGCAACGCCGCGGAATTGATGCAGTAGCGCAAACCGGTCGGCGGCGGGCCGTCGTCGAACACGTGGCCCAGGTGTGCCCCGCAGCCCGCGCACAGCGTTTCGGTGCGCAGCATGCCGTGGCTGCGATCGAGTCGCTCGACGATGGCATCAGGGCGCGCGCGCCAGAAGCTCGGCCAGCCGCAGCCGGCGTCGAATTTGGTTTCGCTGTCGAACAGGTGGGTGCCGCAGACGATGCAGCGGTAGCGCCCGGGCTGCCACCACGACGCGTATCGACCGCTAAAAGGGCGCTCGGTGGCCGCGTGGCGGGTCACCTGCCATGCCAGCGGTTCAGCCTGCCCTTGCGCGGCCAGCGCTTGCAGGCGTTGCTGCCAAGCTTGGTCGTCAGGCCGCAGCGGGAAGCGGGCGGGTTCGGTCATGGTTTTGATGGGTAGAACTCCACAAACACCCCGAATTGTGGGTCGCCGAACCGTCCCTAGAGCCCGACGGCTTAAAGCCAGCGCGCTCGGTGGGGTTACGTGACCGCTTATGGCGTTGGTTTCGGGCCGCCCGAGCGTGTCAGGATTGTGGTTTGAGTTGAGAACCTGCCATGACGACATCCAGGAGCCCCCATTTCAAGCCAAGAGAACCCTCGGTGCCGCCAAGCTGCACGCCATCTTTTCCGACGAGCTGCTGAACAAGCTCTGATCCCTGGCCCGACGGACGCCGCCGGCGTTGCGGTCGTGCTCCGGAAATTGAAGAAGGCCGTCTTGGGCGCGCTGCCGGACGGTACCCGCGGTATTGTCGGGCTGTGGATCGACCACACCGAGGGCGCCAAGTTCTGGATGAAGGTTTTCAACGACCTGAAAACGCACGGCATGCAGGACATCCTGATCGGCGTTGCCGAGGGGCTTAAGGGCCTGCCGGAGGCGCTGAAAGCGGTGTATCCGGCCACAACAACGCTGCAGACAGCCTCGTGCACCTGATTCGCAACAGCCCCGACTTTGCCAGCTGGAAGGAGTGCAAGGCGCTGGCGGCGGCGATCAAGCCGATTGGCACTGCAGCAAGCGTGCCGGCGGCCATCACCGAGTGGGACGCCTTCGAGCAAGGCCCGTGGGGCCAGCGCTTGCCGACGTCGTTGCGGCCTGGCAGCGGGCCTGGAGCTGGGTAATTCCGTTTTTTGGCTTCGCGACTGAGATGCGGCGCATTCTTAACAACGCCAACGCCATCGAGAGCGTGCAAGCGCGGCGCGGGTATTTCCCATGCGACAAGGCTGCGACCAAGCCGATCTGGCTGGCTCTGCACATCATCACCGCCGAGTGGAGGCGCTCGAGCAGGGAGCGGAAGTTGGCGATGAACGAGTTTGTGATACCGTGCGGCGACCGCTTCATCCTCGCACCGCGCTGAGCCGCACGAAGACCGTTTCAGAAAACCGCCCCGCCCCCAAAATTGCAGACAGTCCCGCGTGACACGGTGCGCACCGAGCGTTACCTGTACCCATTGGGCGGGCGCCGCTTGTTCGCTTCGTCGTGACAGGCGCCGAGCTGATCTTGGACTGGCTTTCGACAGGTGAATTTTGATGGAGTTTGCCATCGTTACCCTGCTCAACGGACTGAGCTACGGCTTGCTGTTGTTCATGCTGAGCTCGGGGCTGACGCTGATCTTTTCATTGATGGGCGTGCTCAATTTTGCGCACGCCAGTTTTTATATGTTGGGGGCCTACTTGGGTTACGCCCTGACGCCCGTGCTGGGATTTTGGGGTGCGCTGGTGGCGGCGCCGTTAGCGGTGGGTGTGGCCGGCGCATTGTTTGAGCGCTTTTGCCTGCGCAAAGTGCATTCGTTTGGCCACGTGCCCGAGTTGCTGGTGACCTTTGGGCTGTCGTATGTGATGGTGGAGCTGGTGCAGTTGATCTGGGGGCGCACGGCGGTGCCGTTTCAGCCGCCCCCTGTTCTGCAGGGGCCGGCCTTTACATTGGTTCATCACGCCAACGACACGCTTGGGTTGGTGTGGGGGCGCGCCCCATCTGAGGTGTGTGCGCAGGCCACCTGCACGCCGTTTCCGGCCATGCGCGCTTTCATGATGGGGGTGTCGGTGGGCATGCTGGCGGCGCTAGGGCTGCTGGTCAAGCGCACCCGGGTGGGCTTGGTCATTCAGGCGGCGCTGACGCACCCGCAGATGGTGGAGGCGCTTGGGCACAACGTGCCGCGCGTGTTCATGCTGGTGTTCGGCGCCGGCTGCGCGCTGGCGGGGATGGCTGGCGTGATTGGCGGCAGCGCCTTCGTGACCGAGCCGGCAATGGCCGCCACGCTCGGCCCGCTGCTGTTTGCGGTGGTGGTGATCGGGGGGCTTGGCTCGCTGCCCGGCGCGTTGGTTGCGTCATTGCTGATCGGCATGATCCAGACGTGGGCGGTGGCGGTGGATCAATCGATGGGCTCGTTGCTTGCGAGTTTGGGCGCGCCGCTGTCGCCGCCTCTGCGCGACCAAGGCGTGTTGCGCTTGACGCTGTCGCAGGTGGCGCCCGTGCTGCCGTATGCGCTGCTGGTGTTGATTTTGATCTTGCGGCCCAAGGGGTTGCTCGGCACGCGCGAGCATTAAGCCAATGCTGCAGAAAGGATCCCGCATGGGTCTGACGCGCGATCCATGTCGTTTTGAGCGCTTTCGTTTTGAACGTTTCGGACAAGGGTGGGCGTGGTGGCTGTTTGCGCTGGTGTTGCTGCTGGCCCCGCAGGTGCTGGACAGTCATTTCGGCATCAGCATGCTGTCGCAAATGGGCATTGCGATCTTGGCTTGTTTGTCTTACAACTTTTTGTTTGGCCAAGGCGGCATGCTGAGTTTTGGGCACGCGGTTTACACCGGGCTGGGTTCGTATGCGGCGATCCACGCTTTGCTCAGGGCGGCTGACGGCGGCGTGATGATTCCGGTGTCGTTGATTCCTTTGGTGGGGGGCTTGGCGGGGTTGCTTGTTGCCGCCTTGTTCGGGTGGGTGATGACGCGCAAGGCGGGCACCGCCTTTGCCATGATCACCTTAGGCTTCGGCGAGCTCGTTTTTGCGCTGGCGCTGATGTTTCCGGATTGGTTTGGCGGCGAAGCTGGCATCAGCGCCAACCGCGTGGTCGGCGAGCCGTTTTTCGGCATTACTTGGGGGCCGAGCGTGCAGGTGTATTATCTGATAGCGGTGTACACCTATGTCGGCGTGGCGGCGATGTTCGCCTTGACCCGCACGCCATTGGGCCGTATCCTCAACGCCGTGCGAGACAATCCCGAGCGCGTCGAATTTATCGGCTACGACGTGCGAGCGGTGCGTTATTGGGCGATGATGGTGGCCGGGTTTTTTGCGGGTGTTTCCGGCGGCCTGGCGGCGATTTTGTTTGAGATCGTCACTCCTGAAGTGCTGGGATCGCTGCGCTCGGGCGCTTATCTGCTGTTTACCGTCTTAGGTGGATCGACGTTTTTCTTTGGGCCAATCCTGGGCGGTGTGCTGATGGTGTTGGCGTTGGTTTTTTTATCCGAGCTGACCCAGGCCTGGATGCTTTATCTTGGGCTGATTTTTGTGTTCATGATGATGCATGCGCCCGGGGGGCTGGCCAGCGTCATCATGGCTAATTTGCGTGTGGCCGCGCATGGCCGGTGGCGTGAGCTGTGGGGTGGCTATCTGGCCCTCGGCGGCACAGGGTTGGCGGCGCTGGCAGGCGCCAGTGCGATGATCGAAATGCTCTACCACTTGCAACATGAAGCCGCGTTGGGGCCGCATGTGGAGGTTTTCGGTCTGCTGCTGGATCCGCGCTCGGCTCAGCATTGGATCGGCGCGGCGTGGGTGCTGGCGACCGGGGCGGCGCTGTTTGAGCTGGCGCGGCGGCGCTTGCGCGCGCACTGGAACGAGATTCAGCTCGACATCGAGAAGGAAACCCAGCGGCGGGAGCGGGCGGCATGACGCAACCGGATCGCCGCGCGGACGGGGCCGGCGTGCCGGCGCTGGAGCTGCGCAACGTGGTCAAGCGCTTCGGCAAGACCGAGATCATCCGCGGCGTGAGCCTGGCGGTGCGCCGCGGCGAGCGGGTGGCCATCATCGGCCCCAACGGCGCGGGCAAGTCCACGTTGTTTGACCTCATCAGCGGGCGCTCGGCGCCCAGCAGCGGCGAAATCCTGCTCAACGGACGGCGCATCGATGGCAAAAAGCCGTTTGAGATCCACCGCCTAGGTCTGGGCCGCAGCTTTCAGATCACCAACCTCTTTCCCAAGCTCAGCGCGTTTGAGAACCTGCGCTGCGGGGTGCTGTGGAGCCTGGGCTACCGCTACACGTTCCTGAAGTTCCTGGCTGACCTGGACGACGCCAACGACCGCGCCGAGCAGCTGCTGGAGCGCATCGGGCTGCGCCAGAAGCGCAATATGTTGGCCATGCACCTCACCTACGCCGAGCAGCGCGCGCTGGAGATCGGCCTTGCCATCGCCGGCGGGGCGAATGTGATCCTGTTGGATGAGCCCACCGCCGGCATGAGCCAGAGCGAGACGCGCCGCTTCGTCGAGCTCATCCGCGAGGTCACCGAGGGCAAGACGCTGCTGATGGTGGAGCACGACATGGGGGTCGTCTTCAGCTTGGCGGATCGCATCGCGGTGTTGGCCTACGGTGAGGTCATCGCGTTCGACACCCCTCAGGCCGTCAGGGCCAATCCCCGCGTGCAAGAAGCCTACCTCGGCTCGGTGCTGGCCGAGCAGCAGGCCGCCGAGTCTGATCCCTAATATGCGCGCGAGGACGCAAGCCATGCTGGAGATCGACAACCTGCACGCCTTCTACGGCAAGAGCCACGTGCTGCACGGCGTGCGCTTTCAGGTCGGCCAAGGCGAGATCGTCGCGCTGCTCGGGCGCAACGGCTCGGGGCGCTCCACCACCGCCAAGGCGATCATGGGGCTGGTGGATGCGGAGGGCGACATCCGCTACCGCGGCGAGCGCCTCACCGGCCTTAAGCCGTTTGAGGTGGCGCGGCGCGGCATCGGCTACGTGCCGGAGAGCCGCGACATCTTTCCGACGCTGACGGTGCACCAGAACCTGACGCTGGGCATCAAGGGCCGCGGCCGCGGTGCGCGCTGGAGCTACGACGACATGTATGCGCTGTTTCCGCGTCTGAAGGAGCGCCAGCGCACCGAGGCCGGCGTGCTGTCGGGCGGCGAGCAGCAGATGCTGACGCTGTGCCGCTCGCTGATGGGCGACCCGGACCTCATCCTCATCGACGAGCCGACCGAGGGCCTGGCGCCGAAGATCGTCGAGCAGGTGGCGGCCTGCCTGCGCGCGCTGAAGGGTCGCGGCATCTCGGTGCTGCTGATCGAGCAGAAGTTGACGATCGCGCTGGACATCGCCGACCGCGTGCTGGTCATGGGCCATGGCCGCATCGTGTTCGACGGCACGCCGGCCGAGCTCAAGGCCAACCCGTCTGTGCGGCGCGAGTGGCTGGAGGTCGGCTGAGGGCCGCCGGCCAGACAACTGCGCGACAGCCGCCGCTGGCCGCCGGCGCGGCGCCTTTCTAGAATCCACGCGAGCCGAACGACCGTTCGATTTTTTCGCTTCGCTTTCCGGCATCCGATCGAGGAGACCGTCCATGACCGCTCACTACCAGATCCACGGCGACGTGGCCGTCATCACGCTGGACAATCCGCCCGTCAACGGGCTGGGGCTGAGCACCCGGCAGGCCATCGCGCAGGGGCTGGACCGCGCGCAGGACGATCCGGCCGTGCGCGCCATCGTGCTGACGGGCGCTGGCAAGGTGTTCTCCGGCGGCGCCGACATCAAGGAGTTCGGCTCGCCGCGCGCCTACCAGGATCCAAACCTGCTGAGCCTGATCCGAATGGTGGAACACCTGCGCAAGCCGGTGGTGGCCGCGGTGCACGGCGTCTGCATGGGCGGCGGGCTGGAGCTGGCGCTGGGCGCGCACCACCGCATCGCCGCGCCGGGCAGCAAGGTGGCGCTGCCGGAGGTCAAGCTCGGCCTGATCCCGGGCGCCGGCGGCACGCAGCGGCTGCCGCGCGCGCTGGGGGTAGAGCCGGCGCTGAACATGATCGTCAGCGGCGAGCCGGTGGCGGCCGAGTTGCTGGCGCAGGTGCCGGGGCAGCGGCTGTTCGACCGCATCGCCGCCAGCGCCGACACGCTGCTGGAGGAGGCGCTGGCGCTGGCGCGCGAGGCTGCCGAGCGCCACGCCTCCGGCGCGCCGCTGCCGCGCGTGCGCGACCTGCCGTGCCGCCATCCGCAGGGGGAGGCCTACTTCCAGTTCGCGCGCAACATGGTGAGCGCGCAGGCCAGGCACTACCCGGCCCCGCTCAAGTGCATCGACGCCGTGCAGGCCGCCGCCACCAAGCCGTTCGACGAGGGTCTGGCGCTGGAGCGGCAGACCTTCCTGAACCTGATGACGGACCCGGTGAGCGTGGCGCTGCGGCACGTCTTTATGGCCGAGCGCGCCGCCGGCAAGATCGCCGACGTGCCGCCGGACACCCCGCTGCGCGACATCCGTGCGGTGGCGGTGATCGGCGCCGGCACGATGGGCAGCGGCATCACGATCAACTTCCTCAACATCGGCCTGCCGGTCACGATCCTGGAGGCGAAACAGGAGGCGCTGGAGCGCGGCGTGGCCGCCATCCGCGCCATCTACGAAGGTCAGGTGGCCAAGGGCAAGCTCAAGCCCGAGCAGATGCAGCAGCGCCTGAGCCTGCTGCGCACCACGCTGTCGTATGACGACATCCGCGACGCCGACCTCGTCATCGAAGCGGTGTTCGAGGATCTGGAGGTCAAGCGCCAGGTGTTCGAGCGGCTCGACGCGGTGATGAAGCCGGGTGCGATCCTGGCCACCAACACCTCGACGCTGGACGTCAACCAAATCGCCGCCTTTACCCGGCGGCCGCAGGACGTCATCGGCACGCACTTCTTCAGCCCCGCGCACGTCATGAAGCTGCTGGAGGTGGTGCGCGGCGCGGCCACCGCCAGGGACGTGCTGGCCACCGTCTTGGCGCTGGGCAAGAGCATCAAGAAGACCTGCGTCGTCAGCGGCGTGTGCGACGGCTTCATCGGCAACCGCATGATCGAGCAGTACAGCCGCCAGGCCGGCTTCCTGCTGGAGGAGGGCTGCACGCCGCAGCAGGTGGACCGCGCGATCGAGGCGTTCGGCTTCGCGATGGGGCCGTTTCGCATGAGCGACCTGGCCGGCAACGACGTGGGCTGGGCTATCCGCAAGCGCCGCTACGTCGAAAAGCCCCACTTGCGCTACTCGCCGATCGCCGACCGGCTGTGCGAGCTGGGCCGCTTTGGCCAGAAGACCGGCGCCGGCTGGTACGACTACCAGCCAGGCCAGCGCGACCCCATCCCCAGCCCCGTGGTGCAGCAGCTGATGGAGGACGTCCGCCGCGAGCGCGGCCTCACCCCGCGCCCGGTTAGTGACGAGGAGATCGTGCAGCGGCTGGTGTTTGCGCTGGTCAACGAGGGCGCGCGCATCCTGGAAGAGGGCATCGCCGCGCGCGCCAGCGACATCGACATGGTGTACCTGACCGGCTACGGCTTTCCGGCCTGGCGCGGCGGGCCGATGCACTACGCCGAGCAGTTCGGCCTGTTCAACGTGATGCAGGCGATGAAGCGCTTCGCGCGCAACCCGAACGACGACGCGCAGTTCTGGCAGCCGGCACCGCTGATCCAGCGGCTGGTGACCGAAGGCCGGGGCTTCGCCTCGGTCTGACGCCAGCCGTCCGATCCGTTTCCGCATTTCCGCCAAGGGATCCACCATCATGAGCAACGCCGTCATCGTCTCCACCGCCCGCACGCCGCTGGCCAAGAGCTGGAAGGGCGCCTTCAACATGACCCACGGGGCCACGCTGGGCGGCCACGTGGTGCGCGCCGCCATCGAGCGCGCTCGGCTCGAGCCGGCCGAGGTCGAGGATGTGATCATGGGCTGCGCCAACCCCGAGGGCGCCACCGGCTGGAACATCGCGCGCCAGATCGCGCTGGCGGCCGGCTGCCCGGTCAGCGTCAGCGGCATCACCGTCAACCGCTTCTGCGCCTCTGGCCTGCAGACGATCGCGCTGGCCGCGCAGCGCATCATGAGCGGCGAAGGCGAGATCTACGTGGCCGGCGGGGTCGAGAGCATCTCGTGCGTGCAGAACGAGATGAACAAGCACATGTTCACCGATCCGGCGCTGCTGCAGCGCAAGCCCGAGATCTACTGGACCATGCTGCAGACCGCCGAGCAGGTGGCCAAGCGCTACGGCATCACGCGCGAGCAGATGGACGAATACGGCGCCGCCAGTCAGCAGAAGGCGTGCGCCGCCGCCGCCGCGGGCAAGTTCGACGACGAGATCGTGCCGATCACCGTTACCGCCGGCGTCGTGGACAAGGTGCGCGGCCTGGTGACGAAGGAGGTCACGGTCAGCCGCGACGAGGGCCTGCGCGAGGGCACGACGGTGCAGGCGATTGCCGCCATCAAGCCCGCGATCCCCGGCGGCACGATCGCCGCCGGCAACGCCAGCCAGTTCTCCGACGGCGCCGGCGCCTGCGTCGTGATGGACGAGAAGGTGGCCGAACGCAAGGGGCTGCAGCCGCTGGGGCGCTTCCTGGGCTTTGCGGTGGCGGGTTGCGAGCCGGACGAGATGGGCATCGGCCCGGTGTTTGCGGTGCCGAAGGTCCTCCAGCGCCTGGGGCTGACGGTGGACGACATCGACCTGTGGGAGCTCAACGAGGCGTTCGCGGTGCAGGTGATCTACTGCCGCGACCGCCTCGGCATCCCGTCGGAACGGCTCAACGTCAACGGCGGCGCGATCGCGATCGGCCACCCCTACGGCATGTCCGGTCAGCGGCTCACGGGCCACGCGCTGATCGAGGGCAAGCGCCGCGGCGCCAAGCGCGTCTGCGTCACGATGTGCATCGGCGGCGGCATGGGGGCGGCCGGCGTGTTCGAGGTGTTGTGAGATGGTTGCGCCGTCTGCGGCCCCGCCCAACACGGTGGCACAGTCGGACTGTGCCCGCACCGTGCAAGCGTTGTTTGACCTGACCGGGCGCGTGGCGCTGGTCACCGGCGGCTCGCGCGGGCTGGGTTTACAGATCGCGCAGGCGCTTGGCGAGGCTGGCGCCAAACTGATGCTGGCTGCGCGCAAGGCCGAAGAGCTGGAAGAGGCGGTGGCCGCGCTGCAGGCGCAGGGGATCGACGCGCGCTGGTGCGCCGCCGACTGCGCGCGCGAAAATGATTTGCAGCGCTTGGTTCAGGAGACGTTGCAGCGGCTGGGCGACATCGACATCCTGGTCAACAACGCCGGGGCAGCATGGGGCGCGCCGGCGGAGGAGCATCCGCTGGAGGCGTGGGACAAGGTGATGAACCTCAACGTGCGCGGCTACTTCATCCTGAGCCAGCTGGTGGGTCGCCACAGCATGATCCCGCGCCGCCGCGGCAGCATCCTCAACGTCGCCTCGATCGCCGGGCTGGGCGGCAACCCGCCGGACATGCGCACGCTGGCCTACAACACCTCCAAGGGCGCGGTGATCAACTTCACGCGCGCGCTGGCGGCGGAGTGGGGGCGCTACGGCATCCGCGTCAACGCGCTGTGCCCGGGCTTCTTCCCGAGCAAGATGACGTGCGGCACGCTGCAGGCCATGGGCGAGCCGCGGCTGGCCGCCGCCGCGCCGCTGAACCGCCTCGGCGACGACGAAGACCTGAAGGGCGCGGCGCTGCTGTTCGCCTCCGACGCCGGCAAGCACATCACGGGCCAGTGGCTGGCGATCGACGGCGGCGTCAGCGCCGTCATTGGCGCCTGACCCCGCGGCAGTGGCCCCCGCCCGCTTCCACGATCCACGCCCGAGGAGTCCGACCATGCCCCGCAACCAGCAGATCCTGCTCGTCAGCCGCCCGCAGGGCGAGGCGACGCTGGACAACTTCCGCCTCGTCGAGACCGAGACGCCCCCGCTGCGCGACGGCCAGGTGCTGGTGCGCCACCATTACCTGAGCCTGGACCCTTACATGCGCGGGCGCATGAACGAGGGCAAGAGCTACGCCGCGCCGCAGCCGCTGAACGAAGTGATGATCGGCGGCACCGTCGGCCAGGTGGAGGCCAGCCGCCACCCCCGCTACGCCCCCGGCGACTGGGTCGTCGGCATGGGCGGCTGGCAGCTCTACAGCGTGGTCGACGCCCACCAGCCCGGCGCGCTGCGCAAAGTGGACGTCACGCGCATCCCGCCGAGCCACTACCTCGGGGCGGTCGGCATGCCGGGGGTCACGGCCTGGTATGGCCTGGTCAAGATCCTGGAGCCGAAGGCGGGCCAGACGATCACGGTCAGTGCGGCGGCCGGGGCGGTCGGCAGCGCGGTGGGCGTGCTGGCCAAGCAGCGCGGCTGCCGCGTGGTGGGCATCGCCGGTGGCCCCGAGAAATGCGCCTACGTGCGCGATGAGCTCGGCTTCGACGACTGCGTCGATTACCGCCAGCACCCCGACCTGCGCAGCCTGGCCGCGGCGCTGAAGGCGGCCTGCCCGGACGGCATCGACGGCCATTTCGAAAACGTCGGCGGCGCCGTGCTGGATGCGGTGATGCTGCGCGCCCATGCGTTTGCGCGCGTGGCGCTGTGCGGCATGATCGCCGGCTACGACGGCCAGCCGCTGCCGATGCTCAACCCGTCGCTGATCCTCATCAACCGCATGCGCATCGAGGGCTTCATCGTCAGCGAGCACATGGAGGTCTGGCCGCAGGCGCTGGCTGAACTCGGCGAGCTGGTGGCCAGCGGGCGCTTTCGCCCGCGCGAGACGGTCGCGCAGGGGCTGGCGGCAGCGCCGCAGGCGTTTCTCGGCCTGCTCAAAGGCCGCAATTTCGGCAAGCAGCTGGTCAAGCTGGTCGATTGAGATCGGAGCTGCTCGGTTTTCGGGCTTAGAGCGCCTGAAGCCCGGTGTGGGCGGTTCGGTGACCGATGGCGCGAGGGTGCGCTTCCCAAATGCCTGCGTCCGCATCACCGTTGCGCTTGCCTTCCTGTGGCAAACTCAAACGCTTACGATGTTGATACCTTGGTCTTACTAACCGTGAGCGCAACGATCGTGGCGCGTCTGGCCGAAGAGCTGGGCGTGCGAGCCAGTCAAGTCCAAGCCGCTGTCGATCTGCTAGACGGCGGCGCCACCGTCCCCTTCATCGCCCGCTACCGCAAGGAGGCCACCGGCGGCCTGACCGACACCCAGCTGCGCCAGCTCCAGCAGCGCCTGACCTACCTGCGCGAGCTGGAGGAGCGCCGCGCCGCCATCCTGCGCAGCATCGAGGAGCAGGGCAAGCTCACCCCCGAGCTGCGCGCGGCGCTGGAGGCCGCGGCGACCAAGCAGGATCTGGAAGACCTCTACCTGCCGTACAAGCCCAAGCGCCGCACCAAGGGGCAGATCGCGCGCGAGGCGGGGCTGGAGCCGCTCGCGGACGCCCTGTGGGCCGACCCGACGCTGGACCCGCACGCCGCCGCCCAGCCTTACGTGAAGGAGGCCAAGGGCGAGGACGGCAGCGACTTCACCACCGTGGCTGCGGTGCTGGACGGCGTGCGCGACATTCTGAGCGAGCGCTGGGCCGAGGACGCCGCGATCGTGCAGCCGCTGCGCGAGTGGCTGTGGGCCGAGGGGCTGCTGCGCAGCCGCCGCATCGAGGCGCGCAACCCGGACGACCCGGAGGTCGCCAAGTTCCGCGACTACTTCGAGCACGACGAGCCGATCGCGCGCGTGCCGTCGCACCGCGCGCTGGCGATGCTGCGTGGCCGCGCGCAGGAGGTGTTGGACCTGTGCCTCGTGCCGCCGCGGGAGGCGCCGGCCGGCCAACCGTCCGAGGCCGAGGTGCGGCTCGCCCGGCTGCTGGGCTGGAGCCACCAGGGCCGCGCCGCCGACGACCTGCTGCGCCGCTGCGTGGCGTGGACGTGGCGCGTGAAGCTGAGCCTGTCGATCGAGCGCGACCTGTTCGCCCGTCTGCGCGAGCAGGCCGAGGCGGTGGCGATCCAGGTGTTCGGCGCCAACCTGCGCGACCTGCTGCTGGCCGCCCCAGCCGGCGCGCGTCCGACGATGGGGCTGGACCCCGGCATCCGCACCGGCGTCAAGGTGGCGGTGGTGGACGCCACCGGCAAGGTGGTGGACACCGCCACGGTCTATCCGTTCGAGCCTCGGCGCGATGTCGAAGGGGCGCTGGCGACGCTGGCCGCGCTGGTGCGGCGCCACGGCGTGGAGCTGATTGCCATCGGCAACGGCACCGCCAGCCGCGAGACCGACCGGCTGGTGGGTGAGTTGCTGCAGCGCCTGCGCCAGGGCGGGGCAAGTCCCCTGCCGCAGAAAGTCGTCGTCAACGAGGCTGGGGCGTCGGTTTACAGCGCCAGCGAGCTGGCCGCGCAGGAGCTGCCCGATCTGGACGTCAGCCTGCGCGGGGCGGTCAGCATCGCGCGCCGGCTGCAGGATCCGCTGGCGGAACTGGTCAAGATCGACCCCAAGAGCATCGGCGTCGGCCAGTACCAGCACGACGTCGATCAGGCGCAGCTGGCGCGCACGCTGGATGCGGTGGTGGAGGACTGCGTCAACGCCGTCGGCGTCGACCTCAACACCGCCAGCCCCGCGCTGCTGGCGCGCGTCTCGGGCCTGTCGGCGGCCACCGCGCGCGCGGTGGTGCGCTGGCGCGACGCGCACGGGGCGTTCCGCAACCGACGCCAGCTGCTGGAGGTCAGCGGCATCGGGCCGAAGACCTTCGAGCAATGCGCGGGCTTTTTGCGCATCCGCGGTGGCGATGAGCCGCTGGACATGACCGGCGTGCACCCGGAGGCCTACCCGGTGGTGCAGCGCATCCTGGCCGCCGCCGGGCAGCCGATCGAGGCGCTGCTCGGCCAGCGCGAGCGGCTGCGCGGGCTCGATGCGCGCCGCTTCACCGACGAGCGCTTTGGCGAGCCGACCGTGCGCGATATCCTGGCCGAGCTGGAAAAGCCAGGCCGCGATCCGCGTCCGGCGTTCCGTGTCGCGCGCTTCGATGACGCGGTGCAGGATTTGGAAGACCTCAAGCCCGGCATGGTGCTGGAAGGCACGGTAACCAACGTCGCCCAGTTTGGGGCGTTCGTGGATATCGGGGTGCATCAGGACGGACTGGTGCACGTCAGCCAGCTGGCGCGCCACTACGTGGCCGACGCCCGCAGCGTCGTCAAGGTCGGCGACGTGGTACGCGTCAAGGTGCTGGAGGTGGACGTGTCGCGGCGGCGCATCGCGCTGTCGCTGCGGCTGGATGCGGAAGTCGGCGGCATGGCCGCTGCCGGTGCTCGGTCAGCCTCGGGCGGCCAACCGATGCGCGTGCCACGGCCCCAGGCTGCGGCAACGCCAACCGCGATGGCTGCCGCCTTCGCTCGTCTGCAAAACCGCGCACGCGGCTAGGGGAAAGTCCTGTGCCCGCTTTAGCGTTGGAAGCCTTGTTGCAGCAGACCGAGGCCATCCCCAGCCTGCCGCGGATGGTGGCTCAGGTGCTGCAGGAGCTGCAGCGCGACGAGCCCGATGCGCATCGGCTCATCGATGGGATTGGCGCTGAGCCGGGCCTGACCGCCCAGGTGCTCAAGATGGCCAACTCGCCGCTGTGGGGCTTGCCCAGACGCATCGACTCGGTCGCCGAAGCGGTGACCGTGCTGGGTATGGACGCCCTGCGCTCGGTGGTGCAGGCGGTGGCGCTGGGCGCCTGTTTCCGCAGCGTGCCGGGGGTCGATTTGGAGCTGTTCTGGCGCTACAGCGTGCAAGCGGCCCAAATCTGCCGCCCGCTGGCCCGCAGCTTAGGGTTGCCGCCTGGCTCGGCTTGGACAGCCGGCCTGATGCACGCCTCAGGCGAGCTGGTGATGCATTTGGGCATGCCGCAAGAGATGGCGGCGCTGGATTGGCACGTGGCGTTGTTCGATCTGCATCGCGCAGCCGCCCAGCAAGCCCGGTTTGGCTACAGCTACGCCGGCGTCGGGGCCGCCCTGGCCCAGCGTTGGCACTTCCCCGATCGGATCGTGCGCGCGTTGCGGCATCAATTGGCGCCCTTTGAAGGCGATGTCCATGAGCCGCTGGCCGGCGTGGTGCACCTGGCGTCGTGGCGTGCGCGCGCGCAGGCGATGAACCTCGATCGCGAGGCCATGCGCGCCACTTTTCCGGATGCGGTGACGATGCTGCTGGGCTTGAGCCCAGACGCCGTGCTGGACCAGGATCCGCAGCCGTGGGCCTCGGCCGGCGCACTGGCGGCCTTTTTGCCCTGAGCCGGGGGCGCGCGCATGCAACTGCAGGAGCTGCTGCAACATCCGCAGGCGTTGCCGGTGGCGCCGCAAGCGGCCGCCCGGCTGATCGCCACCTTTGGGCAGCAGGATGTGGATCTTGGCGAACTGGCGCGTCAGCTCGAACGGGATCCGGCGTTGGCCGCCCGCGTGCTGCAGCAAGCCAACTCGGCGTTCTTGCGCCGCCTGCGCCCAGTGCACAGCGTGCGCGACGCGGCGTGGGTGTTGGGTCTGAACCGCCTGCGCGCCTTGGCCTTGGCAGCGGCGGTGCAGAGCCGCTTTCCCTCGCCCCCAGGCATCGAGTTGGAGCGCTTTTGGGCGTATAGCTTGGCGGCAGCGGCTGTGGCGCAGCGGCTGAGTGCGCCGCGGCGTTGGGGCGAGGCCATCGCCGTGACGGCGGCCTTGCTGCATGCGGTGGGCGAGCTGGTGATGCACCAGGTGATGCCGCAACGCATGGCGCCGCTTCAGGCGCAGACGCCGTGGTGGTCGCTGCAGCGGCCCCAGATCGAGCAGCAAACGCTGGGCTACACCTACGCCGAGGTCGGCGCGGCGCTGGCGCGTCATTGGCGCTTGCCCGCCTTGCTAGCGCAGGCCATCGAGACGCACCTTCATCCTCTGCGCAGCGACCCGCCTGATCCTTTGGCTGCGTTGGTGCACATGGCGGCGTGGCGCGCGCGTGTTTGGTGCCTGGGCGACGATCGTGACGTGCTCATTCACTCCTACCCGGATGCGGTGGGCGAATTGCTGCAGCTCGATCCCGACTCGCTGGTGGATCCCGTCGCCCTTGGGACAGAGGAAGCCCTCTGATGCGCGCGCTGCGTTGGTATGCGGGCCCGGCCGCGCTGGCGCACTTGCGGCGACATGGGCTGCAGCCGGACGACATTGGGATCGTGCCGGGCGCAGCTGGCGGGCCCAAGGGCCTGATTCTGGGGCCGCTGGATCGCTTCCTGTTCGGCCAGTGGCTGCCGCAAGGCGGGCGCGAGGTGCATCTGGTCGGCGCCTCGATCGGCGCCTGGCGCATGGCCGCCGCGTGCCTGAACGACTGCGTGGCGGCGTTCGAGCGGCTGCAGCGCGACTACATCGCGCAGGACTACGAGCCCGAGCCGGGACGGCGCCGGCCGCATCCGCGCCACGTCAGCGAAGCGTTCGCGCGCGAGCTGCAGGCGTTCTTCGGAGGGCGCGTGCACGAGGTGCTCGGCCACCCGCGCTGGCGCGTGCACGTCGTGACGTCGCGCGGGTGCCACATCCTGGGGCGCGAAGGGCGCTGGCGCACGCCGCTGGGCTACCTCGGCGCCGCAGCCTGCAACGTCGCGCACCGGCGCGCGCTGGGCGCCTGGCTGCAGCGGGTGGTGTTCAGCGCGCCCGGGGCGCAGGGCGCGCCGGCGGCGCTGCCGTTCGAGGCGCGCGACCTGCCGACGCGCCAGGTCGCCCTGACCGAGGCCAACTTCATGCCGGCGCTGCAGGCCAGCTGCTCGATCCCGTTCGTGCTGCAGGCGGTGCACGACATCCCCGGCGCGCCGAGTGGGGCCTACTGGGACGGCGGCATCACCGACTACCACCTGCACCTGCGCTGGCGGCCCGAACTGGGGCTGGTGCTGTACCCGCACTTCCAGCGCCGGGTGGTGCCGGGCTGGCTGGACAAGGCGCTGCGCTGGCGCCACCGCGCCACCGCGGCGCTGGACCATACGCTTCTGCTGGCCCCCGATCCGGACTGGGTGCGCCGCTTGCCGGGCGGCAAGTTGCCCGACCGCCGCGACTTCGAACGCTTCGGGCGCGACCTGCCCGGACGCATGCGCGCCTGGCAGACCGCCGTGCGCGAGGCGCAGCGCCTGGCCGACGAATTCGCCGCCTGGCTTGAGCGCCCTGATCCAAGATGGGTGGAACCGCTGTGAAGCCGCTTGCGGTGGATCACGACCCGCACGCACGGCTGTCGCCTGCTATGCGTGAGCTGCTGCAGCGCATGGCGCGAGCCGGGCGTCCAGCGCTGCACTCCCTTACGCCGCAGCAAGCGCGCGCGTTCTACGAGGCGGCAGGAGGCGTGCTGGAGCTGCCGCCGCCTGCCGTGGCGCGCGTGCAAACGCTGTCGATTCCAGCCCGTGATGGCGCGCAGCTGCTGGCCGAACTCATCGATCTAAGCCCGCTGCGCGCGGGCGATCGGCGGCCCGTGCTGCTGTTCCTGCACGGGGGTGGCTACGTCGTGGGCAGCGTGCGCACGCACGCCGCGCTATGCCGCCATCTGGCCGCTGCGGCGGACTGCGCGGTGCTGTCCTTGGACTATCGTTTGGCGCCTGAGCACCGCTTTCCCACAGCGGTGAACGATGCGTTCGACGCGCTGGCTTGGCTGTATGGCGCGGCCGCTGGGCTTGGGCTGGATCCGATGCGCATCGCGGTGGGAGGCGACAGCGCCGGGGGCACGCTGGCTGCGGTGACGGCGCTGCAGGCGCGGGATGCGGGCTGGCCGCTGGCGCTGCAGCTGCTGTTCTACCCCGGCTGCGGGGCTTGGCCCGATACCGCGTCGCACCAGCGCTACGGGCGCGGCTTCTTGCTGGAGACCAAGACCCTGCAGTGGTTTTTTCGCCACTACATCGACGACCGCCAGCGCGAAGACTGGCGCTTTGCGCCGCTGCGGGCACCGGATTTCAGCGGCGTGGCGCCGGCCTGGCTGGGCTTGGCCGAGTGCGATCCGTTGGTTGATGAGGGCGTGGCGCTGGCCGATGCGCTGCGGCTGGCCGGCGTGGCGGTAGAGCTCAACATCTACCGCGGCGTCACCCACGAATTTGTGCGCATGAGCCGAGTTTTGGCCTCGGCCCGGCAAGCGCTGGCTGACGCGGCAGCCGCCCTGCGGCGGGCTTTCGCGCTGGGGGTTGTCTAAACCCGCCTCAGGCGAGCCATGACTGGCCCGCCTACAATGCGGGCCCTGCCATCGACTTGTCGGCAGGCAAGTCCGCCCGTCATCCTGCCATGAACGCCCCTGCCCAGCCGGCCCACCTGCGGCCACCGCCCAAGCCGCTGATGCGCTACAAGCCCTATTGGGCCAAGCGCTTCGGCGTGGCGCCGTTTTTGCCGATGAGCCGCGCCGAGATGGAGGCGCTGGGCTGGGACTCGTGCGACGTCATCCTCGTCACCGGCGACGCCTACGTCGATCACCCGAGCTTTGGCATGGCGGTGATCGGCCGCGTGCTGGAGGCGCAGGGCTTTCGCGTCGGCATCATCGCCCAGCCGGACTGGCACAGCGCCGAGGCGTTCAAGGCGCTGGGCCGCCCCAACCTGTTCTGGGGCGTGACGGCGGGCAACATGGACTCGATGATCAACCGCTACACGGCCGACCGCAAGATCCGCTCGGATGACGCCTACACGCCGGGCGGCGTGGCCGGCAGGCGGCCCGACCGCGCCAGCATCGTCTATGCCCAGCGCTGCCGCGAGGCCTACAAGGACGTGCCGATCATCCTTGGCGGCATCGAGGCGTCGCTGCGGCGTCTGGCGCACTACGACTACTGGAGCGAGACGGTGCGCCGCTCGATCCTGCTGGACGCCAAGGCCGACCTGCTGCTGTATGGCAACGCCGAGCGCGCGCTGGTGGAGGTGGCGCACCGGCTGGCGCGGCGCGAGCCGATCGAGTCGATCACCGACGTGCGCGGCACCGTCTTCGTGCGCCGCGGCGTGCCCGACGGCTGGTGGGAGATCGACTCCACCGATGTCGATCGCCCCGGGCGCGTGGAGCCGCACCCCAACCCCTACGCGATGCCGCAGGAGGAAGAGGGTGCCGCCTGTGGCGAAGGAGCGGGGGCGGGCGGGCAGGCCCAGCCGGTGCGCCTGGTGCCGCGCGCCGCGGCGCTGCGCGCGCCGCGCGAGCGCACCGTGATCCGCCTGCCGAGCTACGAGCAGGTCAAGGCCGATCCGGTGCTCTACGCCCATGCCAGCCGCGTGCTGCACCTAGAGACCAACCCCTACAACGCGCGTGCGCTGGTGCAGCGTCACGGCGAGGGCGCCGCCGCGCAGGACGTCTGGGTCAACCCGCCGCCGCTGCCGCTGACCACCGAGGAGATGGACTGGGTGTTCGGCCTGCCGTACGCGCGCAGCCCGCACCCGGCCTACGCCGACGAGCGCGGGCGCCACGATGGCGCCACCAGGATCCCGGCCTGGGAGATGATCCGCTTCTCGGTCAACATCATGCGCGGCTGCTTCGGCGGCTGCACGTTCTGCTCGATCACCGAGCACGAGGGGCGCATCATCCAGAGCCGCTCCGAGGACTCCATCATCCGCGAGATCGAGGAGATCCGCGACAAGGTCGGCGGCTTCACCGGGGTCATCTCGGATCTGGGCGGGCCCACCGCCAACATGTGGCGCCTGGGCTGCAAAAGTCCCGAGATCGAGGCCGCGTGCCGCAAGCCGAGCTGCGTCTATCCCGGCATCTGCTCCAACCTGCGTACCGACCACGGGCCGCTGGTGCAGCTCTACCGCCGGGCGCGCGCGCTGCCCGGCATCAAGAAGATCCTGATCGGCTCGGGTCTGCGCTACGACCTGGCGGTGCTCAGTCCCGAGTACGTCAAGGAGCTGGTGCAGCACCACGTCGGAGGCTACCTCAAGATCGCGCCGGAGCACACCGAGCCCGGGCCGCTGTCCAAGATGATGAAGCCGGGCATCGGCGCCTACGACCGCTTTAAGGCGATGTTCGACCGCTACTCGCGCGAGGCCGGCAAGGAGCAGTACCTGATCCCGTACTTCATCGCCGCCCACCCCGGCACGAGCGACGAGGACATGCTCAACCTCGCGCTGTGGCTGAAGAAGAACGGCTTTCGCGCCGACCAGGTGCAGACCTTCTATCCGAGCCCGATGGCCACCGCCACTGCGATGTACCACACGGGGCTCAACCCGCTCAAGGGCATCCACCGCGACGAGCGCGCCGAGCGCGTCGACGTCGTCAAGGGCGAACGCCGGCGCCGGCTGCACAAGGCCTTCCTGCGCTACCACGACCCGAACAACTGGCCGCTGCTGCGCGAAGCGCTCAAGCGCATGGGCCGCGCCGACCTGATCGGCAACGGCAAGCATCACCTCGTGCCGGCGTTCCAGCCCGTCACCGACGGCGGCTACCGCGCCCCGCGGCGCGCCAACTCCACCCCGCCGGGCGGCAAGCCGCCGGTGCGCGCCGCCGCCCCGGCCACGCCGCCCAAGGGCCGCATCCTGACGCAGCACACCGGGCTGCCGCCGCGGCCCGGTGCCACTCAGCGGCCCGGTGCCAGGCCGAAGTCCAGCGGCAGGCCGACGTAGTTTTCGGCGAGGGTTCGCGCGCCGGCCTCGCTGTGCACCAGGTAGTCGAGTTCGGCCTCCTGGAATTTCTGCGCGATCTCCCCTTCGCCGGGGAAGCGGTGCATCAGGCTCGTGAACCACCACGAGAAGCGCTCGGCGCGCCAGACGCGGCGCAGGCAGCGCTCGCTGTAGTGGGCCAGCCCGGCCTCGCTGCGCTCGTGGTAATGCTCGATGAGCGCGTCGGCCAGGTATTTCACATCCGTGGCGGCGAGGTTGAGCCCCTTGGCACCGGTGGGCGGCACGATGTGCGCGGCATCGCCCGCGAGGAACAGGCGGCCGAAGCGCATCGGTTCGGCCACGAAGCTGCGCAGCGGGGCGATGCTCTTCTCGATCGAGGGGCCGGTGACCAGCGCCTCGGCCGCGGCGGGGTCGAGCCGGCGGCGCAGCTCGTCCCAGAACGCCTGGTCGCTCCAGCCCTCCACCGTGTCCGACAGCGGCACCTGCAGGTAGTAGCGGCTGCGCGTGCGGCTGCGCATCGAGCACAGCGCAAAACCGCGCGGGCTGTTGACGTAGATCAGCTCCTCGTGCACCGGCGGGGTGTCGGCCAGCAGCCCCAGCCATCCGAACGGATAGACGCGCTCGTACTCCGTGATGGCGCTGCGCGGCACGCTGGCGCGGCTGACGCCGTGGAAGCCGTCGCAGCCGGCGATGAAGTCCGCCTCCAGCCGCTGCGCCACGCCATCCTTCTCGTAGCTGACCCAGGGGCGCGTGCCGTCGAAGTCATGGATGGCGACGTTGCGTGCCTCGTAGACGCTGGTGCGGCCGCTGCGCTGGCGCGCCGCCATCAGGTCGCGCGTGACCTCGGTCTGGCCGTAGACCAGCACCGACCGGCCGCCGGTCAGGCCCTTGAGATCGATGCGGTGGCGCCGTCCCTGCCACAGGAGGTCGAAACCCTCGTGCACCAGGCCCTCGCGGTGCATGCGCTCGCCCACGCCGGCCTCGTCCAGCACGTCCACCGTGACCTGCTCCAGCACGCCGGCGCGGATGCGCCCGAGCACGTAGTCGGCACTCTGGCGCTCGAGGATGACGTTGTCGATGCCGGCGTTGTGCAGCAGCTGGCCGAGCAACAGGCCGCTGGGGCCGGCGCCGATGATGACGACCTGGGTTCGCATGGGACTCCTCCTAGCAGGGTGGGGCGTGTCGCGCGTTGCTGAACGAAGCCGGGCGCGACGCCATGTCCCATGCTAGGACGCAGCGGCTCGGCAGCGTCGGCCGTGCCCTCCTTTTTGCGCGATCATCGCGCACGGTGTGCGAACAGCGCGCAAATGTCCGGTGCGCCGTCGCGATCGGGGCGGCATGCGGTATCGTTGCGCCATGACGCTTGCCGCCGCCGACACCATCGCCGGCCTGATCAAGGGGCTGGCCGTGCTGGAGAGCTTCGACACCGAGCGCCAGCGCCTCAACGCCACGTTGGCGGCGCAGCGCGCAGGCCTGTCGCGGGCGGCGGCGCGGCGCCATCTGCTGACGCTGGCGCACCTGGGCTACCTGGAGACCGACGGCCACGACTACTGGCTGGCGCCGAAGGTGCTGCGGCTGGCCGGTCGCTACCTGGCCAGCGCCCGTCTGCCACGCACGGTGCAGCCGGTGCTGGATCGGCTGGCGGCGCGCGCCGGCGAAGCGTTTTCGGTCGCGGTGCTGGACGACGAAGCGGTCGTGGTCGTGGCGCGCAGCGTGCCGGCCGGGGCCGCGGCGGGGGACGCGCTGAGCAGCTCGCTCGGCGAACCGCTGGCGGCGCGCCCGCGCGTGCGCTGGCTGGCCCACGGGCTGCACCTCGGCGCGCGCCTGCCGGCGCATGCCACGTCCACCGGCCGCGTGCTGCTGGCGGCGCTGCCGGCGGCGCAGCAGCGCCAGTGGCTGGCGGCGCACGTGGGGCCGGACGGGCGTCTGCCGCGGCTGACGCCGTACACGGTGACCGAGCCGGCGGCGCTGCGGCGCATCCTGCGCCAGGTGCGCCAACAGGATTTCTGCCTGTGCAGCGAAGAGCACGAGCCCGGCGTGCACGCGGTGGCGGTGCCGCTGCGCGATGCGCGGGGCCGCACGGTGGCCGCGCTCAACGCCGTGCTGTCGACGCAGCGGCTGAACGACGGGGCGGTGACGCGTGAGCTGCTGCCGCTGCTGCAGGAAGCCGCCGCTGGACTGAGGCCACTGCTGTGAGGGCGGGACGGACCATGCGGGCGGGGTGGGGCGCGATCCAGTTCGGGCTGGCAGCCGTGCTGGTCTGGGCGGCGTTGGCCGGCTGCAGCGGGCCGGCGGCGCCGCCCGGTGCGGCGGCGCAGGCGGCGGTCACCGTGGTCGCGGTGCACGACGGCGACACCCTGCGCGTGCGTGATGACCTGGGACGCGTGCAGACTGTGCGGCTGGCGGCCATCGATGCGCCGGAGCTCGATCAACCGGCAGGCCCGCAGGCGCAAGCTGCGCTGCGAGCGTGGGCTTGGGGGCAGACCGTGAGTCTGGACGAGCGCGGACGGGACCGCCACGGTCGCACGCTGGCGGTGGTGTGGCGACTGCAAGCGGACGGCTCGGCCCTGGAACTCAACCATGCTCTGCTCGAACAGGGCTGGGCGTGGCACTACCGCGCGCATGCCGACGAGCAGCCGCTGGCGGAGCGCTGGCGCTACGCCGTCGCCGAGCTGGCCGCGCGCCACGCCCGCCGCGGCCTGTGGGCGGATCCGGAGCCGATGCCGCCGTGGCAATGGCGCCGCACCCATCGGCATGGTGTCGGCGCCCTTCCTGAGCCGGCGGGTCCGCCTTAGGCTCGTCCTACGGCGCCAAATCCGCTGCCGTGGGCGCCCAAATGGGGCTGCTGGATGCCGCCGGCAGCGTGCCGTGCAACGCCGCCGTGGCGGCAACGGCATCCAGCAGTGCGCTCATGTCTTCCACGGGCGTCCAGGCCGCCAGCCGCGCGCCCAACAGTCCGGCCAAGACGTCGCCGCTGCCGGCAGTGGCCAGCCAGCCGCTGCCGCTGGCCACAATACGGGGCAGGGCGCCCGGCATGGTCACCACCGTGCCGCTGCCCTTGAGCACCACGATCGCCTCTGTGCGCTGCGCCAGTTGCTCAGCGGCCTGCAGGCGCGCGCGTTGCACGTCGGCCACCTGAGCGTCAAGCAGCCGCGCGGCTTCCAGCGGGTGGGGCGTCAGAACGGTGATCCAGCCTCGAGCGGCGCGATCGCGCAGCGCAGCCAGCCAAGGCGAGTTCGAGCCAGGGACGGCGGCAGCCCCCAGGGCGTTGAGCGCGTCGGCGTCGAGCACCAGTCGCGGCGTCTGCTGCATCAAGGCGCCCAGCACCGGCACCAGAGCCGAGCCTGCGCCACAACCGGCCACCACCGTGGCGCGTTGGGGAAGGCCTTCGGCCAGCGCGGCCTCGACGGTGCGCCACATCAGCGCCGGCTGCGCAGGATCGAAAGCGGGAGTTGAGGAGGGCGGGGCTGGCACGGCCACCCATACGCGGCCGGCTCCGGCGCGCAGCGCCGCGCGACCGGCCAGCAGCGCCGCGCCGGTCATGCCGATGCCGTGGTGCGCGGCGGCGGGAACCCCGCCGATGATCAGCACGTCCCCACGGCGGCCTTTGTGGCTGGCGTGATCCGCGCGCAGCCGATCACGGTGCGGCCAACCGTCGGGGCCGACCAGCCAGGCATCGGGCAGGGCCGCGCAGACATCCACGTCCAAGTCGTCGCACCAAATCGCTTCGCCTGCGGCGGCGCGTCCCGCGCCGGTGAACAGTCCAGGTTTGAGCGTCAGCAGCGCCAGCGTGATGCGCGGGCCGGCTGGCTGCACGGGGGCGTCGGCCCACCAGTGGCCCAGGTCGGCGTCGAGCCCGCTGGGCAAGTCCACGCACAGGGTCGGCGACGGGCAAGTCTGCAGCCAGCGCAGCGCGGCCAACATTTCGCCCTCCAACGGGCGATGGAGGCCCGCGCCCAGCAGCGCGTCGATCACAAGATCCGGGGCGTCTTGCGGCGCCTCCTCGACGAACGCGACGCCAGCCGCGCGTGCCTGTGCGAGCGCCCAGCGGGCATCGGCAGGCAACCGCTCCTCTTGGCCAAGCCAACGGACCTCGATGCGCTCGCCAAAGCCGGCCTGTCGCAGCCGCGCTGCCGCCAGCAGGCCGTCGCCGCCATTGTTGCCGCCGCCGGCCAGCACGTGAATGCGGCGCGCGTGCGGCTGCCAGGCGCGCGCCAGCCGCGCCACCGCGGTGCCAGCGCGATCCATCAGCGTGTGCGGGGGCAAAGCGGCGGCAAACTTCTGCTCCAGGCGGCGGGTGGCTGCCGCGCCATACAGCGGGCGCGGCGCCTGCGCGGCCGCGATCGAGTCCGGGACGCCGTTCAGGGGTAGGACGAGGCGCAGCATGGCAAGCGGCAGTATAGGCGCGGGCGCTGAGGCGTCGGGTTGCGGGCTTCGGGAACGCAAGCCATCGCCCGACGCGATCTCGTGAAGAAGCTTGCCGACCCTCCAGTATCCCGCTGATCGTGTCTAGGCTATAATCGTTAAGTTTTGCACTTTGGCGTCCAAGCCTCAAGGGCAAACCAATCGCGAGCTGGTTTCCTCCGGGTGTCGCAGCGGGCCAAGCGCCCGCACGATCATAGAGCCAGCTTTAGACCCAACCTTTGGAGAGTGAATTCATCATGCCCGTGTCCATGCGCGAAATGCTGGAAGCCGGTGTTCACTTCGGGCACCAAACGCGCTTCTGGAACCCCAAGATGGCCCCCTACATCTTTGGCCATCGCAACAAGATTCACATCATCAACCTCGAAAAGACGGTGCCGATGTTTGAGGCGGCGTGCAAATTTGTGCGCCAGCTCACCGCCAACGGCGGCACCTTGCTGATGGTGGGCACCAAGCGGCAGTCGCGCGACATCGTTGCCGCCGAGGCGCAGCGCGCGGGCGTGCCCTACGTGGATCAGCGCTGGCTGGGAGGCATGCTGACCAACTTCAAGACGGTCAAATCGTCGATCAAGCGGCTCAAAGACATGCAGGCTCAGCGCGAAGCGGGGCTGGAGCATATGTCGAAAAAAGAGCAGCTGCTGTTCAACCGCGAGCTGGAAAAGCTGGAGCGCGATCTGGGTGGCATTCAGGACATGAACGCGCTGCCGGATGCGGTCTTCATCATCGACGTGGGCTACCACAAGATTGCCGTGGCCGAGGCGCGCAAGCTTGGCATCCCGGTGATTGGGGTGGTGGACACCAATCATTCGCCCGAAGGCATCGACTACGTGATTCCGGGCAACGACGACTCGGCCAAAGCGGTGGCCATTTATGCCCGCGGCATTGCGGATGCGGTGTTGGAAGGTCGCCAGGCTGCTCTGGCGTCGGTGGTAGAGGCCGCCCGCGCGGATGACGAGTTCGTTGAAGTGCAAGAAGCCTAAAGCCTCTGTTCCCAAGCCGACGGCGGGCTCTTTCGGTGCTCTGCCGCCGGCCTAGTCGCGTTGAAACGGTCGCGACGCTGTCATCGATTCGACATCCCCAGCCCCGACGATTGGTCGGGGTTCACCAGCGTTCAATCCTTGGAGTGATCTATGGCTACCATCACCGCCAGCATGGTTGCGGAGCTCCGCGCCAAAACCGATGCGCCCATGATGGAGTGCAAAAAGGCGCTGACCGAAGCCGGTGGCGATATGGAAAAAGCGGAAGAAATTCTGCGCGTCAAGCTCGGCAACAAAGCGGGCAAGGCTGCCAGCCGCATCACCGCCGAAGGCATGGTGGCGGCCCACGTGGACGGCGCCACAGGGGCCATGATCGAGGTCAATTGTGAGACCGATTTCGTTTCGAAAAACGAGCTGTTTGCCAATTTTGGGCAGGCGCTGGCCCGCCTGGTCGCCCAGCACGCCCCGGCCGATGTGGCGGCCCTGGCCGCGCTGCCGTTGTCGATGGAGGGCTTTGGTCCGACCGTCGAGGACGTGCGCAAAGGGCTGGTGGGCAAAATCGGCGAGAACATGACCATCCGCCGCTTTTGCCGCTACGCAGGGGGCGGCCAGCTTGCGGTGTATTTGCACGGCGTGCGCATCGGCGTGATGGTCGAATACGAAGGCGATGCGGCGGCGGCCAAAGATGTGGCGATGCACATCGCCGCCATGAAGCCTGTGGCGCTGTCGGCGGCCGAGGTGCCCGCCGAGCTGGTGGCCAAAGAGCGCTCGATTGCCGAGCAAAAAGCCGCCGAATCGGGCAAGCCCGCCGAGATCGTGGCCAAAATGGTCGAGGGCGCGGTGCAGAAATATTTGAAAGAAGTTGCGCTGCTGGATCAGGTGTTTGTGAAGGCGGCCGACGGCAAGCAGACGGTGGGGCAGTTCCTCAAGGCCGCCGGCACCACCGTCAAAGCCTTCACCCTGTTTGTGGTGGGTGAGGGCATCGAAAAGAAGCAAGACGATTTTGCCGCTGAGGTGGCGGCACAGGTGGCGGCGGCACAAAAAGCGGCCTGACGCGCTGGCTTTGAGCCTCGGGGCCGGACGCCTGGCAGTGGCGCCGGCCCTTTTTCGCAGCCGTCGATCGCTGTTTGCCCTGCTGTAGCCCCTACAATCCCGCTCCAATTGCACCGACGCCAAGGTTTCGCCATGCCTGCCCTGCAACGCATCCTGCTGAAGCTCTCGGGTGAAGCCCTCATGGGCGAGGAAGCGTTTGGCATCCATCGAGCCACGCTGGAACGCATCGTGGCCGAGGTGGCCGACGTCGCGCACCTGGGCGTGCAGGTGGCCATCGTCATCGGTGGAGGCAATTTGTTTCGCGGGGTGGCTGGGGGAGCGTTTGGGATGGATCGCGCCACCGCCGACTACATGGGCATGCTGGCTACGGTGATGAACGCGCTGGCGCTGGGCGACACCCTAGAGCGCGCCGGCGTGCGGGCGCGCGTGATGTCGGCCATCGCCATCGATCAGGTGGTGGAGCCCTACGTGCGGCCCAAAGCGTTGCAATACCTGGAAGAGGGCAAAGTGGTGGTGTTTGCCGCGGGCACCGGCAACCCGTTCTTCACCACCGACACCGCCGCGGCGCTGCGTGGCGCTGAAATCGGCGCGCAGCTGGTGCTCAAAGCCACCAAGGTGGACGGCGTTTACACCGCCGACCCCAAAAAAGACCCCCAGGCGCGCCGCTATCAGCGTATCAGCTTCGACGAGGCCATGGTGCGTCAGCTGCAAGTGATGGATGCGACGGCGTTTGCGCTGTGCCGCGATCAAAACTTACCGGTGCGCGTGTTTTCGATCTTCAAGCCCGGCGCGCTCAAGCGCGTTGTCATGGGCGAAGATGAGGGCACGCTGGTGCATGTCTGAATCGCACAGGGGTAGTTTGAGGACGGCTCCGATGAGCAACATTCCCGAAATCAAAAAAACCGCTGAACAAAAAATGCAGCAGTCGCTGGAGGCCCTGCGCGCGAGTTTGGCCAAAGTGCGAACCGGCCGGGCCAACCCCGCGTTGCTGGACACCGTGCAAGTGGAATATTACGGCTCCATGGTGCCAATCAGCCAGGTGGCCAACCTTTCCTTGTTGGATGCGCGCACGATCGGCGTGACGCCGTGGGAAAAGGGCATGGTGGCCAAAATTGAAAAAGCCATTCGGGAATCTGATCTTGGCCTCAACCCAGCGGCGCATGGCGACCTGATCCGGGTGCCGATTCCACCCATGACCGAGGAGCGCCGGCGCGAGCTCGTCAAAGTGGTCAAAGCCGAGGGCGAGCACGCGAAGGTGGCGATCCGCAACCTGCGCCGCGACGCCAACGAGCACGTCAAGCGGTTGCTCAAGGATAAGCTCGTTTCGGAAGATGAAGAGCGGCGCGCTCAGGATGAGATTCAAAAACTCACCGACCGCATGATTGCCGAAGTGGACAAGATGGTGACGGCCAAGGAAGCCGACATCATGGCGATCTGAGGCTGTCAAGGCATGGCGGGTGATCGCAACGCCTCCCTCCCTCCACGTGTCCACGGCGTGCCCGTGCACGTGGCCATCGTCATGGATGGCAATGGCCGCTGGGCGCGTCAGCGGCTGTTGCCGCGGGCGGCGGGGCACCGCGCGGGGATGGAAGCGTTGCGTCGCATTGTCGCGCACGCCGCTCGACGCGGGGTGGCGGTGCTGACGGTGTTTGCTTTTTCTTCGGAAAATTGGGCGCGCCCCCCCGAAGAGGTGCAGGGCATTTTGCGTCTGCTGGCGCAAGCCCTGATCGACGAGGTGCCCCGTTTGCATGAGGCCGGCGTCGCGCTGCATGTGGTGGGCGCGCGCGACGGGCTTGATCCGCAGCTGGTGCAGGGCATCGAAGAAGCGCAGCGGCGCACCGTTGGCAACACACGGTTGGTGCTCAACGTCTGTTTCAACTATGGAGGGCGCTGGGATATTGTGCAGGCCGCGCAGCGCCTGGCAGCGCGTGGAGAACCCATCAACGAAGCGAGCCTGTCGGCGGCGCTGGCGTTGGCGCATGTGCCCGACCCGGATCTGGTGATCCGCACGGGCGGCGAGCAGCGCATCAGCAACTTTGTGCTGTGGCAGCTGGCCTACAGCGAATTATTCTTCACCGATTGCCTGTGGCCGGCTTTCGACGAGGCGGAGTTTGACCGCGCGCTGCAGGCTTACGCCGGGCGGCAACGCCGCTTTGGCCGCACCCCTGAGCAGGCGCTGTCGGCCACCGTGGCAGCCTGAGCGCTTCGACCTCCGTCTCTTACCCCGAGCCCGATTTCATGCTGCGTCAACGGGTCATCACCGCGGCGGTGTTGTTGGGTTTGCTGGCGCCGGCGCTGTGGAGTCGGGTCTCATGGCCCTTCGCCTTGGTCACGTTGTTGTTGTTGGCCGCGGCGGGCTGGGAATGGGGGCGCCTCAATGGCTTGTCCGGGCCAAGCTCCATGGCCGCTGCGGGAGGCCTGGCCGGCGCGCTGGCCCTGGCGTGGTGGCAGCAGCCTCAGCTTGCCCAAGGAGGAGCGTTTTGGTTGCTGGCTACGCTTGTCTGGTGCGTGGGGCTGTCGTGGGCGCTGGGGCGAGGGGTGTCCGACTGGAGCCGTCAGCCGCGTTGGGCTCGCTTGTTAGGGGGGTGGATGGCGCTGGCGCTGGCATGGTGGGCATTGGCCACGTTGCATCAGCTTGGCGTGGCTGTGCTGCTGAGCACCTTGTTGTTGGTCTGGGTGGCGGATGTGGCGGCCTACTTCGGTGGTCGTGCTTGGGGGCGGCGTAAGCTTGCCGCCGAGATCAGCCCCGGCAAAAGCTGGGAAGGCGCATGGTGTGGCGCGGCGGCGGTGTTGGCGCTGGCCTTGGCCTGGGTCGCAGCAGCCCGCCTCTGGGGAGGTTGGTGGCAGGACAGTTTGTTTGCCCGGCTATGGGCCGTCGCGCCTGGGTGGGCCGTGGCTTGGTGGATGTTGCTCACCGGCTTGAGCGTGGCGGGAGACCTGTTTGAGTCGCTGGTCAAGCGCAGCGCCGGGGTCAAGGATTCCAGCCGGCTGCTGCCGGGCCATGGCGGCGTGTTGGATCGTATCGATGCCTTGCTGCCGGTGTTGCCGGCGGCGCTGGCAGCGTTGTCGCTGTCACCGGGAGGCGGGCGGTGATGGGGGCGCGCGCGTTTGCGGCGGATCTTGCCCGCCAGCGGGTGGCGGTGCTTGGGGCAACTGGCTCGATCGGCGCCAGCACGCTGGACGTGCTGGCGCGGCATCCGCAGCGTTTTGAGGTGGTGGCGCTCAGCGCCGCGCGTCAGGTTGCCAAGATGGCCGATCTTTGCCGGCGTTTCCGACCGCGCTGGGCGGTGATCGGCGCCGGGCACGGCGCGGCGCTGCGGGCTGAGCTGAATCAGCGCGGCCTGCTCGACGTCGAGGTGCTGGAAGGCCAAGCAGCGTTGCAGGCGGTGGCCAGCGCTGCGGAGGTGGATATCGTCATGGCGGCGATCGTTGGCGCCGCCGGCCTGGCGCCGTGTCTGGCCGCTGCGCGCGCCGGCAAACGGCTCTTGTTGGCCAACAAAGAGGCGCTGGTGGTCGGCGGCGAGGTGTTTTTGCGCGCGGTGCGCGAAGGCGGTGCGACGTTGTTGCCGGTGGACAGCGAGCACTCCGCCGTTTTTCAGGCGCTGCCCGAGGATGCCTCGACCTGGTCGGCGCGCGTGGACAAGATCGTCCTGACCGCCTCCGGCGGGCCGTTTCGCACGCGCGATCCGGCTACGCTGGCCGATGTGACGCCGGAGCAGGCGTGCGCCCACCCGAACTGGGTCATGGGGCGCAAAATTTCGGTGGACTCCGCCACCATGATGAACAAAGCGCTGGAGGTCATCGAGGCGCGCTATCTGTTTGGCCTGGAGCCGCGGCGCATCGAAGTCATCGTGCATCCGCAAAGCGTCGTGCACTCGATGGTGCAGTTCCGCGACGGCTCGGTGGTGGCGCAGCTGGGCACGCCCGATATGCGCGTGCCCATCGCCTACGGCTTGAGCTGGCCTGAGCGCATCGACTCGGGCGCCCCCGCGTTGGATTTGACGCGGCTGGCTGGCTTGACGTTTGAAGCTGTCGATCCTGCGCGCTTTCCCGGCCTGCGGCTGGCCTGGGAAGCGCTGGAAGCGGCGCCGGGCACGCCGGCGGTGCTCAACGCCGCCAACGAGGAGGCGGTGGAAGCCTTTCTGGCAGGCCGGCTGCGCTTCGATCGCATCGTGGCGGTGACGCAGGCCACGATGGAGCAGTGTTTGCCCGGGCCCGTTGGGGGACTGGATGACCTGCTGGCGCTGGATCGGCGCGCGCGGGCGGTGGCGCGGCATTGGGTGCAGCAGTGGGCCCTTTAAAGCCGAGCGCTGCGTGCCGCCAGTTGCCATGACAAACTTGCGCTTATGCTGACGGTGCTTTCGTTCCTGGTTGCGATTGGCATTCTGATTGCGGTGCACGAATGGGGGCACTATCGCATGGCCGTGGCTTGCGGCGTGCCGGTGATGCGCTTTTCCATCGGCTTTGGCCGTCCGCTGCTGCGCTGGCGCAACCGTGCCGGGACGGAATTTGTCATCGCAGCTTTGCCGCTGGGCGGGTATGTGCGGATGTTGGATGGCCGCGAAGGTCCGGTGGAGCCTGAGCGCCGTCGTTTGGCTTTCGATGCCCAGCCGCTGCGCAAGCGGGCCGCGATCGTCGCAGCCGGCCCCGCCGCCAACCTGTTGCTGGCGGTGCTCCTGTATGCATTCGTGGGATGGTGGGGCGTGACCCAGCCGCTGCCGATTTTGGGAACACCGCAAGCGGGGTCGCTTGCCGAACAAGCGGGCTTGCGCGCCGGTGAGCGTGTGCTGGCGGTGCAGCGCGGCGAAGATGCGGCGCCGCAGCCCGTTCGCTCGTTTGAGGCGTTGCACTGGGCCCTAATCCAGGCGGCGTTGCAGGGGCGCGATCTCACGCTGCTGCTGGGCGAACCGCATGAGGCGGTGCCGCGGCGCGTGACCTTGCCGCTGGCTGCGCTGCAGGCGCGCGAAGCCGATGCCGCGCTGTTGCAGCGCATAGGGCTGGTGGCGCCATGGTCGCCGCCTGTGGTCGGGACGGTGCAACCCGATGGAGCTGCGGCGGCTGCTGGCTTGCGCGAAGGCGATCGCGTGCTTGCGGTGGACGGGCGCGACGTGGGCGATGCAGCCCAACTTCGGGCGTGGATTCGCGCGGCGGTCGATGCGGAGGGTCGCGCCTCAACCCAGCTTTGGCAGGTGGAGCGCGATGGCCGTCTTTTGGAGTTGGCGGTGACGCCGCGCCCTGAGCCACAGGGCTCGCAATGGGTGGGCCGCGTCGGGGCGATGATCGGGGGAACGCCTGCCACCACGTTGGTGCAGCTTGGCCCTCTGGAGGCGTTGGCGCAGGGCGCGCAGCGCACATGGGAGGTGGCAACGCTGACCTTGCGGATGCTGGGCCGCATGGCGATCGGCGAAGCCTCGCTGAGCAACCTCAGCGGCCCTCTGACCATGGCCGACTATGCTGGCAAGTCGGCGGCGCTGGGGTGGATCGCGTTTGTCTCGTATTTGGCGCTGATCAGCGTCAGCCTTGGGGTGTTGAATCTGTTGCCGCTGCCCGTCCTCGACGGGGGGCACCTGATGTATTATCTGTGGGAGGCGGTGGTCGGTCGGCCGCTGTCGGAAATTTGGATGGAGCGGCTGCAGCGAGCTGGCCTTGGCGTGCTGGCGGCGCTCATGACGCTGGCCATCGCCAACGATTTGATGCGGTTGCTCGGCTAACCGTCGAGCGGCCCCTATCCTCAGGGCATGAAACGCACATCTCAACGCGCTTGGCGCGTCCGGGCCGGTTTGTGGTTGGTCGCTCTCTCGGCGGCGCTGCCGGCTTGGGCGGTAGAGCCCTTCACCCTACGAGATATCCGTGTCGAGGGCCTTCAAAGGGTCGAGCCCGGCACCGTCTTGGCGTCGCTTCCGTTTCGAATTGGCGATCGCTACACCGACGAGCAGGGGGCGGCCGCCATTCGGGCGCTGTTCGCTTTGGGTTTGTTTTCCGATGTGCGGCTGCAAGTGGAAGGTGATGTGCTGGTCGTCATCGTCGAGGAGCGTCCGACGGTGGCCGACGTCAGCTTCAGCGGGGTCAAGGAATTTGACAACGAGGTGCTGCGCAAAGCGCTGCGGGACATCGGACTCAGCGAAGGTCGCCCGTTCGATCGCGCCTTGGCCGATCGGGCCGAACAAGAACTCAAGCGTCAATACCTCAATCGCAGCATGTATGCGGTGCAGGTGACCACCACCGTGACCCCGATCGAGCGCAATCGCGTCAACATCAACTTTAACGTGGTGGAGGGTGACGTCACCAAGATCCGTGAAATTCGCATCGTCGGGGCGCAAGCGTTTTCCGAAAAGACGCTGCTGGATTTGTTTGATTTGGACACCGGCGGCTGGTTGAGCTGGTACACCAAAAGCGACCGCTACTCGCGCGCCAAATTGAATGCGGATCTGGAGACGCTGCGCTCCTATTATTTAACGCGCGGTTATCTTGAGTTTCGCATTGACTCGACCCAGGTCGCCCTGTCGCCTGACAAAGCGTCGCTTTCGCTGACCATCCACATTACCGAAGGGCAGCGCTTTGTCGTCTCGGCCGTGCGCCTTGAAGGCGACTACCTGGGGCGAGAGGACGAGTTCAAATCGTTGGTGCGCATTCGCGCTGGGCAGCCCTACAACGCCGACGAAGTTGAGCAGACGGTCAAGGCGTTTACCGATTATTTTGGTCAGTTCGGTTACGCCTTCGCGCGGGTGGAAGCGGTGCCCGAGCTGGATCGGGAACGCGGCCTGGTTACGCTGACGCTGCGC
Organism: Tepidimonas alkaliphilus; assembly: GCF_007556595.1. Classification (GTDB taxonomy): domain Bacteria; phylum Pseudomonadota; class Gammaproteobacteria; order Burkholderiales; family Burkholderiaceae_C; genus Tepidimonas; species Tepidimonas alkaliphila. The sequence goes on from NZ_VJNB01000003.1 coordinate 124,832, forward strand.
AGCGAGCCCTCCAGGCGTGCGTATGTGCGCCGCATTCAAATCGAGGGCAACCACCGCACGCGCGACGAAGTCATTCGTCGCGAATTCCGGCAGTTGGAGTCGGCGTGGTACGATGGTGACAAAATCCGCTTGTCGCGCGACCGTGTGGATCGTCTTGGTTTCTTTACCGAAGTGGCGGTCGAGACTCAGGAAGTGCCGGGCGCGCCGGATCAGGTGGATTTGATTGTCAAAGTGACGGAAAAGCCGACCGGCAACTTGACGCTGGGCGCGGGTTATTCGCAGGCGGAAAAGTTGTCGCTGTTGGCGGGGATCCAGCAAGACAACGTCTTTGGCACCGGCAATTACCTCGGCCTCAATCTCAACACAAGCAAATATAACCGACAGTTGGTGCTTTCCACCACCAACCCCTATTTCACCGATGACGGCATTTCCCGCAGCTTTGATCTCTACTACCGAACCACCCGTCCTTTCAACGCTCAGGACGGCGACTACCGCTTGGTGACGCCGGGGGTGGCGATTCGCTTCGGCGTGCCGTTTACGGAGGTAGATACGGTCTATTTCGGGCTTGGGGTTGAACAAACCAAAATCGAGCCGGGCAATCGTATGCCAACGGCTTACAACGATTTCATTGCGCGGTTCGGCGATGCGCCCGTGTCGGTGCCGCTGACGGTGGGCTGGGCGCGCGACGAGCGCGACAGCGCTTTGGTGCCGACGCAAGGCATCCTGCGTCGTGTGAACGGCGAGCTTGGCATCGCCGGTGACACCCGCTACGTCAAAGCCAATGCACAGCACCAGCAATATTTGCCGTTGAACAAAAAGTTTACGCTCGCGTTCAATGCTGAGCTCGGCTGGGCCAAGGGGTTGGGAGGCAAACCGGTTCCCCTGTTTAAACACTTTTATGGCGGGGGATTGGGCTCCGTGCGCGGTTTTGAGCAGGGCACGCTGGGAGCCACCAGTGACATTGTCGGCACCTCGGACAAAGCCTATTTGGGCGGCACGAAAATGGCGGTGCTCAACACCGAGCTGATCGCGCCTTTCCCCGGGGCTGGCAACGACCGAACTTTGCGTATGTTCGGATTTGTTGACATCGGCAACGTTTTTGCCCCGGACCAAAAGCTCAAAGTTGCCGATCTACGCGCGTCGGTCGGCGTCGGGATCAGTTGGATTTCGCCGGTCGGCCCGCTTCGAATCGCATTGGCCAAGCCGGTGCGCAAACAGCCTGGCGATCGAACCCAAACGGTTCAGTTTTCAATTGGAACGGCATTCTGATGAGTTTGAAGGCAGTGAAACAAATGATTCGCAAGTGGGCGGTGTTGGCGCTGGCTGCTCTTACGGTGTCGGCCTGGGCGCAAGAATTTAAGATCGGCTTTGTCAGCACCGAGCGGATCTTGCGCGACTCCAACGCTGCCAAAGCGGCGCAAGCGCGCCTGGAGCAGGAGTTCGGACGGCGCGAGCGGGAAATCGAAAATCTCGGCAACCAGCTTCGGCAGGCGACGGAAAAATTCGAAAAAGAAGCTCCAACGTTGTCGGAAAGTCAGCGCGCCGCGCGGCAACGGCAAATTGCCGAGCTGGAGCGCGATTTTCAGCGCCGCCGTCGCGAGTTTCAAGAAGACTTAGCCCAGCGCCGCAACGAAGAGCTGCAGCAGGTCATCGAGCGCGCCAATCGCGTCATTCGACAAATCGCGGAAAGCGAGAAGTTCGACCTGATCCTGCAGGAGGCTGTTTACATCGCGCCGAAGCACGACATCACCGACAAGGTGATCCAGGGTCTTAACAACGCGCGCTGAGACGCGCTGGCCGATGGTGCTGCCCAACGGTGGCCGCGATCGCCAAGCTTCGGCGACAGGGGTTCTGCTTGCCGAACTGGTCGCCGCGCTTGGGGGTGAGCTGCGTGGCGCGGACGTGCGCCGGGTGTGGCGCCTGGCTCCGCTGGTGGAGGCCGACCCCGACAGCCTTTCCTTTGTGGCGCATCCGCGCTACCTGGCGCAGCTGCAAGCGAGCCGTGCCGGCGTCGTGATCGTCGCGCCGACGTTGGCGGATGCGGCATTGCAGCGTCCCGACCCGCCGCCGGGCGGCTGGGCCGCGTGGGTCGTTGCCGATCCGTACGCCACGTTTGCCGCGCTGACGCGCTGGTGGCGTGCGCACGTGCAGCCGCGCCCGGCGCCCGTCGGGGTGCACCCCACCGCCTGGGTGGCGCCGGGCGCACGCGTGCACCCGACGGCGCGGCTCGGGCCGTTTGCGGTGGTGGAAGACGGCGCGGTGGTGGAAGAGGGCGCGGAGCTCGGCGCGCACGTGGTGGTGCAGGTGCGCGCACACGTCGGCGCCGGTACGCGGCTGGGGCCTCACGTCGTGCTCGGCTACGACTGCCGCATCGGCGCGCGCGGCCTCGTGCACGGCGGCACGGTCATCGGCGCCGACGGCTTTGGCTTTGCGCCGGTGCCGCTGCCCGATGGGGAGGGCAAGCGCTGGGAGAAGATCGAGCAGCTTGGCGCCGTGCGCATCGGCGACGACGTGGAGATCGGCGCCAACTGCTGCATCGACCGCGGCGCGCTCGGCGACACGGTGCTGGAGGACGGCGTCAAGCTCGACAACCTGATCCAGATCGGCCACAACGTGCACGTGGGCCGCCACACCGCGATGGCCGGCTGCGTCGGCATCGCCGGCTCGGCGCGCATCGGGGCGTTCTGCACGCTGGGTGGCGGGGCCATCGTGCTCGGCCACCTGGAACTCGCGGACCATGTGCACATCTCGGCGGCGTCGGTGGTGATGCGCTCGATCCTGCAGCCTGGGCACTACAGCGGCATCTTTCCGATCGACGACAATCGCGCCTGGGAGAAAAACGCCGCGACGCTGCGCCAGCTGCATGCGCTGCGCGAGCGCCTCAAGGCCCTGGAACGACGCACGACCCCATGATGGATATCCACCAGATTCTCAAGCAACTGCCGCACCGCTACCCGATCCTGCTGGTGGACCGGGTGCTGGCGCTGCACAAGGGCGCCTCGATCCGGGCGCTGAAGAACGTCACGATCAACGAGCCGGTGTTCACCGGGCACTTTCCGCACCGGCCGGTGTTTCCGGGCGTGCTGATGCTGGAGGCGCTGGCGCAGACGGCGGCGCTGCTGGCGTTTGCCACGCTGGAGGTGACGCCGGACGAGCAGACGGTGTACTACTTCGCCGGCATCGACGGCGCGCGCTTCAAGCGCCCGGTGGAGCCGGGCGACCAGCTCGTGATGGACGTGACGCTGGAGCGCATGAAGGCCGGCATCTTCAAATTCAAGGGCGTGGCGCGCGTCGGCGACGAGGTGGCCTGCGAGGCCGAGCTGATGTGCACGATGCGCCGCATCGCCGGCTGAAGCCGACCAAGCCCGCGATGGCCCGCATCCATCCGACCGCGCTGGTCGATCCGAAGGCCGAGCTCGACGCCGACGTCGAGATCGGCCCCTACACCGTCGTCGGCCCGCACGTGCGCATCGCCGCCGGCACCACGGTGGGCGCGCACTGCGTGCTCGACGGCCACACGACGATCGGGCGCGACAACCGCATCTACCCGTTCGTCAGCCTCGGCCTGCCGAACCAGGACAAGAAATACCGCGGCGAACCGTGCCAGCTCGTCATCGGTGATCGCAACACCATCCGCGAATACAGCACCTACCACGTCGGCACGGTGCAGGGCGGGGGCGTGACGCGCCTGGGCGACGACAACTGGATGATGGCCTACACCCACCTGGCGCACGACTGCGTGGTCGGCAGCCACACGATCTTTGCCAACAACGCGCAGCTGGCGGGTCACGTGCAGGTCGGGGACTGGGCGATTCTGGGGGGATTCACGGTCGTGCACCAGTTCGTGCGCATCGGCGCGCACGCGATGACGGCCATGTGCGCGCTGCTGTTTGCGGACGTGCCGCCGTTCGTGATGGCGCAGGGCCAGCCGGCGCAGGCGCGCTCGATGAACTTCGAGGGGCTGCGCCGACGCGGCTTTTCCGCCCAGCGCATCGCCGCGGTCAAGGCGATGCACAAGGCGCTCTACCGAGAGGGGCTGACGCTCGCGCAGGCGATCGAGCGCATCGAAGCGCTGGCGCGGACGCACCCCGAAGCCGCGGCAGACGTGGCGCTGATGCGCGACTTTCTGGCCGGCGTCGATGCGCAGCGCGGCATCGTGCGCGCGCGCCGTGGCGAGGCTTGACGGCAGCTGGGTGAAATGAGCCACCCGTCTCGGGATGCGGCCACGGGCGCCGCCGCGCCACGGCTGGCGCTGGTGGCCGGCGAAGCGTCGGGCGACCTGCTGGCGGCACAGCTGCTGCAGGGGCTGCGCGCGCGCTGGCCCGGGCTGCAGGCCGCCGGCATCGGCGGGCCGGCGCTGCAGGCGCAGGGGTTCGAGGTCTGGTGGCCGACTGAGAAGCTGGCGGTGCGCGGCTACGTCGAGGTGCTGCGCCACTACCGCGAGATCGTCGCCATCCGCCGCCGCCTGCGCGCGCGGCTGCTGGCCGAGCGCCCGGCGCTGTTCGTCGGCGTCGATGCGCCGGACTTCAACCTGACGCTGGAGGCCGACCTGCGCGCGGCGGGGATTCCGACGGTGCACTTCGTCGCCCCGGCCATCTGGGCGTGGCGGCCGGAGCGCGTCGAGCTGATCCGCCGCGCCTGCGACCACGTGCTGTGCATCTTCCCGTTCGAGCCGGCGCTGCTGGCCCCGCACGGGATCGCCGCCACCTACGTCGGCCACCCGCTGGCCGGCGTCATCCCGCCGCGGCCGGACCGCGCCGGCGCGCGCGCGTCGCTCGGTATCGACGACGCGCAGCCGCTGGTGGCGCTGCTGCCCGGCAGCCGCCGCGCCGAGATCGACCATCTGCTGCCGCGCTTTCTCGCCGCGGTGGCGATCCTGCGCGCCGAGCGGCCGGGGCTGCGCTTCGTGCTGCCGGCCGTGCCGGCGCTGGAGGGGCTCATCCGCGCCCAGGTGGCCGCGAGCCCCCACGCCGCGGCCATCACCGTGCTGCGCGGGCAGTCGCACACGGCGCTGGCTGCCTGCGACGCGGCGCTCGTGGCCAGCGGCACGGCGACGCTGGAGACGGCGCTGTTCAAGCGCCCGATGGTGATCGCCTACCACATGCACCCGCTGTCGTGGTGGCTGACGCGGCGCAAGATGCGCCAGCCTTGGGTCGGGCTGCCCAACATCCTGTGCGGCGAGTTCGTCGTGCCGGAGCTGCTGCAGGACGCGGCCACCCCCGCGGCGCTGGCCGAGGCGACGCTGGCGTGGCTGGCCGACGACGCGCAAGCGCACGCGCGGCGCGAGCGCCTGGTGGCGCGCTTCGAGGCGCTGCACGCCGAGCTGCGGCGCGACACCGCGTCGCTGGCGGCGCAGGCGATCGCGCCGCTGCTGGAGCGCGGGAGGGCGGCATGAGGGCCGACCGTCCGCGCCGCCGCCCCGCGCGGTCGAACGCCGGCCACGCCGCCCAGCTGGCGCTCGACTGGGACGATGGCGGGCTCGTGGCCGGGGTGGACGAAGCCGGGCGCGGGCCGCTGGCCGGGCCGGTGGTGGCCGCCGCGGTCATCCTCGACCCAGGCGCTCCGATCGACGGCGTGGCCGATTCCAAGGCGCTCAGCCCCGCGCGGCGCGAGCGGCTGTTCGACGCCATCCACGCCCGCGCCCGGGCCGTGGCGGTGGGGCTGGCCAGCGTGGAGGAGATCGACCGCCTCAACATCCTGCAGGCGACGCTCCTGGCGATGCAGCGCGCGGTGGCGGCCCTGAGCCTGCGGCCAACCCGGGTGCGGGTGGACGGCAACCGCCTGCCGGCGCTACCGGTGCCGGCGGAGGCGGTGGTGGGCGGCGACGCGACGGTGGCGGCGATCGCCGCCGCCTCGATCGTCGCCAAGGTCACGCGCGACCGCCTGATGGACGCGCTGCACCGCGAGTACCCCGACTACGGCTTCGACCGCCACCGCGGCTACGGCACCGCGCAGCACCTGCAGGCGTTGAGCCGGCTCGGGCCGACGCCGGCGCACCGGCGCAGCTTCGCGCCGGTGGCCCGCGCGCTGGCCGCAGCCTTAGAGGGAGGACGCCGATGACCCGCGGCGACGAGGCGCCGATCGCCTCGCGCGACAACCCGCGCTTCAAGCGGCTGCGCCGGCTGGTGGAGGATGCCGCGGCCTACCGGCGCGACGGGCTGGTCTGGATCGAGGGCGACCACCTGCTGCGCGCGCTGCTGGCGCGCGGCGGCCGGCCGCAGGCGGTGGTGCTGACGCCGCAGGCCGAGCCGCTGTGGCACGAGATGCGCGCCGCCGCCGGCCTCGGGGCCGACGCCGTGCCGCGGTGGCGGCTGACGCCGGCGCTGATGGCGGCGCTCACGCAACTCGCTTCCCCCGCAGCGTTGGCGGCGCTGTGGCCGCTGCCGCCCGCTGCCGTCCCCGAGCCCGAGGCGCCGACGGTGGTGCTGGACCGCGTGCAGGATCCCGGCAACGTCGGCTCGATCCTGCGCAGCGCGGCGGCGTTCGGCTTCGCGCAGGTGCTGGCGCTGCGCGGCACCGCGGCGCTGTGGTCGCCGAAGGTGCTGCGCGCCGGCATGGGGGCGCACTTCGGCCTGCGCCTGTCGGAGGGGCTGGCGCCGGACGACCTGGCCGGCCTGCGCGTGCCGCTGCTGGCCACCAGCTCGCACCAGGGCGAGTGGCTGCACCGCGCCCGCCTGCCGTGGCCGTGCGCGTGGGTGTTCGGGCATGAGGGTCAGGGCGTGCAGCCGGCGCTGCGGGCGCGCGCCGCGCGCACGCTGCGCATCGCCCAACCGGGCGGCGAGGAGTCGCTCAACGTCGCCGCCGCGGCGGCGATCTGTCTGCACGCCAGCGCGGTGCAGCGAGCCGGAGCCGGCTGACCCACCCGGCGTGCCGGCTCACCGCCGTCCATGCTGCGATGCAAAACCAATCGGGGGTGGTCGCTATAATCGAAAAGTTTATCCAGACCGCCCGCTGCCGCCGTGGCCGGTTCCGCGCGCGTCCCTCCGACGGATGCGGTCGGTGGGCCCGGCGGTGGGCTGGCGGCACCGCCAACCTGGAGTCCCGCACCGTGTTTTCCGTCCCCGCACCCGCCATCCTCGCGCTTGCAGACGGCACGGTCTTTGAAGGGGTGTCGATCGGCGCGCCCGGTCGCACCACCGGCGAGGTGGTCTTCAACACCGCCATCACCGGCTATCAGGAAATCCTCACCGACCCGAGCTACCGCCAGCAGCTCGTGACGCTGACGTACCCGCACATCGGCAACGTCGGCGTCAACGGCGAGGACGTCGAATCCGGCGCCATCCAGGCTGCCGGCCTGATCATCAAGGACCTGCCCCCGCTCCATTCCAACTTCCGCGCCGAGCAGTCCCTGGGCGAATACCTGCGCCGCGAGGGCGTCGTTGCCATCGCGGGGCTGGACACGCGCGCGCTGACGCGCCGCCTGCGCGAGCACGGCGCGCAAAACGGCGCCATCGTCGCGCTGCGCGAGGGCGAGGCGCTCACCGACGCCGTGCGCGCCGAGGCCGTGGCCGCCGCGCTCGCCGCCCCCAGCATGGCCGGACTGGATCTGGCGCAGACCGTCACCACCGCGCAGCCGTACGAGTGGACCGAGACCGAGTGGCGGCTCAAGCGCGAGGATGGCTCGCGCGGCTACGGGCGCTTGGCGCAGCCACGCTTCCATGTCGTCGCTTACGACTTTGGCGTCAAGCGCAACATCCTGCGCATGCTGGCCGAGCGCGGCTGCCGCGTCACCGTGGTGCCAGCGCGCACCCCGGCGGCGGACGCGCTGGCGCTGCGTCCGGACGGCGTGTTCCTCTCCAACGGCCCTGGCGATCCCGAGCCGTGCGACTACGCGATCGCGGCGGCGGCCACCGTCATCGAGCGCGGCGTGCCGACGTTTGGCATCTGCCTCGGGCATCAGATCATGGCGCTGGCCAGCGGCGCGCGCACCTTCAAGATGAAGTTCGGCCACCACGGCGCCAACCACCCGGTCAAGGATCTGGATACCGGGCGCGTCAGCATCACCAGCCAGAACCACGGCTTTGCGGTGGACGAGGCGAGCCTGCCGGCGACGCTGCGCGCCACGCACGTGAGCCTGTTCGACGGCACGCTGCAGGGCATCGCGCGCACCGACCGGCCGGCGTTTGGCTTCCAGGGCCACCCGGAGGCCAGCCCCGGCCCGCACGACATCGGCTACCTGTTCGACCGCTTCGTCGGCCTGATGGAGCAGGCGCGCGCAGTCTGAGCCGCGCATCCGCCGACGAACCAGCCGCGCGCCACACGCCAACCGACCATGCTGGGTATCACCGACCTGACCACCTTCATCGTCGGCACGATCGTCATCGTGCTGCTGCCGGGGCCCAACTCCATGTATGTGCTGTCGGTGGCGTCGCGCGAGGGCGTGCTGCGCGGCTACCAGGCCGCCTGCGGCGTCTTCGTCGGTGACACGATCCTGATGGCGCTGTCGGCGGCGGGGCTGGCCTCGGTGCTGGCGGCCCACCCGTGGCTGTTCATGGCCGTCAAGTACGCCGGCGCGGCTTATCTCGGCTGGATTGGGCTGAACCTGCTGCGCGCGGCGTGGCGCGGCTGGCGCCGCGGGGCCCCGCAGCGACTCGAGGCTGAGGCGCCGCCGCCGGCTGCGGCGGGTGGCGGGCGGCCGTTTCGCCGCGCGCTGTCGATCAGCCTGCTCAACCCCAAGGCGATCTTTTTCTTCATCTCGTTTTTCGTGCAGTTCGTGGACCCTGCCTATCCGTGGCCGGCGCTGAGCTTCGTGGCGCTGGGCGCGATCGTGCAGGTCTGTAGCGCGCTCTACTTAAGCGCCCTCATCTTCGCCGGCGACCGGCTGGCGCAGGCGTTCCGCGCGCAGCGTCATCTGGCCGCCGCGCTCAACGCCGCCGTCGGCGCCCTGTTCATCGGCTTCGGCCTGCGGCTGGCGCGCGCCAGCGCCCCGTGACCGCCGTCGGCCCACCGACCCTTTCGACACCATGCCCAAGCGTCAAGACCTTCGCAGCATCCTCATCATCGGCGCCGGCCCGATCGTCATCGGCCAGGCGTGCGAGTTCGACTACTCCGGCGTGCAGGCGTGCAAGGCGCTGCGCGAGGAGGGCTACCGCGTCATCCTGATCAACAGCAACCCGGCCACCATCATGACCGACCCCGCCACGGCGGACGCGGTCTATATCGAGCCGATCACCTGGCCGACGGTCGAGAAAATCATCGCCAAGGAGCGCCCGGACGCCATCCTGCCGACCATGGGCGGCCAGACCGCGCTGAACTGCGCGCTGGACCTGTGGCGCCACGGCGTGCTGGAGCGCTACGGCTGCGAGCTGATCGGCGCGCGCCCGGAGGCCATCGACAAGGCCGAGGACCGCCAGAAGTTCAAGGAGGCGATGACGCGCATCGGGCTGGAGTCGGCCCGCTCCGGCATCGCGCACAGCCTGGAGGAGGCGTGGGCGGTGCAGCGCACGGTGGGCTTTCCGTGCGTGATCCGGCCTAGCTTCACGCTGGGCGGCACCGGCGGCGGCATCGCCTACAACCCGGAGGAGTTCGAGACCATCTGCAAGCGGGGGCTGGAGGCCTCGCCGACCTCGGAGCTGCTGATCGAGGAGTCGCTGGTCGGCTGGAAAGAGTTCGAGATGGAGGTGGTGCGCGACAGGGCCGACAACTGCATCATCGTCTGCTCGATCGAAAACCTCGACCCGATGGGCGTGCACACCGGCGACTCCATCACCGTGGCGCCGGCGCAGACGCTGACCGACAAGGAATACCAGCGCATGCGCGATGCGTCGATTGCCGTGCTGCGCGAGATCGGCGTGGACACCGGCGGCTCCAACGTGCAGTTCGCCATCAACCCAGCCGACGGGCGCATGATCGTCATCGAGATGAACCCGCGCGTGAGCCGCTCCTCGGCCCTGGCGTCCAAGGCCACGGGATTCCCGATCGCCAAGGTGGCGGCCAAGCTCGCGGTGGGCTACACGCTCGATGAGCTGAGGAACGACATCACCGGCGGGGCCACGCCCGCGTCGTTCGAGCCGACCATCGACTACGTCGTCACCAAGATCCCGCGCTTTGCGTTCGAGAAGTTCCCGCAGGCCAACGACCGCCTGACGACGCAGATGAAGTCGGTCGGCGAGGTGATGGCCATTGGCCGCACCTTCCAGGAAAGCTTCCAGAAGGCGCTGCGCGGGCTGGAGGTCGGCGTCGATGGGATGAACGAAAAGACCCAGGACCGCGAGACGCTGGAGCGCGAGCTTGGCGAGCCGGGGCCGGAGCGCATTTGGTATGTGGGCGACGCCTTCGCCGCCGGCTGGACGCTGGAGGAGGTGCATCAGCTCACCAAGATCGACAAGTGGTTTTTGGCCCAGATTCAGGAAATCGTGCAGATCGAGCTGGCGCTGGACGCCCACACGGCGCAGCACGGTGCGCGGGCGCTGGAGGCGCTGGATGCCGCCACGCTGCGCACGCTCAAGCGCAAGGGCTTCTCAGACCGGCGGCTGGCCAAGCTGTTGGCCAGCACCGAAGAGGCGGTGCGGGCGCGCCGCCATGCCCTGGGCATCCGCCCTGTTTACAAGCGCGTGGACACCTGCGCGGCGGAGTTCGCCAGCCACACCGCCTACCTCTACTCCACCTACGAGCAGGAGTGCGAGGCCGCGCCGAGCGATCGGCGCAAGATCATCGTGCTCGGCGGCGGCCCCAACCGCATCGGCCAGGGCATCGAGTTCGACTACTGCTGCGTGCACGCGGCGCTCGCCTTGCGCGAGGACGGCTTCGAGACCATCATGGTCAACTGCAACCCGGAGACCGTCTCCACCGACTACGACACCAGCGACCGGCTCTACTTCGAGCCGCTGACGCTGGAGGACGTGCTGGAGATCGTCGCGGTGGAGAAGCCCGAGGGCGTCATCGTGCAGTACGGCGGGCAGACGCCACTGAAGCTGGCGCTGGGGCTGGAGCGCGCCGGTGTGCCGATCATCGGCACGACGCCCGACATGATCGACGCTGCCGAGGATCGCGAGCGCTTCCAGCAGATGCTGCACCGGCTGGGCCTGAAGCAGCCGCCCAACGCCACTGCGCGCACCGAGACCGAGGCGATGGAGAAAGCCGCCGAGCTCGGCTATCCGCTCGTGGTGCGGCCGAGCTACGTGCTGGGCGGGCGCGCGATGGAGATCGTGCACGAGCCGCGCGATCTGGAGCGCTACATGCGCGAGGCGGTCAAGGTCAGCAACGACTCGCCGGTGCTGCTGGACCGTTTTCTCAACGATGCCATCGAGTGCGACGTGGACTGCATCCGCGACGCCAGCGGCCAGGTGCTGATCGGCGGCGTGATGGAGCACATCGAGCAGGCGGGCGTGCACTCCGGCGACTCGGCCTGCTCGCTGCCGCCGTACTACCTGTCGGCGGCCACGGTGGCCGAGATCAAGCGCCAGACCGCCGCGCTGGCTGAGGCGCTGCAGGTCGTCGGCCTGATGAACGTGCAGTTCGCCATTCAAGAAGTGGAGGAGGGCGGCGCCAAGCGCGACGTGATCTACGTGCTGGAGGTCAACCCGCGCGCCAGCCGCACCGTGCCGTTCGTCTCGAAGGCCACCGGCATTCCACTCGCCAAGGTGGCGGCGCGCTGCATGGCGGGCAGGACGCTGGCGCAGCAGGGCGTCACGCGCGAGGTCACGCCACCCTATTTCAGCGTGAAGGAGGCGGTGTTCCCGTTCGTCAAGTTCCCGGGCGTGGACACCATCCTGGGGCCGGAGATGAAGTCCACCGGCGAGGTGATGGGCGTGGGCCGCACGTTCGGCGAGGCGTTCGTCAAGAGCCAGCTCGGCGCGGGCGTCCGTCTGCCGCGGCCCACCGACGCGGTGCGCAGGATCTTCCTGTCGGTCAAGCCCGGCGACAAGGCGCGCGTGGTGCCGATCGCGCGCGACCTGGCGGCGATGGGCTTCGAGCTCGTGGCCACGCGTGGCACCGCCGCGGCGATCCAGGCCGCGGGCATCCCGTGCGCGGTGGTCAACAAGGTCACCGAGGGCCGCCCCAACATCGTGGACATGATCAAGAACGGCGAGATCGCCATGGTCATCAACACGGTGGAAGAGCGCCGCAACGCGATCGCCGACTCGCGCTACATCCGCGTGGCGTCGCTGGCGCACCGCGTGACCACCTTCACGACGATCTTCGGCGCCGAGGCGGCGGTGGAGGGCATGAAGGTGATGGACGACCTGCCGGTGTACGCGCTGGCGGAGCTGCATGCGCAGCTGGCCTGAGCCGCGCGTGCCTGCCTAACCAGCTTGGGGTTGGCGCGCAGTGCCCGATCGGGCGCTTTGCGGGTATCATTCAGGCTAACCGATCCAAGACCGCCGACCGGCAACGTTCGGCGGTTTGCTTTTGTGCTGCAAGGACGCAAACCCTCATGCCCACCATCCCGTTGACCAAGCGCGGTGCCGAAAAGCTCAAGGAGGAACTGCACCGCCTCAAGACCGTGGAACGCCCGGCGGTCATCCAAGCCATTGCCGAAGCGCGCGCGCAAGGCGACTTGAGCGAAAACGCCGAATACGATGCCGCCAAAGATCGGCAAGGCTTCATCGAAGGGCGGATCAAAGAAATTGAAAGCAAGCTGGCCGCTGCCCAGATCATCGACCCGGCGCAGCTCGACGCCGGTGGCAAAGTGGTGTTTGGCGCCACCGTCGAGCTGCAGGACGAGGCCACCGGCGAGACCGTCACCTACCAGATCGTCGGCGAGGACGAGGCCGACCTGAAGCTCGGGCTGATCAACGTCTCCAGCCCCATCGCGCGCGCGCTGATTGGCAAGGAAGAGGGCGACGTTGCCGAGGTGCAGGCGCCCAACGGCGTGCGCCGCTACGAGATCGTGGCGGTGCGCTACGAGTGAGGGCGCAGCCGGTGCGGGCTTTCTGGCAAGCCTGGGCGCAGCGCTGGCCGCTGCTGGTGGCGGCGCTGTGGTGGGGGGCGGTGACGGCGTGGAGCTTCGTCGCCGTGCCGCTGCTGTTTGCGCACTTCAACAACCCGGCGGTGGCCGGCGGCATGGCCGCACGGCTGTTCGAGGTGCAGTCGTGGGTGAGCGTGGCCGCGGCCCTGGCGCTGCTGCTGTGGGGGCGCGCGCAGCGCGGCCGCGGCCAGGCTGGGGACGCCAGCTGGGCGCTGCTGCCGTGGCTGCTGCTCGGGGCGCTCGCCGGCCTGGTGCAGGAGTTCGGCGTCGCGCAGCGCATCCTCACCGCCCGCCAGACCGGCGGCAATCTTGCGCTGTGGCACGGCCTCGGCACGCTGCTGGTGGCGCTGCAGTGGCTGTGCGCGTTGCGCAGCCTGTGGTGGCTGGCGGGGCGGGGGCGGTAGCGCCAGCGTCATCGGCCGCTCAGTGGCGTCGTGCTCGAACCGCTGGCCTCGATCGTTCGTCCAGTCGGCAGCAGCATGTATGTGCAAATTTTGCACATACTGCCTCACGTTCCAGCTCATCCTCGGCGAAGACGTTACGGATGTGTTTGGTGATGACCGAGCGCTCCCGGCCGAAAAGGAGGGCCATCTGCTCCTGCGTAAGCCAGACCGACTCCCGGTCGAGCCGTACCTCCACGCGGGCTTCGCCGGCGTCGTAGGTGACGATGTCGGAGGAAGCGGTCATGTCAGCCTATTGAAGGCGGAGGAGCTGCGGGAAGGCCGTCCGCCATGGCGCCGATGCTGGCGCAAGACGATCGGGCCCGCTCCGCCGCCTCGACCGTATTCAGCAGCAGCATCGCGATCGTCATCGGCCCCACGCCGCCGGGCACCGGGGTGATCCAGCCGGCCACCTCGCGCACGGCGTCGAAGTCCACGTCGCCGCACAGCTTGCCGTCGGGCAGGCGATTGATGCCGACGTCGAGCACCACGGCGCCAGGCTTGACCATGTCAGCGCCGATCATGCGCGGCTTGCCGACCGCCGCCACCAGGATGTCGGCTTGGCGCGTATGGCGGGCCAGATCCGCGGTGCCGCTGTGGCAGATCGTCACGGTGGCGCCGGCCTGCAGCAGCAGCAGCGCCATCGGCTTGCCAACGATGTTGCTGCGGCCCACCACCACGGCGTGCTGGCCGCGCAGGTCGGTGCGGCCGAGGTGCTCCAGCATCTTCATGCAGCCCAACGGGGTGCATGGCCGCAGCGCCGGTTGGCCGACCAGCAGCGCGCCGGCGTTGGCGACGTGAAAGCCGTCCACGTCCTTTTGCGGCGCGATCGCTTCGATGACGCGCTGGGCGTTGAGGTGCGCCGGCAGCGGCAACTGCACCAGGATGCCGTGGATGGCGGGGTCGGCGTTGAGCGCGGCGATGCGCGCCAGCAGCGCATCCTCACCAAGGCTGGCGGGATAGGTCTCCAGCACCGAATGGATGCCGGTTTCGCCGCAAGCTTTGACCTTGTTGCGGACATACACCTGGCTGGCGGGGTTGTCCCCGACCAGGATCACGGCCAAGCCGGGCCGGTGGCCGCGCTGGGCTAGCGCCGCGGCGCGTTCAGCTACGCGTTGGCGCCAGTGGCGCGCCAGCGCCGCGCCGTCGATCAATTGGGCGGTCATAACAAAAAGCGAGTGAAAAACGTTCAGAATTTGGACGGCGGGATTGGCGCCAATGCGATTTTGAGCAAATCGGCTACGGTGTTGGCGCCCAGCTTTTCCATGATGTTGGCGCGGTGCGCCTCCACCGTTTTGATGCTGATGCCCAGATCATCGGCGATTTGTTTGTTGAGCCGCCCGGCGACGATGCGTTCCAGCACCTGAGATTCACGCGCGGTTAATTTGGCCAACAGGGCCTCGCGGGTGGCGGCCTGCTGATGCACCGCAAAGGCTTCTTGGGCCAGAGTCAGCATGCGCTCGACCAGCGCCAGCAATTGCGCTTCATCGAATGGCTTTTGAATGAAGTCCACCGCGCCTTTTTTCATCGACTCGACGGCCATCGGCACATCGCCGTGGCCGGTGATGAAGCAAATCGGCAGCGGCGAGTGACGCTCGCGCAAGCGATCTTGCAGCTCCATGCCGCTCATGCCGCCCATGCGAATGTCGGCGATCAGGCACGCGACTTCACGCGGGTCGTAACGCGCCAAAAAGGCTTCGGCGGATTCAAAGCAGCGCACCCGGTAGTCCTTGCCTTCAAGCAGCCATTGCAGCGAGTCGCGCACAGCCTCATCGTCATCGACGACATAGACGGTTCCGCGTTTGGCGTTGGGGTTCATGGTCATCCTGGGATGGGGTCAGCAGAAGCTTCAGCGCCGTTTGGGCTGGGGCGATCCGCGGCGGCGCGCGCCGCGGGCAGCCAAACCGTAAATTCGCAGCCGCTGATCTGCGCGCCATTGTAGAGGTTGCGCGCCGACAGCCGGCCATGGTGGGATTCAACGATGGAGCGGCACAGCTTCAGGCCAATGCCCATGCCTTGGGCTTTGGTGCTGTAAAACGCGTCGTAGATGCGTTCCAGATGCTCAGGGGGGATGCCGCAGCCGTTGTCGCGCACGACGAATTCGACGCCGTCGCGTCCCTCCACGCGCCGCGGCGTCACGGTGAGCTCAACGAGGCGCTGGCCGGGCGGGCGTCCGGCGCACTGGATCGATTCGCCGGCGTTTTTGAGCAAATTGATCAAAACTTGCTCGATCAAAATCGGATCGACCATCAGCGGCGGCAGCCGTTCTGCCTGATAAACGTTAAGGCGCACCAAATGGCGGCGCAGCTCAATGTCGGCGAGCTCCGTCGCATTGGCCACCATTTGGCTGACATCCGACAGCGTCGGGTGCGGCTCGCTTTTTTTGACGAAGGCCCGGATGCGCTGGATGATGGAGCCGGCGCGTTGCGCCTGGCGGGCGGTTTTTTCCAGCGCTCCCAGCAGCTCGTCGGCTTCGATGCGCCCTTGGCGCAGCCGGCTGATCATGCCGCTGGCGTAGTTGCTGATGGCGGTCAGCGGCTGGTTGAGTTCGTGCGCGACGCTGGAGGCCATCTCGCCCATCGTGATCAGGCGGCTGGCGGTGGCGGCGCGCTCGGCTTGCAGCTTGGCCTGCTCCTCGGCCTGGCGGCGCGCGGTGATGTCGGTGGCGATCAGCATTTGCACCAGCCGCCCGTCCACCCACGTCAGGTAGCGCGTGCGCAGCTCCAGCCACTTGCCGAGCTCCGGCACATGGATCTGCGCGTGCTCGGCGATGGCCTCCACCAGCGCGTCGGCTGGCAGCCCCATCAGGTGATCGACATGATCCTGCACCTCTTGCGCGGGCAGCACTGGCACCGCGGCGCACAGCTCCAGCAGCCGCTCATGGCCGGCTAAGCCGTCGCCAAACCAGTTGCGATACATGCGGTTGGCAAACAGCAGCTCCTGGCTGTGCAGCGGCGCCACCGAAATGGCCTCATCCAGGCTGTCCAGCACCGTGACGAAACGGTGGTAGGAGGCGGCCAATTCTTCGCGGATGCGGCGCGGTTCGGTGATGTCGGTCATCGACGACATCCACCCCGTTTGCCGCCCCTGCGCGTCGATGAGCGGCGAAACATACATGCGCGCGTAGAAGATGCTGCCGTTTTTGCGCTTGACCGGCGCTTCAAAGCCGCCTGGGGGGTGGCGGCCAGTGATTTCGTCCTGCAGCCGCGCCATCAGGTAGTCGTAATCGGCTTCGGGCCAGAAAGGAAACGGGGCGCTGGTGCCGATCAGCTCTTCGGCGCTCCAGCCGGTCATGTCGCAAAAGGCGCGGTTGACGTAAGTGATGCGACCCTGCAGGTCCAACACGCGCATGCCGGTGAGCATGGAGTTTTCCATGGCGCGCCGGAAATTGGTTTCAGCCAGCAAGGCGCGCTGCGCTTGCAGCCGCCGCCGCGTGTGGCGCATGTTGGCCAGCAGCATCCACAGCGTGGCCGCGCTCATGGCGCCCACCAGCCAGAACAACGCCTCGGCGGTGCGGTCGCGTTGCGCGCGCAGGCCCTCCACCCGCACCAGCACGCTGGCGCCCACGGGCGACAAGCTCAGCGCATGGCTTTGCGGTCGGGCGGCCCAAGGCAGACGGCTTAAGGGACTGCGCGGACCTGGGGTCAACGCCTCGCCGGCCAAAACGGCGCCGCTTTCATCGATCAGCGTGACCGCGTAGCGCGCCAGCACCTCCGGCGGCACGCCGTAGCGCAGCAGGTTTTCCAGCGACAGCTCGGCCACCACCGCCCCGCCAAAGCGGCGTTGATGTTCAAACGGCACCCACAACAGTAGGCTCCAGCTGCCATCGCCTTGGCGCAGCGGGCGGGAATACACCGGCTGGTGCAGGTCGCGCGCCAGCTCCCACGCGCCCTGCGCGAAGTCGGCGGGCAGCCGCTGGCCGTGGCGCCACGCGGCAGAGGGCTGCGCCGCCGGCGAAGTAAAGCCGCTGACCACCTCACGAAACGGGTTGACCCAGTGCAACGCCATCAGCTCGGAGTGCTGCAAGACAAGGTTTTCAGCCTGCGCCACAAACGTGGCTTCGTCGAGCGCATGGTTGGCCAGATCGCGCGCCAGGCGCATGACTTGCTCTTGACGCTCCAGCAAGCGCAAGCGCAGGCGTTGCTGGGCGTATTCGGTGTCGCGCACCACGGTTTCACGCTCGCGCGCTTGGTCTTCACGGGTGAAATAAACCAGCGCGGTCAGGATGGCCGTCAAAAACAGCAACACCGACACCAGCGGCCCCAGCATGGCCAGCAAATCTTGCCGGTGGGGAGGCAGGCGCGCCCACCAGCGCCGCCAGGTTTGCAGCGGCCACCGGGGCGACAACGTCAGACGAGCCAGGGCCGGAATCACGAGCCTGGAGTTTAGGGCAAACCCGGAGCTTGGTGCGCGGCCTATTTTTCGTATAGAGAAAAACTAGATCGTAGTTTGAAAGAGTGTTTTTTTGTGCGACACTCCCACCTGCAGACCGTGGCCTGCGCTTCGCAGGTCCCAGCCCCCAAGCCGTTCAACGCCCTAGAGGAGACACCGCCATGTCCGACACCCCGCCGCTGCAATCCCCGCTGATCGCCCCGGACGCCGACCCGCAGGAGACGCGCGAGTGGCTCGATGCGCTGGACGCCGTCATCGAGCGCGCCGGGCCCGAGCGCGCGCACTTCCTGCTGGAGCAGCTGCTGGAGGAGGCGCGCGAGCACAGCATCGACCTGCCGTTCTCGGCCACCACCGGCTACGTCAACACCATCGAGCCGGACGAGGAGGAACACAGCCCCGGCAACCTGGAGCTGGAGGGCCGCCTGCGCGCCTACATGCGCTGGAACGCGATGGCGATGGTCGTCAAGGCCAACCGGCTGGAGTCGCCCGATGGCAGCGAGCTGGGCGGGCACATCAGCTCGTTTCAGTCGTTGGCGCACCTGCTGGCTTGCGGCTTCAACCATTTCTGGCACGCCGACGACACCGACCAGGGCGGCACGCACGGCGGCGACCTGATCTACATCCAGGGCCACAGCGCGCCGGGCATCTACGCGCGCGCGTTCCTGGAGGGGCGCATCACCGAGGAGCAGCTGCTCAACTTCCGTCAGGAGGTGGAGGGCAAGGGGCTGTCCAGCTACCCGCACCCCAAGCTGATGCCGGAGTTTTGGCAGTTTCCGACCGTCAGCATGGGCCTGGGGCCGATCATGGGCATCTACCAGGCGCGCTTCCTCAAGTACCTGCACGCGCGCGGCATCGCCGACACCAGCCGGCGCAAGGTCTGGGTGTTCTGCGGCGACGGCGAGATGGATGAGCCGGAGAGCATGGGCGCCATTGGACTGGCCGCGCGCGAGGGGCTGGACAACCTGATCTTCGTCGTCAACTGCAACCTGCAGCGCCTCGACGGCCCGGTGCGCGGCAACGGCAAGATCATCCAGGAGCTGGAGGGCGACTTCCGCGGCGCCGGCTGGAACGTCATCAAGCTGCTGTGGGGCAGCAACTGGGATCCGCTGCTGGCGCGCGACAAGGACGGCGTGCTGCGCCGCATCATGATGGAGACGCTCGATGGCGACTACCAGGCGTTCAAGGCTAACGACGGCGCCTACGTGCGCAAGCACTTCTTCGGCCGCCACCCGAAGGCGCTGGAGCTGGTGGCCAAGATGAGCGACGAGGACATCTGGGCGCTGCGCCGCGGCGGCCACGACGCCAACAAGGTCTATGCAGCGTTTCACCGCGCCTACCACCACAAGGGCCAGCCGACGGTGATCCTGGTCAAGACGGTCAAGGGCTACGGCATGGGCCGCGCGGGTGAGGGCAAGAACACCGCGCACCAGACCAAGAAGCTCACCGACGAGGATATCCGCTACTTCCGCGACCGCTTCAACATCCCGATTCCCGACAGCGAGCTGCCGAAGATTCCGTTTTACAAGCCGGCGGACGACACGCCGGAAATGAAATACCTGCACGAGCGGCGCAAGGCGCTGGGCGGCTACCTGCCCAAGCGGCGCACCAAGAGCGACGAGCAGTTCACCGTGCCGTCGCTGCAGACCTTCCAGGCGCTGCTGGAGCCCACGCCCGCCGGGCGCGAGATCAGCACCACGCAGGCGTATGTGCGGTTCCTCACGCAGCTGCTGCGCGACAAGGCGCTGGGCCCGCGCGTGGTGCCGATCCTGGTGGATGAGGCGCGCACCTTCGGTATGGAGGGGCTGTTTCGCCAGATCGGCATCTACAACCCCAAGGGCCAGCTCTACACGCCGGTGGACAAAGATCAGGTGATGTATTACCGGGAAGACAAAGCCGGCCAGATCCTGCAGGAGGGCATCAACGAGGCGGGTGGCATGAGCTCGTGGATCGCCGCGGCGACGTCGTATTCGACGAACAACCGCATCATGATCCCGTTTTTCATCTACTACTCGATGTTTGGCTTCCAGCGCTTCGGCGACCTGGCCTGGGCCGCCGGCGACATGCAGGCGCGCGGCTTCCTGCTCGGCGGCACCTCGGGGCGCACCACGCTCAATGGCGAGGGTCTGCAGCACCAGGACGGCCACAGCCACATGTTCGCCGCCGCCATCCCCAACTGCGTCAGCTACGACCCGACGTTTGCGCACGAGGTGGCGGTCATCCTGCACCATGGCTTGAAGCGCATGGTGGAAAAGCAGGACAACGTGTTCTTCTACGTCACGCTGCTGAACGAGAACTACGCCCACCCGGGGCTCAAGCCCGGCACCGAGGAGCAGATCATCCGCGGCATGTACCGGCTGCTGGAGGGCCCCGAGCTGCCGCTGCGCGTGCAGCTGCTGGGCAGCGGGGCGATTCTGCGCGAGGCCATCGAGGCGCAGACGCTGCTGGCGCGCGACTGGGGCGTGGCCGCCGACGTCTGGAGCTGCCCGAGCTTCACCGAGCTGGCGCGCGAGGGGCAGGACTGCGAGCGCTGGAACCTGCTGCACCCGACCGCCGAGCCGCGCGTGCCGTTTGTGGCACAACAATTGGCCGCGCACCCGGGGCCGGTGGTGGCCTCCACCGACTACGTCAAAGCCTACGCCGAGCAGATCCGGCCGTTCCTGCCGAAGGGCCGCACCTACAAGGTGCTGGGCACCGACGGTTTTGGTCGCAGCGACTTCCGCTGGCGGCTGCGGCGCCACTTTGAGGTGGATCGGCACTACATCACGGTGGCGGCGCTCAAGGGGCTGGCGGAGGAGGGCGCCGTGCCCGCGAGCCGCGTGGCCGAGGCGATCGCCAAGTACGGCATCGACGCCGACAAGGTCAACCCGCTGTTCGCCTGAGTCCGGCCGAGGAGACACGACATGGCAGTGGTCGAGATCAAGGTGCCGGACATCGGCGACTTTAAGGACGTGGCGGTGATCGAGCTGCTGGTGCAGCCGGGGGACCGGGTGCAGGCGGAGCAGTCGCTGATCACGGTGGAAAGCGACAAGGCGTCGATGGAGATTCCGTCGAGCCACGCGGGGGTGGTGCGGGAGCTCAAGGTCAAGCTCGGCGACAAGGTGTCGGAGGGCTCGGTGATCGCGCTGCTGGATGTGGCGGAGGACGAGGCCGCCGCCGCGCCGGCCAGCCCGGCGCAAGCCCCGGCGGTGGCTCCAGCGGTGGCTCCAGCGGTGGCTCCGGCGGTGGCTCCGGCGGTGGGGGCGCCCGTGGCCCCATTGGTCGCGCCCGCGGCGACGCCCGCCGCGCCGGCGCCGGTCGAGCCGCACGAGCCGCACGAGCCGCACGAGCCGACGCGCGCCCCGGTGGGGCTGCCGCACGCGTCGCCGGCGGTGCGCAAGTTTGCGCGCGAGCTGGGTGTGCCGCTGGCGGAGGTGCGAGGCAGCGGACCGAAGGGCCGCATCACGATCGAGGACGTGCAGGCGTTCACGCGCGCGGTGATGCGCGGCGAGCAGCAGACCGAGGCGCAGAAAGCGCGCGCCCCGGCCCCGGCCACCGGCGGGGACGGCGCGGCGCTGGGGCTGCTGCCGTGGCCGAAGGTGGACTTTGCCAGGTTCGGCCCGATCGAGCGCCAGGAGCTGCCGCGCATCAAGCGCATCAGCGGCGCCAACCTGACGCGCAACGCGGTGATGATCCCGGCGGTGACCAACCACGACGACGCCGACGTCACCGAGCTGGAGGCGTTTCGCCAGCAGCTCAACAAGGAGCACGAGCGTGATGGTGTCAAGGTCACGATGCTGGCCTTCCTGATCAAGGCGTGCGTGGCGGCGCTGCAGAAGTTTCCGGAATTCAACAGCTCGCTGGACGTGGAAGGCGGCGGCGAGGCGCTGATCCTGAAGCGCTACTGGCACATCGGCTTTGCCGCCGATACGCCCAACGGTCTGGTGGTGCCGGTGATTCGGGACGCCGACCGCAAGGGCGTGCTGCAGATCGCGCGCGAGACCGCCGAGCTGGCCAGGAAGGCGCGCGACGGCAAGCTCAGCCCCGCCGACATGAGCGGGGCGACCTTCACCATCTCCAGCCTCGGCGGCATCGGCGGACGCTACTTCACGCCGATCATCAACGCGCCCGAGGTGGCGATCCTGGGCGTGTGCAAGGCGCGCTGGGAGCCGGTGTGGGACGGCAAGGCGTTCGTGCCGCGGCTGATGCTGCCGCTGTCGCTGACGTGGGACCACCGCGTGATCGACGGCGCGGCCGCCGCCCGCTTCAACGCCTACCTCGGCCAGCTGCTGGCGGACTTCCGCCGCATCCTGCTGTGAAAGGGCCGCGCGCATGGCAACGATCGAACTGAAGGTGCCCGACATCGGCGACTTCAAGGACGTGGCGGTGATCGAGCTGCTGGTGCAGCCGGGGGATCGGGTGCAGGCGGAGCAGTCGCTGATCACGGTGGAGAGCGACAAGGCGTCGATGGAGATCCCGTCGAGCCACGCGGGCGTCATCCGGGAGCTCAAGGTCAAGCTTGGCGACAAGGTGTCGGAAGGCTCGGTGATCGCGCTGCTGGAGGTGGCCGAGGACGCGGCCGCCGCCGCGCCGGCCAGCCCGGTGCCAGCCCCGGCGGCCACGCCGCCCGTCGAGGGTACGCAGGCCCCGACGGTGCCAGCGGCGGGCGGTCACGGCAGTGCGGCAGCCGCCCCAGCCCCAGCCCCCGCCGCCGCGTGGCGCGGCGCGGTGGATCACGAGTGCGACGTGGTGGTGCTGGGCGGCGGGCCGGGCGGCTATTCGGCGGCCTTCCGCGCCGCCGACCTGGGCCTCAAGGTCGTGCTGGTGGAGCGCTACGGCACGCTGGGCGGGGTGTGCCTCAACGTCGGCTGCATCCCGAGCAAGGCGCTGCTGCACGTGGCGGCGGTGATCGACGAGGCACGCCACCTGGCCGACATCGGCGTGACGTTCGGTGCGCCGCAGATCGACGTGGAGCGGCTGCGCGCGCACAAGCAAGCCGTCATCGGCAAGCTGACCGCGGGCCTGGCGTCCATGGCCAAGATGCGCAAGGTCACCGTGCTGCGCGGGGTGGGGCGGCTCGTCGGGCCGCACCACCTGGCGGTGGAGGAGACCACCGGCCTTGGAAAGGAGCGCACCGGGCGCCAGCAGGTGGTGGCGTTCCGGCGCGCCATCCTGGCCGCCGGCTCGCAGCCGGTGCGGCTGCCGTTCCTGCCGCAGGACGAGCGCATCGTGGATTCCACCGGCGCGCTGGAGCTGGCGCGCGTGCCGCAGCGCATGCTGGTGATCGGCGGCGGCATCATCGGGCTGGAGATGGCCACCGTCTATTCGACGCTCGGGGCGCGGCTGGAGGTGGTCGAGATGGCCGACGGCTTGATGCCCGGCGCCGACCGCGACCTCGTCAAGGTCTGGCAGAAGGTCAACGCGCACCGCTTCGACGCCATCCGGCTGCGCACGCGCACGGTGGCTGCGGAGGCGACCGCCGACGGCATCCGCGTGACGTTCGAGGGCGCCGACGGCGCGCGGGGTGAGGGCGTGTATGACCTCGTGCTGCAGGCGGTGGGGCGGGTGCCGAATGGCCGCTCGATCGGTGCCGAGGCCGCAGGTCTGCCGGTCGATGAGCGCGGCTTCATCCGCGTGGATCGGCAGATGCGCACCGCGGTGCCGCACCTGTTCGCGATCGGCGATCTGGTCGGCCAGCCGATGCTGGCGCACAAGGCGGTGCACGAAGGGCACGTCGCGGCCGAGGTCTGCGCCGGCGAGCTGCTCGGCGACGAGAAGCTGGCGCGCGCGGCGTTCGACGCCCGCGTGATCCCGAGCGTGGCCTACACCGACCCCGAGATCGCCTGGGTGGGGCTGACCGAGGAGCAGGCTCGCGCGCAGGGCATCGCCGTGCACAAGGGGCTGTTCCCGTGGTCGGCCTCGGGCCGCGCGATCGCCAACCGGCGCGACGAGGGCTTCACCAAGCTGCTGTTCGAGGAGGCCAGCGGGCGCATCGTCGGCGGCGGCATCGTCGGCGTGCACGCCGGCGACATGATCGGCGAGGTGGCGCTGGCCATCGAGATGGGGGCCGACGCGGTGGACATCGGCCGCACCATCCATCCGCACCCGACGCTGGGCGAGACGATCGGGCTGGCGGCGGAGGCCGCGCACGGCAGCTGCACCGACCTGCCGCCGCCGCGGCGCTGACGGGATGCGCGCCAGCCTCCGGTGTGGGCCGGCGCGCATCCGGGCATCGTGGCATGCCGATGAAGCGACGTTGACGCGCGTCAAGGTCGGCCTGCGGGGTTTCCCTAGGATGGTGCACGAGGGCCGTCGGCGGCCCCGTGCATCCAACCCGGAGGACCCCATCATGAGCAAGGCTTGGCAGACGGCGCTGCGCCGCACGATCGCGGCGCTGGGCATCGGCATCGCGGCGTGGGGCGCGCAGGCCCAATCGACCAATCCGCTGGTGGTCGGCGAGGTCATCGCGCGCGACCGCTGCGCGGTCTGCCACGGCCCCTGCGGGCAGAGCGTGGCGCCGAACTTTCCGCGCCTGGCGGGCCAGAACGCGCAGTATCTGGCGCAGCAGCTGCACGCGTTCGCGCGCGGCGAGCGCAAGGACATCGCGATGAGCGAGAAGGTCAAGGGCCTGAGCGCCAGCGACATCGAGGCGGTGGCCGAATACTACGCGCGCCAGAAGCCGGGCCACACCCCCAGCGGCGACGAGCTGCTGCTGGCCGTTGGCCGCTACGTGTATGAGCGCGGCAACCGCCACACCGGCCTGCCGCCGTGCGCCACCTGCCACGGGCCGGGGGCCGCCGGCACCACCGAGCTGCCGCGGCTGGCCGGGCAGCACCCGCAGTACATTATCCGCCAGGTGCAAGCGTTCAAGGAGCGCAGCGGCAACCGCGACTCCGCGATCATGAGGGTGATGGCGCACCGCCTCAACGACCTGGAATTGGAGGCCGTGGCGGCGTATCTTGGCAACCTGAAGTAAAGGCGGGCGGTTGCGCTGGCCCGATTCGTGGATATGGGGCCACGCGCATCGCCCGGCGGGCGCTTGGCATCAGCGAGCGCGCCCAGACTGCTGGCTACCCGCGCGCCAGCGGTCACGCCTCGGTCGTGTCCGAGACGATGCCGCCCATGACTTGGCTGAACCCCCCATCCACGTAAATGACTTCGGCGCTGATGCCAGCGGCCAGGTCGCTGAGCAAAAACGCCGCCGTATGGCCGACGTCGTCGATGGTGACGTTGCGCCGGATCGGGGCGTGCTGCTCCACCACGCTGAGGATTTTGCTGAAGCCCTTGATGCCGCTGGCGGCCAGCGTCTTGATCGGCCCCGCTGAGATGGCGTTGACGCGCCAACCCCGCCGCCGGCTGCCGAGCGACTCAGCCAGGTAGCGCACGCTGGCCTCCAGGCTGGCCTTGGCCAGCCCCATCGTGTTGTAGGCCGGCACCATGCGCACGCTGCCGAGGTAGGTCAGCGTCAGCAGCGCGGCATGGTCGTTCAAATAAGGCAGCGCTGCTTTGGCCATGGCCGGGAAGCTGTAGGCGCTGATTTCGTGCGCGGTGCGGTAAGCGTCGCGCGACAAGCCATCGAGGAAATCTCCGGCGATGGCCTCGCGCGGCGCGTAGCCGATGCTGTGCACGAAGCCGTCGAACGTGGGCCAGTGCGCCGACAGTTCCTTGAACAGGCGCTCGATGTTGGCGTCGTCCGAGACGTCGCACTCGAACACGAGGCTGGAGCCGAACTCGGCGGCGAACTCGGTGATGCGATCCTTGAAGCGCTGCCCGACGTAGCTGAAGGCCAGTTCCGCCCCCTGGGCGCGGCAGGCGCGCGCGATGCCGTAGGCAATCGAGCGATTGGACAAAACCCCGGTGATCAGCAGCCGTTTGCCGGCCAGAAAACCCATGGCTCGTGCTCCTCGTGGTGCGGAAAAAATCCTGCAGAATTGTCGCATGCATGACGGGCCCTGCTTGCTGAGCCTTCGACGCGCTTCCCGTGCCTGGCGCCCTGGAGAGCGCCGCGATGCGTCGCTTCAGGTGACGGCAGCCGCCCTACGCCGACTCAAGGTCGCCCTGGGCTGTGCCACCAGGGGAGGGCTGGCTGTGTTGACCCTCGCGGGGGCCAGTTGGGCCTGGGCCGCGCACGGCTACGCGCTGTGGGGGCGCCTGAAGTACCCGCCGGGCTTTGCGCACTTCGACTACGTCAACCCGGATGCGCCCAAGGGCGGCGAGCTGCGGCTGGTCAGCAACCTGCGCACTTCGACTTTTGACAAATACAACCCGTTCACGCTGCGCGGCAGCGCGCCGGCTTACCTGTCGGACTTGCTGTTTGACAGCCTGCTGGTTGGCGCGGCCGACGAGGTCGGCGCCGCCTACGGCCTGCTGGCGGAGGACGTGCAGGTGGCGCCGGATCGCCTGAGCGCCACCTTCCGCCTGCGGCGCGAGGCGCGCTTCCACCACGGCAAGCCGGTGCTGGCGGAGGACGTGCGCCACACCTTCGAGACGCTGCTCGGCCCGCACACCTCGCCGGTGTACAAGACGATCCTGGCCGACCTGGACGGCGTGGACGTGCTGGATGCGCGTACGGTGCGCTTTCGCTTCAAGCGCCCCAACCGCGAGCTGCCGCTGACGGTGGGCGGCATCCCGATCTTCAGCCGTGACTGGGGCGTGGATCAGGCCACCGGGCGGCGCAAGCCGTTCAACGAGGTGGTGATGGAGGCGCCGATCGGCAGCGGGCCGTACCGTATCGGGCCGGTCAAGTTCGGCAAGGACATCACCTACGTGCGCGATCCCGACTACTGGGCGCGCGACTTGCCGGTGCGGCGCGGCACGTTCAACTTCGACCGCATCACCGTCAAGATCTACAAGGACAACACCGCGCGGCTGGAGGCGCTCAAGGCCGGCGAGTTCGACCTGATGCGCTTCTTTTCCGCCGGCGACTGGGCGCGGCGTGTCAAGGGGCGGCGCTTCGACACGGGCGAGCTGGTCAAGGCCGAGTTCCGCCACCGGCTGCCGACGGGCTTTCAGAGCTACGTGCTCAATACGCGCCGGCCGCCGCTGGATGACCGGCGCGTGCGCCAGGCGCTGGCGCTGGCGCTGGACTTCGAGTGGATGAACGAGCGGCTGTTCTACGGCAGCTACGAGCGCGTGCGCGGGCTGTTCGGCAACACCGCCTGCGCCGCGCAGGGCGAGCCGGACGCGGCGCAGCGCCGGCTGCTGGAGCCGTGGCGCGCGCAGCTGCCGCCGGAGGTGTTTGGGCCGATGTGGGAGCCGCCGGTGGCCGGCACGCCCGAGCGGCTGCGCGCCAACCTGCGTCAGGCGCAGGCGCTGCTGCGCCAGGCGGGCTGGATCTACCGCGACGGCGCGCTGCGCAACGCCAGGGGGGAGCCGCTGGTGCTGGAGTATCTGGACAGCAACGAGGCCGGCGCGCGCGTCGTCACGCCGTGGGCGCACAACCTGGCCCGGTTGGGCATCGAGCTGCGTTTTCGCACGGTGGATTTTGCGTTGTATCAACAGCGCTTGCGTACCTTCGACTTCGACATCGTCAGCCTCGCGTTCGGCGGCACGCACAGCCCCGGCGCGGAGTATGCCGACCTGTTCGGCAGCGAGGCGGCGCGCACGCCCGATTCCGGCAACTTCACGGGGCTGGCCAACCCGGCGGTGGACGACCTGATCGCGCGCATGGTGCGCGCCGAGCGCGAGGAGGAGTTCCTCGCCGCGTGCCGGGCGCTGGACCGCGTGGTGGCGCACCTGCAGGTGCTGATCCCGCAGTGGTCGGCGCCGACGCACCGCATGGCCTACAACGCCTGGCGGCTGGCGCATCCGCCGCAGATGCCGCCGTATGCCAGCGGCGAGGGCTGGGCGATCGAGACCTGGTGGGCGCGCCAGCCGCCGGGGCCGGCCCGTTGAGCAAGGGGATACGCCGATGTGGGCCTACATCCTCAAGCGCCTGCTGCTGATGGCGCCGACGCTGCTGGGCGTGCTGCTGGTGACGTTCGTCGTCATCCAGTTCGTGCCGGGCGGGCCGGTGGAGCAGTACCTGGCCGAGGCGCGCGCAGGTCTCGGTCACGGCTCGGAAGGGGCGGGCTTCTACCGCGGCGGGCAGGGCGTCGATCCGAAGCGGCTGGAGGAGATCAAGGCGCTCTACGGCTTCGAC
This sequence comes from Tepidimonas alkaliphilus, assembly GCF_007556595.1. GTDB lineage: Bacteria > Pseudomonadota > Gammaproteobacteria > Burkholderiales > Burkholderiaceae_C > Tepidimonas > Tepidimonas alkaliphila. The sequence continues at coordinate 152,691 of NZ_VJNB01000003.1, forward strand.
AAGCCGGCGCACGAGCGCTTCGGGCAGATGCTGGTGCAGTTCGCGCGCTTCGACCTCGGGCAGAGCTTCTTTCAGAACAAGCCGGTGGCGCAGCTGATCTGGGAGAAGCTGCCGGTGTCGATGAGCCTGGGGCTGTGGACGTTCGTGATCAGCTACGCGGTGGCGGTGCCGCTGGGCATCGCCAAGGCGGTGCGCGCCGGCAGCCGCTTCGACCTCGTGACCTCAATCCTGGTGCTGGTGGCCTACGCGATCCCGGGCTTCGTGCTCGGGGTGGCGCTGCTGGTGATTTTCGGCGGGCAGCTGCAATGGTTTCCGCTGCGCGGGCTGGTCAGCGACCACTGGGCCGAGCTGTCGTGGCCGGCGCGCATCGTCGATTACCTCTGGCACATCACGCTGCCGGTGCTGGCGATGGTGCTGGGCAGCTTTGCCGTCACGACGATGCTGACCAAGAACGCCGTGCTGGAGGAGATCCGCAAGCAGTACGTGCTGGTGGCGCGCGCCAAGGGGCTGCACGAGCGCACGATCCTGTGGAAGCACGTGCTGCGCAACGCGCTGATCCCGATCGTGACCGGCTTTCCGGCGGCGTTCGTCGGCGCGTTCTTCACCGGCAGCCTGCTGATCGAGACGCTGTTCTCGCTCGACGGGCTGGGGCTGCTGAGCTACGAGAGCGTGATCCGGCGCGACTATCCGGTGGTGCTGGGCACCCTCTATCTGTTCACGCTGATCGGGCTGGTGACCAAGCTGATCAGCGACCTGTGCTACGTGTGGGTGGATCCGCGTGTCAAGTTCGACTGAGGCCACGACCGCCACGCTGAGTCCCGCCCGGCGCGCGTGGCGGCGCTTCCGGCGCAACCGGCTGGGTTTTGCGAGCCTGCTGGTGTTCGCGGCGCTGGTGCTGCTGAGCCTGGCGGCGGAGCTGATCTCCAACGACCGGCCGCTGGTGGTGCGCTACGAGGGGCAGTGGTACTGGCCGCTGTGGCGCGACTACCCCGAGATCACGTTCGGCGGCGACTTCGAGACGCCGACCGACTACCTCGACCCCTACGTGCGCCAGCGCCTGACGAGCGCTGGCAACTGGGCGCTGTACCCGCCGAACCCCTACGGCCCCAAGGCGCTGAACTACTGGGCGCCGGGCCCGCACCCGGCGCCGCCCAGCCGCGCCAACCTGCTCGGCACCGACGACCGCGGGCGCGACCTGCTGGCGCAGCTGATCTACGGCTTTCGCTTGAGCGTCCTGTTCGCGCTGGCGCTCACCTTCATCGGCGTCGTGCTGGGGGTGCTGGCCGGCGCGGTGCAGGGCTACTTCGGCGGGCGCATCGACCTGACGCTACAGCGGCTGATCGAGATCTGGTCGTCGATGCCGGAGCTGTACCTGCTGATCATCTTCAGCGCGATCTTCGCGCCCAGCGTGGCGCTGCTGCTGGTGCTGCTGAGCCTCTTTGGCTGGATGGGGCTGGCCGACTACGTGCGTGCGGAGTTCCTGCGCAACCGCCAGCTCGACTACGTGCGCGCGGCGCGGGCCCTGGGGCTGTCGCACGCGGCGATCATCTGGCGCCACATCCTGCCCAACAGCCTGACGCCCGTGGTGACGTTCCTGCCGTTTCGCATGAGCGCGGCGATCCTGGCGCTGACGTCGCTGGACTTCCTCGGGCTGGGGGTGCCGCCGGGCACGCCCAGCCTGGGCGAGCTGCTGGCGCAGGGCAAGGCCAACATCGACGCGTGGTGGATCTCGCTGTCCACCTTCGGCGTGCTGGTGCTGACGCTGACGCTGCTGACCTTCATGGGCGATGCGCTGCGCGACGCGCTCGACCCGCGCAAGCAGGACTGAGGCGATGACGACCACGACGCCCAACGAGCCGACGCCGCTGCTGGATGTGCGCGACCTGCGCGTGGCCTTCGGTGCGCAGGAGGTGGTGCGCGGCGTGTCGCTGCGGGTGCGCGCCGGCGAGAAGGTGGCGCTGGTGGGCGAATCCGGCAGTGGCAAGACCGTGACGGCGCTGTCGCTGCTGCGGCTGCTGCCAGACGCACGGCTGCAGGGCTCGGTGCGGCTGGACGGCGAGGAGCTGCTGACCGCCCCGCAGCGACGGCTGCGCGCGCTGCGCGGCGACGCGGTGGCCTACATCTTCCAGGAGCCGATGACGGCGCTCAACGCGCTCTATCCGGTCGGCGAGCAGATCGCCGAGGTGCTGCGCGCCAAGCGCGGGCTGCCGAAGGGCCAGGCGTGGGCGCAGGCCGAGGCGGCGCTGGCGCAGGTCGGCATCGACGAGCCGGCGCGCCGCGCGCGCCAGTATCCGCATCAGCTGAGCGGCGGGCAGCGCCAGCGCGCGATGATCGCGATGGCGCTGGCCCTGCAGCCGCGCCTGCTGGTGGCCGATGAGCCGACCACCGCGCTGGACGCGAGCCTGCGCGTGCAGGTGCTGGAGCTGCTCGGCGAGCTGCAGCGCCGCCTGGGCCTGGCGGTGCTGCTGATCACGCACGACCTGCCGCTGGTGCGGCGTTTCGCCGACCGCGTGGCCGTGATGCAGGACGGCACGGTGGTGGAGGACGGCACGGTGGCTGAGGTCTTCGCCGCGCCGCGCCACCCCTACACGCAGCGGCTGCTGGCCAGCCGCCCGGTGCGCGACGTGGCCGAGCTGTGCCCGCCGGGGCCGGAGGACGAACCGGTGCTGGCGCTGCACGACGTGCGCGTGACCTATCCGGTGCCGCTGCCGGGGTTGCGCGGGTGGTTCCGGCGCGGCCGCTTCGAGGCGCTGCAGGGCGTGACGGCGACGCTGCGCGCCGGGCGGACGCTGGCGGTGCTGGGGGAATCCGGCAGCGGCAAGACGACGCTGGCGCTGGCGGCGCTCGGCCTGCAGCCGGCGCAGGGCCGCATCGAGGTCGCTGGCCAGCCGTGGCGCGGCGACGCGCGCGACCGCGCGCTGCGGCGCCAGATCCAGGTGGTGTTCCAGGACCCGTTCTCGTCCCTGTCGCCGCGGCTGACGCTGGAGCAGATCGTCGAGGAGGGGCTGCGCGTGCACGCGCCGCAGCTGGATGCAGCCGCGCGGCGGGCGCGCGTGGTGCAGGCGCTGCGCGACGTCGGGCTGCTGCCGCCGCAGGCCGGCCCCGAGGAGCTGGTCGCCTGGCTGCAGCGCTACCCGCACGCGTTTTCCGGCGGGCAGCGCCAGCGCATCGCGCTGGCGCGCGCGCTGATCGTCGAGCCGCGCGTGCTGGTGCTGGACGAGCCGACCAGCGCGCTGGACGTGACCGTGCAGCAGCAGGTGCTGCAGCTGCTGCGGCGGCTGCAGCGCCAGCGCGGCCTGGCGTACCTCCTGATCACCCACGATGTGGCGGTGGTGGCGGCATTGGCACACGAGGTGCTGGTGCTGCAGCGCGGCCAAGTGGTGGAAAGCGGCGTTGCCGAGCAGGTCTTGGCCGCACCGCAACATCCCCTGACCCGTGCGCTGGTGGCTGGCAGCGGCGGGTGGGCGCTGGGCTCAACTGAAGGTTGCGCCAACGCCGGGTCGGTTTGAATGTGATCCAATCTCGCTGTTGTGCCACACCCTCATCGGGCGCAGCCGCCCAAGTTGGCGTTGAACCCAGAGCCTAAAAAGAGGAGACCGCTGCCATGAACCCTGAAACCGTGGCGCCTGAGGCTTCGCAGCCGCAGCCGATCGATGCGCGCGCGCCGCTGCGCTGGCTGGCGCGCGGCTGGCGTGACTACCGCACCAACCCGTTGCCCGGCGTGCTGCACGGCGGCTTGATGGCGTTGTTCGGGCTGATTTTGCTGCTGGCGCTGCGCGACCACTTCTGGCTGCTGGCAGGGGCGTTTTCGGGCTTCTTGCTGATCGCGCCCATTTTGGCCTCGGGCTTGTATGCGGTGAGCTGGCATCAAGAGCAGGGGCAAAAGGCGTGCTGCCAGGAAGTGATGGCGCTGTGGACTTCGGGGGATCGTCGACTGCTGATTTTTGGCGTGTTGCTGGCGCTGGCCGGCACTGGGTGGGTGCTGACCTCGGCGGCGCTGATCACGCTTGGGGCGCCCGTGCCGATCGAGCGGCCCGCGGATTTTGTGCGCCACGTCATGCTGGCGCCGGGTTTAGGTTTGTTTGAAGTGTGGATCTTGCTGGGGGCTTGGCTGGCTGCGCCGGTGTTTGCCTCCAGCGTGATGGCGTTGCCGATGCTGGTGGATACACCCACGCCGCTGTGGCGCGCGGTCGGCGAAAGTTGGCGCGCAGTCGGGGCGCGCCCGGGTGTCATGGCGGCCTGGGCGGTGTGCATTGCCCTGTTGGTGGGGCTGGGCATGGCGCTGGCCATGGTGGGGCTGGTGGTGGTGGTGCCGGTGCTGGCCTACGCCAGCTGGCACGCCTACCGGGACTTTGAGCGCGCTGGGCTGATTGCGCCCGAGCGCGCGCCGAGGGCATGATGGAAGGTTCGCTGTTTGGATTTTCGGAGGCGCAAATCGCGCAGTTTGGCCTCACCTTTGGCGTTGGGGCCTTTATTCTTTACATGCTGTTTATCGTGTTGAATCTGGCGCGGGAATCCAAAGCTGGCAAATTTGGCACGTTCGTGCTCTTTTTGGTGCTGGCGCTGGGCATGCTGGGCTACATCGCCAAAAACGTCATTCAATGGATCATTGGAATCTGAGACGCTCACGGTCAAGCGAAGCGCACCGATTGCAAGCAGGAACCGCCAACATGAGCACAGGCAGCCATTTCACGATCCCGGGACTGCATCACGACGAAACCTACCCGGTGGGCGACCGCTCGCAGACTGTGGCGGTGGAGGGATGGAACGAGCGGGTGCTGCAAGGGTATTTGGTTGATTTTCAACCCGGGCAGGGCATCAAAGTGCTGCCATGGGGTCAATCCAAAGCGCTGGCGCTGCGTTTTGTGCAGGTCAAGCGGCTGCGCTGGTTGACGGCTGCTTGGGCGCCCGCGGCGACCGGCGACGCAGCGTTGCTGACGTTCGTGGTGCATTTGCGTGACGGGGCGATTTACAGCGGTCGTTGTTACGACTGTCGCTCGGGTGCTGACGGGCTATGGATTTTTCCCAAGGTCGCCGCGGCTGACGATCCGCCACGCGTGTTCATTCCCCATAGCGCGATCGCGCACCACCACGTGCAGCGGGTGGACGAGGCGCTGCGCGCCGATGAGGAGTTCAGCGCCACGGTTTGGCAGGACGACGAGGGCGGAAGCGGGGAGCCGCAAGCCGGCGCGGCATCTTCCGCGTCGCCTGCGTGGATAACGGTGGAGACCCCGGAACAACTGCGCGAGGCGCTGCAGCGGCAAGCCACGCTGCGACCGGTGCCGATCGGCGAAGCGCTGCTGGGCTTGGGCAAGATCACCCCGCCTCAGCTCGAGGCGGCGCTGCAGCGGCAAAAAAGCACCGGCGCGCCGCTGGGCCAGACGCTGATCGAGATGGGTCTGATCCAGCCGGCAGACTTGCAGGTCGCGTTGGCGCGCAAGATGGGCTATCCGTTCGTCGATGTGCGTCAATACCCGGTCGATCCCGAAGCGTTGCAGCGCGTGCCGATGGCCTTGGCGCTGCGGCTGCGCGTGCTGCCGCTGACGCTGCTGGACGGCGCGCTGGTCGTGGCCATGCCCGACCCGCTGCAGTTTCGTGCCATTGATGAGCTGGAATTCGCCGCGCAGTGCAAGGTCATCCCGGTGGTCAGTGCCGCCACCGAGCTGCAAGCCCGCATCGGCGAGCTCTATCACCTTCACGGCCTGGCCGACGCGGCAGCCGAGGCGTTGGATGTCAGCGCGCGCGACAGCGCGGCGCTGCCGCCGGATGCCAGCGCGCAGCAACTGGCGCAGCGGCTGGCGGGCGAGTCCGCTGCCGAGCTGCCGGATCCCGAGCCCGGCGCGGCCGACGCCGCTGCGACCACCGCCGACAACACGCTGGTGCGCCTGATCAACACGATGATCGTGGAGGCGTTTCACCAAGGCGCCTCCGACATTCACATCGAGCCCTATCCCGGCAACGAAAAAATTCAAATTCGTTTTCGGGTTGACGGTCATTTGCGCCCTTATCTGGAGCTACCCGCTGCGTTTCGCAATGCTTTGGTGGCGCGCATCAAGGTGATGTGCGACTTGGACATTGCAGAGCGACGAAAGCCGCAAGACGGAAAAATCGATTTCAAGCGCTTTGGCGGGCTGCCGATCGAGCTGCGCGTGGCCACCATTCCCACCGTCAACGGCATGGAAGATGTGGTGATGCGCATGCTGTCGGCGGCCGAGCCGATGCCGCTGGATAAATTGCAGCTGTCGCCGGACAATCTGCGCCGTCTGGTGGAGATCCTGGAACGACCTTATGGGCTGTTTTTGTGCGTGGGCCCCACCGGGTCGGGCAAGACCACGACATTGCACGCGGCGCTGCGGCACATCAACACGCCCGACCGCAAGATTTGGACGGCAGAAGACCCGGTGGAAATCACGCAGCGCGGGCTGCGCCAGATCCAGGTCAACCCCAAGATTGGCTGGACGTTTGCCAATGCCTTGCGGGCGATGTTGCGAGCCGACCCGGATGTCATCATGGTCGGCGAAATCCGGGATGCCGAAACGGCGGAGATGGCCATCGAGGCGTCGCTGACGGGGCACTTCGTGCTGTCCACCTTGCACACCAACTCGGCGGCGGAGACGGTCACGCGCCTGCACGAGCTGGGGGTGGATCCGTTTTCGTTTGCCGATTCGCTGCAGGGGGTCTTGGCGCAGCGGCTGGTGCGCAAGGTGTGCCCGGCGTGCGTGCGCCACGAGCCGCTGCAGGGCGAGACCTTGCGCGAGCTGATGCTGGAATACCAAACCCAGCTGCCGGCTGACCACCCTTGGCGCGATGCAGCGCAGCTCCACGCGGTCTGGCTTGAGCGCTTTGCCCGTGAAGGACAGCTCTGGCTGCCCCAGCCGCAGGGCTGCGCTGAGTGCGGGCAGACCGGATATCGCGGGCGGCTGGCGATCCACGAGCTGCTGTTCGCGCACCCCGACCTCCACCCGTTGATCGTGCGGCGCGAGCCGCCGGCGCGGTTGCGCGACGAGGCGGTGCGGCAGGGCCTGCGCACCTTGCGCCAGGACGGCATCGAAAAGGCGCTGATGGGCCTGACCACCCTGGCGGAGGTGCGGGCCAACAGCAACCTTTGAGGTTGGCTCAGCCGCGAGCTGTCCAGATGCTGCCTGCTCAGCAGCCGCGGATGGCCGGCGTTTCCCCCTCCGACGTGCGCGGCCGCCTCAGGGCTCGGCTTCGACGATGCGCATCAGCGCGGTACGGTCGCGCACCACGATACCGCCCGGCTCGATGCGGATGGCGCCTTCGCGCTCCATCGTTTTGAGCTCTTGGTTGACGCGTTGGCGCGAGGCGCCCAGCAGCTGCGCCAGCTCTTCCTGCGCCAGCTGCAGCCCGATGCGCGTCTCTTGCCCGTTGGCCAGGCACGGCACGCCGTAGGAGCGGCACAGGTGCAGCAGCTGCTTGGCCAGCCGCGCGCGCAGCGGCAGGGTGTTGAGGTCTTCCACCAAACCAAACAGCGTGCGCATGCGCCGCGCTTGCAAGCGCAGCAGCGCTTCGTAGAGCTCGACATGCTGGTCGAGGATTTTGCGAAAGTCGCTGCGCGCCACGCACAGCAAGGTCGTCGCTCCGTGGGCATAGGCGTCGTGCGTGCGGGCGTCGCCATCGAACATCGCCACGTCGCCGAACCACACTCCCGGCTCCACGTAGGTCAGCGTGATTTGCTTGCCGCTGAGGGTGGTGGAGCTGACCCGCACCGCGCCTTTGGCCACCGCGCTCCAGAAGGAGGGCGGATCGCCGCGCGCGCAGATCAGCTCGCCGTCTTGGTAGCGTTTGACGTAGGCGCATCGCAAAATGTCGTGCCGCAGCGAGGGAGAAAGACTGGAAAACCAGCGGCCATGGTTGATGGCCTCGCGCTCTTCCATGGTCAGCATCGGTTCCTCAAGCGGCTGTCGTGCGAGCGACTGAATGGTCATGCGGTCGTCTCCTAGGGGACACGGGGTCGGCGCAAGGTTCAGCGGTAGCGCGGCGCGCGCTTGTCCAAAAAAGCCTGGATGCCTTCGCCGGCGTTGGGGTGGTGCAGGTTGCGCACGAAGTGGTCGCGCTCGTCGCGCAGCTGGCGCGCCAGGCCGTGCTCCAGCGCGTCGTTGGCCAGCGCCTTGATGCTGGCCAGCGCGTTGGGGGCCTTGGCGTTGAGGCGTTCGGCCAGCGCCAGCGCGTCCGTCAGCGCCGCGCCCGCGGCGCTGACCGCGGTGACGAGGCCCAGCTGGTGCAGCCGTTCGGCGCCGATGCGCTCGCCTAACATCAGCAGCTGCAGCGCGGTGGCGCGCGGCAGCTGGCGCAGCAGGCTCCAGGTGGCGCCGCCGTCGGGCGAAAGCCCGACGTTGACGTAGGCCATCACGAACACCGCGTCGCGCGCCGCCACCAGCAGGTCGCACGCCAGCGCGAGCGAAAACCCCGCCCCGGCGCAGGCGCCTTCCACCGCGGCGATGACGGGCTTGGGAAAGCTGCGGATCGCCTCGATCCAGCTGTGCAGCGCCTCGATGCTGTCGGCCTGCACCTCGGGCGGCTGCTGCCGGTTGGCCAGCAGCCGCTGCAGGTTGCCGCCGGCGCAGAAGGTGCCGCCAGCGCCGGTGAGGATGACGCTGCGCACCTCGGCGTTGCGCTCGGCGGCGATCAGCGCCTCGAGGCCCGCGACGTAGATTTCCGGCGCCAGCGCGTTGCGCTGCTCGGGGTTGTGGATCGTCAGCACCAGGGTGCCGCTTTCCAAGCGGGTTTGCAGGGTCGCAGGCATGGCCTAGCCCTCTTCAGCGTGCAGCAGGCTCAGACCGAGCTGGGCGCGACGGCGCAACCACGGCGAAGGCCGGTAGCGCGGGTCGCCGTAGAGCGCCTGCAGGCGCGTCAATACCGTCAGCAACCGATCCGGCCCCATGGCATCACCCATGGCCAGCGGCCCCTGCGGGTAGCCCAAGCCCAGGGTAACGGCGGTTTCCAGGTCGGTCGGGGTGCAAATGCCTTGCTGGCAGATGTCGGCGGCGATGTTGACGATGGTGGCCAGCGTGCGTTGGGTGACGAAGCCGCCGCTGTCGCGGATGACGCTGACCGGCTTGCCGTCGCGCGCGAGCAGCGCCTGCGCCGCAGCGCGCATCTCGGGGCGCGTGGCGGGATTGGTGGCCAGCACGCGGCGCTTGACGGCACCATCGGGCAGCAGCATGTCGAGGCCGACGGTGCGGCCAGGGTCGAGCTGCTCCTGCGCCGCCACGGTGGTGACGTCGTCGCCCAGCGGCGCCACCACGATCAGCGCCTGCTCCGACGGCTGGGCGGCGGTCTCGATCGTCGCGCCGAGCCCGTGCAGCAGTTGCAGCAACGCCTCCCGACGGCAGGCGCTGGGCGCGACCCAAACGGGCGGCAACGCCCCCACCACCGGCACAGGCGGCTCCGGCGGCACCTGCGCCTGCCCATCGACGTAGCGGTAGAAGCCCTCGCCGACCTTGCGCCCAACCACGCCGCCGGCCAGCCGCTGCGCCGCGATCACGCTTGGGCGAAAGCGCGGCTCCTCGTAATATTGGTGATAGATCGACTCCATCACCGGCTGCGAGACGTCCAGCGCCGTCAGATCCAGCAGCTCGAACGGCCCCAGGCGAAAGCCCACCTGGTCTTTCAGGATGCGGTCGATGGTGGCGAAGTCGGCCACGCGCTCGCCGGCGATGCGCAGCGCCTCGGTGATGTAGCCGCGCCCGGCGTGGTTGACGATGAAGCCCGGCGTGTCCTGCGCCATCACCGGCGTGTGGCCCAGCTCGCGCGCGAAGGCGGCCAGCCGCTGGGTGACGCCGGGGTCGGTCTTCAGCCCCGACACCACCTCGACCACCTTCATCAACGGCACCGGGTTGAAGAAGTGAAAGCCCGCCAGACGCTGCGGGGCGCGCAGCCGGCTGCCGATCGCCGTCACCGACAGCGACGAGGTGTTGGTGGCCAGCACCGCGTCCTGGCCGACGATGTCTTCGAGCTGGGCAAACAGCGCCTGCTTGGCGTCCAGCCGCTCGACGATGGCCTCGATGACGAGGTCGCAGCCCGCCAGCGCCTCCACGCCCGCCGCCGGTGCCAGCCGCTGCAGGCACGCGGCGGCCTCATCTGCGGTCATGCGGCCCTTGGCCACCAGCTTGTCCCAGGTCTCGCGCAGTGCCGCAAGCGCGGCCTGCACCGCTTCGGGCCGTGCGTCCAGCAGATGCACCACACAGCCGGCCTGCGCAGCGATCTGCGCGATGCCGCGGCCCATGGCGCCCGCGCCAACCAAGCCAATGTTGCGGAAAGTGAGACAGGCCGTTGCATCCGACATGGGCAATCCCGGTTCAACCCCATGAATATGACAAAATCGATGCGTGGGAGGCATCTTTAGCCCATCCGTGGATCATAGGCATGAAACTGAAGGATAACCGCATGCGTCCCCTTGTTTTGGCCATCGCCGCAGGCTGGGCAGCCTGGCCTTCGCTGTGGGCCCAGTCGCTGGGTGCGGCGCAGGGGACGGTGCAGATCGGGCGTCCGCTGGACGTGGTGGTGGCCGCGCCTCTGGAAGGCGACGACCCTGCCGCGGTTTGCGCGCAGGCGTGGGTTCGCTTCGGGGATTTGCCGCTGCCGGCCTCCGAAGTGGCGCTGACGGTGGTGCGCGACGAAGCGCGCGGCAGCGGGTTGCGGGTGCGCACGCGCAGCGTGGTCAACGAGCCGGTGGTTCAGCTGCGGGTGACCTTGGGCTGCGGCGCGCCGCTGACGCGCATCTACACCTTGCTGCCGCAGGCGCCCGAGGTTGTGGCCGAGGTCGCCATGCCTGCCGCGTCGGCGGCGGCAGCCGCTCCTGCGGCCACGGCTTTGCCGGTGGCGCGCGCGCAAGCTCCAGCAGCGGCGGCCTTGGATCCAGCCGGGTCGGCTCCTGCCGCGCCACGCACGCCCAAGTCGGGTTCGCCACGCGCCGAGGCAACGTCCTCCCGAGCCTCAGCGCCCCGGGACGCCACGCGCTCCGCTGCGTCGGCGGCGCGTCCTCGACCGCCGCGAGATCCCTTGCCAACCCCTGTTGCCGCCCCCTCGTGGAGCAGCCGTTTGAGCGCGGAGTTGCTCACCCCTGTGGCCGCCGCGCCCGAAGGCGCGCCGCGCCTGAGCGTGGAACCGCTGGCGTTTGAGTCCGACGAAGCGTTTGTGCAGTTTTTGCTGGCCCGCTCGCTGGGCCTGGCGCCCGCACGCGCAGAACCTGAGGCGTCCCCGGCCGCCGAGGGGCAGCCCGATGCCGCTGCCGGCGCTGTGGCCACGCCCGCAGCGGCTGCGGCGGACGCGGCTGCGGCGCCGCCAGCCGCCGCGCCTCAGCCTCCTGCATCCCCAGCGCCGCAGGACGAGCTGCCGTGGACATGGATCGGGGCTGGCGCAGCGGCGCTGTTGCTGGCGGCGCTGGCGGCGCTGCGTTGGCGGCAGCGCTCCGGTGCGAGCGCGGATTCGGGTCGTTTTCGCTGGCTGTCGAAAGCGGCGGCAGATGGCGAGGGGGCCTTAGGGCCGTCGGCGCAGCGCCAAGATCCGGTGATCGCAACGGTCACCGCGTCAGCGGCTGGGGCGGCCCCGGCCACAACCCCGCGCGAGACGCCGGCCAAGCCCCTGCGACGCGTTGAAGCGTCGGCCACCTCCCCTTTGGCTGCCCCGACAGCGACTGCCGTGCCGCGAGCGGCGTTGGCAGAAGAAGGCCGCGGGGCTGCTGCCACGCGCACGGTGCCGCCGCCCACGCCGCAAGCTCCCGCTGCCGCGGCAGCGCAGCCTCCATCGCGTCCGGCTCCTTCGCCGGTGTCGGCTGGGCCCGCGCAGGAGTCGGGCGATTTCGTCGCTGATTGGGATGCTGCTCCCCAGGAGGACAAGGCGGCAGCCGCCCGCGTCAACCAGGAGGCGGCGCTAGCAGTTTCAACCTCCACTTCTGCCGCCATGCCCGCATCGTTGGATGTGGCGGCGCTGCACGAGCTGTGGCAGCGCGTGGACTTTCTCGTCGATCTTGGGCAGGTGTCGGATGCCATCGCGGCGCTGCGCAGCTTTGTGCTAGCGCATCCCGGCGCCAGCGAAGCGCCTTATCGACGCTGGTGGGCGCTGGCGCAGGCAAGCGGCCTGGACGCTGGGTTGGCTCAGCGCACCTACGAAGCGCACTACCAGCGCCCCTGGCAGCCGGACGGGCTTGACGCCAGCCTGTTGGACGATGCCGAATGGCTGCAGCGCTTGCAAGCGGTTTGGCCCAAGGACGAAGCGCGCCGCCTCATCGAGGCAGCCTTGGCCAGTGCGCCGGGCCACGCTGGAGAGCCGCCGTTGGCGGTGCGCACCCTGGCCGCTTGGGACGACCTGATGTTGCTGCACGGCGTGCTGCAAGCGCGCGCGTCGTTGCCTGAGTCGGATCCCAACGCCGCGCCGTCCAGCCCTGCCGGTAAGGGCGAGGATGACCACGTTCTCGAGTTCGATCTAGGGGATTGGACGCCGCCGCCCGCCGCGCCGCAGCGCTAAAGCGGCGTGGGCCTTGAGCTGCTGCGACTTTGCAGCGGGCGACGCACTTGCAGCGCGCCGGGGTTGACGATGTGGGTCGGCGTGCCCTTGATGTAGTTGACCACGTTGTCAAACGCGGCGGAAAAATAGGTTTCGTAGCTGTCGAGCTCGACGAAGCCGATGTGCGGCGTGCAGACGCAGTTTTCCAGCCGCAGCAGCGCGTGGCCCTGCAGGATCGGCTCGCTTTCGAACACGTCCACCGCCGCCATGCCAGGGCGGCCGCGGTTGAGCGCCGCCACCAGCGCGTCCGGCTCGATCAGCTCGGCGCGCGCGGTGTTGACCAGCAGCGCGGTCGGCTTCATGGTGGCCAGATCGTCGAAGCGCACGCAGCCGCGCGTCTCGTCGGTCAGGCGCAGGTGCAGGCTCAGCACGTCGCTGTCGCGGAACAGCGCGGCCTTGTCCGGCGCCACCTCGAAGCCGTCGGCGGCAGCCTGCACGCGGCTGGCCTCGCGCCCCCAGACGAGCACGCGCATGCCAAACGCCCGCCCGTAGCCGGCCACGAGCCGGCCGATGCGGCCGTAGCCCCAGATGCCCAGCGTGCGGCCGCGCAGCACCATGCCGAGCCCGAAGTTCGGCGGCATCGAGGCCGCTTTCAGCCCCGACTGCTGCCAGGCGCCGTGCTTCAAGTTGGCGACGTACTGCGGGATGCGGCGCATCGCGGCCATGATCAGCGCCCAGGTCAGCTCCGCCGGCGCCACCGGATCGCCGACGCCCTCGGCCACCGCCACGCCGTGCTCGGTGCAGGCCTGCACGTCGATGTGCGGCCCCACCGCGCCGGTCTGCGCGATCAGCTTCAGGCGCGGCAGCTTCTCCAGCAGCGCGCGGGTGATGGCGGTGCGCTCGCGGATCAGCACGACGATGTCGGCGTCGCGCAGCCGCACCGCGAGTTGCCCTACGCCCTTGACGTTGTTGGTGTAGACCTTGGCGGGGTAGGGGTCGAGCTTGCGCGCGCAGGCCAGCTTGCGCACAGCGTCCTGGTAATCGTCGAGGATCACGATGTTCATGCCCCGGCATTGTGCCCGCTGTCGCCGGCGCGGCGATCCCTAGGGCGCGGTTCGCGTAGCATTCAACGATGGCTTTGTCGATGATCTCCTCTGCAGCCGATGCGTCAACTACGCCCGCCCCTTGGCGTCAGGACGCCACCGTGATCGGGCTCGTGGGGCTGGCGCACGCAACGTCGCACTTCTCGCACCTGCTGCTGGCGCCGCTGTTTCCGATCTTCATGCGCGAGTTCGGCCTGAGCTATTCGCAGGTCGGGCTGTTGACCAGCGTCTTCTTCGTCATCTCCGGCGTCGGGCAGGCGCTGTCGGGTTTTCTGGTGGACCGCGTGGGGGCGCGCCCGGTGCTGTTTGCGGCGATCGCCTGCTTCATCGGCTCGGCGCTGGCGGCGGCCACCGCGCAGGGCTGGTGGGGGCTGCTGCTGGCGGCGGCGCTGGCCGGCGTCGGCAACGCGCCGTTTCACCCGGTGGATTTTTCGATCCTGAACCAGCGCGTCTCGGCGCCGCGGCTCGGCTACGCGTTCAGCGTGCACGGGCTGACCGGCAACCTCGGCTGGGCGCTGGCGCCGGTGTTCCTGGTCGGCATCGCCACCTGGGACGACTGGCGCAGCGCCTACTGGGCCGCCATCGCGGTCTATGCCGCGGTGCTGGCGCTGCTGTGGTCGCAGCGCGAGCATCTGGCCACGCGCGTGGTGCGCCGGCCGGCCGGCCAGACGGCGGCGGATGACCTGGCCTTCCTGCGGCTGCCGGTGGTGTGGGGGTGCTTCGGCTTCTTCCTGCTGTCCACGATGACGCTGGCGGTGGTGCAGACCTACGCCAGCTCGATCCTGCAGGCGGTGCATGCGGTACCGCTGGCCACCGCGACGCTGACGGTGACGGCCTACATGCTGGCCGGCGCGCTCGGCATGCTGCTGGGCGGCTGGGTGGCGGCGCGCGTGGCGGCGGTGGATCGCGTGGTGGCGCTGACGATGGCGGCCGGCGCCGCGCTGATGCTGCTGGCGGCCACCGGCTGGCTCGGCGGCTTCGGCACGATGGCGGCGCTGGCGGTGACGGGGTTGGCGATCGGCATCGGCGGCCCCAGCCGCGACCTGCTGATCCGCCGCGCCACGCCGGCCGGCGCCACCGGGCGCGTGTATGGCACGGTCTATTCGGGGCTGGACACCGGCTTTGCGCTGGCGCCGCTGGTGTTCGGCGTGCTGATGGATCACGGCTGGTACGCGGCGACGCTGGCCGGCGGGGCGGTGACGCTGTTGCTGGCCACCGGCGCGGCGCTGGCAGTGGGCGGGCGCACGCGGCCACACTGAAGGCGCGGACCGTCCGGCGCGGCGGCCCACGGCGCCGGCGGTTTCAGCCCGCCTTGCGCAGCCGGGCGAGGAAGAACGCGTCCGTCCAGCGGCTCGGCAGCACGCGCCGCGCCCGCTGCAGGTCGGGGTGCAGCGGCTGGCCGTCCCACGCCGCCAGGCCCGGCGCCGCCGGCAGCGGGCAGGGCCACGGCAGCGGCTCCACGGTGAGGTCGTCGCGCTCGCGCAGCAGGGCGTCGAGCACCAGCTCGTCTTCCTGCGGCGACAGCGAGCAGGTGCTGTAGAGCAGCACGCCGCCGGGCTTGAGCGCCTGCACGGCCGAGCGCAGCAGCCGCGCCTGCAGCGCGGCGCTCGCGCGCACCTTGCGCGGGCTCCAGTGCGCCCACGAGGCCGGATCCAGCCGCGTGAACTGCGCCTCCGACGAGCACGGCGCGTCCAGCAGCACGCGGTCGAAGCGCTGCGGCACGAGCCGCCCGACCTGCGTGCCGTCCTTCAGATAGAGCTGGGCGCAGGTCACGCCGAGCCGCTGCAGATTGGCCTTGAGGCGGAAGAAGCGCGCGCGCACCGGCTCCACCGCGGCGATGCGCCCGCGGTTGGCCAGGCGGGCCGCGATCAGCGCGGTCTTGCCGCCCGGCGCGGCGGCCAGGTCGAGGATGTCCTCACCCGGTTGCGGGTCGAGCGCCCACACCGCCGCCTGGCTCGCCGCGCCTTGGATGTAGAGGGCACCCTGCTCGACGAGCGGGTGGCGCGTGAGCCGCTCGCGCGCCGCCGCCGGCACGCGCCAGACGCCCTCGACCCCGGGCAGCGGCTCGGCCCCCAGCGCCGCCAGCGCCTCGGCGGCGTGGGCCAGGCTCACGCCCTGCAGCGGGTTGTGGCGCACCACCGCGTCCTTCGGCTCGGCGTAGCTGGCCTCCACCATCGCCCGGTGTTCGGGCGGGATCACCGCGTCCAGCAGCGCGGCGAAGGCGGCAGGCAGCGGCGGCAGCGCGTCCGGGTCTTGGCGGTCCATCGCGCGCCTCCTCACGCGGGATCGGCCTCACGCTGCAGCGCCTCGATCGTCTCCACGAGCAGCAGCCAGCGTTCCTCGGCGGCGGCCAGTTCCGCCTCCAGCGCCTTCAGCCGCCGGCCCGCCTCGGCGATGGTGGCGCCGTCGCGCAAGCTGGCCAGCGTCTCCTGCAGCTCGGCCTGTTCGGCCTGCAGCGCCGCCATGCGCGCCTCCAGCGCCTGCTGCTCGCGCTGGTGCGGGCGCAGCCGCTCGGCCAGGCGCTGGCGCTGCTGCGCCTGCAGCCGGCGGCGTTCCTGCGGCGCCAGGGCCGGTTCGGCGGCGTGCGCGGCGGACGGGCGTGCACCGCCGGCGGGCCCGGAGTCGCTCTTGCGCGAGGCGGCCAGCGCCTCGCGCCGCTGGCGCGCCACCTCCTGCAGGTGGCGCTGGTAGTCGTCCAGGTCGCCGTCGAACGGCTGCAGCCGCCCTGCGGCCACCAGCCAGAACGTGTCGCAGACGCGGCGCAGCAGCGCGCGGTCGTGGCTGACCAGCAGCACGGTGCCGTCGAAGCCGGCCAGCGCCAGCGCCAGCGCCTCGCGCGTGGCCAGGTCGAGGTGGTTGGTCGGCTCGTCCAGCAGCAGCAGGTTGGGGCGCTGCCACACCAGCAGCGCCAGTACCAGGCGCGCCTTTTCGCCGCCGCTCATCGTGCCGACCGGCTGCAGCGCCGCCTCGCCGCCGAACTGAAAGCCGCCGAGGAAGCTGCGCAGGTCCTGCTCGCGCACCGACTGCCCCGGCAACAGGGCGCCGGCGGCCTCGGTGTCGCGCGCCAGCCGCTGCAGGTGCTCCAGCGGCGTCTCGTCGGTGCGCAGCACCTCCAGCTCCTGCTGCGCGAAGTAGCCGATGCGCAGCCCGCGGCCCGGCTGCAGCCGCCCCTGCAGCGGCGGCAGCACGCCGGCCAGCGTCTTGACCAGCGTGGACTTGCCCTGGCCGTTGGCGCCGAGGATGCCGATGCGCTGGCCCGGCAGCAGGCTGGCGCGCACGCCGTGCACGATCGGGCGCGCCTGCCCGCTGGCGGCGTCGCGGTAGCCGGCGGTGACGTCGTGCAGCACCAGCAGCGGGTTCGGCGGCGGGCCGGGTTCGGCGAACTCGAAGCTGAAGTCGGCCTCGGCCAGCACCGGCGCGACGCGCTCCATGCGCGCCAGCGCCTTTAAGCGGCTCTGCGCCTGGCGCGCCTTGGTGGCCTTGGCGCGGAAGCGTTCGACGAAGCGCTGCAGGTGGGCGATGCGCTCCTGCTGGCGTTCGAAGGCGGCCTGCTGCTGCGCCTGCTGCTGCGCGCGCTGCTCCTCGAAGGCGCTGTAGCCGCCGGCGTAGCGCGTCAGCCGTCCGCCTTCCAGGTGCAGCGTGACGCGCGTGACGGCGTCCAGAAATTCGCGGTCGTGGCTGATGACGATCAGCGTGCCGGGGTAGCGTTGCAGCCAGCCCTCCAGCCACACCAGCGCGTCGAGGTCGAGGTGGTTGGTCGGCTCATCCAGCAACAGCAGGTCGCTCGGGCTCATCAGCGCGCGCGCCAGCTGCAGCCGCATGCGCCAGCCGCCGGAGAAAGCGCCGACCGGCTGCTCGAGTTCCGCCGGCGCAAAGCCCAGCCCCAGCAGCAGCGCCTGGGCGCGCGCCGGCGCGTCGTGCGCGCCGGCGTCGGCCAGCCGCGCGTGCGCCAGCGCGATCGCCTCGCCGTCGCCGGCGGCCTCGGCGCCGGCCAGCGCCGCGCGCGCCTCGACCAGCCGGGCATCGCCGTCCAGCACGAATGCGGTGGCCGGCTGCGCGCCATCCGGCATGTGCTGCGCCACGTGGGCGGTGCGCCAGCCGCGCGGGCGCTGCAGTTCGCCGGCGTCCTCGTGCAGCTCGCCGAGCAGCAGCGCGAACAGGCTGGACTTGCCGGCGCCGTTGCGGCCCACCAGGCCGATCTTCTCGCCGGCGTGCAGCGTGACGCTGGCGCGCTCCAGCACCACCTTGGCGCCGCGGCGCAGCGTGACGTCGCGCAGCACGATCATGGCGCGCCCCGCTTCGGGTCGGGCGGCAGGTCGGCGCGCGCGGCCTGCAGCGCCGCGCGGGTGACGAGCAGCACCGCATCCGGCCCCGCGCTGGTGTGCAGCCACTCCACCGCCAGCGTCGGAAACGCCGCCTCGAAGTGCGCGCGCTCGTGGCCGATCTCCAGCACCAGCACGGCGTCTTCCTCCATGTGGTCGGCGGCGCGCGCCAGCAGGTGGCGCACGAAGTCCATGCCGTCGTCCCCGCCGTCCAGCGCCAGCGCCGGCTCGGCGCGGTATTCCGGCGGCAGCGCCGCCATGCTGGCGCGGTTGACGTAGGGCGGATTGCACAGGATCAGGTCCCAGCGCCCTTCCAGCCCGCACCAGCCGTCGGCCTGCCGCAGCCGGATGCGGTCCTGCAGCCCGTGGCGCGCCACGTTGCGCGCCGCCACCTCCAGCGCCTCGGCGCTGATGTCGGTGGCGTCCACCGTGACGTCGGGCCAGGCCAGCGCCGCCAGCACCGCCAGCGACCCGTTGCCGGTGCACAGGTCCAGCGCGCGCCGCGTGTGCGCGCCCAGCCACGGGTCGATCGCGTCGGCCTGCGGCGCCGCGGCGATGATCTCGGCGATCAGGCTGCGCGGCACGATCACGCGCTCATCGACGAAGAACGGCACGCCCTGCAGCCACGCCTCGCCAGTCAGGTAGGCGGCGGGCTTGCGCGTGCGGATGCGTTCTTCGATCAGCGCGCGCACCGTGGCGGCCTCGGTCTCCGTCACCGCACGCGCGCCTTCGGCGCTGAGATCCAGATCCAGCGGCAGCCCGAGCCGCCACAGCACCAGCCACGCGGCCTCGTCGCGCGCGCAAGTCGTACCGTGGCCGAAGCTGACGCCGGCCTCGGCTAGGCGCCGCTCGGCTTCGGCCACCAAGTCGCCCAAGGTCGGGCCCAACGGCGAAGATCGATCGGCGGTCATCGCGTGCGCTCCTCCACGATCAGCCAGCGCGAGCCTTCGCGCTGCAACACCAGGGTCTTGCGCACGCGCAGCTCGCGCTGGCCATCGGCACGGTAGCGCTGGATGAAGGTCACGCTGGCGCGCTGGCCGTCCAGGCGCACCCGCGGCTGCAACACTTCCACCTCGATGCGGCGCTTGTCTTCGATGCGTTGACGCCGTTGCGCTTCCCAAGCGGCGCGGCTCAGACCTGCTTCGGGTTGAAAGCGCGGATGGTAGTGCGCCAAGTAAGCTTTGACGTCGCGCGCGCTCCAGGCGCGGGCCCAGGACTGCACGGCTTGCAGCACGGGGCGCATCTCGGCGTTAGGGTTGGCGGACGCCTCCTCGGCGCCTTCTTCGCGGTGGCGCGCCGCTGGGGCAGCCGCCTGCACCGTCTCAGCAGGCCGCGCTGGCAGGGCGCCGGCGACGTGCTGCAAGCCGTCTTCGGCTTCGCGCAAAAACCAAGTGTGGCGCGCACCGTCGGGGGCGTCGGGACGGTATTCCACGCGCCAATACCGCTGGCCGTCGCGTTCGATCCAGCGTTGCACGCCGAGCCGGGTAAGGTCAAGGTCTTGACCGAGACGCTGGCGTGCCCACATCTGGATCAGCGCCAGTGCTTCGTCGCGCTCACGCTGGTGTTGGCCGGGCGGCAACCACTGCACGGAAGGCACGACCAGAACCGGGCTGTCGATGGCGTCGCGCAGCTCTATCAGCTGACGCATGTCCGGGTTGGCCAGCACAATGCAACCTTCGGAGGCCAGCGGATCGCGGGTATAGGTATCCGGCGGGCTGCCGTGCAACCAGATGCCGCTGCCGGTGCGTCCCAGCAGCCGATCGACGGGGTTGGGGTAGTCCAGCACCAGCGCGCCCGCGCCGTAAAACGCCGGCAACTCTTCAGCTGGACGTCGGCCAGTGATCCGATAGACCCCCAGCGGCGTTTTGTTGTCGCCTTCCACTTGTTTGCCGACCCCCGCTTTGCCGACCGAAATGTAAAAGCTGGACACCAGCTTGGGCGGGCCGTCGTCCTCAGGACGCTGAAACCAATACAGGCGCAAGGTGCTGGCATCCACCACGAATGCATGCCGGCTTTGGGGCGAGAACGTCACCAAGCCCGCAGGCCAAGCCGCCTCTGAGGGTAGATGATCCGGTGCGCGCAGACGCCGCTGCCATTCGTCGGCCAGCGCCTGCAGCGCGGGATCGCTGGGCTGCGCCGTGAGCTGGGAGCCAAGACCGGCGCGCACGCGTCGCACATCGGCCAGCAGCGCGTGCGCCAGCTTGAAGTGCGGCTCGCGCGCCACCAGCTCCATCAACAAGGACTCCGCCTGGCCAAGCTGCCCGTCCAACAACGCTTGGGATGCGGCCAGCAAGGCGCGTTCCGGTTCGGACAACAAGGCTGCGCCCGCCGGTGGCGGCGAGATCCCTGACGGCGTATCGGCTGCTGCGCGCGGCAATCCGCCGCCGCGGCCGTCTCGGGCGCTTAGCCACCACCAGGTGGCGGCGGGGATGGACAACAAAACCACTGCGGCGGCGCTAAGCCGCCACAGAGCCAAGGTTCGCATGGGGCTGCAGTTTAAAGGGTGCGCTCGCTGGCAATCAGCCAGCGCCCCCCTTGCTGCGTCAGCACCAGCTCCTTGCGGGTGCGGTTATCCAGCGAATCCGACCGATATTGCTGCACGAAGCGCACGGCCACCGAGCCATCGTTGCGCGGCTGAATTTGCACATCCGACAGCTCCACCTCGATGCGCTTGCGCGGCACGATGCGCGCGGTGCGTTCGTTGACCCACTGCTCGTGGCTCATGCCGTTTTTGGGCGTGTAGCGCGGCACGTAGCTTTCGACGTAGGCTTGGATGTCGCGCGCGCTCCAGGCGCGACGCCATTGCTCCAAGGCTTCGCGCACGGCCTGTTCCACATTGTCGCCAGAGGTTGGCGACGTGGGTTTGGCCGTCGGCGCCGGAGCCGGTGTCGGCGGGTTGGCGGCAGGCGCAGCCGCGGCGGACGAGCCAGAGGCCGAAGCGGGAGCGGCGGCCGCCGCCGGGGCCGTCGCCGCAGGCGTCAGCGCCACCACCTGGTTGATCAAGCGCAGCTTGGGCTGCAGCTCTTTTTTCGGTTGCAGGTTAAGCGCCCGCGCATAGGATTGGCTGGCCAGCTTGGCGTAGATGTCGCCCAGGTTTTCGTAAGCCGTGGCGTAGCTAGGGTTGGTCTTGATGGCCATTTCCAGCACCGCGCGGGCTTTGTCAAAGTCGCCATCGGCAGCGTAGAGCACCGCCAGGTTGTTGTAAGGCTCGGGCAGCTGGGGATGATCGACAATGAGGTTTTGGAAAATCGTGCGGGCGTCCTTGCTGCGGCCGGTTTCGGCCAGGATGACCCCCTTGAGCAGCAACAACTGCGGATCTTTGGGGTTGGCGGCCAATTGCTCTTCCAGCATGGAGAGGGCCTGCGTGCTTTTGCCGCTGCGATAGGCGGCCAGCGCCGCCTCAGGGGTCGAGGCCCATGCGCTTGCCCAAGCGCACGCCGCGCCGAGGGCCAGGCAGGACAGTTTCCAGGCTCGGGTTACCGACAACATCATGGAGCGTTCGATCGCGAAATGATCAGGCGGTCTGGGACAGCCGCTGCAGGGTGCGATGATACACAAGTGTCAAAGTTTCCAGATCGGCCAGCGCGACGTGCTCATCGACCTTGTGGATCGACGCATTCGGGGGGCCTAGCTCCACCACTTGCGGGCAAAGGGCGGCGATGAAGCGCCCGTCGCTGGTGCCGCCCGAGGTGGACAGCTCTGGGGTCAGCCCGGTGACATCCTGAACGGCTGCGGTGACCGCCTCCACCAGCGTGCCACGGGGGGTTAGAAACGGCAAACCACCCACCGTCCACGTGAGGTCGTAGTCCTCGCCAGGCCGCAAGCCGTGGCGGTGCAGCACGCTCTCGAAGCGCGCCTGCAGCCCGGCTGCCGTGGAGGCGGTGCCGAACCGAAAGTTGAAGTCCAGCGTGACGCTGCCGGGGATGACGTTGCTGGCGCCGGTGCCGCCGTGGATGTTGCTGACCTGCCAGCTGGTGGGCTGGAAGTGTTCGTTGCCGTCGTCCCAGCGAGTGGCCGCCCATTCCGCCAGCGCGGGCGCCAGCAGGTGGATCGGGTTGCGCGCCAGGTGCGGGTAGGCGATGTGGCCCTGGATGCCCCTGACCGTGAGCCGTCCGCTCATCGTGCCACGGCGGCCGTTCTTGATCATGTCGCCGGTGCGCTGCACGCTGGTGGGCTCGCCGACGATGCACCAGTCCAGCCGCTGGCCGCGCTGGCGCAGCAGCTCGCACACCGCCGCAGTGCCGTCGCGGGCCGGCCCTTCCTCGTCGCTGGTGAGCAGGAAAGCCAGCGCCAGCGGCGCGTCGGTCTGCTCGGCCACAAAGCGTTCCACCGCCACCACCATGGCCGCCAGCGAGCCTTTCATGTCGGCTGCTCCGCGGCCCCACAAGCAGCCATCCCGCACCACGGGCTCAAAAGGGTCGCTGCGCCAGCGCTCGCGCGGCCCCGGCGGCACCACATCGGTGTGACCGGCCAGCACCAGCACTGGCGCCTGGGGCGTGGGCCCCGGGCGCAGCGCCCACAAGTTGGTGACGCGAAAATCCGCCGGGCCGCGCTCGATGGTTTCGCAGACAAAGCCCAGCGCGCGCAATCGCTCGGCCAGCAAAGCTTGGCAGCCCGCATCGTCGGGCGTGATCGAGGGGCGGCGCATCAGCGCTTGCGCCAATTCCAAAGTGGCCGTCATCGGATGCTCGTCCAGATGAGCCCGGCAGGCTCAAGGGTTGTTGGAAGAAGGGGGCAAAAAGCCCTCGAAGGAGGGGCCCGCGCGTCCGCTTGCGCCTTGGGGTTCGGCCTGGGCGCGGGCGCGATCGTCGTGCTGCAGCCGCCACAGCAGGTTGTTGGGCGAGTCGGCGTGCGCCAGCCCTTCTTCGCGTGTGATGCGACCGGACAGAATCAACCGCGCCAGATCGGCTTCGAAGGTCTGCGATTCTTCCGCCAACGATTGTTCCAGCGCTTCGCGCACGCCGAAGAAGTCGCCTTTTTCAATCAGCTCGCTGATGAGCCGCGTGTTGACCAACACCTCCACCGCCGGCGCCAGTCCTCCCTCCACGGTGCGCAACAGCCGTTGCGAAACGATGGCCTGCAACGAGGAGGCCAGGTCGTTGAGCATGGTGGGCCGCACTTCTACCGGATAGAAGTTGAGGATGCGGTTGAGCGCCTGGTAGCTGTTGCTGGCGTGCAAGGTGGCCAACACCAAATGCCCCGACTGCGCGTAGGCCAGCGCCAGCGACATGGTTTCCCGGTCGCGGATTTCGCCGATCAACAGCACATCAGGCGCTTGACGCAGGGCGTTTTTGAGCGCCACGTGCAGCGAGGCGGTGTCGGTGCCGACTTCGCGTTGGTTGACGATGCTTTTTTTGTTGCGAAAAAGGTATTCGATCGGGTCCTCGATGGTCAGGATGTGGCCGCTGACTTGTTCGTTGCGATGATCCAGCAACGCCGCCAGCGTCGTGCTCTTGCCTGAGCCGGTGGCGCCCACCACCAGCATCAGGCCGCGCTTGGCCATGATCAAGCGCGTCAGCACCGGCGGAATGCCGAGCTCGCTGACCTTGGGGATCTGTCCGCTGACGTAGCGCACCACCACCGCGCAGGTGCCGCGCTGGCGCATGGCGCTGATGCGAAACCGCCCCACTTCGGCCAAAGGGATGGCGATGTTGAGCTCGCCGCTGCGGTCAAACTCGTGCAGCTGCTCGGGGCTGACCACCTCCGCCAGCAGCCGGTAGGGGCCGTCGGCGGGCAGCGGCTGCTCATCCACGGGCTGGGTAATGCCGTTGACTTTGATCAGCGCGGGCGAGGCAGCCGACAGATAGAGATCCGACGCCTTGCGCAGCGCCATGAGCCGCAGCAGCTGCTGCATCGATTCCATGGGTGTGCCAGAAGCGGCTGGGTTGCGGGCTGGGGTCAGTCGCGCAGCAATTCGTTGAGGCTGGTCTTGGCGCGCGTCTGCGCGTCCACGCGCTTGACGATGATGGCGGCATACAGACTGTAGCGGCCCCCGTCTTTGGGCAGGCTGCCGCTGATGACCACCGAGCCGGCTGGCACCCGTCCGTAGAGGATCTCGCCCGTGGTGCGGTCGTAGATCGGCGTGCTCTGGCCGATATACACCCCCATCGAGATGACGGAGTTTTCCTCGACGATGACGCCCTCGACGATTTCGGAGCGCGCGCCGATGAAGCAGTTGTCCTCGATGATGGTCGGGTTGGCCTGCAGCGGCTCCAGCACGCCGCCCAGGCCCACGCCGCCGGAGAGGTGCACGTTCTTGCCGACCTGGGCGCAGGAACCGACCGTGGCCCAGGTATCCACCATCGTGCCTTCATCGACGTAAGCGCCGATGTTGACGTAGCTTGGCATCAGGATCGCGCCCTTGGCGATGAAGCTGCCGCGGCGCGCCACCGCTGGCGGCACCACGCGCACGCCAGTGGCGGCCAACTCCTGCGGGCTCATGCCGCCGAATTTGGTCGGCACCTTGTCGAAGAACGCCAGATCGCCGGCGCGCATGACCTCGTTGTCGCGCAGCCGGAAGCTCAGCAGCACCGCCTTCTTGATCCACTGGTGCACGGTCCACTGGCCCACACCGTGGCGCGTGGCCACGCGCAGGCGGCCGGCGTCCAGCTCGGCGATGACGTGCTCGACGGCCTCCACGACCTCCTTCGGGGCGCTGCTGGCGCTCAGCTGCGCGCGGTTGTCCCAGGCGTTCTCGATGATGCGTTGCAGTTGGTCGGTCATGGTCGGTGGTGGAGAAGGGTGGAGGAATCCAACGGGGAGGAAGACCGGGGCCGCGCTCAGCCGCGCGCGCAGCGCACGATGCGCTCGGCGGCTTCGACGCATTCGTCGAGCCCCGCCACCAGCGCCAGCCGCACCCGGCCGGCGCCGGGATTGTGCCCTTGGTGCGTGCGCGCAAGGAAGCTGCCCGGCAAAACCGTCACATTGTATTGGGCCAGCAGTTCGCGCGCGAAGGCGGCATCGTCACCCCCAAAGCGCGCCGGCACCCCGGCCCAGAGGTAGAAGCCCGCATCGGGCAGGCGCACGTCCATCACCTCGGCCAGCATCGGCGTGACGCGCTCGAACTTGGCGCGGTAGAGCAGGCGGTTGGCCTGCACGTGCGCCTCGTCGGCCCAGGCCGCGGCGCTGGCCTGCTGCACCGCCAGGCTCATCGCACTGCCGTGGTAGGTGCGGTAGAGGGTGAAGGCGCGGATGAGCTGCGCGTCGCCGGCGACGAAGCCGCTGCGCAGGCCCGGCGCGTTGCTGCGCTTGGAGAGGCTGGTCAGCATGATCAGGCGGCGCAAGTCCCGCCGGCCGAGCCGCCAGGCGGCCTGCAGCGCCCCCAGCGGCGGCTCGTCGCCGAAGTAGATCTCGCTGTAGCACTCGTCGCTGGCGATGACGAAGCCATGGCGGTCGCTGAGTTCGAACAGCCGCGCCCATTCCTCCAGCGGCATCACGGCGCCGGTTGGGTTGCCCGGCGAGCAGGCATAAACCAAGCGCGTGCGCGCCCAGATCTCGGGTGGCACGCGATCCCAGTCGGTGGCGAAGTTGCGCGCCGGGTCGCTTGGCGCGTACCACGGCGTGGCCCCGGCCAGCAGCGCCGCGCCCTCGTAGATCTGGTAGAAGGGATTGGGGCAGACGACCACCGGCTCGGCTCCGGCGGCGAACGCGCGCGGATCCAGCACCACCTGCGCCAGCGCGAACAGCGCCTCGCGCGAACCCAGCGTCGGCAGCACCTGCGTGGCTGCATCGACTTCCACGCCGTAGCGCCGCGCCAGCCACGTCGCGCACGCCTGCCGCAGCGCCGGCGTGCCGGCCGTGGCCGGGTAGGCCGAAAGCCCCCCTTCGGCGTCGATGGCGGCGTGCAGCGCGTCCTTGAGCACCGCCGGCGTCGGGTGGCGCGGCTCGCCGATGCCGAGGTTGATCGGACGGTAAGCCGGGTTGGGCGTCAGGTCCGCGGTCAGCGCGCGCAGGCGCTCGAACGGATAAGGCTGCAGGCGCTGCAGCAGGGGGTTGCCAGCCAACGTCATGGGGCGCAATGGTAGCGGCTGGAGGGGCGGGTCGCGGCGGCGCGGTCTCTTACACTCTCGCCCCGTGCGTTTGCAGACCATCAAACTCTCAGGGTTCAAATCGTTCGCCGAGCCCACCACCATCCAGCTGCCAGGGCAGCTGGTCGGCGTGGTGGGCCCCAACGGTTGCGGCAAGTCCAACATCATCGACGCCGTGCGCTGGGTGCTGGGCGAGTCGCGCGCCAGCGAGCTGCGCGGCGAGACCATGCAGGACGTCATCTTCAATGGCACGACCACGCGCAAGCCGGCGCAACGCGCCAGCGTCGAGTTGGTGTTTGACAACAGCGCGCGTCGAGCCAGCGGCCCGTGGAACGCCTACGCCGAAATCGCGGTGCGCCGCGTGCTGACGCGCGACGGCGCCAGCAGCTACTTCATCAACAACCAGCCGGTGCGGCGCCGCGACGTGCAGGACGTCTTCATGGGCACCGGCTTGGGGCCGCGCGCTTACGCCATCATCGGCCAGGGCACGATCAGCCGCATCATCGAAAGCCGCCCGGAGGAGCTGCGCTTGTTTCTGGAGGAAGCCGCCGGCGTCTCCAAATACAAAGAGCGGCGCCGCGAAACCGCCGCCCGGCTGGCCGACACGCGCGACAACCTCACGCGCGTCGAAGATATCTTGCGCGAATTGCAGGGGCAGCTGCAGCGCCTGCAGGCGCAAGCGGAAGTGGCCCAGCGCTACCAACAGCTGCAAGCGCAGCTGCAGCGCCGCCAGCAGCAGCTGTGGTGGCTCAAAGCCGAGGAAGCGCAGGCGCAACGCGACCGGGTGCGGGCGCAAGGGGGGCAGGCCGTGGCCGCACTGGAGCAGCAGGCCGCGCAGCTGCAGCTGGCGCAGGCGCAGGCCGCCGACCTGCGCCAAGCCCAGCAAGCGGCGGCGGAGGCGTTGCACCGCGCGCAGGGGCGCGTCTATGAGGCCGGCGCGGAGGTGGCGCGACTGCACGCCGAACTGCGCTTTGCGGCGCAGAGCCGTCAGCAGGCTGAGCAACGCTGCCAAAGCTTGCAGCAGCAGCTCAACCAGTGGGTCGAGCGCGCCGCGCTGGCCGGCGAAGAAGAGCAGGCGCTGCAGGCGCAGCAGGAGGAGGCGGCGGAGGAAGCCGAGCGTCTGGCTGCGCAAATCGAGGAGTTGCAGCCCCGCTTGGAAGCGCTGCAGCAGGCGCGCGCCCAAGCGCAGGCGCAACTGCAGCAGCGGCGCGCCCGCGTGCACGAGTTGCAGCGCGAGCTCAGCGCGCTGGCCGCCGAGCAGCGTGGCCTGCTCGAGCAGCGGCAAGCCGTGCAGGCGCGCTATGACCGTGCCATGCGCGAAGCGCAGCGGGCGCAAGCGCCGGATCCGCAGCACCTGCGTCATTGGCAGGTTGAGGAGCAAGCGGCGGCGGAGGCGTTGGCGCAAGCGCAGGCGCGGCTGGCGCACCTGCAAGAGGAAGCGCTGCCCGCTGCGGATGAAGCCCGCGCCGCAGCCGAACGCAGCGTGCGCGAGGAGGCGGCCCGTGAAGCCGACTTGCAGGCCCGCTACAACGCCTTGCGCGCGTTGCACGACAAGCTGCAGCATGATGAGCGGCTGCACCCTTGGCTGCGCGCCCAGGGGTTGGACGGCCTGCGCGCGCTGTGGCACGACTTGCCCAGCGACACCGGTTGGGAAACCGCCTTGGAGGCGGCGTTGCGCGAGCGGGTGCGCGCCTTGCCGGTGCAAGCGTTGGATGCCTTGGCCGGTTTGCGCCACGACCCGCCGCCGGCGCGGCTGGCGTTCTATGCCCGTGGCGGCGCAGCGGGGCCGTCCAGCAAGCAGTCGCCTCCGGGCGGCTGCGTGCCGTTGGCCGAGCACTTGCGCCTGCATGACGCGGCGCTGCACGCCGTGCTGGCGGACTGGCTGCACGGCTGCTGGGCCGCGCCGGATCTGACGGCGGCGCTGAGCGCGCGCGCCGCGCTGGCGGCGGGTGAGCGCATTTACACCCCGCAGGGCCACAGCGTGGGGCGCTTCGACGTGGTGTTTTACGCTGCTGACGAGCCGCAAGCGGGCTTGCTGGCGCGCGCACACGAACTCGAGCAGCTGCAGCGCGCCGCGCACGCGCAGGCGCTGGTGCACGAGCAGGCGCGCTTGGCCTTGCAACGCGCTGACGCCCGCTTGGCCGAACTTCGAGCGGCGCAGGAGTCGGCGCGGCGCGACCTGGCGCAGGCGCAGCAGCGTCACCACGGCGCGCAGTTGGAACGCCTGCGCGCGGAACAAGCCCTGCGCGAGGCCGAACGGCACGCCGAGCGCCTGCAAGCGGAGCGGGCTGAACTGGAGCAGACGCTGCAAGAGCTCCAGCAGCGCGCGGCTGATGCGCAAGCGCGTCTGGAAGCCTCGGATCAGGCGCTGGCTGAAGCGCAGGAAGCCCTGGTGCAGGCCGAAGATGAGGCTGCCGGCGCGGAGGCTGCGCTGCAGCGCACGCAGGAGCAGATGCGCGTGCTGGAGCGGCGCGCGCAGGAGGCCGACTTCGCCTGCCGCAGCCTGGCGCAGCGCCGCGACGAGCTGCGCCGCACCCAAACCACCGCCGAAGCGCAGCAGCGCGAGTTGAGCCAGCAGCTGGCCGCCCTGCAAGCCGAGCTGCAACGCCACGACGACCCTGCGCTGGAGCAAGCCCTGCAGGCTGCCCTGCAACGCCAAAGCGAGGCGGAAACGGCGCTGGCGGCGTGTCGCAGCCGCCACGATGACTTGGCCGCGCAGCTCAGGGCGGCGGAAGAGCAGCGCTTGCGCGCCGAGCAGGCGCTTGAGCCGTTGCGCCAGCGCATCACCGAGCTGCAACTCCAGGAGCAAGCCGCCGAGCTGGCGCGCCAACAACACGCCCAAGCGCTGGCCGAGACGGGGGCCGACCCCGAAGCGGTGGCCGCCAGCATCGTCGCCGACGGCGTGCGCGCCTCCGCTCTGCCCGGCGAGATCGAGCGGCTGCAGCGCGACATCGCCGCGCTGGGCGCGGTCAACCTCGCGGCGCTGGAGGAGCTGGGCGCCGCGCGCGAGCGCGAGCAATTTTTGCGCCAGCAGTCCGACGACCTGCGCCAGGCCATCGCCACGCTGGAAGACGCCATCCGCCGCATCGACCAGGAGACGCGCGACCTGCTGGCGCAGACCTTCCACACCGTCAACGAGCACTTCGGGCGCATGTTTCCGGAGCTGTTCGGCGGCGGGCAGGCGCGCCTGATCATGACCGGCGAGGAGATCCTCGACGCCGGCGTGCAGGTGATGGCGCAGCCGCCCGGCAAGCGCAACCAGACCATTCACCTCTTGTCCGGCGGCGAAAAGGCGCTGACCGCCATTGCCCTGGTGTTCGCGATCTTCCAGCTCAACCCGGCGCCGTTCTGTCTGCTCGACGAGGTGGACGCCCCGCTGGACGACGCCAACACCGAGCGCTACGCCCGCCTGGTCACGCGCATGAGCCGCGACACGCAGTTCCTCTTCATTAGCCACAACCGTATCGCGATGGAGATGGCGCAGCAGCTCATCGGCGTGACGATGCAGGAGCAGGGCGTCTCGCGCATCGTTGCGGTGGATCTGCAGCAGGCCGTCTCGATGATGGACAATGCGGCGCCATGAACGATGCGTCGTTGCTGATGGCACTGGCCGGCGCGGGAGCCGGCGTGTGGCTTGCGGTGTGGGCCTACCACCGTTGGCGGCTGCGCCGCCTGGCGCCGCGTCGGGCGACCGCGGAGCCGGCCCCGCAGCCTGAGGAAGGGGGGCGGCTGGAGCCCGTTTTGGAGCCCTCCCAAGTTCCTGCAACTGCGCAAGAGGCGCCGCAGCGCGTGCTGTCGCCGCGCATCGATGCGCTGGTGGAATTGCGGCTGGAGCGCGTGTGCAGCGGCGAGGCGGTGCTGGCGGCGCTGCCGGCCAGCCGGCGGGCCGGCAGCAAGCCCCTTTGGGTGGAGGGCTGGCCGGAGCAGGCTGCGTCTGAGGCGGACGCCTGGGAGTTGCCGCGGGCGGGCCAGCGCTACAGCCGCTTGCGCGCCGGTGTGCAGTTGGCCAACCGCAATGGCGCCCTCAACGAAATCGAATATTCCGAGTTTGTGCAAAAAGTCACGCAGTGGGCCGAGCATCTGCAGGCGGCAGCGGATTTTCCCGATATGCTGGCCGTGGTGCAGCGCGCGCGCGAGCTGGATCAATTTGCGGCGGCGCACGACGCCCAGCTGGCGCTGACGCTGCGCGCGCGCCGCGCGGCCTGGAACCCAGGTTATGTGACGCAGCACGCTTTGCGTTTGGGCTTTGTGCACGGGGCGCTGCCGGGGCGCATGGTCTATGCGGCGGCGGACGGCACGCCGATGGTCGGTTTGCAGTTCGAAACCCAAGCGGCGCTGGCCGACGACCCGGAGCTGGCCGTGCTGCGCGAGGTGCGCTTGACCCTGGACGTACCCCACGTGCCGGCGGAGCTGGAGCCGTTTGCGCGCCTGCGCGAGCTGGCGCAGGCGCTGGCCCGCGCCATGGAGGGCTGGCTCAGCGACGAAGCCGGGCAGCCGCTCAGCGACGAAGCGCTGGATGCCATCGCCGCCCAGCTGCGCCAGCTCTACCAACGCCTGGACGAGGCTGGACTGTCGGCTGGGTCGGCTGCAGCGCGACGCTTGTTCAGCTAAGGGGTGGAGGCGCAACCTGCGGAACGATCGCTGTTGAGCAACGCGGCGGCGGTGGGCTGGGCCAGCGCTTCCACGCGGGCCAATGCGCGCTGCGCCTCATCGGTCGCGCCGGCTCGGGCGGCGTGCTCCAACTGGGCCGCCGCGGCAGCCATGGCCAGCGCCCCCACGCTGCGGCTGCTGCCTTTGAGCGTGTGCGCGGCGCGCACGGCTTGATTTCCAAGACCCTGTTGGCACGCCTGCTTGAGTTGGGTGATTTCTGCTGCCAGCCCCCGGGCATACTCTTGCACGAGCGCGCGCACCTCCTGGCCCAGCAGCGTTTCCATCGCTTGCAGATGCGCCCAGTCCACCAACGGGACGGCGGGGTCGTCCGCGCCGGCGGCCGGGAGGGCGTTGGGGCGGGCTGCAGGCTCCATCATGCGATGTCGGCGGTGTGCACGCCAAACGCGCCGCGGCGGCGGTCGTCGAAGTAGCGTTGCAGCGTCTCAGCCACGGTCCGAAAGGCCAGCTCCTCCCAGGGAATCTCGTGCTCGGCGAAAAGGCGCGCTTCCATGGTCTCATGCCCTGGCGCGAAGCGGTCGCTCAGCAGCCGCGCCCGATAGTAAATATGCACTTGGCCGACGCGCGCCACATTGAGCAGCGTGAACAACCCTTCGAGCTCGACCTCGGCGCCGGCCTCCTCGCGCGTCTCGCGCAGCGCGCCTTGCGCGGTGGTCTCACCCAGCTCCATGAAGCCCGCCGGCAGCGTCCACTTGCCGCGCCGCGGCTCGATCGCGCGGCGGCACAGCAGCACCCGCTCGCCCCAGACTGGCACCGTGCCCACGATGTTGAGCGGGTTCTCATAGTGGATCGTGCCGCAGGCCGGACAGACCGCGCGCACGCGGGTGTCTCCGTCGTCGGGGATGCGGTGCTCCACCGCCGCGGCGCAGGCACGACAAAAGCGGATCGAGCGGGCTGCCATGTCGCGCTAGTGTAGCCGCGGCGGCGCGCGCGCTCAGGTCGCGCGGGTGTGCTTCTCGATGAGCTGCCGGGCGGTGTCGAGCAGGTCGCGCCCGTTGAAGCCGCGCCGATCCATCTCTTGCACCCACTCCACCTCGACCTGGCGCGCCTTGCGGCGAAACTCTTGCGCCTGCGCCAATTCGATGGTGTGGATGCGGTTGCCGCGCTGCTGCGCCTGCTGGCGCGCCGGCGCATCCCCGCCCTGCTGCGTGCGGCCCATGAGGGCCGAGGTCTGCGGCCCCGAGTTGGCGTCGATCACCTTCCTCAATTCCGGCGGCAGCGACGCGTAGCGCGCCTTGTTCATCGCCATCACGAAGGTGGTGGTGTAGAGCGCGCCGCCCTTGGGGTCGAACTCGCTGTGATACTGCACGAGCTCGTGCACCTTGATGGAGGGCACCACTTCCCACGGGATGACGCACCCGTCGATCACGCCTTTGGACAGCGCATCCGGAATTTGCGGCAGCGGCATGCCCACGGGAGTGGCGCCCAGATAGCCCAACATTTTGGTGATTGGTCGCGTGGGGCCGCGCATCTTAAGGCCACGCAGATCGTCAGGCTGCGTGATGGGGCGCGACTTCACGTGAAACACCCCAGGCCCGTGCACGTGCAGCGCGATCAGGTGCACATCGCGAAACTCATCCGCAGCCTTGGTCTGGACGTAGTCCCAAAAGGCGCGCGAGGTGGCCTCGGCGTTCGTCATCATGAATGGCATTTCAAAGACCTCGCTGCGCGGAAAACGCCCCGGCGTGTTGCCGGGCAGTGTCCAGACGATGTCCACCACGCCATCTTTGGCTTGATCGTAAAGCTGCGCCGGCGTGCCCCCCAGCTGCATCGCCGGGTAGCCCTCAAACTTGATGCGCCCGCCCGACTCGCGCTCGACCTTGTCCATCCACGCTTTGTGCATATGAAGCCAGACGTTGGAGGTGGGCGACATGAAGGTGTGAAATTTCAGCGTCACGCTGGCTTGGGCCAGGCCCACCAGGGCGGGGGCGCCAAGAGCGGCGGCGGCTCCCGATTGAATCAGGGTGCGACGGCGAATCATGGTGCACACACTCCTTGCGACGTCGAGATGGATTGCGTTCAGGCCCTCGATCGGCGCCTGCTGCGCGGCGATTCGATCGAGAACCCACCGCAAGGTTGCAGTGTAGCCCTGCAGGGCCCGGATCCACCCGCCAAGCGACACCGCCGACACGGCGATGCGACAGCCCGCACGCCAACGGCTGCGCTAGACTGCTCGGGGGAATGTTGGCGGCAGTTTCCGGGCCAGACAGCAGGGGTTGGTTGCATCGATGAAGCTTTACAACTACTTTCGTTCCGGCACTTCGTTTCGCGTGCGCATCGCGCTCAACCTCAAAGGGCTGGACTACGACTACGTGGCGGTGCATCTGGCCAAGGGCGAGCAGCACGGCCCCACCTACCGGGCGCTCAGCCCCGACGGGCTGGTGCCGCTGCTGGAGCTGGAGGGCGAGCCGCAGCCGCTGCGGCTGAGCCAATCGATGGCCATCATCGAATACCTGGACGAAGTGTTCCCCGAGCCGCCGCTGCTGCCGCGCGATCCGCTCGGGCGCGCGCGCGTGCGGGCGCTGGCGCAGACGATCGCCTGCGAGATTCACCCGATCAACAACCTGCGCGTGCTGAAGTATCTGGCCGGGCCGCTGGCCCTGTCGGAGGCGCAGCGCGCCGAGTGGTACAACCATTGGGTGATGGAGGGGCTGCGCATCTATGAGCGCCGCCTTCAACAGCTGGCTGAGGAGCGCGCGCGGCAAGATCTGCCGCCGTCGGTGTACTCGTACGGTGACACGCCGACGCTGGCGGACTGCTGCCTGGTGCCGCAGATCGTCAACGGGCGCCGCTTCGGCCTGGAATACGACGGCATCCCGTTGACGCTGGCGGTCTATGAGCGTTGCATGCAGCTGGAGGCGTTCCAGCGCGCCCACCCGAGCCGCTGCCCCGATGCCGAGTGAGATCCCGCCTCCGCGCTGGCAGACGCTGGGGCCGCTGCCGGGCGTGGCGGCGGATCTCGGCCCCGGCGCGCGCGGCTGGGTCAGCACCCGCAGCGGCGGCGTCTCCGCCGGCCCGTGGGCGTGGCTGAACCTGGGCGACCACGTTGGCGACGAGCCTGCGGCGGTGGCGGAGAACCGCCGTCGGCTGACCGTCGCGCTCGGAGTGCGACCCGTGTTTTTGCGCCAAGTGCACGGCTGCGCTGTAGTGCGGGTTGACGATGCCACGCCCGACGGCATCGAGGCCGACGCCGCCTGGACCGACGCGTCCGGCGTGGCCTGCACGGTGCTGGTGGCCGACTGCCTGCCGGTGCTGTTGGCCACCGCCGCCGGCGAATCGGTGGCGGCGGCGCACGCCGGCTGGCGCGGGCTGGCCGGGCAGGGCGGCCGCGGCGTGCTGGAGGCGCTGGCCGAAGCCTGGCCGGCGGTGCGCGACCCAGCGGCGCGGGCCGCCTGCCGCGTCTGGATCGGGCCGGCAATCGGACGCGCGGCATTCGAGGTCGGCGACGAGGTGCGGCGCGCCTTCGTGGAGGCGGCTCGCGACGATGCGTTGGCATTCACTCCTTCGCCGCGCACGCCGGGGCGCTGGCTGGCGGACCTGGCGTGGCTGGCGCGCGCGCGGCTGCACCGGCTCGGCTTTGGGAATGTCGGCGGCCACGACGGCAGCGCGATCTGGTGCACCGTCTCACAGCCGACGGTCTTTTTCTCGCACCGGCGCGACGCGGCCCGGCTCGGCGCCAGCGGTCGCATGGCCGCTTGCGTTTGGCGCGCCTGACGTGGGATCGGCGGCGGCTTGCGCCTGCGCGGCGCGCCGCGCCGCCTTGCGCCGCAGCGGGCTGCCGGCGATATAAACGAACAGCGCCATCGGCAGCAGCCCGTAGCCCAGCGCCACGCGCAGCGCGGCCCCGATGCCGCCGTCCGCCGCCCCGGCGGTGGCCAGGGCCATCAGCAGCACCACGTAGCCCCAAGCCAACAGCACCACCAGCACCATGCGCGATCACTCCTGCCGCGGCGACGCCAACGCCACCAGCACAATGGTAGCCCGAGCGGCGCCTCGGTGACATTCTTGGTCTTCAGCCGTGACACAGCCACAACACCGTCATCGTTGTGACCCTGGGAAACGTTAAGATGTGCAACAAAACGCAACACCGAACTAAATATCCCCACGATCGCAGAGGAGACCGTCGCCATGGCCGACCAACCCCACTCTGAGCCTTGGATGGCTTGGGCGCAACAGGCCTGGCAGCCGTGGCTGACGCCTTGGGGATGGTGGGGCGAGACGGCTCAGGAGTTGACAGCGTTGTCGCAACTGCTGCGTCATTTGAGCGGGCAGCCGCTGCAGCTGGATGCGGCGCAGTGGCTGCAGATTCAGCAAGATTATTTGCGCGAGCTCACGCAGCTATGGCAGCAGGGCCCGCACGTCAAGCCCCCGGCGGACAAACGCTTTGCCGCTGAAGCTTGGGCGCGCAACCCTTTGGCGGCCTTCCAGGCGGCGTGGTATTGGCTGAATGCCCGCACCCTGATGCGCATGGCCGAAGCCGTGCAAGCCGACGCCAAAACCAAAGCGCGCCTTCGCTTTGCGGTGCAACAATGGATGGATGCCAGCGCTCCGAGCAATTTCTTGGCCTTCAACGCCGAGGCGCAGCAAAAAGCGCTGGAGACGCATGGCGAAAGCCTGGCGCGCGGGGTGCTAAACCTGCTGCACGATTTGCAGCGCGGTCAAATCTCCATGACCGATCCCCAAGCCTTTGAAGTGGGGCGCAACGTCGCCGCCACCGAAGGGCAGGTGGTGTTTGAAAATGATTATTTTCAGCTGATTGAATACAAGCCGTTGACGGCGCGCGTGTTCGAGCGGCCTTTTTTGGTGGTGCCGCCGTGCATCAACAAATACTACATTCTTGACCTGCAGCCAGAGAATTCGTTTTTGCGCTACGCGGTGGAGCAGGGGCACCGAACGTTCGTCATCAGCTGGCGCAACCCCGATGCCACGCTGGCGCAGGCCACCTGGGACGACTATATCGAGCACGCCGTCATCCGCGCCATCGACGTCGTGCGCGAAATCGGCAAGGCCGACACCATCAACACGCTGGGCTTTTGCGTCGGCGGCACGATGCTGGGCACGGCGCTGGCGGTGCTGGCCGCGCGCGGGCAGCGCAAGGTGCAAAGCGTCACCTTTTTGACCACGCTGCTGGACTTTTCCGACACCGGCGTGCTGGATGTGTTCATCGACGAGGCCAGCGTGCGCATGCGCGAACTGCAGTTCGCCCACGGCGGCCTCATGCCCGGGCGCGATCTGGCGCTGACGTTTAACTTTTTACGCCCGAATGACTTGGTCTGGAATTACGTGGTGGGCAATTATCTGAAAGGGGAGACGCCGCCGCCGTTTGACCTGCTGTTTTGGAACAGCGACAGCACCAACCTGCCCGGCAAGTGGTATGCATGGTATCTGCGCCACACTTACCTGCAAAATGAACTCTGCCAGCCCGGCAAGCTCACCGTCTGCGGCGCACCGGTGGATCTGGGCGCCATCGACATCCCGGCCTACATTTATGGCTCGCGGGAAGACCACATCGTGCCGATCGGCGGCGCCTACGCCACCACGCGCCACCTCGGCGGGCCGATGCGCTTTGTGATGGGCGCCTCGGGCCATATTGCCGGCGTCATCAACCCCGCTGCCAAAGGCAAGCGCAGCTTTTGGACGGGGCCCGAAGGGCGCTTCCCCGAATCGGTGGACGACTGGATCGCGGCGGCCACCGAGCACAAGGGCAGCTGGTGGACCGACTGGGCACCGTGGATGGCAGCGCACGGCGGCCGCCAGATCGCAGCCCCGCGCAGCTACGGCAACCGACGCTACCGCCCCATCGAGCCGGCGCCGGGGCGCTACGTGCGCGTCAAGGCCGATGATGCGCTGGCGACGTTGGTGGGTCGGCGCACGGGCCAAGCTTCTCCCCATCCCTAAGCGAAAGGATGAATGCGATGGACGATATCGTGATTGTCGGCGCGGTGCGCACCGCCATCGGCAAGTTTGGCGGCACGCTGGCCAAGACCCCCGCGATGGACTTGGGCGCCACCGTGATCCGCGCCCTGCTGGAACGCACCGGCGTGCCGGCGGAGCAGGTCGGCGAGGTCATCATGGGCCAGGTGCTGGCGGCCGGCTGCGGGCAGAACCCGGCGCGCCAGGCGGCCATGAAGGCGGGCGTCCCGAAGGAGACGCCGGCGCTGACCATCAACGCCGTGTGCGGCTCGGGCCTGAAGGCCGTGATGCTGGCCGCGCAGGCCATCGCCTGGGGCGACAGCGAGATCGTGATTGCCGGCGGACAGGAGAACATGTCGCTCGCCCCGCACGTGCTGATGGGCAGCCGCGAGGGCCAGCGCATGGGCGACTGGAAGATGATCGACTCAATGATCGTCGATGGCTTGTGGGATGTCTATCACCAGTATCACATGGGCATCACCGCCGAAAACGTCGCCAGGGCGCACGGCATCACGCGCGAAATGCAAGACGCCTTTGCGCTGGAAAGCCAGCGCCGCGCCGCCGCCGCGCAGGACGCCGGCAAATTCAAGGACGAGATCGTGCCGGTGACGATCCCGCAGCGCAAGGGCGATCCGATCGTTTTCGATGCCGACGAATACATCAATCGCAAAACCAGCGCCGAGGCGCTGGCGGGCTTGAAGCCTGCCTTCGACAAGGCCGGCACGGTCACCGCCGGCAACGCCAGCGGCATCAACGACGGCGCGGCTGCCGTGATGGTCATGAAGGCGAGCAAGGCCGCGCAGCTCGGCCTCCAACCCCTGGCGCGCATCGCCAGCTTTGCCACCAGCGGGCTGGATCCGGCCACGATGGGCATGGGCCCGGTGCCCGCGTCGCAGAAGGCGCTGGCGCGCGCCGGCTGGTCGGTGGCCGACGTCGATCTGTTCGAGCTGAACGAGGCGTTTGCGGCCCAGGCGTGCGCGGTCAACCAAGCCCTGGGGGCCGATCCGGCCAAGGTCAACGTCAACGGCGGGGCCATCGCGCTGGGCCACCCGATTGGCGCTTCGGGCTGCCGCGTGCTGGTCACGCTGCTGCATGAGATGCAGCGCCGCAACGCCCGCAAGGGCCTGGCCGCGCTGTGCATTGGCGGCGGCATGGGCGTGGCGTTGACGGTGGAGCGCTAAGGGCAAGCCGCCGCGATGCGGCGGCGGCCTTTTTCATCCGATTTGCCCGACCTTTCGAAAGAGGAGACATCAGGATGGCTCAACAACGCGTGGCTTACGTCACCGGCGGCATGGGCGGCATCGGCACCGCCATCTGCCAGGCGCTCTACAAAGCGGGTTTCAAGGTGATCGCTGGCTGCGGCCCAACGCGCGATTACCAAAAGTGGCTCGATGAGCAAAAGGCGCTGGGTTACACCTTCTACGCCAGCGTCGGCAACGTGGCCGACTGGGACAGCGTTGTGCAGGCGTTTGCCAAGGCCAAGGCCGAGCACGGCCCGATCGACGTGCTGGTCAACAACGCCGGCATCACCCGCGACCGCATGTTCGTCAAAATGACCAAAGAAGACTGGGATGCGGTCATCAGCACCAACCTGACCTCGCTGTTCAACGTCACCAAGCAGGTGGTGCCGGACATGATCGAGCGCGGCTGGGGCCGCATCATCCAGATCTCCTCGGTCAACGGCGAGAAAGGCCAGGCCGGCCAGACCAACTACTCGGCGGCCAAAGCCGGCATGCACGGCTTCACGATGGCGCTGGCGCAGGAGCTGGCCTCCAAGGGCATCACGGTCAACACCGTCAGCCCCGGCTACATCGCCACCGACATGGTCAAGGCCATCCGCCCGGATGTGCTGGAAAAGATCATCGCCCAGATCCCGGTCAAGCGATTGGGCGAGCCGCATGAGATCGCCTCCATCGTCGCCTGGCTGGCCAGCGACGAAGCGGGCTTTGCCACCGGTGCGGACTTTTCCATCAACGGCGGGCTGCACATGGGCTAAGCCGCTGCCGCCAAGGCGGGCCAGCAATCGGCGCGGCTCGCCCAGGCAGGCGGTCATTTCGACTGTGCGGCGCGGCGGTGGATAATCGCGGCCCCATGAGTGAGCCGCTGGTTTCGAGGGCGTGGAGCCCGTGGCGCCTGAGCGTGGCGCCGATGATGGAATGGACCGATCGCCACTGCCGCTGGCTGCACCGGCAGCTGACGCGGCACGCGCGGCTCTACACCGAGATGGTCGCCACCGGCGCGCTGCTGCACGGCGACGTCGCGCGCCATCTGGCCTTCGACCCGGTCGAGCATCCGGTGGCGCTGCAGCTGGGGGGCAACGACCCACGGGAGCTCGCGGTCTGCGCCCGCATCGGCGAGGCGTGGGGCTACGACGAGATCAACCTGAACTGCGGCTGCCCCAGCCCGCGCGTGCAGCGCGGGGCCTTCGGCGCCTGCCTGATGGAGCATCCGCGGCTGGTGGCCGACTGCGTGCGCGCGATGCGCGATGCGGTGCGCGTGCCGGTGACGGTCAAACACCGTATCGGCATCGACCGGGTGGAGGACTACGCCTTCGTGCGCGACTTCGTCGGCACCGTGGCTGAAGCTGGCTGCGAGGTCTTCATCGTGCACGCGCGCAACGCCTGGCTGGATGGCTTGAGCCCCGCCGAAAACCGCACGGTGCCGCCGCTGCGCTACGAGGTGGCGCACCGGCTCAAGCGCGACTTCCCGCAGCTGACGATCGTCGTCAACGGCGGCCTTGCCACCGACGCGCAGGTGCGCGAGCAGCTGATGCAGGTCGATGGGGTGATGGTAGGGCGCGAGGCTTACCACAACCCGTGGTGGCTGGCGTCGTGGGATGCCGCGTACTTCGGGTCAACGACGCCTGCTCTCGATCGCGACGAGATCGAAGCACGCATGGTTGAATACATGGAGCGCGAGGGCCCGACGCTGCCGGGCGGCTGGTACGCGATCGCGCGCCACATGCTGGGCCTGCGCCATGGCCAGCCCGGGGCGCGGCGCTGGCGCCAGGTCTGGAGCGATCACCGGCTCAAGGCCCTGCCGCCGCGGGAGGTGGCGCGCCGCGCCAGGGAAGCGCTGCAAGGCGGCGCGCGCCGCGTCGCCACAGCTCACGCGGGCGCCAACGCAGCCGGATAACCCGGGGCGCCTGCGCCGCCCCGGCGCGCCAAGCTCAAATTGCCGCCTGCAGCCCGTTGGCGAAATGACGGCGCACCGCATCCACAGCGGCTTGGCGATCGCGCGCTTGCAGCGCCTGCAGGATCGCACGATGCTCCGCCAGGGACTCCGCCACGCGTCCTTCCTTGGCCAGCGAGGCATGGCGGTGCAGCTTCATGACCTTGCGCAGATCCAGCACCAGCTGCTTACGCCAGCGGTTACCGCCCAAATCCAAAACGCGTAAGTGAAACGCCTCGTTGAGTTCGAAGAAGCGCTCGCGCGAGCCGTGTTGCGCGTGGTCGGCGGCGGCTTCCAGCTCGGCGTGCAGGCGCGCCAGTTCGGTGAGCTCCTCGTCGGTGGCGCGCCAGCAGACCGCTTCGGCGGCATCGGCTTCCAGCAGCGCCAGCAGCTCATACACCTCGCGCAAATCTTGCGACGACACTTCGGTCACGTAAGCGCCGCGGCGCACTTTCATCGTGACCAAGCCCTCAGCGGCCAACACCTTGATCGCTTCGCGCAGCGGCGTGCGGCTGATGCCCAGCTCCTGCGCGATCTTCATTTCGTCGATCCAGGCGCCGGGCGGCAGCTCCCGATTGAAAATGCGCTGCCGTAGGCGGTCGGCCACCTCTTCATACAGCGCGCGGGCTTGCAACGGGGTGGCGTTCATGGGTGCGGATGATACGACAGCCGCAGCATGCGTTATCCATAATTATGAATGCGCTATACTGGAACGCGATCGCCGCTCACCGAATCCGAAACAGCTGGTTGGGGTCGATTGGCCGCGTCCTGTGCGGCATTGCGGGCCGCGACCTTCGAAGCATGCAAGCGCCATGAGTCACCCGCACGAACCGTTTCGTCAAGCCACGCTGGCCGACTGGGAAGAGGCCGCGCGCAAGTCCCTCAAAGGCGCGCCGCTGGAGAGCCTGAACTGGGTCACCCCGGAGGGCATCACGGTCAAGCCGCTCTACACCGCGGCTGACATCCGCGATCTGCCTTACACCGACACGCTGCCGGGCTTTGAGCCGTTCATTCGCGGGCCGCAGGCGACGATGTACGCGGTCAAGCCGTGGACGATCCGCCAGTACGCCGGCTTTTCCACCGCCGAGGAGTCCAATGCCTTCTACCGCAAGGCGCTGGCCGCCGGCGCGCAGGGGGTCAGCGTCGCCTTCGACCTGGCCACGCACCGCGGCTACGACAGCGACAACCCGCGCGTGGTGGGCGACGTCGGCAAGGCGGGTGTGGCCATCGACAGCGTGGAGGACATGAAGATCCTGTTCGAGGGTATTCCGCTCGACAAGGTCAGCGTCTCGATGACGATGAACGGCGCGGTGCTGCCGGTGCTGGCCGGCTACGTGGTGGCGGCCGAGGAGCAGGGCGTGCGCCAGGACCAGCTCTCCGGGACCATCCAGAACGACATCCTCAAGGAGTTCATGGTCCGCAACACCTACATCTATCCGCCGGAGCCCTCGATGCGCATCATCGGCGACATCATCGAGTACACGGCGCGGCACATGCCGAAGTTCAACTCGATCAGCATCTCCGGCTACCACATGCAGGAAGCTGGCGCCAACCAGGCGCTGGAGCTGGCCTTCACGCTGGCCGACGGTAAGGAGTACGTCAAGACGGCGCTGGCCAAGGGGCTGGACGTCGACGAGTTCGCCGGGCGGCTGAGCTTCTTCTGGGCGATCGGGATGAACTTCTACCTCGAGATCGCCAAGATGCGCGCCGCGCGGCTGCTGTGGTGCCGCATCATGAAGGGCTTCGGCGCCCAGAACCCCAAGAGCCTGATGCTGCGCACCCACTGCCAGACCAGCGGCTGGTCGCTGACCGAGCAGGACCCCTACAACAACATCGTGCGCACCACCATCGAGGCGATGGCGGCGGTGTTCGGCGGTACGCAGAGCCTGCACACCAACAGCTTCGATGAGGCGATCGCGCTGCCGACCGAGTTTTCGGCCCGCATCGCGCGCAACACGCAGCTGATCCTGCAGGAGGAGACGAACATCACCCGCGTCATCGACCCCTGGGGCGGCAGCTACATGATGGAGGCGCTGACGCAGCAGATGGCCGACAAGGCGTGGGCGATCATCGAGGA
Source organism: Tepidimonas alkaliphilus (assembly GCF_007556595.1). GTDB lineage: Bacteria > Pseudomonadota > Gammaproteobacteria > Burkholderiales > Burkholderiaceae_C > Tepidimonas > Tepidimonas alkaliphila. The sequence continues at coordinate 194,437 of NZ_VJNB01000003.1, forward strand.
GATCGACGCCATGGGCGGCATGACGCGCGCGGTGCAGAGCGGCTGGGCCAAGCTCAAGATCGAGGCCAGCGCCGCCGAGAAGCAGGCGCGCATCGACAGCGGCAAGGACGTCATCGTCGGCGTCAATAAATATCGTCTTGAAAAAGAGGATCCGGTCGAAATCCTGGAAGTGGACAACCTCAAGGTACGTGAGGCGCAGATCGCGCGGCTGCAGCGCCTGCGCGCCACGCGCGACGCCGCCGCGGTGCAGCGCGCGCTGGAGGCGCTGACCGAGTGCGCCCGCACTGGGCAGGGCAACCTGCTGGCGCTGTCGATCGAGGCGATGCGCGCGCGCGCCACCGTCGGCGAGGTCTCCGATGCGCTGGAGAAGGTCTTTGGCCGCCACCGCGCCGACACGCAGAAGGTCACCGGGGTGTACGCCGCCGCCTACGACAGCGCCGAGGGGTGGGAAAAGCTCAAGGCCGAGATCGCCGCCTTCGCGGAGGAATTTGGCCGCCGCCCGCGCGTGATGATCGCCAAGCTCGGCCAAGACGGCCACGACCGCGGCGCCAAGGTGGTGGCCACGGCCTACGCCGACCTCGGTTTCGACGTGGACATCGGCCCGCTGTTCCAGACCCCGGAGGAGTGCGCGCGCCAGGCGATCGAAAACGACGTGCACGCGGTGGGCATCTCGACGCTGGCGGCCGGGCACAAAACCTTGGTGCCCGCGTTGATCGAGGCGCTGCGCCAGCATGGCGCCGACGACATCATCGTCTTTGTCGGCGGCGTGATCCCGCGGCAGGATTACGAATTTCTCTACGAGGCTGGCGTGCAGGGCATCTACGGCCCCGGCACGCCGATCCCGGCCAGCGCCAAGGACGTGCTGGAAAAGATCCGTGCCAGCCTGCAGCGGCAGTCCAGCTGAGACCGGGGCCATGACCGGTTCGCCTGACGATCCGACCGGGCTGCTGGCGGCCCTGCTCGGCGGCGCCCCGATGGCACGGCGCCGCGCGATGGCCAAGGCCATCACGCTGCTGGAATCGACGCGCCCGGACCACCGGCGCCAGGCCGACGCGCTGCTCAACGCGCTGCTGCCCTACACCGGCCGGGCTTGGCGGCTTGGCATCAGCGGCGTGCCGGGGGTCGGCAAGAGCACCTTCATCGAGGCGCTGGGCCTGCACCTGGTCGGCCGCGGCCACCGGGTCGCGGTGCTGGCGGTGGATCCGAGCAGCAGCGTCTCCGGCGGCTCCATCCTCGGCGACAAGACGCGCATGGAAAAACTCTCCGTGCACGAGCGCGCCTTTATCCGGCCCAGCCCCAGCGGCGGCAATCTCGGCGGCGTGGCGGCCAAGACGCGCGAGGCGATACTGGTCTGCGAGGCCGCTGGCTACGACGTCGTCATCGTCGAGACGGTCGGCGTCGGCCAGAGCGAAACCGCCGTGGCCGACATGACCGACCTGTTCTGCGTGCTGCAGCTGCCCAACGCCGGCGACGACCTGCAGGCGATCAAGAAGGGCATCATGGAGCTGGCGGATCTGATCGTCATCAACAAGGCCGACCTCGACCCGGACGCCGCCACGCGCGCGCAGGCGCAGATCACCTCGGCGCTGCGGCTGCTGGGGCTGCATGGCCGCCCGGATGCCGCGCATGGCGAGGCGGGCGGCTGGACACCCCGCGTGCTGCAGCTCAGCGCCCTGCAGGCCAGCGGCATCGAGGCGTTTTGGCAGGCGGTGCAGGAGTATCGCGCCCTGCAGGAGGCCAGTGGCCGCCTGACGCAGCGCCGTCAGCGCCAGGCGCGCGCCTGGATGTGGGAGCGCATCGACGCCGGCCTGCGCGAGGCGTTCGCCCGCCACCCGGCGGTACGCGCGCGTCTGCCGGCGCTCACCGATGACGTGCTGGCCGGCCGCGTCGTCGCCTCGGTGGCCGCGCGGGAGCTGCTGGCCTGCTTTGAGGTCGGGGCCAACGGCGACCCCGGCCAGGGTTCTTTTCCACGAGCGGCGACGGCGCCGACCCCCTGATGGCGCCGCCGCCCTTGAGCCGATTTCCCTAGGAGCCCACCACCATGCACGACATCCTCGAACAGCTGGAGCGCAAGCGCGCCGCGGCCCGCCTGGGCGGTGGCCAGCGCCGCATCGACGCCCAGCACGCCAAGGGCAAGCTGACCGCGCGCGAGCGCCTGGAGGTGCTGCTCGACGAAGGCAGCTTCGAAGAATGGGACATGTTCGTCGAGCACCGCTGCACCGACTTCGGCATGGCCGAGCAGAGGATCCCCGGCGACGGGGTGGTGACCGGCTACGGCACCATCGACGGGCGGTTGGTGTTCGTCTTCAGCCAGGACTTCACCGTCTTCGGCGGTGCGCTGTCCGAGGCGCACGCCGAGAAGATCTGCAAAATCATGGATCAGGCGATGAAGGTCGGCGCCCCGGTCATCGGTCTGAACGACTCGGGTGGTGCGCGCATCCAGGAGGGCGTGGCCAGCCTCGGCGGCTACGCCGAGGTGTTCCAGCGCAACGTGCTGGCCTCCGGCGTCATCCCGCAGATCAGCGTCATCATGGGGCCGTGTGCGGGCGGGGCGGTCTATTCGCCGGCGATGACGGACTTCATCTTCATGGTGCAGGACACGTCCTACATGTTCGTCACCGGCCCGGACGTGGTCAAGACCGTGACGCACGAGGAGGTGACCGCCGAGGAGCTCGGCGGGGCGCTGACGCACACCACCAAGAGCGGCGTGGCCGACCGCGCGTTCGAGAACGACATCGAGGCGCTGCTGATGGTGCGCCGGCTGTTCAACTACCTGCCGCTGTCCAACCGCGAAAAGCCCCCCGTGCGCAAGAGCGGCGACCCGATCGACCGCGCCGAGCCGAGCCTGGACACGCTGGTGCCGGACAACCCCAACCAGCCCTATGACATGAAGGAGCTGATCCTCAAGACCGTCGATGACGGCGACTTCTTCGAGATCCAGCCCGATTACGCCAAGAACATCATCGTCGGCTTTGCGCGCATGGACGGGCAGACGGTGGGCATCGTCGCCAACCAGCCGCTGGTGCTGGCGGGGTGCCTGGACATCAAGAGCAGCATCAAGGCCGCGCGCTTCGTGCGCTTCTGCGACGCCTTCCACATCCCGGTCATCACGTTCGTGGACGTGCCCGGCTTCATGCCCGGCACCGCGCAGGAATACGGCGGCATCATCAAGCACGGCGCCAAGCTGCTCTATGCCTACGCCGAGGCCACGGTGCCCAAGATCACCGTCATCACGCGCAAGGCCTACGGCGGCGCCTACGACGTGATGGCTTCCAAGCACCTGCGCGGCGACGTCAACTTGGCCTGGCCCAACGCCGAGATCGCCGTCATGGGCGCCAAGGGGGCGGTGGAGATCATCTTCCGCGAGGACAAGAAGGATCCGGCCAAGCTCGCCGCGCGCGAGGCCGAATACAAGGCGCGCTTTGCCAACCCCTTCGTGGCGGCCGAGCGCGGCTACATCGACGACGTCATCCTGCCGCACGAGACGCGCAAGCGCATCTGCCGCTCGCTGGCGATGCTCAAGGACAAGAAGCTTGAGAACCCGTGGCGCAAGCACGGCAACATTCCGCTGTGAGGGCAGGGGAGAGCGCACCATGTTCAAGAAGATCCTGATCGCCAACCGCGGCGAGATCGCCTGCCGCGTCATCGCCACCGCCCGCAAGATGGGCATCGCCACTGTGGCCGTCTATTCCGAGGCCGACCGCGAGGCGCGCCACGTCCGCCTGGCCGACGAGGCCGTCGGCATCGGCCCCGCGCCCAGCCGCGAGAGTTACCTCGTGGCCGACAAGATCATCGCCGCGGCCAAGTCCACCGGCGCCGAGGCCATCCACCCCGGCTACGGCTTTCTGTCCGAGAATGAGGACTTCGCCCGCCGCGTCGAGGAGGAGGGCCTGGTCTTCATCGGGCCGAAGCACCACAGCATCGCGGCCATGGGCGACAAGATCGCCTCCAAGAAGCTGGCCAAGGAAGCTGGCGTCAGCACCATCCCCGGCTGGAACGACCCGATCGAGTCGGCCGAGCAGGCGGTGGAGATCGCGCGCAGCATCGGCTATCCGGTGATGATCAAGGCCAGCGCCGGCGGCGGCGGCAAGGGCCTGCGCGTGGCCTTCAACGACAAGGAGGCGCTGGAAGGCTTCACCTCGTGCCGCAACGAGGCGCTGAGCAGTTTCGGCGACGACCGCGTCTTCATCGAGAAGTTCATCGAGGAGCCGCGCCACATCGAAATCCAGGTGCTGGGTGACGCGCACGGCAACGTCGTCTACCTGTGGGAGCGCGAGTGCTCGATCCAGCGCCGCCACCAGAAGGTCATCGAGGAGGCGCCCAGCCCCTTCATCAGCGAGGCCACCCGCAAGGCGATGGGCGAGCAGGCCGTGGCGCTGGCCAAGGCGGTGAAGTACCAGAGCGCCGGCACGGTGGAGTTCGTGGTCGGCAAGGATCAAAGCTTCTACTTCCTCGAGATGAACACCCGCCTGCAGGTGGAGCACCCGGTCACCGAGTGCATCACCGGGCTGGATCTGGTGGAATGGATGATCCGCATCGCCGCAGGCGAGCGGCTGCCGTTCACTCAGGCCGACATCCGGCGTGACGGCTGGGCGATCGAGTGCCGCATCAACGCCGAGGACCCGGAGCGCAACTTCCTGCCGTCCACCGGGCGGCTGGTGCGCTTCAAGCCGCCGAAGGAGACGATGCACGCCGCCGACACCGCGCACCGCTACGGTGTGCGGGTGGACACCGGGGTGTTCGAGGGCGGCGAGATCCCGATGCACTACGACTCGATGATCGCCAAGCTGATCGTGCACGGGCGCGACCGCAAGGAGGCGATCGCCAAGATGCGTGAGGCGCTCAACGGCTTTGCGATCCGCGGCATCAGCAGCAACATCCCGTTCCAGGCGGCGCTGCTGGCGCACCCGGACTTCGTCGCCGGGCGCTTCCACACGGGCTTCATCGCGCAGCACTTCCCGCGCGGCTTCCGGCCCGAGGACGTGCGCCACGACGACCCCGACTTCCTGGTGGCGCTGGCGGCGTTCGTGCGCCGCAAGAGCCGCGAACGCGCCGCCGGCATCAGCGGCCAGATGCCCGGCTACGGCGCGCGCATCGGCAACGACTATGTCGTCATCGCCCTGGCCGCCGATGGCCAGCACCGCCACATCCCCGTGCACGTCGATGAATACGTCGGCGAGACGGGCTACGCCAGCGTGCGGGTCGGGCAGGGGGACGAGGCGCGCCGCTACAAGATCACGTCCGCCTCGCGGCTCAGCGACATCGTCATCACCGGCGAGTGCAACGGCGAGCCCTTCACCGCGCAGGTCGAGCGCGGCACGCCCAAGCACCCGCTGGCACTCGTCGTGCAGCACCACGGCGCGCGGCTGGAGTGCCTGGTGGTGTCGCCGCGCATCGCCGAGCTGCACCGGCTGATGCCGTTCAAGGCGCCGCCGGACATGAGCCGCTTCGTGCTGTCGCCGATGCCGGGTCTGCTGGTGGACGTGGCGGTGCAGCCCGGGCAGAAGGTGCAGGCCGGCGAGCGCGTCGCCGTCATCGAGGCGATGAAGATGGAAAACATCCTGTTCGCCCCGGCCGACGGCGTCGTGGCCAAGGTGCTGGCGCAAAAAGGCGAAAGCCTCGTCGTGGACCAGCCGATCGTGGAGTTCGAGCGGTGAGCGCACCGCGCCCGTTTCGCATCCTCGGCATCCAGCAAATCGCCATCGGCGGGCCGGACAAGGCGCGGCTGCGCCGGCTGTGGGTGGATCTGTTCGGGCTGGAGGTCACCGGCACCTTCGTCAGCGAGCGCGAGAACGTCGACGAGGACATCTGCGCGGTCGGCGCCGGGCCGCTGAAGGTGGAAATCGACCTGATGCAGCCGCTGGATCCCGAGAAGAAACCCGCGGTGCACGCCACGCCGCTGAACCACGTCGGCCTGTGGGTGGACGACCTGCCGCGGGCGGTGGAGTGGCTCACCGCGCAGGGCGTGCGCTTTGCGCCCGGCGGCATCCGCAAGGGCGCGGCGGGCTTCGACATCTGCTTCATCCACCCGAAGGGCAGCGACGAGGCCCCGATCGGCGGCGAAGGGGTGCTGATCGAACTGGTGCAGGCCCCGCCGGAAGTCGTGCGCGCGTTCGACGCGCTGGCCGCCGCGGCGCGAGGCTCAGGCCGGCCTGGCGCGGGCCTTGCGCCGTGAGCGGGAGCTGGCCTGCCCCCGGTGGTCAAGACCCGGGGGGTGTCGATGCACCGGCCAGCTTGGCGCGAGCCTTCTCGATGGCGGCCTGCACCAGTTGGCGCTTGCGCTCCAGCAGCGCCGGGTCGGTGTGCTTGGAATGCTGCGCCAGGTCGGCGAGCTTGGCCTCGGCCTTGTGCAGCCGGCGCGCCTCAGCTTCTACCGCCTCGCGCGCCAGGCGCTGCAGGCGCGCCTGGTAGCGCCGCCGGGCGGTGTCGGCTTGCGCTGCCGACCACGCCTGCCAGCCGCTGCGCCCGGGTGTGGTCACCTCCATCGCGATGCAGTCCACCGGGCACACAGGGATGCACAGCTCGCAGCCGGTGCAATAGGCCTCGATCACCGTGTGCATACGCTTGGGTGCGCCGACGATGGCGTCGGTCGGGCAGACTTTCAGGCACAGCGTGCAGCCGATGCACCACGTCTCATCGATCACCGCGACGCCAAACGGCCCCTCGCGGCCGACCTCGGGGTCCAGCGGCACCGCAGGCAGGCCGGTGATCGCCGCCAGCCGCCGCACGCCCTCCTCACCGCCGGGCGGGCAGCGGTTGATCGGCGCTTCGCCGCGCGCGATCGCCTCGGCGTAGCGGCGGCAGTCCGGGTAGCCACAGCGCGTGCACTGCGTCTGGGGCAGCGCTGCGTCCAGCCGCTGCACCAGCGCGGGATCCGCTGGGGCCGCGCCGGCGGCGTCGGGGAGGGTGGTGGCAACGGCGGCCGGATTCACGCTTCACGCACGCGACGCCGTGCACCCCCGCCAGGCTCAGCGGCTGGGGCCGGCGCGCGTTCGATGGCAGCGGCCAACAGCTCCGCTTCGTGCACCATGGCTTCGTCCGGGCCGGCGGCGGGCGGTTGGTGCTGGCGAATAAAGTCGCGCACCACCGGGTAAACTTTTTCCCGCCAGCGGCGACCGCTGAAAATTCCGTAATGCCCGGCGCCTTCCACCTCAAAATGTCGGCGCAGGTGCGGCTCTAGACTCGTGCAGAGGTCATGCGCGGCGCGCGTCTGGCCGCTGCCGGAAATATCGTCCAGCTCGCCTTCCACCGTCAACAAACCGACACCGCGAATGTCTTGCGGGCGTACGCGCTCCAAGCGCCCGTCCGGGGCTCGCACGTCCCATGTGCCTTGCACCAGGCGAAATTCCTGGAAGACGATGCGAATGGTTTCCAGGTAATAGGGCGCATCCATATCCAGCACCGCGTTGTATTCATCGTAAAACTTGCGGTGCGCCTCCGCGCTTTCGTTGTCGCCTTGCACCAGGTGCTTGAAGTAATCGTAATGACTCTTCAGGTGCCGGTTGGGGTTCATCGCGATGAAGCCGGCATGCTGCAAAAAGCCCGGATAGACGCGCCGCCCTTCGCCGGGGAACCCAGCTGGCACGCGGTAGATCAGGTTGTTTTCAAACCATTCGTAGCTGCGGTGGGTGGCCAAATTGTTGACTGCCGTCGGCGAGCGTCGCGCGTCGATGGGCCCACCCATCATGGTCATCGACAACGGGGTTTTTTCCCCTCGACTGGCCATCAAGGAAACGGCTGCCAGCACCGGCACGGTCGGCTGGCACACGCTCATCACGTGGCAATGACCATACTTGCCTTGCAGGTGGCGGATAAATTCCTGCACATAATGGACGTAATCGTCCAGATGGAACTCGCCTTGCTCCAGCGGCACCATGCGCGCGTTTTTCCAGTCGGTGATATACACCTTGTGGTCGCGCAGCATGGTGCGCACGGTGTCGCGCAGCAGCGTGGCGTGGTGGCCCGACAACGGCGCCACGATCAGCACCACGGGCTGATGCTTGAGCCGCAGCAACAGCGCAGGGTCGTCCGCGTAACGCTTAAAACGCCGTAACTGGCAAAAGGGTTTGTCAATTTCGACGCGCTCGTGGATGGCCACAGGCACGCCCTCGATGTCCACCGTGTGAATGCCGAACTCCGGCTTTTCGTATTCCTTGCCGAGTCGGTGGAAGAGATCGTAAGCGGCCGCCAGGCGCTGCGAAAACGGCGTTTGCGCCAGCGGCGAGGTCGGGGTGGCGTAAAGCCTGGCGGCCACCGCCGCAAATTGAGAAAACGGCTCGATCAGCGCGCGCTGCGCCTCATACAGGTGATACAGCATGAGAACCCCGGCACCGTTTTGTTGCGGTGCAACAACTATAGCAGGAAGCCGTGACGCATGCCATCGGCGTCAGCCCGAAAGCCCGGTCTGCGGGGCGACCTTGCGCCTTGCGCGCGGAGGACTCAGCGCAAGACCGCCGCGATCGCGCGGCAGACGTAGCCGATGTTGCGGCTGTTGAGCGCCGCCACGCACATGCGCCCGGTGTCTGTGCCATAGACCCCAAACTCGCTGCGCAGGCGCTGCATCTGCTCCTTGGTCAGGCCGGAGTAACTGAACATGCCGATCTGGCGCGTGATGAAGCTCATGTCCTGCGCCACGCCGGCTTCCTTCAGGCCCTGCACCAGCTGCTCGCGCATCGCTTTGATGCGCGTGCGCATGCCGGCCAGCTCCTGCTCCCACAGCGCCCGCAGCTCCGGGGTGTTGAGCACCGTGGCCACCACCGCCGCACCGTGCGTCGGCGGGTTGGAGTAATTGGTGCGCACGACGATCTTGAGCTGCGACAGCACGCGTTCGGCCTCGTCCTTGCTCGCGCACACCACCGACAGGGCGCCGACGCGCTCGCCATACAGGCTGAAGCTCTTGGAGAACGACGTGGCGACGAACACGTCCAGTCCCGCCTCGACGAACTTGCGCACCGCCGCACCGTCCTCGGCGATGCCGTGGCCGAAACCCTGGTAGGCCATGTCGAGGAACGGCACCAGGCCGCGCTCCTTCACCACCGCCACGACCGCATCCCACTGCCCGGGGGTCAGGTCATAACCCGTCGGGTTGTGGCAGCAGGCGTGCAGCACGACGATGGTGCCGGGCGCGGCGGCGCGCAGGCTGGCCAGCATGCCCTCCACGTTGACCCCGCGCGCGGCGGCGTCGTAGTAGGCGTAGGTATCCACGGCGAAGCCGGCGTTGGCAAACAGCGCGCGGTGGTTCTCCCAGCTCGGATCGCTGATCAGCACCTTGGCGGCCGGGTTGAGCTTCTTCAGGAAGTCGGCGCCGATCTTCAGGCCCCCCGTGCCGCCCAGCGCCTGCACGGTGGCGACGCGGCCGCTGCGCACCACGTCGCTGTCGGCGCCGAACACCAGCGCCTTGACCGCGTTGTCATAGGCCGGCATGCCGTCGATCGGCAGGTAGCCGCGCGGGGCGGGCTTTTCCATCAGGCGCGCCTCGGCCTGGCGCACGCACTGCAGCAGCGGCAGCTTGCCATCGTCGTCGTAGTACACCCCCACCCCGAGGTTGACCTTCTCCGGGCGGGGATCGGCGGCGAACTGTTCGTTGAGCCCCAGGATCGGGTCGCGCGGGGCCATCTCGACGGCGGCAAAAAGGGACATGGTTGCTCCGTTGATGCAGACTGCTCCAAAATCTAGGATTTTATCGTTCCATTTATCCCGGCCCCGGCCATCCGTCCGTCCTCTCATGAACGCCCCTACCCCCGGCCAGTTCGTCCACTTTCCCGGCTCGCCGTACGAGCTGTTCCAACCCTATCCGCCGGCCGGCGACCAGCCGGAGGCGATCGCGCGGCTGGTCGAAGGGGTGCAGGACGGCGAGGCGTTCCAGACGCTGCTGGGCGTGACGGGATCGGGCAAGACGTTCACGATGGCCAACGTGATCGCGCGGCTGGGGCGGCCGGCCATCGTCTTTGCGCCGAACAAGACGCTGGCGGCGCAGCTTTACAGCGAGTTTCGCGAATTCTTCCCGAAGAACGCCGTCGAGTATTTCGTCAGCTACTACGACTATTACCAGCCCGAGGCCTACGTGCCGCAGCGCGACCTCTACATCGAGAAGGACAGCGCGATCAACGAGCAGATCGAGCAGCTGCGCCTGTCGGCCACCAAGAGCCTGCTGGAGCGGCGCGACGTGGTGATCGTGGCCACCGTCAGCGCCATCTACGGCATCGGCGACCCGCACCACTACCACCGCATGATCCTGACGCTGCGCACCGGCGAGCGGCTTGCGCAGCGTGACATCATCGCCCAGCTGGTGCGCATGCAATACCAGCGCAACGAGCAGGAGTTCGTGCGCGGCAAGTTCCGCGTGCGCGGCGACGTCATCGACGTCTTTCCGGCCGAGCACTCGGAGCTGGCGCTGCGCATCGAGCTGTTCGACGACGAGATCGAGCGCTTGAGCCTCTTCGACCCGTTGACCAGCCGGATCGAGCGCACGCTGGCGCGCTTCACGGTCTATCCGGGCAGCCACTACGTCACGCCGCGTGAGCAGATCCTGCGCGCCATCGACACCATTCAGGAGGAGCTGCGCGAACGCGTGCAGTGGTTCGTGCAGCAGGGCAAGCTGCTGGAGGCGCAGCGGCTGGAGCAGCGCACGCGCTTCGACCTGGAGATGCTGGCCGAGGTCGGGCACTGCAAGGGCATCGAGAACTACTCGCGCCACCTGACCGGCGCGCGCCCCGGCGAGCCGCCGCCGACGCTGGTGGACTACCTGCCCCCGGACGCTTTGATGTTCCTGGACGAGAGCCACGTGATGATCGGCCAGTTGGCCGGCATGTACAACGGCGACCGCGCGCGCAAGCAGACGCTGGTGGACTACGGCTTTCGCCTGCCCAGCGCGCTGGACAACCGGCCGCTGAAGTTCGAGGAATTCGAGCAGCGCATGCGGCAGGTCATCTTCGTGTCGGCCACGCCGGGCGACTACGAGCTGGCCCGAAGCGGCCAGGTGGTGGAGCAGGTGGTGCGCCCCACCGGCCTGGTGGACCCGGTGGTGGAGGTGCGCCCGGCCACGCACCAGGTGGACGACGTGCTGCAGGAGATCCGCCTGCGCGTGCAGCGCCAGGAACGCGTGCTGATCACCGTGCTGACCAAGCGCATGGCCGAGCAGCTCACCGACTACCTGCACGAAAACGGCGTGCGCGTGCGCTACATGCACTCCGACATCGACACGGTGGAGCGCGCCGAGATCATCCGCGACCTGCGCCTGGGGGCGTTCGACGTGCTGGTCGGCATCAACCTGCTGCGCGAGGGGCTGGACATCCCCGAGGTGTCGCTGGTGGCGATCATGGACGCCGACAAGGAGGGCTTCCTGCGCTCCGACCGCAGCCTGATCCAGACCATCGGCCGCGCCGCGCGCAACCTCAACGGCATGGCGATCCTCTACGCCGACACGGTCACCGACTCGATGCGCCGCGCCATCGACGAGACCGAGCGCCGCCGCGCCAAGCAACTGGCCTTCAACGCCGCCCACGGCATTACCCCGCGGGGGGTGAGCAAGCGCATCAAGGACTTGATCGATGGCGTGGCCAGCGACAAGGCCCAGCAGGCCGCGCAGCGCGCCGCCGCGACGGCGGCCCAGGCGGCGGAGCTGGAGGAGCTCGACGAGAAGGATCTGGCGCGGCGCATCCGGCAGCTGGAAAAGCGCATGCTGGAGCACGCGCGCAACCTGGAGTTCGAGGCCGCCGCGCGCGTGCGCGACGAGCTGCTGCGGCTCAAGGCCGGCGTGCTGGGCGCGCAGCGCCCGGACGCGGTGGCCGAAGCGACCTGACTCCCTCGTTTGGGGGAGGTGTGCCGTGGCGTGGCTTGCTTGAAAATCGGCGGCCATGTCGGGCATCACGCGCATCTACTTGATTGAAGACGACCGCAGCATCTTGCGCTTTGTGGAGGAAGCGCTGCGCCTGCGGCCCGATTGGAAACTGGTGGGGCAGTCGGAAACCTTCGCCCATGCGCAGCGCATGGCGCCGCACAGCCTGGCCGATGTGTTTCTGGTGGATTTGGGCCTGCCCGATGGCCGCGGCGAAGACATGCTGCGTTTGCTGGCCGAAGCACGCCCGGATGCGGAACTGCTGGTTTTCACCGTCTTCGGCGACGAGACGCGGTTGATTCGCGCCTTGCAAATGGGCGCCACGGGCTATGTGCTCAAAGGCTGTTCCACGCAAGAATTGATCGAGGCCATCGAGCAAATTCGGCAGGGCGGGGCGCCGATCTCGCCGCTGCTGGCGCGCATGCTGCTCAAGCAATTCCGACAGCTCGGTGAAGCGCCCGATCCCCTGGCCGAAGGCCCAGCCCCAACCCTATCTGAACGAGAAACCGACGTGCTGCGTCTGGTGGCGCAGGGCTACGTCAACAAGGAGATCGCCCAGCGCCTTGGCATCGGCGTGGCCACCGTCAGCACGCACATCAAAAACCTTTACCGGAAGCTGGCCGTGCGCACGCGTGTGCAGGTGGTGCGCGCGGCCCAGGCGCGGGGGCTGCTGTGACGGCGGCGCCGCCCGCATCCGCGCCGCCGCCTCCTGCTGCCCGTCCAACGTCCAGCCGAGGAGGCGGCGCGGTGGTTGGCGTGGTCGCCGTCTTGCTGGCGGCCGTGCTGTTGGCCCTGCATGCCTTGACGCGGCCCTGGGCGCCGCCCGGCGCCTGGGTATGGCGCGAGGCGCGCGTTGCGCTGCCCGCCGATCCCGGACAGAGTCCGCGGACGGTGCGTTTGCCCCACATCTTGGACGATGAGGGGCCTGCTTGGTGGGGTGCGGTGCGCTACGAGCTGCCGTGGCCCCGCGTCCTGGACTACGAGCAGCCCGCTGCGGCGCGGTTGGCGTTGCTGATGCCGCGCGCAGGCATGCGCGTGCGCGTGCTGCTCAACGATCAGGAAATCTACCAATTCGGCTGGGATGCGGCCCCCGAGCGCACGGTGGTGGGCAACGCCGTGCCGCACTACGTGCCTTTGCCGCCGATGGCGCTGGCGTCCGAGGCGCAAGCCAACCGGCTGGTCGTGGAGGTGCAAGCGCGCCCCCTGGAGCGCAGCGGCCTGTGGCCAGCGGTGCTCGGCCCTCAGGAAGTGTTGCAAGAGCGACATCAATCGCTGCTGTTGTGGCAAGTCACCGGCTCCTGGATCATGGCGGCGCTGGCGCTGTTCATCGGCGCGCTGGCCTTGCTGCTGTGGCGCGCGTTGCGCGAGCGGCTGTTTCTGCTGATTGCGCTGGCCTCGCTGGCTCACGGCGTGCGCACCGTGCTGGTGTCGGTGGTGGAGCCGCCGATGCCTTTCGAATGGCTGTTGCTGCTGCGCTGGAGCGCCTTTGGCGTTTACGTTGGCTTTTTTGTGCTCACGATTGAGGAGTTGTTCGAGGCTGGGCTGACCTGGGTGCGCGCCGGCGCCTGGGGGGTGATGGTGGCATCGCCCTTGATGACCGCAGCCGCGCTGTGGACGCTGGAATACGATCTCATCCGCCTCTGGGCTGGGGCCATGACGGCGTTTGCCGCTGCGGCGCTGCTGCGCGCGGTGTTGGAGCGGCTGCGCCGCCGCGCGCTGCAGCGCCAGCAACAAATCGTGGCGCTGGTGGCGCTGTTTACGTGGCTGACGGCGTTGCGCGATTTTTTGGTCATTCAGCTGAATTTTCCAGGCGACGGCGACCTGCGCTGGATGTCCGTCGGCAGCCTGGTGCTGACCCTGACGCTGGGCTGGGTGCTGGTCGAGCGCGCTGCGGGTTGGGCGCGCGCGGTGCACAAGCTCAACGAGACGCTGGCGCAGCGCATCGCGCAACGCGAGCGCGAGCTCAGCGCGGCGTTCGAGCGGCTGCAGGCCGCCGAGCGCCAGCGCGCCATTGAGGAGGAACGCCGCCGCCTGATGCGCGATATGCACGACGGCCTGGGCAGCCAGCTGGTGCAGACGCTCAACCTGGTGCGCAACCCCAACGCGCAGCTCGACCGCGAGGCGCTGGCCGGCATGCTGCGCCAGGCGTTGGATGAGCTGCGGCTGACGCTGGACTCGTTCGAGCCGATGGAAGGCGACCTGCCGGCCATCCTCGGCACGCTGCGCCGCCGCCTCGGCCCAGCGCTGGAGGGCGTCGGCATCGAGCTGCGCTGGGAGGTGCAGGACGTGCCGCCGCTGGCGGCGCTGGACTCGCGCGGTGTGCTGCACCTGTTTCGCTGCCTGCAAGAGATTTTCGCCAACGTCGTCAAGCACGCGCGTGCGCGGCGCATCGTCGTCAGCACCTGGCAGCGCGATGAGCAGGTGATCCTCACCATCGAGGATGACGGGGTGGGTTTGCCGCCGGCGGAGCAGCGCTCGCCCGAAGGGCGAGGGCTGCGCAACGTGTTGACCCGTGCAGCCAAGCTCGGCGCCACCGTGCGTTTTTACGATGCCCATCCGGGCACCGGCATCGAATTCGCTTTTCCGTTGCGCAACGGCGCTCAGCCGCCCAACAGCGGCTGGGCGCCGTGAGCACGTTGATGGCAGGGTTAATTTCCGACTGATTCGTTAGGTTTTTGTTATACTCTACGAAAACAGTCGGGATTTAGGGCGTTGCGGTTGCACAAACGCCCCCAGCCAGGAGTCCTGCCATGCGTCTGACCACCAAAGGCCGCTTTGCCGTCACGGCGATGATCGACTTGGCCTTGCGCCAAGCCAGCGGGCCGGTGACGCTGGCTGCCATCAGCCAGCGCCAGCACATCTCGCTGTCGTACCTGGAGCAGCTGTTCGGCAAGCTGCGCCGGCACAAGTTGGTCGAATCCACGCGCGGCCCAGGTGGCGGCTATACGCTGGGCCGCAAAGCCAGCGAGATCACGGTGGCCGACATCATTCTGTCGGTCGATGAGCCGATCGACGCCACGCAGTGCGGCGGCAAGGAAAACTGCCGCGGCGAAGGGCAGCCCTGCATGACCCACGATTTGTGGGCCGAGCTCAACGAGCGCATGATGGAATTTCTGCGCTCGGTGACGTTGCAGAAGCTGGTCGATGACCAGCTCGCCAAGGGCGCGGTGGTCGAGCCGGCGCCGTCGCTGAAGCGCGCCATTTCGCCGCATCCGGTGGTCAAGCCGATCCGGGTCAACGCCCCCAATTCCGTGTTCGCGCTGGCCGCGGCCGGCGCCAAATAAGCCCCAACCCGCCAACCGCCAGGAGCGCGCCGCGATGAGCAGCACCCCGCACTACCCGCTTTACATGGATTACAGCGCCACGACGCCGGTGGATCCGCGCGTGGTTGAAAAAATGATCCCTTGGTTGCATGATCATTTTGGCAACCCCGCTTCGCGCAGCCACGCCTGGGGCTGGGAGGCTGAGAAGGCCGTGGAGCGCGCGCGCGAGCAGGTCGCCGACCTGGTCGGCGCCGACCCGCGCGAGATCATCTGGACCAGTGGCGCCACCGAATCCAACAACCTGGCGCTCAAAGGCGCGGCGCATTTCTACAAAGAGCGCGGCCGCCACATCGTCACCGTCAAGACCGAGCACAAGGCGGTGCTGGACACCTGCCGGCACCTGGAGCGCGAGGGCTTTGAGGTTACTTATCTTGACGTGCAGCCCGACGGGCTGCTCGACCTGGAGGCGTTTCGCGCCGCGCTGCGCCCCGACACCATCCTGGCCAGCGTGATGCTGGTCAACAACGAGATCGGCGTCATCCAGGACGTGGCCGCCATCGGCGCCATCTGCCGCGAAAAGGGCGTGATCTTTCACTGCGACGCCGCGCAGGCCACCGGCAAGGTCGAGATCGACCTGCGCCAGCTGCCGATCGACCTGATGAGTCTGGCCTCGCACAAGACCTATGGGCCCAAGGGCATTGGCGCGCTGTACGTGCGGCGCAAGCCGCGCGTGCGGCTGGAGGCGCAGATGCACGGCGGCGGGCACGAGCGCGGCCTGCGCTCCGGGACGCTGGCCACGCACCAGTGCGTCGGCATGGGCGAGGCGTTTGCCATCGCCAAGGCCGAGATGCCCACCGAGCTGCCGCGCATCCGCCGGCTGCACGAACGGCTGGTGGCGGGGCTGACGCAGATCGAGCAGTCCTACATCAACGGCCACCCGACCCGGCGCGTGCCGCACAACCTCAACATGAGCTTCAACTACGTCGAGGGCGAGTCGCTGATCATGGGCATCAAGGGCGTGGCGGTCTCCAGCGGCTCGGCCTGCACCTCGGCGAGCCTGGAGCCCAGCTACGTGCTGCGGGCGCTGGGCCGCAGCGACGAGCTGGCGCACAGCAGCCTGCGCATCACGATCGGCCGCTGGACGACGGAAGCCGACGTGGACTACGCCATCGAGGCCATCAAGGCCAATGTTGCCAAGCTGCGCGAGCTCTCGCCGCTATGGGAGCTGTATCAGGAAGGCGTCGATCTCAACACCATCCAGTGGGCGGCGCACTAAGGCCATCCCTGTGGCCATTGACATTGAAAAAGGAGCGTGACCATGGCATACAGCGACAAGGTCATCGATCATTACGAAAACCCGCGCAACGTCGGCAGCTTTGACAAAAACGATGACACCGTTGGCACCGGCATGGTCGGCGCGCCGGCCTGCGGCGACGTCATGAAGCTGCAGATCAAGGTCAACCCGGCCACTGGCATCATCGAGGATGCGCGCTTCAAGACCTACGGCTGCGGCTCGGCGATCGCCTCCAGCTCGCTGGTCACCGAGTGGGTCAAAGGCAAGACGTTGGATGAGGCGCTGCAGATCAAAAACAGCCAGATCGCCGAAGAGTTGGCGCTGCCGCCGGTCAAAATCCACTGCTCGATTTTGGCTGAAGACGCCATCAAAGCCGCCGTGGAAGACTACCGTCGCAAACACGCCGCCGCGACCCAAACTTAAAGCCCAGCGTTATGGCCGTGACGTTGACGCAAGCCGCTGCGCAGCACGTGCAAAAATACCTTGCCCGCCGGGGCAAAGGGATTGGCGTGCGCTTGGGGGTCAAGACCACCGGTTGCTCGGGCTTGGCCTACAAGCTTGAGTATGCCGACGACGTGCAGCCCGAAGACCACGTCTTCGACTCGCACGGGGTTAAAGTGCTGGTGGATCCCAAAAGCCTGCCGTATCTCGACGGCACCGAGCTTGACTTCGTGCGCGAGGGCCTCAACGAGGGCTTCAAGTTCCGCAACCCCAACGAGCGTGACCGCTGTGGCTGTGGTGAGTCGTTCCGCGTCTGAGCCGACCCTGTCGCTGCAGGCGGACGACTTCGCGCTGTTCGGCCTGCCGCGGCGCTTCGCGCTGGACGTGGCCGAGCTGGACGAGCGGCGCAAGGCGCTGCAGCGCCTCTCGCATCCCGACCGGCACGCCGCCGCCGGCGCCGCCGCGCAGCGTGTGGCGATGCAGTGGTCGGTGCGCATCAACGAGGCGTGGCAGCGCCTGCGCGACCCGCTGCGCCGCGCCGCGTATTGGTGCGAGCTGCACGGCGTGCCGGTGCAGGCCGACAGCAACACCGCGATGCCGTCCGACTTCCTGCTGCAGCAGATGCAGTGGCGCGAGGCGCTAGAGGAGGCCGACGGCGACGCCGACGCGCTGCACGCGCTGCGCCGTGAGGTGGAGGCCGAACGCGCCGCACGCCTGCAGCGGCTGGCGCAGGCGATTGACCAGGACGCCGACCCCGCCGCGGCGGCGGCGCAGGTGCGCGCGCTGATGTTCGTCGAGCGGCTACTGGATTCCTTGCACGCACGGCTGCATGAAGCTGAGCGCTTGAAAGCACACTGATGGCATTGCTGCAAATTTCTGAGCCCGGCATGGCGCCGGACCCGCACCAGCGGCGCATCGCGGTGGGCATCGACCTCGGCACCACGCACTCGCTGGTGGCCGCGGTGCGCCACGGCGTGGCGGAGTGCCTGCCGGACGAGCAGGGGCGCGTGATCCTGCCCAGCGTGGTGCGCTACCTGCCGCCCGGCTCATCCCCGCCGTGCCAGGTGGGCCACGAAGCGTTGGCCGCGCAGGTGGACGACCCCGGCAACACGATCAGCTCCGTCAAGCGCCTGATGGGCCGGGCGCTGGCGGACATCGAGCGCGACGGCGTGGCGGGCCGCCTGCCTTACACCGTCGTGGAGGGCCCCGGCGGCGTGGTGGTGCGCACCGTCGCCGGTGATAAGACGCCGGTGGAGGTCAGCGCCGAGATCCTGTCCGCGCTGCGCCGCCGCGCCGAAGCGACCTTTGACGCCGAGCTCTACGGCGCCGTGATCACCGTGCCGGCGTACTTCGACGACGCGCAGCGCCAGGCCACCAAGGACGCGGCGCGGCTGGCGGGCCTGAACGTCCTGCGGCTGCTCAACGAGCCCACTGCGGCGGCCATTGCCTACGGGCTGGATCAGGGCGCCGAGGGGTTGTATTTGGTTTATGACCTCGGCGGCGGCACCTTCGACGTCTCGCTGCTGCGGCTGACCCAGGGCGTGTTCGAGGTCGTGGCCACCGGCGGCGACTCGGCGCTTGGCGGCGACGACTATGACCGTGCGCTGGCCGCGTGGGCGCTGCAGCGCGCGGGCCGCACCGAGCCGCTGGAGCGGCTCGATCCGCGCGTGCGCGCGCGCGTGCTGGCCGAAGCGCGGCGCGTCAAGGAGGCGCTGTCCGGCGCGGCGGAGGGCGCCGCCGTCGCGATGGAGCTGGCGGTGGACGCGGGCGGCGCGGTGCGTTCGGTGCTGCCGGTGACGCTGGCGGATCTGAATGCGGCGACCCGGGGCTTGACCGAGCGCACGCTGGAGGCGGTGCGGCGCGTGCTGCGCGACGCGCGCGTGCAGCCGGATGAGGTGCACGGCGTGGTGATGGTCGGCGGCTCCACCCGCATGCCGCTGGTGCGCCGGGCGGTGGCCGCGCTGTTCGGACGCGAGCCGCTGACCAACCTGAACCCGGACGAGGTGGTGGCGATCGGCGCGGCGATCCAGGCCAACCAGCTCGCCGGCAACGACCCCGACGGCGAGCTGCTGCTGCTGGACGTGATCCCGCTGTCGCTCGGCATCGAGACGATGGGCGGGCTGGTGGAGCGCATCGTGCCGCGCAACACGCCGATCCCCACCGCCCAGGCGCAGGATTTCACCACCTTCCAGGATGGCCAGACGGCGCTGGCGATCCACGTCGTGCAGGGCGAGCGTGAACTTGCGCGCGACTGCCGCAGCCTGGCGCGCTTCACGCTGCGCGGCATCCCGCCGATGACCGCCGGCGCGGCGCGCATCCGCGTCACGTTCACAATCGACGCCGACGGGCTGCTGACGGTGAGCGCCCGCGAACTCTCCACCGGCGTGGAGGCGCACGTGGAGGTCAAGCCCTCCTACGGCCTTACCGACGAACAGGTCACCCGCATGCTGCAGGACAGCTTTGCCAGCGCGGAGGCCGACATGCGCGCGCGCGCGCTGACCGAGGCGCGCGTGGAGGCCGAGCGGCTGCTGGCGGCCACGCGCAGCGCGCTGCAGGCCGACGGCGACCTGCTCGAAGAGACCGAGCGCGCCGCGATCGACGCGCTGCTGCAGTCGCTGGAGGCGGCGCGGCAGGGCGACGACCCCGCGGCGATCGACGCGGCCACCCAGGCGCTGGCCCACGGCACCGAGGCGTTCGCCGCCCGCCGCATGAACCGCAGCATCGCCCAGGCGCTGGCCGGGCGGCACGTGGAGTCGATCTGAATGCCTGCCATTACCGTTCTGCCTCACCCCGAGATCTGCCCGCAGGGGGCGCGCATCCACGCGCCCACTGGCACCACGATCTGCGAGGCGCTGCTCGACCACGACATCGAGATCGAGCACGCCTGCGAGATGAGCTGCGCCTGCACCACCTGCCACGTGATCGTGCGCGAGGGTTATGCCTCGCTGGGCGAGCCGTCGGAGGAGGAGGAAGACCTGCTCGACAAAGCGTGGGGGCTGAGTCCCACCTCGCGCCTGAGCTGCCAGGCGCGCCTGGGCACGCAAGACGTGACGATCGAGATCCCGCGCTACACCATCAACCACGCGCGCGAGCGCCATTGACGCGCCGCGCGTACGCCAGAAAGGCAGGGCGCATGCGCCAGATCGTGCTGGACACCGAGACGACCGGCCTGTCGCCGCAGGACGGCGACCGCATCATCGAAATCGGCTGCGTTGAGCTGGTCAACCGCCAGCTGACGCGCAACAACCGCCACTACTACCTGAACCCGGAGCGCGACATCCACGAGGACGCGCTGCGTGTGCACGGCATCACGCTGGAGTTCCTGGCCGACAAGCCGCGCTTCGCCGACATTGCCGCCGAGCTCGCGGACTACCTCGCTGGCGCCGAGCTGATCATCCACAACGCGCCGTTCGACCTCGGCTTCCTCGACGCCGAATTCGCCCGCGTGGGGCTGGGGCCGACGCGCGCGCTGGTGGCCGGCGTCATCGACACGCTGGTGCTGGCCAAGGAGATGTGGCCCGGCAAGCGCAACGGCCTGGACGCGCTGTGCGACCGCCTCGGCGTGGACAACTCCAGCCGCCAGCTGCACGGCGCGCTGCTGGACGCCGAGCTGCTGGCCGACGTTTACATTCGCATGACGCGCGGGCAGGAGTCGCTGGTGATCGACCTCGGCGGCGGGCCGGCTGGCGCCGGCGAGCTGGCGCGGCGCGACCTGTCGCCGTTCACGCTGCCAGTGCTGGAGCCCGACGCGGAGGAGCTTGCCGCCCACGAGGCGCTGCTGGCCGCGCTCGATCAGGAAAGCAAGGGCCGCACCGTCTGGCGCCGGGCCTGACCGAAAATGGGCTATACTAACGTCTGTTGACGACGACGTCACGACCGGGTGATTAGCTCAGCGGTAGAGCACTGCCTTCACACGGCAGGGGTCGTAGGTTCGAACCCTGCATCACCCACCACGAATGCCTTCCGCAACGCCTCCCCTCGGGAGGCGTTGCCGTTTCCGGTCGGTGCTGGCGTTCCGGGATGCCGCTGCGGCCACGGCCTGGCGCAAGACCCGGCCGCGCCCAGGGTCTTGACCGCTCCCCGCCAGCCGCAGGCCGGCGGCCCGCGTAGCCTCTGCACCGCGCCCGCTGCCGGCGGCCATGGTGGCTCCGGCCCTTGCGGCCGCAGGAGGCAGACCCCCATGATCGATCGACGCATGTTCCTCGGTGCCGGCCTGGCTGCCACCGGCTGGCTGGCTTTGGGCTCGGCCTGGTCGCAGCAGGGCACCCCGCCCAACCTCGGGGCCCCGGCGCTGCCGGCGGTCGGCCACCGCCGGCACCGGCTCGGCGAATTCGAGCTGATCGCGCTGCACGACGGCGCGCTGCGCCGCCCGCTGGGCGAAGAGTTCGTGCGCAACGTCCCGCTGGAGCAGGTCAAGGCCATGTTGGCGTCGCAAGGGCTGCCGACCGACTACGTGGACATCCCGTTCACCGCGTTCCTCGCCGTCACGCCGGCTGGGCGCTTTCTGTTCGACGCGGGCTTCGGCGACAACGGGCCGCCGACCACCGGCCGCCTGCGCGAGCATCTGGCCGCCGCCGGCTTCAAGCCCGAGGACATCGACCACGTCGTCATCAGCCACTTCCACGGCGACCACATCAACGGCGTGCGGCTCAAGGACGGCGCGCTGACCTTTCCGCGCGCGCGCATCCACGTGCCGGCCCCGGAGTGGGCGTTCTGGATGGACGAGGCGCGCATGCAGGCGGCTCCGCAGGCGCTGCAGGGCGCGTTCCAGGCGGTGCGGCGCGCCTTCGGCGGGCCGGTGGCCGAGCGCATCGTGCAGTTTCAGCCCGGTGCCGAGCTGGCCCCCGGCATCCGCGCCGAAGCCGCGTTCGGCCACACGCCGGGCATGTGCGTGTTCACGCTGCGCTCGCAGGGTCAGGGCTTCATCTACGTGGCCGACACCGCCAACATCCCGGCGCTGTTCGTGCGCAATCCCGAGTGGTCGGTGATGTTCGACATGGACGCCGAGCTGGCGCGCCAGACGCGCCGGCGCATCCTGGAACAGGCCGCGCGCGAGCGGCTTCTGGTCGGCGGCTACCATTTCCCGTTTCCAGCGCTGGGCACGCTGGAGCCGATGGGGACGGGTTGGGACTGGCGACCCTTGGCGCCCGTCAGCGGCTAGCGTCTGTCGTTATCGCCAGAGCCCGTCAGCCCCTTGCAAGGCGGCTGCCGACAATCCCATGGCGCGAACTCGACAAAACCACACACCCGAGGAGCCCGCGCGCCGTGGATTACGCTGCGTTTTACCGCCGCTCGATTGAGGAACGCGATGTCTTCTGGGCCGAGCAGGCCCGCCTGATCGACTGGCAGCGCCCGTTCGAGCGCGTCTGCAACACCGACCGTCCGCCGTTTGCGCGTTGGTTCGAGGGCGGGCTGACCAACCTGTGCCACAACGCGATCGACCGCCACCTGGCCACGCGCGCCGACCAGCCGGCGCTGATCTACGTCTCCACCGAGACCGACACCGAGCGCGCCTACACCTTCCGCGAGCTGCACGTCGAGGTGCAGCGCATGGCCGCGATGCTGCGCTCGCTCGGCGTCGGCAAGGGCGACCGCGTGCTGATCTACATGCCGATGATTCCCGAGGCAGCGTTTGCGATGCTGGCCTGCGTGCGCATCGGCGCCATCCACTCGGTGGTGTTCGGCGGCTTTGCCAGCCATGCGCTGGCCACCCGCATCGACGACGCTGCGCCGAAGGTCATCGTCAGCGCCGATGCCGGCATGCGCGGCGGCAAGGTGGTGCCCTACAAGCCTTTGCTGGACGAGGCGATCCGCCTGTCGACCCACAAGCCCGAGCGCGTGCTGATGGTCAACCGCGGGCTGGCGGCGCTGGATCCGGTGGAGGGGCGCGACGTTGACTACGCCGCGCTGCGCCAGCAGCATCTGGATGCCCAGGTGCCGTGCGAGTGGGTTGAAAGCGACCACCCGAGCTACATTCTCTACACCAGCGGCACCACGGGCAAACCCAAGGGCGTGCAGCGCGACACCGGCGGCTACGCGGTGGCGTTGGCCGCCTCGATGCGCCACATCTACATGGCCAACCCAGGCGAGACGTTCTTTTCCACCAGCGACATCGGCTGGGTGGTCGGCCACAGCTACATCATCTACGGCCCGCTGATCCACGGCATGGCCACCCTCATGTATGAAGGCACGCCGATCCGGCCCGATGCCGGCATCTGGTGGCGCCTGGTGCAGGGTTACCGCGTCAGCGTGATGTTTACCGCGCCGACTGCTGTGCGGGTGCTCAAAAAACACGATCCCGCCCACCTTAGCCGCTACGATCTGAGCAGCCTGCGCGCGCTGTTTCTGGCCGGCGAGCCGCTGGACGAGCCCACCGCCAGCTGGATCGCGCAGGCGCTGGGCAAGCCCGTTATTGACAACTACTGGCAAACCGAGACCGGCTGGCCCATCTTGGCGCTGTGCAACGGCGTGGAGCAAGCTCCCAGCAAATGGGGCTCGCCGGGCCGCGCGGTCTATGGCTTTGATGTATGCCTGCTGGATGAACTGACCGGCGAGGAAATCCTCGAGCCGGGGCGCAAAGGCGTTATCGCGGTGCGTTACCCGCTGCCGCCTGGCTGTCTGCAAACCCTGTGGGGTGATGAGGCGCGCTTTGTGCGTACGTATTGGACGTATCTGCGCGAGCGCTGGTATTACAGCACTTTCGATTGGGGCGTGCGCGACCCCGACGGCTACTACAGCATCCTGGGGCGCACCGACGACGTCATCAACGTGGCCGGTCACCGGCTTGGCACGCGCGAGATCGAAGAAAGCATCGCCAGCCATCCCGCCGTAGCCGAGGTCGCGGTGGTCGGCGTGGCCGATGCGGTCAAGGGCCAGGTGGCGGTGGCCTTTGTGGTGCTCAAGGATCCGGCGACGGCGGCTCACGAGACCGACGAGCAGCGGCTACAGGCCGAGATGATGGCCACCGTCGAGCGGCAGTTGGGCGCGGTGGCCAAGCCTGCGCGCGTGCATCTGGTGCCGCTGTTGCCGAAAACGCGCAGCGGCAAGCTGCTGCGCCGCGCGATCCAAGCGGTGTGCGAGGGGCGTGATCCTGGCGACCTTTCGACCTTGGATGATCCCAGCGCGCTGCAGCAGATCCGCGCGCTGGTGTCGCCGCCTTGACGTTCGCATTTTTGGCACTCCGGCGCTTTGTGGGTATGATCCGCGCAAAGTGCTTGAATGCAGATATATGCAACAACTCACCGACGCCGACGCGGACAAAGATCGTGTCTTTGAGCTGGCCGCCGAGCTGTTTGGCATTCTGTCCACGCCGATGCGGCTGCGCATCCTCAACGCCCTGTGCGATAAGGAAAAATCGGTCTCCGAGCTGCTGGCGGAAATCAACACCACGCAGCCCAACCTGTCGCAGCATCTGAACCTGCTGTACCGCGCCGGCGTGCTGGCCAAGCGCAAGGAAGGCACGCAGGTCTATTACCGCGTGCAGAGCGAGCAGGCGGTGGCGCTGTGCCGCACTGTTTGCACGCAAATCGCCATCGAGCTCGACGAGCCGGGCGGGGTGCCGCCCAGCCAGCGCTTGATGCCGCGCGGCGCCTAGCGCCCGCGCCTGGTGCGCCTTGGTGCCGCGCCGCGAGATACGAAAACGTTACAACTTTTCACGGTCATTAGCGCCGGTTGGTGGCACAATCAGGCCCGCACACCGGCCCTTCCAGTGTCACAGTCGCGTCCGCCAAACGGTTCAGCCGTGTCGCGGAAGGTGATTCCAACCCGACAGTTTCCTGCAGGGAAACGGAGGTCAGCGATTCCATGAGCGAGGCGATCAGCATCTATCAGGCCTTGAGCGCCAACTCTTACCTGTTCGGCGGCAACGCGCCTTACGTTGAAGAGCTTTACGAAAAATACCTCACCGACCCGAGCAGCGTGCCCGATTCCTGGCGCGACTATTTCGATGCGCTGCAGCACGTGCCTGCGGTGGACGGCAGCGACGCACGTGACATCCCGCACCAGCCGGTGATCAACGCTTTTGCCCAACTGGCCAAGCAAGGGCCGCGCCCGTTGGCGGCGGCGCAAGGCGCCGACAGCGACGTGGCGCGTAAACGCGTGGCCACGCAGCAGCTGATCGCCGCCTACCGCAACCTGGGCGTGCGCTGGGCCAACCTGGATCCGCTCAAGCGCTCCGAGCGGCCCGACATTCCGGAGCTGGAGCCATCGTTCTACGGCTTCACCGACGCCGACCTCGAGACGGTGCACAACGTCTCCAACACCTACTTCGGCAAGGAGACGATGTCGCTGCGCGAGCTGCTCAACGCGCTGCGCGAAACCTACTGCGGCACGCTCGGCGCTGAATACATGTATATCAGCGACCAGAAGCAAAAGCGCTGGTGGCAAGAAAAACTCGAGAGCATTCGCAGCAAGCCGTCGCTCACCGCCGAGCAAAAGAAGCACATTCTTGAAAACTTGACCAAAGCCGAGGGGCTGGAGCGCTACCTGCACACCAAATACGTGGGGCAAAAGCGGTTCTCGCTGGAGGGCGGGGAAAGCTTCATCGCCGCGATGGACGAGCTGATCCAGCGCGCCGGCGCGCTGGGCGTGCAAGAGATCGTCATCGGCATGGCCCACCGCGGTCGCCTGAACGTGCTGGTCAACGTGCTGGGCAAGATGCCCAAGGATCTGTTCGCGGAGTTTGAGCACACCGCGCCGGAGGACCTGCCGGCCGGTGACGTGAAGTACCACCAGGGCTTCAGCTCCGACGTCTCCACCCCCGGCGGGCCGGTGCACCTGAGCCTGGCGTTCAACCCTTCGCACCTGGAGATCGTCAACCCAGTAGTGGAAGGCTCGGCGCGCGCGCGCATGGATCGGCGCGGCGACCGCAAGGGCGACCAGGTGCTGCCGGTGCTGGTGCACGGCGATGCGGCGTTCGCCGGCCAGGGCGTGGTGATGGAGACGCTGGCGCTGGCGCAGACGCGCGGCTACTACACCGGCGGCACCGTGCACATTGTCATCAACAACCAGATCGGCTTTACCACCTCCGACCCGCGCGACAGCCGCTCCACGCTTTATTGCACCGACGTCGTCAAGATGATCGAAGCGCCGGTGCTGCACGTCAACGGCGACGACCCCGAGGCGGTGGTGCTGGCCACGCAGCTGGCGGTGGAGTTCCGCCAGACCTTCAAGAAGGACGTCGTCATCGACATCGTGTGCTTCCGCAAGCTGGGCCACAACGAGCAGGACACGCCCAGCCTGACGCAGCCGCTGATGTATAAAAAGATCGCCCAGCACCCGGGCACGCGCAAGCTCTATGCCGACAAGCTGGTCACTCAAGGGGTGCTGCCGCCCGAAGGGCCCGACGAGATGGTGCGGGCCTACCGTGCCATGCTCGACGAAGGCCGGCGCACGGTGGATCCGGTGCTGACCAACTACAAGAGCAAATACGCGGTGGATTGGGCGCCGTTCCTCGGCAAAAAGTGGACCGACGTGGCCGACACCGCCATCCCGCTGTCCGAGTGGCGGCGGCTGGCCGAGCGCATTACGACCGTGCCGGACAACATCACGCCGCACCCGTTGGTCAAAAAAGTGCTGGCCGACCGCGCCGCGATGGGCCGAGGCGAGATCAACGTGGACTGGGGCATGGGCGAGCACATGGCGTTTGCGTCGCTCGTGGCCAGCGGCTACGGGGTGCGACTGTCGGGCGAAGACAGCGGTCGCGGCACCTTCACGCACCGCCATGCGGTCATCCACGATCAGAACCGGGAAAAGTGGGACGAGGGCACCTATATCCCGCTGCAAAATGTCGCCGAGGGCCAGGCGCCGTTCACGGTGATCGACTCCATCCTGTCAGAGGAGGCGGTGCTCGGCTTCGAGTATGGCTATGCCTCCAACGACCCCAACACGCTGGTCATCTGGGAGGCGCAGTTCGGCGACTTCGCCAACGGCGCGCAGGTCGTCATCGACCAGTTCATCGCCTCAGGCGAAGTGAAATGGGGCCGCCTCAACGGCATCACGCTGTTCCTGCCGCACGGTTACGAGGGCCAGGGGCCGGAGCACAGCTCGGCGCGCATCGAGCGCTTCATGCAGCTGGCGGCGGATACCAACATGCAAATCGTGCAGCCCACCACCGCGGCGCAGATCTTTCACGTGCTGCGTCGGCAGATGATCCGCCCGTTGCGCAAGCCCTTGGTGGTCTTTACGCCCAAATCCCTGCTGCGCGCCAAAGACGCCACCTCGCCGGTGACCGACTTCATCAAGGGCGGCTTCCAGACCGTCATTCCGGAGCAAAACCCGCAGGTGCTTCAAAACGCCCAGCGCGTCAAGCGTGTCATTGTCTGCTCCGGCAAGGTCTATTACGACCTGGTGCGCAAGCGTGAAGACAAAGGGGCTGACGATGTCGCCATCGTGCGCATCGAGCAGCTTTATCCGTTTCCGCACAAGGCGTTTGCGGCGGAGATGAAGCGCTACCCCAACGCCACCGATGTCGTGTGGTGCCAGGACGAGCCGCAGAACCAGGGGCCGTGGTTCTTCGTGCAGCACAACATCCACGAGAACATGCTCGATGGCCAGCGCCTGGGCTACGCGGGGCGCGCTGCGTCGGCCTCGCCGGCGGTGGGCTACGCCCACCTGCACCAGGAGCAGCAAAAGGCGCTGGTGGAGGCGGCGTTTGGCCGCCTCAAGGGCTTCATCCTCAGCAAGTGATGGCGTCGCGCACGAACGTTGGTCGCGTGCCGGCCTGCAAGTCGCCGCGCCATCGCGCCCCGCATTGAACCCCACGCTTTTTTCGGGAAACGAACACCATGGCCATCGTTGAAGTCAAGGTTCCGCAGCTGTCCGAGTCGGTCGCCGAAGCGACCCTGCTGCAGTGGAAAAAGAAAGTCGGCGAGGCGGTCGCCGCCGACGAGATCCTGATCGAAATCGAGACCGACAAGGTCGTGCTGGAGGTGCCCGCGCCGGCTGGCGGCGTGCTGGCTGACATTTTGGTTGGCGACGGCGGCACCGTCGTGTCGGGCCAAACCATTGCGCGCGTGGACACCGAGGCTCAAGCGGGGACCGTGGCGGCGCCGGCTGCCGCTGCTGCAGCCGCGGTCACAGCCCCAGCGCTGGCGGCGGCCTCCTCGGCTGGGGGCGGCGTCAAGGCCGGCGTGGCGATGCCGGCGGCGGCCAAGCTGATGGCGGATCACGGCTTGGATGCATCCGCCGTGGCAGGCACCGGCAAGGATGGCCGCATCACCAAGGGCGACGTGCTGGCCGCGCTGGCCACGCCGAAACCCGCGCCAGCTGTCGCGGCGCCGGCGGCGATCCCGACCGGGGCGCCGGCCAAGGCGCTGCCGCAGGTCAGCGCCCCGGTGGGCTTGCCGCCGGAGCTGATGAACCGCCCCGAGCAGCGCGTGCCGATGACGCGCCTGCGCGCGCGCATCGCCGAGCGGCTGCTGCAGTCGCAGGCCACCAACGCCATCCTGACCACGTTCAACGAGGTCAACATGGCGCCGGTCATCGAGCTGCGCAAAAAATATCAGGAAAAGTTCGAAAAAGAACATGGCGTCAAGCTCGGTTTCATGAGCTTTTTCGTCAAGGCGGCGGTGCACGCGCTCAAGAAGTTCCCGATCCTCAACGCCAGCGTGGACGGCAACGACATCGTCTATCACGGCTACTTCGACATCGGCATCGCGGTCGGCTCGCCGCGTGGGCTGGTGGTGCCGATCCTGCGCAACGCCGACCAGATGAGCTTTGCCGAGATCGAAAAAGCGATTGCCGACTTTGGCAAGCGCGCCGCGGAGGGCAAGCTCAGCATCGAGGAGATGACCGGCGGGACGTTCTCGATCTCCAACGGCGGGGTGTTCGGCTCCATGCTGTCCACGCCGATCATCAACCCGCCGCAGTCAGCCATCCTCGGCGTGCACGCGACCAAGGAGCGCCCGGTGGTGGAAAACGGCCAGATCGTGATCCGCCCGATCAACTACCTGGCGCTGAGCTACGACCACCGTATCATCGACGGGCGCGAGGCAGTGCTGGGGCTGGTGGCGATGAAGGAGGCGCTGGAGGATCCGGCGCGTCTGCTGTTCAACATCTGACGCCGGAGTCCCTTCGCCATGAGCCAAACCTTTGACATCGTCGTCATCGGCGCCGGCCCCGGCGGCTACATCGCCGCCATCCGCGCCGCGCAGCTGGGCTACACGGTGGCCTGCATCGACGAGTGGAAGAACGCCGCCGGCGGCCCCGCCCCCGGCGGCACCTGCACCAACGTCGGCTGCATCCCGTCCAAGGCGCTGCTGCAGTCGTCGGAATACTTCGAGCACGCGCGGCTGCACTTCGCCGAGCACGGCATCGCCACCGGCGCGGTGCGCATCGACGTGCCGCAGATGATCGCGCGCAAGGATGCCGTCGTGAAGCAGAACAACGACGGCATCCTCTACCTGTTCAAGAAGAACAAGGTGACGTTCTTCCATGGCCGCGGCTCGTTCGTGCGCGCGCTGGAGAGCGGCTACGAGCTCGCGGTCAGCGGCGCGCAGCCCGCCACGCTGCTGGCGCGGCACGTCATCGTGGCCACCGGCTCGCGCGCACGTGCGCTGCCCGGCGTGCCATTCGACGAGGAGCGCATCCTCTCCAACGATGGTGCGCTGCGGCTGCAGGCGGTGCCGAAGCGGCTTGCCATCATCGGCGCCGGCGTCATCGGGCTGGAGATGGGCTCCGTGTGGCGCCGCCTCGGCGCCGAGGTGACGATCCTGGAGGGCCTGCCGACGTTCCTGGCCGCCGCCGACGAGCAGATCGCCAAGGAGGCCAAAAAGGCGTTTGACAGGCAAGGCCTCAAGATCGAGCTTGGCGTCAAGGTCGGCGAGGTCAAGGCGACGAAGAAGGGCGTGGCGATCGCCTACACGCAGGCCAGCGGCGCCGAGGCGATGTTGGAGGCCGAGCGTCTGATCGTCTCCATCGGTCGCGTGCCCAACACCGAGGGCCTCAACGCCGAGGCGGTGGGCTTGAAGCTTGACGAGCGCGGGGCCATCGTGGTGGACGAGCTGTGCCGCACCAACCTGCCCGGCGTCTGGGCGGTCGGCGACGTCGTGCGCGGCCCGATGCTGGCGCACAAGGCCGAGGAGGAGGGCGTGGCGGTGGCCGAACGCATCGCCGGCCAGCGCCCGCACGTGGACTTCAACACCATCCCGTGGGTGATCTACACCAGCCCCGAGATCGCCTGGGTCGGCCAGACCGAACAGCAGCTCAAGGCCGCCGGGCGCGCCTACAAGGCCGGCGTCTTCCCGTTCATGGCCAACGGCCGCGCGCGCGCGCTGGGCGACACCACCGGCCTGGTCAAGATCCTGGCCGACGCCGCCACCGACGAGATCCTCGGCGTGCACATGGTCGGGCCGATGGTCTCGGAGCTGATCGCCGAGGCGGTGGTGGCCATGGAGTTCAAGGCCAGCGCCGAGGACATCGCGCGCATCTGCCATGCGCACCCTTCGCTGTCGGAGGCGACCAAGGAGGCGGCGCTGGCGGTGGACAAGCGCACGCTCAACTTCTGAGGCCGTGGCGGGCGACCCGGTAACGCCAGCTGCGGCTGGGGCCACGTCCCCGGCTGATGCGGCCTGGGGGCCGGTGCGGCGCACCTACGAGGCGGCGCTGGCGGCGCACGGCTTTTCCAGCGACCCGGCTCAGCTGCGCGGGGTTGAAGCGCTGGAGCGCTGCGCCGCAGAGTGGGCGCACTTCAAGCGGCGCCGCTCCAACGCGTTCAAGAAGCTGATCTATCGCTTGCCGATCCCGCGCGGGGTGTACCTGTGGGGCGGGGTGGGGCGCGGCAAGAGCTTTCTGATGGACTGCTTTTACCAGGCCGTGCCGCTGCGGCGCAAGACGCGGCTGCACTTCCACGAGTTCATGCGCGAGGTGCACCGGGAGCTGGCGCACCTGCAGGGCGCCGTCGATCCGCTGAAGGCGCTGGCGCGCCAGATGGCGGTGCGCTTCCGGCTGATCTGCTTCGACGAGTTTCACGTCGCCGACGTTACCGACGCCATGATCCTGCACCGCCTGCTGGAGGCGATGCACGCGCACGGCATCGGCATGGTGACGACCAGCAACTTCCACCCCGACGGGCTTTACCCCGACGGGCTGCACCGCGACCGCATCCTGCCGGCCATCGAGCTGCTCAAGCGCACCATGGACATCGTCAACGTTGATCACGGCGTGGACTACCGCCGCCGCGCGCTGCAGCAGGTGCGCACGTACCTCACGCCGCTGGGCGAGGCCACCGAGCGCGAGATGGAGGCAATCTTCGAGCAGCTCGCCGAGGCGCGCGACGAGGATCCGGTGCTGCGCATCGAAGGGCGCGAGATCCGCGCCATCCGCCGCGCCGGCGGCGTCGTGTGGTTCGACTTCCGCACGTTGTGCGGCGGGCCGCGTTCCCAGAACGACTACCTGGAGCTGGCCAGCCAGTTCCACACCGTGCTGTTGAGCAACGTGCCGGTGATGCCGCCCAACATGGCTTCCGCCGCGCGGCGCTTCACCTGGCTGGTGGACGTGCTCTACGACCGTCGGGTTAAACTCCTGGTCTCCGCCGCCGCCGCGCCGCAGCAGCTTTATACCGAGGGGCCCCTGGCGCACGAATTTCCGCGCACCGTTTCGCGCTTGCTGGAAATGCAGTCGCAAGATTACCTAAGCCAACAACGGCGTGAGGTGGACACCCGACTCACTTGACCAGGCTTGCTCCGAGCCCGCGGGTCGCCGGGCCCGCGGCCCCGGTCAAACCTTAAAGCGGTTGATCTGCTCGCGTAAAGCTTGCACTTGATCGTCCAGGTTCTTGGTGGCGGCCCCGATCTCCTCCACCAAGGCGGCATTGCGCTGCGTGACGGTGTCCATTTGCTGCACCGCTTCGTTGACCTGCTGCATGTTGCCTGCCAGGTCGCGGCTGGTTTGGTCGATTTCCGTCATGGCATGGCTGACCTGGTCGATGCGTTGCACCGCATCCGCCACTGCGGCTTGGGCTGAGTTGGCCCGCTCATGGCCCGCTTGCATGCGTTGCACGTTGTCTTCGATGATGGCGCGGATCTCGCGCGCGGCCTCAGCGCTCCTCTGCGCCAAGGAGCGCACCTCGCCGGCCACCACGGCAAAGCCGCGTCCCGCTTCGCCTGCGCGCGCAGCCTCCACTGCAGCGTTGAGCGCCAGAATGTTGGTCTGAAACGCAAGCCCGTCGATGGTGCCGATGATGTCGCGGATGCGCTGCGAAGACACCTGGATGCCTTGCATGGCCGCCACCAAATCCTGCACGATGGCGCCCACTGATTGCGCTGCCTGCGCGGCTTGTTGAGCCATCGCGCGCACCCGTGCGGCTACCTCGGCGTTATGGTGCAGGCTTTGGGTCATGCCCTGCACAGTGGCCGCGGTTTGCTCCACCGCCGCGGCTTGCTGCTGCGTGCGAGCGCTCAAGTCGAGGTTGCCTTGCGTAATCTCGGCTGAGGCGTCGCCTGCCGCGTTGGCCGCCTGCTGAATGCGTCGCAGCACGTGCGCCACTTGCTCCTGCATCTGCCCCAGGCTGACCATCATTTGAGCGATCTCATCCTCGCCAGGGGCGTCGAAGCGGCGCGTAAAGTCGCGCTGCGCCATGGTCTGCACCACCTCGACCGCCAGCTTCGCGGGCGGCACGATGCCACGGTGCAGGCTGATGGCCACGGCCAAGCCGATCAAAACAGCCAACCCCGCTGCCCCTAACGTCACCCGCTCGGCCTGCTGGCGAACCTCATGAGCGCGGTCGCGCATGCGGTCGGCGTCGCGCTGCAAGCTTTGCGCCAGCTCTTCTTGCGCCTGCATGTAGGCACGGGCCGCGGGTTCATAGTGTTGGCGAACGAAATCGGCCACCTTCGGCATGTCGCCTTCTTCGATCATTTTGATGGTGGCGTTGCGGGCATCGATATGGGCTTTGCGCAGGTCGCTGACGCGCTGCAGCAGCGCGCGGCGGGTCTCCCCGTCCACGGCGGCGGTGACTTGGCTTTCCAGCGCGTCCACTTCGGCGCGGGTCTGCGCGATGCGCTGCTGCAAATCCTTGCGCAGCTCGGCGTCGCTTCCATGCCGCACCAGCGTGCGCGTGCGATCCACCTGCATGCCGGTCAGAGCCGCCCAACGCTGGGCGTTGCCGGCCACCAGCTGCATGCGCTCCGCGGCATCCGTGAGCTTGGCTGCTTGGGATCCCCAGACGATCGCCACCCCCTCGGCCAGCACCAGCAGCAACAGCACGGTGCCCAAACCCAGTGCCAGTTGGGTGCTCAGGCGAAATCGACGCAACAACGACCACACGATGCGATGTCCTTTCGATCACGACGTCCTTGTTTTTGGCCCGCGATCCTGCCGCGAGGCTTGGTCTGCGAGGTGAGGTTGGCGGCCCAGCTGAAGTCAGCCCTCATGGCTTAGACGCTCAGCGGCCAGTTCGGCGCCCCCAAGCGAGTGGACGGGCAACCGCAAGCACGCCGGCGCCTCAGCTTGATGCGGCAGACGCAGGCGTGCATCTGCTGACGCATGCGCATCAGGTTTCGATACGCCCTAACGCGGTTCGGATGCACCGTTTGGAGCGTTTCCGTTGAGCGCTTCACCACAGCGGATGATTGGCCCGTCCGGAGGGGCTCGAACCCCCGACCCACGGCTTAGAAGGCCGTTGCTCTATCCAGCTGAGCTACGGACGGCAGGGGGCTTGCGCGGGCAGCGATGGTGGTCGGAGCGAAAGGATTTGAACCTTCGACCCTCTGCTCCCAAAGCAGATGCGCTACCAGGCTGCGCTACGCTCCGACGGTTGCGAATTGTAACGCTTGCGCTGCCCTTGCTGATCGGCCCGATCAGGTATTCCATGCCACAAAGACCCCCAAAGCTGGTAAAATCCTCGGATCGCGACCAAATGGGCGGGTATCCACCGGCCCATTTTTTTTGGTCGCGCAGCAAAGGGCAAGCGAGCGCGTCACCGACGTGCGAGCAGGTTACTCGCATCGAACGAAACATGGCAGGCAACTGGCAGCAAACCGTGGCTCAGACGGTGGCCGGCATGGGCTATGAATTGGTGGACCTGGAGCGCTCCGCCGGCGGCATGCTGCGCTTGACCATCGACTGGCCCTGGGCGCCGGGGCAATCCGAGCGCTTCATCACCGTGGACGACTGCGAGCGCGTCACCCGCCAGCTGCAATGGGTGCTCGAAGTCGAGGGGGTTGATTACCGGCGGCTGGAGGTGGGTTCACCCGGTATTGATCGGCCGCTGCGCCATGCGCGCGACTACGAGCGCTTTGAGGGCGAAGTGGTGGAGGTGACGCTGCGCGCGCCAATCGGCGCGGCAGCCAGTGGCTTGGTAGCCGCGACGCGGCGCAAGTTTCGCGGCGTCCTGTGTCGGGGTTCGACGCCAGGGGCATGGCGATTGGAGCTGCTGTCCGACGACGACAAGCGCCTGGGGCCGAAGCGGGCGGCTCGCGTTGCAACGGCACGCGGCGCAGGAGACGAACCCGGCGCGGCTGCGCAGACCGTGCGGGTGCTGGACTTCACGCTCGATGAGGTGCGGGAGGCGCGATTGGCGCCGGTGGTGGATTTTACGGGGCGTCGCCCAGGAAAGCGACTCCCCCAGCAAGCACAAGGCGAAGCAGAAGGCGTGCGCAACGACAAGCTGGCATAAGAAAGGCCGACCACAATGAACCGTGAAATGTTGATGTTGATTGATGCCATCTCGCGCGAAAAAAATGTCGAGCCGCGCGTGGTGATAGGGGCTGTGGAAGCGGCGTTGGCGTCGGCGACGAAGAAGCTGCTGGGCGGAGACGCCGATGTGCGCGTGCAAATTAATCCCGAAACGGGCAGCTACGAAACCTTTCGTCGCTGGAAAGTCGTGCCTGACGAGGCCGGTCTGCAAAATCCAGAGGCCGAAGAGCTGTATTCGGACGTGGTTGAAGAATATCCTGATATTCAAATTGGCGACTATATTGAAAAACCTATCGAAAGCGTCCCGATTGGTCGCATCGGAGCGCAGGCGGCCAAGCAAGTCATTTTGCAGAAAATCCGCGACGCCGAGCGCGAAATGCTGCTCAATGACTTTCTTTCTCGTGGCGATCGTATTTTTGTCGGCACCGTCAAGCGCATGGACAAGGGCGACCTGATTGCGGAAAGCGGTCGGGTGGAGGCGCGCCTGAAGCGCAGCGAAATGATCCCGAAAGAAAACTTCCGCAACGGAGACCGGATTCGCGCGCTGATCGTCGAGGTTGATCCTAGTCTGCGCGGGGCGCCGATCTTGCTGTCGCGCGCCAGCCCCGAGTTCATGATCGAGCTGTTCCGCCAAGAGGTGCCGGAAATCGAGCAGGGCCTGCTAGAGATCAAGGCCTGCGCGCGCGACCCCGGCAGCCGGGCCAAAATCGCGGTCGTGTCGCACGACCGCCGCATCGATCCGATCGGCACCTGCATCGGGGTGCGCGGCTCGCGGGTCAATGCGGTGACCAACGAATTGTCAGGCGAACGGGTGGATATCGTGCTGTGGAGCGATGATCCGGCCCAGTTCGTGATTGCGGCGTTGGCGCCTGCTGCGGTGCAGTCGATCGTGGTGGACGAAGAGCGGCACGCGATGGATGTGGTGGTGGATGAGGAAAATCTTGCCATCGCCATTGGTCGTGGCGGCCAAAACGTCCGGCTGGCGTCGGAGTTGACCGGCTGGAAAATCAACATCATGACGGCTGAAGAGTCCGCCGCCAAGCAAGCTCAAGAGCGCCAGGCGCTGCGCGAGCTGTTCATGGGCAAGCTCGATGTGGATGAGGAGATTGCCGACATTTTGATTGAGGAAGGCTTTACCAGCTTGGAAGAAGTGGCCTACGTGCCGCTGCAGGAAATGCTGGAAATCGAAGCATTGGACGAAGAAACCATTCATGAGTTGCGCGCGCGCGCCAAAGACGCGTTGCTGACGATGGAAATCGCCAAAGAGGAAAGCGTCGAAGAGGTGGCGCAAGATCTGCGCTCGCTGCCGGGCTTGACCACCGACCTGATTGCCAAGTTGGCTGAAGCGGGCGTGCATACGTTGGATGATTTGGCTGATTTGTCGGTGGACGAGCTGGTTGAGATCACGGGGCAAGACCCTGAAGAAGCCAAAGTGCTGATCCTCAAGGCGCGCGAGCACTGGTTCACCGGTGACGACGCCAGCCCGCGCAGCTGACCTGCCCAGCCCCTGCAGAGAGTCACGAAGGAATCCTATGTCGAGCAACACCGTCGCCGAATTCGCTGCCGAGCTCAACAAACCCGTCTCGCTGCTGCTGGAGCAGTTTGCCGCCGCTGGCGTGCGCAAGCAGGCTGGCAGCGACCCTGTCACCGAGGTGGACAAGCAGCGCCTGCTGGCCTACCTGAAGGCGGCGCACGGCACGCTCGGCCAAGAGCGGCGCAAGATCACGCTGACCAAAAAATCCACCACCGAGATCAAGCAGGCCGACGCCACCGGGCGGGCGCGCACCATCCAAGTCGAAGTGCGCAAAAAGCGCACCTTCATCAAGCGCGACGACGAGCCGGCGCCGACGCCGGCTCCGCCTGTGTCGGCTGAAATGGTCTCCGCGGTGGACGAGCAAGCCTTGGTCGAGGCGCAGGCCCAAGCGCAAGCCGAAGCCGCGGAGTTGGCACGGCGGGAGGAGGAAGCCCGCTTGCAAGCCGAGCGGCTGCGTCAGGAAGAGGAAGAGCTTGCGCGCCGCCGCCGTGAACGCGAAGAAGCCGAGGCTCGAGCGGCTGAAGAGGCCCGGCTGGCGCGCGAAGCCGCCGAACGCGCGCGCGCGCAACGCGACTCCGCCCGCGCCGCTGCCGCAACGCAAGTGACGCAGCAACCTGCTCCATCGCTTGAGGCGCTGGAACACAACGCCCCCGTGGCTGAAGCGGCGCAGCCAGCCCAGTCCAACGCAGCGGCGCAAGAGGAAGCCGCCCAGCGCGAACGCCTGGCGGCGCAGCGCGCCGCCGAAGAGGCGCGCGCACGCGAGCTGGAGGAGCGGCGGCGCAAAGCGCTGGAAGAGGCCGAAGCCATCCGTGCCATGATGGCGCAGCCGCGCAAAGTGCTGGTGGCCAAAAAGCCCGAGGAGCCCAAGGCCGGCGCAACGGCTGCGGCGCCAGCCCCGAAGCCGGGCCTCAAAGGCACGCTGCACAAGCCGGCGGGCACGCCGGCGCGCGCGCCGGCTGCGGCGCCGACTCCGGCGAAGAAGGAACTCAAATCGGAAGCCCTTTCCTCGTCGTGGAAAGACGAATCCGGCAAGAAAAAAGAAAAAGAGCTTAAAGGCCGCGCCGAGGCCGCTGCCCGCGCCGGCGCCAACGGTTGGCGCGCGGGGCCCAAAGGCAAGGCAGCGGGCAAGGGAGGGCGTGACGAGCGGGTGGCGGCGCCGCCTCCGGCTGAAACCCGGGTGCTCGAAGTGCACGTGCCGGAAACGATCACTGTGGCTGACTTGGCGCACAAGATGGCCATCAAGGCTTCGGAGGTCATCAAAGTGCTGATGAAACTCGGCCAGATGGTGACGATCAACCAGTCGCTGGATCAGGATACCGCGATGATCGTCGTCGAGGAGCTGGGTCATAAAGCCGTGGCCGCGGCGTTGGATGATCCGGAGGCGTTTTCCGAAGAAGAGGCCGGGCTGTATCGGGGCGAGCCCAAGCCCCGTCCCCCGGTGGTCACCGTCATGGGCCACGTTGACCACGGCAAGACGTCGCTGCTGGACTACATCCGCCGCTCCAAGGTCGCTGCGGGCGAAGCTGGCGGCATCACCCAGCACATTGGCGCCTACCATGTTCAGACGCCGCGCGGCGTCATCACCTTCCTCGACACGCCGGGCCACGAGGCGTTCACCGCGATGCGCGCGCGCGGCGCGCAGGCCACCGACATCGTCATCCTGGTGGTGGCGGCTGACGATGGCGTGATGCCGCAGACGCGCGAGGCGATCAAGCACGCCAAGGCGGCCGGGGTGCCGATCGTGGTGGCGCTGACCAAAATCGACAAGCCCGACGCCAACCCCGAGAAGGTCAAGCAGGAGCTGGTGGCCGAGGAGGTGGTGCCAGAGGAATACGGAGGTGATTCGCCCTTTGTCGGGGTATCGTCCAAAACCGGCCAGGGCATCGACGAACTGTTGGAAAACGTGCTGTTGCAGGCTGAAATCCTGGAGCTCAAGGCTCCGGTGGACGCCAAGGCCAAGGGCCTGGTGATCGAGGCCCGGCTGGACAAGGGCCGCGGCCCGGTGGCGACCGCCTTGGTGCAGTCCGGCACGCTGCGCGTCGGTGATGTGGTGCTGGCTGGTCAGACCTACGGCCGCGTGCGCGCGATGCTCGATGAAAACGGCCGCCAGGTTAAAGAGGCCGGCCCGTCGATCCCGGTGGAAATCCTCGGTCTTGCCGAGGTGCCGCAGGCCGGCGACGAATTCATGGTGATGATCGACGAGCGGCGCGCGCGCGAGATCGCCACCTATCGCGCCGGCAAATATCGCAGCACCAAGCTGGCCAAGCAGCAGGCGGCCAAGCTGGAAAATCTCTTTGCCGAGATGAACGCCGGCGAGGTCAAGACGCTGCCGATCATCATCAAGGCCGATGTGCAGGGCTCGCAGGAGGCGCTGTCCGCAGCGCTGCTCAAGCTCTCCACCGACGAGGTGCGCGTGCAGCTGGTTTATGCCGGCGTCGGCGGCATCAGCGAGTCCGACGTCAACCTGGCGATCGCCTCCAAGGCGATCATCATCGGCTTCAACGTGCGGGCAGACGCCAACGCGCGCAAGGTGGCCGAGGCTGCCGACGTCGAAATTCGCTATTACAACATCATCTACGACGCGGTGGACGATCTTAAGGCCGCGATGGCCGGGCTGCTGTCCCCGGAGAAGCGCGAGGAAGTCATCGGCATGGCCGAAATCCGCACCGTGTTTGTGGCTTCCAAGATCGGCACCGTGGCCGGCTGCATGGTCACGCAAGGCTACGTCACGCGCAACGCGCACTTCCGCCTTATCCGCGACAACGTGGTGGTTTACACCGGCGAGCTGGAGTCGCTCAAGCGCTTCAAGGATGACGTGCGCGAGGTCAAGGAAGGCTTTGAGTGCGGCATCAAGCTCAAGAACTACAGCGACATCAAGGAAGGCGACGTGCTGGAGTTCTTCGAGATCAAAGAAGTGGCGCGCACGCTCTGAAGGGAAGCACCATGCCCAGCCGCAAGGGACCGCACCGTGGCCTGAAGGTGGCCGACCAGATCCAGCGCGACTTAAGCGAGCTCATCCCGCGCGAGCTGAAGGATCCGCGCCTCGGGATGGTGACCATCCAGTCGGTGGAGGTCACGCCTGACTACGCGCACGCCAAGGTGTTTTTTAGTGTGCTGGTCGGCGACCCTCAGCAGACCGAAGAGGCGCTCAACCAAAGCGCCGGCTTCCTGCGCAACGCGCTGTTCAAGCGGCTGCACATCCACACGGTGCCGACGCTGCATTTCATCTACGACCGCTCGATCGAGCGCGCCGCCGACCTCAACGCCCTGATCGCCAAGGCCGTGGCCTCGCGCGGCAAGGACGAGGACGCGGCATGACCGCCGAGCCCCGTGCACGGGTGCGGCGGCGCCCCGTGCATGGGGTGCTGCTGCTGGATAAGCCCGTCGGTCTGTCGGCGCAGGCGGCGGTGTCGCGCGTCAAGGCGCTGCTGGCGGCGGAGAAGGCCGGCCACACTGGCACGCTGGACCCGCTGGCCAGCGGGCTGCTGCCGGTGTGCCTGGGTGCGGCCACCAAGTTCGCGCAGGTGCAGCTGGAGGCCGACAAAGCCTACGAAGCGGTGCTGCGCTTAGGCGTGCGCACCTCCACCGGCGACGCCGAGGGGGAGGTGATCGCCACCGCGCCGGTCGAGGCTGAGCGGCTGACCCCGGCGCGGCTGGCCGAACTGGCGCGCCGCTTCACTGGGGTGATCGAGCAGATCCCGCCGATGCACAGCGCGCTGAAAAAAGATGGCAAGGCGCTCTATGAATATGCGCGCGCCGGCGTCGAGCTCGAGCGCGCGCCGCGGCGCGTGACGATCCACGCGCTCGAGCTCGAGCCGCTGCCCCATGACCCCGCCGCGCTGCGGCTGCGCGTGCGCTGCAGCAAGGGCACCTACGTGCGCACGCTGGCCGAGGATCTGGGCGCGGCGCTGGGCTGTGGCGCGCACCTGAGCGCGCTGCGACGCACCGCCACCGGGCCGTTTGAGCTCGCCGAGGCCGTCACGCTGGAGCAACTGGAGCAAGCCACGATGCCGCAGCGTCTGCAGTGGCTGCGGCCGCCCGAGGCGCTGCTGCACGGCTGGCCGCAGGTGACGCTGGAGGAGGGCGAAGCGGCTCGCTTTCTATCGGGCCTGCGCCGCCGCGGCCGTTGGCCCGACGCCGAGGCGGTGGCCGTCTTCGGCGCCAAACCGCGCGCGCTGCTCGGCAGCGGCCGCTGCCAAGGTGGCGAGCTGATCCCGGTGCGGCTGCTCGCCCCGACCGAAATCGCCCAATGGCTGACCCAGACCCACGCATCATGACCCGACCGATCCGCAACATCGCCATCATTGCCCACGTTGATCACGGCAAGACCACGCTCGTGGACCAACTGCTGCGCCAAAGCGGCACTTTTCGCGAGAACCAGCAGGTCGGCGAACGCGTGATGGACAGTCACGATCTGGAGCGCGAGCGCGGCATCACCATCCTGGCCAAGAACTGCGCCGTGCGCTGGAAGGACACGCACATCAACATCGTGGACACCCCCGGCCACGCCGACTTCGGCGGCGAGGTCGAGCGCGCGCTGTCGATGGTCGATGGCGTGCTGCTGCTGATCGACGCGCAGGAGGGGCCGATGCCGCAGACGCGCTTCGTGACCAAGAAGGCGCTGGCGCTGGGGCTCAAGCCCATCGTCGTCGTCAACAAGGTGGACAAGCCCGGCGCGCGGCCCGACCACGTCATCAACGCCGCCTTCGATCTGTTTGACAAGCTGGGCGCCACCGACGAGCAGCTGGATTTTCCGGTCGTCTATGCCTCGGGCCTGAACGGCTGGGCCTCGCTGACGGAGGGCGAGCCGGGACAACCCTGGGGCGCCGACATGGCGCCGCTGTTCGAGACAATCCTCAAGCACGTGCCGGCGCACCAGGGCGACGCCAGCGCGCCGCTGCAGCTGCAGATCTCGTCGCTGGACTACTCCAGCTACGTCGGCCGCATCGGCGTGGGGCGCATCCACGCTGGCACGATCCGCCCCGGCATGGAGGTGCTGGTCTGCGAGGGGCCGGACGGGCCGCGCCGCAAGGGCCGCATCCACCAGGTGCTGAAGTTCCAGGGGCTGGAGCGCGTGCTGGCTGATGCCGCCGGGCCGGGCGACATCGTGCTGGTCAACGGCATCGAGGACATCGGCATCGGCGTGACGCTGTGCGACCCGCTGGATCCGCGCCCGCTGCCGATGCTGAAGGTGGATGAGCCGACGCTGACGATGAATTTCTGCGTCAACACCTCGCCGCTGGCGGGGCGCGAGGGCAAGTTCGTCACCAGCCGCCAGATCTGGGATCGCCTGCAGCGTGAGCTGCAGAGCAACGTGGCGCTGCGCGTGCGCGAGACGGCCGAGGACGGCGTCTTCGAGGTCAGCGGCCGCGGCGAGCTGCACCTGACCATCCTGCTGGAGAACATGCGCCGCGAGGGCTATGAACTGGCGGTGTCCAGGCCGCGCGTGGTGTTGAAGGAGATCGACGGCGTGCGCCACGAGCCGATCGAGCTGCTGACGGTGGACATCGAGGAGCCGCACCAGGGCGCGGTGATGCAGGCGCTGGGCGAGCGCCGCGGCGAACTGGTCAACATGGAGCCGGACGGCCGCGGCCGCGTGCGGCTGGAGTACCGCATCCCGGCGCGCGGGCTGATCGGATTCCAGACCGAGTTCCTGAACCTGACGCGCGGCACCGGTCTGATGTCCA
The DNA here is from genome assembly GCF_007556595.1 of Tepidimonas alkaliphilus. Lineage (GTDB taxonomy): Bacteria > Pseudomonadota > Gammaproteobacteria > Burkholderiales > Burkholderiaceae_C > Tepidimonas > Tepidimonas alkaliphila. Next base: position 236,126 of record NZ_VJNB01000003.1, read on the forward strand.
ACATCTTCGACGGCTACGAGCCTTACAAAGGCGAAATCGCGCGTCGCAAGAACGGCGTGCTGATCAGCCAGGACGACGGCGAGATCGTCACCTACGCGCTGGGCAAGCTCGACGACCGCGGTCGCATGTTCGTCAAGCCCGGCGACCCAGTCTACGAGGGCATGATCATCGGCATCCACAGCCGTGACAACGACCTGGTCGTCAACCCGGTGCGCACCAAGCAGCTGACCAACTTCCGCGCCGCCGGCAAGGATGACGCCATCAAGCTGACGCCGCCGATCGAGCTGACGCTGGAATACGCGGTCGAGTTCATCGAGGACGACGAGTTGGTGGAGATCACGCCCAAAAGCATCCGGCTGCGCAAGCGCTTCCTGAAGGAGCACGAGCGCAAGCGCGCCAGCCGCAGTGCAGACTAGCGAAAATCGAAACCTCCCTAAGGCGGGAGAGCGGGAGTCCAGCACACCCTGTAAACTGCGCATATGAAGCCTGGCCCGGGATGGTGGTCCCGCCGCAAACTGCCGATCGGCATCCAGACCCTGCGCGACATCCGCGAGGGCGGCTACTACTACGTGGACAAGACGCTGCTGATCGCGCGCCTGGCGGACAGCGGCAAGTTCTACTTTCTCTCCCGCCCGCGCCGCTTCGGCAAAAGCCTGCTACTGGACACGATCGCCTGCGCCTTCGAGGGCAAGCGGCAGCTGTTCGACGCGCACGACGGCGCCGATGGCACGGCGCCGCGCGACAAGCTCTTCCTTGCCGACCACTGGGACTGGGCCAAGCCCCACCCCGTGATTCGCTTAAGCTTTGCCGAAGGCCGTCTGGAAAAGCGCGACGAGCTTGACCGCCACATCCGCCGCCAGCTGCGCGAGCAGGCGCAGCGGCTGGGCGTCGCGCTGGAAGACCCCGACGACATCCCCGGCAGCTTCGCCGAGCTCATCACCCGCGCCGCTGAGCAGCACCACCGTCAGGCCGTGGTGCTGGTCGATGAATACGACAAGCCCATCCTCGACAACCTCGAAGCCCCTGAGATCGCCCGCGCCATGCGCGAGGGCCTGCGCAACCTCTACAGCGTCATCAAGGGAAGAGACGCCGACCTGCGCTTTGTGCTGCTGACCGGGGTCTCGAAGTTCAGCAAGGTCTCGATCTTTTCAGGCCTCAACAACCTCTACGACCTGACGCTGGATCCCGAATACGGCACGCTCTGCGGCTACACCGAGGAGGACATCGACACGGTGTTTGCGCCGGAGCTGGAGGCTGCCAAGCAAGAGGGCCAGCCGCTGGACCGGGAGGAGATCCGGCGCTGGTACAACGGCTACCGCTGGGGGCCGGTGAGCGTTTACAACCCGTTTGACGTGCTGCTGCTGCTGCGCAATCGGCAGTTTCGCGCGCACTGGTTTGAGACCGGCACGCCGACTTTTCTCGTGGAGTGGCTGCGCGGCAAGGGGTTCTTCACCCCGCAGCTGGAGCGGCTCTACGCCAGCGAGCAGCTGCTCTCAGCCTTTGACGTGGAGCGTATCGAGCCCGAGGCGCTGCTGTGGCAGACGGGGTATTTGACCATCGACGGCCAGCAGCGCAAGGGTGCCGCCACGGTCTACACGCTGCGCGTGCCCAACCTCGAGGTGCGCAGCGCCCTCAACGAGGCGCTGCTGCTGGGCGGGTGGCTGCCGGGCGGCACCCCGCTGTCGCAACTGACCCTGCGGCTGTACGACCTGCTCACCGACGGTGACGCGCAAGGCCTGCGCGCGCACTTCGAGCGTCTTTACGCCAGCATCCCGCACGACTGGGTGCGCGCCAACCCCATCGCCCAGTATGAGGGCTATTACGCCAGCGTCTTCTACAGCCACTTGGCAAGCCTCGGGCTCGACATCGTGCCGGAGGAGGTCTCCAATCCGGGCCAGTGCGACCTCGTCATCCGCCATGCGGGCCGCGCGTGGGTGATCGAGTTCAAGGTCATCGACGGCGACGCCCCCACCGGCGAGGCGATGCGCCAGCTCAAGGCCAAGGATTACGCCGCCAAGCACCGCGGCGCGCCGGGCATTGAGGAGGTGATCGAACTCGGCGTGGAGTTCAGCCCCACGAAGCGCCAGATCGTCGGGTGGGAGGTGGCGCGCGGTTGAGCCGGTGCACTGCGCCCCGCGCCGCGGTGACGGCGCCGGCCCGCGGATGGGAGGGTCAGCGCGTGCGGTGCTTGAGCGCGCGCTCGACCTCGCGCTTACCCTCGCGTTCCTTGATCGTCTCGCGCTTGTCGTGCTGGGCCTTGCCGCGCGCCAGCGCGATGTCGCACTTGACGCGGCCGTTCTTCCAGTGCAGGTTCAGCGGCACCAGCGTGTAGCCCTTTTGCTCCACCTTGCCGATCAGGCGGCGGATCTCGTCCTTGTGCATCAGCAGCTTGCGCGTGCGGGCGCTGTCGGCCCGGACGTGCGTGGAGGCGGTGCGCAGCGGGTGGATCAGGCAGCCGATCAGGAACAGCTCGCCGTCGCGCACGACGACGTAGCCCTCGGTGATCTGCACCTTGCCGTCGCGGATGGCTTTGACCTCCCAGCCCTGCAGCACCACGCCCGCCTCGTGGCGTTCCTCGATGTGGTAGTTGAAATGCGCCTTTTTGTTGTCGGCGATCAGCGCCGCAGCAGGCTTGCGGGTGGTTGCGTTCATGGGGCCTACAATCGGGCGAAATCTGGCATTCTATGAAACCCAAGACGGTCCGCAAATCGGTGCTCGTCTGGCACGGCGCGCCGGAGATGTTCGCGCTGGTGGCCGACGTGGAGCGCTACCCGGAGTTCCTGCCGTGGTGCGAGCATGGTCGCGTGCTGGAGCGCACGCCCAACGGCATGGTGGCCTCGATCGGCATGGCCTTCGGCGGCGTGCACAAGAGCTTCACCACGCGCAACGTGCACGAGGAGGGGCGGCGCATCCGCATCGCGCTGGTGGACGGGCCGTTTTCGCAGCTGGAAGGCGACTGGACCTTCACGCCGCTTGGGGAAGGGGCGCAGCGGGCCTGCCGCATCGACTTCGTGATGACCTACGGCTTTGCCAGCAGCGTGCTGGCGGCGCTGGTCGGGCCGGTGTTCGACCGCATCGCCGACACCTTGGTGGACGCTTTCGTCAAGCGCGCCGACCAGGTTTACGGCGCGGGGTAGGGCGGCGCGATGCGGGTGGATCTCATCTGGGCCGAGGCGCCGCGGCGGGTGCGCGAGCAAGCGCTTGAGCTGCCCGACGGGGCCACGGTGGCGCAGGCGCTGGCCGCCAGCGGCTGGGATGTCGCCGCCGCGCTGGCCGACGGCACGCTGGCCGCCAGCGTCTGGGGGCGCCGCGTGGCGCCGGAGGCGCTGCTGCGCGACAGCGATCGGCTGGAGCTGACACGGCCGCTGCGCGTCGATCCCAAGGTGGCGCGGCGCGAGCGTTTTCAGCGTCAAGGCGTGCGCGCGCCAGGTCTGTTTGCCCGTCCACGCCGAGAGCCAGGCTCCAGCCGCTAGGCTGACCGTTGGGATGAACGAGAGCAGGCAACTACAATACGATTTTTGGAGCCATCTCATGCGCTTGCTCGGAAAAGCCCTGACGTTTGACGACGTTTTGCTCGTCCCCGCTTACTCCGAAATCCTGCCGAAAGACACGTCGCTGCGCACCCGTCTCACCCGTGAGATCGAACTGAACCTTCCGCTGGTGTCGGCCGCCATGGACACCGTCACCGAGGCGCGGCTGGCGATTGCGATTGCGCAGGAAGGCGGCATCGGCATCATCCACAAGAACCTGTCGGTGCAAGAGCAAGCCGCGCAGGTGGCCAAGGTCAAGCGCTACGAGTCCGGCGTGCTGCGCGACCCGGTGGTCATCAGCCCCGACACCACGGTGCGCCAGGTCGTCAAGCTGTCCGATGAGCTGGGCGTGTCGGGCTTTCCGGTCGTCGAAGGAGGCAAGGTGGTCGGCATCGTTACCGGGCGTGACCTGCGCTTCGAGACGCGCATGGACGCGCCGGTGCGCGAGATCATGACGCCGCGCGAGCGCCTGGTCACCGTGCCGGAAGGCACCACGCCCGAGGCCGCCAAAGCGCTGCTGAACAAGCACAAGCTCGAGCGGCTGCTGGTCGTCAACGACGCCTTTGAGCTCAAGGGCCTGATCACCGTCAAGGACATCACCAAGCAGCTCAACTTCCCCAACGCCGCGCGCGACGACAACGGCCGCCTGCGCGTCGGTGCGGCGGTGGGCGTCGGCCCCGGTACCGATGAGCGTGTCGAGGCACTGGTCAAGGCCGGCGTGGACGTGATCGTCGTGGACACCGCCCACGGCCACAGCAAGGGCGTGCTGGACCGCGTGCGCTGGGTCAAGCGCAACTTTCCGCAGGTGCAGGTGATCGGCGGCAACATCGCCACCGGCGAGGCTGCCCGCGCGCTGGTGGAGGCTGGGGCGGATGCGGTCAAGGTCGGCATCGGGCCGGGCTCGATCTGCACCACGCGCATCGTGGCCGGCGTCGGCGTGCCGCAGATCACCGCCATCGACAACGTCGCGCAGGCGCTTAAAGGATCCGGCGTGCCGCTGATCGCCGATGGCGGCATCCGCTACAGCGGCGACATCGCCAAGGCGCTGGCCGCCGGCGCGCACAGCGTGATGATGGGTGGCATGTTCGCCGGCACCGAAGAGGCGCCCGGCGAGGTGATCCTCTACCAGGGCCGCAGCTACAAGAGCTACCGCGGCATGGGCTCGATTGGCGCGATGAAGGCCGGCAGCGCCGACCGCTACTTCCAAGACGGTGAGGACGCCGCCAACCCCAACGCCGACAAGCTGGTGCCGGAAGGCATCGAGGGCCGCGTGCCCTACAAGGGTTCGGTGGTGGCGATCATCTTCCAGATGGCCGGCGGCATCCGCGCGGCGCTGGGCTACTGCGGCTGCGCCAGCATCGAGGAGCTGCACGAGAAGGCCGCCTTCGTCGAGATCACCGCCGCCGGCATCCGCGAAAGCCACGTGCACGACGTGCAGATCACCAAGGAAGCGCCGAACTACCGGCTGGATTGATCGGGCCGCCCGCCTGTCGCGCGATCCATGTGCGGCGTTTCGGTCTTACGATTCAGACTCGCGACGAACAGGGGTTGTGGCCATGCAGACCGTTTCCGTACACGAGGCCAGAGAGCGACTCTCGGCGTTGTTGCAGGCTGTCGAGGCGGGCGAGGAGATCGTGATCACGCGCCGAGGGCACCGGGTGGCCCGTCTGGTACGCGATCCCTCCTGCTCCGAGGGTAGCGAGGCCGGCACTCGCGACCTCCTGCGGCGACGGGCCTTGGATCGGCTGCGTGCCTACCGGCGGCTGGCGGCGGGTGCCCCGGCCATCCAGGGGTTGACGGATTGGAAAACCCTGCGCGACGAGGGACGGATTTAGTGATGGCAGTCCCGGTGGTCGTCGATGCGTCGGTTGCGGCAGCGTGGTTGTTGCCGGACGAATGCAGCGAGACGGCGGAGGATTGGTTCGCCGAGGCCTGTGCCGACGAAGGGCGTTTCTGGGCGCCAGCCTTGTGGTGTTGGGAGGTCGGCAACTTGCTGCTGATGGCCGCCCGGCGCGGGCGCATTGCCCCCGCGGCTGTGGAGGCCGGCTTGGATCTGCTGCTGTCCACCCGTGTCGCGATCGAAGATGCGCCGACGCCCGAGCAACGACGGGAAACGCTGCGGCTCGCGCGAGAAAGCGGCTTGACGTTCTACGACGCGGCCTATCTCGAACTCGCGAAGCGCCGCAGCGCGCAGCTCGCCTCCCGCGACCGGCAGCTCATCGCCGCGGCGCGCGCCCGTGGCGTGGAATGCCTTGAACTTTGACCTCACGATGAACCACGACAAGATCCTCATCCTCGACTTCGGCTCGCAGGTCACGCAGCTGATCGCGCGGCGCGTGCGCGAGGCGCACGTTTATTGCGAGGTGCACCCGTGTGACGTCAGCAGCGAGTGGGTGCGGCAGTACGCCGCCGACGGGCGGCTCAAGGGCGTGATCCTCTCCGGCAGTCACGCCAGCGTCTATGAGGTGGACGACCGCGCGCCCGATGCGGTGTTCGAGCTGGGCGTGCCGGTGCTGGGCATCTGCTACGGCATGCAGACCATGGCGCAGCAGCTCGGCGGGCGCGTGGAGGGCTCGCCGGTGCGCGAGTTCGGCTATGCCGAGGTGCGCGCGCGCGGCCACACCGCGTTGCTGAAGGACATCGCCGACTTCCACACGCCCGAAGGGTACGGGATGCTGAAGGTGTGGATGAGCCACGGCGACAAGGTGGTGGAGCTGCCGCCCGGCTTCAAGCTGATGGCCAGCACCGACTCGTGCCCGATCGCCGGCATGGCCGACGAGACGCGGCGCTTCTACGGCGTGCAGTTCCATCCGGAGGTGACGCACACCGTGCAGGGCCGGGCGATCCTGGAGCGCTTCGTGCTGGAGATCTGCGGCGCCAGGCCCGACTGGATCATGCGCGACCATATCGAGGAGGCGGTGGCGGCCATCCGCGCCCAGGTCGGCGACGAGGAGGTGCTGCTCGGCCTCTCGGGCGGGGTCGATTCGTCGGTGGCCGCCGCGCTCATCCACCGCGCCATCGGTGACCAGCTGACCTGCGTGTTCGTGGACCACGGCCTGCTGCGCCTGCACGAGGGCGACATGGTAATGGACATGTTCGCCGGCAAGCTGCACGCCCGGGTGATCCGGGTGGACGCCAGCGACCTGTTCCTACGCGAGCTGGCCGGCGTGACCGACCCCGAGCGCAAGCGCAAGATCATCGGCCGGCTGTTCGTCGACGTCTTCAAGGCCGAGGCGGAAAAGCTCAAGGCCGCGCGCCCCGGCTCCAAGGGCATCCAGTGGCTGGCCCAGGGCACCATCTACCCGGACGTGATCGAGTCGGGTGGGGCCAAGAGCAAGAAGGCCGTCACCATCAAGAGCCACCACAACGTCGGCGGCCTGCCCGAGCAGCTGGGCTTGAAGCTGCTGGAGCCGCTGCGCGACCTGTTCAAGGACGAGGTGCGCGAGCTCGGCGTGGCGCTGGGCCTGCCGCACGACATGGTCTACCGCCACCCGTTCCCCGGGCCGGGCCTGGGCGTGCGCATCCTCGGCGAGGTCAAGAAAGAATACGCCGACCTGCTGCGCCGGGCGGACGCCATCTTCATCGAGGAGCTGCGCTCCACTATCGAGCCCAACTCCGGCAAAAGCTGGTACGACCTCGTCAGCCAAGCGTTCGCGGTGTTCCTGCCGGTCAAGAGCGTCGGCGTGATGGGCGACGGCCGCACCTACGACTACGTGGTCGCGCTGCGCGCGGTGCAGACCAGCGACTTCATGACCGCCGACTGGGCCGAGCTGCCCTACAGCCTGCTGAAAAGGGTCAGCAGCCGTATCATCAACGAGGTGCGCGGCATCAACCGCGTCACCTACGACGTCAGCTCCAAGCCGCCGGCGACGATCGAGTGGGAGTAACGTGAGGCGGTCGATCGGACAGGCACCGACATGAGCGAGCGCTTGCCCCCTTTCGCCGTCTTCCTGCGCCACCGCTACCGCGCGCACGTGCACGGCTGGCTGGTGCTGGGCGTGGCGGGGCTGGCGGGCTACTACATCAGCCTGTCTCCGCACGAGCCGCTGTGGCTGCTCGTGCCGGTGTCGTTCATCGTTGCATTCTTCGTCGTGTCCGTCTGGGTGGCGACCGCGGCGCTGCTGCGCGTGCCGTGGTGGCTGCTGGCGCCGCTAACTTTCCTATCGATGGTCGCCGAGTGGGGGTGGCGGCGGTGGCGGGGCCGGCCTTGGCGCCGACGGCCTCAGCCGCGCGAGCCGTGGCTCAGCCACCCTTTCGCGCTGTGGCAACGCCGGCGGCTGCGCCGTCTGCGGCGTGAGCGTGTCCGGGCGCGAGGGCGGGCTCAGGTCATCGCATTCCCGGCCGCGCGCGCATGCCGATCGCCACGACGCGCCGCGCACCAACCGTCTGTGCGTCCCCCTTGGTCCCCGCAAGGGCTGGGCGGCTACATCGGTGAGGTCTTCGAACGGCACTGGATGTTCTGGTTCTTCACCGCGCCGGCGTGGATCACGCTGTGGTTCTGGGTGGCCGAGGATCAGATGTTCCTGGTGGCGCTGATCCTGGGCGTGCTGCTGTGGCTGCTCGGCTCGGTGATCCTGATCATTCCCATCGCGGCGGGGCTGCTGGCCTTGGCCTCTTCGTTTCTGGCCGGGGCGGGGTTGACACCTTTGCAACGTCAAGCGGTGGTGCAGCATGCCGCAGCCGAGCGCGCGCGGCAGCGGCAGACTGCAGTCGCCGTTGCGGCACCGACGACGTCCCCGCCGCAACGCGGCAGTTGGGTTTGGCCGCTGCTGCTGGGGCTGTGGATCGGCAGCGCTTGGGGCGCGGATGACTAGCTCTGCCTTTGCTAGACTGAAAGCGCAAGCACAGATACGGCCTCGACCGCCATGACCACCGCCACCGACCTCTCGTGGGACGACCTCAAGGCCATGATTGCCGCGCTGGCCGAGCAAAGCCGCGAGACCGACCGCCAGCTGCGCGAGCTCAAGCGCCAGATCGGCGGGTTGGGTGACAAGTTCGGCTACTTTGCCGAGGGCATGGCGCTGCCGACGATGGAGCGGCTGCTGCGGCGGCGCTTTCACATGGACAACGTGGCCCCGCGCCTGCGCGTGCGCCGCGACGATCGCGAGCGCGAATACGACGTGCTGGCCTGGGCCAACGGCAAGGTCAACACGGTGGTGGTGGTGGAGGTCAAAAGCCGCGTCAAGCGCGAGGCGATCGGCCAGCTGATCGAGCAGCTGGAGACCCTTTTCGACTTTCTGCCGGAACTCAAGGGCAAGGCGCGCGTGGGGATTCTAGCCGGCATCGACTGGGATGCCGGGGTGGAAGAAGAAGCCCAAGCGGCAGGTCTCTACACTGCGCGCATCCGTGATGAGATGTTTGAGCTCACGACACCCAAGGGCTTCAAGCCGCGCAAGTGGTAAAGGGCGAGCGGAACGTGCTTGCGCCGGGATTAACCGTCGCGGGCGTAGTTTTGCACTGGTCGCTGTTCAACGGTGCAGCCGGAGTCGCATGCGGATCACAAAAAACTCGCGGCGCTGCTGGCGCTGGTGCGCCGGCAGGTGGCCGCCGCGCTCGAAGCCGCGCGGTTTGAGGCGCGGGCCGGCCGGGCAGGCTATACTTGGCACAAGCTCTGGCGCAGTGTAGCCCGATGGGTAAGGGTGGCTGCCGCCACGGGCGGTAAGTGGATGCCGGTTCGAATCCGGCCCTGCGTCAGAGCGCTCCACCGATTACTTCGATACCCTTGCCGACCTGGCCGCGCAACGCGGCCAGTTCTTTTTCTGCCAGCAGCGCGCCCGTGCCCACGCTTTGGCGGGCCACGCTATACTCGGCACAAGGGCTGGCGGCAAAATCTCCCTCCATCTGGTGAGGGCAGACCTGGGGCCCAAAGGTTTCGTCGCCGGGCGCGGGAGTCCGGCGCGCCAGCCCCGCGAGGCGGTCCAGGTGCCGCCTTATTTCTTTTCTCCCTTTTTCAGTAGGCGCTGGAAACCGTCTTGGCCGCGCTGGGCGATGCGCAGCTGGAGTGCCGCTGCGACGAGCTGGCGGCGCTCTTGGCGCTGGTGCGCCGGCAGGTGGCCGCCGCGCGCGAAGCCGCGCGGTTTGAGGCGCGCGCGGGGTAGGCTATACTTGGTGTGTCATCGGCGCGGAAGGCTGCGATCCTGACCATACAGCGCCGGACGGGCCGCAGGTGGCGCAGCGCCTGCGGCCATTTCATTTCGGCCAGCGCCGTCTTCCGGCGTCGTAGCGCGGCAGGCGGGTGCGGCATGGAAGCGAGTCGCATAAGGCATTGGGGCGCACCCATTCTCTATTGTCCAACCTGCCACGGCGTTCGAGGTGGGTGACTTCATCGGGCTGAAACGCGGTGATCGGCTGCCACATGTCGCGCCCCCATTCGAACACCGTCAGGGCGGGCGCTTCCTCCCCCGGCAAAAGCCAACGCGCCACTTAGCGGCGACGCGCGGGCTTAGGTGGGTTACACTTGCCGTAAGGGCTGGCGGCAAATTCTCCCGGCAGATGCTGAAGGTGCGCCGGACACCGAAGGTTGGTGGGGATCAGACTTACCCACCGGGGCCGCAAGGCTCTCGCGGCGGTCAGGGGAGCCCGCCGCGCCAGCCCCACGAGGCCGATCCGGCGCGGCCTCACCCCTTGTCTCCCTTCTTCGGCAGGCGCTGGAAACCGTCTTTGCCGCGCTGGGGCAGGCGCAGCTGGAGTGCCGCTGCGACGAGCTGGCGGCGCTGCTGGCGCTGGTGCGCCGGCAGGTGGCCGCCGCGCGCGAAGCCGCGCGGTTTGAGGCGCGGGCCGGGTAGGCTATACTGACCATAGGCGGTGATGCGCTGCGCCCTGACAGGTAACGGGTCCGCGTAAGCGGGTTGTGTGTGGGTTCGAGTCCCACCGCGCATCACCAGCCGCTCTGGATGACGAGTCGTGGCAAGGGGTGTCCACGAGGTCACGGCAGCCGCCGTGGATCGATGAGGGGGTTCCCGTCCCTCCGTCATTCCAGAGCTATATTTAAGGTGCCTGCGATGCCGTGTACCCCGATGGGTAAGGGGGCGGGGGCGGCGCAAGCCGCCCGCGTTGATGTTGGTTCGAGTCCAACCCGGCATCACAGGCGCCCATCGATCAGGATCAGCGCCGAGGCGCCGATTTCGTTGCGAAGGGTCCGCAACGCTTCTTCATCCAGCACCCGCCCCGTCCCCACCACATTGGCCAGCGCCCCGCGCGGTTTCTTGAGCCGATAATCCAGCCGCAACACCAGCTTGGCGCCCTCGGGCGCATCGAACAGCAGCAGTAACGCCGGCTCGTCATGGGTGCGATCCAGCAACACCGCTGACGGCTGGCGCAGATGCGCGGGCAACTGCCGCAGCCACGCGACGGGCAGCTTGCGCGCCTTGGCGTCGCGCAGCATGTGCGCCAGATCCACGTCTCGCACCATGATCTCGGCGCTGGCGGGACTGGCGCCGTGCGCGGCCAGCGCCTCGATCCAGCCCGGCCGCAGCGCCCCGGCCAGCGCCATGCGCCCGCGCGGCTGTTTGCGCTCGGCAGCCACTTCATCGACGAACGCGGCAAACAGCGCCTCGGCCTTGGCACGCGCCGTCCCGTCCAGGCTTTCCCACAGCGCCGCGCCCAGCTCCGGCGGCCACTGCGCGATGCCAGTCGCGGCGCGAGAGGTCGCCGGCCACGCTTTTTTCCAGCATGGCGCGCAGGTCAGACAGCAGGTCGGCGCGCGCCAGGCGCGACACGGTGAAGGCGCGCGCGTGCTCGTCGTGCCACAGCTCGTGCCAGTCGTAGCTCACGCGCACCGCATCGCGCCCTTGCATGTAGCGCACGGCATCCTCGGGCGGCAGGCGGAAGGCGCGCGCGAATTCGCCCGGCGCAGCGGGCGCCACGATGGGGGCCTGCCCCGGATCAGCGGCGAGCTTGACGGGCATGGGCGCGCTCCTCGAAGCGTTGCCAGGCGTCGCGGCAGTCGGCGTCGCACCAGCGCCGCTGGGCAGGCAGCGGCGCTTCGCACCACAGGCAGGCGCCGCAGGGCGGCGGGGCAGACGGGCGGCGGCGCAGCAGGCCGTCCATCTCGCGCTCGATGCGCGCCTGCGTCAGGTCGGCATCATCGGCCATCGCCGCCCTCCGGCTCGCGCCCGTGCACCCCGGCCAGCCGCGCGGCAAACTGCGCGCGCGCCAGCCTTTCCGCCAGCGCCTCCACCGGCAGCCCAGGCAGCGCCTGCGCCAGCCGGCGGCTGACGTCCTCCGCCGTCAGGCCCTGCCCGGCGGCGGCATCCAGCAGTGCCTGCACCGCATCCGCAAGCGGCTCCACCATCGGCTGCCAGCCGGCCATGGCTTCGTCCACCAGGCGGTCGAGCTCGTCGGGCTCGGGCGGCTGCTGCGGCGCGTGGCTTGTGTGCGGCTGCCCTGCGGCCTGCGGCCTTGTCGCATGCCATCCGTGCACGGCGCGCGCCTGTGCGGCAGCCGGATCGCCGCCGGTTGGGCCGGATCGGGCCGGATCGGCCTGGGTCTGGCCCAGCACCGCCTTGGAGACCTGCCGATCCAGGTAGTCGATCAGCTTGTGGCAGAGGTCGGCGGAGGCGCTCTTCGTGCCGGATTCGATCAGCTCCAGCGCCATCTCTTGCGGGATCACGGCGGCGGCGTCGCTGCCAAAGGTCGATCCCCGCATGCGCGGGGGAGACCGGATACATGCCATGCCGACGACGCGATCCGAAGGTCGATCCCCGCATGCGCGGGGGAGACTGTGGGCATGGGGGCGCAATGACTATGGTCAACGGTCGATCCCCGCATGCGCGGGGGAGACGCGGCAGCGTCCGCCGCCAGACGCTTGAGGAACGGTCGATCCCCGCATGCGCGGGGGAGACGACGGTGTGCGCGGCGAGTACCGGATCAAGTCGGGTCGATCCCCGCATGCGCGGGGGAGACTCAAGCGCTGGGCGTGGGAAGGTCACGCCCGCGGGTCGATCCCCGCATGCGCGGGGGAGACAGCCCCACGCCGCACCTCTTCATCCGCACCAAGGGTCGATCCCCGCATGCGCGGGGGAGACCCGGTTGAGGATGGGGTGTTTGCGGATGATGAGGGTCGATCCCCGCATGCGCGGGGGAGACAGATACCAGGCCGGCCCCGTGCCGCTTTGCAGGGGTCGATCCCCGCATGCGCGGGGGAGACGCGCAGACCGGATGGATGCCCTCCGTCGAGCTGGGTCGATCCCCGCATGCGCGGGGGAGACCACAATACGAAACCACCCAGAAAGGCCGACTCCGGTCGATCCCCGCATGCGCGGGGGAGACTCTTTCAAGCGCCCGGCGCCGGGCTCCTGGTAGGGTCGATCCCCGCATGCGCGGGGGAGACGTCACGCCATCGAAGGCCGGCGGGCGCTCGCGGGGTCGATCCCCGCATGCGCGGGGGAGACCTTGCAAGAAAGTCTTTGATTTGAAAGGCAAAGCTACAATTTTAAAGATCAATCGCTTGGCCGTTGCCTTGGGTTCGTAGGGGTGGACGGGCGACGTGCCAAAACGATGCCGTCCACCTCAACGAGCTCGATGCGGGGCACGCCCAGAACCTTGACGGCTTGGCCGGCGGGCATCTCCCGCTCGCTCCAGAGCATCACAATCGAGGCATCCTTCTCATTGGGAAACCAATCTTCCAACACTTGCCAGATCCGTTGCCTGACCGCTGGCGAGATACGCGGCGCGCAGTAGATGCCGGGCGCAAGTTCGAGCATAACGGAGGCAAGAAACCCGCGCACCCGGGCTGAGACGTTACGAGTTGCCACCACGGTCATCGACATCAAAAAGTTCCTTGATGCGATCGATCATCTTTGGAATGACCTTGTCTCGTCGAAAGGCCGCCGCCGCACGCTTGCGCACCTCCCGTTCGATGTTGTCGGCTTGTTTGTCCAACACAGCGCGCACGGCGCCAAAGGCCAACGGCAGCGTCAACTCGACCCGCCACAAGTCGGCGATGTCCAAGGTAAAGGCGTTGCTGGAGTCCTCATGGATGAAGCCCAGCGGCGGTAGCGCCCCCACGGCAGCCACGGCGATATCGGCGGCAGCTTCAACAAAGGTGGCGGCATGGTTGATGGCCTGGTTGGGTAGGTCAGCGGCGCCTGGGTTGTCGCGATCGTAACGGCGGCCATCCCAGGCGATGCCAAACCGCTGCGCCACAAGTTTGTAGCTTTCTTTGATGCGGGCGCCTTCGATGCCGCGCAGGGTCTCGATGTCGCGGTGCGGCAAGATGCGGCCAAAACGCCAGGCGTAGAGCCGGCGCGCCGTGTCGAGGCGTCGCTTGGGGTCGGCCCAGAGCTCGGCATGACGCCGCGCGACGTCCGAGCGCCCTTGCCCCATCGGGGGAGCGGTGTAGCTTTTCACGCCCCCTTCCCCTACGGCGGCGATCAGCGTTCCGTGCCTTGCGCACAGCCGCAAAACGTCTTGCGTGAGGCTGGTGCCAGGCCCGAGAAGGATCATCGAGACGCCTTGGTAGGGAATCGCGTATTCCCCGGCGTCCAGGGTCTCGCTCTGGGCAGCGGTGAAGCGCAGCGTGCCGTCCTCCACGGATAGCTTGCCATACTCCAGCCAGAGCAAGCCGTGCCGGTCGGCATGCGGGATGCGGGAAGCCGCTAGCCCCAGCCGTCCGTGTAAAAGGCCAGGCGCCGGGCTCATCGTGGCGGGGCCAGCAACACCATGCCAAAGCCGAAGGCGCGATGCCGGCCAATGCCGCGGGCCAAGCGCTCGGCAAAAGCTGCGCCGTCGATCACGACGGCCTCGGCGCCGAACAGGGCTTGGGGCCGCTCCACATGGCGCAGCCGGTTGCCATGGCGGCGGTCGCGGCGCAAAAGTTGGCTGCGAGCGCTCATACCCAAAAGTTCGACTGATTCCAAACGCACGGCGCCACCCCATTGGGCGGCAAACCACTGGCGATAGACTTCAGTGCGCGCAGGGGCCGAATCGCCTAGGCGGTCGAGGGCGCGCAGATACACGTCTTTTTCCTCGTCGTCCTTGCGGGAGACAGGGCAGACGAGCACCTCCAGATGCAGGCGCTGGCCGCTACGCCAGGTTAGCGGCATGGGCTTGCTGGCTACCCTTTCGGCGTCTAGGGCTTGCCAGGCTTGGGGCGAAGCGAAGGCTTGAGCGTGATCCAGCAGATCAACATGATCCCTACGGGCATACGCCAGCACCTCCCCGCGCCGCTCCAGATAGCGAAACGGCTTGGGCGCAAGTTCGCCAAACAGGGCGGCAAACCAGGCGTGCAGGGTATAGCCCAGGGTTTCGTCCTCCTCTCGGATACCGTGCTCGAAGGCAAAGCGCAGCAGGCGCGGCGGATCGACCGGGAGGCGCAGAAGATGGAGCGCGCTCATGTCGCCACCTCCAGCAGGCCCACCGCGTAGCGCCGGCTGCCGCGATGGATGTTATTGGCCCAGTCGCGCTGGTCGTAGCGTTCCTCGGTTTGCACCCCTGCGCCTTCATCCAGCGGCCACAGGGCTTCGACGCGCTGGGGCCGCCGCCGTGGGCCAATGCTCGCGAGCGGCTCACGGGCGAGCGCGTCTTTGACGCCTGTTGCTTGCCGCCGGCCCACCAGGATCGGCGCGGCGGGCAGACAGGGCTTGCGCCCAATGAACAGCGGCCGAGCGGGGTAGCGCAGCGCTTGCTCGACGTTGCCGAGGCTGGGATCGCCCGTGCCATCCAGCGCCAGGGCGACGGTGGCGACGCCGTTGGCCCAATGGTCGCGGTAGCGGATGTGGGTGCCGGTGGCCGCTGTGCCGCCCTTGCGATCTTCCCGTCGGCCTCGGGTGGTCCAGCCCGTCTCCATTAGGAAGTCTTGCCCGAGATCCACGGTCTGGTAATCGGTCAGGAGCTCCGGCGCGGCATCCCAACGAGCGGCAAAACGCAGCCGGTCTTGCAAGGTCTGCAGCCGCTCGGTGTCGCGGTGATCCCAGCCCAAGGCGTTGCCGATGAGGCCGGCAAGCATCGCGGATCCGGGGAAGCGCCAGAGGGGGTGGCGCTGATCCACCACCACGGCGCCAAAGCTCATCAGGGGCGCATCAAAACGCAAAAGCAGCACATCCATGAGCCGCATCCCTCAGCCTCGGCGTCCAAAGATGCGATCCAGCGCCGCGCGGATGCTATCGCGCAACGGCTGTTTGGGCGGCAGCGGCGGCGTCGGCTCCAGCGTCGTGGAAAGGAAGCGACCATGCTCGTCATCGGAGCCGTTGGAGCTGCCATACATCGCGTCAAGCTGTTCGAGGTGGGCAGCCAGTCGGTCGATCGCTGCTTGGCGTGGGTCTGCCTTGCCATCAAGCCGCAGCGCGTCGAGGAAGGCGTTGGCAAGCGTCCTCGGCTGGCTGCGGCCTGTTTCGAGGAAGACCATTTCGGCCCAGGCGTAGGGCGCGGTGCTGCCCTTCTTCGCCCCCGGGCTTTGGCGGGCGACGCTGTCGATCAGGGCTTCCAAGACCTGCCGGACGGTGGCGGGGTCCTGGTTGCGCCAGTCTTTGGGGTCGGCGCCCGTGAGATTGCCGACCAACAGCGGCACGTCCACCGCCACATAGCCGTAGTAAAGCCCGGCGCCGAGTTCGGTCTGGTTGGCATGGGCGGCGCCGGTTTCGTCGTCACGGTTGAGATCGTCCACCACGGTGAAGTAGTCCATCTCGGTGTTGGCGGCATGCACGGTGAAGGCGTGCGCCACATGCACCGGCGCATCGACGCGGGCGAGCAGGTCGGAGGTGACCATGCGGCCAAAGAGTGCGGCGGTCAGTCCTGCGGCGGCCTTGCTCATGGCCTTAATGTTGTCTTTTTCGTCTTTCGTTTTGAGCCGCTCCGTGAGCGCTTTGCCTGGGTCGGGTTGGCTGCTCGCGTCCTTGAGCAGTTGCACGAAGTAGTCGGCCTCGCGCAGGCCGAAGAGCACCGGCTGGTTGAGGTCCCCCCCTTCCTTGACGCCGCCGTCGATCACCGCCTTTGCCAAGGGTTCGATCAGCTGGTTGGCGACAGCCTGCGGCACACCGGCTTCCACGGCGCGC
This sequence comes from Tepidimonas alkaliphilus, assembly GCF_007556595.1. GTDB lineage: Bacteria > Pseudomonadota > Gammaproteobacteria > Burkholderiales > Burkholderiaceae_C > Tepidimonas > Tepidimonas alkaliphila. The sequence continues at coordinate 252,648 of NZ_VJNB01000003.1, forward strand.
GGCAAGACCGTGCGCGTGAAAAAGGAGCGCGTGCGCTGGCCATCGGGGATATGGGAGAGTCGGTGACTGAGGTCTTCGCGCCAATGGCGTTTCAAGCATTGGGAGGACACGCGCAGCCGCAGGGCGTTGCCAAACGGAATGCGTTTAGCCAATCCCGCATCGTCGCGGTTCAAGAGGCTTGCGGGGTAGCTCGTCAGGGTGTGGATTTGCAGAAACATGGATCACTCCTTTCTGAGGTCAAGCGGTTTCGGGCAAATGGCGGTAAAAGGCCTGTGCGATGCGCCGAGCAAGCCCCTCGCGTTTGGCCTCATCTTCGGTAACCAAGTAAAGAGCGGCCTCCACAAGATCAAAACGCTCGTCCTTGGCGGCGAGAAACCGCACCGCCTGCACGAAGAGATCGGCGCGCACGTCGGCCGGAGCGGAAAGCAGCCGCTCCAGCCTTCCTTCAGAAAAACCGGCTTCGGCCAGCGCCTGGCCCCAAGGCCGTTGGGGATCGTGGGCTTTTTCGCCCAGAGTGACGATGGCCCAGGCGATGAGCATCCAGGCTTCGGTCTGATACTGCGCAGGCAGGTCGGCGCCCACATGGCGCAGCCACAAACGGTAGAAGGCGAGCGGCACGGGCTGGCCCGGTGCCCAGCGGCGCAGCGCCGAACGATCCCCGGCAGGGTAGTGCCGCGCGCCGATGATGGCAGCGAGGCGCCCCACCATGGAAGACAGATTCGACGGCTGAATCGAATTCGGTGCGGTGGTGTTCATGCGGCGGTCTCCTCGGTGGTGCTGGAGTCAGCGCGGGTTTGGACAGGCCAAGGCAGCTTGGCCTTGCTGAGCATGCCAACGAAAGCACCCTGGGCTTGGGTGAGGGCGCGCCAGCGGCGGTTGGACGGCAGCGGCAAGCGACTCGTGGCTTCGTTCAGCAAGGCCTGGGCCCGATCGACGAGTTGCTGCTGCCAATCCGCGCGCACCTTCTGGTGATCTTCATCGGCGCCGCGCCAGAGCGTGGGGAAATAGAGCGCGTTCCACTGTTGGGAGAATTGCTGGCGGGCTGCGCCGATCCAGGTCTCGACGCGCTTGAAGTCGGCCTCTTGCGGCCCGCCTTCGGTCAGCACGGTCAGCGCTACGCCCAGCGCCGTGCTGACGTCTTTGGCATCGGCCAGCAGGCTTTGGGCGAGGTGCGCCAGGGTCTCTCGCTTTTGCTTGTGCAGCAGCGTCAGCCGGGCCTTGGGCGGAATGGGGATCTCGACGCGATGGAAGCCTTCCGTCGTGCCTTGTCCGCGCACCAGACAAGAGGCGAGGAGCCAGCCCGGCTGTTCCCCGGGCCGTGGCTTTTGCAAGGCCGTGAGCTGAAAGCCATCCTCAAAAATCAGCGCCGTCAATTTTTGCGGCGTGAAACCATCGGCGGATAGCGTCAACGCGGATTGGCCTTTTTTCTTGTCGCCGACGTTGATCGGCGTCCAAGGGTCGCCAACATCGCCATTTTCCAGCGTTTTGGGGCCGATTTGCCGGGCCTTGCTGCCGGCACCCAAGGCCATCAGGCGACCATCCTTGAGCTGGCGCAAACGCAGGGGACGGCAGGCTTCGATGAACCAGGGCTCTAGCTTTGTCCCGTCCGTTAGATGGAACTGGTGGCTGTCGCGATCCCAGTGTGTCAACCACGTCAGCACCATCCCGCGAGGCGCGTAACGAAACTTTTTGCAAGTTTCAGCGCGCAAGACCTCCAACGCTTGGGTTTCGGCAACGAATCGCGCCGAAGGCTGGCGGCTTTCGGCCCAAGCGACGATGGAGCGGCTGCCAAAGCCGCCATTCATACGGACAATGCCATAGTTGCCTTGCCCAAGGAAGCCGCTCGTGGTTTGCAGCATGACCAAGGCGTAAAGCCAAGCTTCGGCAAGCCCCGCCCCCACTCGCGCCATCTTGACATCATGGTTCTTGGACGTGACCAGCACGTCGAGTTCGTCCGGGGTGGTCGCCTTGGGATCGAACACCGCCTGCCCGCGGCTGGTCTTCACGCCATAATCGGCGGCCTCCTCATCCCAGCTCCGCCAGGGGTGTTGCAGAAACGCCGGCTTGGTCACGTCCTCCACCACCAGCTGCCAAGCCTCGGGGATGCCCTCAGCGAGATCCAGAAGCCCTTCGCGCCAGTAAGCTGCGTCGGCAGGCAAGGATGCGGTGGGGTGGCGCGCCTGGATGCTGGCGGCCAGCTGCACCAAAAACACATGCCAGGGGTCGGCCTGATGGGCTCGTAGGCCCGTGTAGCTCTCGACTTTGCCTGCGCTCAAGGCAGCCAACAGTTCAGGGAGATTCAAGCGCTGCTGGCCTGCAATCGTGCGCACGCCGATCATGGGGTCGGTTAGCAGGTCATGCATCGTCTCGCTCCAAACCCAAGCGGGTGTAACGAAAGGCCGTCTGACCGACGGAAAAGCGAAATCCTTCAGGCATGGCCGTCGCCTCGATGGCGTCGGGCGCGGAAGCATCGGCGATCCAATGCGCGGGGATGGTGATACGGTCGATCAGCGTGCCGAAGGGTGAGTGCATCGGCTCGGCCAATGGGATGTCGAAGGTAGGCTCGCCCAGACGGGTGAGGATGCGCTCGCCGGTATCAGCGTAGTGCAGCTCGCCGAAGGACTTTTCTTCCAGCACCGAGCGCAGCGCTTGACGGATGTCCGAAAGTTCCTTGCCCTCGATAGTCCTGCCGTGGGCCGGCCACGGATCGGGCAAACGCGCGAAGCTCTCGGGGTGGGTTGCGGTTTCGATGCGGCATCTAGCCTGGTGAGGTAGCGCCAGTTCCGGGTCGCTGACAAGCGACTGCCAGGTCAGCGTCAGCACCCGGCCGTCCGCATAGACGGTTCCCAACCCTGCAGGGGCACGCAGCGAACCATCTCGGGCGATATACGCGTCCAAACCCCGTGGCGGTACGCGCACCAGCGCGCGCGGTTCGGCTAAGGCCGCGGGGCGGTTTGACCTGGCGTGACGGTGCAGGCGCCCAAAGCGCTGGATCAAGACGTCCATCGGCGCGAGATCAGTGATGAGCCAGTCGGCGTCGATGTCGAGGCTTTGCTCCAGGGTCTGTGTGCCAATCAGCAACAGCGGCCCCGCAGGCGACCCTTTGCCGAGGCGGGCGGTAACTGCGGCATCGAGTCGTTCCCGGTCTGTGCGTGCAAAGCGGCCGTGGTGGGGGCAGCGCACCCCATCCAGGCTGAACAGCGCCTCCAGCAGTGCAGGCCGCTCTTGCTGCAACATGGCTTCAACGCTGCGAAAAAGCGCGTTGGCGCGCTTGACTGTGTTGCAAATCACCAGCACCCGCGCCCCCTGTTCAAGGGCGCCGATGATGTCGGGGATCAACGCTGCGTCGTCTTGGAGCGTGGGGGAGCATGCCACCTGGATGCGGCGATGGCGGGACGCCGGCATCGGGAGAGCCTGCGTCCGGGTGGTCAACAGAGGATAGGGGCGCTGTTGCGCGTCAACCAAGGGCGCCAAGGGTCGGTCAAAAAAGGCCGCCGCCGCTGCTTCGCCCAACGTGGCGGAAAGCAGCAGCGCCCAGCCGCCGCGAGCGACGTGGCCCCGCAGCAACGCCTGCAACACCTCGCGCATGTAGGGGTCGGAGGCGTGCACCTCATCGACCACAAGCAGGTGCCGATCCAAGCACACAGACCGCAAGAGACTGTGCTTGACCTGCAGCGCCGACAGCAGCGCTTGGTCCATGGTGCCGACAGCAATCGGCGCGGCGAGAAACCGCTTGGGCTGCTCTGCTGCCCACAAACGCTCACGGCGAAGATCTTGCGGGTGATCGTCCCACAGGGCGCCTTGGGGATCAGTCAGCAAGTGCGCCACGCTGTGTCCGTCTGCCTTCACGTAGCCCGGCACCGCAAGCAACACGGGACGGGGACGTTGGTCGGGCTCAAAAGCGGCTTCGATGGCACGATGAACTCGGCTGTAAAGCTCGCGCGCCGCCACACGCGTGGGCAGGGCGAAATAAAGACCATCGACCCAACCCTCGGCATAAAGCCGAAAAAACCAGGCCAGCGCTGCCTCCGTCTTGCCCGACCCCGTATCGGATTCGACCAGCAGCAATCGGCTGTCTTCACCAGGCGCTATCTCAGTAGCCAACGCGCTCTGAAGGGCCGTGGGATTGAAGCCAAAGATTTCGGCAAAGGATGAGGGGGTGCGTGGTTGCGGCGGGATGAGACCCGTCGCTTGCAGGGCATGCCGCGCCGCCCGAAAACTGAATGCCTGGCGCGAGCAGCCGGCTGGCGTTGGGTAAGGGAAAAACTGAATGTCCGACGCAACCCAGTCGGCCAGCATCACCAGTCCTGCAAAGCGCTGCTGCAGCGCCGGCGTAGCGTTGATGGCGGGCGCATCGTTCTGGAACGCCCTCGGAAAGGCTTCGCAAGCGGTTTGGGTCAACTCATCCAATGCGGCCAATGGATTGTAAGCGCCGCTCGGTTGCCAAAGTTTATCCGATTGACTTCCCGCGCTGCCGTTCAAAAAGCTTTCAATATTCTGCTCGGAAACCGGACGTCCATGGTGTGAGATGCTGGCCAAAAGCATTTGCAGCGCCTGCGTCTCATCTCGGAACCAGGTTGCGATTTCGGTCATCAAGCGTGACCAGGCGGGCGGCCAAAGACGCTGGCATGCGGTCAGCCATGCCGCGGCCTCCATGACATGTCCGGCGGTGTCGCGGGCAGTTGGGTCGGCTTTGGCTTGAAAGCCGCCATTGGCTTTGCCGAAGTCGTGCAAAAATGCCACGACCGCCAAGCGCTCAAGGCAGCTATCGGTTAACTTATGACCACAGGCAGCTTGCAAGCGCTTTTGCCAAGAGGGCTGCACAGCCAGCGCGTGAAAGACGTGCGCGACATCAAGACAATGCTCTGCCAAAGATAGCCATTGTTGAGCGTCGCGCCATTTTCCCCATGCTCGCTTTGCTCTTGGCATTGTTGTTTTTGGCGTAGGCTCGTTGTGTGAAAACATCCGCGAATTGGCATCGCCTTCGCTGAAGACGCTGGTGCAAGGAGGATCCGGGGTGTTGTACTTGCTTATTGACTCCGTGCTCCTCCCTTGATAGCCGTGATCTTGACCCAACTTTCGCGCCCTTGACAAGGGGCTGTTAGGGCGTTGCGGCGCGTTTGCAACAGGGCAAGCAGCCAGCCCGCAAGCGGTCACGTGCATCCAGGGTGGTCGGCGCTTGAGTGACCTGCCCCTTTGTTTTGCCTGCACTGATCGGCGCATTGGCGCGGTCAGGCGCTGGCATGGCACAGCGCGAACGTTGCCGCTGGTCGATCTGTTGGAGGCAAATTCATCGATGCCCACCGATCTGCGAGCTAGAGGCGGGTTCGGGGTGAGAAGTTTGATCGGCCCCAATTGCGACCGCCAAGATGCCGGTCAAGCCTGCAAAAGGGGCCCAATATGCTCTTCAGCCAACGCGCAAGGTTATCGCTTGGGTGATAAGGAGTTTTGCGTTTGCCGAAAAATTCTAGTTAAATGAAGACTTTAAACGGTATTTTTGGCGGAGTGAGAGGCGATCCTCAAGCCCATCTGGACCACCAAGACCGAAACCGCCACCCGCGTGCGCCAGCGCCTGGAGGCGGTGCTGGACTACTGCGCCGTGCACGGCTGGCGCGAAGAGTCCAACCCGGCGCGCTGG
>NZ_VJNB01000030.1 GCF_007556595.1 Tepidimonas alkaliphilus
TTCAACGAGTCCGATGAAGGGGTGGTAGAACGTTGGCGCGAGTCGCCGCGCTGGCAGTACTTCTCGGGCATGGCCTACTACGAGGACCGGCTGCCGTGCGATGCCACGACGCTGGTGAAGTTTTGCCGGCTGCTGGGCGAGGAAGGGGTGGAGGAGCTGCTGGCGCAGACGATCAACGTGGCGGTGGAGCTTGGCCTCATCAAGCCGCAGGAGTTGAAGCGCGTGGTGGTGGACACCACCGTGCAGCCAAAGGCCATAGCGCACCCCGCCGACAGCCGGTTGCTCCAGACCGCGCGCACCAAGCTCGTGCAAGCGGCCAAGGCAGCCGGCATCGCCTTGAAGCAGAGCTTGGCCAAGGAAGGCAAGGACCTGAGCCGCAAGGCAGGACGCTACGCCCACGCGCGGCAGTTCGCACGCATGCGCCGCAGCATCCGGCGCCAGCGCACGATCGTGGGCAGGCTACAGCGCGAGATCGAGCGCAAGGCCGCCCGCCTGGGGCAGGCCATCCAGGGCGCTCTTGGCGATACCCTCAGCAAGGCGGCGCGTCTGGTGGCGCAGACCGCCCAGCGCAAGACCGCCGAGGGCACGCCCAAGCTCTACGCCTGGCACGCGCCGCAAGTGGAGTGCATCAACAAGGGCAAGGCCCGCCAGCCCTATGAGTTCGGCGTCAAGGTCGGCATCGCCAGCACCTTGAAGCACGGCCTGATCGTGGGTGCGCGGGCTTTCCATGGCAATCCCTACGACGGGCATACGCTGCAGGCGCAGCTGGAGCAGGCCACGATCCTGATGCAGGACACGGGCGTCAAGCCCTCCACAGCCTATGCCGACTTGGGCTACCGCGGCGTGCAGGCCGACGTGCCTGATGTGCGCCTGGTGCACCGCGGCAAGATCAAGCGCCTTACCCGGCAGGAACGCAAGCTGCTCAAACGCCGCCAAGCCATCGAGCCGCTCATCGGGCATCTCAAGGCGGATCACCGCATGGACCGCTGTCATCTCAAGGGCGAGCAGGGCGACCGGCTGCACGCGG
>NZ_VJNB01000031.1 GCF_007556595.1 Tepidimonas alkaliphilus
ATGGTGGCCTCGTCGGTGCGGGACTCGCCCTTGTTGTCGGTCCACTTGACCACCACCTTGTCGCCCTTGTTGGCGCCCTTGAACTTAAAGCTCAAAAACGGGTTCTGCGACACCGCCCCGCTCCAGGCCGCCTTGAGCACCTCGCGCCCGTTGTGCGTGGCCACCACATCCGTGATGTAGTGCGCCGGCACCAGGTTGCCCGACGCATCGCGCCGCGTCCCCGGCTCCATCGGGTGACTCATCAGCACCCGCACCGTCGTCACCCCGCCAGCCTCGTTGGCCCGGATGCGCATCGGATCTGCCATCTTCGCTCTCCTTCGTCTGCCTGCCTTCTGCCTGGGTCCCGTTGCGCCATCAGCCGCCGCAGCCGCCCAGCGTCACCTTCGTTTCCTTCACCGCCGAATACAGCTTGCCATCGGCCTTGACCACCGCCACCACGTTGGTGCTCTGGCCCATCTTCAGCCGCGTCTGCACCTCCGGCTCAGTGCCCGCCGGAATCATGAACACCGCCGCCAGCGGCTGCGGGTTCTTCTCCACCAACAGATAAATCTCGCTGGTGTTGGGAATCTTGCTGACCGCCCCCACCGGCACCACCGCCCCGTTTTCGGCAATGTCCGGCGAGACAATCTGCACCTGATCACTGGTGGCCGGCTGCCCGCCCACCGCCTTGAGCGCATCGGCCAGGCTCTTGGCCTCAAACGCCGCACGCGGCGAGGCCAGCGCCTGCTCGGCCGTGATCACCCCCAGCGACACCAGCGTCGCCAGCGCGCTGCCAGCTTTGAGCACGGCGCGTCG
>NZ_VJNB01000032.1 GCF_007556595.1 Tepidimonas alkaliphilus
GGCGATCCTCAAGCCCATCTGGACCACCAAGACCGAAACCGCCACCCGCGTGCGCCAGCGCCTGGAGGCGGTGCTGGACTACTGCGCCGTGCACGGCTGGCGCGAAGAGTCCAACCCGGCGCGCTGGAAAGGGCGACTCGACAAGCTGCTGCCCAAGCCGGAAAAGCTCAAGAAACAGGAGCACTTTGCGGCACTGGACTACCGCAAGCTGCCCGAGCTGATGGCCGCGCTGCGCCCGCGCTCAAGCAGCGCGGCGCTGTGCCTGCAATTCATCATCCTGACTGCCTGCCGCTCCAGTGAAGCGCGCGGGGCGACCTGGGGCGAGCTGGATCTGCAGGCGCGCATCTGGACGGTGCCGGGTGAGCGCATGAAAGCCGGTCGCCCCCACCGTGTGCCGTTGTCGCAGGCGGCGCTGGAGGTGCTCGAGCAAGCCGCAGCGCTGCGGCAGGCCCACAGCGACGTGATTTTTCCCTCCCCGACGACGGGCAAGGCGCTGTCGGACGTGAGCGTGTCCAAGCTGTTGCACGAACTCGTCCCCGGTGTGACCGTGCACGGCATGCGCGCGGCGTTCAAGACCTGGGCCAGCGAAGAGGGCCGCTACCCGGCGCGCGTGGTGGAAAACGCCCTGGCCCACGTCAACCCTGACAAGACCGAGGCGGCCTATGAGCGCACCGATCAGCTCGAGCTGCGCCGCGCCCTGATGGAAGACTGG
>NZ_VJNB01000033.1 GCF_007556595.1 Tepidimonas alkaliphilus
AGACCTTCTGGCGCAGCGCGACACGGAAGAACTCATCGGGCACGCTGCGGTGCAAGCGCTCCACGAACCCGTTGGTTTGTGGCCGGCGCACCTGGGTGCGGCGATGCTCGATGTCGTTGAGCTGCAGGTACAGCTCGTAGGGGTGGTGCGGCGTGCCGCAGAACTCGCGGCCGTTGTCGGTCAGGATGGCGCCCACCTGCAGCCCGTGCTAGCCGGTAAAAGGGCAGCACGTCGTTGTGCAGCACGGCCACCGCCGCCTCGGGCTGCTTGGAGATGTGCAGCAGGCCAAAGCCGTAGCTGCCGTAGGTGTCCACCACCGAGTGCATGTAGACCTTGCCCACGCTCTTGAAGCTGCCCACGAAGAAGGTGTCCTGGCTGAGCAGCTCGCCCGGGCGGCTCGACTCCACGTGCCGCTCGCGAAAGCAGGGGTTGTGCCGCTCGATGAAGGCGATCTGCTCGGCCGACAGCTCCAGCGCCTGCTGCGCACTGCGCTGCTGCAGCGCCAGCCAGCGCTCGTGACGGCTGCCCAGTGCGTGATCCTGCAGGATCTTCTGGATCGTCACCGCCGACAGCCGCCTGCCTTCGGCCAGCAGCAGCGCCTGCAGCCGGTTGCACCCGTACGACGGGTGCGCCAGCGCCAGCTCCACGATGCGCTGCACCACCTGCGCCGGTGTGCTCATCGGGTGGCTCTTCGGGATCGGCGGCAGAT
>NZ_VJNB01000004.1 GCF_007556595.1 Tepidimonas alkaliphilus
AGCTGCCCAAGGACAAAGAGATGGTGATGCCGGGCGACAACGTGACGCTGACGGTCAAGCTGATTGCGCCGATTGCGATGGAGGAAGGCTTGCGCTTTGCCATCCGCGAAGGCGGTCGCACCGTGGGCGCCGGCGTCGTCACCAAGATCATCGAGTGAGGCGCGCGCTTTGGCGGCTGCGCCGCTACAATCCGCTTCTGCAATCGTTCAGCGTAGGGGCATAGCTCAATTGGCAGAGCGTCGGTCTCCAAAACCGAAGGTTGGGGGTTCGATTCCCTCTGCCCCTGCCAGCCGGTAAGCGCGCCAGCCGGCCACGCTATCCAAGCCCGACCGGATCCTCAAAGCAGGATCGCTGCGGGCTTGATCTTTCTGGTGCGAAGACTTTAAGCAATCGAGAGGACGATGGCCTCGACGGAGATTGAAACCGTCCGCCCCGCGGCTGACAAAGCCAAATTGGCGGGCGCGGTGGTGCTGGTGGCGCTTGGGTTTGTGGCTTACTACTTGTTGCACGCCCAGGCGGGGTGGATGCGCTGGGCGGCGCTGCTGGCGGCGCTGGCGCTGGGGGTGGCGGTGGGGCTGACGGCTACGCCCGGGCAGCGCCTGGTGGCCTTTGCGCGCGATGCAGTCAAAGAGGTGCGCAAGGTGGTCTGGCCCACCCGCAAAGAGGCGGCCCAGGTGACCGGCTATGTGTTCGCGTTTGTCGTCGTCATGGCGATTTTTTTGTGGTTGACCGACAAGCTGCTCGAGTGGGTGCTTTACGGTCTGATTCTTGGGTGGAGATGACAATGGCGGAAACCACGCAGGCCCCGTCGGCCATGAGCGCCACGCCCGCCGAAGGCATGCGCTGGTATGTGGTGCATGCCTACTCCGGCATGGAAAAGGCGGCGGAGCGCAACATCCGCGAGCGCGTGCAGCGCGCCGGCATGCAGCACAAGTTTGGCCGCATTCTGGTGCCGACCGAAGAGGTCGTGGAAATCAAAAACGGCGTCAAGCGCACCACCGAGCGCAAGTTCTTCCCTGGCTACGTGCTGGTGGAAATGGTGATGGACGACGAAACCTGGCACTTGGTCAAAAACACCAGCAAGGTGACCGGTTTCGTGGGCGGCGCCCGTAACCGCCCGACCCCGATCTCCGAAGAGGAAGTGCAAAAAATCATCGGCCAGATGCAGCAGGGGGCCGATCGCCCGCGCCACAAGGTCGAGTTCGAAGTCGGCGAGTTGGTACGCGTCAAGGAAGGGCCGTTTGCCGACTTCAATGGCACGGTGGAAGAGGTCAACTACGACAAGAGCAAGCTGCGCGTGTCGGTGACGATTTTCGGGCGCGCCACCCCGGTGGAGCTCGAGTTCAACCAAGTCGAAAAAACCTGATCCCTTCCACAGCTTGCGGGTCGTTGCCGCTCCAGTTAGAATAGAAAGCTTTCCGCGTTATAGCGCGCGGCAACAAAGACTTGCGGCTGCAACGGCCGGGCAGCGGCAAGAGGTTTGCCTTAGGGCAGGCCATCGTTGATGAATACCGGCCACAGCGCGAGGAGGCGCGCCGTGTAAGCGGCTGCCGATGGAACTCGCAGGAGTTGTCTCACCATGGCCAAGAAAATCGTCGGCTTTATCAAGCTGCAGGTGCCAGCCGGTAAGGCCAACCCTTCTCCTCCGATTGGTCCGGCGCTGGGTCAGCGCGGGCTCAACATCATGGAGTTCTGCAAGGCGTTCAACGCCCAGACCCAGGGTATGGAGCCGGGCCTGCCGCTGCCGGTGGTCATCACCGCCTATGCGGATAAGAGCTTTACTTTCGTCATCAAGACGCCGCCGGCCACCACGCTGATCAAGAAGGCGCTCAAGCTGGATAAAGGTTCGTCCAAGCCGCACGCGCAAAAGGTCGGCAAGATCACGCGCGCCCAGCTCGAAGAAATCGCCAAAACCAAGATGAAGGACATGACCGCGGCTGACCTCGATGCGGCGGTGCGCACGATCGCCGGTTCGGCGCGTTCGATGGGCGTGATCGTGGAGGGGCTGTGAGATGGCCAAGCTGACCAAGAAGCAAAAAGCGCTGCAAGGCAAGGTCGATCCCGCCAAGCTGTATCCGCTGCCGGAGGCGCTGGCGATCGTCAAAGAATGCGCCACGGCCAAATTTGACGAATCCATTGACGTGGCGGTGCAGCTGGGCGTGGATCCGCGCAAATCGGACCAAGTGGTGCGCGGCGCCGTGGTGCTGCCGCACGGCACCGGCAAAACCAAGCGCGTGGCGGTGTTTGCGCAGGGCGCCAAGGCGGAAGAAGCCAAAGCCGCCGGCGCCGACATCGTGGGCTTTGAGGATCTGGCGGCGCAGGTCAAGGCCGGCAACATCGACTTCGACGTTGTGATTGCCGCGCCGGATGCGATGCGCGTGGTCGGCCAGCTGGGTCAAATTCTGGGTCCGCGCGGCTTGATGCCGAACCCCAAGGTCGGCACGGTGACGCCGGATGTGGCCGCCGCGGTGCGCAACGCCAAGGCTGGCCAGGTGCAGTTCCGTGTGGATAAGGCCGGCATCGTGCACACGACGATCGGTCGCCGTTCGTTCGAAGTGGACAAGCTGCAAGGCAATCTGGTGGCGCTGATTGAGGCGCTCAACAAAGCCAAGCCCCAATCGTCCAAGGGCCAATACTTGCGCAAGGTTGCAGTGTCTTCGACGATGGGCGTCGGGGTGCGCGTCGATCCGCAAACGATTGTGGCGGGTTGACGGCCATGGATTCGCCTGCGCTGCGCGTGGCTGATCTTGCAGTTGCGTGCAACGCAGGCGATGGTGGGTCTGCGCAGCTGCGTGGCGGCGCGCAGAGCCATCCAAGACCGCAGGTGCGGGCGGCAACCCAAGCTCGCTTAAATGCCGTCGCAAGACGGCGGCCCGCGTAGATGGCGATCCCGCCAGAAGGAGTCCAGCGCCGGCGCAAGCCGGTGCACGGTTTCCGGAAAGACGGTCGATCGCTGCCTTGAGGTGCATGCCTGCCGCAAGGGGGTGTGTGAAAGGAGCCAACCTTGAGTCTGAACCGCAGTGAGAAACAGGCCGTCATCGACGAGGTGGCGGCGCTCGCCGCCAAGGCGCAGACGCTGGTGCTGGCCGAGTACCGTGGCATCACGGTGGCCGACCTGACCAAGCTGCGCGTGGAGGCCCGCAAAGCCGGCGTGTCGGTCAGTGTGTTGAAAAACACGCTGGCGCGCCGAGCGGTGGCCGGCACGCCGTTTGAGGTCGCCGCCGAGCAGATGAGCGGGCCTCTGCTGTATGCCTTTTCGGAAGATGCCGTGGCCGCCGCCAAGGTGGTGGTCGAATTCGCCAAGACCAACGAAAAGATGGTCTTGCGCGGCGGCGTCTATGCCGGCAAGGCGCTGGACGTCAACGGCGTCAAGGCGCTGGCGAGCATTCCGTCGAAAGAGGTGCTGCTGTCGCAGTTGCTGGGCTTGCTGCAATCGCCGGTGGCGCGCCTGGCGCGCGTGCTGGCGGCGCTGGCCGAGCAAAAAGGCGGCCAGCCCGCCGCCGAGGCCCAGCCGGCCTGATCGGCGCAGCCCCCGTTCAACCGCGTTCAACCCTTTACGTTTTCCCGTTTTTCTGGAACTGACATCATGGCATTCAACAAAGACGACTTCCTGGCCGCTCTGGACACCATGACGGTGATGGAGCTCAACGATCTGGTCAAGGCGATCGAGGAGAAGTTCGGTGTCTCCGCCGCCGCCATGGCCGCTCCGGTTGCCGCCGCCGGCGCGGCGGCCCCGGCTGCCGAGGAGAAGACCGAGTTCGATGTGATCCTGAAGGACGCCGGCTCCAACAAGGTCGCCGTCATCAAGGCCGTGCGCGAAATCACCGGTCTGGGTCTGAAAGAGGCCAAGGATCTGGTCGATGGCGCGCCGAAGACCGTCAAGGAGGGCATGCCGAAAGCCGACGCCGAAGCGGCCAAGAAGAAACTGGAAGAAGCCGGCGCCAAGGCCGAGCTCAAGTAAGCCTGGGCGTCTGCTCGTCGCGCCGTTCCCAAGGCGGCGCGATGAAGCGCTCGCCAAGCAAGGCCGGTATCGTTGCCGGCCTGTTGCGCTTGGCGCGATTCCAGAGCGCAGCTGCAAGGGTCGGACGCCGACCCTTGCACGTGCCTTCTGGATCGACTGCAGAAGGCGCCTTGGTTCGGGTCCGTGTGCCAGGCGCGGGCCGTCAGCCGACAGACCGGTGGGGGCCGGTCGCCAAGCCATGCCGCGGCGGCGCGCGCAAGCGCAGCCGACCGCCAGTCGCCGCAGCTATCCCACGCGAGACGGAGTTCTCATGGCCCAGTATTCCTACACCGAGCGCAAGCGCATCCGCAAAAGCTTTGGCAGCCGCGACAGCGTGTTGCCGATCCCCTACCTGCTGCAGATGCAAAAAGACGCCTACACGGCGTTTTTGCAGGCGGATGTGCCGCCGCGGCAGCGCAAGCCGGTTGGGCTGCAGGCGGCGTTTGAATCGACCTTCCCGATCGTGTCGCACAACGGCTTTGTCGAGATGAAGTTTGTCGAATACACGCTCGGCAAGCCGGTGTTCGATGTGCGCGAGTGCCAGATTCGCGGCTTGACCTACGCCGCGCCGGTGCGCGCGCGCGTGCAGCTGATCATCTACGACCGCGAAGCCTCCACGCCGCAGTCCAAAGTGGTCAAGGAAGTCAAAGAGCAAGAGGTCTATATGGGCGAAGTGCCCCTGATGACCGATAAGGGCTCTTTCATCATCAACGGCACCGAGCGCGTCATCGTCAGTCAGCTGCACCGCTCGCCGGGTGTGTTCTTCGAGCACGACAAGGGCAAGACGCACTCCAGCGGCAAGCTGCTGTTTTCGGCGCGCATCATCCCGTACCGCGGCTCGTGGCTGGACTTCGAGTTCGACCCGAAGGATCTGCTCTACTTCCGCGTTGACCGGCGCCGTAAGATGCCGGTGACGATCCTGCTGAAGGCCATTGGCCTGACGCCCGAGGCGATCCTGGCCCACTTCTACGTCAACGACCACTTCCGTCTCTTGGACAGCGGCGCGCTGATGGCCTTCGTGCCGGAGCGCTTGAAGGGCGAGGTGGCGCGCTTTGACATCACCGACAAGAATGGCAAGGTGGTGGTGGCCAAGGACAAGCGCATCACCGCGCGCCACGTGCGCGAGCTGGAGCAGTCCGGCACCACCCACATCAGCGTGCCCGAGGACTACCTGATCGGCCGCGTGGTGGCCAAAAACATCGTCGATCCGGACAGCGGCGAAATCATCGCGCGCGCCAACGACGAGCTGACCGAGACGCTGCTGAAAAAGCTGCGCGCCGCTGGCATCCAGGAGCTGCCGTGCATCTACACCAACGAGCTTGACCAAGGTCCCTACATCAGCCAGACGCTGCGCATCGACGAGACGGCCGATGAGTTTGCCGCCCGCGTGGCGATCTACCGCATGATGCGCCCCGGCGAGCCGCCGACCGAGGACGCCGTGCAGGCGCTGTTCCACCGCCTGTTCTTCAACCCGGAGACCTACGACCTGTCGCGCGTGGGGCGCATGAAGTTCAACGCCCGCGTCGGCCGCGACACGCCCGAAGGCCCGATGGTGCTGACCCACGAGGACATCCTGGCGGTGGTCAAGATCCTGGTGGATCTGCGCAACGGCAAAGGCGAGGTGGACGACATCGACCATCTGGGCAACCGGCGCGTGCGCTGCGTCGGCGAGCTGGCCGAGAACCAGTTCCGCACCGGCCTGGCGCGCATCGAAAAGGCGGTCAAGGAGCGGCTCGGCCAGGCCGAGCAAGAGCCGCTGATGCCGCACGACCTGATCAACTCCAAGCCGATCTCCGCGGCGCTCAAGGAGTTCTTCGGCGCCAGCCAGCTCAGCCAGTTCATGGACCAGACCAACCCGCTGGCCGAGATCACGCACAAGCGCCGCGTCTCGGCGCTGGGGCCCGGCGGCTTGACGCGCGAGCGCGCCGGCTTCGAGGTGCGCGACGTGCACCCGACGCACTACGGGCGCGTCTGCCCGATCGAGACGCCGGAAGGCCCCAACATCGGCCTCATCAACTCGCTGGCGCTGTATGCGCGCCTCAATGAATACGGTTTTATCGAGACGCCGTATCGCAAGGTGGTCGATGGCCGGGTGACCGATGAGATCGTTTACCTGTCGGCCATTGAAGAGGGCAAATACATCATCGCGCAAGCCAACGCCGAGCTGGACGAGCAAGGCCGGCTGGTCGGCGAGCTGGTGTCGGCGCGCGAAAAGGGCGAGTCGGTGCTGACGACGCCGGACCGCGTGCAGCTGATGGACGTGTCGCCGGCGCAGATCGTGTCGGTGGCGGCGTCGCTGGTGCCGTTCCTGGAGCACAACGACGCCAACCGCGCGCTGATGGGCGCCAACATGTCGCGCCAGGCGGTGCCGGTGCTGCGGCCCGAAAAGCCGCTGGTCGGCACCGGCATCGAGCGCGTGGCGGCCATCGACTCCGGCACCGTGGTGGTGGCCAAGCGCGGCGGCGTGGTGGATTACGTCGATGCCAACCGCATCGTGATTCGCGTCAACGACGACGAGGCGGTGGCCGGCGAAGTGGGCGTGGACATCTACAACCTGATCAAATACCAGCGCTCCAACCAGAACACCAACATCCACCAGCGCCCGATCGTCAAGAAGGGCGAGCGTATCCACAAGGGCGCGGTGATCGCCGACGGCGCCTCCACCGACCTCGGCGAGATCGCGATCGGCCAGAACATGCTGATCGCCTTCATGCCGTGGAACGGCTACAACTTCGAGGACTCGATCCTGATCTCCGAAAAGGTGGTGGCCGAGGAGCGCTACACCAGCATCCACATCGAGGAGCTGGTGGTGATGGCGCGCGACACCAAGCTCGGGCCGGAGGAGATCACGCGCGACATCCCGAACCTGTCGGAGCAGCAGCTCAACCGGCTGGATGAGTCCGGCATCATCTACGTCGGCGCCGAGGTGCAGCCCGGCGACGTGCTGGTCGGCAAGGTCACGCCCAAGGGCGAGACGACGCTGACGCCGGAGGAAAAGCTGCTGCGCGCGATTTTCGGCGAGAAGGCTTCCGACGTGAAGGACACCTCGCTGCGCGTGGAGCAGGGCAGCCAGGGCACGGTGATCGACGTGCAGGTCTTCACCCGCGAGGGCATCCAGCGCGACAAGCGGGCGCAGCAGATCATCGACGACGAGCTCAAGCGCTTCCGCCTGGACTTGAACGACCAGCTGCGCATCGTCGAGGCCGACGCCTTTGACCGGCTGGAGAAGCTGCTGATCGGCAAGACCGCCAACGGCGGGCCGAAGAAGCTGGCCAAGGGCACGGTGCTGACCAAAGAATACCTGGCCGAAGTGGACAAGCACCACTGGTTCGACATCCGCGTGGCCGACGACGACGTGGCCGCGCAGATGGAGTCGATCAAGAACGCGCTGGAGGCCACGCGCCACAAGTTCGACCAGGCGTTCGAGGAAAAGCGCAAGAAGCTGACGCAGGGCGACGAGCTGCCGCCGGGCGTGCTGAAGATGGTCAAGGTGTACCTGGCCGTCAAGCGCCGCCTGCAGCCCGGCGACAAGATGGCCGGCCGCCACGGCAATAAGGGCGTGGTCTCCAAGATCGTGCCGGTGGAGGACATGCCCTACATGGCCGACGGCACGCCGATCGACATCGTGCTCAACCCGCTGGGGGTGCCCTCGCGCATGAACATCGGGCAGGTGCTGGAGGTGCACCTGGGCTGGGCCGCCAAAGGGCTGGGCGAGCGCATCGCCGAGATGCTGCAGCGCCAGGCCGACGTGGCCGAGGTGCGCAAGTTTCTCGACACGATCTACAACTCCACCGGTCGCAAGGAAAACCTCGACGACCTGTCGGACGACGAGATCATCGCGATGGCGCAGGAGCTCACCAAGGGCGTGCCGTTTGCCTCGCCGGTGTTCGATGGCGCCAGCGAAGAGCAGATCCGCGCGATGCTGCGGCTGGCCTACCCGGACGAGATCGCCAAGGCCAAGGGCCTGACCGAAAGCCGCATGCAGGCGCAGCTCTACGACGGTCGCACCGGCGATCCACTGGAGCGCAAGACCACCATCGGCTACATGCATTACTTGAAGCTGCACCACCTGGTGGACGACAAGATGCACGCGCGCTCCACCGGCCCCTACTCGCTGGTTACGCAGCAGCCGCTGGGCGGCAAGGCGCAGTTCGGCGGCCAGCGCTTCGGCGAGATGGAGGTCTGGGCGCTGGAAGCCTACGGCGCCTCCTACGTGCTGCAAGAGATGCTCACGGTCAAGTCCGACGACGTGCAAGGCCGCACCAAGGTGTATGAAAACATCGTCAAGGGCGAGCACTCGATCGATGCGGGCATGCCCGAATCGTTCAACGTGCTGGTCAAGGAAATCCGCTCGCTCGGCATCGACATCGAGCTGGAGCGCAACTGATCCCGTCCACGAGGAACGCAAGCCATGAGATCCCTGCTCGACCTGTTCAAGCAGTTCACGCCCGACGAGCACTTCGACGCCATCAAGATCGGTCTGGCTTCGCCGGAGAAGATCCGCTCGTGGTCGTTCGGCGAAGTCAAGAAGCCCGAGACGATCAACTACCGCACCTTCAAGCCGGAGCGCGACGGCCTGTTCTGCGCCAAGATCTTCGGCCCGATCAAGGACTACGAGTGCCTGTGCGGCAAATACAAGCGGCTCAAGCACCGCGGCGTGATCTGCGAAAAATGCGGCGTGGAGGTGACCCAAGCCAAGGTGCGCCGCGAGCGCATGGGCCATATCGAGCTGGCCGCGCCGTGCGCGCACATATGGTTCCTGAAGTCGCTGCCGAGCCGCCTGGGCCTGGTGCTGGACATGACGCTGCGCGACATCGAGCGCGTGCTCTACTTTGAGGCGTATGTGGTCATCGACCCGGGCATGACGCCGCTGAAGAAGGGCGCCATCATGTCCGAGGACGACTACGACGCCAAGCGGCGCGAATATGGCGATGAGTTCGTCGCCAAGATGGGCGCCGAAGGCATCAAGGAGCTGCTGCAAAACATCGATCTCGACTTGGAGATCGAAAAGCTGCGCAACGACCTGACCGGCTCGGAAATGAAGGTCAAGAAGAACGCCAAGCGGCTGAAGGTGCTGGAGGCGTTCAAGAAGTCCGGCATCAAGCCGGAGTGGATGATCCTGGAGGTGCTGCCGGTTCTGCCGCCGGACCTGCGCCCGCTGGTGCCGCTGGACGGCGGGCGCTTTGCCACCTCGGACCTCAACGACCTGTATCGCCGCGTCATCAACCGTAACAACCGCTTGAAGCGCCTGCTGGAGCTGAAAGCCCCCGAGATCATCACGCGCAACGAAAAGCGCATGCTGCAGGAGGCCGTGGACAGCCTGCTCGACAACGGCCGCCGCGGCAAGGCGATGACCGGCGCCAACAAGCGGGCGCTGAAGTCGCTGGCGGACATGATCAAGGGCAAGAGCGGCCGCTTCCGCCAGAACCTGCTGGGCAAGCGCGTGGACTACTCGGGCCGCTCGGTGATCGTGGTCGGCCCGACGCTGAAATTGCACCAGTGCGGCCTGCCCAAGCTGATGGCCCTTGAATTGTTCAAGCCGTTCATCTTCGCGCGGCTGGAGCAGATGGGGATTGCCACGACGATCAAGGCGGCCAAGAAGGAGGTCGAGGCCGGCACGCCGGTGGTGTGGGACATCCTGGAGGATGTCATCAAAGAGCACCCGGTGCTGCTCAACCGCGCGCCGACGCTGCACCGTCTGGGCATCCAGGCGTTCGAGCCGGTGCTGATCGAGGGCAAGGCGATCCAGCTGCACCCGCTGGTGTGCGCGGCGTTCAACGCCGACTTCGACGGCGACCAGATGGCCGTGCACGTGCCGCTGTCGATCGAGGCGCAGATGGAAGCGCGCGTGCTGATGCTGTCGTCGAACAACGTGCTCTTCCCTGCCAACGGCGAGCCCTCCATCGTGCCGTCGCAGGACGTGGTGCTGGGCCTGTACTACGCCACGCGCGAGCGCATCAACGGCAAGGGCGAAGGCATGGTGTTCGCCGACGTGGACGAGGTCGAGCGGGCGCTGGCCGCTGGCGCGGTGGAGCTGACCAGCCGCATCAGCGTGCGCCTGACCGAGTGGCTGAAGAACAAAGAGACCGGCGAGCTGGAACCGGTGACCAAGCTGCGCGACACCACCGTCGGGCGCGCGCTGCTGTCGCGCATCCTGCCCAAGGGCCTGCCGTTTGAGCTGATCGACAAGCCGCTGAAGAAAAAGGAAATTTCTAAGCTCATCAACGCCTCGTTCCGCAAGTGCGGCCTGAAGGAGACGGTGGTCTTTGCCGACCAGCTGATGCAAAACGGTTTCCGCCTGGCCACGCAGGCGGGCATTTCGATCTGCATCGACGACATGCTGGTGCCGGCCGAGAAGCAATCCATCATCGAACGCGCCGAAGCCGAGGTCAAGGAAATTGCGCAGCAATACGCTTCGGGTCTGGTGACGGCCGGCGAGCGCTACAACAAGGTGGTGGACATCTGGGGCAAGGCCGGTGACGAGATTTCCAAGGTGATGATGGAGCACCTGAAGAAGGAGAAGGTCATCGACCGCGATGGCAACGAGGTCGAGCAGGAGTCGTTCAACTCGATTTACATGATGGCCGACTCCGGCGCGCGCGGCTCCGCCGCCCAGATCCGTCAGCTGGCCGGCATGCGCGGCCTGATGGCCAAGCCCGACGGCTCGATCATCGAGACGCCGATCACCGCCAACTTCCGCGAGGGCTTGAACGTCCTGCAATACTTCATTTCGACGCACGGCGCGCGCAAGGGTCTGGCGGATACGGCGCTGAAGACCGCCAACTCCGGCTACCTGACGCGCCGCCTGGTCGATGTGACGCAGGATTTGGTGGTGACCGAAGAAGATTGCGGCACCAGCAACGGCACGCTGATGCGCGCCATCGTCGAAGGCGGCGAGGTTATCGAAAGCCTGCGCGAGCGCATCCTGGGTCGCACCGCGGCAGAGGACATCGTCGATCCCGAGACGCAGCAGGTTCTGGTGCGCGCCGGCGAGTTGCTCGACGAAGACGCGGTCGAGCGCATCGAGCAAGCCGGCATCGACGAGGTGCGCGTGCGCACCGTGCTGACCTGCGAGACGCGCTACGGCGTGTGCGCCAAGTGCTACGGGCGCGACCTGGGCCGCGGCGGGCTGGTCAACGTCGGCGAGGCGATCGGCGTGATCGCCGCGCAGTCGATCGGCGAGCCGGGCACCCAGCTGACGATGCGCACCTTCCACATCGGCGGCGCGGCCTCGCGCGCGGCGGTGGCCTCCAGCGTCGAGGCCAAGTCCAACGGCGTGGTCGGCTTCAACAGCACGATGCGCTACGTCACCAACGCCAAGGGCGAGCAGGTGGTGATTGCGCGCTCTGGCGAGATCATCATCCACGACGACAACGGTCGTGAGCGCGAGCGCCATAAGGTGCCTTACGGGGCGGTGTTGGCGGTGAAGGCCGACCAACGCGTCACCGCCGGAACCATTCTGGCCAACTGGGATCCGCTGACGCGCCCGATCATCACTGAGTTCGCCGGCGTGGTGAAGTTCGAGAACGTCGAAGAAGGCTTGACGGTGGCCAAGCAGGTCGATGAGGTGACCGGTCTTTCGACGCTGGTGGTCATCGACCCGAAGCGCCGCGGGGCCACCAAGGTGGTGCGTCCGCAGGTCAAGCTGATCGACGCCGAGGGCAAGGAGGTCAAGATCCCGGGCACCGACCACCCGGTTACCGTTACCTTCCCCGTGGGCGCGCTGATCCAGGTGCGCGACGGCCAGAGCATCCACCCTGGCGAGGTGCTGGCGCGCATCCCGGTGGAAGGCCAGAAGACGCGCGACATCACCGGCGGTCTGCCGCGCGTGGCCGAGCTGTTCGAAGCGCGCTCGCCGAAGGACAAGGGCATCCTTGCGGAGATCACCGGCACGGTGTCGTTCGGCAAGGAAACCAAGGGCAAGGTGCGGCTGCAGATCACCGACCCGGATGGCAAGGTCTGGGAGGAGCTGGTGCCGAAGGAAAAAAGCATCCTCGTGCACGAGGGCCAGGTGGTCAACAAAGGCGAGCTCATCGTCGATGGGCCCGCCGACCCGCAGGACATCCTGCGGCTGCTCGGCATCGAGGAGCTGGCGCGCTACATCGTCGATGAGGTGCAGGACGTCTACCGCCTGCAGGGCGTAAAGATCAACGACAAGCACATCGAGGTGATCGTGCGCCAGATGCTGCGTCGCGTCGAGGTCGAAAACCCCGGCGACAGCCACTACATCGCCGGCGAGCAGGTCGAGCGCTCCGAGATCCTCAACGTCAACGATCGCCTGCGCGCCGAAGGCAAGCAGCCGGCCACTTTCAAGAACCTGCTGCTGGGCATCACCAAGGCGTCGCTGTCCACCGACTCGTTCATCTCCGCGGCGTCGTTCCAGGAAACGACGCGCGTGCTGACCGAGGCGGCCATCATGGGCAAGCGCGACGAGCTGCGCGGCCTGAAGGAAAACGTCATCGTCGGCCGCCTGATCCCGGCCGGCACCGGCATGGCGTTCCACGAGGCGCGCCGCGCCAAGGAGCGCATGGATGAGGAGGAGCGCCGCGCCATCGCCGAGGCCGATGCGCTGTCGATGGCGCAGGCGGACGCCGATGACGCCTCGGCTTGAGGCTGAGCTAGCCGTTTGGCGCGCGCTCCATCGCGCCGCGTCAGGGCGGCGCGGCGATCGCCGCGACCCGGTCCGAGGCCATGGCGGGGGCTGCGCCACCCCTGCGTGAGCTGCTGGCGGCAGCGGCGCACTGCGTGGCTCAGGTGCACGCCGGGCGCTCGCTGTCAGTGGTGCTGCCCGGCGTCGCCGCAAATTTGCGCCCGGGGGTGCAGGCGCTCGTCTTCGAGACCCTGCGCCGTGCGGGCACGGCCCGCGCCCTAGTGCGCCTTCTGGCGTCGCGCCTGCCGCCCCCGCCCGTGGCAGCGTTGCTGGAAGTGGCGCTGACGCTGCTGTTGGAGGGCAAGGCTTACGCTGCGCCAACGGTGGTCGATCAGGCCGTGCAAGCGCTGGGTAGGTTGCGAGCGTCGGCGTTGCGCGGTTTTGTCAATGCCTGCTTGCGCCGTTACCTGCGCGAATCAGAGGTGCTGCGGGCGGCGGCGCGCGCCACGCCGGAAGGGCGTTGGAATCATCCGGCCTGGTGGGTGCAGCGCTTGCAAGCCGATCATCCCCGTCACTGGGCGGAGGTGTTGCAGGCGGACGACATGCCCGCGCCGCTGGTGCTGCGCGTCAACCGCCGCCGCACCACGCGTGCGCAGGTGCAGGCCCGGCTTGCGCAGCAGGGCTGCAACGCTGAGCCGATCGGCGCCGACGGCCTGGTGCTGGCGCAGCCCATGCCCGTGGATCGGCTGCCGGGTTGGAATGAAGGATGGGTCTCGGTTCAGGATGGCGCCGCGCAGCTGGCCGCGCCGCTGCTGCTCGGCGCGGGGCTGCGGCCCGGCGCGCGCGTGCTCGACGCTTGTGCCGCGCCAGGGGGCAAAAGCGCGCACCTGTTGGAACAAGCCGACGTGGAGCTGTGGGCGCTGGACGCGGATGCGCAGCGCCTGCAGCGGCTGCATGAAACGCTTGAGCGGCTGCGCTTGCCGGCTCCGGGCTCGACGGTGCAGGTGCGCTGCGCGGATGCCGCCGATCCCGCCGATTGGTGGGATGGCCGCCCCTTTGACGCCATTGTGCTGGATGCCCCCTGCACCGCCTCGGGCATCGTGCGCCGCCACCCCGACGTGCGCTGGTTGCGCCGGCCTGACGATGTCGAGCGGCTGGCTGCGCACCAGCGGCGGCTGCTGCAAGCCCTGTGGCCGCTGCTGGCGCCGGGCGGGCGGCTGCTGATGGTCACCTGCTCAGTGTTCCGCGCGGAAGGCGAAGAGACCGTGGCGGCGTGGGCGCGCCATCAGGCCGACGCGCGCGTGCTGCCGGCCCCAGGGCATCTGCTGCCCTGGGGGCGGCTGGCCGATCCGAACCCAGCCGCTGAAACCATGCTGGCAGCGCACGCCATCAGCGAGAATGCGCGTCGTGGCATGGACGGATTTTTCTACGCGCTGCTGGCCAAGGCAGGCTGAACCGCGTTGCCGCGCACGCCGTCGCTGGCTGGCGGCGGCGTTGGGCAGCGCCGTGGCCCTGTTGGGAGCTTGGCCGCAGTGCAGCCTAGCTTCGCGTGCGGAGCCGCGCTGGGAAGTCGAGCTGCTGGACGACGCGTTGCTGATCGATGCGCGCGTGCCGCTGGAGCTGCCGCCTGCGCTGCTGGAGGCGCTGCGGCGCGGGGTGGCGTTGACGTTCATCTGGAGCGCGGAAGTGCGGCGTCCCCGGTGGTATTGGACCGATCAAGTGCTGCTGAGCGCGCGGCGCACGGTACGCCTGACGTATCAGCCGCTGACCCAGCGCTGGCGTTTGAGCGTGACCGACGGCGCCGCAGCCGATGAGCATCCTGCCGCGCTGCAACGCGTGCTGGACACCCTCGACGAAGCGCTGGCCCTGGTGCGCAGCAGCCAGCGCTGGCGCGTGCCGGTGGCGCAAGCCTTGCGCGGCAGCGATCAGCTGTTGTTGTCGTTTGCGCTGGACACAGGGCGCCTGCCGCGCCCGCTGCAATGGTTGCCGGGAGCCGAAGGCGCCCCGCCGCTTGTTTGGCGCACGGTGATGCCGCTGTCGGCTGCGCGCGCCGGCGACGGCGCCCTCGAAGGGGAGCGTCCGTGAACGAAGCCGCCCAGCGGGACGCCCGCCGCGCGCGCCGGTTGCGCTGGTTTGTGGCGCTCGGTGCGGTGTTCATGCTCGGCGTCGGGCTGGTGCTGTTCTACCTGCTGGCGCTGGCCACCGACCACCGCGCCTACGCACCGCAAACCTGGAGCCGTTTGCTGCTGCTCAACCTGGCCGTGGCGGGGGTGCTGCTGGCGGTGCTGCTGTGGCTGGGTATGCGCCTGTGGGTGCGGCTGCGCCGCGGCCGCTTCGGCAGCCGCTTGCTGCTCAAGCTGGCAGCGATCTTCGCCCTGGTGGGCGTCGCCCCGGGCGGGCTCATCTACTTGGTTTCGTATCAGTTTGTCAGCCGCGCCATCGAAGCTTGGTTCGATCAGCGCGTGGAGACGGCCCTGCAAGCCGGGCTGGCGCTGGGGCGCAGCGCCCTGGACACCATCAGCGCCGAGTGGGCTGTGAAGGCGCGCGGTCTGGCCAGCGCTCTGGCTGGGGTGGGCGATGGGGCGGCGGCGGTGATGCTGGAAACTTGGCGCGAGCAGCTGGGCGCCACGGATTTGGTGCTATGGAGCGCCCACGGGCGCGCGTTGGCCAGCGCGGGGGAGTCGCGTTTTAGCCTGGCGCCGCAGCGCCCGGCCGCCAGCCAGTGGCGTCGCGCGCGCAGCGAGCGCGTGGCCGTTTGGGTCGAAGGTTTGGATGAGCTGGAAGGCTTAGGCGATCCGGCATCCATCGCGGCCTTGCCCTCCACGGCGCTGCCGCGGGTGCGGGTCTTGGCGCTGGTGCCAGCTGACCCCATGGCCGGGTTGGGCGCGGAGCCGCGCCTGTTGCAAGTGACCGCCGCCATGCCGGCGGCCCTGGTGGCCAACGCGCTGGCGGTGCAAATCGCCAACCGCGAATACCAAGAGCGGCGCTTGGCGCGCGAGGGTTTGCGCAGCATGTATATTGGCACGCTGACGCTGGCGCTCTTTCTTTCGGTGTTCGGCGCCGTGCTGCTGGCGGTGCTGTTGGGCAACCAACTGGCGCGCCCGCTGATCGTGCTGGCCGAAGGGATGCGCGACGTGGCGCGCGGCGACTTAAGCCCCAAGGTGGCGCTGTCGGCGCGCGACGAGCTGGCGGGCCTGACGCGCACGTTTGCCGACATGACGCGCGAGCTGGCCGAGGCGCGCCAAGCCGTGCAAGCGTCCATGCAGCAGGTCGATGCGGCGCGCGCCGGTCTGCAGACGCTGCTGGACAACCTCACGGCTGGCGTCATCGTGCTGGCGACTGACGGGCGGCTGCGTCGCGTCAACCCCGGGGCCGAGCGCATTCTGGGCGTGCCGCTGTCGGCGCACCTGGGGCAGGCGCTGGCGCACGTGCCGGGGTTGGAGGCGCTGGGAAGCTGGGTGATGGAGCAGTTCGCCCGCTACGCGGGCGAGCGCGACAGCGCCGACGACGGCGGGCACTGGCAACAGCAAATCGATCACCACCCGCCGGGGGCGGCGTCCGCGCTGCCGCGCACGCTGGTGGCGCGCGGGGCGGCGCTGCCCGGCGGCGAATGGCTGCTGGTGCTCGACGATGTCAGCGAACTGGTGTCGGCGCAGCGCGCGCAGGCGTGGGGCGAAGTGGCGCGGCGGCTGGCGCACGAGATCAAGAACCCGCTAACCCCCATCCAGCTGTCGGCTGAGCGGCTGGCGCACAAGCTCAGCGCGCGCTTGCAAGGGGCGGATGCGGCGATGCTGGACAAGGCGGTGCGCACCATCGTGGATCAGGTCGAGGCGATGAAGCGGCTGGTCAACGAATTCCGCGACTACGCGCGCCTGCCGGCGGCGCAACTGGCGCCGCTGGATCTCAACGCGCTGCTGCGCGAAATCGTGGCGTTGCACGAATCGGGCCCGCTGCCGGTGCGGCTGGAGCTGCACGAGCCCTGTCCGCCTGTGCTGGCGGATGCGCAGCAGGTGCGCCAAGTGGTGCACAACCTGGTGCTCAACGCGCAGGACGCGATGGCTGCCGCCGGCGTGGAAGGGGCCGTAACCCTGCGCACCCAGCCCTCGCGCAGCGGCCAGTGGGTGCGCGTGCACGTCGTGGATCAAGGGCCGGGCTTTGCCGATGCCATCTTGCGCCGGGCGTTTGAGCCTTACGTCACCACCAAGCCGAAAGGCACGGGGCTGGGGCTGGCGGTGGTGAAAAAAATCATGGACGAGCACGGCGGGCGCGTCGAGCTCACCAACCTGCGCGAAGGCGATCGTATCGTCGGCGCGCAAGTGTCGCTATCATTCAGGGTTGCAAATACGCAACAGGGGGCCCTGGCCAACGGGTGACAGGAGACGATGGCAAACATTCTGGTGGTGGACGACGAGCTTGGCATCCGCGAGCTGTTGTTCGAAATCCTTGACGACGAGGGGCACAGCGTCGAACTGGCCGAAAACGCCGCCCAAGCGCGCCAAGCGCGTCAGCGCAGCCAGCCCGATCTGGTGCTGCTGGACATTTGGATGCCCGACACCGATGGCGTCACGCTGCTGAAAGAGTGGGCTGCTACCGGGCAGCTGACCATGCCGGTGATCATGATGAGCGGTCACGCCACCATCGAAACCGCCGTAGAGGCCACCCGCATCGGCGCCGTCGGCTTTCTTGAGAAACCCATCACGCTGCAAAAGCTGCTGCAAGCCGTGGACAAGGCGCTGAGCCGCGCGCCGCTGCACATGGTGGCCGCAGCGCCTGCGGCTGATTCTGCGGCTGCGCCCGAGGCCGCGGCCCAAACGCCAGCCCAAGGGGCCGCCGCGCCGTCAGCCGCCTCAGCCGAGCCTAAAGAAGAAGCGGCGGCGCTGTGCGGCACTGTTGCGCTGCCGTGGCCGGGTCGCGGCACGTTGATGCTGGACTTGGATGCGCCGCTGCGCGAGGCGCGAGACGCCTTTGAAAAGGCTTACTTCGAGTTTCACTTGGCCAAAGAGCAGGGCTCGATGACGCGGGTGGCCGAAAAAAGCGGCCTGGAGCGCACGCATCTTTATCGCAAACTCAAGCAGCTGGGGGTGGATCTGTCGCGCGCCAAGCGGCTGGCGTGAGTGTGCGATGCGAACGGGGTCGCGCCGTCCCGATGGGACGCGCCAGCCATGCTACAATCGAAGCTTTAGCGGCCAAGTAGCTCAGTTGGTAGAGCAGCGGACTGAAAATCCGCGTGTCGGTGGTTCGATTCCGCCCTTGGCCACCATCGTGCCACGCCCAACTCTCTACAGTTGGGTGTTTTCATTTCTATCTTCCGTGCTGCCACACGGGGCAGCGCGGCTGACCTACGTTGATAAACCGAAAAGTTAGCTTCCCGGAAAGTCCTCTGATCAGGTTCCTTTCGTTTCCCCTTCTCTCAAAGCTGGTTTCACCTTTTCGACGAAGCTCACGCAGACAACCTCGTGCGTCAGCGCCCCGAGCGGTCATCACAATCTTGGGTCATTCATCCTGCTTGGGTGACTCAACGCCAGGCTAGCTCAAAACGGATAGCGTTGCGAAGGGGCAGGCAAAGGTCGATCCTCGCAGGAAGTGAAATGGGCGTGGCGGGCACACAAGGCGTCTCCTCGACCTTTATTTTGTCGCTGTCGCTTACTTTGTATCTTTGAACGCGTTGATGGGCTGGCTTCATCCAGCCCGCGTGCCATCCCCCTATCGATGCTTATCCCGGCCGATTTTGGTGGTGCCTTCGAACCTGCGCCAGCCTGGTAGGTGCGCGCTCATCAGCGCCTTGAACATGCGTCCGTGGCTGGGATAGCGCAAATGAAGCAGCTCATGGACAATCACGTAGTCCTGAAAACACTCATTTTGGTTGAGCAAGTCAACGGCCAGGGTGATGATGCCTGACGAGGAGCAGGAACCCCACTTTCCGCGCATTTCCTGAATGCGAATGACGCGAGGATTCACTCTAAGCTTGACTGCCCAAGCCAGTGCTCGGCGTCGCAATTCTTGAGTCGGGTATAGCGACGATTTCATTCCCCATCCTCCGCGAACAGGAGCCGAATCACCAGATCCACAACCCGCGCACGCTCATCCCGCGCCAGCGCCAGGAGGGGCTTGTAGAGTGAAGCGCGCAGCCGTCTCTGCTCGTCGGCGTTGACCGATGCATTCGGAAAGCGCCCTAGCAACGCTTCGGCATCCTCGGCGAGCGCCATAGGGTCGATGCCTGCCGCTTTGATGGCGGCATCGTCACGCAGCACCCAGGCCACCGCAAACGCGCGAGGTGACAGGCCGCTGTCGCGTGCTGCCTTCATCGCGGCTTCTTTTTCTGCGGCCAGCGCCGCCAGCTGGTCCATTGCGGCCAGGCCGGTCGTCTTGCGATCCTCCAGATCCTTGAGGATGCGCTCGGCGCGATCCTTCAGGGGTTGCAGGACCGGGGCAGCGGCGGGGTTTTCATCGATCTCGTGCTGCAGTCCGCGCACGAGGTTGAACACCTTGCCTTCGTCTGATCCGCTTTCCCCGCGCAGCGACTTAAGGGTCGCCACGTCAAAGGTCACGCTCTTGGTCAGTCGCCCAAGACCATGTTGCTCAGCGCTTTCCTCGATCAGGCGGCGCGTCTTGTAGGCCAGGTCCGCCACGAACCCGACTTTTTCGGCGTAGGCGTTGCGCACGGCCGCATAGAGCTGACTGAGCTGCTTGTAGGTCGCGATGTGGTCACGGAGCTGAGGGTCGGGCGAGAGGATTTCCCACAGCGCTTCGATCTCTTTGTAGTGCTCAAAGAAGGTCTTGCGCGCCTCGGGCGTCAGGAAGCGGCCGAACACCAGACGTTCGAGTCGCTCGTCGGGCGTGCCGCCGGCGTCTGCCTCCAGATAATGTTTCTTGGCCTGTTCGATGCGTTGCAGGAAGTCCTGCAGAAGCACATCGAGATCCTCAATGACGCCGCTCACATCACTGGAATCGAACTGCAGCGCCTTCTTCAGCTCGCGCAGCACGCCGACGAAGTCGACCACCAGGCCGACGCGCTTCTGCACGCCGTTGGCGTCCACATAGGGCCGGTTCACCCGTGCAATCGACTGCAGCAGCACGTGGTCGCGCATCGGCTTGTCGAGATACAGGCAGTACAGCAGCGGTGCGTCATAGCCGGTGAGCAGCTTGTCGGTGACGATCAGGATCTTCGGGTTTTCGGCGGGCTTCTTGAACAGCAGGCGCACCTGTTCCTCAGCCTCATCGGAAAGCTGCAACTCGGCCACCAGCGGCCGGTCCACGACGTCGGCCGAGTTCTCGGTATAGACCGGCGCGGTCCACTCGGGCGGCAGGCGCTTGTCCAGCGCCTTCTTGTACTTGGCGCAGGCTTCGCGGTTCACCGCCACCACGAACGCCTTGTAGCCCAAGGGCAGCACGTTCTCCTTGAAGTGCTCGGCGATGAAGGCCGACACCTTTTCGATACGGTCGTCCGCCGTCAGGAAGGTGCGCAAGCCCACCGCGCGGTCGAGCACCTTGTTCAGCTCCTCGACATCGGTCACGCCTTCGCTCTCGGCCAGCGCGAAGAACTCCTTGTCCAGCTGCTCGGCGGGCACCGTCATCTCGCTTGGCGCCATCACGTGCTTGATGGGCAGCGTGGTCTCGTCGGCGATGCTCTCGGCGATGGAGTACTTGTCCAGGTAGCCCAGCTCGTCCTGCGCGCCGAAGATCTTAAACGTGCCTTCGCCTTGCGAGGTGCGCGCAATCGGCGTGCCGGTGAAGCCGATGATGGTTGCCTTGGGCACGGCCGCCATCAGGTAGGTGCCGAGGTCCTTGGCCACCGAGCGGTGCGCCTCGTCGATAAACACATAGACGTTGTCGCGAAGCACACTGTCTTTGCGAATGGCCTCGAACTTGTGGATCATCGAGAGGATCAGGCCGCGGAAATCGGCATCCAGCAGGGCTTGCAGCTCGGCCTTGCTGTTGGCGCGCCTGACCGCGATGTCCTGGCTCTGCATCTCGCCCAGCAGGCGCTCCACCCAGCCCTTCAGCTGGCCTTCCAGTTCGGTGCGGTCCACCACCAGGATCACCGTCGCGTTGGCAAAGCGCGCCTTGTCCTCCAGGATCAGGCGCGCCGCGGTCAGCAGCGTGAAGGTCTTGCCCGAACCCTGGGTGTGCCAAATGAGGCCGCGCGTTTTGGCCGGGTCGGCGCAGCGCTCCAAGATTTTGTCAATCGCTCGCCGCTGGTGCTGGCGCAGCACGGATTTGCGCGTCTCGCCGTCCTGCACGTAGAACAGAATCCAGTGCTGCAAGGTGCGCAGAAAGTCGGTCGGCTCAAAGAAACTCTGCACCGCGAAGCGGTAGGTTTCCTCCGGCGCCTGCTTCCAGCGCGCCATATCGCGCCGGTTCGCGTTCCAGGTCACGCCATACCAGTAATCGAGCAGGTGCGTCACGTTGAACAGCTGGGCCGTGGCCAGCAGTTCCGGCGTCTCGAGTTCGTAGCGGCGCAGCTGCTTGATGGCGCGCTCGATGGCGTCGCCGTCCTTCGGGTTCTTGTGCTCGACGATACACACCGGCACACCGTTGATGAGAAACATCACGTCGGCCCGGTTGCCCTTGCGCGCAGGCGGCTTGATCTTCCACTCCCAGGTCACATGAAAGACGTTGTTCGCCGGTTGGGTAAAGTCGATCAGCGTGACCGGCCGGTGGCGCTTCTCGGCCTCGTCGTACCACTGGCGTTCGCCGCGCAGCCAGGCCAGACGCTCGCGGTTGCCCTCAATGCTGGCCGGCAGCGCATCGAAGGTTTCGACGATGGCCCGCGCCTGCTCAGGGGCAAGCCACGGGTTGAAGGCGAGGAGTTTCTGCTCCAGCATCCCCCTGAACAGGCCCACTGACTCATCGCCGCGGCGGAACAACGCCTCGGTGGGGGTGAGTTTTTGCCAGCCGATTTCCGCCGCATGTTCCACCATCGGGAACTGCGCTGTGCCTGCCTCGGAGATCTTGAGGGGTTTCATGGGCTCACCCTCCCACTGGCGCGCTCACTGAAGGGCAAGATGCCTGCTACCATGCGAGACAAAGGTTCTTTCCGGGTGACAAGCGGCCAAGGGCCGCTGCCCGTCAGCGACGACGGGGTAACCCGGAAGGTCATTTTTTGGCTACAGTGGCGTTGGGAACGGGAATGCCCGTTCGGCGGTCGTCGCCTGGTGTAACCGGGGGCGGCCGTTTTCATGTGGTGCGGTCGTCCAAGCCCTCGGCGGACTGCTGGAGTTCGCAGGCAAGCCTTGCCTCCTGCAGGGAAAGCTGCTAGACTCGTGACCAAAGGTTCCCCCCCGATGACAAGAGCCCAAGGGGCTCTCTCCGGCAACGGAGTAGTCGGGGGGGTCGTTTTTGCTGGCATGGCACGCTTCATCAGTAGTAGTACCTCGTGCCGGTACGAAAGATGTCGAACTCGCTGCGCATCGCGGGCTTGAGGCGGTCGTAGTGCTCCGTCTCTCCCCGCTGCCACTTCCGGAACACCGCCCAGCAGCAATAATCCGCCACTTGCAAGCCGTAATGGGAGCGCGAGGCGTGATGCAGGATGCGGTACTTCATCCCGGCCGGCAGCATCTTGGCCAGCGACTGCTGGATGGCCTTTTCGATGGCCTGCCGCTTCTTCTGCACCGGGATGGTGTCGGTGATGATGATCACCTTCTCCGCGCCGGATTCGAGCTCTTTGGGTAGAACATATTTGAGCAGGTAGCCCAGCATTTCCGGGTAAAAGCGCCGATCCTCACGCAAGGCCGGCCCGGTCTTGGGCTTTTCCACGATCAGGCTGTCGATGCGCAAGTCGGAAAGGTGTCCAGCTATCAGCTCGAACACGCGGCCACGCACCCGCGGGTTGTCGTCGGCGCAGTGAAAATATTCAGTATCCAGCCCGAATTCCAGGCAGTCATGCTTGTAGTCGTCGAGCGTCGTGTGCGCCGCAAACGGGCGCCGCATGCTCACGCTGGTGAGCACGAAGTAGCGCGTGCCTTTCGGGCTGAAATCGAAATTACCCGCCTCGTCGAGGAAGAGATAAGCGCAGCGGCTCACGCGTAGTCTCCGCTGCGCTCGAAAGAAAAGCCCCAGGGTTCGGCGCTTCCCGTATAAGAGGGGGAAGGCTTACTGCCAGGGGCGGATGAAGGCTTAATCATAGCCCAAGTCTCCTTTTCTATCAAGCCGCCACGTGGGGCGTGTGAGAGGAATCGAGAGCCGAGAGATCAAGGTCGGCCACGCGGATCTCGCCGGTCATCAGCTTGTGCAGCAGGGCCTTGAAGAGCTCCTCCAGCACCTGTTTCTTCTTGCGATGCAGCTCGATCTTGCGGTCGATGGCGTCGAGGATGGCGACGATCTCGCGTTGCTCTTCAATTGTTGGCAGCGGCATCGATAGCTCAGCAAGCCGTGCGCGCGACAGATTCGGAATCGTCGTCTTGTTTCCTGCGCCTTCGTAGACCTTGCGGTGACAAAAGCCGACCTCCAGCCATGCCGCTGTGAACTTCGTATTCGCGGTGCCAGTATCCAGGGGACGCAGCCGGTGCAGATGATTCTGGTAGGTAATCCCAGACTCGTCGCGCTCCCACACTGCCGCGCGACCGATTTCGCCACCTTCGCAGACGAGCAGGTCACCTTGTCGAAGCCAGCGCTCTCCAATCGCTTCGGCAGGCATGTGCATGCGGCTCACGATAGACAGGTCGATGTGCCCCCAGTAGACATTCGAGGTACGTAGGAAAGGAATGCCGTCTGTCCCGTCGGAGAGGTTGCGCTTGAGGGAAACGCCCTGAACGATCTCGAAGACCTCGCCTATAGGCCGGATTTCCCAACTCTCCGGCACCGGCCCGATTTCGGTGTCCTTCTGCGGCTCGCCACGCAGGCCGTGCGTGAACAGCTTGCGCATGGCGGCGCGTTTGAGTTCATCGGTGACGGCCGCCAACCGAAGCTGAACCGCAATCGCACTTTCCAGCTTGAACAGCAGCTTTGAAATCAACTTTTGTTCTGCCAATGGCGGGACTGGAATCTGGAGCGCTGCCAGCGTGAGCTTGCTTACATGAGGAATTGTCGAGCCCGTTGTCCCGTCGTTTAGCTTATTGAATGCCGTTTTGAGAAAAAAGTAGCAGAAGCCTTCTTCGAGAATTGAATCTTCCGGTCTGATCAGGGCCATCGTTGAAGCCAGGACAGCATTCTGGCCAACAAACACTTCACCCGCGTTGGAGCCGTCCCAAATCAGAACTGGACAGCCTTTTGGCGTAATGACGCAGTTTTTTAGTTCGTCGGTTGGCACGAACTGCAATGCCTTGCCATTGCGAAAAAAATCGGCTGTTGCATACGGAATCGCACCGCCTTGCGCATCATAGACCAACCGTCGCGGCTTGCGGCCTTTCGTAATGGTGACGAGAGCGCCCAGGGGGCGTGTTGGCCATACGGAGTTCATGATTTCAGTCTTGCGAAAACTGACGCCAGTTCAGCTTCGAGGAGTGATTCTTTTGATTTGAGAGCCTCCAGCTCACCGATTAGATGAGCAAGATCATGATGCTTGCCTTCGTCGTTTGACTCCACCCACCTACCTGGACTCAGGTTGTAATCCGCCTCCCGCGCCTGTTCGGTGGTGATGACCGCCAGTTCTCCCTCGACTGGCTCGCCCTTCAGATACATCGCCGCAAGCGGCCGGATGTCCTCCTCGGGCAGGTAGTTCTTGGGCCGGCCTTTCCTGAAGCGGCGGGTGGCGTTGAGCAGGACGATCTTGCCCTTGCGCGCGGCGGGTTTGCGCTTGGAGAGCACCACGATCACGCCCGCCGCCGTGGTGTTGTAAAAGAGGTTTTCGGGCAGCAGGATGACGCCGTCGATGAGGTCGTTCTCGACGAACCACTTGCGGATGGTGCGTTCCTTGTCCTCATTCTTGGAGCCAGAGCCGCGCGTGACCGCGCCAGTATCGAGCACCACGGCGGCACGGCCGTGGTCGTTCATGCAGGCGAGCGTATGCTGCAGCCAGGCCCAGTCCCCTTTGCCGCTGGTGATGCCGCCCGCCGTGCGGAAGCGGTCGAACGGGTCGTTGGCGAAGATATCCGGCTGAAAAGGCTGGTTCCACATCGGGTTGGCGACCACGATGTCGTGCTGGCGGATGGAGCCGTCGGCGTTGCGGAACTTGGGGTTGATCATGGTGTCGCCGCGCGCGAGCTCCACCTCCATGTCGTGGATGATGGCGTTCATCTGCGCCACGGCGTAGCTCTCGGCCTGCAGCTCTTGGCCGGAGAGTTTGAGGGGCACGCGGCTGGTGGGGTCTAGCTCGCGGGCAACCAGTTGCAGCTTGATGAGTAACCCCGCCGAGCCGCAGGCGTAGTCGTGGCAGGTCTCGCCAGGCTTGGGCCGCAGGATGTGCGCCATCAGAAAGCCCACTTCGGTCGGGGTGAAGAACTCGCCGGCGCTCTGGCCCGAGCCTTCAGCGAACTTTCTGAGCAGGTATTCATAAGCGCGGCCGAGGAAGTCGGGCTGCACGTCGGCGAGCCCCAGGCGGTAGCGCGGATCGGAGAAGGTCTCCACCACGCCGCGCAGCTTGGCCGGGTTGATGTCGCGCTCGCCGTTCCTTTCGGCGGCGAAGTCCACCACGTCGATCACGCCGGCAAGGGAAGGGTTGTGCCGCACCACGGCGCGGCAGGCGCGCGTCAGATGCTCTCCGATGTCGCGCGGGGCGGTGGTGCGGCCCTGCGCGTCGCGCGGCCAGTCGAACGACTCGCGCCCGCTGATTACTGCCCAGCGCGCTTCCGGCGGCAGGTAAAAGCGCAGCAGGGAATGGTCGGCCTCGGCAATCTCGAGCGCCGTGGCGCGGTCGCCGTATTCCTCGGCAAGCCGCTCGATCTCGTCATCGAAGACGTCGGACAGGCGCTTGAGGAACAAGAGCGGCAACAGGTAATCCTTGAACTTGGCCGCGTCCTTCTCGCCGCGGATCGAGCAGGCGGCGTCCCACAGCATCTGCTCCATGGGCTTGGTCGTGGGCGTCGCGGCCGCCGCCCGGCCCCTGCGGCGGTGGGTCGCCTGCGCGGCGGCCTCGGCCGCCGGGGGGCTTTCGGCGCCCTCGACGCCCGCCTCGCGCGCCAGCGCGAGGATGGCCTCCTGCGCCGCGCGCTGGGGCTTGTTGCCGCCCCCTTCCCAGCGGTTGACGGTGGCGAAGGAAACGCCCAGGCGCGCGGCAAGCTGTTCCTGGGTGAGGTTCAGCTTGGCGCGGATGGAGCGCAGAAGATGCGGAAGATCGTCAACTTTTGTCATGTTTGCGATATTTGCTATATCAATCTGTTTTGTCAAGTGTGCAGGGCGACCGCGGTGACGGGGTGATTTTTCAGCATGAGCTTCGGCGCCTTGGCCCCTTCTTCGCACAAGAAGGCGCGGACTTGCAGGCTCATCAAGTCGGCCCCGGGCTTGGCGACGTTTACCGGGTGGCAGCGCATTGAGCCGGCAGCCCTTTCTCTTGCCTGCCGCCTCGAGTATGGCTGCTTGTTGGTGTTAAAACCGACGGAGTCGGCCGGCACAGCCCGATACGGCCACGCGTTCCGCGGCTTGAAGCAACGCCGCTGCCGTCCGGGTTACCATCGGCCCCCATGTTGCGCGTTACCACGCTCAATCTCAACGGGTTGCGTTCGGCGGTTTCCAAGGGGCTCGAAGACTGGGTTGCCGCCGCTGCGCCCGATGTGCTGTGCGTGCAGGAGCTCAAAGCCCAAGCCAGCGATGTGGCGGGGCGGCTGCAAACCTTGGCGGGGCGGCCTGGGTATTTTCACTTTGCCGCCCGCAAAGGCTACGCGGGCGTGGGCATCTACACGGCGTTGCAGCCCAGCGACGTGGTGCAGGGCATCGGGGTGCCGGAATTGGACGAGGAGGGGCGTTGGATTGAGCTGCGCTTCGACACGCCCGCGCGGCGCTTCAGCATCGTCAGCGTCTATTTTCCGAGCGGCTCTTCAAGCGACGAGCGCCAGCAGGCCAAGTTTCGTTTTTTGGATTGCATCGAGCCGCTGCTGAAGCGCTTGGCGCAGCAGCGCGAGGTGCTTTTGTGCGGCGACGTCAACATCGCCCACACCGAAAAAGACCTCAAGAACTGGCGCTCCAACCAAAAAAACAGCGGCTTTTTGCCTGAGGAGCGCGCATGGGTGAGCCGGCTGTTGGCCGATGGCCGCTGGGTGGATGTGTATCGCCGGCTGCACCCTGACGCTGAGGGCGAGGGCTACACGTGGTGGAGCAACCGCGGCCAGGCGTGGGCCAAGAATGTGGGCTGGCGCATCGACGTGCACTGGGCCACGCCGGCGGTGGCCGCCGCAGCGCGCGCCGCCGAGGTGTATAAGGCGCAGCGTTTTTCCGACCATGCGCCGCTGACGATCAGCTACGACTGGGCGGTCTAGCGCTGCCGGGGCTTGACGCCTGCCCTACACTGAAAGCATGAGCATGATTCCTGCCACCATCCTGACCGGTTTTTTGGGCTCGGGCAAGACCACCCTGCTGAAGCGGCTGTTGACCGAGGCGCATGGCCAGCGCATTGCCGTGATCGAAAACGAGTTCGGCGCGGAAAACATCGACACCGACATCCTTGTGGCCGACACCGAGGAGCAGATCGTGCAGATGAGCAACGGCTGCATTTGCTGCACGATCCGCGAAGACTTGCGCAGCACGCTGTCGCAGTTGGCCGAAAAGCGCCGCAAGGGGCTGCTGGCGTTTGATCGCGTGGTGATCGAGACCACGGGCCTGGCCGATCCTGGCCCGGTGGCGCAGACGTTTTTCATGGACGATGAGGTGGCTGAGACCTACCTGCTGGATGCCATCGTGACGCTGGTGGACGCCAAGCATGCCGCGCGGCAGCTCGACGAGCGGCAGGAGGCGCGCCGGCAGGTGGGCTTTGCCGACCGCATCTTTATCAGCAAGGCCGACCTGGTGCCGGCCGACGAGCTCGACGCGCTGGTTCACCGCTTGAAGCACATGAACCCGCGCGCGCCGATCGAGACGGCGCACTTTGGCCAGGTGCCGCTGGACAAGGTGTTCGATCTGCGCGGCTTCAACCTCAACGCCAAGCTCGAGATCGACCCGGATTTTTTGCAGCCCGCCGGTGACGACGCCCACGACCACAGTCACTGCGACCACGAGCACGGGCACTGCGCGCACGACCACGACCATGATCATGGGCACGGCCAGGCCCGACATCACCACCACGACGACGATGTCAAGAGCTTCGTCTGGAGGAGCGAGCGACCGTTTGACCCGCACAAGCTGGAGGACTTTCTTGGCGCGGTGGTGCAGGTTTGGGGCCCCAAGTTGTTGCGCTACAAAGGCGTGCTGCACATGCAGGGCACCGACCGCAAGGTGATCTTCCAGGGTGTGCACCAGCTGATGGGCAGCGACCTCGGCCCGGTGTGGAAGCCAGGCGAGAAACGCGAGAGCCGCATGGTGTTCATCGGCATCGACCTGCCGCGTGACATTTTGACGCAAGGCTTGCAGCAAGCGTTGGTCTGACTGTTGCGCGCACCCCTTACAATCGGCGCCCATTCACCGATGGGAGGATGCCGACGTGCAAAGCGAGCTGCAGCCCGCGGTGCGCCGGTTGCCCATTCCACCACCGCAGAGGAGAGGCATCGTGGTTTCGACACGCTCGTTGCGTTCTGAGGCGGCTGCCGAAGCGGCCTCGCCAGCGCGCCGCAACGCCGGCTCGCGCCGTGCCGCAGCCAACGTGCGCGAATCGTCGGCGTCGGCGCCCGTTCAAGAGGCCCACGCGGTTTCTCAAGCTCCTGAATCCGTCATGACGACCCCCTCCACCGCTGCGGCGCCCGGGCTGATGAAGGATCCAGCCCGGGCCGACAACTGGAAAAAGCTGCCGATCGAGCAGCTCACCGACGCCGACATCCTGGCGATGCCGGACGAGGAGTACATGAACGACGTGCAGCTGGCGTACTTCCGCCGCAAGCTGCTTCAGCTCAAGCATGGCATCCTCGTCAACGCGGGCGAGACCACCGAGCACCTGCGCGAAGACACGGTGGTGGTGCCTGATCCGGCGGATCGCGCCACCATCGAAGAAGAGCACGCGCTGGAGCTGCGCACCCGCGACCGCGAGCGCAAACTGCTGAAAAAGATCGAACAGGCGTTGGCGCGCATCGACAGCGGCGAATACGGGTATTGCGAGGAGACCGGCGAGCCCATTGGCGTGGCGCGGCTGCTGGCGCGCCCGACGGCAAGCCTGTCGATCGAAGCGCAGCAGCGCCGCGAGCTCAAGCAAAAGCTGTTCGGCGACTGATGGCCGCTGGCGGCGGCCGGGCAGCCAGCCGGCCGCGCTGCCAGGGCCGGGTGCCCCGTGGCTGGCATGAGCCTGCGGCAATGGTGGCAGCGGTTGTGGCGGCGTTGGCGCCGCGAGCGTGCGGCCGTCGGCGCGCTGCGGCGCATGGCGGCAGAGCGTGCTGCGTTGCAAGCCGCGTGGCAGCAAAAGCGCCGCGAAGAGCAAGAGTGGCACGCTGAGCTGGCCGAGCTGCGCGCGCGGCGTCGGGGTAGCGCGACAGCGTCCTTCCGCACGGCAAGGACGAGCCCGACCGCTTGGGCGGCGGGTTGGACGCTGCCTGCGACGCCGCGCACCGAAACAGCGCAGCAAATCGAGCGCATCCAGGCGCAAATGGAGGCTCAGCCGACACTTGCTGGCGCCACGCCCAGTGCTGGGGCGGATGCCAACCCCAGGCCGCCAGCGATCGAGTTGGTGGAGCCGCCGCAGGAGGCCGGCACTGAGCTCGACGATTGGCTTGGCCATCCGGCGTTGACCGAAGCTGCCGTGGCCTGGGCCAACGGGCAGGCGCAGGCTGCGCACCAGCTGCTCAGCGCGATGGAGGCCGACGCCCAGCCGCCGGCCCTGGCCTGCGCGGCGGGGCGGTTGCGGCTGGATCTGTTGCAAGGGTTGGGCGACGCCGACGGTTACGCGCAGGCGGCGGCCGCATGGGCGCAGCGCTTCGGTCGGCCCGAGCCCATGGTTTGGGCGTCTGACAGCCTTTTCCCCCCGGCGCCAATGGCCGACCCCAATCGCGCAACGGCCGCCCGGGTGACGTTACCCCAGGTGTTGGTCACGCCTTTGGACGCCACGCTGGCGCAGCTGGACGCTGCCTGCGCCGCCTGGCGGCCGGATGCCCGCGATCAGCCCCCGCTGCTGGTGATCGAAGCCGGCGCACTGCGGCGGCTGGACTTTGCTGCCGCCGGCGTGTTGCTGCAGTGGCACCTGGCCGCGCGCGCGCGGGGCTGGCACGTGCGCTGGGATCATGTGCCGCCGCTGGTGGGGGTGCTGCTGCATGCCATCGGCATCGATGACGTGGCGCAGGTGCGGCTGCGACAATAGCGGCCATGGACCGTGACGTTTCCTCTTCAGCCGTCTTTCACGGCACCACGATCGTCTGCGTGCGTCGCCCCGATCCGGCCGACCCGGCCCGCACGCAGGTCGCCATGGGCGGCGACGGCCAGGTCACGCTGGGCGCCATCGTCGTCAAGGCCAGCGCGCGCAAGATCCGCCGCCTGTACCGCGACCAGGTGCTGGCCGGCTTTGCCGGCGCCACGGCCGATGCCTTCACGCTGTTCGAGCGCTTCGAGGCCAAGCTGGAAAAGCACCAGGGCCACCTGCTGCGCGCCGCAGTGGAGCTGACGCGCGACTGGCGCACCGACCGCGTGCTGCGCCGGCTGGAAGCGATGCTGGCGGTGGCTGACCGCACGGCAAGCCTTGTCATCACCGGCAACGGCGACGTGCTGGAGCCGGAGCACGGCATCGTCGCGATCGGCTCCGGCGGCGCCTACGCCCAGGCTGCGGCGCGTGCGCTGCTCGAGCACACGGCGCTGCCGGCCGAGGCGGTGGTGCGCGAGGCGCTGCGCATCGCCGGCGACCTGTGCATCTACACCAACCAACACCACACCGTGGAGGTGCTGGCATGAGCGCCGCGATGACGCCGCAAGAGATTGTCTCCGAGCTGGACGCCCACATCATCGGCCAGCAGGCCGCCAAGCGTGCGGTGGCCATCGCGCTGCGCAACCGCTGGCGCCGCCAGCAGGTGGACGCGAAGCTGCGGCCCGAGATCACGCCGAAGAACATCCTGATGATCGGCCCGACCGGGGTCGGCAAGACCGAGATCGCGCGCCGGCTGGCCAAGCTCGCCAACGCCCCCTTCATCAAGGTCGAGGCGACCAAGTTCACCGAGGTCGGCTACGTCGGCAAGGATGTGGACAGCATCATCCGCGACCTAGCGGATGTGGCCGTCAAGCAGACGCGCGAGGCGGCGATGGCGCGCGTGCGCACGCGCGCCGAGGACGTGGCCGAGGAGCGCATCCTGGACGCCCTGCTGCCGCCGCCGCGCGACGGCGACGTCGAGCGCGACGGCCATGCGCGCCAGGTGTTCCGCAAGAAGCTGCGCGAGGGCCAGCTCGACGACAAGGAGATCGAGATCGAGCTGGCCGCGCCGCAGCCGCATCTGGAAGTGATGACCCCGCCCGGTATGGAGGAGATGGCCGAGCAGCTCAAAGGTCTCTTGGGCCAGCTGCAGCTGGGCCGGCGCAAGACGCGCAAGCTGCGCATCGCCGAGGCGCGCCGGCTGCTCGTCGAGGAGGAGGCGGCCAAGCTCGTCAACGAGGAGGAGATTCGCGCCGAGGCGATCCAGAACCTCGAGCAGAACGGCATCGTCTTCATCGACGAGATCGACAAGGTCGCCTCGCGCAGCGATGTGGCCGGCGCCGACGTGTCGCGCCAGGGTGTGCAGCGCGACCTGCTGCCGCTGGTGGAGGGCACCACGGTCTCGACCAAATATGGGCCGGTCAAGACCGACCACATCCTGTTCATCGCCAGCGGGGCGTTCCACCTGAGCAAGCCCAGCGACCTGATCCCGGAGCTGCAGGGGCGCTTTCCGATCCGGGTGGAGCTGCAGCCGCTGTCGGTACAGGACTTTGAGGCGATCTTGACGCAGACGCACGCCAGCCTCGTGCGCCAGTATCAGGCGCTGCTGGCCACCGAGGGCGTGACGCTCGTCTTCACCGACGACGCCATCCGCCGCATCGCCGCCATCGCCTGGGAGGTCAACGAGCGCACCGAAAACATCGGCGCGCGCCGGCTGGCCACGGTGATGGAGCGGCTGCTGGAGGAGGTCAGCTTCGAGGCGCCGCGCTACAGCGGCCAGACCCTCGTCATCGATGCCGCTTATGTGGAGGCGCGCCTCAGCGACTTGGCGCGCAACGAAGATCTGTCGCGCTTCATCCTCTGAGCGAAAGCTCATTTCAAGGTGTGCCCCAAAGCTCATGTAGAGCTTTGGGTGTGAGAGCCAAATCTTTGAGATCCAATCGTTTTTGTAGGGCCGGCTGAGCTTTCAGGTCGGCCCTAAGTCATTGATTTCGCCTTTAAAAATACCTGCCCGACCTTGCCGTGGGCCCCATTTTGATGCTACAGTGGGAGGAAGTGCAAAAAAGTGGTGAATAGTGGAGCCCGCAGCGGGTTGCAACCGTGTTCCAAGGCGCGTCATCCCTGGTGCTCGATGCCAAGGGTCGGCTGTCGGTGCCGACCCGGTATCGCGACGTGCTGCTGGCCACGGCAGGCGGCCAGCTGACCATCACCAAGCACCCGCACGGCTGTCTGATGATCTTTCCGCGCCCG
The DNA here is from genome assembly GCF_007556595.1 of Tepidimonas alkaliphilus. GTDB lineage: Bacteria > Pseudomonadota > Gammaproteobacteria > Burkholderiales > Burkholderiaceae_C > Tepidimonas > Tepidimonas alkaliphila. The sequence goes on from NZ_VJNB01000004.1 coordinate 32,179, forward strand.
GAGTGGGAGGCGTTTCGCCAGCGCATCGCGCAGCTGCCGATGTCGGCGCAGTGGTGGAAGCGCATCTTCCTTGGCAACGCGCAAGACGTGGAGATGGACGGCCAAGGGCGGGTGTTGGTCGCCCCGGAGCTGCGCGCCGCCGCCGGCCTGACCAAAGAGGCCATGCTGCTGGGCATGGGCAATCACTTCGAGCTGTGGGATGCGGCCACCTACGCCGCGCAGGAGGCCGAGGCCATGCGCGGCGAGATGCCCGAAGCCTTCAAGGACTTTTCGTTCTAAGGGAGGCGACGGTGACGATGACGTTCGAACATCGCACCGTCCTGTTGAACGAAGCGGTCGAAGCCCTTCGCATCCAACCGGACGGCCATTATGTCGATGGCACCTTTGGCCGCGGCGGCCACAGCCGCGCGATCCTGGCGCGCCTGTCACCGGCGGGGCGCCTGACGGTGTTCGACAAGGATCCGCAGGCCGTTGCGGTGGCGCAGGCGCTGGCGGCGCAGGACGCGCGCGTGACAGTGCGGCACGAGGGCTTTGCGGCGCTGGCGGCGTTGCCGCCGGCCAGCCTCGACGGCATTTTGTTGGATCTTGGTGTCAGTTCGCCGCAGCTCGACGATGCGGCGCGCGGCTTTTCGTTTCGCCACGACGGGCCGCTGGACATGCGCATGGACCCCACGCGGGGGGTCAGCGCGGCGGAGTGGCTGGCCAAGGCCAGCGTGGCCGAAATGACGGAGGTGATTCGTGACTACGGCGAAGAGCGGTTTGCTGCATCGATTGCAAAGGCGATTGATCGCCGCCGACAGACACGGGGGCCTGTTCGAACCACCGCCGAGCTGGCCGAAATCGTGGCTGGTGCGGTCAAAACCCGAGAGCCGGGCCAGGATCCTGCGACGCGCACATTTCAGGCTATTCGGATTCACGTCAACGCCGAGCTTGAGGAGCTGCAACAAGCGCTCGACGCCAGCCTGAGCGTGCTGCGCCCAGGCGGTCGGCTGGTGGTGATCAGCTTTCACTCGTTGGAGGATCGGCGCGTCAAGCGCTTTTTGCAGGCGCATGCGCGCCCGACCTTGGATCGCCGCCTGCCGATGCTGGAGCCGCCGCCACCGCGCTGGGCCGAGGTGGCGCGCGTGCGGCCCAGCGCCGCGGAGGTGGCGTCCAATCCGCGCGCCCGCAGCGCCGTGATGCGCTGCGCCACCCGCACCGCCGCCCCCGCCGTGGCTGAACGAGGAGAGCGCGGATGCGGCTGAATTTGTTGCTGCTGGCGCTGCTGCTGGCCAGCGCGTTTCATCTGGTCGAGCAGCAATACCAGTCGCGCCGGCTTTATGTGGCCAAAGAGCGCGCGCGCGCCGAAGGGGCGCGCCTGCAGGCCGAGCACGAGCGCCTGGTGGTGGAGCAGCGGGCGCTAGCGGCGCCGGCGCGCGTGCAGCGGCTGGCCCGCGAGCGCTTGCAGATGCACCCTGCGCACCCGGGCATCACCGAATACGTGACGCTGCCCACTGCGGCAACGGGAGGGGCACCGTGAGGCGGCGCGCCACCCCCAGCATTCCCTACGGACGCAGCCCCCTGCTGACCAGCGCCACCCCCGTGTGGCGCAGCCGCTTCGTGGTGGCGGTGTTGGCGTTGGCCTTCGTGGGTCTGGCGGCGCGCGCCGCGTACGTGCAAGTCATCGGCAACGATTTTTTTCAGCGCCAGGGCGAGGTGCGCTACGCGCGCACGATTGAGCTGCCTGCCAGCCGCGGCCGCATTCTCGACCGCAATGGCATGATCCTGGCGCAAAGCGTGGAGGCGCAAAGCGTCTGGGCCGATCCGGAGGATGTGCCGCTGGATCATTCGCGTTTGCCGGAGCTGGCGCAGCTGCTGGGCATGCCACTGGCCGATCTCAAGCGCCGCTTGGATGTGGAGGCGCGCAACTTTGTCTGGCTGCGCCGCCAGCTGGACGAGCCACAGGCCCAGCGCGTCAAGGCGTTGGGCATCCCCGGCATCTACCTGCGCAAGGAATACAAGCGCCAATACCCGCAGGGCGAGGCGGTGGCGCATGTGGTCGGCTTCACCAACGTCGAGGACCGCGGCCAGGAGGGCGTGGAGCTGGCGTTCGAGAAGGAGCTGGTGGGGCGGCCCGGCTCACGGCGCGTGATCAAGGATCGGCTCGGCCGCATCGTCGAGGACGTGCGCGACATCGTGCCGCCGGTGGCCGGGCGCGATCTGCAGCTGTCGATCGACGCGCGCGTGCAGTATTTCGCCTATCAGCGCCTGAAGGAGGCGGTGCAGCAGCACCAGGCCCGCGGCGGCAGCGCGGTGGTGTTGGATGCGCGCACCGGCGAGGTGCTGGCGCTGGCCAACTACCCGAGCTACGACCCCAACAATCGCCGCAACTTGAGCGGCGAGCAGCTGCGCAACCGGGCGCTGACCGACAGCTTCGAGCCCGGCTCGACGATGAAGCCGTTCATCGCTGCGCTGGCGCTGGAAAAAGGCTTGGTGCGGCCCGATACGCCCATTCAAACCGCGCCCGGGCGGCTGCAGATGGGGGGGTTCACCATCTCCGACGTGCACCCGTATGGCGTGCTGACGGTGGCGGAAGTGATCCAGAAATCCAGCAACGTCGGCACCGTCAAGCTGGCCATGCAGATGCCGGCGCGCGACATGTGGGAGACCTACGCACGGCTGGGGCTCGGGCACAAGCCGCAGCTGCCGTTTCCTGGCGCCACCGGCGGGCGGCTGCGGCACTACCAAAGCTGGCGTCCCATTGAGCAGGCGACCATGAGCTACGGCTATGGCCTGTCGGTGTCGCTGGTGCAGCTGGCGCAAGCCTACACGGTGTTTGCCCGCAACGGCGAGCTGCTGCCGTTGACGCTGCTGCGCACGGACGAGCCGGCGCACGGCGTGCGCGTCTTCAGCGAGCGCCATGCGCTGGCGGTGCGCCAGATGCTGCAGCTGGCCGCCGGCCCCGGCGGCACCGCCCAGCAAGCGCAGACGGTGGGTTATTCGGTCGGCGGCAAGACCGGCACCGCGCGCAAGCAAGAAGGCCGCGGCTACGCGGCACGCAAATACCGGGCGTTTTTTGTCGGGCTGGCGCCGGTGGATGCGCCGCGCGTGGTGATCGCCGTGATGGTCGATGAACCCAGCGCCGGCGCGATTTACGGCGGGGTGGTGGCGGCGCCGGTATTTGCCGACGTGGCGCAGCAGACGCTGCGGCTGCTGGGCGTGCCGCCGGACGTGCGCGTGCAGCCGCAGATCGTGGCGCACGCGATCGAGGAGGACCCGGTATGACGCCGCCGCGCTTGCCCGACTTGGCCGCGGCCTTGGCATGGCTGCGCGCGCAAGGGGCGCGTGGCCTCGTGGCCGACAGCCGTCGTGTGCAGCCCGGCGAGGCGTTTGTCGCCTGGCCCGGGGCGTCGCACGATGCGCGCCGCTACGTTGCGGCGGCGCTGCAGGCCGGGGCGGTGGCGGCGCTGGTGGAGGCCGACGGCCTGCAGCCGTGGCTGGATGCAGCCGCCTGGCCGCCTGCGGCGCCGGTGGCGGCGCTGGCGGATCTCAAGGCCGCCGCCGGCCCGCTGGCCAGCGCGTTCTGGGATCATCCGAGCCAGCGCGTGCCGCTGGTGGCGGTCACCGGCACCAACGGCAAGACCTCCACCGCCTGGTGGAGCGCGCAGGCGCTGGCCGCCGCCGACCGCGACGCCGGGCTGATCGGCACGCTCGGCATTGGCCGGCCCGGCGCGGCGCTCAAGCCCACCGGGCTGACGACGCCCGATCCCATCACGCTGCAGGCGGCGTTGGCTGCCTTCGTGGCCGAGGGCGCCGAGGCGGTGGTGCTCGAGGCCTCCTCGATCGGGCTGGAAGAAGGGCGGCTCAACGGCGCGCACCTGCACACCGCTGTCTTCACCAACCTGACGCAAGATCATCTCGACTACCACGGCACGATGGAGGCCTACTGGGCCGCCAAGCGACGGCTGTTTGACTGGCCCGGCGTGCGCGCCGCCGTGGTCTGCTTGGACGACCCGTGGGGCCAGCGCCTGGCGGCGGAGTTGCAGCCGCGCGCGCAGGCCGGCGCACTCGATTTGTGGACGTATGCGCTGCAGCGCACGCACCCGGCGCGCCTGACGGTGGCGGCGCTGGAGTGGCTGCCCGGCGGCATGCGGCTGCGCGTGGCGCAGGACGGCGTGGGGCGCGCCACCTGGACGCTGCCGCTGCTGGGGGCGCACAACGCCGCCAACGTGCTGGCGGTGGTGGCGGTGCTGCGCGCGCAAGGGCTGGACTGGCCGGCGGTGGAGGCCGGCGTGGCGGCGCTGACGCCGGTGCCGGGGCGTATGCAGCCGGCCTGGGACGCCGCCGACGGCGCCGCCGACGACTTGCCGCAAGTGATCGTGGATTACGCCCACACGCCGGATGCGGTAGAGCAGGCGCTGCGCGCGTTGCGGCCGCTGGCGCAGGCGCGCGGCGGGCGGCTGTGGTGCGTGCTCGGCTGCGGCGGCGACCGTGACCCCTCCAAGCGCGCCCCGATGGCTGCCGCCGCCGAGGCGTGGGCCGATCGCGTCGTGCTGACCAGCGACAACCCGCGCAGCGAGGATCCGCACCGCATCATCGCGCAGATGGTGGAGGGGCTCGTCAACCCGGCGCGCGCGGTGCTGGAGCCCGACCGCGCCGCCGCCATCGACTGGGTGGTGTGGCAGGCCGAGCCGCGCGACGTCGTGCTGCTGGCCGGCAAGGGGCACGAGCAGTATCAGGAGATCGCCGGCGTGCGCCACCCGTTCTGCGACGTGCAGCAGGCGCGCGCGGCGCTGCGCCGCCGCCGGGAGGGTGAAGCATGAGCGCGGCGCCGATGACCGGGCTGGGGGCGCTGCTTGTGGCGCTGCCGGGCGCGCGCGCGGTCGGCGAGGCGGCGCGGCTGGCTCCGATGCGCGTGCACAGCGACACCCGCACGCTGCAGCCGGGCGACCTGTTCGTCGCGCTGCGCGGCGAGCGCTTCGACGCGCACGACTTCCTGCCTCAGGCCGCGGCGGCTGGCGCCGCTGGGGCCTTGGCCGAGCGGGGGCTGCAGGCCGCGGGGCTGCCGGGCGTGGAGGCGCCCGACAGCCGCGCGGCGCTGGCGCAGCTGGCCGCCGCGTGGCGCGCGCGCGTGCTGCAGGGGCCGCTGATCGCCGTCACCGGCAGCAACGGCAAGACCACCGTCACGCAGATGACGGCCTCGATCCTGCGCGCCGCGGCGGGCAATGCCGCGCTGGCCACCGAGGGCAACCTGAACAACGACATCGGCGTGCCACTGACGCTGCTGCGGCTGCGCCCGGCGCACCGGCTGGCGGTGGTGGAGCTCGGCATGAACCACCCGGGCGAAACGGCGCAGCTGGCTGCCCTGGCGCAGCCGACGGTGGCGCTGATCAACAACGCCCAGCGCGAGCATCAGGAATTCATGGCCGGCGTGGAGGCGGTGGCGCGCGAGCACGCAGCGGTGCTGGCGGCCCTGCCGGACGACGGTGTGGCGGTGCTGCCAGCGGACGACGCTCACAGCAGGTTCTGGCGCGAGCGGGCCGGCGCACGCCGCGTGCTGACGTTCGGCGGTGCCGAGGCCGACGTACGCGCCGCGCGGGCCGCCTGGGACGGCGACGCCTGGGCGCTGGAGCTGGCCACCCCGGCCGGGCCGGTGGCGACGCGGCTGCGCATCGCCGGCGCGCACCACGTGCGCAATGCGCTGGCGGCGGCCGCCTGTGCGCTGGCCGCGGGTGTCGGCCCAGCGGCGATCGGCGCCGGGCTGGCCGCGTTCGAACCGGTGGCCGGACGCTGCCGCACGCAGCGGCTGCGTTTGGGGGATGCAGCCGTGACCTTGGTGGACGACAGCTACAACGCCAACCCGGACTCGATGCGCGCCGCCATCGACCTGCTGGCGCAGCTGCCGGCGCCACGCTGGCTGGTGCTGGGCGACATGGGCGAGGTCGGCGCGCAGGCGCTGGCGTTTCACGAGGAGGTGCTGCGCCACGCGCAGGCGCGCGGCATCGGGCACGTCTGGCTGGCCGGCGAATGGTTCGGCCGCGCCGCGGCGGTGCTCGGCGCGCAGGCCGGCGCCGGGCTGCGCCATTTCGACGACGTGGCGGCGCTGGCGCCGCACCTGCTGCCCGCGCTGCGCACCAGCGGCGGCAGCGTGCTGATCAAAGGATCGCGCTTCATGCGCATGGAGCGGGTGGCGCGGGCGTTGCAGGACGCCGCGGCCCCCGTCGGGGAGGAGGGGCAGAATGCTGCCTGAGTTGGCCGAATGGCTGATGGCGCGCGTGCCGGAATGGGGCTTTCTGCGCGTGTTCCAGTATTTGACGTTTCGCGCCGTGATGGCGGCGATGACGGCGCTGGTGGTCGGCGTGGCCGCAGGCCCCTGGTTCATCCGGCGCCTGACCGAGCTCAAGATCGGCCAGCCGATCCGCAGCTACGGCGTGCAGGCGCACCTGAGCAAGAGCGGCACGCCGACGATGGGCGGGGTGCTGATCCTGTTTGCGATCACGGTCTCGACGCTGCTGTGGTTCGACTGGACCAACCGCTTCGTCTGGGTGGTGCTGGCCGTCACGCTGGCCATGGGTGCCATCGGCTGGGTGGACGACTGGCGCAAGGTGGTGCGCAAGGACCCGGAAGGCATGCGCTCGCGCGAGAAATATTTCTGGCAGTCGGTGGTGGGGCTGCTGGCGGCGTTCTACCTGGTGTTTGCGATCTCCGAGGGCTCCAACGCGCGCGTGTGGGCCCTGTTCACGGAGTGGGTGCGCTCGGGCTTTGCGATCGACCTGCCGCAGCAGGCCGGGTTGATGGTGCCGTTCTTCAAGGAGATCAGCTACCCGCTGGGCGTCGGCGGCTTCGTGATCCTGACCTACCTGGTCATCGTCGGCAGCTCCAACGCCGTCAACCTTACCGACGGGCTGGACGGCCTGGCCATCATGCCGGTGGTGATGGTCGGCTCGGCGCTGGGGGTGTTCGCCTACGTCACCGGCAACGCGGTGTTCGCGCGCTACCTGCTGCTGCCGCACATCCCCGGCACCGGGGAGGTGCTGATCTTCTGCGCCGCCATGGCCGGGGCGGGGCTGGCCTTCCTGTGGTTCAACGCCTACCCGGCGCAGGTGTTCATGGGCGACGTCGGCGCCCTGGCGCTGGGCGGGGCGCTGGGCACCATCGCCGTCATCGTGCGGCAGGAGATCGTGCTGGCGATCATGGGGGGCATCTTCGTGGCCGAGGCGCTGTCGGTGATGGCGCAGGTGGCGTGGTTCAAGTACACGCGCCGCCGCTACGGCGAGGGACGGCGCCTGCTGAAGATGGCGCCGCTGCACCACCACTTCGAAAAGTCCGGCTGGCGCGAGACGCAGGTGGTGGTGCGCTTCTGGATCATCACCATGCTGCTGTGCCTGGTGGGGCTGTCCACGCTGAAGCTGCGCTGACATGGAGGATCTTGACGCGATGACCGCGTGGCGCCACGACCTGCTGCCGACGTTGGCTAGGCGGCCTGTGCTGGTGCTGGGCCTGGGCGCCAGCGGGCTGGCGCTGGCGCGCTGGCTGCACGCCGCCGGCGCCGCGGTGACGGTGGCCGACACGCGCGCGCAGCCGCCGCAGGCCGCCGCGCTGCAGCAGGCGGCGCCGGGCGCGCGGCTGCTGGCCGGCGCGGCGCTGGACGAGGCGCTGGCGGCGCAGCAGCCGTGGGCGCTGGTGGCGCGCAGCCCGGGGCTGGCGCCGGCGCAGTGGGCGCCCCTGCGCGCCGCCGCGCAGGCCGCCGGCGTGCCGTGCGTCGGCGAAGTCGAGCTGTTCGCCGCGGCGCTGCGCGCGCTCGAGGCGCGCGGCGGCGAGCGCGCCACGGTGCTGGCCATCACCGGCACCAACGGCAAGACGACCACCACCGCGCTGACCGGCCACCTGCTGCGTGCGCTCGGCTGGGACGTGGCAGTGGCCGGCAACATCGGCCCGACGCTGCTGGCCACGCTGGCCGAGCGGCTGCAGCAGGGCCGGCTGCCGCGCGCCTGGGTGCTGGAGCTGTCCAGTTTCCAGCTCGACGGCGTGGAGGGCTTCGAGCCGACGGCGGCCACCGTGCTCAACGTCACGCAGGACCACCTCGACTGGCACGGCAGCCTGGAGGCGTACGCCGCGGCCAAGGCGCGCATCTTCGGCACGCAGGGGCTGATGCTGCTCAACCGCGACGACCCGATCGTGTGGGCGTGGCGGCCCGCCGAGCCCGCCCCGGCGGCGCGCGGCGCGGCGCGGCGCCGGGCGGCTGCCGTGCGGCCCTGGGCCAGCTTCGGGCTGGGCTTGCCGGCGCGCCCGGGCGACTGGGGGCTGGAGACCGCAGGCGGCGTGACCTGGCTGGTGCGCGCGCTGCCCGAGGCCGAGCCCGTGCCGGGCGAGCCGTTGCCGCTGCAGCGGCTGCTGCCGGCCGAGGCGCTGCGCATCCAGGGCCGGCACAACGCCGCCAACGCGCTGGCGGCGCTGGCGCTGGCCACCGCGGCGGGCGCGCCGCTGGCGCCGCTGCTGCACGCGCTGCGCGACTACCGCGGCGAGCCGCACCGCGTGCAGCCGGTGGCCATCGTGCGCGAGGTCGAGTACATCGACGACAGCAAGGGCACCAACGTCGGCGCGACGCTGGCGGCGCTGGAGGGGCTGGGCGCGCAGCGGCCCCTGGTGGTGATCCTCGGCGGCGACGGCAAGGGACAGGACTTCACCCCGCTGGCGCCGGCGGTGGCGCGCCACGCGCGCGCGGTGGCGCTGATCGGCCGCGACGCCCCGGCGCTGCAGGAGGCGCTGCAGGGCTGCGGCGTGCCGCTGCAGCGCTGCGCCGACCTGCCGTCGGCGGTGCGTTGGTGCGCGCAGCAGGCGCGTCCCGGGGATGCGGTGCTGCTGTCGCCGGCGTGCGCGAGCCTGGACATGTTCCGCGACTACGCGCACCGCGCCGAGGTGTTCGTCGATGCCGTGCGCGCGCTGCAGGACGAGGAGGGCACCCCGGCATGAGCGCGTGGCAGCACCTGTGGCAGCGGGCCGGCGCGCGCCTTGGCGCGTTGCGTCCGGCGGCGGCCGGCGCCGGCGAGCTGCCGGTGCGCGTGCTGCGCCACGATCCGGCGCGCCGCCCGCGCGCGGTGGTCGGCGCCCAGGGGCTGGATCAGCCGCTGCTGTGGGTGGTGGTGGCGCTGGTGTGCTGGGGGCTGGTGATGGTCTATTCGGCCTCGATCGCGCTGCCGGACAACCCGCGCTTCGCCAACTACGGGCCGTACCACTTCGTGCTGCGCCACGCGCTGGCGGCGCTGATGGGTGCGGTGGCCGGGCTGCTGGCGTTTCAGTTCTCCACCGAGCAGTGGAAGCGCGCGGCGGTGCCGTTGTTCCTGCTGGCGCTGGCCCTGCTCGTGCTGGTGCTGGTGCCGTTCATCGGCAAGGGCGTCAACGGCGCGCGGCGCTGGATTCCGCTGGGGGTATTGAATTTCCAGCCCTCCGAGCTGGCCAAGCTGGCGGTGGTGCTCTACGCCGCCGACTACATGGTGCGCCGCATGGAGGTCAAGGAGCGCTTCTTCCGCGCCGTCTGGCCGATGGCGGTGGCGGTGGGGCTGGTCGGCGTGCTGCTGCTGGCCGAGCCGGACATGGGCGCCTTCATGGTGATCGCGGTCATCGCGATGGGCATCCTGTTCCTCGGCGGCGTCAACGCGCGCATGTTCTTCCTGATCGCGCTGGTGGTGGCGGCGGCGTTCGCGGCGGTGGTGCTGACCAACGAGTGGCGCCGCGAGCGCATCTTCGCCTACCTCGACCCGTGGAGCGAGCAGCACGCGCTCGGCAAGGGCTACCAGCTGACGCACGCGCTGATCGCCCTGGGCCGCGGCGAGTGGTTCGGCGTCGGGCTCGGCGCCAGCGTCGAGAAGCTGCACTGGCTGCCGGAGGCGCACACCGATTTTCTGCTCGCGGTCATCGGCGAGGAGTTCGGCTTTGCCGGCGTGCTGACGGTGATCGCCCTCTTCATGTGGCTGACGCGGCGCATCATGCAGATCGGCCGCCAGGCCATCGCGCTGGACCGGGTGTTCGCCGGGCTGGCGGCGCAGGGCGTGGGGCTGTGGATCGGCTTTCAGGCGTTCATCAACATCGGCGTCAACCTTGGGGCGCTGCCGACCAAGGGCCTGACGCTGCCGTTCATGAGCTACGGCGGCTCCGCCGTCCTGATGAACCTGATCGCCATCGCGTTCGTGCTGCGCGTGGACTGGGAGAACAAGGTGCTGATGCACGGAGGGCGGACATGAGCGCGGCCCCCTGCGCGCTGATCATGGCCGGCGGCACCGGCGGGCACATCTTTCCGGGCCTGGCGCTCGCGGAGGCGCTGCGCCAGGCCGGCTGGCGAGTGCACTGGCTCGGTGCACCCGGCGGCATGGAGGCGCGGCTGGTGCCGCCGTGCGGCTTCGCGTTCGAGCCGGTGCCGTTTGCCGGCGTGCGTGGCAAGGGGATGCTCACGCTGGCGCTGCTGCCGCTGCGGCTGTTGCGCGCGTTCTGGCACGCCTGGCGCGCGGTGCGCCGCGTGCGGCCCGACGTGGCGGTGGGGCTGGGCGGCTACATCAGCTTCCCCGGGGGGATGATGGCGGTGCTGGCCGGCTGCCCGCTCGTGCTGCACGAGCAGAATTCGGTGGCGGGGCTGGCCAACCGCGTGCTGGCGCAGGTGGCCGACCGCGTCTATGCGGCCTTCCCCGGCGCGCTCCCCCAAGCCGAATGGATCGGCAACCCGCTGCGCGCGGCGTTCCTGCGCCAGCCGCCGCCAGCCGAGCGCTTCGCGCACCGCGCCGGGCCGCTCAGGCTCTTGGTGATCGGCGGCAGCCTCGGCGCCGCGGCGCTCAACGACCTCGTGCCGCAGGCGCTGGCGCGCCTGCCCGAAGAGCGTCGCCCGCAGGTGCTGCACCAGAGCGGCGAGCGCCATCTGGAGGCGCTGCGCGCGGCCTACGCGCGCGCCGGGGTGCAGGCCGAGTGCGTCGCCTTCATCGACGACACCGCGCAGGCGTTCGCGCAGGCCGACGTCATCATCGCGCGCGCCGGCGCCAGCACCGTCACCGAGATCGCCGCGGTCGGGGCCGCCGCCCTGTTCGTGCCGTTCCCGCACGCGGTCGATGACCACCAGACCACCAACGCGCGCTTCCTGGCCGACCACGACGCGGCCTGGCTGCGCGCGCAGTCCGACCTCACCCCGGCGTGGCTGGCCGACTGGCTGGCCGGGCTGACGCGCGCGGAGCTGCAGCGCCGCGCCGAGCTGGCCTGGGCGCGGCGCAAGACCGACGCCGTCGACGTCATGGTGCGCGCCTGCACGGCGCTGGCCGCCGGGAGGAAGCCATGAAACATGCGATCCGACACATCCATTTCGTGGGCATCGGCGGTGCCGGCATGAGCGGCATCGCCGAAGTGCTGCTCAACCTCGGCTACACCATCTCCGGCAGCGACCTGGCCGACGGCGCCGCCACGCGGCGGCTGCGCCAGCTCGGCGCGCGCGTGCACCTGGGCCACGACGCCGCGCACCTGCAGGGCGCCGACTGCGTCGTCGTCTCCAGCGCCGTGCGCGACGACAACCCCGAGGTGCAGGCGGCGCGCGCGCGCCGGCTGCCGGTGGTGCCGCGCGCGGTGATGCTGGCCGAGCTGATGCGCTTCAAGAAGGGCATCGCGATTGCCGGCACACACGGCAAGACGACCACCACCAGCCTCGTGGCCAGCGTGCTGGCCGCGGCGGGGCTGGATCCGACCTTCGTCATCGGCGGGCGGCTCAACAGCGCCGGCGCGCACGCGCGCCTCGGCCAGGGCGACTACATCGTCGTCGAGGCCGACGAGTCCGACGCCTCGTTCCTGAACCTGCTGCCGGTGATGGCGGTCGTGACCAACATCGACGCCGACCACATGGACACCTACGGCCACGACTTCGGCCGGCTGCAGCAGGCGTTCGTGGACTTCCTGCACCGCATGCCGTTCTACGGCGCGGCGGTGCTGTGCGTGGACGATGCGCCGGTGCGCGCGCTGCTGCCGCAGGTGCAGCGCCCGGTGACGCCGTATGGCTTCTGTGAAGAGGCGCAGGTGCGCGCGCTGGACGTGCGCGCGGTCGGCACGCAGATGCACTTTCGCGTGCAGCGGCGCAACGGCGTGGCGCTGCCGGAGCTGGAGGTGGTGCTGAACCTGCCCGGCGAGCACAACGTGCGCAACGCGCTGGCGGCGATCGCGGTGGCGGCCGAGCTCGGCGTGCCGGACGAGGCGGTGCTGCAGGCGCTGGCGGAGTTCAAGGGCGTCGGGCGGCGCTTTCAGCGCCACGGCGAGGTGGCGTTGCCGGGCGGCGGCACGGCGCTCATCATCGACGACTACGGCCACCACCCGGCGGAGATGGCCGCCACCATGGCCGCGGCGCGCGGCGCCTACCCCGGGCGGCGGCTGGTGCTGGCGTTCCAGCCGCACCGCTACACCCGCACGCGCGACTGCTTCGAGGACTTCGTGCGCGTGCTGGCGCAGGCCGACGCGGTGCTGCTGACCGAGGTCTACGCCGCTGGCGAGGCCCCGATCGTGGCCGCCGACGGGCGCGCGCTGGCGCGCGCGCTGCGCGTGGCCGGGCGCGTGGAGCCGGTGTTCGTGCCGGAGGTGGAGGCGCTGCCGGCGGCGATCCTGGCCAACGCGCGCGATGGCGACGTGGTGCTGTGCATGGGCGCGGGCTCCATCGGCCAGGTCGCCGCGCAGGTGGTGGCGCGGGCCGGCGCGGCGGCGCAGGAGGCGCTGGCATGAACGGGGCGATCGACGTACGCGCGCTGGGCAAGGTGGCGGTGCTGATGGGCGGCCGCTCCGCCGAGCGCGAGGTGTCGCTGATGTCCGGCCAAGGGGTGCTGGCGGCGCTGCGCCGCCGCGGGGTGGACGCGCACCCGTTCGACCCGGCCGAGCGCGACCTGTGCGAACTCAAGCGCGCCGGCTTTGCGCGCGCCTTCATCGCGCTGCACGGGCGCTGGGGCGAGGACGGCACCGTGCAGGGGCTGCTGGAGCTGCTGGGCATCCCCTACACCGGCTCCGGCGTGCAGGCGTGTGCGGTGGCGATCGACAAGACGCTGACCAAGCGCCTGTGGCAGGCCGAGGGGCTGCCGACGCCGGCCTGGCGGCGCGTGGCCAGCGTCGCCGAGGCCGAGGCGGCGCTGGAGGCGCTGGGCGCGCCGATGATCGTCAAGCCGGCGCGCGAGGGCTCCACGATCGGCCTGACCAAAGTGATGGCGCGTGGGCAGTGCGCCGACGCCTACCGTCTGGCCGCGCGCCACGATCCGGAGGTGCTGTGCGAGCAGTTCATCGCCGGGCCGGAGGTGACCTGCGCGGTGCTCGGCCACGGCGCGGCGGCGCAGGCGCTGCCGCTGATCCGCATCGTCGCCCCGGGCGGCCAGTACGACTACCACGCCAAGTACTTCAGCGACGCGACGCGCTACCTCGTGCCCAGCGGCCTGCCGCCCGAGCAAGAGGCCGCGATCCAGGCTCTGGTGCTGCGGGCCTACCGCGCGCTGGGCTGCCGCGGCTGGGCGCGCGCCGACGTGATGATCGACGAGGCCAGCGGCCAGCCCTACCTGCTGGAGCTCAACACCGCGCCCGGCATGACCAGCCATTCGCTGGTGCCGATGGCGGCGCAGGCTGCCGGGCTCGACTACGACACGCTGTGCCTGCGGCTGCTGGCCGACGCGGCGCTGGATCTGGCCCCGGCGCAGGAGCCGTGAGACCATGACGCGCCGCGCCCCCCCGCCCCCCGCACCGCTGCCGCTGGACGTGCGCCTGATGAACGCCACGGCGGCGGCGCTGCTGGCGCTGACGCTGCTGGCGGCGCTGGGCGCGGCCCTGCTGGCGTGGGCGCGGCACCCGATGTGGACGCTGCGCAAGGTGATCGTGGAGGGCGAGGCGGCGCACCAGAACGAGGTGACGATCCGGGCGCTGGTGCTGCCGCACCTGCGCGGCACCTTCCTGACGCTGGATCTGCAGGCGGTGCGCGAGCGGTTTGAAGCGCTGCCGTGGGTGCGCGAGGCGCGCGTGCAGCGCCAGTTCCCGCACACGCTGCGCGTGACGCTGCGCGAGCACGAGCCGCTGGCCTGGTGGGGCGAGCGCGGCGGCGGCCGCCTGGTCAGCGTGCACGGCGCGATTTTCGACGCCGATCCGGACGAGGCTGCCGCCGACGCCTGGCCGGTTCTGGCCGGCCCGCCGGAGGAGGCCGAGGCGCTGGTGGCGATGCTGCGCCGCGTGGCGCCGCTCGTGCAGCGGCTCGGGCGCGACGTCGAGCGGCTGGAGCTGAGCCCGCGCGGCAGCTGGCGCCTGGTGCTGGACGGCGACGCGCCGCTGGAGCTGGGCCGCGGCGACGAGGCGGCGCTGGCGCGCCTCGCAACCTTTGTCACCACGCACACGGCGCTGCGCGCGCGCTACGGCGCGCGCGACATCGTCGCCGCCGACCTGCGCTACCCCGACGGTTACGCCGTGCGGCTGCGCGGCGTCAGCACCCGCCCCGAGTTGCCCCCGCCGGCGCGCCGCGGTGCCGCCGCTGCGCCTGCCGTCGTTACCCCATCCACGCGCTGACCCGGAATCGACATGGCCAAGGAATACAGCGATCTCATCGTCGGACTCGACATCGGCACCGCCAAGATCATGGCGGTGGTGGCCGAAGTGCTGCCCGGGGGAGACCTCAAGCTGGTCGGCCTCGGCGTGGGCCCAAGCACGGGCCTCAAGCGCGGCGCCGTCGTCAACATCGACGCCACGGTGGCCAGCATCCAGCAGGCGCTCAAGGAAGCCGAGCAGATGGCCGGCTGCCGCATTGCGCGCGTTTACACCGGCATCACCGGCAGCCACATCCGCGGCATCAATTCGCAGGGCATGGTGGCCATCAAGGATCGGGAAGTCACGCCGGCCGACGTGGCGCGCGTCATCGACACCGCCAAGGCGATCAACATCCCCACTGACCAGCGCCTGCTGCTGGTGGAGCCGCAGGAGTTCATCATCGACGGCCAGGAGGTCAAGGAGCCGATCGGCATGAGCGGCGTGCGCCTGGAGGCCAAAGTGCACATCGTCACCGGCGCGCAGAGCGCGGCGGAAAACATCCTGAAGTGCGTGCGCCGCTGCGGGCTGGAGGTCGAGCAGCTGATGCTCAACCCGCTGGCCGCGGCGCAGGCGGTGCTGACCGACGACGAGAAGGAGCTCGGCGTGGCGCTGGTGGACATCGGCGCCGGCACCACCGATGTGGCGATCTTTGCGGGCGGCGCGATCCGCCATACGGCGGCGATCCCGATCGCCGGCGACCTGATCACCAACGACATCGCGATGGCGCTGCGCACGCCGACCAAGGATGCCGAGGACATCAAGGTCGAAGCCGGCTGCGCCAAGCAGCTGCTGGCCGACCCGGACCAGCAGGTCGAGGTGCCGGGCATCGGCGACCGTGGCCCGCGCCTGCTGAGCCGCCAGGCGCTTGCCGGGGTCATCGAGCCGCGCGTGGAAGAAATCTTCGCGCTGGTGCAGCAGGTCATCCGCGAATCCGGCTGCGAGGAGCTGCTGTCCAGCGGCATCGTGCTGACCGGCGGCAGCGCCGTCATGCCCGGCATGGTCGAGCTTGGGGAAGACGTGTTTCTCAAGCCGGTGCGCCGCGGCGTGCCGCGCTACGCCGGGGCGCTGGCGGACATGGTCGCGCAGCCGCGCGCGGCCACGGTGATGGGTTTGCTTGAGGAGGCGCGCCTGGCGCGCCTGCGCGGGCAGAAGGTGGCGCAAAAGGCGGGCTCGGTCGGCGGTCTGCTGGCGCGCGTCAAAGAATGGTTTGTCGGCAATTTTTAACTTGAGGTGAAGGAGCCTAAAGCATGAGCATCGAACTGATCGAAGTGGAAGAGTTCAACCGCGGCACGCAGATCAAGGTGATCGGCGTTGGCGGCGGCGGCAGCAACGCGGTGGAGCACATGATCCAGAGCCGCGTGCAGGGCGTGGAATTCATCTGTGCCAACACCGACGCGCAGGCGCTGGCGCGCTCCTCGGCGCACCGGCTGATCCAGCTGGGCCGCACGGGGCTGGGCGCCGGCAGCAAGCCCGACAAAGGCCGCGAGGCGGCGTTGATGGCCGAAAGCCAAATTCGTGAGGCGATCGAGGGCGCGCACATGCTGTTCATCACCGCTGGCATGGGCGGCGGCACCGGCACGGGCGCCGCGCCGGTGATCGCGCGCATGGCCAAGGAGATGGGCATCCTGACGGTGGGCGTCGTCACCAAGCCGTTTGAGTGGGAAGGCGCGCGCCGCATGGCCAACGCCGAGGAAGGGTTGGCCGAGTTGGAGCAAAACGTCGATTCGCTCATTGTGGTGCTCAACGACAAGCTGCACGAGGAGCTCGGCGAGGACGTCACGCAGGATGAGGCGTTCGCCGCCGCCAACGACGTGCTGAAAAACGCCGTGGGCGGCATCGCCGAGATCATCAACGTCGAGGCGCTGGTCAACGTGGACTTTGAAGACGTGCGCACCGTGATGGGCGAGCCGGGCAAGGCGATGATGGGCACCGCGGTGGCCAGCGGCCCCGACCGGGCGCGCAT
The DNA here is from genome assembly GCF_007556595.1 of Tepidimonas alkaliphilus. GTDB lineage: Bacteria > Pseudomonadota > Gammaproteobacteria > Burkholderiales > Burkholderiaceae_C > Tepidimonas > Tepidimonas alkaliphila. Next base: position 48,680 of record NZ_VJNB01000004.1, read on the forward strand.
CGCCGCCGAGCAGGCCGTGGCCTGCCCGCTGCTGGAGGGCGTGGACATGCGCGGCGCCAAGGGCGTGCTGGTGCTGATCAGCGCCGCGCGCGGCTCGCTGAAACTTTCGGAATCCAAGCTTGCGATGAACACGATCCGGGCGTTTGCGGCGCCGGATGCGCACGTCATCTACGGCACCGCCTACGACGAGTCGCTGGGCGACGCGCTGCGTGTGACCGTGGTGGCCACCGGCCTGAGCCGCGCGGGGCAGCGCCAGCCGTTCACGGTGGTGCAGTCGCAGCCGCAGCAGGGCCTGCGCACCGGCACCGACAACGCACCGTTCATTCCGACGCTGAACCAGGCCGTCGGCGGCGCCGGAGCTGTGGCGGCTGCCTCGGCGACGACCGGCAGCGCCGGCCTGCATCCGAACGTGCCGCGCGTATGGCTCAACAACCGCGGCAGCGCCGCCTCGCGCGTGGAGGCGCTGGCCTCCAGCGGCATGGACGACTACGAGATCCCGGCCTTCCTGCGCAAGCAGGCCGACTGAAGGGCGCGCGGGCGGCGGCCCTGCCGCCCGCGTGGGGCTGAACGGGCTTCTTCACCTCGCGGGGCGCCGGCTGCCGACCCGGCGCCCCGCATCCCCGGGCCGAGGCGCGGGTTCGCCGCGACCCGCCAGCGCGGATCCGAGCCCGAGCCTACAATGTCGCGAATGATTGCCCAGACCACGCTCAAGACCCTCACGCGCGCCGTCGGCGTAGGGCTGCACAGCGGCGAGCGCGTCGAGCTCACGCTGCGCCCCGCCGCGCCTGGCACCGGCATCGTGTTCCGCCGCGTGGATCTGGCCGAGCCGGTCGAGATCCCGGCGCGCGCCGACGCCGTCAGCGACACGCGGCTGGCCTCCACGCTGTCGCGCGACGGCGTGCGCGTGCACACGGTCGAGCACCTGATGAGCGCCTGCGCCGGTCTGGGCCTTGACAATCTGTATGTCGATTTGACCGCGGAGGAGGTGCCGATCCTGGACGGCTCGGCGGCGGCCTTCGTTTATTTGCTGCAAAGCGCTGGTCTGCAGCGTCAAAACGCGCCGCGGCGCTTCCTGCGCGTCAAGCGCGCGGTGGAGGTGCGCGAAGGCGAGGGCCGCCAGGCCAAGTGGGCGCGGCTGGAGCCATACCATGGCTTTCGGCTCAGCTTCGAGATCGCGTTCGACCACCCGGCGGTGGCGGCCACCGGCCAGCGCGTCACCTTCGAGCTTGGCCGCGACAACTACGTGCGCGAGATCGCGCGCGCGCGCACCTTTGGCTTCACGCGCGACGTCGAGGCGATGCGCGCGCAGGGCTTGGCGCTGGGCGGCGGGCTGGACAACGCCATCGTGCTCGACGACGTCAAGGTGCTCAACGCCGACGGGCTGCGCTACGACGACGAGTTCGCCAAGCACAAGATCCTCGACGCGATCGGCGATCTCTACCTGGCCGGCCATCCGCTGCTGGCGGCCTACACCGCCTACCGCAGCGGCCATGCGCTCAACAACCGGCTGCTGCGCGCGCTGCTGGCGCAGCCCGACGCGTGGGAGCTCGTCACGTTCGACGACGAGCGCGCCGCGCCGCAGGGCTTTGCGCGGCTGGCGCCGGCCTGGTGAGCTGGCTCGAGGGGGCGGCGCGACAAGAGGGCGGCGCGATGTTTCTCTTCCGCTTCCTGATGTTTGCGCTGCTGGGTGCGAGCGCCCTGTGCTTCGCGTTCTACCTCGGCACCGGGCGCAAGCCTTTTCTGCGCTGGGGCATCGTGATCTTGAAGTGGACGGTGATCGCGGCGCTGGCGTTCTTCGGCGTGCTGATCCTGAGCCGCATCGGCTAGCGCCGGCACGCGTTTGCCGCCGGCGGAGCGGCGGTCAGTAGCTGCGGCCGTCGCGGTAGGCCCCATGCGTGCGCGCGCGCAGCGGCGCGACGCGGGCGATCGCGGCGTTGGTGCGCGCCACCTGCGCGTGCGTGATGCACAAGCCCAACGCGTCGGCGGCGTCGCGGCTGGGCAGACCCGGCAGCGCCAGCAGGCGGCGCACCATCTCTTGCACCTGGCTTTTGTGCGCCTTGCCGTAGCCGACCACGGCCTTTTTGAGCTGCAAGGCGGTGTATTCGGCCACCGGCAGCCCATGGGCGACCAGCGCCGTTAGACAGCAGCCGCGCGCCTGCCCCAGCATCAGCGTGGCCTGGGGGTTGACGTTGACGAACACGATCTCCAGCGCCGCCACCGTCGGCTGCCAGCGCCGCACCACCTCGCCGATGCCGTCGAACAGCACCTTGAGCCGCTGTGGCAGCAGCGCACCGTCGTCGGGGCGGGTGCGGATGGTGCCGCTGGCCACGTAGCGCAGCTGCGTGCCGTCGGCGTCCACCACGCCAAAGCCGGTGGCGGTCAGGCCGGGGTCGATGCCGAGGATGCGCATGGCCGCCATCCTAACCGCCGTGCCGTCACGGCACGCGCACCGCCGGCATGCGCGCCAGGATGGTCTGCGCGCGCGCCTGCACCCAGGCCGAATCGGGCCGCCGCCCGTAGCGCTTCGGCGCCGGCAGCAGCACCGCCAGCCGCGCCGCCTCCGCGGCGGTGAGGCGCGCCGCGGGCTTGCGCAGGTAATGCCGCGCCGCCGCCTCGGCGCCGAAGACGCCGTCGCCCCACTCGACGCTGTTGAGATAAACCGTCAAGATGCGCCGCTTGTCCAGCAGCGCCTCCAGCATCCAGGTGATCAGCAATTCCTGTCCCTTGCGGGCCAGCGTGCGTTCGCCCGACAGCAGCAGGTTTTTGGCCAGCTGTTGCGTGATGGTGGAGCCGCCAGCCAGCCGTGCCGGGCGCACCGGGCCGCTGTCGCTGCGGCTTTGGCGTTGTCGCTGCAGCCGACTCCAGGCTTGGCGCACTGCGTCCCACTCGACGCCAAAGTGGTCGGCAAAGCCGGCATCTTCGGCGGCGATCACCGCGCGGGGCAGCTGCGCGCCCAAGGCCGGGGCGGCCACACCCTCGTGACGCCAGCGGGCGAGCTCGCCGGCGCGCCACAGCCGCCATGCCTCGCTGCGCTGAAAGGCGGTGCTGGGCGCGTCGCTCCAGGCCAGCGTGGCCACGCGCAGCGCGAACGCCAGCTGCAGCGCCAGCAGCGCCAGCAGCGTCCAACCCATCCAGGCCAGCACCGCGCTCCACAGCCGCAAGCGGGGTGGCGCAGGCGTCTGACGGTGGCGGGCAGCGGCGCGGGCGGGCATCGGCTTGATGGTTTACGAGGGTTGAGCGCTGAGTTGGGTTTGCAGCCCGCCTTCGCGCGTGAAGCGAAAGCGCGAGACCACCACCAGCTGATCGGCGCGCGCTCGCATGGCCGGGCTGAAGCGGCCAAACGTGAGGTCGTGCACCAAGCGTCGCGCGTGGTCGTCCAAGAACGGGTTGCCGGAGCCTTGCACCACTTCGGTGGCAAGCACCCGCCCGTCATGGTTGACGGTGATCACCATGGTGAGCTCGCCATACACTTTGCGTCCCCCCTGTTCGGGAAAGCGCGCGGTGCCGTATTCTTCGATGCGCCGGCGCAGCTCGTCGTAATACAGCGCGTAGATCGCCTCTTTGGTGGCGGGGCTGATGAAGCGCCGCCGCGGGCGGGCGTTTTCCTCGTTGATGCGACGCTCGATTTCCGCCAGCGCTTGCAGCAGCGCCTGGCGGCGTTGTTCGCGCGCTTGCGCATGCTCACTGGCGTCGTGCGGGTCGCCTTCGCGCAACTGAGCCAGCTCGCGGCGCAGGTGGGCCAGCAGCTGCATTTGGCGTTGTTTCATCGCCTCCAGGCGGCGCTCTTCCTCATCCAGCGCGTCGCCGCCGCGCAGCACCGGCGCCGGCGGCAGCGGCGAGCTGGCTCGGCCCTGCTCGACATGCCCCCCGCCGGCCAGGTTGGCTTGCGCAATCGCCTGCGCGCGCGCAGGGGCAGCCTCGCTGCGCGCGTTGACAAGGATGACCTCCAGCGGCGTGTCTTGCAGCACGCGTTGCGGTTGCGTCGGCGGGGCCAGGCGCAGCGTCAGCACGACGGCGTGCGCCAGCAGCGACAGCGTCAACGCCCACGGCAGCGGATCGTCGCGCCAGCGGCGGCCAAGCGCATGGAGTGGGGCGGCGAGGTTCATCGCGCCTGGGGCCCTGATATGTCACGTGGCAGGCGCCGCCGCCGCAGGGGGCGGGGCGGGCGCGGCGTCCGTTTGCCCTTCGTCTCCTTCGTCCAGCGCCACGGCCACCGCCAGCGGCGTGGCCAGCGCCTCCTCCGGCTCGCCTTCCAGCGTGTCGCCTTCGACGGGTTCGGTGGCGCCGAGCCGCTCGACCACGGTGCCGCTGACCTCCAGGCTCACCTCATCCACCGCGCCCAGCCGCACGCGCACGCGCTCGCCGCGCTGCAGCCCGTCGGTGCCCAGGGCGGTCAGCACCAGCGGCAGCGTCTCGGCGCGCAGCAGGTTGTCCTTCAGGTAGGCGGCCTCCAGCTCGGTGATGCCTTGCTGGCGCAGGTAGCGCAGCGTCCAGTAACGCTCCATCGTCGCCTGGAACTGGCCGTAGGCGGTGTAGGCGGCGTCGAAGGCGCTGATGATGGCCAGCAGCGCCGCGTCCTTCGGCTTGAACGGGGCGGCCAGCGCGGCGGTGGCGCCATGGCGCGCGCAGGCCACGATCTGCCACTGGTTGACGAGGTCGGTGTAGCGCCGCAGCGGCGAGGTGCTCCAAGCGTAGCACGGCACGCCGATGCCGGCGTGCGGCAGCGCCTTGGTGCCCATGCGCACCTTGACGCCGGGGGCCAGGCTCGCCTGACTGCGGTAGATGGCCGGCACGCCCAGCTCCGCCAGCCATTGGCCCCAGTGGCTGTTGGCCAGGATCATCGCCTCGGCCACCATCAGGTCCAGCGGCGCGCCGCGCGCGCGCGTGCCGATCACCACCGTTTCCTCGCCGGTCAGCTCCGGGCCCGTCATGCCCTCGAGCCGGAAGGTGTAGTCCGGACGGGTGAAGGTCTCGGGGCGGCCGCGCACCACTTCGCGCCGCGCCTTGCACGCCTGCGCCAGCCGCCACAGGAAGGCGAGCTGCGGCTGCAGCGCCGCCACCTCCGGCGGCGCCTCGGGCGCACGCGCCGGGTCGTCCAGCCACGCCGCCGTCACCACTGCATCGAGCCGGTCGTGGCGCAGGTTGTGCGCGATCGGCACGCGCTCCAGACGCGTCGTCGCACCGCGCACCTCGAGCGTCGCCTCGTCGATCGTCAGGTACAGCGACACCGCCGGCCGCGGTGCGCCCTCCAGCAGCGTGTAGGCTTGCACCACCGCATCCGGCAGCATGGTGATCTTGTGCCCCGGCATATAAACGGTGGACAGGCGCTGACGCGCCACCTCATCGAGTGCGCTGCCTGGCGCGATCGCCAAGGCAGGGGCGGCGATGTGGATGCCCAGCGTCACCGTGCCGCTGCCCAGCCCTTGGACGCTTAGCGCATCGTCGATCTCGGTGGTGCTGGAGTCGTCGATCGAAAACGCCGCCACGCCGTCGGCCAGCGGCAGGTCGTCCGGCAGCGGCGGCGCCGGCAAGTCCGGAAAGCCGGTGCCGCGCGGAAAGTGCTCGAACAAAAAGCGCTGCCAGTGAAACTGATAGGCGCTGGTGATGGCCCCGGCGCGCTGCAGCAGCGCCAGCGGCGCCAGGTGCGCCTCGCGCGCGGCGTGCACCACGGCCTTGTATTCCGGCGCGTTCTTGTCCGGACGGAACAGGATGCGGTAGAGCTGCGCGCGCACCGCTTCCGGGCAGCGGCCGGCCACCAGCTCGGCGGCCCAGGCGTCGATCTGCGCCTGCACGGCCTTCTTGCGCTCGATGGCCGCCAGCGCCTGCCGCAGCACGTCGGCGGGCGCCTTGCGGAAGCGCCCGCCCTTGCCGGCGCGGCGGAAGTAGTGCGGCGCCTCGTGCAGTTTCAGGAGTGTGGCCGCCTGCTGCTCGACACTGGGCGGGTCGCTGAAGTAGAGCGCGGCCAGATCGGCAAAGCCAAATTCCTCGTCCGGCGCGAATTCCCAGGCCAAATCGAGGTCGATTTGCGCCGCCAGCGCCGTCGCTTGTTCCAGCAGCGCGGCGGGACTCGGCTGCTCAAAGGTCAGCAGCACGTGGGCAGACTTGACCTTCAGTCGGCGACCGGACTCCAGCTCAAGCTGAACCGAAGCCTCGCCGCGAGCGAGAACGCGGCCAGCGTGCAGCTTGCCAGCGTCGTCAAACAGAGCAAACAACGTCAGCGGTTCCGCAGTTCAAAGCGATCGACTAACGGCAGTCGATCGCCCCAAGAAGGGTTGAGAGGGTAGGGAGAGCTCGAACGCTTGCGAAGTTTACCGAATGGGCGCCCTCCCCAACCCGATGCCGCGGGACCGACTTTAGGAGGCGCCCGCAGGGGCGATGGCAGCTTGGGGCAGGCGGCGCAGCAGCGCGCGCAGCGCCGCCCCGTACAGCGGCAGCAGCGCCAGCAAGCTGAAGGTGAGCTTGGTGGCGTAATCCACGGCGGCGATCTCGACCCAGTGCTCGGCCATGAAGGCGTCGGGACTGTGCCAGAACGCCGCGGCGAAGAAGACGAAGGTGTCGATCAGGCTGCCAACGACGGTGGAGGCTGCTGGCGCGATCCACCACGCACGCAAACGGCGCAGCCGCGCAAACACCGCGATGTCGGTCAGTTGCCCGACCCCGTAGGCGGCGAAACTGGCCAGCGCGATGCGAAACACAAAGCCGTTGAAGTCAGCCAAGCCAGCCCAGCCGACAAAACGTCCGTCCACCCACAGCACCGACACCACGTAAGAGGCCACCAACGCCGGCAGCATGACGCGCGCCACCACGCGCCGCGCCACCGTCGGGCCCAGCACCCGCACGGTGAGGTCGGTCAACACGAACACCAGCGGAAACGTGAACGCCCCCCACGTGGTGTGCACGCCCCCGAACTCGAACGGAATTTGCACCAGCACGTTGCTGGCGATGATCACCGCGGTGTGCAGCAGCGACAGCCACAGCACCACGCGCGGCAAGGCTTCGGGTGCCAAAGGATGGGGAGCACCCCCAACGGGTGCAGAAGGAATGAAAGGCATGGTCGATCCTTTTTGATGAGTGGGGTGAGGGAACCCACGCCGTCCCGCAAGGGGACGGCCACTGTCAGCAAGAAGTGTAGCCGAACCGCCGCTGCTGCGCGGTGCGGCGGCGCGCCTGCCGCTCAGCCCAGCATCGCGCGCCAGACGCCGCGCGCCCAGCCCCACGATGCCGCGCCGGAGCGGGCACTGGGCTGCGGATCGACGGTAAAGCGCAGCTTGGGCGCCTCGCCCGGGGCCATCGTCGTCACGACGTTGACGTTGATCGCCTCGTCGTGCGACGTGGCGGCCCAGCAGATGCCCAGCGGCAGCTCGATCTCGCCCTTCGGCGCCGGGGCGGCCTCGCCACGCAGGCGGCGCGCGATCTCTTCGCCGACCGCGCGGCCCTGGCCGAACGCCACCTGGCCGCTCTTGGGCTGCGGGCTGCCCTGGGCGTCGCCGATCACGAAGATGCGCGCATCCGCCTTGGCCTGGAAGGTCGGCAGCTCCACGTCGGCCCAGCGCTGGCCGAGACCTGCCTGCCGCACCAGCGCGTGGGCCCGCATCGGCAGCACCAGATTGGCGTGGTCGAAGCGCAGCTCGCCGGCGCTGGTCTGCAGCGTGCGCCGGCCGGCGTCCACCGCCTGCAGCTCGACGCCCGCGCGGTAGTCGATCACGTCGGCGTAGGCTTTGAGCGCCCCCAGGATCGGCTGCGCGGTCGGCGCCGGCGTCGGCGCCGCGTTGGCATCCAGAAACACGATCTTGCCGCGCACGCCGCGCTTCTTCACCTGCTCGGCGATCAGCATCGCGCGCTCGTACGGCGCCGGCGGGCAGCGGTACGGGGGCTTGGGCGCGCTCATCACGAAGGTGCCGCCCTGCGCGAGGAAGCGCTCCACCTGCGCGCGCACCGCCTGGTGCTCGAAGGCGCGAAAGCCCACCGGCAGCGCCTCGCGCGCGGCGGCAAAGCCGGGCAGGCTCTCCTCCATGTACTCGATGCCGGGGGAGAGCACCAGGTAGTCGTAGCGCAGCCGCTGGCCGCTGGCCAGCACGACCTCGCGCCGGTCGCGCTCGATCGCCTGCACGCGGTCGCGCACGCGCCGCACGCCCGGCAGCGCGTCGACCCGTTCGTAGCCGTGCAGCAGCTCCTCCAGCTTGCCCGTCGTGGCGACGTAGTGCCCGCTCATCGGGCAGGACATGAAGCGGTCGTTGGGCTCCACCAGCACGATGTCGGCGGCCTTCTCCGCCGCCAGCGCGCGCACCGCACCGAGCCCGCCCCAGCCGGCGCCGACCACCACCACCTGCGGCCGCGCCTGCCCGGTGATGCTGGCGCAGCCGGCCAGCCACGCCGCCGGGCCGACGGCCAGGCCCGCCTGCAGCACGCGCCGGCGCGGCCACGAGGTCGCGGCGCCGCTCGCGGCGGGCACGGTGGGGGGCAGGGTGTGCGACAGGGTGTGCGGGTTTGGCGCCATGGGTCTCCTCCTCGTTCGATCGGAAAGCCGGCGTTGGCTTGATAAAACGCAAACCCTAGCCGGTACCGGCATCGTAGAGGCAAAAGACCACGGCGCAAGCAGGGATTACCCGCAGCCGCGCCACGCGCCGTTCACGGCAGCAGCCGCAGCACGCCCAGCACCTTGAGCTGACCCTGCTCGTCGCTTTCGGTGACGATCGCCTCGTTGTAGTCGATCTGCTCGCCGGTCAGCGCGTCGATGTTGGGCAGGTGGGTCACCAGCACCAGCGGGTTCGGCCCGCGCAGCCGCCGGATCCAGCCCTCGGCGGCGTCCATCGCTTCGTTGAGCGAGCCGCCGCGGCCGGAAAGGAATTCGCGCAGCCGCGCATCCAGCTCGGCCTTGCCGAACGCCAGCCGCGCCGTGTCGCGCGTGCGGCACATCGCCGAGGCCACGACGTGCAGCCGCTCGGGCGGCAGCCCGCGCGCTGCGAACGCCCGCCCGATCGCCTCGGCGTCGCGGCGGCCCTTGCCGGTCAGCATGTTCTCGCCGCGGCACTGGCCGCTCGGGTCGAACACCGAGCCGTCGCGCCCGCTGGCCTCGGTGTGGCGCATCACCACGACCATGTTCGGCCGCGTGGCCAGCGCCTGCCACAGCGCCTCGGCGTCGCTGGCCCGGGCGGCGGCGACCGGCAGCAGCGCCGTCAGCATGGCGGCGGCCAGCGTCCGCGCCGCTGGGCGCCACTCCGCGGCGAACCAAGAAAGGGGCATCCTCATCGTCTCCTCCAGATCGGATGTTTCGGAGACTCGAAGTGTCCGCAACCCCAGCCGCGCTGTCAAAGGCCCGCGTCGGGGCGGTCAGCCCAACCCCCGCACCACCTCCAGCGCTTCCTCGACGCGCTCCACGCCGTGCAGCGTCAGGCCCTCGGTGGCGCGCAGGAACGCCGCGTCGGGCTTGCGCGGCAGGTTGGCCTTGGGCACCACCGCCACCGCCATGCCGAGCTTGGCGGCTTCCTTCAGCCGCTCCTGCCCGCGCTGCGCCGGACGCACCTCGCCGGCCAGGCCCACCTCGCCGAAGGCGACGAAGCCGCGCGGCAGCGCGCGCCCGCGCAGGCTGCTCGCGACCGCCAGCAGCACCGCCAGGTCCGCCGCCGGTTCGGCAATCCGCACGCCGCCGACCGCGTTGACGAACACGTCCTGATCGCCGGTGGCGATGCCGGCGTGGCGGTGCAGCACCGCCAGCAGCATCGCGAGTCGGTCGCGCTCCAGCCCGACGCTCAGACGCCGCGGGGCGGGGCCGCCAGCGTCCACCAGCGCCTGCACCTCCACCAGCAGCGGGCGCGTGCCTTCGAGCGTGGCCAGCACGCAGCTGCCCGGCACCGGCTCGCGGTGCTGGCTCAGGAACAGGGCGCTGGGGTTGCCCACGCCCTTGAGGCCCCGCTCGGTCATCGCGAACACGCCCAGCTCGCTGACGGCGCCGAAGCGGTTCTTGATCGCGCGCACGAGGCGAAAGCTGCTGTGCGCGTCGCCCTCGAAATAGAGCACCGTGTCGACCATGTGTTCCAGCACGCGCGGGCCCGCGAGCGCCCCGTCCTTGGTGACGTGGCCGACCAGAACCAGGGTCGCGCCGCTGTCCTTGGCGGCGCGCGTCAGCAGCGCGGCGCATTCGCGCACCTGGGCCACCGATCCGGGGGCGGAGGTGAGCTGCTCGGTGTAGACGGTCTGGATCGAGTCGATCACCGCCACCGCGGGGCGCTGCTGCCGCAGCGTGGCCAGGATCGCCTCCAGCCGGATCTCGGCCAGCACCGGCATCTGGCTGTCGCCCAAGCCCAGCCGGCGCGCGCGCAGCGCCACCTGCGCGCCGCTTTCCTCGCCGGTGACGTAGAGCGTCGGCAGCCCCGCGCGCTGCAGCGCATCCAGCGCCTGCAGCAGCAGGGTGGACTTGCCGATGCCCGGGTCGCCGCCGATCAGCACCACTGCCCCCGGCACCACGCCGCCGCCGAGCACGCGGTCGAGTTCGGCCAGGCCGGTCGGCGTGCGCGCGACGTCGGCGGCCTCGATGTCGGCCAGCCGCGCCAGCGTCCCTTCCGCCGCCAGCCCTTGCCGCAGGGCGCTGAAGCGCGCGCGCGCGTTGGCGGGCGGCTCGGGCGCGGGGACGGTTTCCTCCAGCGTGTTCCAGGCCCCGCAGTGCGGGCAGCGCCCGTGCCAGCGCGGCGTGCTGCCGCCGCAGGCGCGGCAGAGGTAGAGCGTGCGGTCCTTGGCCATTCAGTCGGTGTCGGGTAAGTTCGGCTCGTCGTCCAGCAGGTCCTGAGGCAGGTCGCGACACTGGTGCAGCATGCGCCAGACGTCCAGATGCCCGGGTCGTTCGACGAAGAAGATCAGGTACGGAAAGCGCGTCAGCGGCCAGGCGCGCAGGCCCGGCAGCCCGAGCTCGTGGCCCCAGCGCGGCGAGGCGCTGCCCGGGTGCGCCGAAAGGTGTTCCAGCGCCTGCTGCAGCGCGTCGATGAAGCGGCCGGCCAGTGCCGGCCCGCCCTCCGCAAGCCAGTGCGCCAAAGCCTCGTCGATGTCCTGCTCGGCGCGCTGGCGCAGGACGGCAGGCTTGTGGCTCACGCGTCGGCGGCGGGTGTGGCGGTCGTGGCACGCGCGCGCAGCCGGGCGAAGTAATCCGCGTCGGCGCGCGCGCCGGAGGGCGAGGCGGCGCCCTCCAGCAGCCGCTCGCGCAGCCGCTGGCGTTCGAGGTCGGCGCGGATCAGCGCGCGCACGTATTCGCTGGCGGAGCCGTAGCCGCGCGTGCGCACCTGCTGCTCAACGAAGTCGCGCAGGCTGCCCGGCAGGGAGACGTTCATCGTGCCCATGGCCGCAAGGCTAGCCGGCTTGGCAAACTTTGGCAAGATCGCCGCACGCCAGCCCCAGATGCGCCAGCAGCACCGGTAGGTGGGCGTCGAAGTCGCTCAGCGCGTGGTCGCTGCCGGGCACGACATGGTGGCGGCTGCCGGGGTAGCGCGCCACCATTTCGCGCCAGTCGAGCACCTCGTCGCCGGTGGCGGCGATCAGCAGCACGCGCTCGGGGTGCGGCAGCGCGCCGGTGGCCAGCTCGCGCAGCTCGTCCACGTACTCGGGGCGGAAGAAGAGGCGCTCGGCCGGGTCGTGCCACGCCGGGTGCTCGCCGATGTGGCGCGCCAGATCCCGCGCCGGATCGACGGCGGGGTTGATCAGCACGGCGCGCCAGCCCCGCTGCGCCGCCAGCCGCGTGGCGTAGAAGCCCCCGAGCGAGGAACCGACCACGGCGGCGGTCTCGTCCGGCCAGCCGGCGACGGTGGCCTCGATCAGCGCCCAGGCGGCGGCGGGGCTGGCCGGCAGCTGCGGGCAGGCCCAGCGCACCTGCGGGTGGTGCGCGGCCAGGTGCGCCGCCAGCCGCTGCGCCTTGAACGAGCGCGGGCTGGAGCGAAAGCCGTGCAGGTAGAGCACATGGGTGACAGGGGGCGGCGCCGACGCGTTGAGAGTTGAGGCGGTTGTGGTCATGACGCCCAGGATAATCAAGATCCTATGGCGGTGGTGATCGAAAAGCCCCCCTTGCGCGCGCGCCTGGCTCCGCTGGTGCAAGGGTTCGACGGGCCGTTTTTGCTGACGGTGGCGCTGCTGGCGCTGATCGGGCAGGTGGTGATGGTTTCGGTGGCGTGGGACATCGAGGGCCGCGCCTGGGATCACGCGCGCAACCTGCTGATCGCCGCGATCGTGATGCTGGCAGTGGCGCAGATCCCGCCGCAGCGGCTGCAGGCGCTGGCCTTGCCCTCCTATGCGGTGGGGGTGGTGCTGCTGGTGGCGGTGGAGCTGGTCGGCGTGACCAAGAAAGGCGCGCAGCGCTGGCTCGACCTCGGCGTGGTGACGATCCAGCCCAGCGAGCTGATGAAGATTGCCATGCCGTTGATGCTGGCCTGGTGGTTCCAGCAGCGCGAGGGGCGGCTGCGGATGCTGGATTTTGCGGTCGCCGGGGCGCTGTTGGCGTTGCCGGTCGGATTGATTTTGCTGCAGCCGGATCTGGGCACGGCGTTGCTGGTGCTGGCCTCAGGGCTGTCTGTCATTTATTTGGCTGGGCTGTCTTGGAAGCTGATCCTGCCGCCGCTGCTGTTGGGCGCGCTCGGGGTGGCGACGCTGATCGTGATGGAGCCGCAGTGGTGCGCGCCCGGCGTGGACTGGGTGGTGCTGCACGAATATCAACGCCAGCGGGTTTGCACCTTGCTGGATCCAACGCGTGATCCACTGGGCAAAGGCTTTCACATCCTGCAAGGGATGATTGCGATCGGCTCCGGCGGGCTGTGGGGCAAAGGGTTTGGTCAGGGCACGCAGACGCACCTGGATTTTGTGCCCGAGCGCAGCACCGACTTTATCTTTGCCGCCTTTGCCGAGGAGTTTGGTTTTGTTGGCGTGCTGGTTTTGCTCGCCGCCTACGGCTTGTTCGTCTGGCGCGGGCTGGTGCTGGCGATGCGTGCCTCCACCTTGTTCGGGCGGCTCTTGGCCGGCGCACTGATTTTGGTGCAATTTGTCTATGCCTTTGTCAACATCGGCATGGTCAGCGGCATCCTGCCGGTGGTGGGGGTGCCGCTGCCGTTCGTCAGCTACGGCGGCACGGCGATGGTGGCGCTGGGGGCGAGTCTTGGGCTGATGCTGTCGGTGGGGCGGCACAAGCGGCTGGTGCCAACCTGAGTGTCAGGGCGTGGCGGCGACGAGGGCTGTATGCCCGCGGCGCGCTGCCTACAATGGCAGCATGATCGCTGTTGAACCGACCCTGCAGCGCCTGGCCACGGCGCGCGCGTTGCTGCTTGAACCCTATGGATTGGATGAAAGCCACTTGCGCAAGGCCCTTTCGCGCATCATGGGCCCCGGGGTGGACGACGCTGACCTCTACTTTCAATTCACGCGCAGCGAGGGCTGGAGTCTGGAGGAAGGCATCGTCAAGACCGGCAGCTTCAGCATCGACCAAGGCGTGGGCGTGCGCGCCATCAGCGGCGACAAGACCGCCTTTGCCTATTCCGACGACTTGAGCTGGGCGGCGCTGCGCGAGGCTGCCGACAGCGTGCGCGCCATCGGGCGTCAGGGCGGGGCCCAGCGCGCCGACCTGCGCCGTCGTCGTCGCGTGGCGCCATCCCACGATCTCTACGCCGCGCAAGATCCGCTGGGCACGCTGGACAGCGCCGCCAAGGTGGCGTTGCTGGAGCGCATCGAGCGCATGGCGCGCGCGCGCGACCCGCGCATCGTGCAGGTGATGGCGGGGCTGGCGGCGGAATACGATGTGGTGCTGGTGGCGCGCGCCGACGGCGTGCTGGCTGCTGACGTGCGCCCGTTGGTGCGGCTGTCGCTGACGGTGATCGCGCAGCAGGGCGACCGGCGCGAGGTCGGCTCCTCCGGCGGCGGCGGGCGCTGGGGGCTGGAGCGCTTCGACGAGGCGTTGCTGAGGCGCTACGTCGATGAGGCGGTCGATGCGGCGTTGACCAATCTGGAGTCGCGCCCGGCGCCGGCCGGGGAGCTGACCGTGGTGCTGGGCCCCGGCTGGCCCGGCGTGCTGCTGCACGAGGCGGTCGGCCACGGGCTGGAGGGCGACTTCAACCGCAAGGGTTCCAGCGCGTTCGCCGGCCGCATCGGCGAGCGCGTGGCGGCCAAAGGCGTGACGGTGCTGGACGACGGCACACTGCAGGGCCGGCGCGGCTCGCTCAACATCGACGACGAGGGTCATCCAACGCAGCGCAACGTGCTGATCGAGGACGGCATCCTGCGCGGCTATTTGCAGGACCGGCTCAACGCGCGGCTGATGGGCGTGCCGTGCACCGGCAATGGCCGCCGCGAGAGCTACGCGCACCTGCCGATGCCGCGCATGACCAACACCTACATGCTGGCCGGCGAGCACGACCCGCAAGAGATCATCGCCAGCGTCCCGCGCGGCCTGTATGCGACGCAGTTCGGCGGCGGGCAGGTTGACATCACCAGCGGCAAGTTTGTCTTCTCCGCCAGTAGCGCGTGGTGGATCGAAAACGGCAAGCTGGCTTACCCTGTCAAGGGCGCCACCTTGATCGGCAGCGGCCCGCAGGCGCTCAAGCGCGTGCGCATGATCGGCTGCGACCTGCAACTCGACGCCGGGGTCGGCACCTGCGGCAAGGAAGGCCAAAGCGTGCCGGTGGGCGTGGGCCAGCCGACGCTGCGGATCGACGGCTTGACTGTCGGCGGCACCGTTTGAGCTGGCGGCGAATCGTCTGCACGGTCGGCAGCCGATACACAAAAAAGCCCGCTTGGCCAGCGGGCGAAACGGGTGAGACAACAGGATCTTTGGCGTGCCCGCTGACCGCTTCGGCGACCGTGGTTGACGGTCAGCGGGCGTTTGACCGGCTCAGATCGAGCGGCGGAACAGCCCCAGCCAGCGCGGGTGCATCGCCACTTCCTGCAGCACGCGGGCCGATTTCTGCCCTTCGGCATTAACCGCCACTTGGTGCACCAGCGCCTTGCCGTCTTGCGCGTTGACCGTGGCGGTGTAGAGATTGTCCTTGCGCGCGAGGTAGGCCGCCACCGCCGCGTCCTCCTTGGCGGCGCGCTCCGGCAGTTTGGCGCCCCAGACGCGCAGGTGGAAAAAAATCGGGCCGGTGTAGTTGACCTTGGCGGCTTCCTGCAGCGCGGCTTTGACCATCGCGTAGTTGTCTTCCACGCTGGCCTGGCCGCCATAGATCAGCGCCAGCGCCGGGGCGTTGGCGTGGCCTTGCACCGCCGCGCTGGCTTCCTCGGGCTTGGCGGTGGCCACCACCGAGGGATGGCCGCCCTTGGCCACCAGCTGCGCGGCCATCGCGCCGGCCAAAGAGCTGCAAATCGACGTTTGATTGGTCAGGATCAGCGGGCTGTCCACCTTCATCAGATCCGCCATCACCGAGCCAAACGCCTGGCCCGTATAGCCGCGCAGCGCGAACTGCTCACCCAACGACAGCGCTTGCGCATGCGCGCCGCCGGCCAGCAGCGCCGCACCCAGCGCCAGGGCTACAGCTCCGGTCCTCACTCGAAATGCCATCGGAAGCTCTCCTCTACGTCGTGAAAACGAGCTTGATGCTCTATGCTCTACTCAGTATGGCTTGCGTCGATGACGCGACGATGAAGAGTCACGCGCCGCCGTCCAAGTTCCGGAAAACCGCCAGACCGCGCGGCGGGCGTTGCGGCGCTGCAACAATGCCGCCGCATCCGCCTTGCTGCAGACCAACGGCTCCAATCTTGTGCTACATTGATAGTATGCGTTCGCAAGGGTTTGGCTACGGCTACTTTTGGTTCTCTGGCCCCACCGACGGCCGAGAGGAGTGAAGTCGCCCAAGTCAAGCCCTCCCCCATCTCGCAACCGTCGGTTCCCCAACCGACGGTTTTTTTTTGCCGCGCTGAGCGCAGGAGAACCGCACCATGAGCCCAAGCCCCAGCAAAGCCAGCCTCGCCGAGGCGTGGTACGTCCATCCGGCCGACCGAACCAGCCTGACCGACGACCAACGCATCGAGGACATCACCGTGCTGCCGCCGCCCGAGCACCTGATCCGCTTCTTTCCGATCCGCGGCACCGCCATCGAGACCCTGATCACCCACACCCGCCGCGCCATCCACCAGATCCTGCACGGCAAGGACGACCGGCTGCTGGTCATCATCGGCCCGTGCTCGATCCACGACCCGGCCGCCGCAATGGAATACGCGCGGCGCCTGAAGGAGCAGCGCGACCGCTTCGCCGACCGGCTCGAGATCGTCATGCGCGTCTATTTTGAAAAGCCGCGCACCACGGTGGGCTGGAAAGGGCTGATCAACGACCCCTACCTGGACGAGAGCTTCCGCATCGACGAGGGCCTGCGCATCGCGCGCCAGCTGCTGATCGAGATCAACCGCCTGGGGCTGCCGGCAGCCAGCGAGTTCCTTGACGTCATCAGCCCGCAGTACATCGCCGACCTGATTTCGTGGGGGGCGATCGGCGCGCGCACCACCGAAAGCCAGGTGCACCGCGAGCTGGCCTCGGGCCTGTCGGCGCCGATCGGCTTCAAGAACGGCACCGACGGCAACATCCGCATCGCCACCGACGCCATCCTGGCCGCCAGCCGCCCGCACCACTTCCTGTCGGTGCACAAAAACGGGCAGGTGGCCATCGTGCGCACCAAGGGCAACGCCGACTGCCACGTCATCCTGCGCGGCGGCAAGCTGCCCAATTACGACGCCGACAGCGTGGCCATCGCCTGCCAGCAGCTGGCTGACGCCAAGCTGCCCGCGCGCGTGATGGTGGACTGCAGCCACGGCAACAGCCAGAAGCAGCACGAGCGCCAGGTGGACGTGGCGCGCGACGTCGCCGCCCAAGTGGCTGGCGGCTCGCAGCGCATCTTTGGCGTCATGGTCGAAAGCCATTTGCGCGCCGGCGCGCAAAAGTTCACCCCGGGCAAGGACGATCCGGCCAAGCTCGCCTACGGCCAAAGCATCACCGACGCTTGCATCGACTGGGACACCTCGGTGCAGGTGCTGCAAATGCTGGCGGAGGCGGTGACGGCGCGTCGCGCCCGCCGCGGCTGAGGCTCGCGCCGCCTGCGACCGCGTGTACGATCACGCGGTGCGGCCGGCGGCCGCGTCCCCTCCAATTCCCGCCCGCGGAACCCATCATGCGCAACCACCTCATCGTCGCCTTCGGGCCCGACCGCGAATACACCTTCGACCTCGACGAGGTGCAGCCGATGCCGCACGAGCTGGCGCGCCAGTGGCTTGACGAGCAGTTCACGACGCTGGGCTGCGAGCCGCTGCGCCTGACCGGCAAGGTGCTGACCGCCGACAAGGCGCTGGCGATCGCGCAGGCGGTCGGCGAGGAGCGCTTCGCCGAGCCGGCGCACCGCGCGTGGGCGATGGTGTATGCGCGCGCCGTCTCGAGCCTGCTGGCCAAGCCGATCGTCAAGGTGGACGTGCCGGCGCAGACGGTCGGCTACTGAGCCGGCGCTGCTGCCGGGGCGGCGGCGCGCAGCGCGGCGGCCAGCCGTTCGTGGATGCCGCCAAAGGCGCCGTTGCTCATGCACAGCAGGTGGTCGCCGCCGCGCACCTCGGCCATCACCTGGGCCAACAGCGTGTCGAGGTCCGGCGCCACCCGCGCGCGCGCGCCCAGCGGCGCCAGCGCGGCCGCGGCGTCCCAGCCCAGCCCGCCGGCGTGGCAAAACGCCAACGCCGCCCCTTCCAGCGCCCACGGCAGCTGCGCCTTCATCGTGCCGAGCTTCATCGTATTGGAGCGCGGCTCGAAGATCGCCAGGATCCGCTCGTGTGCGCGCCCCTGCGCGTCGAGCCGCCGGCGCAGCCCGTCGATGGTGGAGCGCATCGCCGTCGGGTGGTGCGCGAAGTCGTCATACACCGTGACCACGCCGTCGGCGCGCGGCACGCGCGCGCGCACCTCCAGCCGCCGCCGCACCCCTTGGAAGTCTGCCAGCGCCTCGGCCGCCAGCGCGGGGCTGACGCCCACGTGCTCCGCGGCGGCGATCGCCGCCAGCGCATTGAGCTGGTTGTGCACGCCCGCCAGGCCCCAGCGCACGCGCGCCACCTCGCGCCCGTGGCGCAGCACTGCGAAGTCGTGCGGCTCGCCGTCGGCGACATAGTCGCTGCTGGCGGCGCCGAAGGTGCGCAGCTCGCTGTAGAGCCCCTGGTGCAGCACGCGCGCGATCGACTCCTCCAGCCCGTTGGCGATGACGCGCCCACTGGCCGGCACGGTGCGCAGCAGGTGGTGGAACTGGCGCTCGATCGCCGCCAGGTCGTCGAAGATGTCGGCGTGGTCGAACTCCAGGTTGTTGAGCACCGCGGTGCGCGGCCGGTAGTGCACGAACTTGCTGCGCTTGTCGAAGAATGCGGTGTCGTATTCGTCGGCTTCGATCACGAACAAGGGCCGCCCGGGGCCGTCCACCGCGCCCAGGCGCGCCGAGACGCCGAAGTCCAGCGGCACGCCGCCGACCAGAAAGCCCGGCGCGCGCTGCGCGTGCTGCAGGATCCAGGCCAGCATCGCGGTGGTGGTGGTCTTGCCGTGCGTGCCGGCCACCGCCAGCACGTGGCGCCCGTGCAGCACGTGCTCGGCCAGCCACTGCGGGCCGCTGGTGTAGCGCGCGCCGGCCTCCAGGATCGCCTCCATCAGCGGAAACTTCGGGCTGCCGTCCGGCAGCCGCGCGCGGCTGACGACGTTGCCGACCACGAACACGTCCGGGCGCAGCGCCATCTGGTCGGCGTCCCAGCCCTCGATCAGCTCGATGTCCAGCGCGCGCAGCTGCTCGCTCATCGGCGGATAGACGCCGGCGTCGCAGCCGGTGACGCGGTGGCCGGCCTCGCGCGCCAGCGCCGCCAGTCCCCCCATGAAGGTGCCGCAGATGCCGAGAATATGGATGTGCATGGGGGCGCATTATCGCGGCGCGCTGCAGCCGGCCTGCGCCTGCACGACAATGGCGACATGCACGACGACCGCACGCAACGCGAAATTGCCGCCGTGGCCGCGGCGCTGATCGTGGATGAGGGGTTGCCGGCGCGCGCCGCGCAGGCGCGGGCGTTGCAACAGCTTGGGTTGCCGGCCCGCACGCCGCTGCCCGATGCGGCGGCGCAAGACGCCGCGGTGCGCGAGCATCTGGCGATTTTCCATGCCGACACCCAGCCGCGCGAGCTGGCCGCGCTGCGCGCCACGGCGCTCGTGTGGATGCAGCGGCTGGCGGCGTTCGAGCCGCTGCTGGGCGGCGCGGTGTGGCACGGCACCGCCACGCGGCGCTCCGACATCCACCTGCAGCTGTTCAGCGACGACCCGAAGGCGGTGGAGATCGCGCTGATCAACGCCGGCGTGGCCTACGACGCGGCGCAGGCGCGCGGCCTGCATGGGCGCGAGGTGCCGGTGCTGCACGTTTCGGTGCGCTGCGAGGCGCTGGGCGAGCGCGTCGGGCTGCACCTGTGGGTCAACGACGGGGCGGCGCGCCGCGGCGCGCGTCTGCCCGACGAGCTGGGCCGCACGCCGCGCGGCACCGCCGACGAGGTGCGCGCGCTGCTGGCCGCGGCGGAGGATGCGGCATGAACGCGCGCCGGGCGTGGATGGTCGGCGTCGGGGTGGCCGCGGCGGCGCTGGGCGCGGGCGTGGCGGCGTGGCGGCTGCGCCCGCAGCCGGCCGCCGACGGCGCCGAGGCGGCGTTCTGGAGCGCCCGATGGGAGCGTCCCGAAGGCGGGGAGCTGATCGCCGCTGAGCTGCGCGGCGGGCCGCTGCTGCTCAACTTCTGGGCCACCTGGTGCCCGCCGTGCGTGGAGGAGCTGCCGCTGCTGGATCGCTTCTATCGCGAGCAGCAAACGCGCGGCTGGCGCGTCGTGGGGCTGGCGATCGACCAGCCCAGCGCCGTGCGCGCTTTTTTGCAGCGGTTGCCGCTGTCGTTTCCGGTGGGGCTCGCGGGCTTCGGCGGCACCGAGCTGGCGCGCCAGCTCGGCAACGCCACCGGCGCGCTGCCGTTCACGGCGGTGTTCGACGCCCAGGGCCGGCTGGCGCAGCGCAAGTTGGGCAAAGTCTCAGCCGCTGATTTGCAAGCGTGGCAGGACGCGCTGACGTCACGCTGAAGATTCAGCGCGCCAAGGCACCGTCGCCTCCAGGTGAGCGGTGACGTCGGCCACCGGCATCGGCTGGGCATACAAAAAGCCCTGAAAGTGGTCGCAGCCGAGCCGGCACAAGCGCTCCAGCTGCGCCGGCTGCTCCACCCCTTCGGCCACCACCTGCATGCCCAGCGCATGCCCCATCCGCACGATGGCGGCCACAATCGCCTCGTCGGTCGGATTCGGCTCGTCCAGCGCCACGACGAAGCTGCGGTCGATCTTGAGCCGGTGCAAAGGGAAGCGTCTCAGGTAGGTCAGGCTAGAGTAGCCGGTGCCAAAGTCGTCCAGCGACAGCTCCACCCCCAGCGCCGCCAGCGCCTGCAGCCGAGTCAGCGCTTCGTTGGCGTCGCGCACCAGGATGGTTTCCGTCAGCTCCAGCTCCAGCAGCCGCCCCGGCAGTCCGTGGCGTTGCAGCGTGTCAGCCACCTCCTGCACAAAGGTGGGGCGCTCAAATTGCAGCGCCGAGACATTGACCGCCACTTGCATCGGATGGCCAGCATCCAGCCAGGCGCGCGCTTGCGCCACGGCTCGATCCAGCACCCACTGGCCGAGCTGCACGATCAAGCCGGTTTCTTCTGCCACGCCGATGAACGCTCCGGGCAGCACCAGGCCGGTTCCAGGGCGGTGCCAGCGCAGCAGCGCTTCGCAGGCGGACACGCGTGCGCGTCGTAAATCGACTCGGGGCTGGTAAAACAACTCAAACTCGCCGCGCTGCAAGCTTTGGCGCATGGCGTGATCGGTCTGCAGCCGCGCCAGCAGATCCGCGTTCATGCCGGGCTCGTAGAAGCGCCAGTGCCCTTTGCCGCGCTCCTTGACCTGATACATCGCCGTGTCGGCGCATTGAATCAGACCATCCAAGGTGGTGGCGTCGTGCGGATACAAGGCGATGCCGATGCTGCACGACAGCGAAAACTCCAGCTGATCGAGGGCGATCGGTTGCGCCACGGTTTCGGCGATGCGCTGCGCCGCGCGCTCGGCGGCGGCGCGGTCGGCGTCGTGCAGGTGAATGACGAACTCATCGCCGCCCAAGCGCGCCAGCGTGTCGGTCTGGCGCAGGCAGCGGCGCAGCCGGTCGGCGATTTCCACCAGCACGCGATCTCCGAATGCGTGGCCGAGCGAGTCGTTGATGCCTTTGAAGCGGTCGAGGTCGAGGAACAGCACGGCAAACCCATGGCCGCTTTGTTGCGCCAGGCGAATGGCGTGGCCGACGCGCTCGCCCAGCATCAGCCGGTTGGGCAGGCCGGTCAGCGGATCGCTGTAAGCCAGTTGTTCGATGCGGCGCTGCGCTTCCAGCTTTTCCGACAGATCTTTGGCGAACAGCACGGTGTTGAGCGGCTCGCCCTGGGCATCGCGCAGCAACACCCACGACACCTGCAGCGCCAGCGCTGGGCCGTGCGGACGCGGCAGCCACAATTCGCCCTCCCACAAGCCGCGCTCCAGCAGCGCGGCCTTGGCCTCGTGCAGGCCACCCGGGCGCTCAGGGCAGGCTTGCAGCACGTCGTCGATCGAGCGGCCAATCGGATCGTCGTGCTCCAGACCCACCAGCCGCAGCGCCGCCGGGTTGCAGGCCACGATGTGGTGCTGCGCATCGGTGATGACAATCGCATCCAGGCTCGCTTCGAACACTTTGGCCGCCAGGCGCAGCTTGGCCTCGGTGGCGGCGCGTTCGGTGACGTCCCGATACACATGGATGCGCCCAATCGGCCGCCCGCGCGCCAGTTGCGGGCGCGAGCTGCGCTCCAGAAGCCGGCCATCGCGCAGCAGCACCAGGTCGTGCGCTTCCATCAGGGGCGCGCGTTGCAGTTCGCTTAAGCGGCTTTGAAATGCGCTCGGGTCGTGCACCAAGGCGGCCAGATGGCGCAGCAGCGCCGGCTCATCCGGCTGCGTCAGCAGAGTCTGCGGCAGCGCCCAGATGTGCGCGAAGGCGCGGTTGAACGCGCGCACGTGTCCGTCCAAGTCGCACACCAAGATGCCTTCGGAGGACGATTCCAGCACCGAGCGCAGCTCCGCCAGCAGTTCCTCCAGCCGCTGCCGCGTGCGCTGCCACTCGGTCAAATCTTGCATGGCCACCAGCACCACCGGGGTGTCGCCCTCGGGGTGCACCGGGCCGATGCGGCGTTGCACGCGCAGCAGCTCGCCGTCGGCCCGCCTGAGCCACGCTTCCGATTCCAGGGTCTGATGGATGCCGCGCCGCCATTCGTCCCAATACACGTGATCCTGCAGGTCGCTGGCCCATTGGTGCACGGGGCTGCCGATCATGACCTCGCGCTCGGCCCCCACCAATCGCAGCGCGGCCTGATTGACCGCCAAAATCTGCAGGCTTGTCGGATCGACCACCCAGACCGATTCCAGCAAACCTTCGGTGATCGCGGCCCAATGGCCGTGGCAGCTCACGGTTCGTCCCCCCTGTCGTCGGCATCCAGCGCGCGTTCAAAAAAGTAGTAATAACGCGCGCGCGGCTCCAGATAGTCTAGCGCGGCGCGCGGCAGCTGATCGGGGCGCAGGCTGCGCTGGATGGACAGCTGCGGCTGCGTTTCCAAATTCAGCAACAGAGCTTCGCTGCGCGGCACGGCAGGGTCGTGCACCAACACCAGGGGTTTGAGCGGGCGGGTGGTGTTGACGGCCTGCACCTGGGCGTAGCGTCCGTCGCTGAGCTGCACCAGCGAGCCTGGCGGATAGACCCCCAGCATGCGAATGAACGCCGCCAGCGTGCGCGCCTCAAAATGGTTGCGGTCGCGCGCAAACAGCAGCGCCAGCGCTTCGTGGGGGGTGAGCGCGCGGCCTGGATGATGCGGGTTGCACAAGCGGTCGTAGCGATTGACCAGCGCCAGCACGTGCGCCGCCGGTCCCATGGTCTCGGCGCGGCAGCCGGCCGGAAAACCGCTGCCATCGGCGTGTTCGTGGTGCTGGGCCACCGCGTCGGCCACCTCCTCGGGCAAGCCCAGCTCGCGCACGATGGCGGCCCCAAGCGCGGGGTGCTGCTGATAGGCCCGGGTCTGCGCAGGGGTGAACGCCTCGTTCTTGTGGCGCACCACCTCGGGCAAGCGTAGCTTGCCGACATCATGCAGCAGCGCGGCCAACGCCAGCGTGCGCAGCGCCGCAGCCTCCAGCCCCAGCGCACGGCCCAGCAGCAAAGCCAGCACCGCGACGTTGAGGGCATGCTGCGCTTGGCGATCCCCGGGCAGGTCGCCCAACAGCCGCATGGCGGCTTGCGCCGGTGCGCTGACCTCGGCGGCCAGCTCGTGGGCCAGCGCCTGGGCCTGCTCGGCAGCGCGCGCCGGCGCGCGCTCAAGGTCGTCGAAGACGGCTTTGCAGCGCTGCGTGCTTTGATGGTAGCGGCGTTCGCAGCGCTGCTGGCTTTGCCGCTGTCGCGTCAGCGCTTGCAGCCAGGCCGCCCGCGCGGCGTCGGCGGCGGGCGGTGCGTCTTGCGGACTTGTCTGGGCCGGGGTGCCTGAGACCTCAAGCTCGGCGGTGCTGCGCGCCGGATCGATGCGCACCCGCGTCAGCCCAAGCGCACGGATCACCTCGATCTGCCGCGGTGACGTGATGCGAAACTGATTGCGCGGAAACGGGTGGTCCATCCACCCGAGGTCGAGCAGCACATAATGCCCGACCCGCAGATCCGCCACAGAGATCACCGGCAGGGCAGGCTCAGCCATGGGGCGCAAGGGCAAACGCCGACATAAACGGATTATCGGCAGCTTGGCCAACAACTTTGGGGCTCGTGGACGCGCCGTCTGTCGTTTGCGTTACATTGCAGGGCCGCATCGAGAGGGTTGCCGGGTTGCTTTTATGTGGGTTCCTTTGCCGCTTGACGAGATCACCCTGGGTGAGCCGCTGCCGGTTGCGGTTTGGGATCCGCGCGGGCAGCTGCTGCTGGCCAAAGGCGCGGCGATCCGCGACGAGCTCCACCGCGAATGGCTGCGCATGCACACACCGGTGATCCGGCGCGAGGATCACGATATTTGGCGCAAGCACTACGTCGCGGCGCTGGATCGGGCGGTGCGCCGCAACGAGTCGCTGCAGACCATTGCCCGCATCGCCCGGCCGATGCAGTTTGACGAACCCGTGGCGCAGCCCGACGAGACGGCGCGACCGCTCAGTGAGCGGCTGGCGGATCTGCATGCGGCCCTGACGCTGTTGTTGCACCAGGGTAGCCACGCGCAAGATTTTGGTGGCCGTTTTGTGCAGATCGATCGGCAACTGGGGCGCTGGCTCCATCAACAGCCCGACGCGGTGCTGCTGGTGCTGGTGCAAATGCTGTTCAACCCGCGGCTGGGCTACAGCGCCGCGCACGCGCTGACATGCGCGGCGGTGGCCGGGTTGACGGCGCAAACGCTGGGCTGGCCAGCGGCCACCGCCGATGCGCTGCGACGTGCGGCGCTGTCGATGAACCTCGGCATGGCGCGGCTGCAGGACGAGCTGGCGTGCCAGGCCGAGCCGCTGCGACCTGAGCAGCGGCAAGCGGTGCACGCCCATCCTCAGCGCAGCGAAGCGATATTGCGCGAGGTGGGGGTGAGGGATGCGCTCTGGTTGGATTTGGTGCGCGACCACCACGAAATCCCTGGCGGCGGCGGCTATCCGCGAGGGGCGGTGGAGGTGAGCGAACCCGCGCAGCTGCTGCGCTTGGTGGATGTGTATGTGGCGCGTTTGAGTCCGCGGCTGCATCGCCCAGGTCTGCCGGCGCCGCGCGCCGCGCGCGATGTCTGTCTGGACGCCAGCGGTGTGCCAACGCCGCTTGGGGCGGCGCTGGTGCGCACGCTGGGCCTCTACATCCCGGGTAGTTACGTGGAGCTGGCTAATGGCGAGCTGGCGGTGGTGGCGCGTCGCGGAGCCAGGGCAACCACGCCGCTGGTGCTGGCGTTCACGGGCCGCGATGGTCTGCCGCGCAGCGAACCGTTGCTGCGCGACACCGCTGAAGCAGCTCACGAAGTGCGGCGCAGTGTGCCGGCGCAGGAGGTCAAGGTCCGGGTCAGCGTGGAGCGCCTGCTGGCGCGGGTGTGACGCGCGCCGGTGGCGTCGCCGTGCCGCGACGGCGGCGCGCGGCACCCTGATGGTGCAGTGCACACCCCGCCGGGGGGCGGGTGAACCACATCAGGGATGACCTCGATGCGCAGGCTGGTCCGGGCGCGTTCAGGGGTGTGTCCAAGACAGGGGGCGGCTTGCTGGCCGTGATTGGCATGGGGTTTGCTTGGTCGAGGAAGCCATCGTCCACAGGAGCGTCCCCATGACCCAATACTTCGATCCCTACGACGCGGACCGTCCCCTGATGCTCAGGTGCAGTTGCGGCCGCCACCACACCGAGGCCGAGCACCAGCGGGAAGAAGCCCAAGCGCGCGAGCGGGCCGTCGCTACCCTGCGCCAGCGCAGCGAATCGCCGGACTTCGTCGAGTACGCCAACCAGTTCATCGAGGCAGCGCTGGTCAAGGCGCTGTTTCCGAAGGACGCGGTGCGGCGCCGCTTCCTGCGTGCCGTCGGCAAGGGCACGGCGATGGCCGCCATCGCCAGCGTGGTGCCGATCGCCAGCCTGCAGGCGATGGCGCAGGAAAAGGGAGCACTGGAAAAGAAGGACCTCAAGATCGGCTTCATCCCAATCACCTGCGCCACGCCGCTGATCATGGCGCACCCGTTGGGCTTCTATCAGAAGCAGGGCCTCAACGTCGAGATCGTCAAGACCGCCGGCTGGGCCCTGATCCGCGACAAGATGCTCAACAAGGAGTACGACGCGACGCACTTCCTGTCGCCGATGCCGCTGGCCATCAGCCTGGGACTGGGCTCCAACGCCACGCCGATGAACGTGGCCACGATCCAGAACACCAACGGGCAGGCCATCACGCTGGCGCTCAAGCACAAGGACAAGCGCGACCCGAAGGACTGGAAGGGCTTCAGGTTCGCGGTGCCGTTCGAGTACTCGATGCACAACTTCCTGCTGCGCTACTACGTGGCGGAGGCTGGCCTCGATCCGGACAAGGACATCCAGATCCGCGTGGTGCCGCCGCCGGAGATGGTGGCCAACCTGCGCGCCGGCAACATCGACGGCTTCCTCGGCCCCGATCCGTTCAACCAGCGCGCGGTGTTCGAGGAGGTCGGCTTCATCCATCTGCTGACCAAGGACCTCTGGAACGGGCACCCCTGCTGCGCCTTCGGCACCAGTACGGAGTTCATCCAGCAGAACCCCAACACGTTTGCGGCGCTGTTCCGGGCCGTGCTGACCGCCGCCGCCATGGCGCGTGAAGCACGCAACCGCGAGCTGATCGCCAAGGTGATCGCGCCGACCCAGTACCTCAACCAACCCGAGGTGGTGTTGCAGCAGGTCCTGACTGGCCGCTTCGCCGACGGTCTCGGCAAGGTGCACAACGTTCCAGATCGGGCCGACTTCGACCCGATGCCTTGGCAGAGCATGGCGGTGTGGATGCTGACCCAGATGAAGCGTTGGGGCTACATCAAGGGTGACGTCAACTACCGGCAGATCGCCGAGCGCGTCTTCCTGCTGACCGATGCCCGCAAGCACATGAAGGAGCTGCGCATGCCGGTCACCGAAGGTTCGGGCTATCGCAAACACACCATCATGGGCAAGGAGTTCGATCCGGCCAAGCCCGAGGAGTACCTCAACAGCTTCGCGATGCGGAGGGTGTGAGCGATGCGGTCGGCTTCGCTGCACCTGCGCGCAGGGCTGGTGTCGCTGCTGCTGCTGTTCGTGGTCGTCGCGGCGTGGCACGCGGCCACTGGCGGCGCATCGGTGCCCGCCGCGGTCTCGTCCTCGCTGACGGCTGAGGAAATCGAATACCTGCGCATGATGGGCAAGGATCCGGAGGGCGCGGCTGCCAAGACAGGGGGCTTTCCGACGCCATCGGCCGTGGCGGAGGCGGCCTGGAAGCACCTGTCGGATCCGCTCTACGACCGCGGCCCGAACGACAAGGGCATCGGGCTGCAGTTGCTGCATTCGCTGGCGCGCGTCGCCATGGGCTTTGGCCTGGCGGTGCTGGTGGCACTGCCGTTGGGTTTCCTGATCGGCATGTCGCCGCTGATGCGCAAGGCCCTGGATCCCTTCGTGCAAGTGCTCAAGCCCATCAGTCCGCTCGCGTGGATGCCGCTGGCGCTCTACACGCTGAAGGACTCCAACGTCAGCGGGGTGTTCGTGATCTTCATCTGCTCCGTGTGGCCGATGCTGATCAATACCGCCTTCGGTGTGGCGTCGGTCAAGCGTGACTGGCTCAACGTCGCCGCGACCTTGGAGGTCTCGCCCTTGCGCAAGGCGTGGCGTGTGATCCTGCCAGCGGCCGCCCCGACCATCCTGACCGGCATGCGCATCAGCATGGGCATCGCCTGGCTCGTGATCGTGGCGGCGGAGATGCTGGTCGGTGGCACGGGTATCGGCTACTTCGTCTGGAACGAGTGGAACAACCTCAGTCTGCCCAACGTGATTTTCGCCATCCTGACGATCGGGGTGGTCGGCATGTTGCTCGACCAGCTGTTTGGCCTTTTGCAACGGGCGGTGACCTATGTGGAGTGAACGACGTTCGGAGGACACGCCGATGACGGCCCCGACCAGCCCGGCTCCCGAGTCTGCGAAGGCGGTTTCGGCGCCGTTCCTGCAGGTGCAGCAATTGTCCAAGGCTTACCACCCGGCACGTCCGGTCTTCGCCGATGTCTCATTCACACTAGAGCGCGGCGAGTTCGTCTGCATCATCGGCCATTCCGGGTGCGGCAAGACCACGATCCTCAACATCTTCGCGGGGCTGGACACGGCGACGTCCGGCTACGTCTTCATGGATGGCCGGGAGGTACGGGGACCGGGGTTGGAACGCGGGGTCGTCTTCCAGAACCACGCCCTGATGCCATGGCTTACCGTGCGGCACAACATCGCGTTCGCGGTCGAGTCGCGCTGGCCGCAGTGGAAGGCTGCGCAGGTACGCGAGCACGTCGAGCGCTACGTGGCGATGGTGGGGCTGAGCCACGCCATCGACAAGAAGCCGAGCCAACTCTCGGGCGGCATGAAGCAGCGGGTCGGCATCGCGCGGGCGTTTGCCATTCAGCCGAAGATGCTGCTGCTCGACGAGCCGTTCGGCGCGCTGGACGCGCTGACCCGCGGCACGATCCAGGACGAGCTGATGGCCATCGTGCGCCAGACCCGGCAGACCGTCTTCATGATCACGCACGACGTGGACGAGGCCATCCTGCTGGCCGACCGCATCCTGCTGATGCGCAACGCCGCCGATACGCCCGCCGGCTTCCGGCCGGGCGGCATCGCCGAGGTGGTCACCAACCCGCTGCCGCGTGACCGCAGCCGCGCCACCCTGCATCACCTGCCCGGCTATTACGAGCTGCGCAACCACATCGTCGATTTTCTCGTCACCCGCGCCAAGGCGCATTGAATCCCGAACCTGCCGTCAGGAGTCAACATGAACCGCAACGACGTAACCGAAAAGATCATCGCGACCAAGGTCGCCAAGGGCATCAAGTGGGCCGACGTGGCCAAACGCGTGGGCCAGTCCAAGGAGTGGACCACCGCGCTGTGCCTCGGGCAGATGACGGCCACGGCCGAGCAGGCGCAGGTGCTAGCTGAGATCTTCGACTTGACCGACGAGGAGAAACGGTGGCTGCAAGTGGTGCCCTACAAGGGGTCGCTGCCGACCGCGGTGCCGACCGATCCGCTGATCTACCGCTGGTACGAGATCGTCAACGTGTATGGCACGACGATCAAGGAGCTCATCCACGAGGAGTTCGGAGACGGCATCATGAGCGCCATCGACTTCAGTCTCGACATCACGCGCGAGCCGGATCCGAAGGGGGATCGCGTTCACGTGGTCATGTCGGGCAAGTTCCTGCCGTACAAGCAATACTGAACGGCATGGAACATGCCGGCCCCCGGCGGGGGCGACAGCGCAGGCAACAAACTGCCTCGGGCCGGCGGCGTATCGACGGTGTTCTGGATGCTGAAGAAGGCGCGCGCGATCGCGGTGCCCGCCAGCGAGCCGTGCCGGCGGCGCTGGCACCGCCGCCAGCTGGATCTCGGCCCTCTAGGTCGCGCCGGCGACGTCCGATGAAATTCGTTGGTCGGGGTGAGAGGATTCGAACCTCCGGCCTCTACGTCCCGAACGTAGCGCTCTACCAGGCTAAGCTACACCCCGAAGGCACCGCTGGAGCCGCTACGAGCGGCGCCACAACAGCTGAGCCGCAAATTGTAGCAGAGCTTCGCGGTGTTGTTCGCGGTGGGGTTCATCGTCCGTGGGCAGCGCTTGCGCGGCCTCGATGGCGCGCTGCGCCTCGGCGGCGGCATAGGCTCGGGCTTGCGCCGCGCCGCCGCTTGTGCGCACGATTGTGGCGACCTCCTCCAGCCGGTCGCCGCCGCCTTGCTCGATGGCCTCGCGGATCAGCGCCGCCTCGTGCGGCGCGCAGCGGCGCAGCGCGCAGATGATGGGCAGCGTCACCTTGCCTTCGCGCAGGTCGTCGCCGAGGTTCTTGCCGAGCTGCGCCGCGTCGCCCTCGTAGTCGAGCACGTCATCGACGATCTGGAACGCCGCGCCCAGCGCCTGGCCGTAGGTGGCGCACAGCGCCTCGGTGGCCTCGTCCGCGCCGGCCAGCAGCGCCGCCAGCCGGGCGCTGGCCTCGAACAGTTTGGCCGTCTTGGCGCGGATGACGCGCAGGTAGGCCGCTTCGTCCAGCGCGGCGTCGTGCATGTTCATCAGCTGCAGCACCTCGCCCTCAGCGATGACGTTGGTGGCGTCGGCCAGCACGCGCATGACGCGCATGTCGCCGCAGTCCACCATCATCTGGAAGGCGCGCGAGTAGAGGAAGTCGCCGACGAGGACGCTGGCGGCGTTGCCGAACACCTGGTTGGCGGTGTCGCGTCCGCGGCGCAGGGTGGATTCGTCCACCACGTCGTCGTGCAGCAGCGTGGCGGTGTGGATGAACTCCACCACCGCCGCCAGCGTGTGGCGTCGTGCGTCGGTGCAGCCCAGCGCGCCGCACATCAGCAGCAGCAGGGCGGGGCGCACGCGCTTGCCGCCGGCGCCGATGATGTAGTGCGCCACCTGCCCGACCAGCGGCACGTCGCTGGTCAAGCGCTGGCGGATCACGGCATCGACCGCCTGCATGTCGGCGGCCACCAGCTGCAGCGCCTGGGTGGCGGTGGGGGCGGGGGCGGTGAGATCCAAGATGAAATCCAAAAGGCGCCAGCGGCGTCGCGCCGAGTCGATCGGTGAGCCGCGCAAACAAGCCGAAAGCCGAAGCAGACGCTGTGCGGATTATAAAAACCGATCGCGGCCAAGCCTTTTATAATCTCTCCAGCCTCTCGAGGAGCGTTGCAGCGCTGCACAGGTGAATGACACGGCGTCAGGCTCGAGACGGCTGCCGCCCGCGTCATCGGATGCGCCGCGGCGATGCTGGCAACGACGCTCACCCACCGGCGCGTGGCGTGAGCTTGCAAGCCCCCGCCGGTGGCCCCCTCAAAGCGTAGGAGTCACCGCATGAACGCACCGCTGCACCACCCCCTGCCGACTGACTGCGTCGTGGCCGATCTCGGCCTGGCCGAATGGGGCCGCAAGGAAATCCGCATCGCCGAGACCGAAATGCCCGGCCTGATGGCGATCCGCGAGGAATACGCGCCGAGCCAGCCGCTCAAGGGCGCGCGCATCGCCGGCAGCCTGCACATGACGATCCAGACCGCTGTGCTGATCGAGACGCTGCAGGCGCTGGGCGCGCAGGTGCGCTGGGCGTCGTGCAACATCTTTTCGACGCAGGACCACGCCGCGGCGGCGATTGCCGCCGCCGGCACGCCGGTGTTTGCCTTCAAGGGCGAGACGCTGGAGCAGTACTGGGACTACACGCACCGCATCTTCGAGTTCGGCCCCGCTGGCAGCCCCGAGGAGGGCCCGAACATGATCCTGGACGACGGCGGCGATGCCACGCTGCTGATGCATCTGGGCTGCAAGGCTGAGCGCGATCCGTCGGTGCTCGACCACCCGAAGAGCGAGGAAGAGCGCGTGCTGTTCGCCGCGATCCGCGCGCGGCTGGCGCAGGATCCGACGTGGTACAGCCGCAAGGCGGCGCAGATCATCGGCGTGACCGAGGAGACCACCACCGGCGTCAATCGCTTGAAGCAGATGGCCGCGCGCGGCGAGCTGATGTTCCGCGCCATCAACGTCAACGACAGCGTCACCAAGAGCAAGTTCGACAACCTCTACGGCTGCCGCGAGTCGCTGGTGGACGGCATCAAGCGCGCCACTGACGTGATGATCGCCGGCAAGATCGCGGTGGTCTGTGGCTACGGCGACGTCGGCAAGGGCAGCGCGCAGGCGCTGCGGGCGCTCTCCGCCCAGGTGTGGGTAACCGAGATCGACCCGATCTGCGCGCTGCAGGCGGCGATGGAGGGCTACAAGGTTGTCACGATGGACTGGGCGTGCGACAAGGCCGACATCTTCGTCACCGCCACCGGCAACAAGCACGTCATCACCTACGAGCACATGGCCAAGATGAAGGATCAGGCCATTGTGTGCAACATCGGCCACTTCGACAACGAGATCGACGTGGCGGCGCTGGAGGCGCGCTGCCGCTGGGAGGAAATCAAGCCGCAGGTCGACCACGTAATCTTCGAGGATGGCAAGCGCATCATCCTGCTGGCTAAGGGGCGGCTGGTCAACCTGGGCTGCGCGACGGGGCACCCGAGCTACGTGATGAGCAGCTCGTTTGCCAACCAGACGATCGCGCAGATCGAGTTGTTCACCCACCGCGACTTCTACGAGAAGGGCAAGGTCTATGTGCTGCCCAAGCACCTGGACGAGAAGGTGGCGCGGCTGCAGCTGAAGAAGCTCGGCGCGATGCTGACCGAGCTGACCGACGAGCAGGCCGCCTACATCGGCGTGCCGAAGGAGGGGCCCTACAAGCCCGACACCTACCGCTACTGACGGCGTGCGCGGGGCATGCGGGCCGATCAGGCGCTGGTGCAGGCGGGCCTTGCCGCGTCGCGCTCGGCGGCGCAGCGGCTGATCGCTGCCGGCGCGGTGCGCTGGCGCGCAGGCGACGGTGCGCCGTGGCAGCCGCTGCGCAAGGCCGGCGACTCCGTGCCCCCGCAGGCGCAGTGGCAGCTGGCGGACGACGCCGAGGTGCGCTACGTCTCGCGCGGCGGGCTCAAGCTCGCCGCGGGGCTGCAGCGCACCGGCGTGCCGGTGGCCGGGCGGCGCTGCCTGGACGTGGGGCAGAGCACCGGCGGCTTCACCGACTGCCTGCTGCAGGCGGGGGCCGCCCAGGTGGTCGGGGTGGACGTCGGCCACGGTCAGCTGCACCCGCGGCTGCGCGCGGACGCGCGCGTGGTGGCCATCGAGGGCTGCAACGCGCGCGAGCTCAGCGCCGAGCGACTCGTGGCCGCCGGCGGCCCCGCCGCCGCGCCGCCGTTCGACCTGATCGTCGGCGACCTTTCGTTCATCTCGCAGACGCTGGTGTGGCCGGCGCTGGCGCCGCTGCTGGCGCCGGGCGGCTCGATGCTGATGCTGGTCAAGCCGCAGTTCGAGCTGCAGCCCGCCGACATCGGCAAGGGCGGCGTGGTGCGCGACGAGGGGGCGCTCGAGCGCGTGCGCCAGCGCATCGAGCGCGCCGCGGCCGCGCAGGGCCTGGTGCTGCGCGACTACTTCGACAGTCCGATCGCCGGGGGCGACGGCAACCGGGAGTTTCTGGCATGGCTTTGCCGTTGAGTTTCGAATTCTTTCCGCCGAAGACGCCGGAAGGCGCGGCCAAGCTGCGCGCGGCGCGCCAGCGGCTGTATGCGGCGCGGCCGCAGTTCTGCTCCGTCACCTACGGCGCCGGCGGCTCCACGCAGGAAGGGACGCTGGCCACCGTGGCGGAGATCCTGGCCGAAGGCATGGACGCCGCGGCGCACTTCTCGTGCATCGGCGCCACGCGCGAGCGCGTGCGGGCGCAGCTGGCCGAGCTGCAGCGCATGGGCGTGAAGCGCCTGGTGGCGCTGCGCGGCGACCTGCCGAGCGGCTACGGGCTGGGCGGCGAATTCACCTACGCGCGCGACCTCGTGGCCTTCATCCGCGCGGAGTTCGGCGCCGCCTTCCACATCGAGGTCGCGGCCTACCCGGAGATGCACCCGCAGGCGCGCTCGCTGCAGGCCGACCTGCAGGCGTTTGCCGACAAGGTGCGCGCCGGGGCCGACGGCGCCATCACGCAGTATTTCTTCAACACCGACGCCTATTTCCGCTTCGTTGACGAGGCGTATGCGCTGGGCGTGGACGTGCCGATCGTGCCGGGCATCATGCCGATCACCAATGCGTCGCAGCTGGTGCGCTTTTCGGACGCCTGCGGCGCCGAGATCCCGCGCTGGATCCGCCTGCGGCTGCAGGGCTATGGCGACGACGTGGCCTCGATCCGCGCGTTTGGGCTCGACGTTGTCACCGACCTGTGCGATCAGCTGCGCAGCGCCGGCGTGCCGGGCCTGCACTTCTACACGATGAATCAGGCCGAGCCGACGCTGGCGATTTTGCAGCGGCTGGGTATGATCGAGGCAGGGTGACGTCCAGGCTCGAGGAAGTTCGAAGGAGGCACAGCGATGGCCACTACGATCGCGCTTGATCCCGTCCATGAGGATCTGGTTCGCCGGCAGCTCGAAAGCGGACGGTACAACGACGCCCGCGCCGTCGTGGAAGCCGGACTGCACCTGCTCGAGGAAGCCGAGCGGCGGCGGCAGGCGCAGCTGGATGCGTTGCGGACGGATCTCGCGGCCGGTCTCGCCAGCGGGCCGGATGCACCAGCCGAGGGGGTGTTCGAAACCTTGCAGGCGCGCTACCGGGCACGGATCAACGACACCGGTCAGGGTTGATGCGCCTGTTGATCACGCCGCTGGCCCGGCAGGACATCGAAGGCATTGGCGACTACATTGCGCAGGACGATCCGGCCCGAGCGCTGGCCTTCGTCGAGGCGTTGCGCGACCAGTGCCGACGTATCGCGGCGCAGCCGCTGCTGTACCGCTTGCGCCCCGAACTCGGGCCAGGACTGCGGTCGTGTCCTCATGGACGCTATGTGATCTTCTTCACTGTCCATGACGATGCCGTGCGCATCGTGCGCGTCCTGCACGGCGCACGGGATCTGCCCGTGGCCCTGCAACAGGCGGGGCCACAGGCGGCGACGGATTGAGCCGTTCACCCCCCGCGGCGGACCAGCTCGAGCGGCCCGTACCACGCCGCCGCGCGGGAGCGGGTGTTGTTGGCGTCGGTCATCAGGCCCACGGAGATCAGCGCCGTCGGCGTCTCGCCGAAGGCAAGCCGCATGTCAGCCACGGGGTCGCGCTCCAGGTCCAGCCAGCGGCCCAGCTCCTGCGCGCCGCTGGCCGCAATGAGCTTGCGGATGCGGCCGGTGCCGGGGTGGCGCACGACGGTGCCGACCGGCAGCCGCGCGTCCCACACATACATCAGCGTGGCATCCGGCAACGGCTCGCCGGTGACCAGGCGCGCCAGCTCCGACAAGTGGTGGTCGCGCGGCGTCCAGTGCTCGCGCCCGCCCTCGAAGGCCAGGATCACGCGCGCCACCGCGTCGTCGGTGTCGCGCTCCGTCAGGTCGAAGGCCGGGTTGAGCTCGTCCACCCACCACGACCAGCGCAGCGCGGCGATCTCGGCGGCCGGCACGCGCAGCCGCATGCGCACCGCGGAGGTGCCGGCGTCGCTGTCGGCGCGCAGCGCCGGGCGGCCGGCGTGCTGGCCGGCGCGGTAGTGGGTGATGCGCCGCTGCGGAAAGACGTGGTGCTCCCAGCGCGCGCCGGGGGCAAGCTGGCTGGCCTGCGCCCAGGCGGAGTCGGCCAGCGCCGTCTCGCCGCCGTCGGCCTCGTCCGGGGGCCGCGGCAGCCCGGCGCAGCCGGCTAGCAGCGCGGCGGCGCCGGCGCTCAGCCACGCCAGCGCCCGGCGGCGGCCCGCGGGAGGATGGCCTGCGCCGGCGCGCACGTAAGGCTGGTGACCCGGCTGCCGGTTAACGGCAGCAGCGCTTTCGTGAGAGCGGGAGGGGGGTGACGGCAGCGGTTCGAACCCCATCGTCGGAAACAGCGGCGGGTTGCAGACAGCGCGACGTTATAGCGCATGGTCATGTCGTCATGACGGCAATGTTGTGGACGCGACCCATGCGGGTGCGCTATCGTTGCCGCCGTTGCGCCTTGTCAAAACCCCTGTTTTCCCTGACGTTTGAGGAGAGCTTGCCGATGCGATTCGAGACCCAGGCCGTGCACGCCGGCTACCGCCCCGATCCGACCACCAAGGCCGTCGTGCCGCCGATCTACCAGACGGTGGCCTACGCGTTCGACAGCGCGCAGCACGGCGCCGACCTGTTCGACCTGAAGGTGCCGGGCAACATCTACACGCGCATCATGAACCCGACGCAGGCGGTGCTGGAGGAGCGGCTGGCGGCGCTGGAAGGCGGCATCGGCGCGCTGGCGCTGGCCTCCGGGCAGGCGGCCATCACCTACGCCATCCAGACGATCGCCGAGGCCGGCGACAACATCGTCTCGGCCAGCGCGCTCTATGGCGGCACCTACAACCTGTTCGCGCACACGCTGCCGCAGTACGGCATCGAGGTGCGCTTCGCCGACAGCGACCGGCCCGAGACCTTCGAGCCGCTGATCGACGCGCGCACCAAGGCGATCTACTGCGAGTCGATGGGCAACCCGCGCGGCAACGTCACCGACATCGCGGCGCTGGCGGCCATCGCGCACCGCCACGGCGTGCCGCTGATCGTCGACAACACGGTGCCGAGCCCCTACCTGTGCCGCCCGTTCGAGCACGGCGCCGACATCGTCGTGCACTCGCTGACCAAGTACCTGGGCGGCCACGGCACCAGCGTCGGCGGGGCGATCGTCGATTCGGGCAAGTTCCCGTGGGCCGAGCACAAGGCGCGCTTTCGCCGCCTGAACGAGCCGGACGTCAGCTACCATGGCGTGGTTTACACCGAAGCCATGGGGCCGGCGGCCTACATCGCGCGGGCGCGCGTGGTGCCGCTGCGCAACATGGGCGCGGCGATCTCGCCGTTCAACGCCTTCCTGATCCTGCAGGGCATCGAGACGCTGCCGCTGCGCATGGACCGCATCTGCGACAACACGCTGGCGGTGGCGCAGTTCCTGCGCCAGCACCCCAAGGTGCGCTGGGTGCGCTACGCCGGGCTGCCGGATGACCCCTACCACGCGCTGGCGCAGCGCTACCTGGGCGGGCGCGCCTCGGGCCTGCTGACCTTCGGCATCGAGGGCGGGCGCGCCGCCGGCGAGCGCTTCCTGGATGCGCTGCAGCTGTTTACCCGCCTGGTCAACATCGGCGACGTGCGCTCGCTGGCCACGCACCCGGCCAGCACCACGCACCGGCAGCTCTCGCCCGAGGAACTGGCCAAGGCCGGCGTCACCGAGGACACGGTGCGCCTGTGCGTCGGCATCGAGCACATCGAGGACCTGAAGGCCGACCTGGCGCAGGCGCTGGCGGCGGCCTGAGCTGGCGACGTGCCCCGGCGCAGCGGCGTGTTGGCGGGGGGGGCGGGGCGCCGCACCCGGTGGCGGCGCGGTTCAGCCTTGCGCCTCGCCCGCGTCCACCTTCCACGCCGCCGCCGGCCCCTGGCGCAGCGCCGCCAGCAGCCACGGCAGCGCCTCGCGCAGCTGGCCGGCCAGGGTGTAGGGCGGGTTGACGACGAACACGCCGCTGGCGCGCAGGCTGCCGACTGGGCGGCCGCGCGCGGCGGCGGCCTTGGCCGCCGGATCGGCCGGCGTGCCGACGTTGAGCTCGGCCTGCAGCCAGGCGCGACCGTGGCGCTGCGCCAGCGCCCGCAGGCGCTTGGGCAGCGCGTGCGCCTGCTCGCGCGCGATCACGGGATACCAGATGAGGTAGCAGCCCACGGCGAAGCGCCGCAACGCCTCGCCGACCGCGGCCGCCACGCTGGCGTAGTCGCGCTTGAGTTCGTAGCTCGGGTCGATCAGCACCAGGCCGCGCCGCGACGGCGGCGGCAGCAGGGCGCGCAGGCCCGCGAAGCCGTCGTCGCGGCGCAGCTCGATGGACGGACGTGGCTCGCGCGCGCGCCACTCACGCACCGCGCGATCCAGCAGCCGACCGTCGGTCGGGTGCCACTCGAACAGCACCAGCCGGTCCTGCGGCCGCAGGCGCGCCGCCAGCAGCGCCGGCGAACCGGGGTAGTGGCGCAGCATTCCGTCCGGGTTGACGGCGGCCACCGCGTCGAGGTAGGCGCGCACCGGCGCCGGGGCGTGCGCCGCAGCGGCGGCGTGCGCCCACAGCGCGCCAATGCCGGCCAGGGCCTCGCCGGAGGTGCGCGCGGCGTCGTGGTCGAGCCGGTACTGCCCGGCGCCGGCGTGCGTATCCACCAGCAGCAGGCCGCCGTCCTTGCGCTGCAAATGCTCCAGCGCCGCCAGCAGTGCAACGTGCTTGAGCACGTCGGCGTGGTTGCCGGCGTGGAACGCGTGTCGGTAGCTGAACATGCGCCGATCGTAGCCCACCACGCCCCTGCTGGGGCGCGCGGATGCACGCCGCCCACGCTTGCGCGCACGGTGTTAGAATGCCGCGTTTCGCAGCGCATCGCCTGGCTCCGCGGCGAAATGTTGGATCCCCACCTCAGAGGCCGCCAGCAGAAGCGGCGCCGACCGTGGAAAAGAGCCGGCCAAACCACAGGAAACCCTGCATCATGACCAAAACCTTCAGCGCCAAGCCCGCTGAGGTGGTGCACGAGTGGTTTGTGATTGACGCCACCGACAAGGTGCTCGGACGTGTCGCCAGCGAAGTGGCACGCCGTCTGCGCGGCAAGCACAAGGCCATCTACACCCCTCATGTGGATACCGGTGATTACATCATTGTCGTCAACGCCGACAAGATCCGCGTCACCGGCAACAAGGCCCTCGACAAGATCTACTACCGCCACACTGGCTACCCGGGCGGCATCCGCTCGATCAACTTCCGCGACATGCAGGCCAAGCACCCTGGCCGCGCGCTGGAAAAGGCCGTCAAAGGCATGCTGCCCAAGGGGCCGCTGGGCTATGCGATGTTCAAAAAGCTCAAGGTTTACGCCGGCCCTGAGCATCCGCACGGCGCCCAGCAGCCCAAGGTGCTGGAGATTTAAAGGAGCGGCAGCATGATCGGTGAATGGAACAACGGCACCGGCCGGCGCAAGACCAGCGTCGCCCGCGTGTTCCTGAAGAAGGGCTCGGGCAAGATCACGATCAACGGTCGTGACATCCGCGAGTATTTCGGGCGCGAGACGTCCATCATGATCGCGCGCCAGCCGCTGGTGCTGACCGGCCATGAGGAGACGTTCGACATCATGGTCAACGTGCACGGCGGCGGCGAGTCCGGCCAGGCCGGCGCGGTGCGCCACGGCATCACGCGCGCGTTGATCGACTACGACCCGAGCCTGAAGCCCCAGCTGAGCGCCGCCGGCTACGTCACGCGCGACGCGCGCGAGGTCGAGCGCAAGAAGGTGGGTCTGCGCAAGGCCCGCCGCGCCAAGCAGTTCAGCAAGCGCTGATTCCCGCCGCTGCGGCCCGCCCCCTGCGGGCGGCCGCCTGCGGTCACCTTTCGGTCCGAACCGCCCGTCCACGCCCGTCGTGCGGGCGGTTCGTTTTGGCGGGCTGCCGCAGCGGCCATGCCCCTGCGTCCGGTGGTGGCTTCCCCGCCCTGGGCGGCGCGTCCGCAAGCCGCGTTGCGCTAAGCTTCTAACCTCTGCCTTATTCAGCCTTTCTCAAGAGGAAGACCGTCCATGAGCGCCGTCGCCGAAACCGCCGCCCCCGAGGCTGGCACCGCCACGATGCCCGATCCGCTGGTGTTCACCGACGCCGCCGCCGCCAAGGTGGCTGAGCTGATCGCCGAAGAGGGTAACCCCGAGCTGAAGCTGCGCGTGTTCGTGCAGGGCGGCGGCTGCGCCGGGTTTCAGTATGGCTTTACCTTTGACGAAGTCGTCAACGAGGACGACACGCAGATGGTCAAAAACGGCGTCACGTTGCTGATCGATGCAATGAGCTTGCAGTATCTGATGGGCGCCGAAATCGACTATAAAGAAGATTTGCAGGGCGCGCAGTTCGTCATCCGCAACCCGAACGCGGTGACGACCTGCGGCTGCGGCTCGAGCTTCAGCATGGGTTGACGCCGCCGCCGTGGCTGGCGCGGCGGCGCTGAATCAGGGGGGCGCGGATCAGGCGGGATAGAGCGCCCCGAGGATGCGCGGTCCCGCCGCCCCGGTGACCTCCGGCACGTTGCCGGGGTGGCCGCGCAGGTGCTGCGCCGCCAGCCAGGCGAACGCCGCCGCCTCCACTTGCTCGGCAGGCCAGCCGTGCAGATCGGTCGGCTCCACTGGCACCGGCCATAGCCGCTCGCTCAGGCCGTTCATCAGCTGGCGGTTGCGTGCCCCGCCGCCGCACACCAGCACGCGCTGCAGGCTGCCCGGGCCGGCCTCGCCCCAGTCGCCGTCCAGCAGCGCGCGCGCCACCGTCTCCACAGTAAAGGCGGCCAGGGTCGCTTGCACGTTGACCGGGGCAAGCTGCGGATGCTGCGCCAGGATGCCGTCCAGCCAGTTGAGGTTGTAGCGATCGCGTCCGGTGCTGCGCGCGCCGCGCCGCTGCAACCACGGGTCGGCCAGCAGCGCGCGCAGCAGCGCCTCGTCCACTGCGCCCTGCCGGCCCCAAGCGCCGTCGGCGTCGAACGGCTGGCCGGTGTGGCGCTGGTACCAGCCATCCAGCAGCACGTTGCCGGGGCCGGTGTCGAAGCCACGCACCTGGCCGTCGGCGCGCAGCAGCGTGGCGTTGGCGATGCCGCCGATGTTGACCACCGCCACCGCCTGAGCCGGTACGCCGAAGGCGGCGCGATGGAAGGCGGGCACCAGCGGCGCGCCCTGCCCGCCAGCGGCCACATCGCGGCTGCGCAGGTCGGCGACGACCGGCAGCCCGGTGCGCTCCGCCAGCCGCGCTGCATCCAGCAGCTGCACGGTGTAGGGGGCTTCGCCGTCGCGCAGCGCCGGGTGGCCGGGGGGGCAGTGGCGCACGGTCTGGCCGTGCGCGCCGAGGGCGGCCACGTCCTTGGCGGTCAAGCCCGTGGCGTTGAGCAAGTCGGCCACCACGTCCGCGTAGAGGTCGGCCAACGCCGCGGCGGCTTGCTGGCTGCGATGCAGCTCATCCGGCCCGGGGGTTTGCAGCGCCAGCAGCTCGCTGCGCAACGCGGCAGGCATGGGTCGGTGCGCATGCGCCAAGGCCCGCCCGGCGCCACCGCTTTCGTCGAACGAAGCCAGCACGCCATCGACGCCATCCAGCGACGTGCCGGACATCAACCCGATGACGCGCATGCCCGTGCGTGGCGTGGGGCGGTTTACTCTGCGCTGGCCTGCACCAGCCAGCGCGCGGCATCCAGCTGGCTTTGCATCGCGGCGGCGACCTGCGCGAAGGCAGGCCGCCAGCGCGCCTCCAACGGCTCGCCGCCAGGGTTGTCGCGCGCGATCGTCAGCGGATCGCGGTGGCGTCCGCCGACGATGTACTCAAAGTGCAAATGCGGGCCGGTGGCGGTGCCGGTGGCTCCCACGGCACCCAAAGTTTGGCCTTGCTGCACGCGCTGGCCTTTGCGCACGTCGATCCGGCTCAAGTGCGCATACAGAGTCTGCCGGTCGCCCTTGTGCTGCAGGATGACGACGTTGCCGTAGCCGCGCTGCCAGCCGGCAAACGTCACCACCGCGTCGGCCACGCTGCGCACCGGGGTGCCCGTCGGGGCGGCGTAATCAACCCCCAGGTGGGCGCGGCGGTCGCCATACACGGGGTGGAACCGCATCCCATAGCCGGAGCTGACGCGTGTGAAGGCCAGCGGCGACGCCAGAAACGCGCGCGCCAAGCTTTCGCCGCGGAAGTTGTAGTAGGCGCCGCGTCCGCCGCCAGGCGGCTCAAACCACACCAAGCCGTGCTCGCGCCCGTCGTTGACGAAGCGCGCGGCCAGCAGCCGACCCCAGCGCAGCACCTCGCCGTCCGCTTCCAGCGCTTCATAGACCACTTCAAAGCGGTCGCCGACCCGCAGGTCGCGTCGGAAGTCGATCTCGCCGGCCAGCAAATCGGCCAGTTGCGAGGCGACGCTGTCGGGAAGACCGGCGGCATCGGTGGCGGCGAACAGCGAGCTGCGGATGACCCCGCTGGCCAGGCGCACCGTGGTCAGCGGCGCGACGCGATCCAGCCGGGCGTCGAACCGCTCGCCGCGGCGCTCCACCACCAATTCTTCGACTTGAGGAGCCTCGCTTTTCGGTAGCCAACGCGCGCGCAACCGCAACAGCTGACCTTCGTCGTTGACCTCGACGCTGACGCGCTTGCCGGGCTGGCCGCGCCAGAGTTGAGATGCACGGGCGTCTTGGCGCAAGAACGCTTCCGCCGCCCGGTCGTGCACGCCCAAGCGCTGCAGCAGCGTGGCCAGCGTGTCGTCCCGGCGCGTGATGTCGGTGCGGTAGAGCACGAACGGCGCGTCGGCGTCAGCCTTGGGCGTGGGGGCCAGGGTCAGCGCTTCGGTGACTTGCTTCGACGGCAGGCGGTCGATGGCGGCATCCAGCGGACCGGTGCCGAACGCGGTGACGGCGGTTCCCATCAACAGCGCCGCCAAGGCGGCCATGGCTCGCCGGGGGTGGCGTCGCAGCCAATGGGTGACCCCATCCAGTGTTGCTTTCATGCGCTTGGAATCTCCAACGCCTCTTCACCACCTGCCAGTGCAGCAGGCAGTCAACGAGGCCGACGGCGCAGCCGCTCGCGCAACGGACGGCTTGCGGGCGCCGACTACAATCGGATGCCTTCGGGCTGGCGGCGCCGCCGATGAGGCATCCGGCGCAAAACGGGGCAAGTATAGCTGGCCTTGAGCGGGCGTCATTCGGGTTAACCCTCATGGATCGATCAAGCGTCTTGGCCGCCGATGCGGCGGTTGCCGAAGCGTTGCAAGGGGC
This sequence comes from Tepidimonas alkaliphilus, assembly GCF_007556595.1. Lineage (GTDB taxonomy): Bacteria > Pseudomonadota > Gammaproteobacteria > Burkholderiales > Burkholderiaceae_C > Tepidimonas > Tepidimonas alkaliphila. The sequence goes on from NZ_VJNB01000004.1 coordinate 90,686, forward strand.
GTCGGAGGCCGTGCGGCACGCGCTGGCGGTGACGCTGCGCGGCTGCGAGGAGCTGTTGCCGGTGGCCGACTGGGTGCGCAAGCTGCGCCGCAGCGAAGCCACGGGCCAGCCGCTGCGCATCAAGCTGGGGCTGGACCCCACCGCGCCGGACATTCACCTCGGCCACACCGTGGTGCTCAACAAGCTGCGGCAGCTGCAGGATCTGGGGCACACGGTGATCTTTTTGATCGGCGACTTCACCAGCCTGATCGGCGATCCGTCCGGGCGCAACACCACGCGCCCGCCGCTGACGCCGCAGCAGATCAAGGCCAACGCCGAGACCTACTACCAGCAGGCCAGCCTGGTGCTGGATCCGGCCCGCACCGAGATCCGCTACAACAGCGAGTGGAGCGATGCGCTGGGCGCGCGCGGCATGATCGAGCTGGCGGCCAAATACACCGTGGCGCGCATGATGGAGCGCGAGGACTTCACCAAGCGTTTCCGCGCCGGCACGCCGATCTCGATCCACGAGTTTCTCTATCCGCTGATGCAGGGCTACGACTCGGTGGCGCTGAAAAGCGACCTCGAATTGGGCGGCACCGATCAAAAGTTCAATTTGCTGATGGGCCGTCACCTGCAAGCGGAGTATGGGCAGGAGCCGCAGTGCATCCTGACGATGCCGCTGCTGGAGGGCCTGGACGGCGTCGAGAAAATGTCCAAGTCCAAGGGCAACTACATCGGCATCACCGAGGATGCCAACACCATGTTCGCCAAGGTGCTCTCGATCAGCGACGAGCTGATGTGGCGCTGGTTTACGCTGCTGTCCTTTCGCAGCGAAGCCGAGATCGCCGCGCTGCGCGCCCAGGTGCAACAAGGCCGCAACCCCAAGGAAGTCAAGCTGGAGCTGGCGCGCGAGATCACCGCGCGCTTCCACGGCGCGGCGGCGGCGGCGCGCGCCGAAGAGGATTTCCACCTGCGCGCGCGCGGCGGCGTGCCGGACGAGATCCCGGAGGTGCGCCTGGGCGGCGCGCCGCTGGGCATCGGCGTGCTGCTGAAGCAAGCGGGTCTTGCGCCGTCCACCAGCGAGGCCAACCGGCTGATCGACGGCGGCGGCGTGCGGGTGGATGGCAGCGTGGTGACCGACAAAGGCCTGAAACTGCCGGCGGGCACCTACGTGGTGCAGATCGGCAAGCGCAAGTTTGCCCGCGTGACGTTGGCCTGATGCCCAGGAGCGCGTCGTGGATCTATGGTCGCGCCTGACGCCGCAGCGGCTGCTGGCGGCCTCGGTGGCGGTGGCGCTGGCCACCATCGTGCTAAAAACCGCGGCCTGGTGGATCACCGACTCGGTGGGGCTGCTGTCCGATGCCCTGGAGTCGATCGTCAATCTGGCCGGGGCGACCTTCGGCCTGTGGATGGTGACCCTGGCGGCGCAGCCCGCCGATGCCGAACACCCTTACGGCCACCACAAAGCCGAATATTTTTCCGCGGGCTTTGAGGGGCTGCTGATCATCGCCGCGGCGTTGGGCATCGGCTGGGCCGCGCTGCACCGGCTGCTGCAACCGCAGCCATTGCAGCGGCTGGATTGGGGACTGGGGCTGTCGGTGCTGAGCTCGGCGCTCAATGGCGTGCTGGCGGCGGTGATGCTGCGCGCCGCGCGCGTGCACCGCTCGCAGGCGCTGGAGGGCGATGCGCGTCATCTGCTGACCGATGTGTGGACCTCGGCCGGGGTGATCGTCGGGTTGATGCTGGTGGCCGCCACGGGTTGGGGTTGGCTCGATCCGATGGTGGCGTTGCTGGTGGCCGCCAACATCGCCCGCGAAGGCGGGCGGCTGGTGTGGCAAGCCAGCCAGGGGCTGATGGACCGCGCCGTGGAGCCGCAGGTGCGCGCGGCCATCGAGGCGGTGCTGGCCGACTTTTTGCAGCGCGCCCAAGCCGAAGGCGCCCTGCTGCGGTTTGATCACCTGCACACCCGCCAAGCCGGGCAGCGCTGCTATGTCGATGTCCACCTGCACGCTCCGCCGCAGTGGACCCTGCGGCGTGCCGCCGAGCTGCGCCAGCAAGTGGAGCAGGCGCTGATGGAGGCGGTGCCGGGCGTGCGCGCCACCATCCAGGTGTTGCCCAACGACACTGAAACCGTGTTCGATGCCGCTTGCCCGCCGCCGGGGCGCCCATCCCTCGGTTGAGCGCTCACGCGCCGCAGCGCAGGGCGCGTCAGCCGAACGGCTTAACCCCGCGCGACATAAGGGTTGGCAAAGCCCAGCCGCGCCAGGATGGCGATCTCGCGCGCCTCCATCGCCTCGGCCTCGGCCTCGCCGCGCTCGTGGTCCCAGCCCTGCGCGTGCAGCGCCCCGTGCACCAGCAGGTGCGCGTAGTGCGCCTGCAGCGTCTTGCCCTGCTCGGCGGCCTCGCGCGCCACCACCGGCGCGCACAGCACCAGGTCGGCCAGCACCACCGGCTCAGCCTGGTAGTCGAAGGTCAGCACGTTGGTGGCGTAGTCCTTGTGCCGCCAGGTGCGGTTGAGGCTGCGGCCCTCCTCGGCGTCGACGATGCGCACGGTCAGCTCCGCCGGGCGCTGCAGCGCATGGCGCAGCCAGCGCGCCACCGCATGGCGCGGCAGCGCGGCGCGGTGCGCCTCCACGCCGTCAAAGCGGGCGAACTGCAGCGACAGGGCCAGCGCGGGCAGAGGCTTGGGCATCGGCGGGGCTTTCAGGGGTGGGTGGGGGCGGGGCGCGCCTCGTAAGCTTCCACGATGCGCGCCACCAGCGGGTGGCGCACCACATCGGCGCTGGTCAGCCGCGCAAACGCAATCCCCGGCACGCGCCGCAGCACGCGCTCGGCGTCGATCAAGCCCGACAGCTGCGAGCGCGGCAGGTCGATCTGGCTGACGTCGCCGGTGACCACGGCCTTGGAGCCAAAGCCGATGCGCGTCAGAAACATCTTCATCTGCTCCGGCGTGGTGTTCTGCGCCTCATCCAGGATCACAAAGGCGTGGTTGAGCGTGCGCCCGCGCATGAAGGCCAGCGGCGCGATCTCGATCTGTTGGCGCTCCAGCGCCTTCTGCACCGCCTCCAAGCCCATCAGGTCGTAGAGCGCATCGAACAGCGGGCGCAGGTAGGGATCGACCTTGGCCGCCAGATCGCCGGGCAGGAAGCCGAGCCGCTCGCCGGCCTCCACCGCCGGGCGCGTCAGCACCAGCCGCTGCACGGCGCTGCGCTGCAACGCATCGACCGCGCACGCCACCGCCAGATACGTCTTGCCGGTGCCCGCGGGGCCGATGCCGAACGTGATGTCGTGCTGGGCGATGGCGGCCAGGTAGCGTGCCTGGTTGGTGGTGCGGCCGCGGATCGCGCCGCGGCGCGTCTGCAGCACCGGCGCGGCCGGGTCGGCCTGCGGCGGCGGGCCGTCGCCGGCCAGCATCAGCTGCACCGTCTCGGCTGGCACGGGGTCGCGCGCGATTTCATACAAAGCCTGCAGCACCTCCAGCGCCTGCGTGGCGGCGGCCTTGCGCCCCTCAACGCGAAAGTGGCCGAAGCGGTGCGTGATGCGCACCTGCAGCGCCGCCTCGATGGCGCGCAGGTGCGCGTCCAGCGGCCCGCAGACGTGCGCCAGGCGGCTGGCGTCAGCGGATGGAAAGGCGTGGCGCAAGATCAAAGCGGATAATCCCCGGCAAAGTGGGCTGGCGAGGGCGCCGGCCCGCAGCGCCTGGACGCCTGGACGGCGGACGGGCGCGCGGCGGCGCAAGGTAAGGCAATGATAGGCAAACTCTCAGGCACGTTGATCGACAAGCAGCCGCCGCAGATCCTGGTGGATTGCGGCGGCGTCGGCTACGAGGTGGAGGTGCCGATGAGCACCTTCTACGGCCTGCCGGCGCTGGGCCAGCCGGTGGCGCTGCTGACGCACCTGGTGGTGCGCGAGGACGCGCAGCTGCTCTACGGCTTTGCCACCGCGGCGGAGCGCGCGGCGTTTCGCGAGCTGATCCGCATCGGCGGCGTCGGCCCGCGCATCGCGCTGGCGGTGCTGTCGGGCCTGAGCGTGGCGGAGCTGGCGCAGGCCGTGGCGGCGCAGGAGGCCGGCCGCCTCATCAAGATCCCCGGCATCGGCAAGAAGACCGCCGAGCGGCTGCTGCTGGAGCTGCGCGGGCGGCTGGCGCCCGACCTGGGGCCAGTGGCGGCCGGCGCGCCGCTCGACGACGCGCAGGCCGACATCCAGCAGGCGCTGCTGGCGTTGGGCTACAGCGAGCGCGAGGCCGCCGCGGCGATCAAGGGGCTGCCCGCCGGCGTCGGCGTCGCCGAGGGGATCAAGCTGGCGCTGAAGGCGCTGGCCAAGTGACACACGGATGCAGACGAGGGCGGCAGGCATGACCATCGAGACCGACGACTTTGCGTTTGCGCCGCGGCAGCGGCTGGTGTCGGCAGCGCCCGAGTCCAGCCGCGAGGAGGCGCTGGAGCGCGCGTTGCGGCCCAAGGGCTTGCACGAATACGTGGGTCAGACCAAGGTGCGCGAGCAGCTGGAGATCTTCATCGGCGCGGCCAAAAAGCGCGGCGAGGCGCTGGACCACGTGCTGCTGTTCGGCCCGCCGGGGCTGGGCAAGACGACGCTGTCGCACATCATCGCGCACGAGCTGGGCGTCAACCTGCGCCAGACCAGCGGCCCGGTGCTGGAAAAGCCGCGCGACCTGGCGGCGCTGCTGACCAACCTCGAGCCCAACGACGTGCTGTTCATCGACGAGATCCATCGCCTGTCGCCGGTGGTGGAGGAGATCCTCTACCCGGCGCTGGAGGACTACCAGATCGACATCATGATCGGCGAGGGGCCGGCGGCGCGCTCGATCAAGCTGGACCTGCAGCCGTTCACGCTGGTGGGGGCCACCACGCGCGCCGGCATGCTGACCAACCCGCTGCGCGACCGCTTCGGCATCGTGGCGCGGCTGGAGTTCTACACGCCGGAGGAACTGGCGCGCATCGTGACGCGCTCGGCCGGACTGCTGGGCGCGCCGATCGAGCCGGAGGGGGCGCTGGAGATCGCGCGGCGCTCGCGCGGCACGCCGCGCATCGCCAACCGGCTGCTGCGCCGCGTGCGCGACTACGCCGAGGTCAAGGGCCAGGGCCGCATCACGCGCGAGATCGCACAGCGCGCGCTGGCGATGCTGGACGTGGACCCGATCGGGCTGGACCTGATGGACCGCAAGCTGCTGGAGGCGGTGATCCACAAGTTCGACGGCGGCCCGGTGGGACTGGACAACATCGCCGCCAGCATCGGCGAGGAGCCGGGCACGATCGAGGACGTGATCGAACCCTACCTGATCCAGCAGGGCTACCTGCAGCGCACGCCGCGCGGCCGCTGCGCGACGCTGGCGGCGTACCGCCACCTGGGCGTGGCGCCGCCGTCCGGACGCAACGCCGAGTTGTTTGACGACGCCGCGCCGTCCTGACCGCGGGTCGGGCCAAGTTGCCCGCTGGTCGGTGAAGCCTTGCGATGCCGCTCGGTCGTCACACAGCAGAGGGGCCCGCCTGCTAGGCTTGCAGGCGGCTCTCCAGGCATCTCAATGACCACAGAAAGGAGGCAGGCATGCGGGGGTCGATCGTGCGCCACGCGGTGGCCACAGGAATGGCTTGTATGGGGCTGAGCGTTGCGGCGCAAAGCGTGGTGGTGGATCCGTCGGGTCGGGTCTCAGTGCAAGGCGGCGGCGCCGGCGTGCAGGTGGACCCGCATGGCGGCATCAAGGTGGATGCAGGCGCCGGCAAGTCCGCCTCCGCAGGCGCGTCGGCGGGCGCCGGGCGGCGCTTTGTCAACGCCGACTTGCAGGGCCAGTCGTTTCAGGGCCAAAACTTGAACGGCGCCAGTTTTGTCAACACTCAAGCGCAGTCGGCGTCGTTCCAGCGGGCCCAGTTGCAGGGGGCGCAATTCACCAACGCCGATTTGTCGCAGGCTGATTTGCGCGGTGCCAATCTGGAAGGGGCCAGCCTGACCAACAGCGACTCCAGCGGTGCCGATTTGCGTGAGGCCAACCTGCGCCGCGTGCGCATGGTCAACACGGATTTGGACGGCGCCAAGCTCGATGGCGCGACCTGGACGGATGGCCGCCGTTGCGCGGCAGGCTCGGTCGGGCGTTGCCGCTAGGCGGCCACGCCGCGCTTAGGCAGCGGCGGATTCGTCACGCGGGCCGGCCTCGTCGGCTTCCTCCAAATGGCGCGTGTCGCCCCACGACAGCAGCGCAAAGCCGCTGTCGGCGGTCCACAGCAGGCGGTGGATGGCGGCGTTGGCCATCGCCCAGGCGCGCGGAGCCTGCAAGTCGATGCGGGTGGCGGTGCGATAAAGGATGTCCAGCACGCCGCCGTGCGCCACCACGGCAATCGCCTGGCCCGGGTGGCGCGCGGCCAGCTCGGTGAATGTGGCCTCTACCCGCTCGCGCAGCTGCAGCAGCGACTCGCCGCCAGGCGGGGCGTAGTCCGGGATGCGGTTTTTCCACGCCAGCACCACCTCTGGATGGGTTTGCTCCAGCTCGGTCCAGGTGTGGCCTTGGAAGACGCCAAAGCAGCGCTCGCGCAGGCCGGCGTGCGTCTGCACCGCCAGCCCCAGCGCCTGCGCCAGCGGCTCGGCGGTGGCGCGCGCGCGGCTCAAGTCGCTGCTGTAAATGGCCGCCAGCGCCTCGTGACGCAGCGCCAGCGCCACACGCTGCGCTTGCCAGCGGCCGGTTTCGTTGAGGGGAATGTCCAGTTGACCTTGGATGCGGGATTCGCGGTTCCAGGCCGTCTCGCCGTGGCGAATGGCAAACAGACGTGTCAGTTGCATGGGGGTTGGAGGGGGCTGCGGTTCAGCCTAGAATGGTAAAGCGTGACGAAAGCACGCCCAAGCCGCAACGATGGCCGCAAAGAGGATGGCGTCATGAGCAGCGCGTTCCAAAAAGAGGTTGATGAGCGCACCAACCTGACCGGTTCGAACAAATTCGAAATGCTGCTGTTCCGGCTGGGGCGCGCCCCCGGCACGCAGCAGTCGGAGCTGTTTGGCATCAATGTGTTCAAAATCCGCGAGATTGTGGCGATGCCGCAGATCACCGCGATGGCCGGCGCGCCGCAGCACGTGCTGGGCATGGTCAATCTGCGCGGGCAGGTGATTCCGGTGATCGATTTGCCGGCGGTGGTGGGCTGCACGCCTGAAACGGGCCTCAACCTGATGCTGGTCACGGAGTATGCCCGCTCCACCCAGGGCTTTGCCGCCGAGGCGGTGGAAGACATCGTGCGGCTGGACTGGAACCAAATCCTGGCAGCCGACAACACCGCTTCGGTGGCGCGCGGGCTGGTGACCAGCATCGCGCGCATCGACGACGGCCAAGGTGGCACGCGGCTGGTGCAGATTTTGGATGTGGAGTCGATCCTGCAAAAGGTCATGCCCAGCGAGCATGTCGAGGTCAAGCAGGATCAGGTGGGGCCGGCGGTGCGCCTCAAGCCCGGCGCCGTGGTGTTGGCGGCGGACGACTCCTTTGTCGCGCGCAGCATGATCGAGGCCGAGCTCAAGGCGCTGGGCCTGCCGTTCATCATGACCAAATCGGGCCAAGAAGCTTGGACGGCGTTGCAGGAAATCGCCGCCGATGCGCGCGCCAAGGGGCAGCCGATCCACGAGCGCGTGGCGGTGGTGCTCAGCGACCTCGAGATGCCGGAGATGGATGGCTTTACGCTGACGCGCAACATCAAGGCCGATCCGGCGCTGCGCTCAATTCCGGTGGTGATCCATTCCTCGTTGACCGGCGACACCAACGAGCGCCACGTGCAACGCGCCGGCGCCGACGCCTACGTGGCCAAATTTGCCGCCAAAGAGCTGGCCGACGCGCTGCGCAAGGTGCTCAGCGACGCGCGGGCGGTGGCGGCCTGACGCGTTGCCTGTGCGCGGATGGCCGTGTCAGCGTGGCGGCTCGATGACCACGCGGCGCGGCCCGGTGGGCGGCTGTGGAAAGCCGTCCAGCGCCGCCTGCAGCAGTGCCCGCCACAGCGTCGGGCTGTCCGCCCATGGGCCATCTTGGGTGGCGCGGGTTTCATACACCACTTCGCCGCTGCGCCGGTCGCGCACCGTCAGCGTGACCTCACGCACGTAATAGGGTGGACGAACCTGCCACAGCAACCCTAGCGAGCTGACCACGCCGCGGCCCACCAGCACTTGGCCATACGGCGCCCAGCCGGGGCGAGGCTCAGGCGCATCCCAAGGCGCATACGGGTAGCGCACCGACCGAGCCACCAGCTGCACGCCCCACGGCACCGCCTCCGCCGCGGCGTCGGCGCGTTGCAGGCCGTGGGTGGCCAGCGCTTCAGCCGCCAGCGCCTCGAGTTCATCTTGTTCGCGCGCGCTGGGGCCGCTGCGCTGCGACGGCAAGCGTTCAAACAGGTAGCGATCCCCCGCCGCAGGCCGGGTCGCGGCAGGCCAGGCCGCCACGCTTTGCACGCTGTGTTCCAGCCGCAGCGTGCTGGCGCAGCCGGCCAGCCACGCGGCCACGACGGCAAAGCTCAGCAGCCACAACATGCGGGTACGGGCCATGGCCGGTTCCCCCAACAGATCGATTCCGTCAATCAGAAGGCGTCAGCGCCACCGCGCGCGGCGCCAATCGGACGTGCTCCTCAGTGGCTTGCTGGCCATTGACCGACAGCTCTGAGGCTGGCAGCGCCTCCTCGTCAAACGCCAGGTCGCCCTCGGCTTGCGGGCGTCCGGTGGCGCGCACCGCGGCAAAGTCAAACAGTTGCCGATCCATCAAGTGGCTCGGCACGACGTTTTGCAGCGCTTTGAGCATGTTGGCCACGCGGCCAGGGAAGCGCCGGTCCCACTCGCGCAGCAGGTCGCCGACCTGCTTGCGCTGCAGGTGCTGCTGGCTGCCGCACAGGTTGCAGGGAATGATCGGAAACTGCCGCACCTGCGCCCAGCGGATCAAGTCTTTTTCCGCCACGTAGGCCAGCGGGCGGATGACGACGTGCTCGCCATTGTCGCTGACCAGCTTGGGCGGCATGCCTTTGAGCTTGGCGCCGAAAAACATGTTGAGCAGCAGCGTCTGCAGGATGTCGTCGCGGTGGTGGCCCAGCGCGATCTTGGTGGCGCCGAGCTCGCGCGCGACGCGGTAGAGGATGCCGCGGCGCAGCCGGCTGCACAGGCTGCACATCGTCTTGCCCTGCGGCACCACGCGCTTGACGATGGAGTAGGTGTCCTGCGTCTCGATGTGAAACGGGATGCCCAGGCCCTTGAGGTAATTGGGCAGCACGTCAGCCGGAAAGCCGGGCTGCCGCTGGTCAAGGTTGACCGCCACCAGCTCAAAACGCGCCGGCGCGCGCCGCTGCAGCCGCATCAGGATGTCCAGCAGAGCATAGCTATCCTTGCCGCCGGAGAGGCAGACCATGACGCGGTCGCCGTCCTCGATCATGCGGTAGTCGGCGATGGCTTGGCCGACCAGGCGGCACAGGCGCTTTTCCAGCTTTTGGTTTTCGTAGGCGACATCCATCGGGGCGATCCACGCGGAGCCGACGGCGCGACGATGAGCGCCGGTCGGGCGGCGTTGCATTCATCAGCCGACATTGTCCCGCAAACCGCGCGCACGCGCCTACCACTGGCCGCATTCCATGCGGATGGCGACCTCGCAGTCGTCAAAGATTTCCAGCTTGGCGATGCGCACGCGCACGCCGATGACGCCGGGCAGCTGCAGCAGCCGCGTGGCCAGCTTGCCAATCAGCGTCTCCAGCAGGTTGACGTGCTCGGCGGTGCACTCGTCGATGATGATCTGGCGCACCTTGCGGTAGTCGAGCACGTGGCGGATGTCGTCGTCGTGCGGCTGCAGCGGCTGCCAGCCCTGGTTGAGCTCGGCGTCCACCTGAATCGGCTGCGGGCGTTCGCGCTCGTGCTCGAGGATGCCCAGGTTGGCGTGAAAGCGCAGGCCGCTTAACGTCAGCACTTGGCGACCGATTTTGTGCTGCGTGGTCGGGGGCGTCATGGCTCGGCGAAGGCAAGGCGCTCGACGCCGACGGCGTCGCAATCCGGATAGACGTCGGGCTTTTCAGTGCGCACGCGCGCGGCCAGCACGCCCGGCTGCGCCATCAACCAGGCCAAGATCGCGTCGCCCAGCGTTTCCTGCAGCTCAAAGTGCCGCTCGACCGCCAGCGCGCGGATGGCGTCGCGGATGGCGTCGTAGTCAAAGGTGGCGTCGAGGCGATCTTGGCGCGCATGCGCCTGCGCCAAATCGACGCACACATCGACGTCGATGCGCAGGCGCTGCGGACCGCGGCGCTCAAAGTCATGAACGCCGATGCGCACCGGCAGCGTCAAGCCGCGCAGCGACAGCAAGCGCGCCCGGCGGGCAAGCTCGGGCCGCAGCGCGGCAAAGGCCAACAGGATCGAGGGGTTCATGGGGCGAGGCCCAAATCCACGGCGAACATCACGTCGCGCGCCAGCCCAAGGCGATGCTGGCCGTTGTCCACGGGGATGACGCAGCCGTTGAGGCCCGGCGTGCGTGCCACGTGCACGACGGTGCGCGCCACGTCCGCAGGGTTCAGGGGGCGGCGCAGCGGATTGACCCGGCGCGCGCGCTCAAAGTTATCTTCGGTCTGGGGGCCGCTGACGTAGCTCAGACCGGGCGATACGCCGCACACGCGCAACCAAGGAGCGTAGGCTTGCGCCTGCAAACCCACGGCGCGCTCCAGCGCCAGCTTGCTCAGCGTGTAGGTGAAATAGTCCGGGTTGAGGTTGTGCACCTTCTGATCCAGGATGTGCACCACGCAGGCAGGCTCGCCAGCGGGCGCGTGCGCCCCGCCTGCGCGCTGCCGCACCAGCAGGGCAAACGCCTGCGTCAGCCGCAGCGGCGCCAGCAGGTTGGTCTGCAGGTGGCGCTGCAAGCCATCCGGGGTGTAGCTCCAGCCGTCGTCCTCGACGAACGCGGAGGCGTTGTGCACGATGCACTGCAGCCCGCCGCGCGCGTCGTCTGGCAGCAAGGGCAGCAGCGCGTCCACCGCCGCGGGATCGGCCAAGTCCGCGCGCACCTGTTCGGCGGGCACGCCGCGAGCGCGCAGGTCTTGCCTCAGCGCGGCAGCTGCCTGCTGCGAGCGATGGTAATGGATGATCACGCCCCAGCCGGCTTCTGCAAAGGCCAAGCATAGTTCGCGCCCGAGGCGCACGGCGCCGCCCGTGATCAGCGCCCAGGGTGTTTGAGCGGACGGCGACGGTGCAGAATGCGCGCTGGATATCATGCCGACGACTATAAACGACCCCTCCACATCTGTGGCCGACCCGGCCCTGCCCGCCGTGCGCGCCGCGCTGCGCGAGGCGGGCGGCTGGCTGCCGTTTGACCGCTTCATGGCGCTGGCGCTCTACAGCCCGCAGGGCGGCTACTACGCGGGCGGGGCCGGTGGCATCGTCGGGCGCGGGCCGGCCGACGGCAGCGACTTCGTCACCGCGCCGGAGCTGAGTCCGCGCTTCGGCGCCACGCTGGCGCGCCAGGTGGCGCAGGCGTTGCAGGCCACCGGCACCGCGGCGGTGTGGGAGTTCGGCGCCGGCAGCGGCGCGCTGGCGGCGCAGCTGCTGGCGGCGCTGGATGCCGCGGGGCGCGCGGACGTGGGCTACCACATCATCGAAGTCTCCGCCGCGCTGCGCGCGCGCCAGCAGGCGCGGCTGGCCCCGTGGGCTGATCGGGTGCGCTGGCACGACCGCCTGCCGCCCGCGATCGATGGCGTGGTGCTCGGCAACGAGGTGCTGGACGCCATGCCGGTCAAGCTGCTGCGTCGCGCCGGCGGCGTGTGGCACGAGCGCGGCGTGGCGTGGGACGAGGCGTCGGGTCGGCTCGTCTGGCATGACCGCCCGACCGACCTGCGCCCGCCGTGCGCGATCGACGGCGCGCACGACTACCTGACCGAGATCCACCCGCAGGCCGAGGCGTTCGTGCGCACGCTGGCGCAGCACCTGCGCCGTGGCGCGGCGCTGTTCATCGACTACGGCTTTCCGGAGCACGAGTACTACCACCCGCAGCGCGCGCACGGCACGCTGCGCTGCCACCGCGCGCACCGCGTCGACGACGAGCCGCTGGCCGACGTCGGCGCCAAAGACATTACCGCGCACGTCAACTTCACCGGCATCGCGCTGGCGGCGCAGGAGGCCGGGCTGGAGGTGCTCGGCTACACCAGTCAGGGGCGCTTCCTGCTCAATGCCGGCCTGCTGGAAGGGCTGGATGAGGCGCTGCTGGCGCAGCGCGCGATGGCCGCCAAGCTGGTGCACGAGCACGAGATGGGCGAGCTGTTTAAGGCGATCATGTTTGCCCCGCCGGCCAGCGCCCGCGGCTGGGTGCCGGTCGGCTTCGCGGCGGGTGACCGCACGCACATGCTGTAGCGGGGCGGGGGCGGACGATGCTGCGCTGGCTGCTGGTGACGCTGCTGGCCCTGGTGCTGATCAACGGCCTGTGGCCGTGGCTGAAGCGGCTGGGGCTCGGGCGGCTGCCGGGGGACTTCGAGTTCCGCCTGTTCGGGCGCGAGTGGTTCATCCCGCTGGCCAGCACGCTGCTGCTGAGCCTGCTGGCCGCGGCGATCGCGCGCTGGATTTAGCGGCTTGGGCGGCTGCCCTTGCCGCCTGGGGTGTCCACGGGGGTTGGCCTGATACAGGGGTGGGTATCCCTTGAAGGTCGGCCATCTGGCCCCCATCTGTTGGGCAGATTCGATGCGTTGGCGGCATTCCAGGCGGCGCGCCGCGCGCATCAACCCTTTTCGTGACCCGTTGGAGAGCCCCGCCATGACCGCCGAGACCCTGCACGTCGTCTGCCCCCATTGCCACACCACCAACCGCGTGCGCGCCGACCAGCTCGACCGCGCGCCGGACTGCGGCCGCTGCCACCAGCCGCTGTTCACCGGCCACCCGGTGGCGCTGGACGAGGCGGCCTTCGATCGGCACGTCACGCGCAGCGACCTGCCCGTGCTGGTGGACTTCTGGGCGCCGTGGTGCGGGCCGTGCCGCATGATGGCGCCGCACTTCGAGGCCGCGGCGCGCCAGCTGGAGCCGCACGTGCGGCTGGCCAAGGTCAACACCGAGGACGAGCCGAGCCTGGCGGCGCGCTTCGGCATCCGCAGCATCCCGACGCTGGCGCTGTTCAGCGGCGGGCGCGAGGTCGCGCGCCAGCCGGGCGCGATGGGCCAGGCCGACATCGTGCGCTGGGTGCAGGCGGCGCTGGCGGCGCGGCGCTGAGGAGCGGGTCGGCGTCACGTGGTACCGCCGTTGGCCGCTTCCGCCTCCGCCGGGGCCGCGCCGTCCTGAGCCGCCAGCGCCTGCGCCACGGCCTGCACGCGCGCGCGCTCGATGGCGGCGCCGATGCGCGGGCCAAGGTCGGGCGCGTCCGGCTTCTGCGCTTGAATGGCGGCGGCGATCGCCGCGGTGTCCACCGCCAGCGCCGCCTGCAGCGCGGCGCGCAGCCGGGCCGCTTGCGGGTAGGGCTGATCCTCACGGTGCAGGCGGCCGCGCGCGTCGCATTCGCAGGCCAGCAACACCTGCTCGAAGCGCTGCGGCCGGCGCAGCGCGTCGCAGCGCTGCAGCAGCCGCAGCGTGGCTTCGGGGCCCAGTTGCCCGCAGCGGTGGATGTGGCCGTGCTCGCGCGCCACGACGTCGGCCAGCTCCTGGCATTCGCGCGGCACGCGCCAGCGCGCGCCCACCTGCCGAAGCAGCCGCGCGCTGCGCGCTTCGTGGCCATGGTGGCGCGGCAAGATCTCCGGCGGCGTGGTGCCTTTGCCCAGGTCGTGGCCGAGGCAGGCGTACCGCACCGCCAGCGGGGCTTGCAGCCGCGCGGCCATGTCCAGCACCATCTCCAGGTGCACGCCGGTGTCCACCTCGGGGTGGTGGTCGGCGCGCTGCGGCACGCCCCACAGCCGGTCCACCTCCGGCAGCAGCACGCGCAGCGCGCCGCAGTCGCGCAGCACCTGCAGCATGCGCGAGGGGCGCGGCTCCATCAGTCCGCGCGCGATCTCCTGCCAGACGCGCTCGGGTACCAGGTGATCGACCTCGCCACGTTCCACCATGGCGCGCATCAGCGCCATCGTCTCGGGCGCCACGGTAAAGTCCGGCCAGCGCGCGGCAAAGCGCGCCAGCCGCAGGATGCGCACCGGATCCTCGGCAAAGGCCGGCGTGACGTGACGCAGCACTTTGGCGGCCAGATCGCGCCGGCCTCCATACGGATCCACCAGGCGGGGGTCGTCGGGGTCGAAGCGGCCGTCGGGCCGCAACGCCGCAGCCGGCAGCGCCATGGCGTTGATGGTCAAATCGCGCCGCGCCAGATCTTGCTCCAGCGTGACATCCGGCGCGGTGTGAAAGACAAAGCCATGGTAGCCGTGCGCGACCTTGCGCTCGGTGCGCGCCAGCGCATATTCCTCGTGCGTCTGCGGGTGCAAGAAAACCGGAAAATCCCGCCCCACCGGCACGAAGCCTTGCGCCGCCATCGCTTGCGGGGTGGCGCCCACCACCACCCAGTCGCGATCGGACTCGGCTGCCGGGCTGCCCGGCGTCGCCGCGCCGTGGAGATGGCGCATCAGCGCGTCGCGCACCGCGCCGCCCACCAAGAAGAACTGCACGTTTTAAGCGTATTTTTCCAGAATGCGCGTGGAGCGCTCGACCTCGCGCAGCGTCTGATCGTCGGCCACCGCCACCGATTCCATGACCGAGCAGGCCATCATGCGGAAAAACGCTTTGTCCATGGCCTTGCGCGCCGCCGACATCTGCTGCGCCACGTCTTCGCAGGGGCGGCCGGCTTCCACCATTTCGATCAGCGCGCGCACTTGGCCTTCAATGCGTTTTAAGCGGTTGACCACGTCGCGCTGGTGCTCGCTGCGGTAGCGCGCCGAAGTCGGCGGGCACGTGGCCGGAGAAGACGGTGGGGCGGAGGTGCGGCTCATGACAACGACAACCTGGGCATCGGCAAGTGTATGGGCCACAGTGTGCCAAAAAAGCCTGGGGCGCGCGCATCGGTGGCGGTGCGCCGTGGCTTTTTGGTGCTCGATAACCCTACCCTCTAGGGTAACACCGGATGCGCAGCTCATTACCCTGACTTAACCTGATTGTTGCTGATTTTTGTCAAACCATCAGCGAGAAATGGAGGGCGACATGACCAAGAGCCAGGAAAACCCGCCCCGAATGGCGCGCCTCATCGGCGCGTGGGTGTTGGCAGTGGCACTGCCGTTGTCGGGCTGCGGCACGCTGGCCACGATCGGCAAGCTGGAGGACGGCGCCGGCGCCGAGGCGATGAAGATGTGGGACCGCTGGATCGAAGGCGGCGGCGACATCGCGGTGGCCACCACGTGGGAGCGCAAAGTCAAGCCGGGGCTGACGGTGGCGGAGGTGGAAGAAATCCTGCGCAACGTGATGGTGGAGCGCAACATGAAGGACGTCGGCACGCTGCCGTTGTCCAAGGAGCTGGAAGCGCGCTCCGGCAAGAAGGAGCCGGTGCTGACGATCTATCAGTTCTGCAGCCCCAGCATCGCGCGCCGCATGGCCGACTTCAGCCCGCACATGGCCGCCTACATGCCATGCCGCATCGCGCTGGTGGAGCGGCCCGACGGGCTGTGGCTCTACACGCTCAACATGGACATGATGGTCAAGATGGGCCGCAAGCTGCCCTCGCCGCTGAAGGAGGAAGCGTGGAGCGTGCGCGAGGCCGTCTGGGACATGATGGAGCGCGCCGCCAAAGGCGAGCTGTAAAAGCAGCCCAGCCACAGAGAGTTTCCCCACTCACCGACAACGCAGAGGAGAACCGCATGATCACCACCCACACGCCGCTGGGGCGGCTGCGCCGTGCCGTGGCCGCCGCCGCGCTGTTGGCCGCCGCGCCCTGGGCGCAGGCCACCAACGGCTACTTTCCGCACGGCTTCGGCCTGAAGGCCAAGGGCATGGGCGGCGCCGCCATCGCGCTGGCGCACGATGCGTTTGGCGGCGTCAACAACCCCGCCGCGGCGGCCTTCGCCGGCAACCGCTGGGACGTCGGCGCCGAGCTCTTCCGTCCCTACCGCGACGCGCAGTTCGTCGGGGCGACGCCGGTGGTGGAAAGCGGTCGCACGGCGTTTGCGATCCCGGAGTTCGGCGCCAACGTCAAGCTGTCGGAGAAGCTGGCGCTGGGCGTGACCGTGTATGGCAACGGCGGCATGAACACCTCCTACGCGCCGTTTCCCAATGGCGTCAACCTGATGGGCGGTCAGGGCAAGCTCGGCGTGGACTTGATGCAGCTGATCGTCGCGCCGACGCTGGCCTACCAGGTGGCCGACGGGCACGCGCTGGGGATTTCGCCGCTGCTGGTGCTGCAGCGCTTCGAGGCCTACGGTCTGCAGGGCTTTTCGACGATGTCGCAGTCGCCGGGCGACGTCACCAACCGCGGCAAGGACACCAGCACCGGCATCGGGGTGCGCCTGGGCTACTTCGGCAAGCTGGGGGATCGCGTCTCGGTCGGCGCGGCCTACTCGCCCAAGACCGACATGAGCCGCTTCGACAAGTACAAGGGGCTGTTCGCCGGCGGCGGCGACTTCGACATTCCGGAGAACTACGGCGTCGGCGTGGCGGTGCAGCTGACCCCGGCGCTGACGGTGGCGCTGGATGCCACGCGCATCAAGTACGGCGGCGTGCCCTCGATCGCCAACGGCAGCCTGAGCCAGCTGATGGCCGGCCAGCCGCTCGGCGCGGCGGCGGGGCCGGGCTTTGGCTGGCGCGACGTCGGCGTCGTCAAGGTCGGCGTGCAGTGGCAGGCCAGCCCGCAGTGGACGCTGCGCGCCGGCTACAACAAGGGCGACAACCCGATCCGGCCGCAGGACGCGATGTTCAATGTGCTGGCCCCCGGCGTGATCCGCGAGCACCTCACCTTCGGCGCGACGTATGCGCCGGACAAGGACACCGAGTGGACGTTCGCGCTGTGGCACGGCCGGCGCGAGACGGTGGTGGGGCCGAGCGTGGACTTCATGTCCGGCGCGATGAACCCCGCCGGCACGCGCATCGGCATGCACCAGAACGGCTTCGGGTTGCAGTACAGCCGCAAGTTCTGACCGCCTGCGCTGCCGCGGGCGGCGGGTGGGCTGCTTAAGCATGGCCCGCCGACGTTCCTCTGGCGTGGGGGGATCCCCGCGTGGGTCTGGCCCGGGGCGCCCGCGGCGCGAGCCGCCGCCCGTCCCGGGCCTCTTTTTGCCGTCAGCGGCGCAGGTGGGCGGTGCGGCGCATGCCGATCAGCGGGTCGGCCGGGCCGTCGAGGTCGAGGTAGCGCGCCGCCACCGGCTCCACCGCGCTGGGCACGAGGCCCAAGTCAACCAGCGTCGGCAACGCGCCGCTGGCGACGTTGGGCACCTCCAGCGAGCGCAGGTTGTCGGTGGTCAGCAGCGGCTCGCCCGGCATCAGCTCCATCAGCAACGCTTGCACGTAACCGAGGGCGCGCGGCAGCGGCAGCACCGGGCGCGGGTGGCCGCTGAGCCGCCCGGCCAGCCGCACCAGATCCGCCAGCGTCCACACCTCCGGGCCGACCGCCTCGAAGGTGCGCCCGATGGTGTCGTCGCGCCGCAGGCAGGTGACGATGGCCTGCGCCACGTCGCCGACCCACACCGGCTGAAAGCGCGCCTGCGCGCCCGCCAGCGGCACCACCGGCAGGCTGCGTTGCAGCCGTGCGAACAGGTTCAAAAACCGATCTTCGGCGCCGAAAATGACGCTGGGGCGCAGCAGCGTCAGCGCCAAGCCTTGGGAGGCCAGCGCCTGCAGCGCGCGCTCACCCTGGCCCTTGCTGCGAAGGTAGCGCGACGGGCCGGCCGGGTCGGCGCCGAGGGCGCTGACGTGCACCAGGCGGCGCACGCCGGCGGCCAGCATCGCCTCGCCAAGCCGCTGCGGCAGCGCCACGTGCACGCGCTCGAACGCCGCGGCGCTGCCGTGCAGGATCGCCACCAGGTTGACGACCGCATCTACTCCTTGCAGCAGCGCAGTCAGCGTGGCGGCGTCGTGCACGTCCGCCGGCACCACCGTCACCAGCGGCAGCATCTGCACCACCTTGGCGTGCTCCGGGTGGCGCGTTGGCACGGTGGCCCGGATGCCCATGCGGTTGAGATGTTCGCAAACGTGGCGGCCAACGAAGCCGGTGCCGCCCAGGACGAGCACGTGGTTCATGGTCTCCTCGCAGTTGGTGGCGCGCTGCGGCGCGGGGCCTCAGGGCAAGTCGGCATCAGCGGCGCGCGCGGTGGCCAGGCGCGGCCCGATGGGCCCCCCCAGCCGCGCCGATGGCCGCTGAGGCTGCCCGCTCAGCAGCGCGGCGTAAACGTGGGTATTGGCCAACACCCGCTTGACGTAGTCGCGCGTTTCGTCAAACGGGATGGTTTCGATCCATGCCGCGGCTTCCAGCATCGGCCCCTGACGCCATTGGCGCGGACGTCCTGGGCCCGCATTGTAGGCGGCGGCGGCCAGCGCCAGCGAGCCCTCAAAATCGTCCAGCACCAGCTTGAGGTAGGCGGTGCCCAGCATGAGGTTGACGTCGGGGTCGTCGATGTGGTGCGGCTGAAAGTCGCGCAGCCCGATTTTGCGCGCCGTCCAGCGGGCGGTGGCCGGCATCAGCTGCATCAGCCCGCTGGCGCCGGCGTGCGAGCGCGCGTCCGTCACGAAGCGGCTCTCCTGCCGGATCAGCCCATAAACAAAAGCCGGGTCGAGGCCGATGGCGCGCGCGCGCGTTGTCACCTGCTCGCGCAGCGGGGTGGGGTAGCGCTGCGCGATGTCCACCTGCTGGCGCGTGCGGCTGCTGGTGTTGATGCAGCGGTCCCAGACCGCGCGTTCGCACGCCCAGGCCGCGGCGGCCAGCAGTTCGCGCTCCGGCAGGCCGCCGGGATCATGCAGCGCCACCTCGTAGTGCCACTCGCGCACGCCTTCCGTGCGCAGACCCCACTCGATCAGCAGCAGCGCGCGCTGCAGCCCGGGCAGCGCGCGCACCGCGGCGCGCTCGGCCGCGGTCGGCGGCGGCGGCGCCGGCGGCAGCGTCACCGGCTGGCCCAGCGCCTCGGCGGCCAGCTGCTCGTAGAACCCTTCCGGCCCGGCGATGCGCTGCAGCAGCGCGCGCGCCGGCTCCGGCTGGCCCGCGGCCTGCAGCGCGCGCGCCTGCCAGTAGACCCAGGCGGGATCCTGTTGCGCCTGCGGCGACAGCAGGCCGATGGCGCGCCGCACCGCGGCCCAGTCGCTGGCGCGCAGCGCGGCCCGCACGTGCCAGGCGCGCCACTCATCCGGCAGCGTCGCTTCCCAGGTGCGGGCGAAGTGATCCGCCGCTTCCGGTTGCTGGCGCAGCGCGGCGCGGCGCCCGATCGCGCCCCACACCCAGGCGCGTTCCTCGGCGGTGAGCTGGGTGCGCCAACGCGGCTGCTGTGCCTCGGCCGCGGCGGCCTGCGGGTCTTGAGCGGCCAGGCGGATCAGCGCCAGCGTGACGATTTCCTTGGTACGCGGGCGCACTGCGGTCAGCTTGTCGTCCAGGTAGCGCTGCGGCGCGTTGAAGACGCGCTCCACCAAGGGCGCGGCGTCGGCATCCAGCAGCGCCACCGCCTGCGCGGCCACGGCCAGCCGACCCGCTTCCATGCCGAGACGTGCGCGCTGCCAGGCCACCTCGGCCGGCAGCGCCCCGGCGGCGATCAGCCGCCCCGCGGCGCGCGCGCACCCCGGGGCGGCGCTGCGCTGGCCCAGCCACGCGGCGCGCACCGTCTCGGCCACGCTGGCGGGGCTGGCGGCACCGGTCTCCACCTGCGCCAGCGCGACCCAGCAGCGCACCTCCGGATCGTCGTTCATGCGAAAGCGCGGCGCCTCCTCCAGCAGCGTGGCCCAGTCGCCGCGCGCGCCGAGCAGCAGCAGCCAGTCGTTGCGCAGCCGGTCTTCCCAGTAGCTGCCGGCCCAGCGCGACAGCACTGCGCGCACCTCCTCGGTGCCAGCGCGGTCCAGCCGGGCGCGCAGCAGCCAGTAGTCGGCCAGCGGCTCGGTCAGGTGACCGTTGAGCCGGGGCCGCAGCCCCGCCAGGCGCGCCGTATCGCCTTTTTGAAACGCCTCGCGCATCTGCAGCAACGCCTCACGACGCGCGGCTTCCTCGTCGCTGGCTGTCTGGGTCTGGC
This sequence comes from Tepidimonas alkaliphilus, assembly GCF_007556595.1. Lineage (GTDB taxonomy): Bacteria > Pseudomonadota > Gammaproteobacteria > Burkholderiales > Burkholderiaceae_C > Tepidimonas > Tepidimonas alkaliphila. The sequence continues at coordinate 110,743 of NZ_VJNB01000004.1, forward strand.
CGTGGGCAGGCAGCAGCGCGGCGGCGACCAACGCAGCGCTCAGCGCGCCGCGCAGTGCCGTTAAGATGCGAAGGCAGGCTCCCGATCGCATGGGCGACATTATGGACAAGCTCGATTGGGCGCACCAGCCCGAGCCGCTGGATGCCGCGCAGCGCAAAGCCTACTGGCGTCGGCGGCTGGTGGCTGAGCGCCAGCGCCTGCCGGATCGGCTGGCGCGCAACGAGGCGCTGCAGCGCGTCATGCGCGTCTGGATGGTCGGGCGCGCCGACGCCATCGTCGGCGCCTACTGGCCGATCAAGGGTGAGTTCGACCCGCTGCCGGCGCTGTACCGCTGGCAGGAGGCCGCCAACGTCGAGGACGCGCGCGCGGCGCGCCAGCAGCGCCGCATCGCGCTGCCGGTGATCGACAAGGTGGCCGGCACGCTGCGCTTCCACGTCTGGTACCCCGGCTGCCCGATGGAGGAGGACGCCTACGGCATCCCGAAGCCGAAGGACACCGAGGTGGTGCAGCCGACGCTGCTGTTCGTGCCGTGCGTCGGCTATGGGCCAGGCGGCGTGCGGCTGGGCTACGGCGGCGGCTTCTACGACCGCACGCTGGCGCAGCTGCGGCCGCGCCCGGTGACGGTGGGGCTGGCCTACGCCAGCGCCTTCGTGCCGTGGCTGCAGCCCGAGCCGCACGACGTGCCGCTGGACGCCATCCTGACCGACCAGGGCGTGGCCTGGCCGGTGGGCGACGACTGACCTTACGTCTCTTCGCCGGGCGGCACGACCGCTTTCAAGCCCAGCACCGAGGGCAGTTGCGCGGCCGCCGTCCGGTCAAACGTCAGCATGGCGTCGGCGCCCATCTGGACACCCGCGCAAGCGATGGCGCCATCGGCGAAGTCTCCGTCGGCGGCCAGCATGGCCAGACCCGCGCGGACGGCCTCGCGGTCGCAGACCACCCGATCCACGTCCATCAGCGTCCCGATGGCGTGCGCCACCTGCTCTGCGGAATAACGGTAGCCGCGCAGCAGCACCCACGCGAGCTCGCACCAGACCGGCAGCGGAATCACCAGGCGATCGGCCGCGCGGATGACGCGCAGGGCGGCCTCGGCCTGAACCGGGTCATCGCGCGTGGCCAGCCGGACGAGGATGTTGGTGTCCAGCGTCAGCGGCATCGGCTCGTCCAGCCCTCACGCGTCCATTCGTCGAGTTCGTCCAGGCTCAGCGCCCGCGCCGGCGGCGGCAGGCAGCCGACGTAGTCGTCCAGCGTGCGCCGTACCCTCGGGCGCAGGGCCAACCCGCCGTCCGGCAGCGGTTCGACTTCGACCTGCTGGCCGGGCGTGACCCCGAGGCGTTGCAGCCAACGACGGGGCAGCGTGATCTGCCCTTTGGCGGTGACGGTCAGCGTACCCATCGCGATCCTCCGGTACGTCGTTCAACCTGGACGGATCCTTCAACCTTAGCACGTCTGCCGCCGGGGCGCCGAGCGGCGGCGTCCTGACTCAGACGTTGCGCCGGTACTGGCCGCCGACCTCGAACAGCGCCTGGGTGATCTGGCCCAGCGAGCAGCAGCGCACCGCGTCCATCAGCACCTCGAAGACGTTGCGGTTCTCGATCACGGCGTCCTTGAGCCGCTGCAGCATCGCCGGCGCCTCGTGCGCGTGGCGGGCGTGGAAGTCGCGCAGGCGCTGCAGTTGCGACTGCTTTTCCTCCTCGGTGGAGCGGGCCAGCTCCAGCGACTCGGGGATCGGGTCGCCGTGCGGGTTGCGGAAGGTGTTGACGCCGATGATCGGCAGCTCCCCGGTGTGCTTGAGCATCTCGTAGTGCATGCTCTCGTCCTGGATCTTGCCGCGCTGGTAGCCGGTCTCCATCGCGCCCAGCACCCCGCCGCGCTCGGCGAGGCGCTCGAACTCGGCCAGCACCGCCTCCTCCACCAGGTCGGTCAGCTCCTCGATGATGAAGCTGCCCTGGTTGGGGTTTTCGTTCTTGGCCAGCCCCCACTCGCGGTTGATGATGAGCTGGATGGCCATCGCGCGGCGCACCGATTCCTCGGTCGGCGTGGTGATGGCCTCGTCGTAGGCGTTGGTGTGCAGGCTGTTGCAGTTGTCGTAGATGGCGATCAGCGCCTGCAGCGTGGTGCGGATGTCGTTGAAGGCGATTTCCTGCGCGTGCAGGCTGCGCCCGGAGGTCTGGATGTGGTACTTGAGCTTCTGGCTGCGCTCGTTGGCGCCGTACTTGTCGCGCATCGCCACCGCCCAGATGCGCCGCGCTACGCGACCCAGCACGGTGTACTCCGGATCCATGCCGTTGCTGAAGAAGAAGCTCAGGTTCGGCGCGAAGTCGTCGATGTGCATGCCGCGCGCCAGGTACGCCTCCACGTAGGTGAAGCCGTTGGCCAGGGTGAAGGCCAGTTGGCTGATCGGGTTGGCGCCGGCCTCGGCGATGTGGTAGCCGCTGATCGAAACCGAATAAAAGTTGCGCACATTGTGGTGGACGAAATACTCCTGGATGTCGCCCATCACCTTGAGGCTGAAGTCGGTGGAGAAGATGCAGGTGTTCTGGCCCTGGTCTTCCTTCAGGATGTCGGCCTGCACCGTGCCGCGCACGTGGGCCAACACCCAAGCTTTGATGTCAGCCGCTTCGGCTTCCGTGGGCTCGCGTCCATGCTCGGCGCGGAACTTGTCGATCTGCTGATCGATGGCGGTGTTGAAGAACATCGCCAGAATCGTTGGCGCGGGGCCGTTGATCGTCATCGACACGCTGGTGGAGGGGTCGCACAGGTCGAAGCCGCTGTAGAGCGCCTTCATGTCGTCCAGCGTCGCCACGCTGACGCCGGAGTTGCCGACCTTGCCGTAGATGTCCGGGCGCGGATCCGGGTCGTGGCCATAGAGCGTGACGGAGTCGAACGCGGTGGACAGCCGCTTGGCCGGCATGCCCTCCGACAGCAGCTTGAAGCGCCGGTTGGTGCGGAACGGGTCGCCCTCGCCGGCGAACATGCGCGTCGGGTCTTCGTTTTCGCGCTTGAATGGAAAAACACCGGCGGTGTAGGGGAAGTAGCCGGGCAGGTTTTCCAGCATCAGCCACTTCAGCAGCTCGCCGTGGTCTTCATATTTCGGCAGCACCACCTTGCGGATCTTGTTGCCCGACAGCGTGGTGTGCACCAGGCGCGTGCGGATTTCCTTGTCGCGGATGCGCACCACGTGCTCGTCGCCGGCGTAGGCCTTTTGCATGTCGGGCCACTGCGCCAGCAGCTTGCGCGCGTCGGCGTCGAGCCGCTGCTCGCGCTGCTGCGCCAGTTCCAGCGCCGCCTCGGCGGCCTTGGGCTTGTCGGGCTTGGCCTCGGCCAGCATCGCAGCGGCGGCGCGCAGCTGCTGCGCCTCGCGCGCCAGCCGCGCCTGCGCCTGCACGCGGCGCTTGTAGGCGCGCACGGTGTCGGCGATCTCGGCCAGGTAGCGGCTGCGCTGCGGCGGCACGATGGCGTTGAGCATCGTGCTGTGGCGCGTCTGGACGCGCGGCAGTCGCCCGCCGTCGGCGCCCAGCGGCAGCTTCAGGCCGAGTTCCGCCAGCCGCGCCTTCAGCGCTTGATACAACGCCGTGACGCCGTCGTCGTTGAAGCGCGCGGCCATGGTGCCAAACACCGGCATGTCCTGCGGCCGCTTGCCCCACGCCTCCTTGTTGCGCTGCACCTGCTTGGCCACATCGCGCAGGGCGTCCAGCGCCCCCTTGCGGTCGAACTTGTTGATCGCGACGAACTCCGCAAAGTCCAGCATGTCGATCTTCTCGAGCTGGCTGGCGGCGCCGAACTCCGGCGTCATTACGTAGAGCGGCACATCCACCAGCGGCACGATGGCGGCGTCGCCCTGGCCGATGCCGGAGGTCTCCACGATCACGAGGTCGAAGCCGGCCACCTTGCAGGCGGCGATCACGTCCGGCAGCGCCGGGTTGATCTCGCGGCCGAAGTCGCGCGTGGCCATCGAACGCATATAGACGCGCGGGCCCTGCTGCCACGGGCCGATGGCGTTCATGCGGATGCGGTCGCCCAGCAGCGCCCCGCCGCTCTTGCGCCGGCTCGGGTCGATGCTGAGGACGGCGATGCGCAGCGCGTCATCCTGGTCCAGCCGCAGGCGGCGCACCAGCTCGTCGGTCAGGCTGCTCTTGCCCGCGCCGCCGGTGCCGGTGATGCCCAGCACCGGCACGCGCGCCTGCGCCGCCTCCTGCCGCAGCGCCTGCACCAGCGCCGGGTCGGCCTTGCCGTTTTCCAGCGCGGTGATCAGCTGCGCCAGTGAGCGCCAGGCCGCGTCGCTGTGGCCGCGGATCGCCTCCAGCGTGGTCGGCGCATGCACCGACAGGTCGTGGTCGCAGCGCATGATCATTTCGCCGATCATGCCCTGCAGGCCCATGCGCTGGCCGTCCTCCGGGCTGTAGATGCGCGCCACGCCGTAGTCCATCAGCGCGCGGATCTCGCTGGGCACGATGACGCCGCCGCCGCCGCCGAACACCAGCACGTGCGCGCCGCCGCGCGCGCGCAGCTGATCGACCATGTAGGTGAAATACTCCATGTGGCCGCCCTGGTAGGAGCTGACGGCTACGCCCTGCACGTCTTCCTGCAGCGCGGCAGTGACGACTTCATCCACGCTGCGGTTGTGCCCGAGGTGGATAACCTCCGCCCCCATGCTCTGCAGGATGCGGCGCATGATGTTGATCGCCGCATCGTGCCCGTCGAAGAGGCTGGCGGCGGTGACGAAGCGCACCTTGTGCGTCGGACGGTATTGGGCCAGGGCCTGATAATCGGCGGCGAGCTGGGTCATACGGGGCTCCTCGGGCGGGACGCAAGCGCGAAGAATGACGTTTACGTAAACGTCAATCGTAAAGCGTTTGACCCTGCTTGACCATAGGGATCGACCCGCAAAGCCCGCCGCGGCGCGGCGAGGGCTTGTCCCCCACGGCAAGCCAAGCAGGTTGACCACGGTCAACGGCCCCGATACCATACCGAGTATTAACCACGTCTGCCAGGCAACGGCCATGACCACCGTCCATGATCCCGAGCGCAAAAAAGCCCTGCTGCTGCGCCTCAAGCGCGTGGAAGGGCAGTTGCGCGGCATCCAGCGCCTCATCGAAAGCGAAGCCGATTGCGAGCAGGTGGCGCAGCAGTTGGCCGCGGCGCGCAAGGCGTTGGACAAATCGTTTTTCCTGATGGTCGGCTGCGTGATGGCGCAGGGCGATGCCCCGCCGGATGACGTGGCCGATCTGTTGGCGCGCTTCGCTTAAGGGGCGGTTTGCGCCAGAATGGCCCGATATGCGTCCGATCCAGCTGTTCGATCCCGATTCCTGCACCTACACCTACGTGCTGTTCGACCCCGACACGCGCGAGGCGCTGATCCTCGACCCGGTGGATGAGCAGCTCGAGCGCGACTTGCAGGTGCTGCGCGACCATGCCTTGCGGCTCGTGTGGGTGGTGGAAACGCACGCGCACGCCGACCACATCACCAGCGCGCTCAAGCTGGCGGAGCACACCGGGGCGCGCACCGCAGCGCCGGCGGCCTGCGGCATCACCACCGTGCACCGCGCGTTGCGCGATGGCGACGAGCTCGCCTTTGGCGCCCAGCGCCTGCGGGCCTTGGCCACGCCCGGCCACACCGCCGGCAGCATGAGCTATGTGTGGGAGGTGGATGGGCAAACGCACGTTTTCACTGGCGATACGCTGTTGATCGAGGGCTGCGGTCGCACCGACTTTCAGTCCGGCAGCGCCGAGGCGCTCTACCGCAGCATCACCGAGCGGCTGTTCACGCTGCCCGACGAGGCCATCGTCTGGCCCGGTCACGACTACCACGGTCGCACGCATTCCACCATCGGCCACGAAAAGGCGCACAACCCGCGCCTGGCTGGCAAGTCGCTGGCGGAATTTGTGGCGCTCATGAACAACTTAAACCTGCCGCGGCCCAAACGCATCGACGAGGCGGTGCCGGCCAACCTGCGCGGCGGTATCCGCCATGACGCCGACGGCGCTGAGCGCGAGGCGCCGCGTCCCGCGCAAGGCTACGCCGGCGACGTGGCGCCGGAGCTGGCCTGGCGCTGGGTGCAGGAGGGCCGCGCGCTGCTGGTGGACGTGCGCACCGACGCCGAGCGCGAGTGGGTTGGCTTTGTGCCTGGCGCGCACGCGCTGGCGTGGAAGCAGTGGCCCGGCATGCAGCCCAATCCCGCCTTTGACGACGGCGTGCGCCAGCTCGCCGCCGAAGGCAAGCCGCTGCTGATGCTGTGCCGCAGCGGGGCGCGCTCGATCGCCGCGGCGCGCCGCGCCACCGAGCTGGGGGCGGTCGCTTACAACATCTTGGAAGGCTTTGAGGGCGACCTCGACACGCACGGCCACCGCGGGCGGCTGGGCGGCTGGCGCATGCGCGGCTTGCCGTGGCGCCAGAACTAAGCTGAGCGCGATCGCTGTCGCGCCGGTGCAAGGGAGGCGGCGGCGCGCGGCGCTAAGATGTCTCTATGACCGCCGGTTGTGGGCCAGCCGAACCCTCTACGCTGTTGGCGTTGGACGTGGGCAACACGCGTCTGAAGTGGGCGCTGTATGACGCGCCGCGCCCGGGCGCGCGGCTGCTGGCGCACGGGGTGCAGTTTCTGGAAAACATCGAAGCCTTGGCCGAAGGCGACTGGCGCCAGCTGCGGCCGCCGCGCTGGGTGCTGGGCAGCATCGTGGCCGGCGCCGGCGTGCGCCACCGTGTCGAGGAGCAGCTGGAGCAGTGGGACGCCCAGCCGCAGTGGGTGGTGCCGCGCGCCGAGGAGGCCGGCGTCGTCAACGGCTACGACCACCCGGCGCGGCTCGGCTCGGACCGCTGGGTGGCGATGATCGGGGCGCGCCAGCGGCTGCTGGCGCGCGGGCAGCACCGCCCGTGCATCGTCGTCATGGTCGGCACCGCGGTGACGGTGGAGGCGCTGGACGCCAGCGGCCGCTTCCTCGGCGGCATCATTCTGCCGGGGCACGGCATCATGCTGCGCGCGCTGGAGTCCGGCACCGCCGGGCTGCACGTGCCTACCGGCGACGTGCGGCCGTTCCCCACCAACACCAGCGACGCGCTGACCTCGGGCGGGACGTTCGCCATCGCCGGGGCGGTGCAGCGCATGTGGGACAACCTGCGCGTGCACACCGGGCAGGTGCCGGTGTGCCTGATGACCGGCGGGGCGGGCTGGAAAATGGCCCCGTATCTGACGGTGCCGTTCGAACTGGTGGAGGGGTTGATCTTCGACGGGCTGCTGACGATCGCCGCCAGCCGCTTCGGGCAGGCGGCAGCCCGGCTCAACGGGGCCGCGCCAGCCAGCGCTGCGCCAGCCGCACCCAGAAGCTCGCCCCCGGCGCAATCAGCGCATCGTTGAAGTCGTAGCGCGGGTGGTGCAGCGTGCACGCTCCGGCGTCGTGGCCGGGGCCGTGCGCGGCGCGGTGCGCGCCGTCGCCGTTGCCGATGAAGAGGTAAGCCCCGGGGCGCGCCTGCAGCATGTAGGCGAAGTCCTCCGCGCCCATCGTCGGCTCCTGCGCGTGCACGGCCTCGGCGCCGACGACCTCGCGCGCCACCTCGGCCGCGAACGCCGCCTCGGCCGCGTGGTTGACGGTGGGCGGATAGTTGCGCCGCAGCGCGAAGTCGGCCTGCAGCCCGTGCGCCGCGGCCACGCCGTGCGCCAGCTCGCGCAGGCGCTGCTCGATCAGGTCGAGCGTCTCGACGCCGAAGGTGCGCACCGTGCCCTGCAGCTCCACCCGGTCGGGGATGACGTTGGTGGCCTCGCCGGCGCGCAGCATCGTCACCGACACCACCGCGGCGTCGATCGGCTTGATGTTGCGCGCCACCACCGTCTGCCACGCCAGCACCAGCTGGCAGGCCGCCGGCACCGGGTCCGCCGCCAGGTGCGGCAGCGCCGCGTGCCCGCCCTTGCCGGTGAGCGTGCAGCGCAGCTCGTTGCTGGAGGCCATCACCGGCCCGGGGCTCACCGCGAAGTGTCCCGCCGGCAGCCCGGGCCAGTTGTGCAGCGCGAACACCGCCTCCACCGGCCAGCGCTCGAACAGGCCGTCGGCGATCATCGCGCGCGCGCCGCCGCCGCCTTCCTCGGCGGGCTGGAAGATCAGCACTACCGAGCCGTCGAAGTCGCGCGTGCGCGCCAGATGCCGCGCCGCGGCCAGCAGCATCGCGGTGTGGCCGTCGTGGCCGCAGGCGTGCATGCGCCCGGGGTGGCGGCTGGCGTGCGCGAAGGTGTTGCGCTCGGTCATCGGCAGCGCGTCCATGTCGGCGCGCAGGCCGATCATGCGGCCGCAGGCGCCGCCGTCGCGGCCGTGCACGACGCCGACCACGCCGGTCTTGGCCAGCCCCCGATGCACCTCGATGCCCCACTCGGCCAGCCGTGCGGCGACCAGCCCGCTGGTGCGGCGCTCCTCGAAGCACAGTTCGGGGTGGGCGTGCAGATCGCGGCGCAGCTCGGCAAAGCGCGCCGCCTCGGCGACGATCGGCTCGATCAGGTTCATGGCGGGCATCGTAGCGCGCCGCGCCGGGGCGGGGAAGGGACGCGCCACAAGCCCGCGGCGGCGGCGCTGGCTTGGTGCGCCGCTCCGATGCCGCCTATCATCCGCGGATGCACGCCGACCCTCACGCCGCCGAATCCGTCGCGCCACGCACCGTGCTCGGCGCCTGCCCGCACGACTGCCCTGACACCTGTTCGTTGGTCACCACCGTGCAGGGCGGGCGCGCCGTGCGGCTCGTGGGCAATCCGGATCACCCGCACACCGCCGGCGTGCTGTGCACCAAGGTCAGCCGCTATCTGGAGCGGGTCTATCATCCCGGGCGCCTGCTCGAGCCGCTCAAGCGCATCGGCCCCAAGGGCAGCGGCCGCTTCGCGCCGGTGTCGTGGGACGAGGCGCTGGACGAGATCGCCGCGCGGCTGCGGGCGATCGCCGCGCGCGACCCGCAGGCCATCCTGCCCTACAGCTACGCCGGCACGATGGGGCTGGTGCAGGGCGAGGCGATGGCGGCGCGCTTCTTCCATCGGCTCGGTGCCTCGCGCCTGGAGCGCACGATTTGCGCCAGCGCCGGTGCGGCGGCGCTGGAGACGACGCTGGGCGCCAAGGTCGGCATGCCGGTGCAGGCGTTCGCGCACAGCCGCGTGATCCTGATCTGGGGCAGCCACAGCATCGCCAGCAACCTGCACTTCTGGCGCCACGCGCAGGAGGCCAAGCGCCGCGGCGCGCAGCTCGTCTGCATCGACCCGCGCCGCACCGAGACCGCCGAGAAATGCCACCAGCACCTGGCTGTGCTGCCCGGCAGCGACGCGGCGCTGGCCTACGCGCTGATGCACGAGGCCTTTGCGCGCGGCTGGGCCGATCTGGACTACCTGCAGCGGCACACGCTGGGCTGGGAGGCGCTGCGCGAGCGCGCGCTGCAGTGGTCGCCGTCTCGTGCGGCCGAGGTGTGCGGCGTGCCGGCGGCGCAGATCGAGGCGCTGGCGCGCACGGTGGAGGCGGCGGTGCGCGCCGGCGAGCCGGTCGGCATCCGCCTCAACTACGGCATGCAGCGCACGCGCGGCGGCGGCAACGCGGTGCGCGCGGTGGCCTGCCTGCCGGCGGTGTGGGGCGCCTGGCGGCACCGCGGCGGCGGGCTGCTGCTGTCGAGCTCCGGCGCCTACCCGGTGCGCCGGGACGCACTGCACCGCCCCGACCTGCTGGCGCGCAGCGCGTGCCCGCAGCCGCGCAGCGTCAACATGAGCACGATCGGCCAGGCGCTGCTGCACCCGGGGGACGCGGCCTTCGGCCCGCGCATCGAGGCGCTGATCGTTTACAACAGCAACCCGGCGGCGGTGGCCCCCGACGGCGGCCAGGTGCAGCGCGGGCTGCGCCGTGAGGATCTGTTCACCGTGGTGCTGGAGCAGTTCGCCACCGACACCGCCGACCTGGCAGACTTCGTGCTGCCGGCCACCACGCAGCTGGAGCACTGGGACATCCACCTCAGCTACGGCCACACCGACGTGCTGCTGAACCGCCCGGCGATCGAGCCGCTAGGGCAGGCGCGGCCCAACACGGCGATCTTTCGCGCGCTGGCGCAGCGGCTGGGGTTCGACGAGCCGTGCTTTGCCGACGACGACCTGACGCTGTGCCGGCAGGCGTTCGGCGATGCGCTCGATTTCGAGGTGCTGCTGGCGCGCGGCTGGGTCAGCCTGCCGTGGCCGGAAACGCCATTTGCCGACGGCGGCTTTCCGACGCCGTCGGGCAAGTGCGAACTGGCCAGCCCCCGGCTGGCGGCGCTGGGGCTGGATCCGCTGCCGCAGGTGCTGCCGAACCACGAGCCGCCTGGGGCCGATCCCCGCTATCCGCTCGCGCTGATCTCGCCGCCGGCGCGCCACTTCCTCAACTCCACCTTCGTCAACGTGGTGTCGCTGCGCGACGCCGAGGGCGAGCCGGCGCTGGAGATCCACGCCGACGACGCCGCGGCGCGCGGCATCGCCGACGGCGACTGGGTCGAGGTGTTCAACGACCGCGGCGCCTGCCGCCTGCGCGCCCGCGTCAACGGGCGGGCGCGGCCCGGCGTCGTGGTGGGGCTTGGCATCTGGTGGCGCAAGCTCAGCCCCGACGGGCGCAACGTCAACGAGCTGACCAGCCAGGCGCTGACCGACCTGGGCGCCGCGCCCACCTTCTACGACTGCGCGGTGCAGGTGCGCCGTGTGGCCGCGCCGGCGTGAAGGCCCGCTGGGGCCGTCCGGGCGTCGGTCCCTTCGCGGGGACGCTGCGCCTGCGCGGTCAGTCCAGCGTGGCCACGAGGTCGGCGTAGCGCTGCATCGCCTCCTCGCGGCTCACGCCCTTGAGCTTGCTCCAGGCGTCCCACTTGGCGCGCGCCACGAGGTCGGTCAGGCTCGGCTTCGGGCTCGTGTTGTCGCCCTCGGTGGCCTGCTTGTAGAGGGCGTAGAGCTGCAGCAGGGTGGCGTTGTCCGGGCGTTCGGTGAGGGTCTTGACGCGCTGCAGCGCGGCGTCGAACGCGGCTTGGGCGGGGGTTGAAGCAAGGGTCGTCATGGTCAGCAATGATACGAACGTTCGTTCGTGATTGCAAATGCCGCTCCGGCTGCGCGGTGGCTTGGCGCGCAGAAGCCCTCCTAACCCCGGCGGCCATGGGGGCAGCGCGCCCAGGGACGATCCGCGACACGCTCACTGGGCTGCCGCGTGGGGCTGCGACAATCCCGGAATGGCCGGGTAGGCGTGCGGGGGCGGCGCGGGGCCCCTGCGCGCCGGCGGCGGCGCAGCCTTCGGCGAGGCGGCGGCCTCGTCCGTCACGCGCGTCGAGGGGGACGGCAGCGGCTGCGGGACGGCCGGGCCGGCATGGCGGGCGGCCTCGGCACCGTAGCTGCGACCGTCGATGCGCAGGCCGTGCAGCGACAGCTTCTGCGCCGTTTTGACGCCAACGCCCGGCACCCGCTGCTCGAAATCAGCCCAACTGGCAAACGGCCGCTGCGCGCGCGCCTCGACGATGCGCGCGGCCAGCACCGGGCCGATGCCGCGCACCGTCTGCAGCTCCGCGGCGCTGGCGCGGTTGGCTTCCACCTGCGAGCGCGCGCCGCCAGCCCAGCCCAACAACGCGACCGCGATCGCCGCGGCCACCCCTCTTCGCACGACTGCCTTCATCGGCCCAAACCCCCCTTGAACCTTGCAGCATAGCGGCTTTTCCCGCGCGGCGGTTGCCGTCTGCCTGGCGTCCGAAGAGCGCCGCGCTGGCCTGGAGCGGTCGGGTTGCGCAGCCCCTTTTGCCGCCGCGCCATCCCAGGAGACCGTCGCCCCCGTGCCACAATCCCTGCCGCCCCGCAGTCCCATCCATGGGGGATCAACTCAACCCTTCGCTGACCGTTGCCATGACCATCCTCGTCACCGGCGGCGCCGGCTTCATCGGCGCCAACTTCGTCCTCGACTGGCTGCAGCACCACGACGAGCCGGTCGTCAACCTCGACAAGCTGACCTACGCCGGCAATCTGGACAACCTCGCCAGCCTGCAGGGCGACGCGCGCCACGTCTTCGTGCGCGGCGACATCGGCGACCGCGCGCTGCTGGAACGGCTGCTGCAGCAGCACCGTCCGCGCGCGGTGCTGAACTTCGCCGCCGAAAGCCACGTCGATCGCTCGATCCACGGCCCGGAGGATTTCATTCAGACCAACGTCGTCGGGACCTTTCGCCTGCTGGAGGCGGTGCGCGGCTACTGGAGCGGTCTGCCGCAGGAGGAGCGCGCGGCGTTTCGCTTCCTGCACGTCAGCACCGACGAGGTCTATGGGACGCTCGAGCCCGACGATGCGCCGTTTGCCGAGACCCACCGCTACGAGCCCAACAGCCCCTACAGCGCCAGCAAGGCCGCCAGCGACCACCTGGTGCGCGCCTGGCACCACACTTACGGCCTGCCGGCGCTGACCACCCACTGCTCCAACAACTACGGGCCGTATCACTTCCCGGAAAAGCTGATCCCGCTGATGATCGTCCACGCGCTGGCGGGCCGGCCGCTGCCGATCTACGGCGACGGCCGGCAGGTGCGCGACTGGCTCTACGTGCGCGACCACTGCGCCGCCATCCGCCGGGTGCTCGAGGCCGGCCAGCCCGGCCAGACCTACAACATCGGCGGACGCAACGAAAAGACCAACCTCGAAGTCGTGCAGACGATCTGCGCGCTGCTGGACGAGCTGGCCCCCGCGCCGCAGCGCGGCGTGCGCGACACCCGCAGCGGCCAGCCGATCGCGCGCTACGCCGAGCTGATCACCCACGTGCCGGACCGCCCCGGCCACGACCGGCGCTACGCCATCGACGCGCGCAAGATCGAGCGCGAGCTCGGCTGGCGCCCGTCGGAGACCTTCGACAGCGGCATCCGCAAGACCGTGCAGTGGTATCTCGACCACCCCGACTGGGTGGCGCGCGCGCAAAGCGGCGCCTACCGCGATTGGCTGACGCGGCACTACGGGGCGGCGCTGGCATGAGCGCGCCGCGCCTGCTGCTGCTGGGGGCCCACGGCCAGGTCGGCTGGGAGCTGCAGCGCGCGCTGCAGCCGCTGGGCGAGGTGCTGGCGGTGAGCCGCGCCGGCGCGCCGCATCCGCAGGGCGGCGCCCCGCTCGTCGGCGACCTGGAGGACCTGGAGGGGCTGCGCCGGACGGTGGCGGCGCTGCGGCCAGCAGCGATCGTGAATGCCGCCGCCTATACCGCCGTCGATCAGGCCGAGCGCGAGGTCGAGCGTGCGCGCCGCATCAACGCCGAGGCCCCGGGCGCGCTGGCCGAGGCCGCTGCAGCCTGCGGCGCGTGGCTGGTGCACTACAGCACCGACTACGTGTTCGACGGCCAAGGCGAGCGGCCGTGGCGCGAGGACGACGCGCCCGCGCCGCTCAACGTCTATGGCGCCACCAAGCTTGCCGGCGAGGAGGCCATCCGCGCCGCGTGGGGCCGCCACCTGATCCTGCGCACGCAGTGGGTCTATGGCGTGCGCGGCGGCAACTTCGCGCGCACGATGCTGCGCCTGGCCCGCGAGCGCGAACGCCTCACGGTCGTCGATGACCAGTGGGGCGCGCCCACCGGCGCCGACCTGATCGCCGACGTCACCGCGCACGCGCTGGCGCGCCTGCTGCGCGAACCCGACGCCGAGCGGCTCGCCGGCACCTACCATCTGGCCGCCGCCGGCGCCACCACTTGGCACGGCTACGCCCGCTTCCTGATCGAGCAGGCGCGCGCACGCTGGCCCGACGCCGGCTGGCGCGTGCAGGCCGTCGAGCCGATCCCCTCCAGCGCCTACCCGACGCCGGCGGCGCGCCCGCGCAACGGGCGGCTCGACACCGCGCGCCTGCGCGCCACCTTCGGCCTCAACCTGCCAGACTGGCGCGCCGGTGTGGCGCGCTGGGTGCAAAGCGTTGCACCGCCGCCACTGCTGACGCCCGCCAGCGGGGTCAGGGATTGACCGTCGCCGCGCTCCCTGTTACTGTCAAATGATGTTTTCGATACCAGCACCGCGCTGGGCACACAATCCGAAAAAAAGGGGAACCTGTGAACTTGCTTCGATCGTCATGGCTGGTGGCCGCTGCAGCCGGATGGTTGCTGGCGGGCTGCTCGCATGCCCCGATACCGGTGGCGGAAAACTTTCCTTACTCAGCGCAGAAAAAAGTTCGTTCTGCGGGGCACTGGGACGTGGTGGCGCAGCACGCCGCCGTCACGGCGCTGGAGCGCCTGGGGCAGGCCGGCGGCAAGGCCGAGCCGATTCGCGTGGTCTTGCCCGAGCCGGCCAGCACGTTCGACCGCACCTTCCGTGACCTGCTGATCACGCATTTGGTGACCTCCGGCGCCACCGTGGTGGAGCGCGCCGATGCACCGCTGCAGCTGTCGGTGCAGGCGCGGCTGGTGCGCCACGACAGCGACCGCCCGCACTTCATCCCGGGGTTTTTCACTGCGCTGACCGCGGGGGTTTACGTGGCCCACTACCTGGGCGTGCACGCACACCAAGACGCCGCGATGCTGGGCGGTTTGGGCTACGCGGCGCTGGCGGATGTGGCGCGCAGCCAATACAGCGGCGGCCCCACCCACACCGAGCTGGTGCTGACCACCACCATCATGCAAGGCGAGCGTTACCTGGCGCGTCACACCAACGTGTATTACATCGAGGATCGCGACGTCGGCCTGTTTGCGCCGCCGCCGCGCCTGCTGCCAACCCGTGAATTCAAGGTGGTGTCGCCATGAGCCCGCGCCACGCTTGCATGGTCTTGTCGCTGGCGGCGCTGCTGGGTTTGGGCGGCTGCGCCGCCACCCCCGCCAGCGCGCCTATGGTGCCCACCTACGACCAGGCGTTGGCGCATCCCTTCATCAAGGCCAACCGCGACGCGGCCCGCGCCTTGGTGGTCGGCCTGCCGCCGCTGGACATTGGCCCGGTGCTGGTGGCCACCGTGGTGGATGTCAACGACCTGCGCGTGTCTTCGCCGCTGGGTCGCACGCTGTCGGAGCAATACGCCTCGGCCATCGCCGCTGCCGGGGTGGACGTGCGCGAAATGAAGCTGCGCGGCGAAGTGTTCGTGCGCGAGCAGACCGGCGAGCTGCTGCTGTCGCGCGAAATCAAAGACATCGCGCACAGCCACCATGCCCGTTCGGTGCTGGTGGGCACTTACTCGGTGGCCGGCAACGTCGTCTATATCAGCATCAAGCTCGTGCGCACCGACACCAGCCAGATCCTGCGCGGCTATGATTACGCGCTGCCGCTGGACGCGGAAGTCAAGCGTCTGGTGCGCCGGCCTGGCGCCGAGCTCTAAAGCCTGGCGCTGTTTCACGACGCCGTCACCATCTTGTTGAACGTTGGCGTGGGCCGCCTCCCCTCGTGGGGGTCGCGGCCCATGTTGGTTTGAGATCGACGCATGCGCAAAGGCATCATTCTGGCCGGCGGCTCCGGCACCCGGCTGCACCCGGCCACGCTGGCGGTCAGCAAACAGCTGCTGCCCGTCTATGACAAGCCCATGGTTTATTACCCCCTGGCCACGCTGATGCTGGCCGGCATCCGCGAGGTGCTGGTCATCAGCACCCCGCAGGACACCCCGCGCTTTGCCCAGCTTTTGGGCGACGGCAGCCAGTGGGGCATCAGCCTGCATTACGCCGTGCAGCCCAGCCCCGACGGACTGGCGCAGGCGTTCATCATCGGCGCCGGTTTCCTCGCCGGCGCGCCGAGCGCCATGGTGCTCGGCGACAACATCTTCCACGGCCACGACCTGCAGCCGCTGCTGCGCGCCGCCGATGCCCAAACCGTTGGCGCCACCGTGTTCGCCTACCACGTGCACGATCCTGAGCGCTACGGCGTGGTCGAATTCGATACCCAAGGCCGGGCGCTGTCGATCGAAGAAAAGCCCGCGCGCCCCAAGTCGAACTTCGCCGTCACCGGCTTGTATTTCTACGACGCGCAGGTGGTGGACATCGCCCGCGCCGTCAAGCCCAGCGCCCGCGGCGAGCTGGAAATCACCTCTGTCAACCAGACCTACCTGGAACGCGGGCAGCTCAACGTGCAAATCCTTAAGCGCGGCTATGCGTGGCTCGACACCGGCACGCACGACAGCCTGCTGGAGGCCAGCCACTTCATCGCCACGCTGGAGCGCCGCCAGGGCCTCAAGATCGCCTGCCCGGAGGAGATCGCCTGGCGTCAGGGCTGGATCGATGACGAACAGCTGGCGCGCCTGGCGCAACCGCTGGCCAAGAGCGGCTACGGCCGCTACCTGCTGGCGCTGCTGGGGGAGTGAGACGATGCCCTACACCGTCACGCCCACTGCCATTCCCGAGGTGCTGATCCTGCAGCCGCGCGTGTTCGGCGATGAGCGCGGCTTCTTCCTCGAAAGCTTCAACCAGCGCGATTTCGAAGCCGCCACCGGCTTGCAGGGACTTGCCTTCGTGCAAGACAATCACAGTCGCAGCCATCGTGGCGTGCTGCGCGGCCTGCATTATCAGTTGCCGCCGCATGCCCAAGGCAAGCTCGTGCGCGTGGCGCGCGGGGTGGTGTGGGACGTGGCGGTGGACATCCGGCGCGACTCGCCGACGTTCGGCCGCTGGGTCGGCGTGGAGCTGTCGGACGCCAACCAGCGCATGTTGTGGATCCCGCCGGGCTTTGCGCACGGATTCATCGTGCTTTCCGAGGAGGCTGATTTCCTTTATAAAACCACCGACTACTACGCGCCGGAGCTGGAGCGCTGCATCCGCTGGGACGACCCGCAACTGGCCATCGACTGGCCGCTGCAGGGCCTGCCGCATGGGCCGGTGCTGTCGCGGAAAGACGCAGACGCGCCACTGCTGTCTAATTTTAGCAACGAATGGGCGTCATGAGTCAATCTGCCCGTTTAAACAAAGCGGGGTCCTTGGGGGAAGAGGACATAAAGCAAGAACAACAGCCGTCTGGCAATATTGAAAAATTCAGTGTTTCAATCGTATCTCATCGGCATGGCCAGTTGACAAAGGGAGTTTTGAATTCTTTGGCGCTAAGCCACCCATGGATTGAGCGTGTTTGGTTGACGCACGACGTACCCGAAGTAGAGTGGCGGCCGTCCGGGGATAATAAATGGCCATTCGATCTGCGGGTGATCGATAATAAACATTCGCAAAGTTTTGCTGTCAACCATAATCGGGCATTCAGGGAGGAGTGTAAATATCGCCTGCCGGGGGTATGGTGGTGGGGAGTTATCAACCCCGATGTGAGCTGGAAAGGGGATCTGTTGAGCGAAATTCGGAAAGAGGTGGCCCGGTTAAACAGTAACCAGATCGGAATGATTTATCCAGCTCAGATTGATGTAAACGGTGTGGTTCAAGATTATGAGCGGGATTTGCCGAGTCCGCGGGCGTTAATCCGTCGGCTGGTGTTACATAAAAGGAGCTTAGGGATAGATCGTCCGCCTGATTGGATTAATGCAGCTTGCATGTTTGTAAGATCTGACGTTTTTCATTTGTTGGGTGGGTTTGATGAGCGTTATCGTCTTTACGTTGAGGATGTGGATTTTTGTCTGCGATTGCGGCTTGCGGGCTATGCGATGCGTCGGGTCAACTGCTTTCCAGTAACGCACATGGCGAATCGGGCAAGTCGCCATCACTGGCGGCACGCCTTTTGGCATCTGCAAGGTTTGATTCGACTTTGGCTTTCGTCCTCCTACGCTGAATATAAAAAAGTATTTTTCAAATGAAGCGCGATTCATCGTCTTTGATTGCCGAGTCGAAGCTTGCCCATGGATCTCGACCGAGTCAGCGTCTGCTATTAGGGCAAATGCTCGTGCAGGCTGGAAAGCTCAAAAGTCGCGATCTTGAGCGCGCACTGTTGGCGCAACATGAATCCCCTGGTATTTTGTTGGGGCAGTTGCTGGTGCGGCTTGGGTTGGTGTCTGAGCAAGATGTATTACAAATGGTGGCTGAGCAATTTCAGCTTCCTTTGATCTGTGCTGATGACCTGCCGCTTTTTCCGGTTGATGTACCAGGTTTTGAAGCAGATTTTTGGCGCACCAATTTGGCCTATCCAATAGCCATGAACGATGGTGTGGTTACAATAGCGGTGGCGTTTCCGCACGATCCGTTTGTTGCCCGAGCTGTGGAAATTATTACGGGTTGCACTCCTAAACTTTGTTTAGTATCTGAAAGCGAATTAGAGAAGGCCTTTCAAGGGGCGGGTCAGGAAGGAGAGGGTTCTGCCCCCGATGGTGCAGATGGGGAGCGCGAAGAAGGCAATGAATTTATCGAGTATTTGCGCGATTTGGCCAGTGAAGCTCCGGTGATTCGGCGTGTCAACCAAATAATAGCTCGGGTGGTTGAGTTGCGAGCTTCGGATATCCATCTGGAGCCTTTCGAAGACGGTTTGCACGTGCGTTACCGTATCGACGGTGAGATCGCGACCCATGAAACGATATCGGCTGGCATGGCGGCGGCCATCGTATCCAGGGTTAAACTTATGGCCCATTTAGATATTGCGGAAAGACGTTTGCCGCAAGATGGAAGGATACGCTCAAGGGTCAAAGGTCGGGAGCTCGATTTGCGGGTTTCTGCGGTGCCAACAGTGCATGGCGAAAGCGTGGTTTTGCGGGTATTGGACCGTTCCAGTGTGCGCTTTGAGCTCGAAGAAATGGGTTTTGAGCCGGACACCCTTAAAACATTTCGCTCACTCATCGCTCGTCCGCACGGCATTCTTCTGGTTACGGGGCCAACAGGTTCAGGTAAAACGACAACTCTTTATTCCGCCTTGGCTAAGCTCGACGCAGATGCGCATAAGATTATAACTGTAGAGGATCCGGTTGAATATCAGCTTCCGGGTATCAATCAAATCCAAGTTCACACGGCGATTGGTCTGACTTTCGCTCGACTGCTTCGTTCGATTTTACGGCAAGATCCCGATATCATCATGATTGGGGAAATGCGTGATACCGAAACCGCGCAGATTGCTGTTCAGGCTGCCCTAACGGGGCATCTGGTGTTGTCAACCTTGCACACCAACACCGCTGCCGGCGCCCTTGTTCGGCTGCAAGATATGGGGGTGGAGCGCTATTTGATTACCTCCAGCGTAACAGGTGTTTTGGCGCAGAGGTTGGTTCGGCGCCTCTGCCAACATTGTCGCCAGCCTTATGAGCCGCAGCCGGAGATTTTCCGGCAGTTGGGCGTGCAGGTTGATGGCCCTCAGTGTCCCCAATTGTATCGGGCTGTTGGATGTCCTCATTGTCGCGGAACGGGATATTGGGGTCGTACGGCGGTGCATGAGCTTTTGATTATGGACACTGTATTGCAACGTGCCGTGATCGAGGGGGCCGACGCCGCGTCCTTGCAGGCCCTGGCTTGCCGTCAGGGCATGCGTACTTTGCGCGAAGATGGTTTGCGCAAGGCTCTTCGGGGTGTCACGACGCTGGAGGAGGTGTTGCGTTTGACAGAGGACGCGGGCGATGTCTGAATTTATCTATCGGGCAATCGATGCCCGTGGGGGGGTGCAAACGGGAAAAATTCAAGCCTATGGTCTTGCCGCTGCTGCACGGCAACTGCGGACTCAAGGTTTGACCCCGTTGGAGCTGCAACCTGCTGAAGCAGTGGGCGTAGTCGAGGATTTGCCGCCTGCGGCATCTTGGACACGATGGCGGGTTACTCACCGACGCGTCCGCGCGCGTGACCTTTCCACATGGACTTCCGAACTGTCCACCATGTTGCGGGCGGGGCTACCGCTGGATCGTTGTCTTCGTTTGCTTGCGTTAATGGCGCCTGCAGCGCCGTTGCAGTCCGCTACCGAGATGTTGCTGTCGGATATCAAGGCCGGTCAGCCTTTGAGCAGGGCTTTGGCTCGCCATCCAGAATTATTTGGTGAGTTTTTTATAAATTTGGTTCGCGCTGGAGAAGCGACGGGTCAACTGGCTGAAGCGTTGGAACGCATCCGTGAGCACCAAGAGCGGGTGCGCGAGCTGCGTGAGAAAGCCTGGACTGCGGCGACTTATCCGGTTATTTTGGCCGCAATCAGCGTGATTTCGCTTGTCGTTATGCTGGTTTATGTGGTGCCTCAGTTCCGCGGGCTATTCGGTGATTTGGGAGACCGCTTGCCCCTTGCAACGCAATGGGTGATGAGCGTGAGCGACGCTTTAACTCGTAATCCTTGGCTCACGACAGTGAGCATCGTCTGCGTGCTGCTTTTCATTCTTATTCTGGCGAGGCAGCAATCCGTTCGTCGACGGGTGGTGCAGGCTTTGCATCGCTGGCCGGTGGTGGGCTCACTGCTGACGCGTTATCAACAGGCGGTTTTTGTGCGAACGTTGGGTGCGATGCTTAACAATGGCGTTGGGTTGGTCACGGCCTTGAAAATTGCCGGCGATACTTTTGTGTTGCCAGAATTTAAGAAGTATATTGAAGATATTGCGGTTGAAGTTAAAAATGGGCGGCGGCTGGCGGATGTAATGCAGCGGCAAGTTTTTTTTGAGCCGTTGGTGGTTAACCTTGTTAAAGTGGGGGAAGAAACTGGTCGTCTCGGTCCAATGTGGAGCGAAGCGGCCTCGATCATTGAGCGTGAGGTACAGCAGCGTTTACAGCGGTTATTGGCGTTGTTGGAGCCGGCGCTCATTCTTGTTTTGGGTGCATTGATCGCAGGTATCATTCTGTCTATTTTGATGGGAATTCTTGCGGTCAATGATTTGGCGGCGGTCTAAGTGTAATTTTGGTGTTGATTGGGGTGAGCAGGATGATGTTTCTGCAAAAGTTCAATGGTGGGGTGGAGATGAAGCTTGATCGATTGAATCGAGAGCGGAGCTCTATTCGCGTTATTGTGGGTTTTACGCTGGTCGAGCTATTGGTGGTGCTTGTGATTTTGACATTGTTGGCCGGTTTGGTCGGGCCGCGCATTCTTGATCAATTAGGTGGGGCAAAAAGCAAGACGGTTGCGGTGCAGATTGCTGATTTGGAGAAAGCTCTTGATCTTTTCAGGCTTGATGTCGGTCGTTACCCAACTACGGAAGAAGGTCTTCAGGCTCTTATTAAGGCGCCCGCGGGCGTTAAAGGCTGGAATGGGCCGTATTTGAAAGGTGATCTTCCTGTCGATCCCTGGGGTAATCCTTATCATTACACTCTGCGCGATGGGCGGGTAGAAATCATCTCTTATGGGGCCGACGGTGCGCCGGGCGGCGAAGGGGAAAACGCCGATATACGCAACAAACCCTGACGGTTTGGCTGCAATCATGGTGAGTCGCGCTTTGCGGGGGCGACCATTGCGGGGCCGGCCCAACTTGGTGGGCTTTACGCTCATCGAGCTTCTGGTCGTGTTGACTCTGATGGCGTTGGTGGCCACACTGACCCTGGCAGCGTGGAGTCGGTGGCAAGAAGGCCAAGCCTACCGCGAAGCGGTTCACCACATCCATCAGGGGTTGCTGCAGGCCCGCCATCTGGCCTTCCAGCAGGCTTTACCAGTCGCATATGTGTTTGACATGCAGCAGCGACGTTATGGTTTCTGGGTCTCAGGTCAGTCAAAGGCGGACTGGAGGGGAAGTTGGCCTTCTGCGCTTCAGTTGCAGTTGACGGTGGCTGCAGGCGCAGTGCCCGAGCCATGGCAAGGAATTTTATTTATGCCTGATGGGGGGGCTACAGGGGGTACCATCCGGATCCTGCGTCCGTCGCAAAGTGGCACGGCACTGAGAGTAGATTGGCTCACAGGCCGGGTTGACGCATACCCAGTTGACGAGTGAGGGTTCGATTTTGTTACGGCGTCGTGGGGGTATCTCGGTGTCGGTGACAGGGCGCCGCGTTGGCGGTTTGTCTTTGCTTGAAATGCTGGTGGCTATGGTGATCGTCGGCATGGGTGTGGCTGCCACCTACCGCAGCATCGGGGATAGCGCGGCCAAAACCCACGAGCTGCAACAGCGCCAACAGGCTTGGATGCTGATGGAGGGCCTGCTGCAGGTACCCGCGGAGCGAGCACCCTCGCCGCTGCCACAGACTGGTCAAAGTGGCGATTTTCAATGGTTGATTGAACCCCTGGAGGATGAGCCGGCTCCCGAAATCACCGTGATCGCGCCGCAAGGTTTGACTTGGGCGACCGCTGAGGGGCAAGCGGTGCGTCCGGTCGCGCTGCGCTACACCGTCCATTGGCAGCAACAGCAGCGCAGCATCAGCGTGGTGACGTGGCGCCTGGTTCCAAACGTTCCTGGTTCATGACGAGTAGCCAGTCGATGCCGTTGCCCCTGCGCTCCAAGGGTCCGCGCCGACCCAAGGGCTTCACCTTGGTCGAGGCGTTGGTGACGCTGGTGATGCTATCTATGGTCGCGCTGGGTCTGGCTGGCTCGATGCACACAATCGGCCAGGCGCAGACTCGGCTCGCAGCCCGACAGGCACGGCTGCAAGCGATGGAGACCACTTCCAGAGTCTTGCAACAGTTGCTTGGCGAGCCAGTGCGGGAAACCCTTGAGCCAGCGCGTGACGCCCCCGGTTGGCCGCAGCGCCGCATTCGTTTCTCACTCAAGGATGACGCCATAGAGTGGGTCGGCGTCATGCCGCCCCGCCCAGGGATGGGAGGACCCGCAGAGTTTCGCTTGGCGCTTGAACAGGATTCCGTTCGCGCTGGGGTGCGCCACTTGGTGCTGCGCCATCGGCCTCGGGCTGAAGTCAATCAGGGAGTCAAATTTGACTCTTGGGACAGTGCCCAAGCTGAAACTTTGGCTGCGGAAGTGCAGGCTTTGCGCATCCAGGTGCGTTCCGAGCGCCCGGCGGGGTGGTCCGTGAACATGCCTTGGGACGATGCGTGGCGGCCCGACTGGCCGGAGTGGGTGCGTGACGTTCCGCAATGGATCCGGATCGAGCTGGCTGATGCCTTGGGCCCCTGGCCGCCCATCATGATCGCCGTCAGACCCACACCTCCTTCGGCAGCGCGGCTGCAGCGGGCGGTCATCGGAGGAGGCCAGGTTGACTGAACGCCGAGCAGGCATGGCCTTGGTGGCCGTGTTATGGGTGCTGGCGGCGCTGGCCTCCGTCGCCTTGATCCTGGCCCAGCAACTGCAACTGGAAACCCAACGCCGTCAGAGCCAAGCCGACGGGGTGCGAGCTCAGGCGCAGGCTCAAGCGGCTTTGGTGCATCTCATGGCCTCCGGGGTTTTGGATGCGGCTTGGCCTGAGCCTCCTGTGCGCATCTGGCGCCTGGTATGGCCTGACGCGCGGGTCATCGTGCGCATGCACTCGGCAGCTGACGCCATTGATCTCAACCACGCTCCGCGGGATTTGATTGCAGCCGCCTTTCGTTACGCGGGCGGGCTGGATGAACTGCAGGCCCGCCGCTGGGCTGACGCCATTGTGGATGAGCGGGAACGACGTCGCGCCGCGTCTGGCAACAGCCAAGAAGGACTCAGCCCTTACCAGTCGGTTTCCGATTTGCTGGCCTATCCCGGCTTGCCCTTCGATTTATGGCTGCGGGTAGAATCAACGCTGACGGTTGACAGCAACCAGCCCACGGTGGATCCATGGGCGGCTCGACCGGCTGTGCTATGGGTGCTGGCCGGTGGCGATGCGGCCCGGGCCGAATCTTGGCTGGCGGCGCGCGCTCAGGTTGGGCAGCCCGATTGGAGCGTCATACCTGCTGCCTGGCGCGGTTTGCCCGGAACCGACCGCGTCATCTTAGAAGCCGAGGTCAGTCACGCCAGCGGCCCAGTCTTGCGCTTGAGGTGGCTGCTGGCTCGTGCGTTCGGCGGTTCCGACCGGCTGTCTTGGAAGATCCTGCGTCAAACCGTCCGAAACGTGGCCAGCCCTGGATGAAAACGCTAGCATCTCCCGCCGAATCCTCTTTGCCTCGCGATTGGTGGCAACGCTCGCCGCTTCTGCGAGTGCTGGCCCGCTTAGGGGCCCAGTTCGCGGCAGGGCTGCGGCGCTTTCTCCAACCGCCGTTGGTGTTACGGCTTGACGCCGCTGAGCCTGGACAGGCACCGCGGCTGCTCGACGAAGAGGGGCGTCCGCTTTCGGGCTGGCGCGCGCGCGGTTGGGCTTGGCTAGGGGTGCGTCGCTGGCCAGCCGTGGTCGTGCCCGAAGAGTTGGTGCTGCGGCGCACGTGGTGGCAGCCACCGGCCGACGAGAAGGCCACCGCCGCGGCGGCGCTTTGGCGTGCCCGATCTGAAAGTCCTTATGCGGCAGACGACACCCTTTTTATTTGGCGTGCCGAACCCCAAGCACAGGGCCAAAAAATCCACGGCGTTTGGCTGTCGCGCTCCTTGCTGCAGCGCAGCGCCCTGGCTTCGATGGGGCAGCGGGTGGTGTGGCTGGTGCCCAATCCCGCGGATGCCGATCGTTATCAATTCGTCCCTGGCTCGGGCTGGGCGGCCTTGCAGCGTTGGCGGCGTCGCTGGATGGTTCTAACTGGCTTGGCGTGGTTGCTGGCCTTAAGCCTTACAGCGGCAGCGGCTTTGACCCCCAGCTGGCAGCTGCGTCAGCGTGCTCACGACGCCCAAGCGCTCTGGAATGACCTAGCCGCGCGTGCCGAGCCTGCTTTAGCGGCGCGGCTGGCACTCACCACCGCGCTGGAGGCGGTGCAAGCCTACGATCAGCAAGTGGCCAGCCGACCCGACCCGGTGGCGGTGCTGAACTGGCTCCACGAGCGCAGTGGCGACGACACCTACATCACCGAGCTGGAGCTGGATGGCGAGGTGTTGCGCGTCTCGGGCTTTACCCCCAACGCGGTGGCGTTGCAGCAGGCGTGGTCGAACCAGCCTGGGTTGGCGCAGATCACGGCCACGCGCGCCGCGACCCGATCTGCGGCAACCGGTAAAGAATCCTTTCAATTCGAGCTGCGCTTTGCAGCCACCCCCGTTCTGACTCAGCCATGAAAGCCCAATGGATCCGCGACGCCACGGTCTGGCGCGCATTCGCTCGCCGGTCGGCTTGGGGTTTGCTGTGGGTGGCCTTGCTGGGTCTGCCGCCGGCGGGGGTGGCTTGGTATGTGGCGGGCAAGCACCGCTTTGCGCAGCGTAACTTGGACGACCTTGCCCCGCGATACGCCCGCCTAGCGGGCGTCGTGGAGCAGCAAGACGCCCTCGCCGCCCGCGCCGCGCAGGCGGCTGAAGCGCTGACCTTGCGCGTGCTGCCTGCCGACGGCGACCCGCAGGCGCTGACCAACGATTGGCTGCAGCGCGCTCGCAACATCATGGAGCAAAACGGCTTGGCCATCGAAAGCAGCCAAGCCTTGGCGCCACAAGATCTTGGGCCTCTGCGGCTGCTTAGCATGACCGTGATCGCCGACGCGGAGCTCAACGCCGTGGGCCGCGTGCTGGCGCAGTTGCGATCTCAGCAACCACCGATGCACGTCGTGCGTTTCAGCGCCCGCACCACCGGCCCGGTGGCACCCAACAGCAATCCCCGCCTGAAAGTGCAGATGCAACTGGCGGTCTATCAGCAGCGGCTGCCATGATCAACCGACCGCCCGTCCTGCTCACCTCGTTGCGCGCCGCCGTGGCCGGGGGGCTGGTGGCTGCCGCCGCGCTGGCGGCTTTGTGGTTGCGTCCCCCGGGGGTGCCTGCCGACCACGCCGACTGGCGCGTATGGCAGCAGCGCGCGTCTTGGGCCGCCCTTGGTTGGCGGCCGTGGCAAACCGTGCAGCTGCACACGCCGCGCTGGTCGGCGCCGGCCCCGGTCGCGCCGGCGTTGCCGGAAATCCCGCCGGCGCCCGCGCCAGCCGTGCAGCCCCTGCCCAGCCTGTCCGAAAGACCGCTGTTCACCCCGAACCGCCGGCCAGTGCCGCCACCGCCCCCACCACCGCCGCCCAAGCCACCTGATCCACTAGAGGGAGCCGTCTTGCTAGGGGTGATGGGGGGCGAGCGGCCTATCATTCTCATCCGGTTGGGCAGTGGCGCGGTGCAGCGCTTGGGCGTGGGCGCGCGCCTGGGTGACTGGGTGCTCAAAAGCGTCGAACCGGAAGCCGCGCTGTTTGAGCACGATGGGCAACGACGCCGTTACAGCATTACGCCCGGCAATCTTGGCAAAGGCACGCCGCCGCCGGCCGTGCCCCCACAGCTCAGCACCGTGCCTGCCGACGACCCGGAAGCCGCTTTGCAGCGGGCGCAACAACAAATCGAGCAACGCCGCCGTGGCGGATCGCAGGCACCCGCGTCGTCGCGCCCCGACAGGCCCTAAAAATCGATGGAACCAAGCATGCCGATGCAACACCGCCCCGTTTTTGCTGCTTTGCGCCCCACGGCGCTGGCTGTGGCGCTGGCCGTGGCGCTGGCGGGCTGCGCCCACGTGGCGCCAGCATCGCCGGCCTCAGTTTCGGGCGCGTCAGCCAGCGAGCCATCGCTGCAAGAGTCCGCGCAGACTGTCGGCAACGACACGGCGCAGTCCCCAGCGCCATCCACGGCGACAACGTCCGCGCAACCCGCTGTCTCGTTGGCTGGCAGCGACGAGTCCAGCGCCCGCGAGCGCGTGCTGCGGGGCAATGACAAGGTGGTGGCCCCTAACCGGGCCCAGCCTGCGGCGGCGGCCAACACCACGCTGCGCTTTGAGTCCGCCCCGCTGGGCGATGTGGCGCACGCCATCCTGCGCGAGCTGATGCGCGTCAATTACGTTATTCACCCGCCGCTTAACGGCACGGTCACGCTCGCCTCGCCCCAGCCGATCCCGCCGGAGCGGGCCCTGACTTTGTTGGAAGCAGCCCTGCAAGCCAACGGTT
Organism: Tepidimonas alkaliphilus; assembly: GCF_007556595.1. Taxonomy (GTDB): domain Bacteria; phylum Pseudomonadota; class Gammaproteobacteria; order Burkholderiales; family Burkholderiaceae_C; genus Tepidimonas; species Tepidimonas alkaliphila. The sequence goes on from NZ_VJNB01000004.1 coordinate 137,354, forward strand.
ACCAGCTCGTGCGCGACGCCACAGGCACCTACCACATTGGCAAGCCCGAGCAGCTGCGCGGCATCGTGCCGGGTGTGGCGGTACTGGAGTCGCCCAACATGCCGCTGCCCGCTGGGCAAGGGGTGCTCGTGGTGCCGCTGCGCTACATCGGTGCGGCCGAAATGGCCTCCATTTTGCGCCCCTTCGCGCCGGAAGGTTCCATCGTGCGAGTGGACGCCTTGCGCAACCTGCTGGTGCTGACTGGCGCGCGTGCCCAGATCGATGGCTGGCTGGACCTGATCCAAACCTTTGACGTCAACTTGCTGGCGGGCATGTCGGTGGGCGTGTTTGCGTTGCAGCACATCAGTGCTCGTGACGTGGACAGCGCCTTGCGTGCGCTGGCCAATCCCGCCGCGCAGCTTACGGCGCCGCGGCCCGCCACCCCGCCGACCGCCGGCGGGCAGGGGGGGGTGAACCCGGCTTCGCAGCCTGCGCCCTCCGCGTTGGCCGAAGGCTCAGCGCTCATCCCGTTGCCGGTGCTGGGCGCCATCCGTGTTTTGCCGCTGGAGCGCTCCAACGCCGTGGTCATCGTTACCCCGCGCGCCGAATACCTCGACTTGGCGCGGGAATGGATCGCCAAGCTCGACCAGCCTGGGCTTGGCGGCAACGACCAGCAGCTGTTTGTCTATCGGGTGCAAAACGGCAACGCGCGCCACTTGGCCGACGTTTTGGCCGGGCTGTTCGGCAGCGGTCAGCCGTCGGCGCCGCCCTCCAGTGGGGTGGCGCCTGGGGCGGTGGCCCAAACGGTGACGAGCTTGCCGTCCGGCGGCGCCAGCCTGGCGACCCTGCCCAGCAACGCCGGTCAGGCCGCGCAGCCCTCCGCCGCCCCCGCGGTGACGCTGGCTGGCGGGCTGCGCATCATGGCCGACCAATACAACAACGCCATCCTGGTCTGGGGTACCCCCGGCCAATACCGCCAGGTCGAGCAAGCGCTCAAGCGGCTGGATGTGGCCCCTACCCAGGTGCTCATTGAGGCCACCATCGTCGAAGTGCAGCTGGTGGACGACCTCAAATACGGCATTCAATGGTTTTTCACCGACCGCCACGGCAGCAACACCGGCTCCGGCGTCTTGGACGCCCTGGCCAACCTGGGTGGCGCGCAAGGCGCCTTCACTTACACCTTGCGCGGCGCCAGCGGCAACATCCGCGCGGTGCTCAATGCCTTGGCCGAAAAATCCCTCATCAAGGTGATTTCCAGCCCCAGCCTGATGGTGCTAGACAACCACACCGCCAGCATCGTGGTCGGCAACCAGCAGCCAGTCCGCACTGCCGAAACCGTCACCACGGGTGGCAACGTCACCACCTCCATCACTTACAAAGACACCGGCGTGGCGTTGACCGTCACACCGTCGGTCAACGCGGGTGAAACCGTCACGTTGCAGCTGCAACAGGCCGTCACCGATGTGGGCGCCATTGACAGCGCCACCGGCCAGCGCGCCTTTTTGCAGCGTCAGATCGGCAGCCGCGTGGCGGTGCGCAGCGGCGAAACCTTGGTGCTGGGCGGCCTCATCCGCGACAACAACACCGCAGGCTCCGCCGGCTTGCCGGTAGCCAAGGACATCCCGTTGCTGGGCTGGCTCTTTGGCGCCCAGAATCGCAGCGCCAACCGCACCGAGCTGCTGGTGCTGATCACCCCCCGCGTGCTGCGCAGCGCCGAAGCCGCCGCCGAAGCCGCGCGCGAGGCGCGCCAGCGCATGGCCACGCTGCTGCAAGCCCGACCCTACACCGAGCTGCCGCCGGTGCCGGGGCTGCCGGTTGAAGCGCCGCTGGCCCCGCCAGAGCCGGTGCGGCGCTAAACCACCCATCTCGCCTTCAACGCCTTGAGCGCAAAAACCAGAAGGAGGAACACTGCCAAGATGAGCTTCAACGCCGCCTTTTCAACCGACCCGCCTGCTCACCCGGTGCTGTGCCGTGCGTGGCGCCGGGCCTGGCTGATTCCCGCGCTGCTGCTGGCCCTGGTGGGCTGCGCCGCGCCGCCGCCCACCGATCCGGACGCCGCGGCACAAGCCGCCGTGCGCCAGCGCGCCCAAGCCCGCGCCGACGCCATTGTGCGCGGCGACGCCGCCGCGGCCTACGCTTTGGCGGTGCCCAGCTACCGCCAGCTCGTCACGCCCGAAGCCTACGCCACCCGGCTGCAGGCCGTGCCGGTGCAGTGGCTGCAAGCCCGCGTGCATGAGGTGCAGTGCCCGCCCGAGCCGGGGCAGCCCGAGCCGCAGCGCTGCACCGTGCGGCTGGAGCTCACCAGCCAGCCGCGCCTGCCGCTGCCGCGCGGTCTGCGCCAGCCCCTTACCGGTTTTGTCGAACAGATTTGGGTGCGCGAGCAAGGCCAGTGGTGGATGCTGGAAGAGCTCTGAGCCGCGTATCCGCCGTTGCGACGGCGCAACAATCGGGGCGCCGTCGCATTCGGGTGCGGGCTTAGCGTCTTGACTGTGCTAAAGTAGGTGGCGCGAGTTGTTCTCTTGCACTTCGCGAATCAACCTACACTGGAGGTTCCATGAAAAAGTCATCCATCGCCCTGGGCGTGGCCGCTCTGATGGCCGCTGGCGTGCATGCGGCCATCGTTCAAGGTAATGCAACCCAGATTGTCGTCAATCCCAACGGCATCGGCCACAAGCTCATCTTCCCGTACTACACGGTGCAGGGCAACAACGCCACCCTGATCAACATCGTCAACCACGACCAACTCAACGGCAAGGCGGTGAAGGTGCGCTTCCGCGGCGCGGCCAACTCCGACGACGTGTACGACTTCACGCTGCTGATGTCGCCGGGCGATGTGTGGGTGGCGGCTGTGACCCAGGGGGCCGATGGGCGTGCCCAGCTGTTCACGCCTGACAGCTCCTGCACGCTGCCGGCCAATGTGAACGGTTCGTTCATCACCGGTCGTCTGGATCCGAACAGCACCGTCTCGCTGGAAGAGCAGACCCGCGAAGGCTACGTTGAGATCATCAACATGGCCGACATCCCCAAAAACACGGCTTCGACCTCGCTGTGGACGGCCATCAAGCACGGCAGCAACGGCAAACCGACGAACTGCAATGCGGCGGTCGTGACCCAGCTTTCGGGTGATGCGGTGGCGAATATCAACAGCGTGGACGGTTCCGGGCAAATGACCTCTTACGGCCTGTCGTTCCCGTCCACCGGTCTGTCGGGTGACTGGATCATCATCAACCAGCAGACCACCGCCGCATGGTCGGGTTCCGCGACCGCGCTGGAGGCCCGTAATGGTGGTGCCGCCACGACCGCCAACTTCGTGTTCTTCCCGCAGAGCGGTTCGGGGGTATCCTCCACCACGGCGTCCAACTGGTCGGCGGATCCGCTGTTCGAAAAGGGTGTCGTTGGCGCGGCCTACTACGACTTTCCGGATCTGTCGACGGCTTACTTGACGTCTACAGCTCTTTCTGTGTCTAACCTCAATAGCTACGCGGCTGCGGCTTCCTACCGCAACCTGGTCGCTGCCGCGCTGGCCAAGACGGTGGTGGCCAACGAGTTCGTGACCGACAGCACCATCGACGCCAAGACCGATCTGGTCTTCAGCCAGCCGGTGCGTCGCTACTACGCGGCGGTTAACTACGGCTCGACGGCTACCGCTGTTTACGCCACTTCGTCGGGGGTTTACACCTCCAACAACACCGCGCTGAGCAACCGCGTGCTGTGCGTGCGTCGCCCGACCGGCAGCAGCCTGCTGAGCTTCACCGCCTACGACCGTGAGGAAGCGACGTTGTCGCCCAGCGGTGCGGTCATCTCCCCGGGCACGCCGACGCGGTTCGACATCTGCGGTGAGGTTGCCGTGACCTCCATCAACGGCCAGGGCGGTGCGGCGGATCCGTCGGCCCTCAACGGCAAACTGGCCCGCAACGACATCAACCTCGGCTCGCTGATCGATGGCTGGATCGAGTTCAACACCGCGCTTGATACTGGTGATCGGGTCCCTGGTGTGACCGGCCTGCCTATCATCGGCAACGCCCACCTGCGCGCCCGCAACGGCAGCGTCAACTACGGCTTCACCTGGCCGCACAAGTACAACTACAGCAACAAGTAAGTCCGTCTGGCGCGGCGGCTTGGATGCCGCCGCCGGTTGATTCGCGAAGCGGGGCAACGCAGGTTGCCCCGTTTTTCTTTTTCAGCGCGGGTGGCCGGGTTGCTGCCGCGCTATCATCGGCAGCTATGGCAAGCTATGGTCGTTTTCATTGTCGCTACGCACGCCGATGCGTGCTTGCGCTGGCCGCTTGGGGGCTGGCGGGCAGCGCCGCGGCGCAAGCCCTGTTAACCCATCCGCAGGCAGTGGTGGAAGCTGCTGACCTCCAAGCCGAATGGGCGCGCCTGCCGACCGCGCAAGCCCAGGCGGCCCAAGCATCGGCGCGTGCCATCGGCGCGCAAGCCGAAGCGCTGCTGGTGCGCCGGGTCCTGGCCCGCCGCGCTGAAACCGAAGGCCTCATGGATGACCCGCTTGTGCAGCGCCAGGTGCAGCTGGCCCGCGAACGTGCTTTGTCCGACGCCTGGTTGGCGCGGCTGGACGGGCGCTCTGCTGCCAACGCCCAGGCGTTGGAAGATTACGCCCGCGCCATCTATACCGCTCAGCCGCAGCGCTTTACCGTGCCGGAGCAGGTGCGCGTGCGCCACATCCTGCTGCAGGGTGACGACGCCGAAGTCCGCGCGCGTCAGCTGCTGGATCAGCTGCGCGCCGGCGCAGACTTCGTCGCGCTGGCGCGCGAGCACTCGCGCGACCCCGGCTCCGCCGCCAATGGCGGCGACTTGGGATTTTTTGGCCGCGGACGCATGGTGCCGGAGTTCGAGCAAGCGGCCTTTGCCCTGCAGCAGCCAGGCGATTTGTCTGAGCCGGTGCGCACCTCGTTTGGGGTGCACATCCTGCGGCTGGAGCAGCGCCGGCAGGCGGGGCGGGTGCCTTTTGAAGAGGTGCGCGCCCAGCTGATGGAAGAAGCCGCCCAGGCGCTGCGCCAGCAGGCGCGCGCCGAGGTGCGTGATGCCATCCTGCGCGATGCCAAGCCGGACGTTGCTGCGGTGGAAGGTCTGGTGCAGCCCGCCGGGCGTTAGCGGGGCGTAGCGCTGTGTGGGCCGTGCAGGCTGCGTGGCGGCAGCGCCACCTGTTCGCAGCGCTGGTGCGCCGTCAATGGCACGACCGTTACGCCGGCAGCGCCCTGGGCGGTGCGTGGGCGCTGGCGCAGCCGCTGGCCTTGCTTGGGCTTTATGCGCTGGTCTTTCAGCTGATCTTTCAGGTGCGCTTGCCGCAGGCTTCGCCCGCGCCGTCGTATCTGGTCTGGCTGGCGCTGGGCCTGTGGCCCTGGGTGGCGCTGCAGGAGTGCCTGATGCGGGGGGCCAGCGCCATTGTGGCCCACGCTGCGTTGGTGCAAAAGGTGGCGTTTCAGCCCGCCTGGCTGGTGGCGGCGGCGGTGGCAGTGCCGTGGGCAGTGCACGCGCTGGGCCATGCGCTGGTGTTGGCTTTGCTGGCGCTGGTGGGCGCGCCATTGCAGCTGGCGTTGCTGTGGCAGTGGCCGCTGGTGTGGCTGGCGGTGGGGCTGTGGGCGTTGGGGGGGGCGCTGGCGCTGGCCAGCGTGCAGGTCTATGTGCGCGATTTGGAGCAGTTGCTGCCGCAGGTGCTGCCGTTGCTGATGTACGCCAGCCCAGTGCTGTATCCGCTGGCCCTGGTGCCCGCTTGGTTGCAGCCACTTATGGCCGCCAACCCGCTGACGTGGATGTTGGAGCCGCTGCGCGCCCATGGACTGGGCGTGCCAACGGAATCGGCAGCCGTCCAGACGGGGCTTGCTCTAGGCTTGGGCGTGGTCGGGCTGGCCGCGGGTGGATGGGTCTTCAGCCGTCTTCAACACGATTTTGAGGACGTGCTGTGAGTACCAAGCCGCTGCCGCCCGACGTGTTGGTGAACCTGCAGGAGGCCGGCAAAGATTACCCCTTGGTGCAAGGCTGGCGGCGCTGGGCGCTGCTGCTGGCGGCTTGGCGCCGCCAGCGCGCAGACGTGCCGGTGTTCACGGCCTTGCAGTCGGTGACGCTGCAGGTGCTTCGGGGGGAATCGCTCGGTGTCATCGGCGTCAACGGCGCCGGCAAGTCCACGCTGCTCAAGCTCATCGCCGGGGTGGCCCGCCCCACCCGCGGAGTGGTGCGGCGCCAGGGCCGCGTGGGGGCGCTACTGGAGCTCGGCGCCGGCTTCCACCCTGAACACACCGGGCGCGACAACGCCCTGCTGGCGCTGGCGCTGCAGGGTTTCAGCGCGGCCGAGGCCCGAGCCGCGCTGCCGCAGGTGGCTGCCTTCGCCGACCTGGGCAGCCATTTTGACCTGCCATTGAAGACCTACTCCAGCGGCATGATCATGCGGCTGGGCTTTGCCGTGATGACCGTGCTGCGCCCGGATCTGCTGATTACCGACGAGGTGTTGGCGGTCGGCGATGAGGCGTTTCAGAAAAAATGCATCGCGTGGATGGAGCGCTACCTGGCCGATGGCGGCACGCTGCTGCTGGTGTCGCACGGCATGTACCACGTGCAAAAGCTTTGCCGTCACGCGCTTTGGTTAGATCACGGCGCGGTGCAGGCGTATGGCGACGCGCTGGAGGTCACGCGCGCCTACTTGGCCTGGCACGAGCGGCGCTCGGCGCCCGCGGCGTCCCCGGGATCTTGGACGGGGGCGGGGGAGCCGGCAGCCGCGGGGGCTGCCCTACAGCACCCTGCCCCGTCCGACAACGCCGCCGGGCTGCCGTATCGGGTGGTGCATTGGTGGGTGGACGGGCGCGAGGTTCCCGTCGAGGGCTTGGTGCGGCCGATGGGGTCTGGCCCTTGCGTGGTCAGCGGGGTGGTGCAGGCGCCTGACGGCCAACGCCCGCAGGTGGCGGTGGGGCTGGCGCGCGCGGACGGTGCGGGTCTCTACGGCGTCAGCAGCGACATGACCGCCTCCGCGCCGCCGCTGTACCGGCTGGATCCGCAACATTACGCGTTTGCGCTGCGCTTGGAGCGGTTGCCGCTTCTACCCGGTGACTACGAGCTGCGGCTGCACGCGCTGGACGGCGCAGGTCTGCGGCTGTTCGATCACGTGTCGATTCCGTTGCGCGTCACCGGGGCCACCCGCGAGCTTGGCGTGCTGGCGCTGCCGCATGCCTGGCTGGATGAGGGCGAGACTCGGGCCCTGTGTCCGGGTTGGCCGGGATGCGACAATCGCGAGCCATGAACCGCCGTCCGTTCCCGTCCTATCCAACACAACCCTTGTCGTCTGCCCCGCAATCATATGTCCAGCAGGGGCAGTTGGCCCACGTCCGCGGGGATCTTGCGCAGGCTGAGCGGCTGTATCGCCAGGCGCTGGCGCAGGATCGCCGCCACGGCCCTGCGCTGCACATGCTGGGGGTTTTGGCGGCGCAGCAAGGCCAGCATGCGGCAGCGGTGGAGCTGCTGCGCCAGGCCGCGCGGGTGTTGCCGCAAGACTTTGCCGTGCACAACAACCTCGGCAACGCGCAGCACAAGCTCGGACGCTTTGCCGACGCGCTGCGCAGCCTGGAGCGTGCCCTGGCCCTGGCCCCGGCCAGCCACCGCGCGCAGGTACTCAACAATCTGGGCAACGCGTTGCAGGGCTTGGGGCGCTACGCCGAGGCCATCCAGCGCTATCAGGAGGCGCTGGAGCTGGCCCCGCAGCATGCGGAGTGCATGGCCAATCTGGCCAAAGCTTTGTTGCAAAGCCACCGCGCCGCCGAAGCGCTGCAGTGGGCCGAGCGGGCAGCGGCGCTGGCGCCGGATCGGCCCGCGCCTCACATCGCCAAAGGCTGGGCGCTGTTCAACCTGGGGCAGCCGAGCGAAGCGGCGCTGGCCGTGGGGCAGTGGCTGGCGCAAGACGACCGCCACGCCGAGGCGCAATTTTTGCGGGGTCTGTGCGCCGGCGCGCTGGAACGTATGGATTTGGCCTATCCCGCGCTGGAGCGTGCATATGCGCTGGATCCGGCTCTGCCGGGCTTGGTCGAGGCGCTGGCCCATGCGGCCGCTCGCGCTGGGCGTCACGAGCGGGCCAGCGAGTTGGCCGCCCAGCTGCGTGTTGACGGCCGGGCGGGTCGCGCCGGCGCCTGGATCGGCGCGCTGGCTGCGCAGCAGATGACGCTGGACTGGGCAGACTACGATGAAGTTCGGCAGCAAGCGCGCGCGGCCCTGCCCGCGGTTTCAGGCGGCATGGTCAACCCTTTCATGGTGCTGCACGTTTGGGATGACGGCGCGCTGCAGCGCGAAGTGGCGCAGCGCTACGCGCAGGCGCATGGATTGACCCATGTTGTGCCTGCAAATGAAGCGTTCAAGCCCGCCGCGCAGCCGTCACAGCGGTCGATTCGAGTGGCATACTTGTCAGCCGACTTCCGGCAGCATCCAACCGCCATGTTGGCTTGCCCGGTTTGGGAAGCGCACGACCGCTGTCGCTTTGAGTGGATCGGGGTCTATATGGGGCCGCCGTTGCAAGAGGGTGCCGATCCATGGCACGAACGAGCCCGCGCGGCGTTTGACCGGTTTGAAGTGATCATTGGCTTGTCGGACGAAGAGGCAGTGCAGCGTTTGCGCGCCCTGGAGATCGACATTGCGGTGGATTTGATGGGCTACACCCGTTACGCCCGTCCTGGTGTGTTGGCTGCCCGCGTGGCGCCCGTGCAGGCTGCATGGCTGGGGTATCCAGGCACGACGGGGATGCCAGCCATCGATTACCTCATCGCCGATCGCTGGGTGGCACCGCGCGACGCTTGGGGGGAGTTCACGGAGCAGGTTGTGTGGCTGCCCACCACTTACCAAGCCAATGGGCGCGACCGCCGTCCTAGCCAGATCACGCCATCCCGAGCGCAGGTGGGCCTGCCCGAACAGGCGGTCGTGCTAGCGTGTTTCAACAATCCAGCCAAGATTCAACCTGAAACCTTTGCCTGTTGGATGGAAATCCTGCGCCGCGTGCCAAACGCCGTGCTATGGTTGCTGGCGGGCCATGAGGGGGTCGAGCATCGCCTTCGGCAGCAGGCGGTTCAGGCGGGCCTGGAGCCGACGCGCGTGGTGTTGGCGCCGAAAGTAAACCACCCGGATCATTTGGCGCGCCACCAGCTGGCCGATCTGTTTTTAGATACGTGGCCGTACAACGCGCACACCACCGCTGCGGATGCGCTGTGGATGGGGCTGCCGGTGTTGACGCGTCGCGGCCATGCATTTGCGGGCCGCGTCGCTGAAAGTCTGCTGCATGCTGTTGGCTTGCCGGAACTGGTTGCTGCCGATGAGGCCGACTACATTGAGCGTGCAGTGGCGTTGGCCACCTCGGCTCAGCAGCGGCAGCGCCTTCGCGAGCGACTGCTGCAAGCGCGGCTGACTTCGCCGTTGTTCGACGCCAAGCGCCGGGCGCGCGAGCTGGAGGCAGCGTTTTGCATGATGCACGAGCAGCGCCAACGCGGTCTGCCACCCCAGCCGCTGCAGGTTGAGTGAGGCGATGGCCAGATTAACGCACCGCAGCATCCGGACGCAAAGCGGCCAACGCAGGCCAAAAATGCCACGCTGCGGGATCTTGCTGCAAGGCATTGCCAAACAAAGCGGCAAAATGCTGCGCCAGTTCCAGCGGTTGGTCGCTGAGTATGGGTGGTTCAACGCGGATATGCCGGTGCCCGTGGCGCGTGAGGGTACAAAAATAGACATAAACAGGCACCCGCATCTGAGCGGCCAAGCGAAACAGCCCCGCGGGAATGGCCAGTGCCCAGCCTGGCCAGGGTTGAATCCAAAAGTGTTGCCGACGACCGGGCGGAGCATCGCCCAGCGCCATCAAGCCACCGCCTTGTCGCCACCAGGCCAAGATCGCCTTGGCCGCCCCCCCGGTTGGTAGAGGCGGATACCGCATGGCTGCTTCCAGTACCCGCAAGCGGCGTGCCACCAAGGTTCGCTGCGCGTCAGGCAGATCGGCCATGGACGGCGGGGCAAACAGCCACCGGGTTTGCCCATGGTGGCGGCCAAACAGCACGTGCGCCCAAGCCCCAGCCCCATAGTGCGCGGTCAGTGCCAGATAGGGTTGCCCCGGCGGGGGTAAGTCGCCCTCAACGCAGACCCAGCGGCTCGGTGGCTGACCTAACGCCCATACGTCAGTGCGATCAGCGCGCAGGTAGCAAGCGTGACGCCGAGCGAATACAGCTTCGGTTGGGAGCAGGCTCAGCGGGACGGCCTCTCGCGCGGCCTGCCAGGCTAACTCCCCTGCAAGGCGATCGTGGCGATTTTCAAACGCCGGCCAAGTGTCCGAGTGGGGGCCAAGAATGGCGCGCAGCTGAGGAGCGATTTGCCAATGCCAGCGTGAATTCATAGGCGAGCCGCTACTGCGGAGGGTTAGCGCAAGAGCCAACGTTTAATGCGTCGCTGCACCGGCGCTGGGATGCGAGCCGCAACCCCCCGCAGCAGCGGGGCCGAGCGCAGAGCCGCCAGACGACCTAAGAGCCACAGCCGCCGACGCGCGGCAGCGGGTGGCTGATGACGGCCCAAGCGCATCCACTCTTCGCAGAGAGGATCAGCTTGCGCTGAATTGGGGATGGGTGGCGGCAAGTATTGGCGCTGATAGTCGAACGAATCGGGAGAATTGACGGCGCTGGGAGCTGCGTGCTGAGCAGAACGCGCCACAGGAACAGGATCTTTGAGGCCGCGAACCAGATGCTGCTCCCGAATGTGGAGAAACAAATCCAGCCAGGCGCGAGCATCTGCGCTGACAGGTAGAAGCCAACTCCAGGGGCGCCCATGCAGTCGCTCCGCTAAAGCCCCTAGATCGGTGGCGGCCACTGGCAGACCTGCGGCCAAAGCGGCGCTTAGCGTGTAGGAATAGGTTTCACTAACCCTGGCAGGCAGCCAAATCAAATCGGGCTGTAACCAGGCAAGCAACTCTTGAAGGTCTTCATCATCATAACGCCCATGGCATATTAAAGCGGTGCGCGGTGCCGTGCGCAAACTGCGATAAGCATAGCCGAGCAGGTGAAACTCCACCGGCGCCGATTCCCGAGCGGCTAGGGCAGCGGTGGCTTCGAGCAAGTCCGCCCCTTTGATGGGGCTGAGCGCACCCAGCACGGCAACGCGCAAACGTCGCTGCGTAGAAAATGAAGGTAGATCACAAAAGGCTCGTGGCTCGGGCCAGCAATGGGCGTGGCCGTGTGTGAGTTCATCGTGAGCGGCTACCACAGCTGTAACGCCAAAGTAGCGTTGCAGCCGCTGCGCAACGTCGCGGCTGGGCGCGATCACGTACCGCGCGCCCAGCAGCAGTGCGGCATGACGAGCGCGCCAAGCCTGGATATCGCGGGTGCCATCAGGTGCCGGATGCTGTTGCAGGCACCGTTGGCATTGGGAAGTCCCCTGCTCTCCGCAGTAGTCTGTCCCGTTTTGGCTTAAATGAATTTGCGGGCAATATGAATAATGGTCATGGACGGTTACGTCATAAGGGACGCCTAAATGTCGAGGAAGGTCAAAAATCGAGAGCGGCAAGCCTTGCCAATGATGAAAATGCACTTGCTGAATGCCGAGAGCTTTCAAATCCAGCACCAACTCACGGTATTCGTCCGGTAGCCGATAATGCCAGCGTCGTTGGGTTGCAATCTTTCCGCTCATGACATACCAGATCACCCCTTCTGGATACGGCTGCAAGCGGATGAAGCTGGCCTTGTGGCCCAAGGCCTCGGCCAGCTCGTGCTGATGGCGATCGGCTCCACCGGTGCCGTCGTGGGAGATCAGCAGGATGCGTGACCGGGTGGGATGTAGAAACCGCGCGAGGTCGAGGACGCGTCGCGCTTTTTCCCATGGATCGCGGCGAATGAGTTGGTATATCGTTGATTCATAGTCAGGGTAGCGCTGGCGGATGATTTCAATCGCTTTTTGTACGCGCTGTTCGCGTTCGGCCCCAAAGCTGACGCTACCTCGATGAAAAACAAAGGTGTCCAGCGCGTGCACATGGCGCCAGCCAAGCTTGCTGGCGCGCAAGCAAAAGTCGTTTTCCTCGCCGTAGCCGTGGCCGAAAGCTTCGGCATCAAAAGATCCGGTAGAGGCGAGGCAGGCGGCTTTGATATACATGCAAAAGCCATGGGCGGTGGGCACGTCGAGCGTTTGGCCTGCAAACAAATGGGCGCAGAGTTGGGCCAGTTCGCCAGCGGTCCACCCTGGCGGTAAGGTCCCTCCTTCAGGCCAACAGGGGTAGCTGAAGAGAGTGGCGTGATTGGACCATGGGGTTGCGGTACCCACATCGGCTTGACGGTAGCATGCGGCACGCAGCCGATCGAGCCAGCCATCTGTGACCTCCGTGTCGCTGTTGAGCAACACGATATCCGTGCCCGCAGCGAGCTCGATACCCTCGTTGACGCTGCGGACAAATCCGAGGTTCGTATCGTGGCGAATTAGTCGAATGTTTTTTAAGGTATGTTCGCCTACAAAAGTCTGGAGCCAAATTGTCAATTCTGGTTCCGGGCTGCAATCATCGATGATGATAAGCTGCCAGTCGCTCGAAACTTTAGTTTTGATGACTGATTGAAGGCAGCGTTGGGTCTCATGAAGTCCGCGGTAAACCGGAACGATGATTGTTGTTAAACCAGGCTTCACGACGTCGGCGAGAGGTGATAAGCATGCAGGGTGTCCTCGATCTCCAGAAGGTGAGGTAAAAGTACTTTCGGACAACGATGGCGCGGCGTTAATGAGTGAAGAATAATTTTGCCAGGCTAGTCTCATGGTTTGAAGCGCTAAATCTCGCTCCCGCAAGAGTGTCTGGAGTCGTTCAATCTCGGCCTGTTTTTCTCGTGCAGTCTGAAGCAGATGTTCGAACTGATGTCGAATTTTTAAAGCTTCTGTGTAGCTGCGGGCCAGAGCCCAGCCCTCGAGCGTGCCTGCGGATCCAAATGTAACGGTCAGCTCACCGCCATACCGAGCCAGTCGTTCGCCGATGGTGGGTGTAAGGGGAATTTGAATCTGCGCGTCGTCGCCTACGACCAGGATGACTTGCGACGTCATCAAAGCAGGGCTCAAGTTCAGCACGGTTCCGCTTGACCATTCGCGTAGGCGTTCGATCGCATGCTCGTCTTCTGCCGACCAAGTTAGACAGGTTTGACTGTCACCGTGGATGCGTAAGCCGAGATACAAGAGGATCAGCAATCCCGGCCGATCAGATGGATCGAGGCGCAGTCGTCGGTAATGTTCTTTTTCGGGCTCTTGAACAGTGGGAATGGACAGAATAATCGTTTGTTTCAGATTGCCAAGTTCAGCCCAGGTCGTGCTTTTGAAATCCTCACGGAAGCCTTGTCCTTCATCGAAGAAAAGCTCGACGGCAAACGTGGCCTCAGCACGAGGAGAAGCTGTATCCGATGCCGTCAGAAGCGGGCTGGTCTGTTGCGCTGCTGATGAAACTGTTGGCACGCAGCGCAGGACAAACTGGTAGGTTAGGGCATGAGGTTGCCTGAGCAAGTGACGTCTTAGCCGCTCAGGTAAAGCTTCCCAGTTCGGGCGAAATTCGCTCGCCGCAATCGGCAGCTTGATGGGTTTGAGTTCCAGCGCTTGCCAGCCATGTGCGCTTAGCCAGTCTTGCAAGGAGTTCAGCGTGAAAAACCGAAGATGGGTTCGATCCAGTAGACCCTCGTCTCGGTAAACCCAGCGACCTTGCAGTAGTTCGGCCAACAGGCCGGCATAGGCGACGTTCGGTACGGAGAGTAGCAGTTCTCCCTCTTCACCAAGAAGAGACTTGGCGTCATGCAGAACTTGCTCTGGGTTGCGTAAGTGCTCCAGGACGTCGGCGCAGACGATCCAGCGGTAAGCTCGAGTCTGCAGCACGTCCGCCAGCCGCGCGGCGTCCAGATCCAAGACGTAAACTTCTCGGTAAAATCCATCGGCCAGGCAGGCCTCCTCACGTTGATGGGTAACCCCATCAATGGGGGGCGAAGCTCCTCCTAAACGACGAGCTAGCAGGCGCCCCAAGCTGCCTGTCCCCATCCCGATATCGAGCACCGGGCCCGGATCTTGCTCGAGCCAAGCAGCTATGGCGTGCAACGAAGAATTGGTTTCGGACTCGATGTTGCGATGATAAAGATGGGTCATAGGGGCACGGTAACGAGATCGTAAAAAGCTCATTTTAGACGTGAAGAGCGCGTTCTTATAACTTGGTGTCAGGGTTGAAAGTTCGCAGACACGTGCCTCGCTTAGTCCAGCAGTCGTTCGAAGTGGGTCGCCGGCGCTTTGGTCGCATTGCGCTGGCGGCTGCCTTGTCGCCGTGGGCCCACGCTCGTTCTTGGAAGTCCGTAGATAGCTCGGGGACAGTTCACCTGGGCAACGAGCTTCCTCCCGAAGGTTTGGATGCCATACAATGGTTGGAGAGTCCGGAGCGAAAGGACGGCGAAATTGAAGCCGCTATCGGAAGTTACGTTAAACCCCAGCAATTTCCAGGCTACTCAGCTGTTAGGGAAATCCTTCTTCTAGCCGCTCGATCGAACGGCCTGGAGCCAGGATTAGTGGTGGCCGTGGCGGCAGTAGAATCCAGATTTAATGTTCTGGCGGTTTCGCCTAAGGGTGCGCTAGGATTAATGCAAATACTTCCCTCGACAGCGCGCCTTTATGGTTGGAGCCACTTGCCGCCAGATCGGCTTCGTGCAACGCTTCTGACTGCAGAACCTAATGCGATAACTGGAGCGAAAGTCCTGGCTGATTTATTACGGCGTTGGAACGGAAGGCTGGAGCTTGCTTTGGCAGCGTATAACGCCGGCCCTGGCGCTGTAAGTCGTTATGGTGACGTTATTCCGCCCTATCGTGAAACGGAGTCTTATGTTCCGACAGTCCTGCGTTTGTTTGCGCGTTGGCGCCATGTAGTTTGAGAGTCTAAAGCTATGATTGGCCGGGAGAAGGCGGGCTTGTGTTGATCAAATTCCTTGTGGCTGTGGCTGTGGCTTTCGTCGGGTGTGGGCTTGGGGTTCGATATACGCCGAATGCATGGCGCAAATATCCCCAAGACCGCCCACAACGTTTTTATGAGGGTGAGGTTTCCCGTCTCGGTGGTGTCGTTTTATTCTTAACCTTTATTTTGATCGGATTGGCAAGCGGTTATTACGAAGTCTTTGTGAAGACGACTGGTGGCAAAGAAAACTTTTTGTGGTGGGTTTATTTGGCGCTAGCGTTAGCGCCTGCATGGCTGGCTGGCACAATCGAAGATATCAAGCATAACGTTCGTCCAGCTTGGAGGTTTCTGGCTACTTTTGCTACAGCTTTGTTGGCAATTTGGCTTTTTGACATCAAAGTGAGCTCGCTAGGGGTTCGATGGATTGATAGTTGGTGGAGTGTTGTTCCGTGGTTGAGTGTTCTGTTGCCAGTGATGGCGGTTGCCGCTCTTCCACATGCAATCAATTTTATTGATGGCTACAATGGCCTGGCGGCCACAACCGTTTTATTGATATCTCTGGCTCTTTTATACGTTGCGATCAAGGTGGATGATTGGTTGGTGGCTTCAGTCGTGATCGTGCTTACGGGGGTCACGTTGGGCTTTTGGTTTTGGAATTATCCGAGAGGATTGTTGTTTGCGGGCGATGGCGGAGCTTACTTTTTTGGGGGGGTTGTGGCGATCAGTAGCTTATTGCTAATTCAGCGTAATACTGAGGTTTCGCCGTGGTTTCCTGTTTTGTTGTTGGCTTATCCGTTGATGGAGTTGCTGTTTTCAATTTATCGGCGTTTGGTCCGGGGCGTATCACCGACTGTGGCGGATGCTTTGCACTTTCATCAGCTGATTTATCGGAGAATTGTTCGAGGGGTCTTTGAGGGAGATGAAGTCCGGCGGGTTTTGGTGAGAAATAATAAAACATCTCCTTATTTATGGGGAATGGCTCTTTTGGGCATTATACCTGCAATGCTTTTTTGGCGGCAAACCGTCATTCTTTTTATTTTTTTTGTGAATTTTGTTTTTTTATATGTATCGGCCTATCTGATTATCATACGCTTTAAGACGCCTCGGTGGTTGCGACGCTAAAAGGTACGGAGTTTGTTGTGATGACGGAAATGCATTTGCGCCGCGCAGGGATCTTGACGTTTGCGGTCTCGGCCTTGGCCATATGGCTTGTATATTGGCCTGGTTTGCGGAATGAGTTCGTATTCGATGATTTTCGATTCATTGATGGCTCGTTGCCGCTAGACAGGCCGTATAGCTTCTGGCTTGGATTTAGATCTCTATGGAGCGTTAGCTTTCCTTTTATTCATCAAGTTATCGGTCCAGATGTGGCCTGGCAGCGCGCTTTCAATATTCTCTTGCACTTAGCGAACGCATGGTTACTTTGGTTGCTCGTGCGGTGGCTTTTTGACCAGGCTCTGAGGCAAGAAAATGCTGAGCCGCCAAATGTAAAAAAGAGCGGGGCTCTGCCGATTGATGGCGCCGGACAAGCGGCTGTAGCGTTGGCGATTTTGCTGTGGGCTGTTAATCCGGTGGCAGTTTATTCTGTTATTTATCTTATCCAGCGCAGCTCACTTATGGCCATGTTTTTTATGTTGGCCATGTTTGTCTTTTTTATACAGGCCTTGCGTTCAAAGAATTGGTATTGGGGTTTGGCTTCCGGGCTAAGTTATGGCCTGGTATTGCTCTCAAAAGAACATGCGGCGCCTTCGATAGCTCTTTTGCTTCCGATTTATGTATTTTGGAGTCGCCCGTCTTTCCGTTCATTGGCGATCTTCGGAGGGGGGCTTGGGCTTTTGGCTCTGCTTGCAGCTGTATGGTTAATCCAGCTGAAAGGTTGGAAACTTGGAGCTGCAACTGAAGATATGGTTAAGTATTACCTGGAGGATATTAAAAAGGTTAATGTTAACGTCGAAGGTAAGCTTTACATTTTAAGTTTGATTAATCAGTTGAGATTGTTTCTTTATTATGGATTTCTGTGGTTTGTTCCGTGGACGGGCTGGTTGAGCATTGATGTTCGAACCAGCTTCCCCGTTGAATTATTCAGTTGGCATTTGGTTGGCGCGGCGATGGCCGTGGTCCTTATTGCTGCCTCAATTTATGTGCTGATAGCGAAAAGGGGTCGCGTAGCCTTGGCCGGTCTGGCGATTCTTATGCCGGCGGTTCTGTTTACGACCGAGTTGGCCTATGTGCGCATCCAAGAAGTGTTTGTGCTCTACCGAAGTTATCTTTGGTCGGTATCGTGGCCGATTCTTGTGGCGCTGGCCCTCACGGTTCTAAAGCGAGAGAAAGCGATTTACATCCTTGGTTTAGGATTGGTCATTTTATTTGCATGGATGGCGCGCGATCGGGTGGCTAGTTTTCGCGATAACGTAACGGTATGGAAGGATGCAGTAGAGAAGATCGATTTAGAGGCGGGCCCAGAAGTTCTGGGTCGCTGGCGGGCGCCGCTCAATCTATCAATGGGATTGCTGCAAAAGAAAGATTATCAAGAAGCTTTGCGTTACGCTGAGCTGGCGGATAAATTGAAAAGTCCTGAAGGTCTGGGAAAATTTAATCAGGCGACAGCTTTGGCTAATCTTGGGAACATCGATCAGGCGCTCACGCTCTACGAGATGGCTGAGGCTGAAGGTTTTCCGAGGCCGGAAATTCTTAATAGGGATCGGGCCATTATTTTGATGGCGGTTGGGCGATTTGATGAAGCGTTATCGTCACTTGACAAAGCCTTGGCGATTACTCAAAACAAGGAGTTTCGGGCTGATTTGTTAATTCGTGCCGGACGTGCTGCAAATAATAGCGGGCAATACGATCGGGCTATACAATATTATGAGAGTCTAAGGTTGGTTAAGCCTGATTTAACAGCAGCACCCATTGGTATTGCCTATTCATACTATAAAAAGGGGGATGTTGACTCGGCTCTAAAAACGCTCAATCAGTCGCTGGCTAAGAAGCCAACTGCGGATGTATTGCACGCTCGCTCTTTTTTGTTCTACCAGATGGGCAATAGGGATAGAGCTCTAAACGACATTAATGTTGCCTTGGTTATCGAACCAGGTAACCCGGTTTACCAGGCATTCAAGCAAAAAGTGTTGGCTGGACAGAAGGTTGAATAGGATCTCAATAGAGGCGGAGTAAGGAATTTACCGCCTCTCTGGTGCGGGGTTCGCGAGTTACTCCGCGCGCCGACTGATGTTGCGTAAAAGCTAGGTGTTTTATCCCGGATGATTGGATAATGCCGCACCGGCGCGGCTACCTGACGGCGCGCAGTGTCTTGCAGGAGCTGCTGCTTGCTGGAGGCGCCGACCTGAAGCCATCATCCAGGAGGTCCCAGGCATGATGATCCGCCTGCACAGGAACGCGCGCACCACGCCGACGATCCGAGCGGAAAGTGCGGCCAGTCAGGAGCCGATCCACGTGTTGGCGCAGCGCTGCCGGGTCTCGCCCACCACGGTGATGCGCTGGAAGCACCGCGACAGCGTCGAAGATCGGCCCCACACGCCGTATCGGCTGCGGACGACTTTGAGGCCGGCGCAAGAGGTGATCGCGGTGGATGCGCCAAGACGCTGCTGCTGTCGCTGGACGATCTTCTGGCGGTCATGCGCGAGTTCGTCAACCCGGACGTCTCCCGTTCGGGGCTGGATCGTTGCCTGCGCCGCCACGGGGTAAGCAACCTCAAGGCGCTGCAGCCGCAAGTGCCCAAGGTCCGGCACGGCACCTTAGGCGCCTACGAGCCAGGCTACGTGCACATCGATGTGAAGTATCTGCTGCAGATGGCCGATGAGGATCGGCGACGCTACCCGTTCGTGGCCATCGACTGCGCGCAGCGCTCAAGTGTTCATCCAGATCAAGAGCGCCAGGACCGCGCGCGCCGCACGCTCGTTTCTGTCGGCCCTCATCAGGGCCTGCCCGCTGCGCATCCGCACGATCCTCACCGAAAACGAGCCGAAGGCGAAGTTTCAGCGCAGCTATAACGGCAGGGAGTTCACCGACCGCTTTGTCATCACGGGCGAGTGCACGCCCACCGGGTAGCACGTCTTCGATGAGCTGTGCGCCTCTCTGGGCATCGAGCATCGGCTCACCCGTCCACGGCGCCCCTAGACCAACGGCATGGCGGAGCGCTTTAACAGCCGCATCGAAGAAGTGCTGCGCAGCCATCACTTCATCAGCGGCCAGGACTTGGAGCAAACTCTCTTACGCGACGCTTGGCTCTCCAACCATCACTTGCCCCAGGCCGCCCTTGCCCGCACGCCCATGCAGGCCATGAAGGACTGGTACCAGCGAAGGCCGGATCTGTTCCAAAAGCGACCTTTCAATCTTCCGGGACATGACAACTAGGTCTAAATGCCAGCCAAGTCCCGCAACACCTCCACCTTGTCGGTGCGCTCCCAGGTGAATTCCGGCTCGTCGCGGCCAAAGTGGCCATAGGCGGCGGTTTTGCTGTAGATCGGGCGCAGCAGATCCAGCATCTGGATGATGCCTTTGGGTCGAAGGTCAAACACTTCGCTGACGATCTTGGCGATTTTTTCGTCTGGGATGACGCCGGTGCCTTCGGTGTAAACGGTGACGTTGATCGGTCGCGCCACGCCGATGGCGTAGCTCACCTGGATTTGGCACTGGCGTGCCAGCCCCGCGGCGACGATGTTTTTGGCCACGTAGCGCGCCGCATAAGCGGCGGAGCGATCCACCTTGGTTGGGTCCTTGCCGCTGAAGGCCCCGCCGCCATGCGGGCAAGCGCCCCCGTAGGTGTCCACGATGATCTTGCGCCCGGTCAGGCCGCAGTCGCCCTGCGGGCCGCCAATCACAAAGCGCCCGGTCGGGTTGATCAGGTAGCGCGTGTTGTGCAGCCACTCTTTGGGCAGCACCGGCTTGATGATTTCCTCGATGCACGCCTCGATGAACTGCGGCTTCATGCGCTTGCCGTCGCTCATCTCGGGGCTGTGCTGGCTGGACAGCACCACGGTGTCGATGCTGTGCGGACGGCCATCGACGTAGCGCATCGTGATCTGGCTCTTGGCGTCGGGGCGCAGGAACGGCAGGCGCCCGTCCTTGCGCAGCTGCGCCTGGCGCTCGACGATGCGGTGCGCGTAGTAGATCGGCGCGGGCATGAGTTCCGGCGTCTCGTCGCAGGCGTAGCCGAACATCAGGCCCTGGTCGCCCGCGCCGGTGTTGAGGTAGTCGTCCGACGCGTGATCGACCCCCTGCGCGATGTCGTTGCTCTGCTTGTCGTAGGCCACCAGCACCGCGCAGCCCTTGTAGTCGATGCCGTACTCGGTGTTGTCGTAGCCGATGCGCTTGATGGTCTCGCGCGCGACCTGGATGTAGTCCACGTGCGCGTTGGTGGTGATTTCGCCCGCCAGCACGACGAGCCCCGTGTTGCACAGCGTCTCGGCGGCCACGCGGCTGCGCGGGTCTTGCTCGAGGATGGCGTCGAGGATGGCGTCTGAAATCTGGTCGGCCACCTTGTCCGGGTGGCCTTCGGAGACCGATTCGCTGGTGAACAGAAAATCATTCGCCATGGTGCTCTACACTCCTTCCTCTGAGTTGGGATGCCGGCGTTGCGCCGGCCCCGCAAAGGGCATTCATGGCGAACGCTTTAGCGGCATTTGTGAATCGCCCGCAAGTAGTTCGATAACTCGGCGATGGGGCGCGGATTATACCGCCTGAAAGGCGCGATGTGAGGCACGCGTGGCTGCCTGCGGCGGTGGCGCGGCTGGCGCGGCTGCCGCTGCCGGCGTTGCACGTGCTGGGTTGGCTGGGCGGCTGGGCGGCGTGGCTGGCCTCCGCGTCGTATCGGCGGCGTTGGCGGGCGCACACGCGGCTGGCGGGTTTGCGCGGCTGGGGGCGCTGGGCGTCGGTGGGGGCAGCCGGCCAGCAGGTGGCGGAGCTGCCGCGCCTGTGGTTCGGGCCGCCGGTGCGCGTGGGCTGGGAAGGCGCCGCGCACATCGAGGCGGCGCTGGCGCAGCGGCGTGGGGTGCTGTTTCTTACGCCGCACCTCGGCTGCTTCGAGGTCACGCCGCGCGCCTACGCTGAGCGCTTCGGCGTGCCGCACGCTGCGCCGATCACCGTGCTGTACCGCCCGTCGCGCCACGCGGCGCTGGAGGCGCTGCTGCGCCGCGCGCGCCAGCGCCCCGGCATGGCGGCAGCGCCGACGACGCTGGCCGGGGTGCGGCAGCTGATGCAGGCGCTGCGCCGCGGCGAGGCGGTGGGGCTGCTGCCGGATCAGGTGCCGCCGCAGGGGCAGGGGGTGTGGGCCCCCTTTTTTGGCTGTCCGGCCTATACGATGACGCTGGCGGCGCGGCTGGCGCAGCAGCCGGGCGTGCAGGTGCTGCTGGCGTGGGGGCAGCGCCTGTCGTGGGGGCGCGGCTATGTGGTGCACGTGCAGCCGTGGGCGCAGGTGATGGGCGAGCCGCTCGCGCCCGACCCCGCGCAGGCGGCGGCGCAGATCAACCGGGCGATGGAGGCGCTGATCCGTCGCTGCCCGCAGCAGTATCTGTGGGGTTACGCGCGCTACAAGGCGCCGCGTGCGCCCAGCCCCACAGCGTGAGCGCGACCTCGTCCAGCCCCTGGCGCTTCAGCGCCGAAAACAGCCGTGCCTGGCCGCCGCGCGTCTGCAGCCGGGCGATCGACAGCGCCCGCGCCTGCTCCTGACGCGAGAGCTTGTCGGCCTTGGTCAGCAGCACGAGGAAGTCCAGCCCCCGCTCGACGCGCGGGCGGATCAGCTCCAGCAGCGCCTCATCCAGCTCGGTCAGGCCCAGCCGCGCGTCGCACAGCAGCACCACCGCGCGCAGGTTGGGCCGACGCACAAGGTAGTCGGCCATCGTCTCCTGCCAGCGCCGCTTGGCCGTCTGCGGCACGGCAGCGTAGCCGTAGCCGGGCAGGTCGGCCAGCACGGCGTCGGTGGCGCCCTGGCGGCCCACCGCAAACAGCACGATGCTCTGGGTGCGCCCCGGCGTGCGCGAGGCGAACGCCAGCTGGCGCTGCTGCGCCAGCGTGTTGATGCAGGTGGACTTGCCGGCGTTGGAGCGGCCCACGAACGCGATTTCTGGCGCTGTCAGCGCGGGCAAATGCGCCAGCCGCGGCGCCTCCGTCAAAAAGCGCGCGGTGTGCAGCCAGGCATGCGCCTGAGGGGCCGAGGGCAGGGTGCTGACGACTGGATCCATGGCAAACAGGGCGGCTTGGCGGGTCATTGTAGAATCGGCTGCGTTTCGAAACTCCTGCGCCCGCCAGGGATAGATCGTCCTCTGCCGGTCTGCCGCTGCCTGATGGGCCTAACCTGCCGTCGCGACCAAGCCATGAAACACACTGCCTCGCTCATCGGCGCCATGTTGGTTGCCGTGGTTGCCCACACGGCTGACGCTCAGTCCCCCACCCCCGACTTGAAGCGTGGAGCCGCGCTGTATGGTCAAGTGTGCGTGGCGTGCCACGCGGCGGATGGCAACTCCACCACCCCGGCCAACCCCAAGCTGGCGCAGCAGCACCCGGAGTATCTGATCAAGCAGCTGCAGGAATACAAATCCGGCAAGCGCGCCAATGCGGTGATGGTGGGCTTCGCCAGTGCGCTGTCGGATCAGGACATGCGCGACATTGCCTACTGGCTGGCCAGTCAGAAAGCGGCGCCAGGGGCGGCCACCAGCGCCGACAAGGTACGCCTGGGCGAGCGCATCTACCGCGGCGGCTTGATGGATCGCCGCATCCCGGCCTGCGCCGGCTGCCACGGGCCCAGCGGCAGCGGCATTCCGGCGGAATACCCCCGCTTGAGCGGCCAGCATGCGGAATACACCGCTACGCAGCTCAAGCTGTTCCGCAGCAACGAGCGCGCCAACAGCAAAATGATGCATGAAATCGCGCGCTACCTGACCGACGTGGAAATCGACGCGCTGGCCGACTACATCGCCGGTTTGCGCTGACGGGGGAAAACGCGCAGCGCGGCCACGCCGAACATTCGTCTGCGCTAATATTCGAGCTGCGCGCCGCTTCGGAACCTTCTCCGTAGCGGCATGGTCTGAATCGGGGCAGGCAAGGCTGGCCTGCCCCTTCGTTCAATCTGGCATGAGCGCCTCTACCGCTGGCATCGAGCTGCCCCGAGCCCACCGTCGTCTGGCTGCGGCGGTGGAGCTGCTGTCGTCGATGCGTTTTGCCATCGCGTTGCTGACGGTCATCTGCATTGCCTCGATCGTCGGCACGGTGCTCAAGCAGCACGAGCCGGTCAACAACTACGTCAACCAGTTCGGGCCGTTCTGGTACGAGGTGTTTGCGGCGCTGGACTTGTATTCGGTTTACAGCGCCTGGTGGTTCTTGCTGATCCTGGCGTTTTTGGTGGTCAGCACCTCGCTGTGCATCGTGCGCAACACGCCGAAGATCCTGGCGGATTTGCGCCAATTCAAGGAACACGTGCGCGAGCAGAGCCTGCAGGCGTTTCACCACAAAGCCGAAAGCCAGTTGTCCGAGGCGCCGCGCGCCGCCGCCGAGCGCATCGGGCAAGCGCTGCTGGCGCGTGGCTGGAAGGTGCGGCTGCAGGCGCGCGAGACGCCCGCTGGCACTGGCTGGATGGTGGCGGCCAAGGCCGGCGCGGCCAACAAGCTGGGGTATCTGGCGGCGCATGCGGCCATCGTCATCATCTGCATTGGCGGTCTGCTCGACGGCGACCTGATGGTGCGGATGCAGCTGTGGTTTGGCGGCAAAGAGCCGTTTCGCGGTGGCGGGCTGATCGCCGAAGTATCCGAAAAACACCGCCTGAGCGACGCCAACCCGACCTTCCGCGGCAACTTGCTGGTCACCGAAGGCACGCGCGCCGGCATCGCGGTGCTGCAGCAGCCCGAGGGCGTGGTGCTGCAGGAGCTGCCGTTTGAGGTCGAGCTGAAAAAATTTATCGTTGAATACTACGACACCGGCATGCCGCGGCTGTTCGCCAGCGACATCATCATCCACGACCGCTACACCGGCGAGGCGCGAGCGGCGCGGGTGGAGGTCAACCACCCGGTGGAGCACCGCGGCATCATGATTTACCAGTCCAGCTTCGACGACGGGGGGTCGCTGGTCAAGCTGCGCGCGCTGCCGATGGGCGCGGCGGTGCGTCCGTTCGAGGTGCAGGGGCGCATCGGCGAGGCCACCACCCTCACCAACGGCGAGCAGCGCCTGCGTTTGGAGTTCACCGGGTTGCGCGTCATCAACGTGGAAAACATGTCGGCGGCTTCGGGCGGCAGCGGCGCCGACGTGCGCAAGGTGGATTTGCGCCAGGCGATCGAGGCGCGCCTTGGCGCCGGCAACAAGACGGTCAAGGAGCGCGAGCTGCGCAACGTCGGCCCCAGCGTCACCTACAAGCTGCGCGACGAAGCGGGGCAGGCGCGCGAATTCCACAACTACATGCTGCCGATCGACTTGGACGGCCAGCGCGTGTATCTGCTTGGCGTGCGCGAGACGCCGCAAGAGCCGTTCCGCTACCTGCGCGTGCCGGTGGACGAGCGCGACGGATTGGACGGCTTCATCCGCCTGCGGGCGGCGCTGGCGGACGCCGGCCTACGGCGCCTGGCGGCGCAGCGCTACGTGGCGCAGGCCGCCGGCGACCAGCCGGAGGGCGTGCGCACGGCGCTGCTGGGCTCGGCGCTGCGCGCGATCGATTTGTTTGCCGGCGACGATCCTGAAATCGAGCGCCTGCCGCGCGGCGAAGCGCCGCGCCTGGGCGGGCTGCTGGCGCTGTCGGCGTTCATGGAAGCGCACATCCCTGAGGCCGAGCGCGAGCGCTTTGGCGATGTGCTGCTGCGCATCCTCAACGGCACGTTGTTCGAGCTGTATCAGCTCAGCCGCGCGCAGGCCGGCTTGCCGCCTGCGCAGCGCAACGACGCCACCGCGGCGTTCATGACGCAGGCGGTGCTGGCGCTGTCGGATGCGTTCTTCTACCCGGCGCCGCTGGTGTTGCAGCTGGCCGATTTTGAGCAGGTGCAGGCCAGCGTGTTTCAGGTGGCGCGCGCGCCAGGCAAGACGATCGTGTATATCGGCTGCGTGTTGCTGATCCTTGGCGTTTTTGCGATGCTCTACGTGCGCGAGCGGCGGCTGTGGGTGTGGCTGGCCCCCAGCGGCACGGGCGCGCGCGCGCTGATGGCGCTGTCCAGCAACCGCAAGCTGATGGACAACGATCGCGAGTTTGAGACCCTCAAGGGGCTGCTGGCCCCAGGCACGGCACAGGAGACGGCACGATGAGCACCGCGACGCAGACGATCGACCTCAAGCTGGCCGGCGACCAGACCCCCGGCTGGCGCGGCTGGCTGGCCCGCCGCACCGTATGGGACTGGCTTTATGCCCTGCTGGCGACCGTGGGCGCGGCGGTGGCGCTGTGGCAATGGGGCCACGCGATGGACGGCTACGAGACGGCGATCCTGATCGGCGCCGTGCCAAGCCTGATTGCGCTGGCCTGGTTCTGGCGCCCGGTGCAGTTGCTGACCGTGGTGGTGGCGGTGCTGTCGCTGCTGGCCATCGCGCTGTATCAGGTGGACGGGCGCGCCGACCTGGCGCGCGCCGAGCAGGTGTTCCTGCTGAAGTACTTCCTCTCCAGCCAGTCGGCCATCCTGTGGATGAGCGTGCTGTTCTTCATGAGCACGGTGTTTTACTGGATCGGGCTGCTGGCACCGCGCGGCGGCGAGACGGCCGAGCGGCTTGGCTCGCGCATCGCCTGGGTGGCGGTGACGCTGGCGCTCGCCGGCACGATGGTGCGCTGGTATGAGAGCCACCAGATCGGCCCGGGCATTGGCCACATTCCGGTCAGCAACCTCTACGAAGTGTTTGTGCTCTTTTCGTGGCTGACGGCGGCTTACTATCTGTATTACGAAGACCGCTACCAGACGCGGCGCATGGGGGCGTTCGCGATGCTGATCGTCAGCGCGGCGGTGGGCTTTTTGCTGTGGTACACCGTGGTGCGCGAGGCGCACCAGATCCAGCCGCTGGTGCCGGCGCTGCAGAGCTGGTGGATGAAGCTGCACGTGCCGGCCAACTTCATCGGCTACGGCACGTTTGCCATCGCCGCCATGCTGGCGTTTGCCTACCTGATCAAGCAAAGCGCCGGCGAGACGCGTTGGTGGAAGCTGGCCCCGCTGTGGCTGCTCGGCATCGTGCTGTGCTTTGAGCCGCTGGTGTTCCGCCGCGGCGCCGCCGAGCAGGGCGCGAGCTACTGGTTCATCTATTTTGGCGTGTCGGCGCTGATCGTCGGCGGGATCCTGGCGGCGCGACGGCGCATTGCCGAGCGGTTGCCGAGCCTGCAGGTGCTCGACGACGTGATGTACAAGGCGATCGCGGTGGGATTCGCCTTCTTCACCATCGCCACGGTGCTGGGCGCGCTGTGGGCGGCCGAGGCGTGGGGCGGCTACTGGAGCTGGGATCCGAAGGAAACCTGGGCGCTGATCGTCTGGCTGAATTACGCGGCGTGGCTGCACATGCGCCTGATCAAGGGCCTGCGCGGCACGGTGGCGGCGTGGTGGGCGCTGGTGGGGCTGGGCATCACGACGTTTGCCTTCCTGGGCGTCAACATGTTCTTGAGCGGCCTGCACAGCTACGGCGCGCTGTGACCGCGGCGGGATCGTGGGCTCGGCCCGCGGCCCAGCCGTTGCGCGGGCGGCGACGAGCGCGATGGCGGGGTCGTGGCCAGGGCGTGAGGGTCAGTCGAGCGCGAGCGCGCGCTCCTGCTGCCACAGGTCGGCCACCGTCTCGCGCGCGCGGATGAGCTGCGCGCGCGCGCCGCTGACCAGCACCTCGGCGGCCTTGCCACGCGTGTTGTAGTGGCTGGCCATGCTCATGCAGTAGGCGCCGGCCGAACCCACCGCGAGCAGATCGCCCGGCTGCGCGGCCAGCTCCCGGTCGCGCCCGAGCCAGTCGCCGCTTTCGCACACCGGGCCGACCACGTCCCATGTCTGCGTCGGGGTGTCCGTGCGTGGCTGCACCGGCGCGATGGCATGGTAGGCGTCATACATCGCCGGGCGCGGCAGGTCGTTCATCGCCGCATCCACGACCAGGAAGTTTTTCGTGGCGCTGGGCTTGGCGTAGAGCACTTCGGTGACGCAAATGCCGGCGTTGCCGACCAGCGAGCGCCCGGGCTCGAACAGCACCCGACGCCGGCCGTGGCCGCGCGCGTCCAGCCGCGCCAGCAGCGCGCCGACGAGCGCCTGGGGCGAAGGCGGCGTCTCGCCGCGGTAGTCGATGCCGAGCCCCCCGCCGAGGTCCAGGTGGTGCAGCGCGATGCCGTCGGCCTCGATCGCCTCCACCAGGTCGAGCACGCGCTCCAGCGCGTCGAGGTAGGGTTCGACGGCGGTGATCTGCGAGCCGATGTGGCAGTCGATGCCGATGATGCGCAGCCCTGGCAGGCGCGCCGCGTGGCGGTAGGCGGCGCGCGCCTCGTCGTGCGGGATGCCGAACTTGTTGTCGCGCAGGCCGGTGGAGATGTAGGGGTGGGTGCGCGCGTCCACGTCCGGGTTGACGCGCAGGCTGACCGGCGCCTGCACGCCCAGCTCGCGCGCCACGGCATCCAGCACGTCGAGCTCGCCGACGCTTTCGACGTTGAAGCAGCCGATGCTGGCTTCAAGCGCCGCGCGCATCTCGGCGCGCGTCTTGCCGACGCCAGAGAACACGATGCGCTGCGGCGGCACGCCAGCGCGCAGCGCGCGCGCCAGCTCGCCGCCGGAGACGATGTCGGCGCCGCAGCCCGCGCGCGCCAGCGCCTGCACGATCGCCAGCGTCGAGTTGGCTTTGAGCGCGTAGCAGACCTGCGCGTCGCGCCCGGCCAGCGCCTGCTGCCAGGCGCCGGCCGCCGCGCGCAGCGCCGCCAGCGAATAGACGAACAGCGGCGTGCCGTGCTCGCGCGCCAGCTGCGCCACCGGCACGTCTTCCACCCACAGCTCGCCGTCGCGGTAGGCAAAGAAGGGGGCGCCGGGCAGGGGGGGCGAGTCAGCGAGGGACATCGGGTTGGGGTACCGAGGTGGATGCTGGCGATGAGATGGCGGAGGCGAAAGTTGCCGATGCCGGCAGCGTCAGCGGCCCTTTTTGACCGCATCCTGCCAGGGTCATGGCCAGTGCGGCGGCCAACGCCACGCTGCCGCAGCCTACAATGCGCAGCCTGATCAGCATGGCGGCGATTCTAACGATGACCGACAGCGAATACCTCGACCGGGCCGAAGCGGTGCTCAAGGCCGTGGAGCTGAACTGCGACCGTCTCAACGAGGAGACCGACGCCGACATCGACAACCAGCGCGTCGGCGGCATGGTGACGCTGACTTTTCGCAACGGCAGCCAGATCGTCATCAACCTGCAAAAGCCGTTGCACGAAATCTGGATGGCGTCGCGCTCCGGCGGCTACCACTACCGCTTCGATGGCGCGCGCTGGATCGACACCAAAAGCGGCGGCGAATTTTTCGAACAGCTCTCGCGCGAGGCATCGGCGCAAGCCGGCGTTGCGTTGAACTTCCGGCCTTAAAGGGGCGCGGCGTCGCCCTGGCGCGCGACCCGCCGAGCGGCGACCCAGGCGAAAGACCCCCCTTACTGTCGAAACAAATCCAAGATGCTGCGCCGTTCCTCCGCCTCGCCACCTGCGGCGGGTGCGGCGCCCGCCGCAGCGTCGTCAAAGCCCAGACGGCGCACGTAGCTGCCGTTGGCGTATTCCTCGTAAACCCAGTCCCCCCCCACCAGGGCTACGCCGGCAGGGGGCTGGATTTCCTGCACGGGCTCTTGCCGCAGCGCCTGCGCCATGAAGTCGATCCAGATCGGCAAGGCCAGCGCCCCGCCAGTGGCGCGCCGCCCGAGGTTGCGCGGCTTGTCGTAGCCGAGCCAGGTGGCCGCCGACAGCGTGGGGTGAAAGCCAACGAACCAGGCATCCTGCGCATCGTTGGTGGTGCCGGTTTTGCCGTAGAGGTCGGGGCGCTTGAGCGTTGCCTGCGCGCGCGCGGCGGTGCCGCTGCGGGTGATTTCGTTGAGCAGCTGGCTCATGATGAAGGCGTTGCGCTCAGGCAGCGTGCGGTTGGCTTCGCTGGGGCTTTGGGGCGGCACCTCCAGCAGCACGCGGTCGCGCGGGTCGGTGATGCGGGTGATCAGCACCGGGGGCAGGTAGTGCCCGCCGTTGGCGAACACCGCGTAGGCGGCTGCCATCTCCAGCGGCGTGACGGCGCCGGCCCCCAGCGCCATCGTCAGATAGGGCGGATGCTTGGCCGGATCCAGCCCGAAGCGCGTGATCCATTGCTGCGCCGTTTGCGGCCCCACCGCGCGCAGCACCTGGATCGAGACCATGTTCTTCGATTTGGCCAGCGCGGTGCGCACCGTCATCGGGCCGTCGTATTGCCCATCGTAGTTTTTGGGCTCCCACGGCTTGCCGCCGGTCACGCTGGCCGGGAAAAACAGCGGCGCGTCGTTGACCACGGTGGCCGGCATGATGCCGCGCTCCAGTGCGGCGGAATAGATGAAAGGCTTGAAGCTGGAGCCGGGCTGGCGTTGCGACTGCGTGACACGGTTGAACTTGTTGCGGTCGAAGTCAAAGCCCCCCACCAGGGCGCGGATGCCGCCGTCGCGCGGATCCACCGCCACGAAGGCGGCCTCCACCTCCGGGGTTTGCGTCAGTGCCCAGCCCTGCGGGGTTTGCACGATGCGCACCACCGCGCCGGGGCGCAGCTTCAGGTGCGGCGGCGCTTTTGGGTCGAGGCCGGAGCGCACTGGATCCAGCCCCGTCCCGGTGATCGTCAGCGTGCTGTCGTCACCGCGGGTGACCACCACCTTGGTAGGGCTGGCTTCCAGCACCACGGCGGTCAGCAGCGTGTCGTTGTCGGGCAGCGCGGCCATCACCTCATCGATTGCGGCCTCGCGCGCGGCGGGGTCGGCGGGCAAATCGATGAAGCGCTCCGGGCCACGGTAGAACTGGCGCCGCTCGAACTCCAGCACGCCATTTCGCACCGCGCGCCAAGCGGCGCGCTGCAGCGCCGGATCGACCGTGGTGTAAACCTTCAGCCCCGCCGTGTAGGCGTCTTCGCCGTAGCGCTGCACGATGGTTTGACGCACCATCTCAGCGATGTATTCGGCGTGCAGCTCGTCTTCGGGCGCACCGCGGCGCAGCCGCAGCGGCTCGGCGCGCGCGGCGCGAGCTTCGGCTTCGGTGATGAAGCCGTTTTCCAGCATACGGTCGATGATGTAGAGCTGCCGCGCCCGCGCGCGCTTGGGGTTGCGATACGGGTTGTAGGCCGAGGGCGCCTTCGGCAAGCCGGCCAGCAGCGCCGCCTCGGCGATGGTGAGCTCTTTGAGCGACTTGCCAAAGTAAGCTTGCGCCGCGGCGGCAAAGCCATACGAGCGCTGGCCGAGGAAGATCTGGTTCATGTAGATCTCGAGAATCTGTTCCTTGGTCAGCAAGTGCTCAAGCTTGAACGTCAGCAGGATCTCGTAGAGCTTGCGCAGGTAGCTCTTTTCGGTGGACAGATAGACGTTGCGCGCCACCTGCATGGTGATGGTGGAGGCGCCTTGGCTTTTGGCTTCGCTCAAATTGGCCAGCGCCGCGCGCAGCAGGCCCCGGTAGTCCACCCCGCCGTGCTCAAAGAAGCGCGCATCTTCAATGGCCAGCACGGCGTTGATCATCACCGGGGGAATATCCTCAAACGGCACCACGATACGGCGCTCTTCGCCGAACTCGCCCAGCAACGAGCCGTCGCGGGCGTAAATGCGCAGCGGCATCTTGGGCCGGTAGTCGGCCAGTTCGCTGACGTCGGGCAGATTGGGGTAAGCCAGCGCCAGACCCAGCGCCACCAACAAAGCGCCGGTTAATGCCAGCGCGGCCAGCGTGCCGAACAAGGCGGCCAACCAGCGCAGCCCCGAGCGCCGACGGGCCTGATGGGCCGGCGCAGGCGCCGGCGGCGAAGACGAAGGGGTGCCCATGGACGTTGGCCTGCAATTATAGGGACGGCCTTATGGGGGGGCTGGTTGGCGTTGGATGGGCTGCCGCTGTGGGGCGAAGGCAACGCTTGGGGGCGCGCGCGTGACGGCAGCCGCTCATTAATGCTAGGATTGAAAGCTATCGCGCTGCTGGCGCCTCTGACAAAAAACGCCCCTCACGGGAGGCCATGGGTTTGATCGATTTGGGATCGTGGTTTCGTCGTGGCCCCGAGCCGCTGCTCGGCATCGACATCAGCGCCTCCGCCGCCAAGCTGGTGGAGCTGGAGCGCACGCGCGACGGTGCGTTGCGGCTGCTGCATTGCGCGTTGGAGCCACTGGAGCGCGGCTGGATCAATGAGGGCAACATCGAAAAATTCGACGAAGTGGCCGACGCCCTGCGTCGGCTGGTGCGCAAGGCTGGCGCCCGGACCAAGCGCGCGGCGCTGGCGCTGCCGGGGTCGTCGGTGATCACGCGCAAGGTTCACGTGCCCGCCGAGCTGGATGACGACCAGCTTGAGGTGCAGGTGGAAGCGGAGGCCGCGCAGCTGATTCCGTTTCCGCTGTCGGAGGTGGCGCTCGATTTTTGCGTGCTTGGGCCGTCGGCCAACGCGCCGGGTTACCAAGAAGTGCTGGTGGCCGCTGCCCGCAAAGAGCGAGTTAGCGATCGGCAAGGCTTGGCCGAGGCGGCTGGCCTGCAGCCGGTGATTCTGGATGCGGAGCCTTACGCCGCGCGGCTGGCGGCGCGCCGCGCCATCGAACGGCTGCCGGGCGGGGGGCGCAACCTCGTCGTGGCGCTGTTTGAGATCGGTGCGCAGAGCACCTCGCTGCAGGTGGTGCGCAACGACGACATGATCTACGAGCGCGACCAGGCCATCGGCGGCGAGGCGCTGACCCAGCGCATCGAGCGCCACTACCACCTGTCGCGCGAAGAAGCGGAGCTGCGCAAAAAGCAAGGCGGCGCCGGGCTGGCGGACTACGCGCAGGCGGTGCTGCAACCGTTTTTGGACAACCTGGGTCAAGAGCTGGGTCGGGCGCTGCAGTTTTTCTTCACCAGCACCCCCTACAACAAGGTTGATCACATTTTGCTGGCTGGCGGCTCGGCGGCGCTGCAAGGGTTGGCCCCAGCGGTGACGCAGCACACGGGCTTTACGGCTTCGGTGCTCAACCCGTTTGAGGGCATGGCGGTGGCGCCGTCCATTCCGGCGGCGCGCCTGGCCACCGAGGCCACCTCGTATCTGGTGGCTACCGGCCTGGCGCTGCGGAGGTTTGGGTGATGGTGGCGATCAACTTGCTGCCGCATCGGCAGTGGGAACGCAAGCGGCGGCGCGAGGCGTTTTATCGCCAGCTCGGTCTGGCGGTGGCGCTGAGCCTGGCGGTGGCCGGGCTGATTTACTTTACCTACCAGACCCGTCTGGAGGCTCAGGAAGCGCGCAATCGGGTGTTGCAAGACGAAATCGCTCAGCTGGATGCCCAAATCCGCGAAATCGCCACGCTGCAGGAGGAGTTGGGCGCGCTCAAGGCGCGACAAAACGCCGTCGAGAGCTTACAAGCGGATCGCAACCTGCCGGTGCACTTGCTCAACGAGCTGGTGCGGCAGTTGCCCGACGGCGTGGCACTGCGCTCGATCAAGCAAGAGGGGGCCGCCATCACGATCGCCGGCGTGGCGCAATCGCAGGAACGGGTGTCGGAGCTGTTGCGCAACTTGGGCAACGCCAGCCCCTGGCTGCAACAGCCCCAGTTGATCGAAATCGTCGGGGCCACCATGAACCTCAATCCGGGTGGCCAGCGGCGGGTGTTCAACTTTTCGCTGCGGGTCACCCAATCGAAGGGGACGGCGTCCAACGCTTCGACGACGTCCGGGCCCGCCGCGGGTCCCACCTGATCGAAGTCGCAGGGTAGGGAGGGATTGAATCGTGGCCATTCTTCGTGGCAAGACGGCGGCGCGGCGCTCCAGCATCGACTGGGCTGCCGTGCAGCAGCAACTGCAGCGTCAGTTCACCCGCCTGGATCCCAACGACCCGTCGCGGTGGCCCGCGCTGCCGCGCGCGTTGTTGTTGATCGGCGTGGCGCTAGCCCTGTTGGCTGCGCTGTGGTATCTGTGGCTGTCCGACCAAGAAGTGCAGTTGGACAACGCCCGCCAGCGCGAAAGCGAGCTGCGGACCCAATTCACGCAAAAGGCGGCCCAAGCCGCGGCGTTGGACACGCTCAAGCAGCAGTTGGAGCAAGTGCGCCAGTTTGTGGCGCAGCTGGAAAAGCAGTTGCCCAGCCGAGCGGAGATGGACGCGCTGCTGTCCGACATCAACCAGGCCGGGGTCGGTCGCGGCCTGCAGTTTGAGCTGTTCCGTCCCGGACAAGAGCAGGTGCGCGACCACTACGCCGAGCTGCCGATCACGGTGCGCGTGACGGGTTCGTATGAAGAGATTGGGCAATTCGTCTCCGACGTGGCGCATCTGTCGCGCATCGTGACGTTGACCAATTTGTCGATCGCGCCAACGCCCAACCGGGCCGATCAACTGACGATGGAGGCCACCGCCCGCACCTTCCGCTACCTCGATCCGGAAGAAATTGAAGGCCGCAAAAGCAATCCAGCCAAAGGAGGGGCGTCATGAGCGCCATGCGGCGGCGGCAGGCGGCGGGCATGCTCGGCGCTGCCCTGATTGGCTTGACGGGCTGCGCGCCGCAGCAAGACGACCTGCACGCCTGGATGCAAGAGCAGCGCGCGCGCGCCTCCATGACGGTGGAGCCGCTGAAGCCTCCGACCGTCTTTCAGCCAGAAACCTTCCAGGGCATTCAAGGGGTGTCGCCGTTTAGCGATGAAAAGCTGGTGCGCGCGCTGCGCAGCGACAGCGCCACCGCCGTGGCGTCGCGCCTGCTGCAGGCGGAGCAGCAGCGTTCGCGCGAGCCGCTGGAGGAGTTTCCGTTGGATGCCTTCACGATGGTGGGCACCTTGGAGCGCGCGGGCCGCCGCGTGGCGTTGGTGCGCGTCAATGGCGTGCTGCACCAGGTTCGAGTGGGGCAATACCTAGGGCAGAATTTTGGCCGGATCACGGCCATCAGCGAATCTCAAATCACGTTGCGCGAAATTGTGCAAGATGCCTCCGGGGAGTGGATCGAGCGCAACGCGACCTTGCAGTTGGTGGAAGGAAACAACCAATGAACCAACCGATGGCCAGGGTTTGCCCGATGCGGGCGCGCCTCGCGCTGAACCGTTGGCGCGCCGCCGCGTGCGTGTGGGTTTGCTTGTGGGGCGTCGTGGGCTTGGCGCACGCGGTCACGCCCTCTGCGGTGCGGGCGGTTCGGTTTACCCAAGCAAACGGCGAGGAGCAGGTGCGCCTTGAGCTGTCGGCGCCGTTGCCGCAGCGCCCGGTGGTTTTCGCCTTGCAGGATCCGCCGCGCATCGTGGTCGATTTGCCCGGCGTGCGCAATCAAGCCGAGCAATCCAGCTTTGACATCCGCCAAGGCAGCGTTCGCTCGGTGGGGTTGGTCGAGGCGGAGGGCCGCACGCGCGTGGTGCTGCAGTTGACGCGTCCCGTGCCGCATGAAGTGCGCCCGCAGGGCGCGCAGTTGGTGGTGGCGCTGCAGCCAGCGGCCTTGGCCTCCGTCGATTCGGCGCCAGCGTCGGCTGCGCCGCTGTGGGCTGCTGCAGCTGAAGCTCCTGCGGCATCCACCGCGCTGGTCGATATCGATTTTCGCCGCGGCGACGAAGCGGCGGGCCAGGTGATCGTGCAGTTGGGCAGCGCCCAGCAGGCCGTGGACATCCGACCGCAAGGCCGCAGCGTGGTGGTGGAGTTCATCGGCGCCAGCTTGCCGCCGGGTTTGCGTCGTCGGCTGGACGTCAGCGACTTTGGCACGCCGGTCAGGATGGTGACGGCCACTTCCTCCGGCGATCGGGTGCGCCTGGTGGTGGAAAACGCCGGCGACTGGGAGCACAGCGCCTACCAAAGCGACACCAAGTTCGTGCTGGAAGTGCGGCCCCTCAAGCCCGATCCCAACAAGCTGGTGCAAGGGCCCAAATACAGCGGCGAAAAGCTTTCGCTGAATTTCCAAAACATCGACGTGCGCGCGCTTCTGCAGGTGATTGCCGATTTCACCGGCTTTAACGTCATCACCTCCGACAGCGTGCAGGGCAGCCTCACGCTGCGCCTCAAAGACGTGCCGTGGGATCAGGCGCTAGACATCATCCTGGAAGCCAAGCAACTCGGCATGACGCGCACCGGCAACGTCATTCGCGTGGCGCCGAAAAAGGAGCTGGATGACGAGGCGCTGGCGCGGCGCGAAATCGGCAAGAAGCTGGAGGAGCTGGAGCCGTTGCGCACCGAAGTGTTCCGGCTCAATTTTGGCAAAGCCAAGGAAGTGGCCGACGTGCTCAACCAGCGCACCGTCAACGCTGACAAAGGCGCCGGCAACCGCTTTTTGTCGGAGCGCGGCTCGGCGGTGGCCGACGAGCGCACCAACCAGGTGTTTGTCACCGATGTGGCGGCGCGGCTGGAGGCGGTGCGCGAATACATCCGTCGCGTCGATGCGCCCAAGCGCCAAGTCATGATCCAAGCGCGCATTGTGGAAGCCAACGAGGGGTTTAGCCAATCCTTGGGCGTGCGCTTGGGCGGTGCGGATTTGCGCGGCGTGCGCGGGGGCGATCCCGGCTATTCGATCGGGGGCGGCGCGCGGGTGGCATTGGGGGGGTCTTACAATGCCATTGGCGGCACCACAGGGCAAACCGACCCGCTTAACTTTGCAGACACCACGATGGTCAATCTGCCCGCCAAGGGAGACAATGTGCCGCGCTTTGCGTTGGCGTTGTTCAGCCCGGCGGCGAACCGTTTTTTGAATCTGGAGCTGTCGGCGCTGGAAAGCGACAACAATGGTCGGGTGATTTCAAGCCCTCGGGTGGTGACGGGCGATTTGGGCAAGGCGTTCATCAAGCAAGGTCAAAAAGTGCCTTTTGAGCGTCTGGTTACCAGTCCCCAAGGCACGCAAACGGTGGTCGAGTTCATCGATGCCGTGCTGTCGCTGGAAGTCACGCCGCAAATTACCCCGTCGGGGCAGGTGCTGTTGCAGATCAAAGCGACCAAAAATCAGCTCGACGGG
Source organism: Tepidimonas alkaliphilus (assembly GCF_007556595.1). Taxonomy (GTDB): domain Bacteria; phylum Pseudomonadota; class Gammaproteobacteria; order Burkholderiales; family Burkholderiaceae_C; genus Tepidimonas; species Tepidimonas alkaliphila. The sequence goes on from NZ_VJNB01000004.1 coordinate 173,241, forward strand.
TTTCGCGGCAACAACCCGATCGTCGGTGTCAAAGAAGCGGAGACCGAGGTGATGGTGGAAAACGGTGGCACCGTGATGCTGGGGGGGATTTTTGAAGCCTCCGAACTGAATTCGGTGGATAAGGTGCCTGTTTTGGGCGATGTGCCCGTGTTGGGTCACCTGTTCAAGCGGCGCAGCAGCGACGTGGTCAAGCGGGAGCTGCTGATTTTTGTTACGCCCACGATCCTCGCGGATAACGCGAGCCTGTGAGCGGACGGTGGGATTGCACGGGATCAAGGGTTGAGATGATGGGACACTCACTTTGGAAAAGGCTGGCAGGGCTGGCGATGGTCGGCTGGGCGTTGGTGTCGTGTGGCGGCGGGGGCGGCTCGCCGGGCTACAACCCCAACACCAAAGAGTTGTCGATCGGTGGGGTGGCGTCGGTCACGGTGTTGCCTGGCGAATCGAAAGCGCTGCCGGTCAGCGGCGGCGTGCCGCCCTACCGTGCCGTCAGCGCCGAGTCCGCGGTCGCGGTGGCGGCCATGGACGGCTCGTCCTTGATCATTGGAGGCGTGGCGCCGGGGGCTGAGACCAGCGTGACCGTCACCGACCGCGCGGGAACCAGCCGTTCCTTAAGCGTCAAGGTGGGCTCGAGCGTGCCGCTGTTCACCACCGCGCCGGCCAAGCTGCAGCTGGGGGTGGGTCCGGCGGAAGCGCGCACCTTTCGCGTCAGTGGGGGCGTCAAGCCCTACACCATCACCGGCGACGCGCCGTTGGTGGCCACCGTGGTGCAACTGGACGCCGAGCAGTGGCGCATCCAGGGCGTGGCCATCGGTGAGATGACGGTGCGGATTCGCGACGCCGCTGGCAAGGAGCTGGAAGTGGCGGTGACGGTGGGGTCGCCGGAATTGCGCGTTTCCTCAGACAACCTCACACTGCCCCTTGGCATACCGGCCAGGGTTGTGGTCACCGGGGGGCAAAAACCGTACTCGGTTGCTGGCGGCATTCCGTCTGCCATTCAGGTCAGCCGCGTGGCTGGAACCGACGGCGAGTTTGAGATTGTGGGCTTGCTTGTCACGGGTGATGTGGATGTGGTGTTTGCCGATGCGACGGGCAAGTTTGTTAAAACCAAAGTGACGATCAACGACGCCAGCACGCAAATCCGGGTGTCGCCGTCCAGCGTCCGCTTGGGCGAGCGCTCTGGTTCCTCGCTGCGCTTCACCGTAGCCACGGCAGCCCGCGGTTCGCTGACGGTGCTGAGCAGCTTTCCCGGATTGGTTTCGATTTCAGAGGTGACGCCACCCGAATTCAATGCGGATGGTTCGGTTCGAACCTATGGTTCGTTTGTGGCCACGGTGTCCGGCAATGTGTGCGTGACGGGTGACACGCCGGTGACGCTGACGGTGATCGACGCCAATGGATCGGTGGGTACCGCCACAGTAACGGTGGTTGATACCGATCCGAGCTGTCCCACGCCTGCTCCGTGATGACCGCGCGGGTGGTGCTGATCGGCCTGCCCGGCGCCGGCAAGACCACGGTCGGCCGGCAGCTGGCGCGGCGGCTGCAGCTGCCGTTTGTCGATTCCGATGCGGTGATCGAGGAGCGGCTCGGCTGTAGCATCCGCGAGTTCTTCGAGCGGGAGGGCGAGGAGCCGTTTCGTGACCTCGAGGAGGCGGTGCTGGAGGAGCTCACGCGCGGCGAGCCTTGTGTGCTGTCCACCGGCGGGGGGGCGGTGCTGCGTGCGGCCAACCGCCAGCGGCTGCGCGCGCGCGGGCGGGTGTTCTACCTGCGCTCCACGCCGGAGGAGCTGATGCGCCGGCTGCGCCATGACCGCACGCGCCCGCTGCTGCAGGTGACCGATCCGCTGCAGCGCCTGCGCGAGCTGCATGCCGTGCGCGACCCGCTGTATCGCGAGACGGCCCATCACGTGATCGACACCGGCCGCCCTTCGGTGACGCTGCTGGTGCACACGATCCTGATGCAGCTGGAGCTGGGCGCCCCCGCCGAGGGTGAAGCGCCCTCCCGCTAAACTCGCGGCATGACCACATCCGCTGTCGTTGCCGAAGCCCCCGTGTCCGCGCCTGCCGCCACTGTGCTGCACACGGTGACCATCGACTTGGGGGAGCGCAGCTACCCGATCGTCATTGGCGCCGGATTGCTGGACGATCCGGCCACCTGGGCTGGTCTGCCGCGCGCGTCCTGCGCCGCCATCGTCACCAACACGGTGGTGGCGCCGCTGTATCTGGCGCGGCTGCGCGCGGCGTTGCAGCCGCACTACGCGCGCGTGCTGGAGGTGGTGCTGCCCGACGGCGAGGCGCACAAGGACTGGCCGACGCTGAATCGCATCTTCGATGCGTTGCTGGCCGCCGGGGCGGACCGCAAGACGGTGCTGTTCGCGCTGGGCGGCGGCGTGATTGGCGACATGACCGGCTTTGCTGCCGCTTGCTACATGCGCGGCGTGCCTTTTGTGCAGGTGCCAACCACCCTGCTGGCGCAGGTGGACTCCTCAGTCGGCGGCAAAACGGCCATCAACCATCCGCTTGGCAAGAACATGATCGGCGCGTTTTATCAGCCGGCGCGGGTGGTCTGTGATTTGGCGACGCTCGTCACCCTGCCGCCGCGCGAGTTCGCAGCCGGCTTAGCCGAGGTGATCAAGTATGGGCCGATCGCCGATGCGGCGTTTCAGGATTGGGTGGAAGCCAACATCGAGCGGCTGGTGGCCCGCGACGCCGCCGCGTTGGCGTATGCGGTGCGGCGCAGCTGCGAGATCAAGGCCGCCGTGGTTGGGCAGGATGAGCGCGAGTCTGGCCTGCGCGCGATCCTCAACTTTGGCCACACCTTCGGCCACGCGATCGAGGCGGGGCTCGGCTACGGCGTCTGGCTGCACGGCGAGGCGGTGGGCTGCGGCATGGTGATGGCTGCGGAGCTGTCGCGTCGCCTTGGCCTGGTGTCGGCGGCGTGGGTGGCGCGGCTGGAGCGGCTGGTGGCCGCCGCTGGCTTGCCGGTGCGTGCGCCGACGCTGGGGGCCGACAACACCGCGCGTTACCTGGAGCTGATGCGCATCGACAAAAAGGCCGAAGGGGGCGAAATTCGCTTTGTCCTGGTGAATGAGGCTGGGCAGGCGATGGTGCGCCCCGTGCCCGATGCGCTGGTGGCCGAGGTCATTGAGGCGCGTGGCTCCGCGACGTGACCCGCGGTGGCCTACAAAAGGCTCTGGTCCCATGACTTCGCAGCTGCCTGCGCTGGCGCAACAAGCGGCTGCCCGGGTTGCCGTTGATGCATGGCCAGCCGGGGCGCTGGCCCCGTGGGCGTGCGACCCGACGCGTAGCCGCGGACGGCGCCACCCGGAGCCGCCGGCGCCGACGCGCAATCCCTTCCAGCGCGACCGTGACCGCGTCATCCACTCCACCGCGTTTCGCCGGCTGGTTTACAAGACGCAGGTCTTCCTCAACCACGAGGGCGATCTGTTTCGCACGCGGCTGACGCACTCGCTGGAGGTGGCGCAGCTGGGCCGCAGCATCGCCCGGGCGCTGGGCCTGCATGAGGATCTGGTGGAGGCGATCGCGCTGGCGCACGACCTGGGGCACACGCCGTTTGGGCATGCCGGGCAGGAGGCGCTCAACGCCTGCCTGCAGGCCGACGACGGCCCGTGGGCCGCCGAGCCGCGCGGGCCGGATGAGCCGCACGGGGGCTTTGAGCACAACCTGCAAAGCTTGCGGGTGGTGGATGAGCTGGAGCAGCGCTATCCGGAGTTTGACGGTCTCAACCTCAGTTTCGAGACGCGCGAGGGCATCCTGAAGCACTGCGCGCGCGCCAACGCCGAGTGGCTGGAGGCGCGCGAGCCCGGCGGCGTGGGGGCGCGCTTTCTGCGCGGCGAGTCGCCGTCGCTGGAGGCGCAGCTGGCCAATGTGGCCGATGAGATCGCTTACAACGCGCATGACATCGACGACGGCGTGCGCAGCGGCTTGCTGACGCTGGAGCAGCTGGAGCAAGTCGAGCTGTTCGACGCGTTTCGTCGCGAGGCGCTGGCGCAGCATCCGCACCTGAGCGGGCGGCGGCTGTTGTATGAGTCCATCCGGCGCATGCTCAGCGCGCAGGTGTATGACGTCATTGCCGCCACGCGCGCAGCGCTGGCCGCCGCGGGCGTGCAGTCCGTGGAGGACGTGCGCGCGCAGCCGCCGCTGCTGGGCTTTTCCCCGACGATGCGCGAGGCGTCGCTGCGCCTGAAGCGCTTTTTGCTGGTGCATCTTTACCGCCACCCGCAGGTGATGGAGACCACGGCGCGCGCGCGTCAAGTGGTGGTGGATTTGTATCGCGCCTACTGTGCCGACCCTGCGCAGCTGCCGGCGCAGCGGCGCCGCGGCGGCCTTTCGCTGCGGCGGCAGGTGGCTGACCACATCGCTGGCATGACCGACCGCTACGCCATCCGCGAGCACGAGCGGCTGACCGGCCAGCGGCTGTTCGGCTGACCCATGGCGGCGCAGCCCGGCATTCCCCCGGCGGCGCGGCTGATCGTGCTGGTCGGCGTGGCCAGCGCGATGCACGTCGGCAAGCTGCCGCCGGCGCTGCCGCTGCTGGCGCGCGAGCTGGGGGTGACGCTGGTGCAGGGGGGCTTCCTGCTGTCCATGATCCAGCTGGCCGGCATGACGCTGGGGGCGATCCTCGGCCAGGTGGCCGACCGCATCGGCCCGCGGCGCGTGATGCGGGCGGGGCTGGCACTGCTGGCCGCTGGCAGCGCCGCCGGGGCGATGGCGTCTTCGCCCGCCGGCCTGCTGGCCGCGCGCGCGCTGGAGGGCACCGGCTTCCTGATGACGGTGCTGCCGGCGCCGGGGCTGATCCGCCGCGCCGCGCCGCAGCCGGCGGATCAGGCACGCGCGCTGGGCTGGTGGGGCGCCTACATGCCGATTGGCGCGGCGCTCGGGCTGGCACTGGCGCCGCCGCTGGACGCGGTGCTGGGCTGGCGCGCGGCGTGGGGGCTGCTGGCGCTGCTGGCGCTGGCCTGCGCCGCGCTGGTGGGCAGGCGGGTGCCGGCCGATGCGCCACGCGCCCCGGATGTGGGGACGGGCGCGGCGCTGCGGGCGGCGCTGCAGGGCCTGCGCGCGACACTGGCGGCCCCGGGGCCGTGGCTGGTGGCGCTGGCGTTCGGCGTCTACTCGGGTCAGTGGCTGGCGCTGGTCGGCTTCCTGCCGACGGTCTACGCCGGGGCCGGCTGGTCCGCCGCGGCGGCCGGCTGGGCCGGGGCGCTGGCCGCCGGGGTCAACCTGAGCGGCAACGTGCTGGCCGGGCGGCTGCTGGCGCGCGGCTGGCCGGTGCGGCGGCTGTTCGGGCTGGGCTACGGCGTGATGGCCGTCGGCGCGGTCGGCGCCTTCACCCTGCCGCCGCTGCCCGCCTACGCCGCGGCGCTGGCGTTCTCCGCGCTGGGCGGGTTGGTGCCGGGCACGCTGTTCGCGCTGGCGGTGCGACTGGCGCCGTCGCCGGCCACGGTGTCGACCACCGTCGGCTGGGTGCAGCAGCTCTCCTCGCTCGGGCAGTTCGCCGGTCCGCCACTGGTGGCGGCGCTGGCCGCGCGCAGCGGCGGCTGGCAGTGGTCGTGGTTGTTCAACGTGGCATGCTGCGCGGCCGGCGCGCTGCTGGCGCTGGCGCTGGACGCGCGCTGGCGGCGGCTGGCCGGCGCGCCGGTGCGGGTCTGAACGGAGGACGCGCCGATGGCCCGCCTGCCCCGCCTCAGCGTGCCCGCTCAGGCGCACCTCGTGGTCTGGCGCGGCCACGACGGGCGGCCGGTGTTCGTCGACGATGCCGACCGGCAGGCGCTGCGCGACGCGCTGGCGGAGCTGGCCGAGCGCGAGCAGGTGGCGGTGCACGGCTGGGCGTGGCTGGCGGCGCAGGTCTGGCTGCTGGTGACACCGGCGGAGGCCGAGGGGCTGCCGCGCCTCATGCAGGGGCTGGGGCGACGCTACGTGCGCCGGTTCCACGCCCGCCACGGCGGCCGCGGCACGCTGTGGGAAGGGCGCTACCGTGCCACCGTGCTGGCGCCGGACTGGGTGCTGCCGGCGCTGGTGTTCGTCGAGACGCTGCCGGTGCAGGAGGGGCTGGCCGCCAGCGCCGAGGCGTGGCCGTGGAGCAGCCATCGCCACCACGCCGGCCTGCAGCCGCAGCGCGGCCTGCAGCCGCCGGCCGGATGGTGGGCGCTGGGCGACACGCCGTTTGCGCGCGAGGCCGCCTGGCGTCGCCGCGTGGCCGAGGGGCTGGACGCCGCGGACCGCCAGCGCCTGCACGACGCGGCGGTCAAGGGCTGGCCGCTCGGTGACGACGCCTTCCTGCGCGCGCTGCAGGAGGCCGCCGGCGGGCGGCGGGTGCGGCCGGCCCGTCCCGGCCGGCCGCGCCGGAATGATCTGTCCCCAAATAATGGAGGCGATCGATCCGCCCTGGAAAAATAGTACTCCGACCCCAAATATTCCGGTTGCCACCGCGCGCGCGTTCGGCTATCCTGCGGGCTTTCCCCCGTCCTTTCCGTCAGGAGCTCGAGCGTGAGCGCATCCCCTTCCCCGGCCGGGCAGCGTGGCCTGTACGACGCTGCGTATGAGCACGACGCCTGCGGCGTCGGCTTCGTGGCCCACATCAAGGGCCGCAAGAGCCACGAGATCGTCACCCAGGCGCTGAAGATCCTGGAAAACCTCGATCACCGCGGCGCGGTCGGGGCCGACCCGCTGATGGGCGACGGCGCCGGCATCCTGATCCAGATTCCGGATCAGCTCTACCGCGAGGAGATGGCCAGGCAGGGCGTGACGCTGCCGCCGCCGGGCGAGTACGGCGTCGGCATGGTCTTCCTGCCCAAGGAGCACGCCAGCCGCCTGGCCTGCGAGCAGGAGCTGGAGCGCGCCATCAAGGCCGAAGGGCAGGTGCTGCTGGGCTGGCGCGACGTGCCGGTCAACAAGGCGATGCCGATGTCGCCCGCGGTGCGCAAGACCGAGCCGATCATCCGCCAGGTCTTCATCGGCCGCGGCAGCGACGTGATCGTGCAGGACGCGCTGGAGCGCAAGCTCTACGTGATCCGCAAGACCGCCAGCGCCGCCATCCAGCGCCTGCAGCTGACGCACAGCAAGGAGTACTACGTACCCAGCATGAGCAGCCGCACGGTGGTGTACAAGGGGCTGCTGTTGGCCAACCAGGTCGGGGAGTACTACCTCGACCTGCAGGATCCGCGCTGCGTCTCGGCGCTGGGGCTGGTGCACCAGCGCTTCTCGACCAACACCTTCCCCGAGTGGCCGCTGGCGCACCCGTACCGCTACATCGCGCACAACGGGGAGATCAACACCGTCAAGGGCAACTACAACTGGATGCGCGCACGCGAGGGGGTGATGAGCTCGCCGGTGCTGGGCGAGGACCTCAAGAAGCTCTACCCGATCAGCTTCGCCGGCCAGTCCGACACCGCGACGTTCGACAACTGCCTGGAGCTGCTGACGATGGCGGGCTATCCGCTGGCGCAGGCGGTGATGATGATGATCCCCGAACCGTGGGAGCAGCACACGCTGATGGACGAGCGCCGGCGCGCGTTCTACGAGTACCACGCCGCGATGCTGGAGCCGTGGGACGGCCCGGCGGCGATCGTCTTCACCGACGGGCGGCAGATCGGCGCGACGCTGGACCGCAACGGGCTGCGCCCGGCGCGCTACTGCGTCACCGACGACGACATGGTCATCATGGCGTCGGAGTCCGGCGTGCTGCCGGTGCCCGAGAGCAAGATCGTGCGCAAGTGGCGCCTGCAGCCGGGCAAGATGTTCCTGATCGACCTGGAGCAGGGTCGCCTGATCGACGACGAGGAAGTCAAGGCGACGCTGGCCAACGCCCGGCCGTACAAGCAGTGGATCGAGTACCTGCGCATCCGGCTCGACGACGTCGAGCGCCCGGTGGCCGGTGACGACGAGGCGAGCGTGCGCACGGTGGCCGACGAATCGGCGCACGCGGCGCTGGAGCACGTCGATGCGCGGCTGTTGGACCTGCAGCAGGCCTTTGGCTACACGCAGGAGGACATCAAGTTCCTGATGGCGCCGATGGCGCAAAACGGCGAGGAGGGCGTCGGCTCGATGGGCAACGACAGCCCGCTGCCGGTGCTGTCGGACCGGCCCAAGCCGCTGTACAACTACTTCAAGCAGCTCTTCGCGCAGGTCACCAATCCGCCGATCGACCCGATCCGCGAGGCGATCGTGATGTCGCTGGTGTCGTTCATCGGGCCGAAGCCCAACCTGCTCGATATCAACCAGGTCAACCCGCCGATGCGGCTGGAGGTCAGCCAGCCGGTGCTGACCGAGGCCGACATGGTCAAGCTGCGCGACATCGAGCGGCGCACCGGCGGCAAGTTCAAGAGCCGATCGCTGGATATCACCTACCCCGTCGCCTGGGGCAAGGAAGGCATCGAGGCCAAGCTCGCCTCGCTGTGCGCCGAGGCGGTGGATGCCATCCGAAGCGGCTGCAACATCCTGATCCTGAGCGACCGCGCCGTCGACCGCGAGCGCGTGGCGATTCCGGCGCTGCTGGCGCTGTCGGCGGTGCACCAGCACCTGATTCGCGAGGGGCTGCGCACCGCCACCGGCCTGGTGGTGGAAACCGGCAGCGCGCGCGAGGTGCACCACTTCGCGGTGCTGGCCGGCTACGGCGCCGAGGCGGTGCACCCGTACCTGGCGCTGCAGACGATCCGCGCGATCCACAAGGACCTGCCCGGGGAACTGTCGGCCGACAAGGCCGTGGCCAACTACATCAAGGCGGTCGGCAAGGGCCTGTCGAAGATCATGTCCAAGATGGGCGTGTCCACCTACATGAGCTACTGCGGCGCGCAGCTGTTCGAGGCGGTGGGCATCAACAGCGCGACGATCGAGAAGTATTTCACCGGCACCGCCAGCCGCGTGGAGGGCATCGGCGTGTTCGAGATCGCCGAGGAGGCGCTGCGCTGGCACCGCCAGGCCTATGGTGACGATCCGGTGCTGCGCGACATGCTCGACGTCGGCGGCGAGTACGCCTGGCGCGCGCGCGGCGAGGAGCACATGTGGACGCCGGACGCGATTGCCAAGCTGCAGCACGCCACGCGCGCCGGCAACTACGCCACCTACAAGGAGTACGCGCAGATCATCAACGACCAGTCGCGCCGCCACATGACGCTGCGCGGGCTGTTCGAGTTCAAGGTCGATCCGGCCAAGGCGATCCCGATCGAGGAGGTCGAGCCCGCCAGCGAGATCGTCAAGCGCTTCGCCACCGGTGCGATGTCGCTGGGCTCCATCAGCACCGAGGCGCACACGACGCTGGCCATCGCGATGAACCGCATCGGCGGCAAAAGCAACACCGGCGAGGGCGGCGAGGACCCGGCGCGCTACCGCAACGAACTGAAGGGCATCCCGATCCGCAAGGGCCAGACGGTGGGCTCCATCATCGGCCCGGACAAGGTCGAGGTCGACTACGAGCTGCAGGACGGCGACAGCCTGCGCTCGCGCATCAAGCAGGTGGCCTCCGGGCGCTTCGGCGTCACCACCGAATACCTGGTCAGCGCCGACCAGATCCAGATCAAGATGGCGCAGGGCGCCAAGCCCGGCGAGGGCGGCCAGCTGCCCGGCTCCAAGGTGTCGGAGTACATCGGCTTTCTGCGCTACTCGGTGCCGGGCGTGGGCCTGATCAGCCCGCCGCCGCACCACGACATCTACTCGATCGAGGATCTGGCGCAGCTGATCCACGATCTGAAGAACGTCAACCCGCGCGCCGACATCTCGGTCAAGCTGGTGGCCGAGGTGGGGGTCGGCACCATCGCCGCCGGCGTGGCCAAGGCCAAGGCCGACCACGTCGTCATCGCCGGTCATGACGGCGGCACCGGGGCGTCGCCGTGGTCGTCGATCAAGCACGCCGGCAGCCCGTGGGAGATCGGCCTGGCGGAGACGCAGCAGACGCTGGTGCTCAACCGTCTGCGCGGGCGCATCCGCGTGCAGGTCGACGGCCAGATCAAGACGGGCCGCGACGTGGTGATCGGCGCGCTGCTGGGCGCGGACGAGTTCGGCTTTGCCACCGCGCCGCTGGTGGTGGAGGGCTGCATCATGATGCGCAAGTGCCACCTCAACACCTGCCCGGTGGGGGTGGCCACGCAGGACCCGGTGCTGCGGCGCAAGTTCGCCGGCAAGCCCGAGCATGTAGTGAACTACTTCTTCTTCGTTGCCGAGGAGGTGCGCGCCATCATGGCGCAGCTGGGCATCCGCCGCTTCGACGACCTGATCGGGCGCACCGACCTGCTCGACATGAAGAAGGGCATCGAGCACTGGAAGGCCAAGGGGCTGGACTACAGCCGCCTGCTGGCGCAGCCAGACGTGCCTGCCGACGTGCCCCGCCGCCACGTCGAGACGCAGGACCACGGCCTGGACAAGGCGCTGGACGTCAGGCTGATCGAGAAGGCCCGCCCGGCCATCGAGCGCGGCGAGAAGGTGCACTTCATCGAGAGCGTGCGCAACGTCAACCGCACGGTCGGCGCGATGCTGTCGGGCGAGGTGACGCGTCACCACCCCGAGGGGCTGCCCGACGACACCATCCGCATCCAGATGGAGGGCACCGGCGGCCAGTCGTTCGGCGCGTTCCTCTGCAAGGGCATCACGCTGTATCTGATTGGTGACGCCAACGACTACACCGGCAAGGGGCTGTCGGGCGGGCGCATCGTCGTGCGCCCGAGCATCGACTTCCGCGGCGACGCCGGCGAGAACATCATCGTCGGCAACACGGTGCTGTACGGCGCCACGCAGGGCGAGGCGTTCTTCCGCGGCGTGGCGGGTGAGCGCTTCGCGGTGCGCCTGTCGGGCGCCACGGCGGTGGTGGAGGGCACCGGCGACCACGGCTGCGAGTACATGACCGGCGGCACCGTCGTGGTGCTCGGCAAGACCGGGCGCAACTTCGCCGCCGGCATGAGCGGCGGCGTGGCCTACGTCTACGACGAGGACGGGATGTTCGCCAAGCGCTGCAACACGGCGATGGTGGCGCTGGAGAAGGTGCTGCCCGCCGCCGAGCAGGAGGCGACGGTGGATCGCGCCATCTGGCACCGCGGCATGACCGACGAGCAGCAGCTGCGCGAGCTGCTGGAGGCGCACCACCGCTGGACCGGCTCGACCAAGGCGCGTGCGCTGCTGGACAACTGGGCAACGGCGCGCACGCGCTTCGTCAAGGTGTTCCCGCACGAGTACAAGCGCGCGCTGGCCGAAAACGCCGCCAAGAAGGCCAAGGCCGCAGCCGGCGCCAAGGAGCGCGCCCAGGCCGCGGCCTGAAGGCGGGGCGCGGTCACGCACTGGAGGATTCGAGACCATGGGCAAGATCACCGGCTTCCTGGAGTTCGCGCGCATCGAGGAGGGCTACCAGCCGCCGCAGGAGCGCATCAAGCACTACCGCGAGTTCGTCATCGGCCTGGACGAGGCGCAGGCCAAGGTGCAGGGCGCGCGCTGCATGGACTGCGGCACGCCGTTCTGCAACAACGGCTGTCCGGTCAACAACATCATCCCGGACTTCAACGACCTGGTCTACCGCGGCGACTGGCGCCACGCGATCCAGGTGCTGCACAGTACCAACAACTTTCCGGAGTTCACCGGGCGCATCTGCCCGGCGCCGTGCGAGGCGGCGTGCGTGCTCAACATCAACGACGATCCGGTCGGCATCAAGTCGATCGAGCATGCGATTGCCGACCGCGCCTGGGCCGAGGGCTGGGTGGTGCCGCAGCCGCCGAAGGTCAAGACCGGCAAGCGCGTGGCCATCGTCGGCTCCGGGCCCGCGGGGCTGGCCGCGGCGCAGCAGCTGGCGCGCGCCGGCCACGACGTGACGGTGTTCGAGAAGAACGACCGCATCGGCGGCCTGCTGCGCTACGGCATCCCCGACTTCAAGATGGAGAAGTGGTTGATCGATCGTCGCATTGAGCAGATGCAGGCCGAAGGGGTGACGTTCCGCACGCGCGTGCTGGTCGGCCGCCTGCCGCAGGGCAGCAAGGTCAACTGCGACGCGCGCGAGACGGTGGAGCCACAGCAGCTGCTGGCGGAGTTCGACGCCGTGCTGCTGTGCGGTGGCGCGGAGCAGCCGCGCGACCTGCCGGTGCCGGGGCGGGAGCTCGACGGCATCCACTTCGCGATGGAGTTCCTGCCGCAGCAGAACAAGGTCAACGCCGGCGACAAGCTGAAAAAGCAAATCCGCGCCGACGGCAAGCATGTCATCGTCATCGGCGGCGGCGACACCGGCAGCGACTGCGTCGGCACCAGCAACCGCCACGGCGCGGCCAGCGTCACCCAGTTCGAGCTGATGCCGCAGCCGCCGGCGCAGGAGAACAAGCCGCTGACGTGGCCCTACTGGCCGCTGAAGCTGCGCACCAGCACGAGCCACGAGGAGGGTTGCCAGCGCGAGTTTGCCATCGCCACCAAGGAGTTCGTCGGCAAGAACGGCAAGGTCACCGCCGTGCGCACCGTCCACGTCGAGATGAAGGACGGCAAGCTGGTCGAGATCCCCGGCACCGAAAAGGAATACAAGGCCGACCTGGTGCTGCTGGCGATGGGGTTCGTCTCGCCGGTGGCCACGGTGCTGGAGGCGTTTGGCGTCGAGAAGGACGCGCGCGGCAACGCCAAGGCCAGCACCGAGGCGGTGGGCGGCTACGCCACCAACGTGCCGAAGGTGTTCGCCGCCGGCGACATGCGCCGCGGCCAGTCGCTGGTGGTGTGGGCGATCCGCGAGGGCCGCCAGGCCGCGCGCGCGGTGGATGAGTTTTTGATGGGGCGCTCGGATCTGCCGCGCTGAGCCTGCGGCAGGGCGGCAAGCAGGCTCGCGCGGGCGCGATCAGTCCGGCGTCGCGCGCGGGGCGGCTGCGCCGATGGGGCGGCCTTAGGGGGTGCTGCGGCAGGCTCGCAAGGCGCCTGCATGTTCTCGGGTCATCCCTTATGATCCGGCCAGGGTTATGATTCGCGCCCTGCAGATACCCCCAACTGTATGATGAGCCGCGAGGTTTTGGTCGAGTTGCGCGACGTCGTCTTTGGCTATGACGATCGCTTGGTGCTCGACCGCGTCAGCCTGCATGTGCCGCGCGGCAAGGTCACCGCGCTGCTGGGGGCGTCCGGGGGAGGAAAAACCACGTTGCTGCGGCTGATCGGCGGGCAGCTGCGCGCGTCATCGGGGCAGGTGCTGTTTGACGGGGTGGACGTGGGCCAGCTCGACCGCGCCGGTTTGTATGCGATGCGCCGGCGCATGGGGCTGCTGTTCCAGTTTGGGGCGCTGTTCACCGACATGTCGGTGTATGACAACGTGGCCTTTCCGCTGCGCGAGCACACCCGCCTGCCCGAAGCGTTGATTCGCGACATCGTGCTGATGAAGCTGCAGGCTGTCGGCTTGCGCGGCGCGCGTGATTTGATGCCAGCGGAGCTCTCCGGCGGCATGGCGCGGCGCGTGGCGCTGGCGCGCGCCATCGCGCTGGATCCGGAACTGGTGATGTATGACGAGCCTTTTGCCGGGCTGGATCCGATCTCGTTGGGCACCGCCGCGCGCCTGATCCGCCAACTTAACGACACCCTGGGGTTGACCAGCTTGTTGGTGTCGCACGAGCTCGAGTGGGTTTTTCAGCTGGCCGATCATGTGATCGTGCTGGCCAACGGTCGAGTGGCGCTGGAGGGCGCGCCGCAGGAGGTGCAGCGCAGCGACGACCCGTTGATCCGGCAATATGTCCAGGCGGCGCCCGACGGGCCCGTGCGCTTTCACTACCCGGCGCCCAGCGTCGAGGATGATTTTGGCCCGCCGAGCCGGTCGGTCGAGGAGGGGGCATGAGGAGCGGCGCTTGGTTGGCTGCCTTGGGCTTGGCGGTGCGCGCCAAGCTGGCTGATTGGGGCTACGGCGCGCGGCTGTTTGCGCATGTGTTGGCGGGCACCGGCGCGGCCTGGCGGCGCTTCGGTTTGGTGCGCAACCAGATTCATTTTTTGGGCAACCATTCGTTGTCCATCATCACCGTCTCGGGCCTGTTTGTGGGCTTTGTGCTGGGCTTGCAGGGTTACTACACCTTGCAACGCTATGGTTCCACCGAGGCGTTGGGCTTGCTGGTGACGCTGAGTCTGGTGCGCGAGCTGGGGCCGGTGGTAACGGCGCTGCTGTTTGCCGGGCGCGCCGGCACGTCGCTGACCGCCGAGATCGGCCTGATGAAGGCCGGCGAGCAGTTGAGCGCCATGGAGATGATGGCGGTCGATCCGATCGAGCGCGTGCTGGCGCCGCGCTTTTGGGGCGGCGTGATCGCCGTGCCGCTGCTGGCGGCGGTGTTCAGCACCATGGGCATCGTGGGCGGTTGGGTGGTGGGCGTGCTGCTGATCGGGGTCGATGGCGGCGCGTTCTGGAGCCAGATCCAAAGCGGCGTGGATGTGTGGGCCGACGTGGGCAACGGGGTGATCAAAAGCGTGGTGTTTGGCGTGGCGGTGACGTTCATCGCGCTGCTGCAAGGCTACGAGGCCCAGCCGACGCCCGAAGGGGTGGCGCGCGCCACCACCCGCACCGTCGTGATGGCGTCGCTCACCGTGCTGGGGCTGGACTTTATTCTGACCGCGCTGATGTTTTCGGTCTGATCGAAACCAAGGGAAGCGACGGATGCAACGCTCCAAAATCGATGTCTGGGTTGGGCTGTTCGTGCTGCTGGGGGCAGCGTCCATCTTGTTCTTGGCGCTGCAGGCGGCCAATCTGCTCAACCTGAACCTGGCGCCGACCTATCGCGTCACCGCCACCTTCGACAACATCGGCTCGCTCAAGCCCAAGGCGGCGGTGCGCAGCGCCGGCGTGCGGGTCGGGCGCGTGGAGTCCATCGCCTTCGACGATCAGACCTTCCAGGCGCGGGTGGTGATGGCGTTGGAGTCGCGCTACGCTTTTCCCAAAGACAGCTCGTTCAAGATCTTGACCAGCGGCCTGCTGGGCGAGCAGTATGTCGGCATCGAGCCCGGCGGGTCGGATCAAAACTTGGCCGATGGCGATGTGGTGACGCGCACCCAATCGGCGGTGGTGCTGGAAAACCTCATTGGCCAGTTCCTGTTCAACAAGGCCGCTGAAATGGGAGGGGGAGAGTCGCGATGACACACGACGGTTTAGGTGGGCGCAACCTCGCCGCCCGATGGCGCTGGGGTGTGGCTTCGGGTCTGCTGGCCTCGGCCTTGCTGGGCGGTTGCGCCACGGCGCCCGACGCGCATCCCGCCGATCCCTTAGAGCCCTTGAACCGCGGCGTCTATCGGTTCAACGAGGCTTTGGACGAGGCGGTGCTCAAGCCGGTGGCCAAGGGGTATGTGGAGGTGGTGCCGCAGCCGCTGCGCACCGGCGTGGGCAACTTTTTCGCCAACTGGCGCGACCTGTGGTCAGCGGTCAACGCCACGCTGCAAGCGCGTCCGCAGCCGGCAGCGGAAAACTTCATGCGCTTTGCGGTCAACACGGTGTTCGGCCTTTTGGGGGTCTTGGATGTGGCCAGCGAGATGGGCATCCCGCGCACCACGCTGGACTTTGGCCACACGCTGGGGCGCTGGGGCGTGCCAGCCGGCCCTTATTTGGTGCTGCCGCTGCTGGGCCCCTCCACGGTGCGCGACACCGTGGCGCTGCCGGTGGACCGGCGTGGCGATGCGGTGGCGCAGGGCATCGACGATGTGGGCACGCGCAACGCCGCGCAGGGCCTGCGATGGGTGGACACGCGCGCGGGCTTGCTGCGGGCTGGCGATTTGCTGGATCAGGTGGCGCTGGACAAATACAGTTTCACCCGCGACGCTTACCTGGCGCGGCGTCAGCGACAAGTGCAGCAGGCGCGGGGAGAGGAGGATCAGGAGTGAGTGCGCCCGCAATCACCATCGAAACACGAGCAAACCTTTGCGATGCGTTGGGGCGACAGGGGAACTCTGACGCCGCGCCGCGTCTCGGATCGAACATGCGACACCAAGCCCAACACGATGTGCGTTTGCCAACCGCCTTGCGTCTGCCTCGGCGCGGGTGGATGGCGGCGGTTTTGTTCAGCGCCGCGGCGCTGGCTTGGCCGCGCGCCTGGGCGGCCGACCCCATGGAGGCGCCCGATGCGCTGATCCAGCGCGTGGCCAACGAAGTCTTTGAAGCGGTCAAGCGCGACCCGGCGATCCGCTCGGGCGACCTGGGCCGCATCACCGCCTTGGTGGACACCAAGCTGATGCCGCATGTGGACTTTGAGCGCATGACGGCCTCCGCAGTCGGGCGTTTTTGGCGCCAGGCCACGCCGGAGCAGCGCCAGCGCCTGATGGCCGAATTCAAGACGCTGCTGGTGCGCACCTACTCCGGCGCGCTGACGCAGATCACGGACCAGACACTGGTGATCCGCCCGCTGCGCTCAGCGCCCGACGCCAACGAGGTGGTGGTGCGCTCCGAAATCCGCGGCAAAGGCGACCCGATCCAGCTCGACTACCGGCTGGCGCGCACGCCGCAAGGCTGGAAGGTCTATGACCTGAACGTGCTGGGCGTGTGGCTGGTGGACACCTACCGCACCCAGTTCGCGCAGGAAATCAACGCGCGCGGGCTGGACGGCCTGATCCAGACGTTGAGCGAGCGCAACCGCAGCGCCCATGCATCCCGCTCCTGAGGCCGCGCAGGGGGTGCCGCCGCTGCCTGCGGCGTTCACCCACGCCGAGGTGCTGCCATGGCTGGCGCAAGCGCAGCGCGCCGTGGCGCAAGCGCCGGCACACGCCTGTGTGGTGGTGCAGGCCGCGGGGGTGCAGTCGTTCGACTCCGCAGCCTTGGCCGCGCTGCTGGCGTTGCGGCGCGTGGTGTTGGCGCGCGGGCTGGCTTGGCGCATTGAGGGCTTGCCTGACAAAGTGCGCACGTTGGCGCGCGCCTACGGCGTGGACGGATTGTTGCCGGGGTAGAATGCCCGGCTGGATGTCTGCCGCCGTTTCGTTCGATCAGGTCAGCAAGCGTTATGCCACTCCGCGCGGGGTACTGCAGGCGCTCGACCGCGTCACCTTCGACGTCGAGCCGGGCGAGTTCTTCGGGCTGCTCGGCCCCAACGGCGCCGGCAAGACGACGCTGATCAGCATTTTGGCGGGCCTGGCGCGACCCACGGAGGGCCGCGCACGGGTCTTTGGCGTCGATGTGCAGGCCGACCCCTTGCAGGCGCGGCGGCTGCTCGGCATCGTGCCGCAGGAGCTGGTGTTCGACCCGTTCTTCACCGTGCGCGAGGCGTTGCGCTTCCAGTCCGGCTACTTCGGCCTGGCGCGCAACGACGCTTGGATCGACGAACTGCTCGAGGGGCTCGGCCTGGCGGACAAGGCCGGCGCCAACATGCGCCAGCTCTCCGGCGGCATGAAGCGCCGCGTGATGGTGGCGCAGGCGCTGGTGCACCGCCCGCGCGTCATCGTGCTGGACGAGCCCACCGCCGGCGTCGATGTGGAGCTGCGCCAGACACTGTGGGCTTTTGTGGCGCGCCTCAACCGCGAAGGCTGCACGGTGCTGCTGACCACGCACTACCTGGAGGAGGCCGAGGCGCTGTGCGGCCGCATCGCGATGTTGCGCGGCGGGCGCGTGGTGGCGCTGGAGCGCACCGCTGCGCTGCTGCAGCGTTTCTCGGCGCACGTGCTGCGCTTCAAGACCGACCAGGCGCTGCCGCCGGCGCTGGCGGCGCAGGCGCGCGAGACCGGCCGCATCAAGCAGGTCAAGGTGCACGACGCGCTGGAGGTCGAGCGGGCGCTGGCCACGCTGCGCGAGGCGGGCGTGGCGGTGGAGGACGTCGAGGTGCACAAGGCCGACCTCGAGGACGTGTTCCTCGAGCTGATGGCGCAGCAGCGCGCGGAGGCGGCGGCATGAGCGGCTGGCGCGCGCTGTTCGTCAAGGAGGTGCTGCGCTTCTGGAAGGTGGCGTTCCAGACGATCGCCGCGCCGATCGTCACCGCGATCCTCTACCTGCTGATCTTCGGCCATGTGCTGGAGGCGCACGTGCAGGTCTATGACGGCGTCGGCTACACGGCCTTCCTGCTGCCGGGGCTGGCGATGATGAGCCTGCTGCAAAACGCCTTTGCCAACAGCTCCTCCAGCCTGATCCAGAGCAAGATCATGGGCAACCTGGTCTTCCTGCTGGTGACGCCGCTGTCGCACTGGGCGTGGTTCGCCGCCTACGTCGGCTCCTCGGTGCTGCGCGGGCTGGTGGTGGGGGCGGGCGTGCTGCTGGCCACCGTCTGGGCGGCCCCGCTGCCGCTGCAGCACCCGCTGTGGGTGGTGGTGTTCGCGCTGCTGGGCGCGGCGCTGCTCGGGGCGCTGGGGGTGATCGCCGGCCTGTGGGCGGAGAAATTCGACCAGATGGCGGCGTTTCAGAACTTCATCATCATGCCGATGACGTTCCTCTCCGGCGTGTTCTACTCGATCCATTCGCTGCCGCCGTTCTGGCAGACGGTCAGTCATCTGAACCCGTTCTTTTACATGATCGACGGCGCGCGCTACGGCTTCTTCGGCGTCAGCGACGTCTCGCCGTGGCTGAGCCTGGCCGTCGTGGCCGGCGCGCTGCTCGCCGTCGGCGCGCTGACGGTGCACCTGCTGCGCATCGGCTACAAAATCCGCCACTGACCCGCGCGTTGCAGCCTCCTTTCCCTCCGAACCCCTCTGACTCTTGCGCCATGATCACCGCCGACGAGATTCGCTCGCTGATCGCCGCCGGCCTGCCGTGCGACCACCTGGAGGTCGGCGGTGATGGCCGTCACTGGAACGCCGTCGTCGTTTCGTCGGCGTTCGAGGGCAAGCGCCTGATCCAGCGCCACCAGATGGTCTATGCGACGCTGGGGCGGCGCATTCACGACGACACCGTGCACGCGCTGTCGATGAAGACGCTCACGCCCGCCGAGTGGCAGGCGGCGCGGGGGCGCTGAAGGTCGATGGACAAGCTGCGCATCCGCGGCGGCCGGCCGCTGCAGGGGGAGGTGACGATCTCCGGCGCCAAGAACGCCGCGCTGCCGCAGCTGTGCGCGGCGCTGCTGACCGAGCAGGCGCTGACGCTGCGCAACGTGCCGCGCCTGCGCGACGTGGCGACGATGCGCGCGCTGCTGGAGCGCATCGGCGTGCGGGTGCAAACGCATGGCGAGCGCGGCGGCCTGACGCTGCAGGCGGTTGAGCCGCTTGATCCGGTGGCGCCTTATGAGCTGGTCAAGACGATGCGCGCCTCGATCCTGGTGCTCGGGCCGCTGCTGGCGCGCTGCGGGCGCGCGCGCGTGTCGCTGCCGGGCGGCTGCGCGATCGGCGCGCGCCCGGTGGACCAGCACATCCGCGGCCTGCAGGCGATGGGGGCGCAGATCACCATGGAGCATGGCTACATCGAGGCGCGCCTGCCGCCCGGGCGCAGCCGGCTGCGCGGCGCGCGCATCACCACCGACATGGTTACCGTCACCGGCACCGAGAACCTGCTGATGGCTGCCACGCTGGCCGAAGGCGAGACCGTGCTGGAAAACGCCGCGCAGGAACCGGAGGTGGTTGACCTGGCCGAGCTGCTGATCGCGATGGGCGCGCGCATCGAGGGCCACGGCACCCGCCGCATCCACGTGCAGGGGGTGGCGGCGCTGCGCGGCGCCGAGCACCACGTGGTGGCCGACCGCATCGAGGCCGGCACCTTCCTGTGCGCGGTGGCCGCCGCCGGCGGGCGCGCGCATCTGCGCCACGGCCGCGCCGACCACCTGGATGCGGTGATCGACAAGCTGCTGGCCGCCGGGGTGGAGGTCGAGGCGGACGCCGACGGTCTGACGGTGGCCTCGCCGGGCGGCGCGGCGCTGCAGGCGCAGAGCTTTCGCACCACCGAGTACCCGGGCTTTCCGACCGACATGCAGGCGCAGTTCATGGCGCTCAACTGCGTGGCGCAGGGGCCCAGCGCGGTCACCGAGACGATCTTCGAGAACCGCTTCATGCACGTGCAGGAGCTGGCGCGGCTGGGCGCGCGCATCCGCATCGACGGCAGAACCGCCTTCGTCGAGGGCGGCCAGCGCTTAAGCGGCGCGGCGGTGATGGCCACCGACCTGCGCGCCTCCGCCAGCCTGGTCATCGCCGGGCTGGTGGCCGACGGCGAGACGGTCATCGACCGCATCTACCACCTGGATCGCGGTTACGACCAGATGGAGGTCAAGCTGCGCGCGCTCGGCGCCGACATCGAAAGGTTGGCATGAACCCGAACGAGACGCTGACGCTGGCCCTCTCCAAGGGCCGCATCTTCGACGAGACGCTGCCGCTGCTGCGCGCCGCCGGCATCGAGGTGCTGGAGGATCCGCAGACCTCGCGCCGGCTGATCCTGCCGACCAACCGGCCCGGGGTGCGCGTGGTGCTGGTGCGCGCCACCGACGTGCCGACCTACGTCGAGCACGGCGGCGCCGACCTGGGCGTGTGCGGCAAGGACACGCTGATCGAGCACGCCGCCGCCTGGGGCGGGGCGCACGTCGGGTTGCTGGAGCCGCTGGATCTGGGCATCGCGCGCTGCCGCATGAGCGTGGCGGTACCGGCCGACTTCGACTACGCGCGCGCGGTGCGTCAGGGCGCGCGGCTGCGCGTGGCCACCAAGTATGTGGCGATCGCGCGCGAATTCTTCGCCGCCAAGGGCGTGCACGTGGATCTGATCAAGCTCTACGGCAGCATGGAGCTGGCGCCGCTGACCGGCCTGGCTGACGCCATCGTGGATCTCGTCTCCACCGGCAACACGCTCAAGGCCAACCAGCTGGTGGAGGTCGAGCGCATCATGGACATCTCCGCCCGACTGGTGGTGCGGCCCACCGCGCTGAAGGCGAAAGGGGAGAGAATTCGGCCCCTGCTGCACGCGCTGGCAGTGGCGCTCGCCCCGGCGAGCGATGGACGATGACCATGGCGCTGATGCATGCAGGCGGCAAGCGCCTGACGCTCCTTCTGCGACAATGGCGATCATGAACGACAGCCTGCGCGCCCGTCCGTTGCGCCTCAGCACCGACCAGCCCGACTTCGAGCCGCGCTTCGCCCAGCGCCTGCACTGGAGCGCCGACACCGACGCCGCGATCGAGGCGCGCGTGGCCGAGATCCTGGCCGACGTGCGCGCGCGCGGCGACGCCGCAGTGCTGGACTGCACGCGCCGCTTCGACCAGCTGGAGGTGACGAGCGTCGCCGAACTCGAGCTCGGGCCCGAGGTGCTGCGCGCCGCCTTCGAGGCGCTGCCCGCCGCCCAACGCGAGGCGCTGCAGCAGGCCGCCGCGCGCATCCGTCGTTACCACGAGGCGCAGCTCGACGCCTGCGGGCGCGGCTGGGAGATCGTCGATGAGGACGGCACGCGCCTGGGCCAGAAGGTCACGCCGCTGGACCGCGTCGGCATCTACGTGCCGGGCGGCAAGGCCGCCTACCCCAGCAGCGTGCTGATGAACGCCATCCCGGCGCACGTGGCCGGCGTGCCGGAGATCGTGATGGTGGTGCCGACCCCGCGCGGCGAGCGCAACCCGCTGGTGCTGGCCGCCGCGCACGTGGCCGGGGTGAGTCGGGCGTTCGCCATCGGCGGGGCGCAGGCGGTGGCGGCGCTGGCCTACGGCACCGCCACCATCCCGCGCGTGGACAAGATCACCGGCCCCGGCAACGCCTACGTGGCGGCGGCCAAGCGGCGCGTGTTCGGCGCCGTCGGCATCGACATGATCGCCGGCCCGAGCGAGATCCTGGTGCTGGCCGACGGCAGCACGCCGCCGGACTGGGTGGCGATGGACTTGTTCAGCCAGGCCGAGCACGACGAGCTGGCCCAATCCATCCTGCTGTGTCCGGACGACGCCTACCTCGACGCGGTGCAGGCCGCGATCGACCGCCTGCTGCCGACGCTGCCGCGCGCGCCGATCATCGCCGCCAGCCTCAATGGCCGCGGCCTCATGGTGCGCACGCGCGACATGGAAGAGGCCTGTGCGCTGAGCAACCGCATCGCGCCGGAGCACCTAGAGATCGCCAGCCGCGAGCCGCGCCGCTGGGAGCCGCGGCTGCGCCACGCGGGGGCGATCTTCCTTGGCGCCTACACCAGCGAGAGCCTGGGCGACTACTGCGCCGGGCCCAACCACGTGCTGCCGACCAGCGGCACGGCGCGCTTTTCCAGCCCGCTGGGCGTGATGGACTTCCAGAAGCGCTCCAGCCTGATCGAGGTCAGCGCCGCGGGAGCGCAGCGGCTGGGTCGCATCGCCTCGGTGCTGGCGCACGGCGAGGGGCTGCAGGCGCACGCGCGCGCCGCCGAGCTGCGGCTGGAGGCCGGCGTATGAACCCGCGCGTGCAGGCGGCGCTGGCGCGCATCCGCCAGGACGTGCAGGGCATGCACGCCTACGCGATCCAGGACGCGCGCGGGCTCATCAAGCTCGACGCGATGGAAAACCCCTACGGCCTGCCGCCGGCGCTGCAGCAGGAGCTGGGCCGGCGCCTCGGCGCGGTGGCGCTGAACCGCTACCCGGGCCCGCGCATTGAGGAGCTCAAGGCCGCACTGGCGCGCTTCGTCGGCCTGCCCGACGGCGCGGCGCTGATGCTGGGCAACGGCTCGGACGAGCTGATCAGCCTGCTGGCCATGGCGTGCGACGTGCCGGGGGCGGCGATCCTGGCGCCGGTGCCGGGCTTCGTGATGTATGAGATGTCGGCGCGGTTGCAGGGGCTGCGCTTCGTCGGCGTGCCGCTCAGCCCCGACTTCGCGCTGGACGAGCTGGCGCTGCTGGCGGCGCTGCGGCGTGAGCGGCCGGCGATCACCTACCTGGCCTACCCGAACAACCCTACCGCCAACCTGTGGGACGAGGGCGCCGTGCGCCGCGTCATCGAGACGGCGGCCTCGTTCGGCGGGCTGGTGGTGATCGACGAGGCGTACCAGCCGTTTGCCAGCCGCACCTGGCTGGACGTCTGGCGCGCCGAGCCGGAGGCGCACGGCCACGTGCTGATCATGCGCACGCTGTCCAAGTTCGGCTTGGCGGGGGTGCGGCTGGGCTACCTGATCGGCGCCCAGCCGCTCATGCACGAGCTCGACAAGGTGCGCCCGCCCTACAACGTCTCCAGCCTCAACGCCGAGGCGGCGCTGTTCGCGCTGGAGCACGCGGACGAATACGCGCGCCAGGCCACGGCGATCCGCGCCGAGCGCGCGCGGCTGCTGCAGGCGCTGGCCGCCATTCCTGGGGTGCAGCCGTTCCCGAGCGAGGCCAACATGATCCTCGTGCGTGTGCCCGACGCCACAAAGGCGTTTGCCGGGCTGCGCGCGCGCGGCGTGCTGGTCAAGAACGTTTCTACAATGCACCCGTTGCTGGCCGGCTGCCTGCGCCTGACCGTCGGCACCCCGGCGGAAAACGACGCGCTGCTGGCCGCGCTGCCTTGCTCGCTATGACCACCGATCCTGCCTTCGGCGCTGCCGCCCGCACCGCGGACGTGCAGCGCACCACGGCCGAGACCCGCATCCGCGTGCGCGTCAATCTGGACGGCACAGGGTGCAGCCGCCTGCGCACCGGCATCGGCTTCTTCGACCACATGCTCGACCAGATCGCGCGCCACGGGCTGATCGATCTCGAGGTCGAGTGCGACGGCGACCTGCACGTGGACGGCCACCACACGGTGGAGGACGTCGGCATCACGCTCGGGCAGGCGGTGGCGCGCGCGGTCGGCGACAAGCGCGGCATCCGCCGCTACGGCCACGCCTACGTGCCGCTGGACGAGGCCCTGTCGCGCGTGGTGATCGACTTCTCCGGCCGTCCGGGCCTGCATCTGGACGTGCGCTTCACCGCGGCGACGATCGGCCAGTTCGACACCCAGCTGGTGCACGAATTCTTTCAGGGCTTCGTCAACCACGCCGGGGTGACGCTGCACATCGACAACCTGAAGGGCCACAACGCCCACCACCAGTGCGAGACGATCTTCAAGGCGTTTGCGCGCGCGCTGCGCGCCGCCGTGGAGCGCGACCCCCGGCTGGGGGACGCGGTGCCTTCCACCAAAGGCAGCCTTTGAGCTTGAGCAGCATCCGGTGAGCATGGCAACAATGGGCGCGCGAGAGACGGTGGCCGTGGTCGATTACGGCATGGGCAACCTGCGCTCGGTGGCGCAGGCGGTGCGGCAGGCTGCCCTGGCGTGCGAATCGGTGGAGGTGGTGGTGACCTCCAGCCCTCAGGCGGTGCGCGACGCCCACCGCGTTGTCCTGCCAGGGCAGGGTGCGATGCCCGACTGCATGGCGGAGCTGGAGCGCAGCGGGCTGCGCGAAGCGGTGCTGCACGCCGCGGCCACCAAACCATTGCTGGGTGTTTGCGTTGGTATGCAGATGCTGTTGGACCACTCGGAGGAGGGCGACACCCCGGGCCTGGGTCTGATCCCCGGGCGCGTCGTGCGCTTCCGCCTGGAGGGGCAGCGCCAGCCCGACGGTAGCCGCTACAAGGTGCCGCAAATGGGCTGGAACCGCGTCTGGCGCCGTTTAAAGCCGGCCGACGGCCAGCAATCTGAGACGCACCCGTTGTGGGCCGGCATCGCCGATGGCAGCTATTTCTATTTCGTGCACAGTTACTACGCGCTGCCAGCCCAGGCCGCGCACACCGCGGGCGTGACCGACTACGGCGTGCGTTTTGCCAGCGCCGTGGCGCGCGACAATTTGTTTGCGACCCAGTTCCATCCCGAAAAAAGCGCCGCCCAAGGGTTGGCGCTGTATCGCAATTTTCTGCTTTGGAAACCATAAGCCCATCACTTGCGTTCGCTCCGATCGACAAGCCATGCTGCTGATCCCTGCCATCGATTTGAAAGACGGCCAGTGCGTGCGCCTCAAGCAAGGCGACATGGCGCAATCCACCGTGTTCAGCGACGACCCAGCCGCGATGGCGCGCCACTGGGTCGAGCAGGGTGCGCAGCGCCTGCACCTGGTGGACCTGAACGGCGCCTTCGCCGGCAAGCCGCGCAACGAGGCCGCCATCCGCGCCATCCTGCGCGAGGTCGGCGACGAGGTCGACGTGCAGCTGGGCGGCGGCATCCGCGACCTCGACACCATCGAGCGCTACCTCGACGCCGGCCTGCGCTACGTCATCATCGGCACCGCGGCGGTGAAGAACCCCGGCTTCCTGCAGGACGCCTGCACGGCGTTCGGCGGCCACATCATCGTCGGGCTGGACGCCAAGGACGGCAAGGTCGCCACCGACGGCTGGAGCAAGCTGACCGGCCACGAGGTCATCGATCTGGCGCGCAAGTTCGAGGACTACGGGGTGGAGGCCGTGATCTACACCGACATCGGCCGCGACGGCATGCTCACCGGCATCAACGTCGAGGCCACCGTGCGGCTGGCGCAGGCGCTGTCGATCCCGGTCATCGCCTCCGGCGGGCTGTCGGGGCTGGACGACATCCGCCGCCTGTGCGAGGTGGAGTCCGAGGGGGTCGAGGGCGTCATCTGCGGCCGCGCCATCTACAGCGGCGAGCTCGACTTCGCCGCCGCCGTGCGGTTGGTCGATGAGCTCAGTGCCTAAGCCGCAAAGCCCTACCGCGATGCTGGCCAAGCGCATCATCCCATGTCTGGACGTCACCGGCGGGCGCGTCGTCAAGGGCGTCAACTTCGCCGGGTTGCGCGACGCCGGCGACCCGGTGGAGATCGCCGCGCGCTACAACGAGCAGGGCGCTGACGAGCTGACCTTCCTCGACATCACCGCCACCAGTGACGGGCGCGACCTGATCCTGCCGATCATCGAGGCGGTGGCCAGCCAGGTGTTCATTCCCCTCACGGTGGGCGGCGGCGTGCGCACCGTGGAGGACGTGCGCCGGCTGCTCAACGCCGGGGCGGACAAGGTCAGCTTCAACTCCGCCGCGATCGCCAACCCGCAGGTGGTGCACGACGCCGCGGCCAAGTACGGCTCGCAGTGCATCGTCGTGGCCATCGACGCCAAGCGCCGCAGCGCCGAGGAGGAGCGCCGCCCCGGGCCGGACGGTCAGCCGCTCGGCCCCGGCTGGGACGTTTATTCGCACGGCGGGCGCAAGAACGTCGGACTGGACGCGGTGGCCTGGGCGCGGCGCGTCGCCGAGCTCGGCGCCGGCGAGATCCTGCTGACCAGCATGGACCGCGACGGCACGCAGGCCGGCTTCGACCTGGCGCTGACGCGCGCCGTCAGCGATGCGGTCGAGGTGCCGGTGATCGCCTCCGGCGGCGTCGGCACGCTGGATCATCTGGTCGAGGGCATCCGCGACGGCGGAGCGGATGCGGTGCTGGCGGCCAGCATCTTTCACTACGGCGCCTACACCATTGCGCAGGCCAAGCGGCGCCTGGCCGAGGCCGGCATCCCGGTGCGCCTTTAAAAGGCCGCAAAGAAGCGATCGGGCTGCGCCGACCGTGTTACGCTTGCGGTCATGAGCTGGCTTGACGAAGTGCGCTGGGACGCTCAAGGGCTGGTGCCGGTGGTGGCGCAGGAGCGCGACAGCGGCGACGTGCTGATGGTGGCGTGGATGAACCGCGAGGCGTTGGCCAAGACCGCCGAGCTGGGCCGCGCGGTGTATTGGAGCCGCTCGCGCGGCCGCCTCTGGTTCAAGGGCGAGGAATCCGGCCACGTGCAGCAGGTGCACGAAATCCGGCTCGACTGCGACGGCGACGTCGTGCTGCTGAAGGTCACGCAGCTCGGCCACGAACCCGGCATCGCCTGCCACACCGGGCGACATTCGTGCTTCTTCCAGCGGCTGGACGCCGCCGCCGGTCACTGGGAGGCGGTCGAGCCGGTGTTGAAGGATCCCGAGGCGATCTACCGCTGAGGGCGCCGCCGATGACCCTTCCTGACACCCCCCAGGACGTGCTGCAGCGCCTGGCTGCTGTCATCGACAGCCGCAAGCCCGCTGCCGGCGGCGACCCCGAGCGCAGCTACGTCGCGCGCCTGCTGCACAGGGGGCCGGACGCCTTCCTGAAGAAGATCGCCGAGGAGGCCGGCGAGGTCGTCATGGCCGCCAAGGACCTGCAGCACGGCGCCGGCAGCGCGCAGGCGCTGGTCGGCGAGATGGCCGATCTCTGGTTTCACAGCCTGATTGCGCTGGCGCACTTTGGCCTCGGGCCGGCCGACGTGGTGGCCGAGCTCGCCCGCCGCGAGGGCCTGTCGGGCCTGGAGGAGAAGGCGCTGCGCAAGGCGCGCGCGCGCGAGCAGGCCGAAGCCGCGGCTGCCGCGCCCGATATGGAGGAGGGAACGAAATGAACGAACAATCCCCGATGGAAATCCCGACGCAGCCGGCACCGCCTGCCGCCGATGCCGAACGCCTGGCCAGCTTGCGACAGCTGACGTTGGTGGTCTATGTGCTGTATGCGCTGTCTTGGCTTGTGGGCATCACCGCGTTGGTTGCCATCATTGTGAACTACGTCAAACGCGCCGACGTCGCTGGCACGCTTTACGAAAGCCATTTCACTTGGCAGATCCGCACCTTCTGGTGGGGGCTGCTGTGGGCGGTGCTGGGCGCGTTGACCGCCGTGATCGGCGTGGGCTTTGTGATCCTGGTCGCGGCCTTCATTTGGACGGTGTATCGTCTGGTCAAAGGTTTTCTGTATTGGAACGATCGCAAGCCGCTGCCGGTCTGAGCCCGGCGGCCCGTCTCGCCATGTTGCACGACCCCAACTGCATCTTTTGCAAGATCGTCGCCGGCCAGGTTCCATGTCGCAAGGTGTATGAAGATGAGGAGCTGCTGGCCTTCCACGACATCAACCCGTGGGCGCCGGTGCACTTCCTGATCGTGCCGAAGGCCCACATCCCGTCGATGGCGCAGCTCACCCCCGAGCACGAGCGCCTGATGGGTCGCCTGATGGTGCTGGCGCCACGGCTGGCGCTGGAGCAGGGCTGCCTGCCGTACCCGCAGGGGGGCTTTCGCATCGTCTGCAACACCGGCGAGCACGGCGGGCAGGAGGTGCACCACCTGCACGTGCACGTCATCGGCGGCCCGCGTCCGTGGCGCAAGGGCTGAGGCGCGCCGGCGCGCTTTGCGGCACAATGCCAACCTCGGGCCGGGTGGCCGAGAGAAACCACTGCGGGTTTTAAAAGAAACCACTGAGGGTTTTAAAAGAAACCACTGCGGGTTTTCGGGCCTCGAAAGGATCGAGGCCGCTGGGGTCAGGCGGCCCCGACATTGTGGAGACAGTCATGGGTAGCTTTTCGATTTGGCACTGGCTGGTGGTGCTGCTGATCGTGGTGTTGGTGTTCGGCACCAAAAAGCTCAAAAACTTGGGCTCTGATCTTGGAGCCGCCGTCAAGGGCTTCAAAGACGGCATGGCGCACGGGACGGGCTCGTCCGACTCGGCGGCCAACACCAGCGCCGCGCCGCAAGTAACGGCAGACAAAGCCTCGGCTGACAAAGCCACCATCGATGTCGAAGCCAAGACCAAGTCGTAACCGTCCCGCTCTGACGCAGCCAAGCCATCGTCCCGCTGCGCGACGTGTTCAGCGAGGCGAAGTCGCTTTGTCATGATCGACCTGGGTATTTCCAAGCTCGCGCTGATTGGGGTTGTGGCGCTGGTGGTCATTGGCCCGGAGAAGCTGCCGCGCGTGGCCCGCACCGTTGGGGCGCTGCTTGGGCGCGCCCAGCGTTATGTGGCCGAGGTCAAGGCGGAGGTCAACCGCACCATCGAGCTCGAAGAGCTGAAGCGGATGAAAGAAACCGTGGAAAAAACCGCGCGCGAAGTGGAGACCCAGGTCAGCGCCACCGCTGCCGACTTCGAGCGCGAGTGGGCCGAGGTCACGGCGGGGCTGGATGGCCGCTCCAGCAGCGCATCCACACCCGATGATCCCCCAGCGTGGGCATCGTTGGGCACGCCACTGCAACCTCGTGCGACCCCGGTTCGCAAAAAGAAAAGCTTTCGTCTCCAGCGCCAAGCCGTGCCGCAATGGTTCAAGGCGCGTTCGGGTATCCGTCGCCATGCGCTGTCCGGCGCGGCGCGGGTGGCGCGCTACCGTCCCAAAAACCTGCCGCGCTGATTCATGGCCGACCCTCGCGATCCGAAAGATGACGAGTTGGCTGGCACCGAGCAGCCGTTCGTCGCGCACCTGATGGAGCTGCGCGACCGCATCCTCTACGCGCTCTACGGCATCGGTGCGGCTATGGCAGTGCTGGCCATTTGGCCAGGCCCCAGCGGGCTCATTGATTTCATTGCCACGCCGATCCGCGCCCACATGCCGCCGGATGCGCGCCTGATTGCGGTGGGGGTGTTCACGCCGTTCTTTGTGCCGCTGAAAGTGCTGATGATGGCCGGGCTTTTGCTAGCGCTGCCTTGGGTCATTTATCAAATCTGGGCGTTTGTGGCTCCGGGCCTTTACAGCCATGAAAAGCGCTTTGCGCTGCCGCTGATCGTGATCGGCAGCGCGCTGGCCTACCTTGGCATAGCCTTTGTCCAGTTTTTTGTGCTGGACAAAATGTTCGCCTTCATCCAGGGCGTCACGCCGGCCAGCGTCAACGCCACGCCCGATATTGCTTCGTATGTGGAAGCCATCCTTTCTTTGTATCTGGCGTTCGGTCTGGCTTTTCAGGTACCGGTGGTCGTGATGCTGCTGGTGCGCTTTGACATGGTCAGCATCGACAAGCTCAAAAGCTTTCGCGGCTACTTCATCGTGA
The DNA here is from genome assembly GCF_007556595.1 of Tepidimonas alkaliphilus. GTDB lineage: Bacteria > Pseudomonadota > Gammaproteobacteria > Burkholderiales > Burkholderiaceae_C > Tepidimonas > Tepidimonas alkaliphila. Next base: position 202,736 of record NZ_VJNB01000004.1, read on the forward strand.
TCGCGTTTGTGATCGCGGCGGTTGTCACTCCGCCTGATGTGATCTCGCAAATCGCTCTGGCCGTGCCGATGTGCCTCCTCTATGAGTTAGGCATTTGGGGGGCGCGCTGGTTTGCCCGCGTCAGCCGGGCGCCGGACGATGAGCAATCGGGTGTTTCCTCGGTTGAGTAGGCAGGGTGGCTGCCCATGCTTATGGCTCGCCGCAAACTGCCGATCGGCATCCAGACCTTCGCCAAGATCCGTCTGGAGGGGCACTACTACGTGGACAAAACCCCGCTGATCGCGCGGCTGGCGGATCAAGGCGGGGCGTATTTCTTGTCCCGCCCGCGCCGCTTCGGCAAGAGCCTGCTGCTGGACACGATCGCCTGCGCCTTCGAGGGCAAGCGGCAGCTGTTCGACGCGCACGACGGCGCCGATGGCACGGCGCCGCGCGACAAGCTCTTCCTTGCCGACCACTGGGACTGGGCCAAGCCCCACCCCGTGATTCGCTTAAGCTTTGCCGAAGGCCGTCTGGAAAAGCGCAACGAGCTTGACCGCCACATCCGCCGCCAGCTGCGCGAGCAGGCGCAGCGGTTGGGCGTCGCGCTGGAAGACCCCGACGACATCCCCGGCAGCTTCGCCGAGCTCATCACCCGCGCCGCTGAGACCCACCACCGCCAGGCCGTGGTTCTGGTCGATGAATACGACAAGCCCATCCTCGACAACCTCGAAGCCCCTGAGATCGCCCGCGCCATGCGCGAGGGCTTGAGAAACCTCTACAGCGTCATCAAGGGAAGAGACGCCGACCTGCGCTTCGTGCTGCTGACCGGCGTGTCCAAATTCAGCAAGGTCTCCATCTTCTCGGGCCTCAACAACCTGCGCGACATCACGCTGTCGCCCGAATACGGCACGCTCTGCGGCTACACCGAGGAGGATATCGACACCGTCTTCGCGCCGGAGCTCGAGGCCGCCGCGGCGGAAGGCCAGGCACTGGACCGCGAGGAGATCCGGCGCTGGTACAACGGCTACCGCTGGGGCCCGGTGAGCGTTTACAACCCCTTTGACGTCTTGCTGCTGCTGGCCGAGCGGCAATTCCGCGCGCACTGGTTTGAGACCGGCACGCCGACGTTTCTGGTGCACTGGCTGCGCGGCAAGGGTTTTTTCACGCCGCGGCTGGAGCGCTTGCTCGCGGAAGAGGATTTGCTGTCGGCCTTCGATGTGGACGACATCGCCGTGGAGGCGATGCTGTGGCAGACCGGCTACTTGACAATCCAGCGCGTGGAAAACTGCGGCGGGCTGCTGAGCTATGAACTCGGCGTGCCGAACCGCGAAGTGCGCGGCGCGCTCAATCGCGCGTTGCTCTACTTCGGCTGGTACCCGGCCGAGCAGCGCCAGTTGCTGCAGCCGCGCGCGCTTTATCAGATGCTGCTGCAGGCCGACACCGATGGCCTGCGCGCGCACTTCGAGCGTCTTTACGCCAGCATCCCGCACGATTGGGTGCGCGCCAACCCCATCGCCCAGTATGAGGGCTACTACGCCAGCGTCTTCTACAGCCACTTGGCCAGCCTCGGGCTCGACATCGTGCCGGAGGAAGTCTCCAACCCGGGCCAGTGCGACCTCGTCATCCGCCATGCGGGCCGCGCGTGGGTGATCGAGTTCAAGGTCATCGATGGTGACGCCCCCACCGGCGAGGCGATGCGCCAGCTCAAGGCCCGCGACTACGCCGCCAAGCACCGCGGCGCGCCGGGCATCCACGAGGTGATCGAACTCGGCGTGGAGTTCAGCCCCACGAAGCGCCAGATCGTCGGGTGGGAGGTGGTGCGCGGTTAGAAACGCACCGCCCATTTTGCCGTGGTGCCGATGGAGACCGCGCTGCCGGGCAAACGCCACGGCTATCGGGCCAGCTCTTGCGATGAAGGACGTTGTCCAGGAACAACCCGGACTGTGCGCTCGCGGCCCTGCCGCCAAACTTGAAGCGTCACAGGTTGGCCGGGCTTGAGCGCTGCGACCGCGCCCAGCAGTCCCGGCACGTCGGCGACCGACACATCGCCCACTTTGGAGATGACATCCCCTGGCTCGATGCCCGCTCGCGCCGCAGGCCCATCTTGCAGCACCCCGGCAACCACCACGCCGCGCACCTCGCGCGGCAGGCCGAGGTGTTCGGCCCACTCAGGCTCCAGCGGTCGGGGCTCGACGCCGATCCAGCCGCGCGTGACGCGGCCATTGCGCACGATCGCTTCCATGACGTCGCGGGCGGTGGCAATCGGGATGGCAAAGCCGATGCCCATGGAGCCGCCCGAGCGCGAGTAGATGGCGGTGTTGATGCCGATCAGGCGGCCTTCCGCATCCACGAGCGCGCCGCCCGAATTGCCGGGATTGATGGCCGCATCCGTTTGAATGAAGTTTTCAAAGGTGTTGAGCCCAAGTTGACTGCGTCCCAGCGCGCTGACGATGCCGGCGGTCACCGTTTGCCCCACACCAAACGGGTTGCCGATGGCCAACACCCGGTCACCCACCTGCAGGGCGTCGGAGCGTCCCAGCACGATCGCGGGCAAGTCGCGCAGTTGCACGCGCAGCACTGCCAGGTCGGTGTCAGGATCGGTGCCGATCACTGCAGCGGTGGCTTGCCGGCCATCGCTGAGCTGCACCACGATTTCGTCGGCGCCTTCCACCACGTGGTTGTTGGTCAAGATGTAACCGTCGGGGCTGACGATGACGCCTGAGCCCAAGCCGGTTTGCAGCTCCGTATCCGCGCGGTCGCCAAAAAAGTAGCGAAACCAAGGGTCTTGGGCGTGCGGGTGGGTGGTCTGGGTCGTGGTGGTGATGCTGACCACCGCCGGCGCTGCAGCGCGGGCGGCGGCTGCCAGGCTGGCGGCCTCCACTGTGGGGCTGCGGGCGTCGGCGGCGCTTTCCAGCACGGGGATGCTGCGCACCCAGGCTGGCGGGCGTGCCAGCCATTGCGGCTTGAGCGTGGCCACCACGAACCATGCCGCCAGCAGCACGGTCACGCTTTGCGCGAAGGTCAGCCAAAGACGGCGCAAGTTCATGGCGCAATCGAGGAGACAAAGACCCCTATGCCTGCGGGGTTGATGTGGGTCAAGGCGTGCCCGACGATGTTGGCGTTCAATGAAGCCGTTGCCCGCGTGGGCGTTAACCAGGAGGTCGTCGTCATGAAAGCCATCATCGATCTGTTTTCTACCGATTATGGCCTGATGAGCCTGGGGGTCATCGCGTTTATGTTGGGCATGGGGGCGTTTTTTATTCGCTTGTTCACCCAGAAAGTCAACGCCACATCAGACCGTTCCTCCCGCTGAGTGGATGCGAAGGAGCGGGCAGAGACGAGCCATGGTGTCACAATCCTGCCCATGATGGGCAGTCCACAACATGACGCATGGGGATGCGCGCTGGCGGAGTTGGTGCAGGCCGCCGACGATTTGCTTGAGCCCGCGCGTTTTCATGATTACGGCCCCAACGGCTTGCAGGTCGAAGGTCGCGCGCGCGTGCGGCGTGTGGTGTCGGGCGTGACGGCCAGTCTTGCACTGATTGAGGCAGCAGCAGCAGCCGGCGCCGATGCCATCGTGGTGCACCACGGCTTGTTTTGGCGTGGGCAGCGCGGCACGGTCACGGGCTGGATGAAGGCGCGCTTGCAGCGCCTGTTAGCCCATGACATCAGTTTGCTGGCCTACCACCTGCCGCTGGACGCGCATCCGCAAGTGGGCAACAACGCCCAGTTGGCCCAGCTTCTGGGCTTTGTCCCGGAAGCGGAGACCTGGGCCCGCTTCGGCGAGCAGCAGCTGGGCTTTCTTGGGCGCAGCCCTCTGAGCGAGGCAGCGGCGCTGGCCGCCCACCTGGGTGTGAAGCTGGGGCGAGCGCCCATCTGGGTGCCTGGAGATGGGCGACCGATCCGCCGCGTGGCGTGGTGCAGCGGAGGGGCGCAGGGCTATTTCGAGGCGGCGGTGGCCGCGGGGGCTGATGCGTTCATCACCGGTGAGATTTCCGAGCCGCAAGCCCATCTGGCGCGCGAGACCGGGGTGGCGTTTTACGCCTGCGGCCACCACGCCACCGAGCGCTACGGCGCCCCTGCGTTGGGGGCTTGGCTGGCCGAGCGCTTGGGGCTGGAGCATCAGTTCATCGAAGTGGACAACCCGGCATGAAGGCGACCCAGGCAGCGACCACGCAGGCGCCCATCGCCCTCACCATGGGGGACGCAGCCGGCATCGGGCCCGAAATCATTGTGCGATTGTTCCAGCGCCACCCCGATTGGTCGCAGCGCTGCGTGGTGATCGGCTCCGGCGCCGCGTTGCGCCGCGCCGCCCAACTGCTGGGGGGAGCGCCCATCGCGGAACTGGCCGATCCGCTGGAGGCTGCGAACGTGCCTCCTGGAGCCATCCCGCTTTGGCCCGTGGTGGAGCTGCACGAGCCCTTGCCCCCTTGGGGGCAGGTGAACGCGGCGGCGGGTCGGGCGGCGGCCGAAGCGGTGGAACGCGCCGCGCAAGCAGCCCTACGAGGCGAGGTCGCAGCGGTGGTCACCGCGCCGCTTTCCAAGGCCGCGCTGGCGGCAGCCGGGGTGCCTTATCCGGGCCACACCGAACTCTTGCAGGCCGTGGCGGCGCGCCACTTGGGCGTGCCCGTGGAGCAGTTGCCGGTGCGCATGATGCTGTCCAATCGGGATTTGCGAACCGTGTTGGTCAGCATCCATGTGCCGCTGCGCCAGGCGCTCGATTGGGTGACAGGGCAGCGTCTGGACGAGACCCTGCGCTTAACACACGTGCACTTTACGCGCGTGTTGGGCTGGGGGCGCTGCCGCATCGCGGTAGCCGGGCTCAACCCCCATGCCGGCGAAGGCGGGTTGCTTGGCCGAGAGGAACTTGACATCATCGCGCCCGCCGTCGAGCGGGCCCGGGCGGCGGGGATGGACGTGCACGGCCCTTTGCCAGCTGATACGGTGTTTTGGCGCGCCCGGCAAGGCGAATTCGACGTCGTGGTCGCACAATACCACGACCAAGGTCTCATTGCGATCAAAAGCACCGGCTTGGCCGACGGGGTGAACTCCACGCTGGGCCTGCCCTTCGTTCGCACCAGCCCCGACCACGGCACCGCGTTTGACATTGCCGGGCGGGGTTGCGCCGATCCAGCCAGCATGGAGGCGGCGGTGCAGGCGGCTTGGCAGGCGTTGGCGTCGGGCCGCCATGCCCCATCTGTCCCCCTGGCAGCGTCACGTCCTGAAACGCCTCCTCACCTTCCCTTACAATGCCCGTGATTTGTGGGCGCGTAACCGGCGCGTAACCGCTGGACTGCGCCCTGCCGATGGAGAATTCCCCATGAGCGAAGCCACCGTGGATCCCGAACGTCGAACTTGGCTCATCACCTCGGCTGCCGTGGGGGGCGCCGGGGCAGTAGCCGTGGCGGTGCCGTTTCTGAGTTCGCTGGCTCCCTCCGAGCGTGCCAAAGCGGCGGGCGCTTCGGTGGAGGTGGACGTCTCCAAGCTGCAGCCGGGGGAAAAAGTCGTCGTCGAGTGGCGCGGCAAGCCGGTGTGGATCATGCGGCGCACCCCGGAGCAGTTGGCCACGCTGGAAAAAGTCGAAGACCAGCTCGCCGATCCCAACTCGGAGCGCAAAGCCTACCCGACGCCCGAATACGCCAAAAACCGCTACCGCTCGATCAAGCCGGAATACCTGGTGGTGGTTGGGATTTGCACGCACTTGGGTTGCTCGCCGGTGGACAAGCTGCAGCCGGGTCCGCAGCCGTCTTTGCCTGACGACTGGCAAGGCGGTTTTCTGTGCCCGTGCCACGGCTCCACGTTTGACATGGCGGGCCGCGTGTTCAAAAACAAGCCGGCGCCCGATAACCTGGAGGTGCCGCCGCATCGCTACCTCTCCGACACCGTGGTGCTGATCGGCGAGGATCCGCCCAAGGCTTGAGAACCCCTTGAGACACCCCACGCCCGCGCACGAGGGATCGATCATGGCTGAATTCAAGGAAGCTCCGGCTCACGCCACTGCTGGCCAAAAGCTGCTCACCTGGATCGACAACCGCTTTCCGCTCTCGAAAATGTATCGAGAGCATATGTCGGAATACTACGCGCCGAAGAATTTCAACGTATGGTATTTCTTCGGCTCGCTGGCCATGCTGGTGCTGGTGATTCAAATCGTCACCGGCATTTTTTTGGTCATGCACTACAAGCCTGACGCGTCGCTCAACGCCGCGGGGGTGCCAGTGGCTTTTGCCTCGGTTGAATACATCATGCGCGACGTGCCGTGGGGTTGGCTGATTCGCTACATGCACTCCACCGGCGCATCGGCCTTCTTCATCGTGGTCTATCTGCACATGTGGCGCGGGTTGATTTATGGGTCTTACCGCAAGCCGCGTGAATTGGTGTGGATTTTTGGCGTGGCAATCTTTTTGTGCCTGATGGCGGAGGCCTTTTTTGGCTACCTGCTGCCCTGGGGGCAGATGTCCTATTGGGGGGCGCAGGTGATCGTCAACCTGTTCTCGGCGATCCCCTTCATCGGGCCGGATTTGGCCATCTGGATCCGCGGCGACTATGTGGTGTCGGATGCGACGCTGAATCGCTTCTTTAGCTTTCACGTGATTGCCATTCCGCTGGTTTTGTTGGGCTTGGTGGTGGCGCACATCATTGCGTTGCACGAAGTGGGTTCCAACAACCCGGATGGCATCGAAATCAAGGCCACCAAAGGCCCCGACGGTAAGCCATTGGATGGCATCCCTTTCCATCCATACTACACAATCCACGATATTCTTGGCGTGGCGGTGTTCTTGCTGGTGTTTTCGGCGATCGTCTTCTTCGCGCCGGAAGCTGGCGGTTATTTCCTTGAGTTCAACAACTTCATCCCGGCTGACCCGATGGTTACGCCACCCCACATCGCGCCAGTTTGGTACTTCACGCCGTTTTATTCCATGCTGCGGGCCACCACCAGCGAAATGATGGTGGTGCTGGTGGCGGTGCTTTGGATTGCCGCGATCTTGGCGGCGCTGAAGTCCAGTGCCGGGGCGCTGGGCAAGCTCGGCATTCTTGCGGGTGCGCTGGCGCTGTCGGCGTTGATGCTGACGATCGACGCCAAATTTTGGGGCGTGGTCGTGATGGGCGGTGCGGTGATTATTCTGTTTTTCTTGCCCTGGCTCGACAGGAGTCCGGTGAAATCGATTCGTTACCGGCCGTCGTGGAATAAATGGCTCTACGGCTTGTTCGTCGTCAACTTTTTGGTGCTCGGGTATTTGGGTGTGTTGCCGCCGTCGCCGTTGGGTGAGCGCATCTCGCAGATCGGCACGCTGTTTTATTTCGGCTTCTTCCTGTTGATGCCGTGGTGGAGCCGCATCGGCGAGTTCAAGCCGGTGCCGGCCCGCGTGACCTTCCGTCCGCACTGAGGCTTGCAAGCCCCGTGATGAAGAAAGGGATAGCAATGAAGCGTTGGTTGGCAAACGGGGTGGCGGCGTTGGCCATGCTGCTGTTGGTCTCCGCACCGGTGCAGGCGGCCGGAACCGGTTTTCCGATGGACAAGGCTCCGCGTCTGAGCAACGACCAAGCCGCGTTGCAGCATGGGGCCAAGATCTTCGTCAATTACTGCCTCAGCTGCCATTCGGCTTCGTTCGTGCGTTACAACCGCCTCACCGAGCTTGGCCTGACAGAAAAGCAAATTAAAGAAAATTTGATGTTCACCACCGACAAAGTGGGAGATCAGATGATTGCTGCGATCTCGCCGCAGCAAGCCAAGGCGTGGTTTGGCGCGCAGCCCCCCGACCTGTCACTGATCGCGCGTTCGCGGGCCAGCCAAAGCTACAGCGGCACGGACTATCTCTACACTTTGCTGCGAGGCTACTACCGCGACCCGAACCGTCCCACAGGATGGAACAACGTCGTCTTTCATAACATTGGCATGCCGCATCCGTTGTGGGAATTGCAGGGGGAGCGCAAGCCGATCTTTGAAAAAGTTGGCAGTCCTGGACACGAGACCGAGGTGTTCCGCGGCTGGGAGGTGGTCAAGCCGGGGCAGCTGTCGGAGGCCGAGTATGATCGACTGGTGGCCGATTTGGTGGCTTATCTGGAGTGGATGGGCGAGCCAGTCAAGAACCATCGAATCCGGCTCGGGGTGTGGGTGATGATCTTCCTGGGCGTGTTTGCGGTCATCGCGTGGCGACTCAACGCGGCCTATTGGAAAGACGTCCGATAATCCCCATCTGCTGGGTCGCGCCGATGGCGGCCCGGTCGTGCAGTGGGAGCGCAGGCCTGCAGCCGCCTCCCACTGCTTTTGCTTTTCGTGGAGTGGAGCGACGACGTCATGATGGTTTTGTATTCGGGCACCACCTGCCCGTTTTCACATCGCTGCCGTTTCGTGCTGTTCGAAAAGGGCATGGATTTTGAAATCCGTGATGTGGATCTTTACAATAAGCCCGAGGATATTTCAGTGATGAACCCCTATGGGCAGGTTCCGATCCTGGTGGAGCGGGATTTGATCCTCTATGAGTCCAATATCATCAATGAATACATTGACGAGCGCTTTCCTCATCCTCAGCTGATGCCGGGGGATCCGGTCGATCGCGCCCGGGTTCGGCTGTTTTTGCTGAACTTTGAAAAAGAATTGTTCACGCATGTTTCGGTTTTGGAGCAACGTACGCCCAAGCCGACCGAAAAACAGCTGGAAAAAGCGCGGGCTCATATTCGCGAGCGACTCACACAGCTGGCACCGGTATTTTTGAAGAACAAATATATGTTGGGCGATAACTTTTCCATGCTGGATGTGGCGATTGCGCCGCTGCTGTGGCGGCTTGATCATTACGGCATTGAACTTAATCGCAATGCCGCGCCTTTGTTAAAATACGCGGAGCGCATTTTTTCGCGGCCAGCCTATATCGAAGCGCTGACGCCGTCCGAGAAGGTGATGCGCAAGTGATGGATGCCGATTCGCCCTCTATGCGGCCCTACCTGCTGCGGGCGGTGCACGAGTGGTGCACCGACCATGGGCTGACCCCGTATCTGGTGGTCGCGGTCGATCGCCGCGTGCAAGTGCCGCTGGAATACGTGCGCGATGGGCAAATTGTGCTGAACATCAGCTATGAAGCGACGGCTAATTTGCGCATCGACAACCAGGAGTTAACGTTCAAAGCCCGTTTTGGGGGCGTGGCGCGCGAAGTGGTGATCCCGATTGATCATGTCATTGGCATTTACGCGCGAGAGAACGGCCAAGGCATGGCATTTCCTCATCCGGACCCCGAGCAAAACGAGGATGAGGCCACTGCGGCCGGGCGACGCCCTGCGCTGCAAGTGGTGCATGATCGAGATGAGGGTGAAGAGGACTCAAGGGGCGAATCTTCCGACGAGACGCCCTCCCCGCCGCCTCCACGCGGAGGGCGCCCCGCGCTGAAGCGTGTGAAATAAGGTGCAGCAGGTAAAATGGCGCCTGTAAGGCTGCCGCTTTAGCTCAGCTGGTAGAGCGCCCGCCTTGTAAGCGGAAGGTCGTCTGTTCGAGTCAGACAAGCGGCACCAAGTCGGTTGGATTGAGAATCTGCGCGCAGTTCGGAGAAGCGTTCGCGGATTGAGGCCCTCTTCCTGACGCGTAGCGCTTAGGGTTCTGTTAGTGTACTCTAAACCTTCTTTCCTGACATAACGGATCGACGAAAGGAGAGAAGGACGAACGCGGAGCTGAAGCTGGCGCAGCAGCGGCTGTCGGTGCTGGAGCTGGCGCAGGCGCTGGGCAATGTGAGT
>NZ_VJNB01000005.1 GCF_007556595.1 Tepidimonas alkaliphilus
GCCCGCCCCCTCGCCCCGGCCTCGCACCCAGGCTGCGACGAGCCAACCGACGCGGCCACCGGTCACCCCGACGGCGGCTGAGCCCAGCCAGGCCGCAGAGCCCACGCCAGCGCCGACGCCGGTGGCTGAAGCGCTGCGGGATCCCGCTCCCACGTCGCCGCCCGCCCCCAGCGCGCCGGGCCCCAGCGCGGCGGCGGCTCCCGTGGCGGCGCCCGCTGCGCCTGCCGTGGCCGCTGCGCCGCCTGCGCCACCGCCCAAGATTGAGCTGCCTTCGGCCAGCGCCGCCTACCTCAACAACCCTCCGCCCGCCTACCCGGCGCTGTCGCGGCGGCTCGGCGAGCAAGGCCGCGTCGTGCTGCGGGTGCGCATCGAGCCGGACGGCACCGCCTCCGCGGCTGAAATCCGCACCTCCAGCGGCTATGAGCGGCTCGACAAGGCTGCCTTGGAAGCGGTGCTGCGCTGGCGTTACGTGCCCGGCAAGCGCGACGGCGTGCCCGAGGCGATGTGGTTTTTGGTACCGATCCAATTCGTGTTGGAGTGACGACGCCGCAACCCGCCGCGCCGCGGGGGCCGTCCCCCAAGCGAGCGTGTCTTTTCAATTTCAACCGGAGCTTCGAAGATGGAAACCGTCCAACCTCCTGCCGCCTTCGGCCTGGCCCACCTGTGGGCGCAGGGCGACGGCGTCATCCGCACGATTGCCGTGCTGCTGCTGATGATGTCGGTGCTGTCGTGGGTGCTGATCATCTTGAAGGCGCTGGATTTGCGCCGGCACCGCGCGCAGGCTCGACGCGTCGAGGCTTTTTGGCATGCCAGCGATTTCGCCGACGGGCTGGATCGGCTCGGGCGCGAGCCCGACAACCCATTTCGCTTGCTGGCCCAACAGGGCCGAGACGCCGCCGCGCACCTGCAGGGCCGCGACGACGTGGCCGCGCGCCCTCCGCAGCTGCACGATCAGCTGGACCTCAGCGACTGGGTGCAGCGCGCGCTGCGGCAGGCCATCGACGACTGCGTGGCGCGGCTGCAGGCCGGGCTTTGGCTGCTGGCCTCGGTGGGCTCCACTGCGCCGTTTGTGGGCCTGTTTGGCACGGTGTGGAGCATTTATCATGCGCTGGTGGGCATCGGCGCCTCTGGCAACGCCGGGCTCGATCAGGTCGCCGGGCCCATCGGCGAGGCGCTGATCATGACCGCGCTGGGATTGGCGGTGGCCATCCCGGCGGTGCTCGGCTACAACGCGCTGGTGCGAGGGCACAAAGCGCTGGTGCACCAGCTCAACCGCTTCGCGCACGAGCTGCATGCCTACTTTGTCACGGGAGCGCGGGTGGCGGCGCGCGCGCCAGCGCCGGCTGCTGACGCCCGTGTGCGGGCGCTGCGCGCCTGAAGCGCTGCACGCAAGCCCTGACCACAACTCCGTGGAGGCTCAACCATGGCGATGCAAGTCAGTGACCACGACCAGGACGAACCGATGAGCGAAATCAACATGATCCCGCTGATCGACGTCATGCTGGTGTTGCTGATCGTGTTCATGATCACCATCCCCGTGATGCAACACGCGGTGCAAGTCAAGTTGCCGCAAGCCAACGCCGAACCACTGCAGCCGCCCCCGCAGGCGGTGCGGTTGACGGTGTTGGCCGATGGCGGCTACCGCTGGAACGACGAAACGCTGCAAGAGGCTCAGCTGGAGCTGCGGTTGCAGCAAATCGGCGCACTGGATCCGCAACCCCCTCTGCACTTGCTGGCCGACCGCGACGTGCGCTATGAACGGGTGGCCAAGGTGCTGGCCGCGGCGCAGCAAGCCGGTGTGCAAGGGGTGGGGTTTGTCACCGAGCCGGCGCGGTGAACTTTCGCCAGCCCACCGTATCCAAGTTGGCGTAACGAAGTTACACTTGCGCACCACACAGGAGGCCACTGACGATGAGCTTTGACACCACCCTTCGCTCGGACACCTTGGTTGCGCGCCACGAGCGGCATCGCGTCCTGCGCAACACCTACGCTTTGCTGGCGCTGAGCCTGCTGCCCACAGTGTTGGGGGCCTGGATCGGCGTGGCCACTGGCGTCGCCGCCGCGTTGTCGGGCTGGGTCGGCCTGGTGGTGTTTCTGGCAGGCGCATTTGGCTTCATGTTTGCCATTGAGCGCTACAAACACTCCGGCGCCGGCGTGGCGCTGCTGCTGGGCTTCACCTTCTTCATGGGCCTGATGCTGTCGCGCCTGCTGGCAGCGGTGCTGGGCTTGGCCAACGGCGCGCAGCTGGTGATGACGGCGTTCGGCGGCACCGCGGCGGTGTTTCTTGTGATGGCCAACCTCTCCACGGTCATCAAGCGTGACCTGGAAGGGCTGTCCAAGTGGCTGTTTTTCGGCGCCATCGTGTTGCTGGTGGGCGGCATCATCAACGCGTTTGTCGGCAGCACGGCCTTCATGGCGGCGCTGTCGGTGATGGCCATCGGCATTTTCAGCGCTTTCTTGCTGGTGGATCTCAAGCGCATCGTGGATGGCGGCGAAACCAACTACATCACCGCCACGCTGGCCTTGTATCTGAGCCTCTTCAACATCTTCCAAAGCTTGCTGGCGCTGCTGGGGATCTTCGGCGGCGAGCGCGAGTAAGGCTGCGGCCAGCCGTCAAGGCAAGGCTTGAACGCCCTGCGCCCCCTCGATGGGGGCGCTTTTGTTGGTGCGCCAGGTAGGCGCCAAGCGCCGACAGCCGCGAGCTACCCGATCGACTCCGCGTCGGCGAAGCGGGCCGTTTCGCATTTAGCGTAGGGTGTTGGGCCAAGCGCTCAACCCACGGCACAATTCGGATCATGACGTCTTTGCGCGCTCGCCACCCGGTGCTCCTGACCGTCGGCTTGGCGTTCTTCGTGTCATGGCCCTTGGCTGGCTGCGACATGCTGGGCATTGAAACGCCAGCCAAACAAGCCCAACGGCGCGAAGCCGAAGGCAAGGCCATCGGCGCCGCCTGCCGGCACACCCAACGCAGCCTGGAGGATTGTTACGCCAGCAACCCCAAAGCCTCCAAGGCCGCCATCTTTGCCGGCTGGCGCGAAATGGATGAATACATGCGCGAAAACAACATCCCGCCGGCTGCGCCGACGCTGCGCCAGGACGAGTCAGCGCAGCCGCGTGAGGAGGTGATCGAACCCACGCCCGGGTCGGCCAGCGCCGCCTCCGGCCCCACGCCCGGATCGGTCAATGGCAACGGCAGCGCCGCGCCCAACTCGGCCCCCGCGCCAACCGCCAACGCCCGCCCGCCTGCTAACCGCTAACGCCCACCGGCTCGGGGTTATCAGGCCGGTCGAACACCGCCACGCTTTCCACGTGGGCGGTGTGCGGGAACATGTTGACGACGCCGGCGGCGCGACAGACGTAGCCAGCCTGATGCACCAGCAGCCCGGCGTCGCGCGCCAGCGTCGCCGGGTTGCAGCTGACGTAGACGATGCGCCGCGGCGGCTGCCACGGCTGCCCGTCCGGCGTGCTTGGCGGCTCGCTACCCGCCAGCGCCGCCTGATGCAGGTCGGCCAGCGCCTTGGCCAGCGCAAACGCCCCCTCGCGCGGCGGATCGACCAGCCAGCGCTGCGCCACACCGTCGGCCACCAGCTGCGCCGGCGTCATCGTGAACAGGTTGCGCGCCACGAACTCGGTCGGCGCCAGGCCCCCGCGGCGCGCCTGGTTGGCGGCCCAGTTGGCGCGCGCGCGCGCCACCAGCGCCTCGCTGCCTTCCACGCCCAGCACGCGGCCGGCCTGGGTGGCGATTGGCAGCGTGAAGTTGCCCAGTCCGCAGAACCAGTCGATCACGCGCTCGTCGCGCCGCGCCTGCAGCAGCCGCAGCGCGCGCGCCACCAGCACGCGGTTGATGTGTGGGTTGACCTGCGTGAAGTCGGTCGGGCGAAACGGCATCACGAGGTCAAACTCCGGCAGCCGGTAGGTCAACGGCGGCGTGCCGTCGTCCTCGTCCAGCCGGTGCACGCTATCGGGGCCGGCCGGCTGCAGCCACCACTGCAGCGCCGCCTGCGGATGCGCGCGGGCGAACGCGCGCAGGCGGTCGCGGTCGGCGTCGGTGAGCGGCTCCAGGTGGCGCAGCACCAGCGCGGTCACACCCTCGCCGCAGGCCAGCTCGAGCTGCGGGCAGCGGTCGCGCGCCTGCAGCGCCATCACCAGCGCCCGCAGCGGCTTGAGCAGCGCCGACACGTGCGGCGGCAGCACCGCGCAGCTCGTCATGTCGGCCACGTAGCGGCTCTGGCGCTCGTGAAAGCCGATCAGCACCCCGCCCTTCTTCGGCACGTGGCGCACCGCCAGCCGCGCGCGCCAGCGGTAGCCCCACGCCGGGCCGGCGATCGGCGGCAGGATGCGCTGCGGCCGCACCTTGCCGAGGCGCCACAGGCTGTCCTCCAGCGCGCGCTGCTTGATCGCCACCTGCGCCAGCGCGTCGATGTGCTGCATGCGGCAGCCGCCGCAGGCGCCGGCGTGCAAGCCAAAGTGCGGGCAGCGCGGCGCCACCCGCAGCGCCGAAGGCCGGTGCACCTCGATGGCCTCGGCGGCCTCCCACTGCGGCTTGCGGCGCGTCACGCGCACCTGCACCCACTCGCCCGGCAGCGCGCCTTCGATGAACACCACCTTGCCGTCCGGGCGGCGCGCGATGCCGTGCGCCTCGAGATCGATGCCGTGCACCGGCAGCGCCTCCGGCGGCACGCCGGCCGGCCGCGACGGCATCGGGGTCACGCAGACGTCGGCGGCAGCCAAGCCGGCCGCGCCGTCGGCGGCCACGTCGGGTTCCAGGTTGTCCATCAGCGGCTCGGCAGCAGGCTCAGCGGATCGACCGGCTTGCCCTGGCGGCGCACCTCGAAGTGCAGCTTGACGCGGTCGGCGTCACTGCTGCCCATCTCGGCGATCTTCTGCCCCTGGCGCACGGTCTGATCCTCGCGCACCAGCAGGCTCTGGTTGTGCGCGTAGGCCGTGAGGTAGGTGTTGTTGTGCTTGATGATGATGAGGTTGCCATAGCCGCGCAGGTCGGAGCCGGCATACACGACGCGACCGTCGGCGGCCGCCACCACCGGATCGCCAGCTTTTCCGCCGATGCCGATGCCTTTTTGCCGCACCTCGTCGAAATGATAAAGGATCGGCCCTCGCGCAGGCCAAATCAGACTGATGGCATCGGCGGCCGGCGCTGGACTCGGCGGCGACGCCGGACGCGCGACGTTGGCAGGGGCGGCGGCCGCAGGCGGCAGCGGGGCCGGCGTCGCAGCGGGCGGCGCCGGCGGCTCTGACGGCAGCGGACGGGGTTGCACCGGCGCCGTGGTCACGGGCTGAGTGATCGCACCGCCAGCAGCCTGCGGCTCCCCCCCCGGCGGCGCCACCCGCAGCACCTGCCCGACCTCGATGCGGTCGGGGTTGGGCAAGTTGTTCCAAGCGGCCAAATCGCGCCAGCTCTGGCCGTGCTCCAGCCCGATGCGGTAGAGCGTGTCACCCGGGCGCACGGTGTAGTAGCCAGGCTTGCCGGCGTTGTCCTGCCCGGGCGGCGGCGCGACGGGCGCAGCCGGGGCAGGCGTCGCCCCGGCGGATGGCGAGGGCTGAGGCGCAGGGGCAGGCAACGGCGCGCTGGCCGTCGGCGTGACGCGCCGGTCTTCCACGGGCGCGCTGCGCGCAGGCGGGCGCGACGCCGCGCAACCCGCCGACAGCGCCACCACCGCCCCCCAAAGCACCCACATTTCGGCGCGGCGGGACAACAACCCATTCATGGAAGCGTTCAGCTCCAGCTGTGATAGCGTTCAAACGACGCCCGATTGTAGAGGCACGAAGTGCACGCTTTCGAACTCGTGCCGCTGCCACCCGCGGGCGGTGCGCTCCACCACCACCAGCCGCTGCTCGCCCGGCCGCACTTCGGCGGGCGCCACCAGCCGCCCGCCCACCTCCAGTTGCTCCAGCCAAGCCGCAGGCAGCTCCGCCCCGCCGGCGGCGGCGATGATGCCGGCGTAGGGCGCACCGGACGGATAGCCGCCGCAGCCATCCCCCAAGATCAGGTGCAGGTTGGCGATGCGCAGCGGACGCAGATGGTCGCGCGCGCGTTCGTGCAGCCCGCGGATGCGCTCGATCGAATACACCTCGCGGCACAGGCGCGCCAACAGCGCGGCTTGATAACCGCAGCCGGTGCCGATTTCCAGCACGCGCCCAAGCGGCAGCGCGCGCCCGGCGCACAGCAGCTCCAGCATGCGGCCCACAACGCTGGGCTTGGAGATGGTCTGACCCCAGCCGATCGGCAACGCCGTATCTTCATACGCCTGGGCCACCAAGGCGCTGTCCACAAAACGGTGCCGCTCAACTTGCGCCAGCGCGGCCAACACCGACTCATGCCGCAAACCCTGCTGACGCAGGCGCTGCACCAGGGCTTGGCGCACCCTGGCGGAATCCAACCCGACGCCCGCCGCCGGCGCAGCCGCCTGGCCAGCGACGGAACGCATGGGGAACGCTTGCAACCAAGCGGGTCGCGCGGGAAAGCGCGACGCCTTCGACCGAGGTCCGGATGGCGACGTCACGGCCTGACCTGCCCGCCGGCCTTCAGCGCACCGGCTGCGCCGCCGACCGCGCCGCGCGCTTGCACGCTTAAAGCCGCCGCCGTCTGGGCCCAATAGGCCAGGCGCGCATGGTCGGTCAAATCCACTTGCAGCGGGGTGATGGAAACGTAGCCTTGCTGCGTGGCGTAAAAATCGGTGCCCTCGGCGTCGTCCTTGGCGGGGCCAGCCGCGCCGATCCAATACATGGTTTCGCCGCGCGGGTTGACCTGGGTGATCACCGGCTCGGCGGCGTGGCGCCGACCCAAACGCGCCACTTTGAAGCCGCGAATCTGCGCGCGCGGCAGGCTTGGGATGTTGACATTAAGCAGCCACGGCTGCGGATGCGGCGCCGGCTCGCGCGCCGACGACAGCATCGGCTGCAACCCTTGAATCAACTCCACCGCCACGGCCACCGCGTCGTCCAGGTAAGCCCAGCCCTTTTCCGTCAGCGAAAACGCAATGCCCGGCACCCCGAACAAGTAACCTTCCATGGCCGCGCCGACCGTGCCGGAGTAAATGGTGTCGTCGCCCATGTTGGCGCCGTTGTTGATGCCGGACACCACCAAATCGGGGCGGTAGTCCAACAAACCGGTCAACGCGATGTGCACGCAGTCGGCTGGCGTGCCGTTGACGTAGCGCACGCGCGACGAAGCGCGGTGCACATACAGCGGGGCGTTGAGGGTGAGCGCGTTGGATTTGGCGCTGTTGTTGTGCTCCGGCGCCACCACCTCAACGTCGGCAAACGCCGCCAAAGCCTGCGCCAGCGCCTGCAGCCCAGGAGCCTGGTAGCCGTCGTCGTTGGACAGCAAGATCCGCATGGCTTGGCATTGTAGAGGCGCCCCGGCGCCAGCCGCCCTGTCCCTCAGCCGCGCGCATCCCCCCAGCGCAACGGGCAACGGTCATCGCCGACGTAGGTGGCGCGGCCATACCGATCGACGCAGTAGCTCGGCGAGACGATCATGTCCTGAAACAGCATGCCGGCGCCGATGCGGGTGTATTCAAACAGCACGCTGCGCTCTACGCGCGAGCCGGCGCGCAGGTGGCTGCCGTGGCCGATCCAGGCCGGGCCGACGATCGAGCAGCCCTCCTCCAGCCGCACGCTGGAGCCGATGTAGACCGGCCCGGTGACCTGCACGCGGTCGAAGTCGATGCGGGTGTTGAGCCCGACCCACACGCCTGGGCGCACCTCGGTGCCGGGCATGCGCAGGTCGGCGATCTCGCCGCTGAGCACGCGCTGCAGCACCGACCAGTAGTCGCTGACGCGCCCGATGTCGATCCAGTGAAACGGCCGGCTCTGCGCGTAAAACGGCAAGCCGCGCTCCACCAGCAACGGAAACAGCTCGGCGCCGATGTCGAACACCCGCCCCGACGGCACCAGGTCCAGCACCGCCGGCTCGAAGATGTAGATGCCGGTGCTGGCCAGGTTCGAGCGCGCCTCCTCGGGCCGGGGCTTTTCCTGAAACGACACCACGCGCCCGTCCTCATCGGCCACCACGATGCCGTAGTTGCCGACCTGTTCGCGCGGCACCGGCAGCGTCACCACGCTGGCCAGCGCCCCCTTGGCGCAGTGCTCCGCCAGCGCGGCGGAGATGTCCAGATCCACCAGCGCATCGCCGCACAGGACGATGGTGGTCTCGTCGAAGAAGCCGCTCATGTCCTGGATGCGCTTCATGCCGCCCGCCGAGCCCAGCGGCCGCGGCAGGATGTCGCCGTGCTCGTAGGCGCCTTCGTACGAGTAGCCGATCTCCACGCCCCAGCGGCGCCCGTCGCGGAAGTATTGTTCGATCTTGTGGTGGTTCCAGGCCACGTTGACCATGATCTGGCGCACGCCGTGCGCCGCCAGCCGCTCCACCAAATACTCCATCACCGGCTTGTCCAGGATGGGGATCATCGGCTTGGGCAGGTCTTTGGTCAGCGGGCGCACGCGGGTGCCCTGCCCCGCGGCGAGGATCATGCCTTTGGCCATGGCGCAGCTCAAAACGACAAACCCCCGCCGCTGCTTGAGACGACGGGGGTTGCATCACCTGAACGGCTGGGGTGGCTGATGGGACTCGAACCCACGACAACCAGAATCACAATCTGGGACTCTACCAACTGAGCTACAGCCACCGCAGAAACCTGCATTATAACGGTTGCCGCAACTCTGCGCGGGTCTGATGCGGCAAAGAGGTCATTTCACCAGCCACTCCACACGATAACGATCGCGCAGCGCCGCGCGCAGCGCCTGCGCCTCGCCTTCTCCCCATAGCCGGGCCAATTCGCGCGCTTCTTGGAGGGCTTCGACGGCCTGCGGGGCGGCACGCGCCGCGGCGCGGCGCACGCGCAGCACCGCCGCGCCCTCAGAGCCAAGATCCACCCACGTCCACGCCGCGGCCTCGCCTTGCAGGGGTACGCTCAACGCCGCGCGCACCAGCCGAGGCGGCAGCCCTTGCGTGTTCTGGCGCGACACGATCACCGGGGCACGTAGCGCGTTGTCTGGCGGCGCTTTGGCCTGCCACTGTTGCCAGCGTTGCTGGGCCTCCTGCAAGGCGGCCTGACGGGCCCGCTCGGCCACCAGCGCTTGCCGCACCTGCGCCTCGACCGCCTCCAGCGGCTGCGGCTGCGAAGGGTGATGCTCCACCACCCGCACCACCAGCACGCGCGGCCCGCGCAGCTCGAGGGCGCGGCTGTTGAGCTTGCGCTGCAGCGCCTCGTCGTCGAAGATCGCGCGCAACGCGACCGGCTCGTTCAGCGCCGGGTCGAGGTCGCCTGCCACCGCCCCTTGCCGCTGCACGGTGGCCCGGCGCACCGCCAACCCCAAGGCTTCAGCCGCAGGCTGCAACGTGTCGGGGCGCTCATAGGCGAGGTTGCCCAGCCGCTCGGCCAACTCCGCAAATTCGCGCCCAGCGCGCTGCTGGCGCCATTCTTGCGCCAGTCGATCGCGCAGGCGCTCAAATGGCTCCACCGGCTCTTGCCGCACGTCCAACAGGCGGATGATGTGCCAGCCGAATTCGGTTTCGACCAGATCGGAGATTTGCCCCTTGGTCAGCGCAAACACCGCGTCTTCGAACGGCTTGACCATCGTACCGCGCCCAAACCAGCCCAGATCGCCCCCCTGTTGGGCCGAGCCCGGATCTTGGGAGTGCTGGCGCGCCAGCTCGGCGAAGCGCTCTGGATGCGCACGCGCTTCGGCCAGCAGCTGCTCCGCTTGCGGGCGCACGCGCGACTTGGCCTGCGGCGTGTCGGCCTGCAACAGAATGTGCGCGGCGCGCCGCTGTTCGCGCTGGCTGGCACGCACGACGTTTTGCTCGTAGTATTGGCGCAGCTCCTCCTCGCTGGGCTGCAAGCGCCGCGCCACGGCATCACGGTCCAGCAGCAAATACTCCACCACCGCCTGCTCCGGCGTGCGGAAATCATCCGCATGCTGAGCGTGGTAGGCGCGCAGCTCCTCGTCGGATACGCGCACCGCGGCGGCGTGGTCGGCAGACCGAAACATCGCCAGCGCCACCTCGCGCTGCTCAAACCATGCAGCGGCGGCCAGCTCGACGCTGGCCGTCGGCGCCCAAGCGCTGCGCTGCACCACCTCCAGCCAGTGCCGACGCATGAGGTCGGCCCGCACCAGCGCCTCGTATTGCTCAGCCGTCAAGCCCTGGCTGCGCAGCAGGTCGTGGTAGCGCTGCGTATCCAGCGTGCCGTCGGGCTTGCGCAAGCTGGCGATCACCGGATCACGCAGCAGCTCAGCGGCCAAGCGCCGGTCGGTGACGACCAAGCGCTGATCCTGGGCTGCTTGAGTTAGCACACGCTCATCGATGAGGCGCTGCAACGTGGCGCGGCGGCTGTCTTCGCTCTCCAACAAAGCCCGGTCAAGCCCTGGCATGGCCGCCGCCAGCCGCTCCACTTCGCGCCGGTGCGCGGCTTCCCACTCGGCGCGCGTGATGCGCTCACCGTTGACGCGCGCCACTGGCTCTGAGCGTTGCGCCAAACTGGTGTAACCCTGCACACCGAAAAAAACAAACGAGGGGATGATCAACAACATGAGCAGTGCCATCAGCACCTTCATGTTGTGGCGAAACAGGTCAAACATGGAGCCTGGGCTGCATCAGAGTCAGGAATCGAAGATCAGCGCCGCGCGATCTTCGCCGCGCCGCCGCAACGCCAAGCGTGCAGGCGGCGCATCGACGTGCACCGAAAAGGCAACATGGCGCTGGGCCAGAACGATCCATAAAGCGACGCGGCTGGTGGGTGCTGACGGATTCGAACCGCCGACCTACGCCTTGTAAGGGCGCCGCTCTACCAACTGAGCTAAGCACCCGCGCCATGTTCCCGCTCTTGCCGGGCCTTCAAGACGACGCCACGGCATCACGCAAGGCTTTGCCGGGTCGAAATTTTGGGATTCTAGCGGCTGGGATTTGCACGACCTCACCCGTTTGGGGATTGCGTCCTTTGCGGGCCGCGCGTTCATCGACAGCGAAAGTGCCAAACCCCACCAGCGTCACCTCCCCTCCACGCGCCAGTGTGCGCTTGACGCCGTCGAGCATCGCTTCCAGCGCCCGCGCCGCTTCTTGGCGCGTGAGCTGGGCTTGCTCGGCGATATGCTCAATCAGTTGCGCTTTGTTCATGGTCGGCCCTCACTGAACCGCAACGCCTGGCTTGGACTCCAGACGCGCCGTCAAAGCGACGTATTCTAGCTGCCCCCTGGGGTTCAAGCCTTATGGCGGGGATGGACGCGGGCTTCGCACCACCAGCGCCACGCCCACGGCGGCAAGCGCCGTGCCGGCCAGCGTCATGGCGGTGATCGGCTCGCCGAACAGCGCCCAGGCGATCAGCGCCGTGCACGGCGGCACCAGGTACATGAGGCTGGCCACGGACGCGGCCGCGCCGCGCTGGATCAGCAGGTACAACAGCGAGCTGCCGCCCAGCGTCAGGCCCAGCACCGACCACGCCATCGCGCCGGCGGACTCCAGGTTCCAGTGCATCGGCTCGCGCTCCAGCCACGCCAGCGGCAGCGTCACCATGAGCGCCGCGGCCAGCTGCACGGTGTTGGCGGTGCGCACGTCGCAGGGGGCCAGAAAGCGCTTCTGGTACAGCGTGCCGGTGGTGATGGACAGCAGCGCCGCCACCGCAAACGCCAGATTCACCGGTGTGGCGCTGTCGCCGGGGCCGCCGTGACCGAACTTGTGCCACACCACCAGCACCAGCCCGGCCAGGCCCAGCGTCAGCCCCAGCCACTGGCGTGCCGTCACGCGCCCGCCGGTGGACGAGAGCCACACTGCCGTCAGCACCGGCTGCAGGCCGACGATCAGCGCCGACAGCCCCGCGCCCATGCCGGCCTTGACGGCCGCCCACACACCCCCCAGGTAGCCGGCGTGCATCAGGACACCGGTGACGGCCAGGTGCCCCCATTGCGCCGGCGTGCGCGGCCACGCGACGCGCGCCAACGCGATCCATACCCCGAAGCAGGCGATCGACAGCGCGTAGCGCCACGCCAGGAAGGTCATTGGCGGCGCGTGCGGCATGCCGAAGCGCGCGACGATGAAACCCGTGCTCCAGATCAGCACGAACACCGCGGGCATCGCGCGGATCCAGGCGGAGTCGTCGGCGGCGGTCATCGGCGCGGAGCAGGCCAGCCGGTCAGCGCGCGCGGGCGCGGATTTCGGGAATCGCGCGGCGCAGGTAATAGACCATCGACCACACCGTCAGCACCACCGCCACCCACAGCAGCAGCGTGCCCCACCAGCGCGTATCGACGCCCCACAGCACGCCGTCGTAGAGCAGGAACGGGATCGCCACCATCTGCGTGGCGGTCTTGAGCTTGCCCACCAGGTGCACCGCCACGCTGCGCGTGGCGCCGATCTGCGCCATCCACTCGCGCAGCGCCGAGATCGCGATCTCGCGTCCGATGATGATAAGGCCGGCGAACACGTCGGCGCGCCCCAGGTGCACCAGCACCAGGATGCAGGCGCTGACCAGGAACTTGTCGGCCACCGGGTCGAGGAAGGCGCCGAACGCCGAGGTCTGGTTGAGCCGCCGCGCCAGGTAGCCGTCGGCCCAGTCGGTCAGCGCGAAGACGATGAACAGACCGGTGGCCACCGCGTTGGCCCAAGCCACTGGCCAGCCCGGCACGTAAAACACCGCCACGATCAGCGGGATGGCCGCGATGCGCGTCCAGGTCAGCAGCGTGGGCACGGTCAGGAACATGGCGTTCGAATTATGCGGGCAGCGCAGAAGGCGCTGGACACGGGGTTGATCTCAGCCGCGCAGCGCGCGGTGGATGGCCTCGGCCAGCGCGCGCGAGATGCCCTCGACACTGGCCAGTTCCTCCACGCTGGCCGCCGCCACGCCGCGCACGCCGCCGAAGCGCGCCAGCAGCCGCGCGCGCTTCTTCGGCCCGACGCCCGGGATGTCCTCCAGCCGGCTGGCGCCGGTGCGGACGCGGGCGCGGCGCGCGCGCATGCCGGTGAGGGCGAAGCGGTGCGCCTCGTCGCGGATCTGCGCCACCAGCAGCAGCGCCGCCGAATCCGGCGGCAGCGCCACCTTCGGCCGGCCGTCGGCGAACACCAGCTCCTCCAGCCCGACCTTGCGCCCCTGGCCCTTCTCGACGCCGACCAGCCGGCCGATGTCCAGCCCGAGCGACTCGAACACCGCGCGCGCCGCCGCCACCTGCGCCGCGCCGCCGTCGATCAGCACCACGTCCGGCAGCCGTGCGCCACCGACCTCGTCACCCCCTTGCTCGGCCAGCTGACCAGCCAGCCGGCCGTAGCGGCGCTGCAGCACCTGGCGCATCGCCGCCGGATCGTCACCGGGCGTGATGCCCTCGACCGCGTAGCGGCGGTACTGGCGCGGCTGCATCTGGTGCTGCTCATAGACGACGCAGGAGGCCATCGTGGCCTCGCCGGCGGTGTGCGAGATGTCGAACGCTTCGATGCGCAGCGCCGCCAGCGCCTCGGGGCTTGCCGCCTCCAGCCCCAGCGCCTCGGCCAGCGCGCGCGTGCGCGCCTGCTGCGAGCCTTCCTCGGCCAGCAGGCGCGCCAGCTGCAGCTCGGCGTTGGTCTGTGCCATCTCGAGCCACGCCCGGCGCTGCTCGCGCGGGTGGAACACCGCGCGCACGCGCACGCCGCTCTGCTCGGTCAGCGCCTCCAGCAGCGCCTCGTCCACCGGCGCGCCCAGCACCAGCAGCGGCGGCGGCGGCACGTCGGTGTAGTGCTGGGCCAGAAACGCCTCCAGCACGCGCTGCTCGGCGCTGGCCGCGCCGTCCACGTCGGCCAGCGCCGCACCGTCCTCGACGTGGGCCGGGAAGGTCGCCCGGTCGCCGAGGTGGCGCCCGCCGCGCACCATTGCCAGGTTGACGCAGGCGCGCCCGCCGCGCACCGCCACCGCGATGATGTCCACATCCTGATCGTCGTGGCTTTCCATCGCCTGCTGCTGCAGCACGCGCGAAAGCGCCCCGATCTGGTCGCGTACCTCGGCGGCTTGCTCAAACGCCAGCTGCCCCGCCAGCGCCTCCATGCGCGCCTGCAGCGCCTGCAGCACCTCCTGGCTGCGGCCTTCCAGAAAGTCGCACGCGGCGCGCACGTCGGCGGCGTAGTCGGCCGGGCTGATCGCGCCGACGCACGGCGCGCTGCAGCGCTTGATCTGGTGCAGCAGGCACGGACGCGTGCGGTGCGCGAACACCGTGTCCTCGCAGGTGCGCAGCCGGAACACCTTCTGCAGCAGCTCGATGGTCTGCTTGACCGCCCAGGCGTTCGGATAGGGGCCGAAATAGCGCGCGCGCCGGTCCACCGCGCCGCGGTAGTACGACACGCGCGGGTAGTGATCCGGGTTCGGCGCACCGGGCATCGCGCCGGCGCCGGGCGCGTCGGCCACCCAGGTGCTGAGGCCGACGCGCAGGTACGGGTAGCTCTTGTGGTCGCGGAACAGGATGTTGTAGCGCGGCTGCTGGGTCTTGATGAGGTTGCTCTCCAGCAGCAGCGCCTCGGCCTCGGAGCGCACGACGGTGGTCTCCAGCCGCGCGATCTTGCTGACCATGTGGCCGATGCGCGTGCCATCGTGCGTCTTCTGGAAGTAGCTGCTGACCCGTTTCTTGAGGTCGCGCGCCTTGCCGACGTAGAGCAGCTGCCCGTCGGCGTCGAAGAAGCGGTAAACCCCGGGCAGCGTCGGCAGCGCCGCCACCATGCGCCACAATGCGTCGTCGTGAACCGAGGAGGCCATGACCGCGGATTGTCCCTCACCCCTTGCCGCCCCGGCGCTGCGCTGGGATGTGTTCTGCCACGTGATCGACAACTGGGGCGACGCCGGCGTGGCGTGGCGCTTGTGCCGCCAGCTCGCCGCCGCCGGCCAGCAGGTGCGGCTGTGGATCGACGACCCGGCGCCGCTGGACTGGATGGCGCCGGGGGCCGCGCGCGGGATCGTGCCGGCCGTGGCGGTGCACCGCTGGCCGCGCGGCGCCGAGGCGCCCCCGCCCAGCGGCCTGCCGCCGGCGCAGGTGCTGGTGGAAATGTTCGGCTGCCACGTGGCGGACGCCTGGGTGCAGGCCCTGCTGCCGGCGCACGACGAGACCGGCTGCCCCACCGTCTGGCTCAACCTCGAATACCTGAGCGCCGAGCCGTGGGTCGAGCGCAGCCACGGCCTGCCCTCGCCGGTGCTCAGCGGCGCGCTGGCCGGCCGCACCAAGTGGTTCTTCTTCCCCGGTTTCACGCCGGCCACCGGCGGGCTGCTGCGCGAGGCTGATCTGGACGCGCGCCAGGCCGCCTTCGACGCCGCCGTGTGGCGCGCCGCGCACGGCGCGCACCCCGGGCCGTGGGTCAGCGTCTTCACCTACGAGCCGATGGCGCTGGCCGCGCTGCGTCACCAGCCGGCGCTGGCCGCGGCGCACTGGCTGGTGGCGCCGGGGCGCTGCGCCGCGCACTGGGGCCGGCTCGACGCCGCCGCGCCATTGCCCGCCGCGGCGCGCGTGACGCCCTGCGCGCCGGTGCCGCAGGACGCGTTCGACGAGCGACTGTGGGCCTGCGACCTCAACCTCGTGCGCGGCGAGGATTCGCTGGTGCGCGCGCTGTGGGCCGGCCGCGCCTTCCTGTGGCAGCTCTACCCGCAGGACGACGCCGCGCACCACGCCAAGCTGGCGGCGTTTCTCGCCTGGGCGGACGGCCCGCCTAGCTGGGCGGCGTGGATGCGGGCGCTCAACGACGCGCCCGGCGGCGCCGACCCGCCGCCGCTGACCGCGGCCGACCTGGCCGCGTGGACGGCGCACGCCGCGGCACTGCGCGCGCGGCTGCGCGCGCAGCCGGACCTGCTGAGGCGGCTGCTCGCCTTCGTCGCAGCCAAGCGGCGCGTTGGCGATCCTGCCGCATAGGGCGCGATACAATAGAAGCAGGTTTGGCCGCTGGCGGCGCTTGCCATGCGGCCTGCTGCTTTTGGATATCTTTAGACGGTCTCCATTCCTACCATGAAGCTTGCTCAAGAAATCCGCGCCGGCAACGTCATCATGCACGGCAAGGATCCGATGGTCGTCCTGAAAACCGAATACCAGCGCGGCGGTCGCGGCGCCGCCACCGTGCGCATGAAGCTCAAAGCGTTGCTGACCAACAGTGTCAGCGAGGTGGTTTTCAAAGCCGACGACAAGTTGGACCACATCATCCTGGACAAGAAGGAGTGCACTTACTCCTACTTCGCCGACCCCATGTATGTCTGGATGGACGCCGAATACAACCAATACGAGGTAGAAGCCGACAACATGGGCGATGCGCTCAATTACCTGGAAGATGGCATGACCGCTGAGGTCGTCTTTTACGAAGGCAAAGCCATCTCGATTGAGCTGCCGACCACCGTGGTACGCGAGATCACCTGGACCGAACCCGCCGTCAAAGGCGACACCTCGGGCAAGGTCATGAAACCGGCCAAAATCGCCACCGGCTTTGAAGTGATGGTGCCGATCTTCGTCGAGCAGGGCGACAAGATCGAAATCGACACGCGCACGGGCGAATACCGCAAGCGCGTCTAAACCCATCTCGCCACAGCCGCAGCCGCTACGCCGGCGACCGCCCCGAGCACGGCTGTTCGGCAAGACTTCATTTCCCTTGGTTCGCGCCTCATGGCCTCCGCGCCGCTCGACCCTGAGCACGACCTGCAAACGCACCGCCTTTCCGACGCGGGCATGGAGCTGCACCTGCTGTCCGACAACGGCTCCAGGCCGCCCGCAGACGCTTACCGATTGGCGTTTGCCGACCCGGAGTTTTTGCTGCGGCGCGAGACGCGCGGCATCCGGTTTCAGCTGGAGCTGCTCAAGCCCGACCTCGGCATGGCCGAGTTCGGCATTGAAAACACCATCGTCGTCTTCGGCAGCGCACGCTTCCGCGAGCCGGTCGAGGCCGAGGCGCTCTGGCAGGCCGCGCAGGCCAGCGGCGACGCGCAGGCGATCCGCCGCGCCGCGGCGCTGCGCCGCAACGCGCGCTACTACGACGAGGCGCGCCGTTTCGCGCAGCTGGTGGCGGCCTACAGCCAGTCGTGCCCGAAGGACAGCCAGCTCTACATCGTCACCGGCGGCGGCCCCGGCATCATGGAGGCGGCCAATCGCGGCGCGCATGATGTGGGCGCGCCCAGCGTCGGGCTCAACATCCTGCTGCCGCACGAGCAGGAGCCCAACCCCTACATCACCCCTCAGCTGCGCTTCAAATTCCACTACTTCGCGCTGCGCAAGATGCATTTCATGATGCGCGCCAAGGCGCTGGTGGCCTTCCCCGGCGGCTTTGGCACGCTGGACGAGCTGTTTGAGGTGCTGACGCTGGTGCAGACGCGCAAGTCGCGCCCGGTGCCGGTGTTCCTCTATGGCAGCGCCTATTGG
Organism: Tepidimonas alkaliphilus; assembly: GCF_007556595.1. GTDB lineage: Bacteria > Pseudomonadota > Gammaproteobacteria > Burkholderiales > Burkholderiaceae_C > Tepidimonas > Tepidimonas alkaliphila. The sequence continues at coordinate 17,356 of NZ_VJNB01000005.1, forward strand.
AAGCGGCTGATCAACTTCGACCTGATGGTCGAGGAGGGCGTCATCTCACCCGAAGATCTGGACCTGTTCCGCTATGTGGACACGCCAGAGGAGGCATGGAACGGCATCCGGGCGTTCTACAACTTGCCGTCCGCCTGCCCCATCGATAGCGCCGTTTGACCCCGCGGTTCGCGAGCGGGCGTGCTCGCCATAACAGGCCGCCCTCATTCGCCACCGCGCATGCGCAGCGCCTCCCGCGGCAGCGGCGCGCGCGACGGCACGCGCAGGTGCAGCGCCGCCTGCGCCATCAGGCTGGCCGACACCGGCGCCGTCACGAACACGAACAGCGTGATCAGCAGCTCCGCCAAGCCGGGGCGCCCGTGCGCCAGCGTCACCAGCATGGAGGCGATCAGCACCCCGCCGACGCCCAGCGTCGAGGCCTTGGTCGGCGCGTGCAGCCGCATGTAGAAATCCGCAAAGCGCATCAGCCCGATCGCGCCGACCAGCAGGAAGAACGACGCCGCCAGGATCAGCAGCGCGGCCAGGTTTTCCAGCAGAGCCGTCATCGCCCGTCCTCCTTCACTCGATCACGTCGCCGCGCGTGACGTAGCGCGCCAGCGCCACCGTGGAGACGAAGCCCAGCATCGCCACGATCAGCGCCGCCTCGAACAGCAGCGCGGTGTCGTAGCGGATGTCCAGCAGGATGATCAGCGCCACCAGCCCCATGTAGAGCGTGTCCAGCGCCAGGATGCGGTCGGGCAGCTCTGGGCCGCGCAGCAGCCGCCAGCTGCACAGCAGCACCGCCACCGCCACCACCGCGGTGCCCACGTCCAGGGCCAGCATCAGCAACGGGCTCATCGCTCACTCCTTAAAGGGCGCGCCGCGCGCGGCATTCAGGTCAACGCGGAACACGCGCAGCAGCGCCGCCTCGTAGCGTGCCTTCATGTCGGCCACCATCGCGGCGGCGTCGTCGCAGTTGAGCGCGTGCACCAGCAGCTCGCCGCGGCGCTCGTCGATCACCGCCGACACCGTGCCCGGCGTCATCGTGATGATGCTGGCCAGCAGCGCGTTGACGCGCGCATGGTCGGTGGCCAGCGGCAGGCGCAGCCAGGCCGGCTGCAACCGCTGCATCGGCCCCAGCGTCAGCCGCGCCACGGTGACGTTGGCCACCACGATGTCCCACAGCACCACCGCCACCAGCCGCAGCACCGACGGCCAGTGCAGGCGGCTGGCATCGCCAAGGAACGGCGCCAGCAGCCGCGGCACCGCCCAGGCCAGCAGCAGCGCCGCCAACAGGTGCGCCAGCGCCAGGCTGTGCGCCAGCAACAGCCAGGTGAGCCCCAGCTGCAGCGACAACACCGGGTGCGGAAACCAACGCCGCCAGCCGGTCGGCGGCTGGCCGGGGCGCAGCGGCTCATGGCGGGTCGCCGGGTTCATCGGGCTTCCTCCTGCGCGGGGACGGCCGATGCCGGCACGCGGCCGTCATACGGGCGCGTGGTCGGCACCTGCGGGCCGCCGTGGCGCGCCAGCACCGCCGCCGCGTAGCCGGCCTTGTCGGTCAGCTGGCGCGCGGCGGCGTCGGTGTAAGCCTTGACCGGGGCGGCGCCCACCGCCAGCGCCACCGTCAGCGCCATAAAGGCCCACGGCGCGGCCAGCAGCCGGGCGCTGCCGCCGGCCGACGGCGCCGGCTGCGCCGGCTCGACATGCCAGAACATCACAATGCCAGCGCGCGCCAAGCCGATCAGCGTCAGGAACCCAACCCCCAGCATCACCGACCACACCCACGGCTGCGCCGGCAGCCCGGCCGAGCTCTGCAGCAGCATCACCTTGCCAAGAAAGCCCGGCAGCGGCGGCAGGCCGGCGGCGGAGGCCGCGCCGAACAGCATCATCACGCCGAGCAGCACCGGCTCGCGCACCGCCGGCGCCGGCTGCAGCCGGTCGCCGACCGCGCCGCGCTGCGCCGCGGCCAGCTCGACGAACAGGAACAGCCCGGCGATCACCACCGTGCTGTGCAGCGTGTAGTAGAGCGCCGCCGACAGCGTCTCCGGCGTGAACAGCGCCACGCCGGCGGCGATGGTGCCGACCGAGGCCACCGTCAGGTACGCCACCAGCCGCGCCAGCGTGTGCGCCGCCAGCGCCCCCAGCACGCCGAGCACGCTGGTCATGAGCGCCGCCGGCAGCAGCCACGGCTGCGCGGTCAGCGTGGCCGCGCCGGCGTCCAGCCCGAAGATCACCCAGTGCACGCGCACGATCGCGTAGACGCCGACCTTGGTCATCACCGCGAACAGCGCCGCCACCGGCGCGCTGGCCGCGGCGTAGGCGCCCGGCAGCCAGAAGTAGAGCGGCACCAGCGCCGCCTTGAGGCCGAACACCACCAGCAGGATCAGCGCCGCAGCCTGCGCCAGCCGCAGCTCGGCGCCCTGCAGCTGCGCCACCTTCAGCGCCACGTCGGCCATGTTGAGCGTGCCGGTGACGGAGTAGATGATCGCCAGCCCGATCAGGAACAGCGCCGAGGCGGTGAGGTTGAGCACCACATAGTGCACGCCCATGCGCAGCCGCTCGCGCCCCTGCCCGTGCAGCAGCAGCACGTAGGAGGCGATCAGCAGCACCTCGAAGAAGACGAACAGGTTGAACAGGTCGCCTGTGAGGAACGCCCCGTTGAGCCCCATCAGCTGGAAGTGGAAGATGGCGTGGAAGTGACGCCCACGCGTGTCCCAGCCGCCGCAGGCGTAGCCCAGCACCGGCAGCGCCACCGCCTGCGTCAGCAGCACCATCAGCGCCGCGAGGCGATCGACCACCATCACGATGCCGAACGGCGCCGGCCATTCGCCGAGCTCGTACACCGTCAGCTCGCCGCTGGAAGCGCGCGCCACCAGCGCCAGCGCCAGCAGCAGCCCCAGCGTCGCCGAGGCCAGGCTCAGCGCACGCCGGCGCGCCAGACGCGCCGCGCTGCCGTGGCCGCCGCCCTGGGCGGAGGGGCCGTCGTGGTCGCCGAGCAGCAGCAGCGCCACCGCCGTCAGCGACGGCAGCAACACCGACAGCACCGGCGCGTGCGCCTGCCAGAACGCCTGCAGCGCCGCCATCAGCCCTCCTCCCGGCGCGCGGCAGCACCCAGCGGCACCCCCGGCTCACGGCCGTCGACGTGGTCGCTGCCGTTCTCGTGCGCGCTGCGCAGCGCGAGCTCGACGATGAAGCCGGTGGTGGCAAAGCCGATCACGATCGCGGTCAGCACCAGCGCCTGCGGCAAGGGATCGACCACCGTCTCGCCGCTGCCGAGGATCGGATGCGCGTCGGTCCACAGCCGCCCCATCACGAAGATGAAGACGTTGACCGCGTAGCTCAGCAGCGACAGCCCCAGCACCACCGGGAAGGTGCGCCCGCGCAGCAACAGGTAGAGGCCGCAGGCCGTCACCAGCCCCAGGCCCGAGGCAACCAGAAATTCCATGCTCATCGTGCCGGCCCTCCCGCTTCGGGTCCGCGGCGCTCGTGCCCCTCGACGCTGGCCGAGCCGAGCATCGAGATCGTCAGCAGCGTGGCGCCGACCACCGTGAAATACACCCCGAGGTCGAACAGTGCCGCGCTTGCGAGCGGCAGCTCACCCAGCAGCGGCAGGTGCGGATGGCCGTGCGCGCTGGTCAGGAACGGCCGCCCGAACAGGAAAGCGCCGATGCCGGTGGCCCCGGCGGTGGCCAGCCCCGTGCCAATCCAGCGCACGTAACGCCGCCCGCCCCCGGCGCGCAGCGCGGCCTCGGCGCGCCGCTGGCCCAGCGCCATGAACTGCAGCACCAGCGCCACCGCCGTCACCAGCCCGGCGATGAAGCCGCCGCCGGGCGCGTTGTGCCCGCGCATGAAGATATAGACCGCCACCACCAGCGCCGCCGGCAGCACCACCGAGGCCGCCACGCGCAGCAGCAGCGGCGGCTCGGCGAACGTCCAGCGCCGCCCGCCCTCGTCCACCGCCGGCCGGTGCACGCGCATGCCCTCCAGCAGGGCCAGCACGCCGATCGCCGCGATCGCCAGCACCGTGATCTCGCCAAACGTGTCGTAGCCGCGGAAGTCCACCAGGATGACGTTGACGACGTTGGCGCCGCCACCCTTCGGCAGCGAGTGCTCGAGGAAGTACCACGCGATCGAACTGTAATCGCGCGTCAGCATCACCCAGGCGATCCAGCCCAGGCCCGCGCCGCCGGCGATCGCCAGCAGCGCGTCGCGCAGGCGGCGGTCGGAGGTCGATTCGCGCGGCGTGCGCGCCGGCAGCAGCGCCAGCCCCATCAGCAGCAGCACGGTGGAGACCAGCTCCACCGACAGCTGGGTCAGTGCCAGATCCGGCGCCGAAAAGCTCACGAACACCAGCGACGTCACCAGCCCGACGACGCCGACCAGCACCACCGCCAGGAAGCGCCAGTGGTGCAGCGCCACCAGCGCCACGCAGGTGGCCGCCAGCAGCGCCCACACCACCCAGGCCAGCGCGTTGGCCGGCAGCCGCTCGCGCGCGCCGGCGCCAATGCCCTGCCCGGCCAGCACCGCGGCGGCCACCACCACCGCCGCGCCGACCAGCCACGCCACGTAGCGCTGCAGCGAGCCGTTTTCCAGCGCCGCGGTGGCGCGCCCGGCCAGGCCGAGCAGGCCATCGATGGCGCGCTCGAACACCACGCGCCCCTGCAGCGGACCGAACCAGCCCTCCACCGCCAGCCCGTGCAGCCGGCGGCCGCGCTGCAGCGCGGCGTACAGCGCCACTCCGCCGGCCAGCGCCAGCAGGCTCATCACCAACGGCAGGTTGACGCCGTGCCACAGCGCCAGGTGCAGCTCGGGCAACGGCTGCGGCGCCACCATCGCCGCCGCCGCCACCTCCACCAGCGGGCCGAACACCGCCGCCGGCGCCAGCCCCGCCGCCACCGCGATCAGCACCAGCAAGGTGGCCGGCAGCCGCATGCCCAGTGGCGGCTCGTGCGGGTGCGGGTTCGGCACCTCGCCCGGCGGCCCGTGGAAGAAGGTGTCGTGCACCAGCCGCAGCGAATACGCCACGCTGCACGCGCCGGCCAGCGTCACCACCAGCGGCACGAACCACGTGCCGGTGCCCACCGCCTCGGCGAAGAACAGCTCCTTGGAGACGAAGCCGTTGGTCAGCGGCACGCCGGCCATCGAGGCCGCCGCCACCACCGCCAGCGTCGCCGTCCACGGCATCAGCACCGCCAGGCCGCCCAGCCGCCGCATGTCGCGCGAGCCGGTCTCGTGATCGACGATGCCGGCCACCATGAACAGCGGCGCCTTGAAGCTGGCGTGGTTGAGCACGTGCAGCAGCGCCGCCGCCGCCGCCAGCGGCGAGCCGAGCCCCACGAGGAACATGATCAGCCCGAGGTGGCTGACCGTGGAGTAGGCCAGCAGGCCCTTGAGGTCGTGCTTGAAGATGGCCACGAAGGCCGCGAATGCTACCGTGACCAGCCCGGCGCCCGTCACCAGCAGCTCGAACGTGCCGCTGCCGGCCAGCACCGGATGCAGCCGCATCAGCAGGAACAGGCCGGCCTTGACCATGGTGGCCGAGTGCAGGTAGGCCGACACCGGCGTCGGCGCCGCCATCGCGTCCGGCAGCCAGAAGTGGAACGGCCACTGCGCGCTCTTGGTGAAGGCGCCCAGCAGGATCAGCAACAGCGCCGGCACGAACCACGGGTCGGCCTGGATCTCGGCGGCGCGGCCGGCCATCTCGCTGATCTCGAACGTCCCGGCGACCCAGCCCAGCAGCACGAAGCCCGCCAGCATCGCCAGCCCGCCGCCGCCGGTCACCGCCAGCGCCTGCCGCGCCCCGGCGCGCGCGTCGGCGCGGTGGCTCCAGTAGCCCACCAGCAGGAACGACGACAGGCTGGTCAGCTCCCAGAACACCACCAGCAGCAGCAGGTTGTCCGACAGCACCACACCCAGCATCGCCGCCATGAACAGCATCAGCACGGCGTAGAACTTGCCGGGCGGATCGTCCGGGCCGAGGTAGTAGGCCCCGTAGACGACGATCAGCACGCCGATGAAGGTGATCAGCGCGGCAAACAGCCACGCCAGCCCATCCATGCGCAGGCCGACGTTGAGGCCGATGTCGGGCACCCACGGCAGGAAGCCCGCCACCGCCTGCCCTGCCCAGACCTGCGGCGCCTGCGCCACGATCAGCGCCAGGCTCGCCAGCGTGACGGCCAGCGCCGCCGCCACGGTGGCGGCGCGCGAGCGGCGCGACAGCGCCCACGTCAGCGCGGTGCCGACGACCAGCGGCAGCAGGATGATGGCAAGGAGGACGGCCATGACGACGGTGCGGGGTGGGGCGGGCACGACCCGGCGGCCGCGCCGCCGCGGCGGATGCCGCCGCGACCCCGCGATTGTAGGCACGCGCGGCGGCGCTTTTCGGCGCCGATGCGCGCGTTCAGGGGTGCTGGCCGCCGGCAGGGACGGCGCGGCGCACGTCGTCGTCCAGCCCGGCCTCGCGCACCGCGGCGCGCGCCAGCAGGTTGGAGGCCACCGGCAGCGTCGCCAGCAGGAAGCCGATCACCAGCAGCAGCCGCCAGGTCCACGCCCACTGCCCGGCCACCAGCAGCGCGCCCAGCGCCACCAGCGCCACCGCCAGCGTGCCGGCCTTGGTGGCGGCGTGCTGGCGCGTCAGCGCATCCGGCAGCGCCACCACCCCCCAGGCGGCCACCACCAGCAGCGCCGCCCCGATCCAAAGCAGCAGGTGCCCGAGCGCGCTCACGACGCGCCCCCCCGGTCCACCAGCCGCGCCCAGCCGATGGTGGCGACGAACCCCACCAGCGCCAGCCCGATGGCCACGTCGAGAAACACCGTGCGCTGCGTGGCCAGCGCCGCCGCCACGCACAGCGCCACCGCCGCCGCCAGCAGGATGTCCAGCGCCACGATGCGGTCGGCGTGGCGCGGCCCGCGCAGCATCCGCACCACCGCCAGCGCCGTGGCCAGCGCGGCCGCCAGCACCAGGATCGTCACCGTCACGCCCATGTTTCAGCCCTCCCGTCCGAACAGCGTCACCAGCCCCGGCTCGAAGTCGCGCCGGATGCCGCGCAGCACCGCCTCGGTGTCGGAGGCGTCCAGCACGTGCAGCAGCAGCTCACGGCGTCGCAGGTCGATGTCGATCGCGGTGGTGCCGGGCGTGAGCGTCACCATGCAGGCCAGCAGCGCCGCGCCCTGCTCGCTCATCGGCGCAAACGGCACCCGCACGAACGCCGCCGGTGGCGCGCGGCGCTTCAGCGTCGCGCGCCCGATCACGCCGACCGTCTGCACGCCCGACACCACCACCGCCACGAGGAAGCGCGCCAGCAGCGCCAGCGCTGCGGCCGCCTTGCGCACCGGCCCGGCCCTCATCGCGCCCCTCCGCCCAGCGTCCCGGCCGCCGCCAGCGCGTAATCGAGCAGCGCCTGCGGCCACAGCCCGATGGCCAGCGTGATGAGCGCAAGCATGAGCGTCGCCGCCCACGCCGGGCCCAGACGCGCGTCGCGCGGCGGCTGCCAGCCCGGCTGCGGGTGCGGCTTCCAGAACGCCTCCATCCAGATCTTCATCATCGAATACAGCGTCAGCACACTCACCAGCAGCGCCACCGCGGTCCAGACCAAGCGCCCCTGCGCCAACGCCTCCTGCAGCACCCACAGCTTGGACCAGAAGCCTGACAACGGCGGGATGCCGACCAGCGACAGCGCCGGTACCAGGAACAACACCCCGAGCCACGGGCGCGCGCGCCACAGGCCGCCGACGGCGCGCAGGTCGTAGCCACCGGCCAGCCGCCAGACCATCGCGGCGATCAGGAACAGGTTGGCCTTCACGACGATGTGGTGCAGCGTGTAGAACAGCGCCGCCGCATCGCCGGCCGGGCTGGCCAGCGCCACCGCCAGCAGGATGTAGCCGATCTGGCTGACGATGTGAAACGCCAGGATGCGCCGCATGTCCCAGTGGTAGGCGGCGCCCAGCACCCCCACCAGCATCGTGGCCGCCGCGATCCAGCCCAGCGCCTCGGCCAGCCAGGCGGCGCTCGCCCGCGGCGCCCAATCGGCCAGCGTGCGCAGCACCGCGTAGGCGCCGACCTTGGTCAGCAGCCCCGCAAACAGCGCCAGCAGCGGCGCCGGCAGCGTCGGGTAGGCCGCCGGCAGCCAGGCGAACAGCGGAAACGCCCCGGCCTTGATCAGCAACGCCAGCAGCAGGCCCGCGAGCGCCAGCGCCACCGGCCCGGCCGGCGCCTGCGGCAGCGCCTGCGCCAGCGCACCGTAGTTCAGGTGCCCGCTGACGGCGTAGACCATGCCGACCGCCAGCAACAGCAGCAGCGTGCCGACCAGGTTCAGCGTGAAATACTTGAACGTGCCGTCGAGCTGATCGGTGCGCCCGCCCAGCGCCAGCAGGCCCACCGCGCAGATCAGCATCACCTCGAACCAGACGTAGAGGTTGAACAGGTCGGCGGTGGCGAACGCCCCGCCGACCCCGGCCAGCAGCCCGTGCACCAGCGGCAGCTGCAGCGGGTGCGCCGGCCCCGGGTCGGCGTCGCTGGCCTGAAACGTCAGGCACGCCACCGCCATCACCGCGGTGACGAGCACCAGGGCCGCCGACAGCCGGTCCACCGCGAACACGATGCCAAACGGCTCGCCCCAGTCGCCGAACACCATGCGCGCCGGCGCACCCGAGTTGACCTGCGCCAGCAGCGTCAGCGCGCCGGCCAGCAGCGCCCATGCGCCGAGGTGGCTGACCACGCGTTGCGCCGCCGCATGGCGCTGCAGCAGCGTGGTGGCCGCGGCGGTGGCCAGCGGCACCAGCACCGGCACGGTGACGAGCCAGCTCATCGCGCGTCCTCCGCGCCGCCGTCGGCGCGCGGCGGCCACGCCGGCTCGAACGCCGGCGGCGTCAGCGGCGGCTTGACCGGGTCGGTGGCCGGCGGCTCGGCCTGGCGCAGCAGCGCCGCGTCGTCGCTGCCGACGCGCTGGATCAGCCGCAGCGCCAGCACCAGCGCAAAGCACACCAGCGCAAAGCTGATGACGATCGCGGTGAGCACCAGCGCCTGCGGCAGCGGGTTGGCCGCCTGCTCCAGCGCCAGCTGGCCGGGGGGCACCACCGCCGGCTGCGCCGATCCGAGCCGCCCGGAGGCGAACAGCGCCAGATTCACCGCGCTGCCGGCGATCGCCAGCCCCAGCACGATGCGCAGCACGTCACGCGACAGCGCCAGGTACACCCCAGCCCCCAGCGCCACCCCGACCGCCAGCGCCAATGCCCAGATCATCGATCCCCTCCCGCCGGCTCGCCGTCCGCCGCCGGCGCCTCGTCCAGCGCCAGCAGCGCCAGCGCATAGCCCGCCAGCGCCCCCCAGACGCACAGGTACACGCCGAGGTCGAACACCAGCACGGTGGACACCGCCACGCCGCCCGGCAGGCTGGCCCACAGGTGCGTCAGGTACGGCAGGCCGAGCCACCCCGCCGGCAGCCCCGACAGCAGCGCCAGCGCCACGCCCGCCGCCGCCAGCGCCTGCGGCGAGCGCAGCGGCAGGCGCCGCCGCGCCGCCACGGTGCCGCGCGCCACCGCCCACAGCACCGAGGCGCTGGCCGCCACCAGCCCGCCGATGAAGCCGCCGCCCGGCTCGTTGTGCCCGCGCAGCAGCACCCACAGCGACGCCGCCACGATCAGAACGTAGAGCGGCCCGGCCACCACCTCCAGCATCGGCGAGCGGCGGTTCATCGCGGCTCCTCCCGCGCCGGCGCCGCGCGGCGCGCGCCCCAGTCGCGCTGGCGCGCCAGCGCCTGCAGCAGCGGCCACGCCGCCAGCAGCGACAGCATCACCACCGAGATCTCGCCCAGCGTATCCAGCGCGCGGAAGTCCACCAGGATCACGTTGACGACGTTGCGCCCGTGCGCCTCGGGCACGCTGCGCGTGCCGAAGAAGTCCGACAGCGCCGCATCGAACGGTGTGGCCGCCGACAGCAGCAGCCACGCCGCCGCGCCCACCCCCGCGGCCAGCGCCAGCAGCGCGCGCCACGCCCGCGGCCCGTCGTCCACCAGCCCCGCCCCGTAGCCACGCAGGCGCAGCTTCATCAGCACCGAGGCCGCCACGACGACGAACACCGACTCGACGACGAACTGCGTCAACGCCACGTCCGGCGCGCCGGCGAACAGGAACACGAGCGCGCTGCCGTAGCCCGTCAGCCCCGCGGCCAGCAACAGCACCAGGCGGTCGCGCTGCGGCAGCGCCAAGAGCGCCCCGGCCGCCACCAGCAGCGCCCCGGCCAGCAGCCCGAGACTCGGCAGGGAGGCCGCCGGCCACGCCCAGCCTGCGGTGATGCTCACCCCCACCACCACGAGCGCCAGCACGACGACGGCCACCATCAGCCCGACGTAGCCCGGCAGCGCGCCGTGCTGCAGCGCGCGCGTGACGAGCGCCGCCAGCCGCGGGATCGCGCGCAGGGCGCGCTCGTAGTGCGCCGCCATCGCCAGCGGCGCCAGCCGCGCCCCCAGCCACTCCAGCGCGCGGTGCAGCGGGTCCCAGAACGCGAACACCGTCAGCCCCACCGCCAGCGTCACCGCGACCGACACGAGCGCCGGGCCGGCCTCCAGCGCCAGGGCCAGCGCCACCGCCTCGGCGCCCGGCGTCATCGCCACCGACGCCTCGGCGATCAGATCCTGCACGACGAACGGGAACACCCCGAGCACGATACCCAGCAGCGCCAGCACCAGCGGCGGCAGCACCAGCGCCGGCCCGCCCTCGTGCGCCGGCGGCGTCTCGTTGGCGCCGGGGTGGCGCCAGAACACGCGGATCGCCGCCACCGCCGCCACCGCCACCGCAATGGCGCCAAACACCGTGTGGGCCGCGCGCGCGAACAGCGCCGCTTCGCCGGCCTCCTTGGCCGCCAGGATCGCGTCCTTGGCGATGTAGCCGAACGACATCGGCATGCCGGCCATCGAGGCGCCGGCCAGCAGCGCCGCCGCCGCCGTCCACGGCATCGCGTGGCGCAGGTTGCCCAGGCGGTCGATCACGCGCGTGCCGGTGCCGTGGTCGACGTTGCCGGCGACGAAGAACAGCGGCGCCTTGTACAGCGCGTGCGCCAGCAGCAGCGCGCCCACCGCGATCGTCGCGCCCTCGCCGCGCAGCCCCACCAGCACCACCAGCGTGCCGAGCGTGGCCACCGTGGACCAGGCCAGGATGCGCTTGAGGTCGCGCTCGCGCAGCGCCAGCACCATGCCCCAGGCGGCGGTCAGCGACCCCACCGCCTTCAGCGTCCACTCCCACAGCTCCCAGTGGCCGAACGCCGGGTCGAGCCGCGCCAGCAGGTAGACGCCGAGCTTGACCATCGTCGCCGAATGCAGGTAGGCCGACACCGGCGTCGGCGCCGCCATCGCGTTGGGCAGCCAGAAGTGAAACGGCCACTGCGCGCTCTTGGTGAAGGCGCCGGCGAAGATCAGCAGCAGCGCCGCCACCAGCGCAGGGCTGGCCGGCAGCTGCGGCACGATGTCAATCAACGAGCTGATCGAGCTGGTGCCGGCCGCCTGCGCCAGCAGGATGAAGCCGGCCAGCAGCGCCAGCCCGCCGGTGCCGGTCACCAGCAGCGCCTGCTGCGCCGAGCGGCGGCTTGCGGCCTGCTCATGGTCGAAGCCGACCAGCAGGAACGACACGAGGCTCGTGATCTCCCAGAACACGAACAGCGTGAACAGGTTGTCGGCGGTGACGCAGCCGATCATCGCCACCATGAACACCGTCAGCAGCGCATAGAGCCGCGCCTGCTGCGGGTGCCCGGCCAGGTAGCCGCCGGCATAGACGAACACCGCCGTGCCGATGCCGGTGATCATCAACAGCATCAGCGCCGCCAGCCCATCGACGAGGAACGCCAGCTCGATGCCCGCCGCCGGCACCCACGGCCAGCTCAAGCGCAGCGGCAGCTCGTGCGCCGACAGCAGCACGAGCAGCGCGGCCAGCGCCGCCGCCGGCAGCGCGACGAAAGCCGCCCGCGCCGCCACACTCATGCCTTCACCGCCAACGGCTTGCATCGATGGGGCCATGGTTGGAAGAATAGGGAATCGACAATTGTGGAGGGTCGGCCCGCGTCGCGCTCCTCCGCTCACGCCATGCCCCCGCCTGCCGTGCGATTCCAACAACAACGGCCAAGTTCCCGGCTTTCAGCCGCGCCGCCGCGGCGGGTGGTTCACCGGCGTCAGCGCCCGCCCCTGCGTCAGGAAGGCGATCAGGTTGTCCGCCGCCAGATCGGCCATCGCGCGCCGCGTCGGCACCGTGGCGCTGGCGATGTGCGGCGTCAGCACCACGTTGGGCACCTCCAGCAGCCCAGGGTGGACGTGGGGCTCGCCTTCGAACACGTCCAGCCCGGCGGCGGCGATGCGCCGCTGCCGCAGCGCCTCGGCCAGCGCGGCGTCGTCGACGATGCCGCCGCGCGCGAGATTGACCAGCACCGCGGTCGGCTTCATGCGCGCCAGTTCCGCCGCGCCGATGATGTGATGGTTCTCGGGCGTGTACGGCAGCACCAGCACCAGGTGGTCGGACTCGCGCAGCAGCGTGTCCTTGTCCACCCAGGTGGCACGGCAGGCCGCCTCGGTGGCCGCATCCAGCCGGCGCCGGTTGTGATACAGCACGCGCATGCCGAAGCCGTGCGCGCCGCGGCGCGCGATCGCCTGCCCGATGCGGCCCATGCCGAGGATGCCCAGCGTCGTGCCGTGCACCTCGGCCCCGGCGAACAGGTCCACGCTCCAGCGCCGCCACTGGCCGGCGCGCAGGAAGCGCTCGCTCTCGGTCAGCCGCCGCGCCGCCGCCAGCAGCAGCGCAAAGCCGAAGTCCGCCGTCGTCTCGGTCAGCACGTCCGGCGCGTGGGTGCCGACGACGCCGGCGGCATCCAGCGCCGCGACGTCGAAATTGTTGTAGCCCACCGTCATGTTGGCGACGATGCGCAGCCGCGGACAGGCCTCGAGCAGCGGCGCATCCACCCGCTGCGTGCCGGTCAGCAGCGCGCCGTCCTTGCCCTGCAGGCGGCGGATCAGCTCCTCCTGCGACCACTCGTCGTCGGCGTCGTTGGTCTCGACGTCGAAGTGCGCGCGCAGCCGCTCCACCGTTTCCGCAAAGATGCGCCGCGCCACCAGCACCGCCGGCCGCACGTTCCCCGCCTGCTCCGCCATCGCCCGTTCCTCCTAGGTCCTGCCGCGTGCGCGGCCCTCACTCGACCCAGCGCACGAAGCGCTCCAGCGGCTCGCGCGGCGTCACGAAACGGTTGACCGGCGCGTCCTCGTCGGCCCAGCCCAGCGCCATGCCGCACACCAGCAGCTCGTCATCCGAGGCGCCGATGTGCGGCAGGATGATGCGCGCGTAGTGGTTCCACGCCGCCTGCGGGCAGGTGTGCAGCCCGTGCGCCCGTGCCACGATCATCAGGTTCTGCAGGAACATGCCGGTGTCCACCAGCGAGCCGCGCCCCATCACGCGGTCGATCGTCACCATCAGCCCCACCGGCGCGTCGAAGAAGCGGAAGTTGCGCTGGTGCTGCGCGTGCATCCTGTCCTTGTCGCCCTTGCCGATGCCGAGCAGCCCGTAGAGGCCCCAGCCGTTTTCGCGCCGGCGGTCGAGGTAAGGGCTGACCCACCGGCTGGGATAGTAGTCGTACGGCTCCTGATACTCGGCGGCCAGCGCCGGATTGGCGCGGATGGCGTCGTGCGCGGCGCACACCTGCTCGCACAGCGCGTCGCGCGCGCGGCCCTGCAGCACGTAGACCTTCCAAGGCTGGGTGTTGGTGCCCGAGGGCGCGCGCGCGGCCACCGCCAGCAGGCGCTGCAGCAGCGCGCGCGGCACCGGGTCGGGGCGGAACGCCCGCACCGAGCGGCGCGAGACGATCGCCGCCTCCACCTGCGTCGGGTCGAGCGCGCGCCGCTCGGCGCGCAGCGGATCCAGCTCCAACGGCGGCAAAGTCGTCCAAGCGGAATCGGCCATCATGAACCCTCCATGACCCAAGCTTTTGATGGCGCCACGGCCACAGCACTGCAGGATGGGCGACGCAACGATCAGCCCCGGCTCCCTGGCTGCAAGCCCGCCAGGCGGCAAGCGCCCCAGCTTGGGCATTCTGCCACTCTCATGCGGGCAGGCCGCATCACGCCGGCGACGCTGGGCTTGCCGCGGGCCGGCTTGCGCGTTGCGCGCGCCAGCGCCGCCAATAGTCCAGCGCCACCGCAAAGGTGCGCCGCTGCACGCGCACCGTGGTGGCGATGTCGTGACCGTAGCCGCCGGCCATGGCCATCGCCACCGGCACGCGGCGCTGCCAAAGCCATTCGAACACGCGCCGGTCGCGCGCCTCCATGCCGTCGTCGGTCAGCTTCAGCCGCCCGAGCCGGTCGCCCTCGTGCGGGTCGGCCCCGGCCAGGTAGAGCGCCAGATCCGGCTCGAAGCGGCGCTCCAGCTCCTGCAGCGCCTGCTCCAGCGCCGTCAGGTAGTCGTCGTCGCCGCAGCCGTCCGGCAGCTCGACGTCGAGGTCGCTTGGCTCTTTGCGGAACGGAAAGTTGCGCGCCCCGTGCAGCGACAGCGTGAACACCGTCGGGTCGTCGCGGAAGATGCGCGCGGTGCCGTTGCCCTGGTGCACGTCGAGGTCAATGATGGCCACCCGCAGCGTGCGCGCGCGCGCCGCCGGGCTGCGGCGCGCCCACTCGGCCTGCATCAGGCGCGCGGCCACCGCCGCGTCGTTGAAGACGCAAAAGCCCCCGCCCTTGTCCGCGTAGGCGTGGTGCGTGCCGCCGGCGATGTTGGCCGCCACCCCCTCGGCATCCAGCAGCGCGGCGCGCGCCGCCTGCACGGTGGCGCCGACCGAGCGGCGCGCGCGCTCCACCATCGCCGGGCTCCACGGAAAGCCGATTTCGCGCTGCGCCGCCGCGGGCAGCGTGCCCTGCTGCACCGCCTCGATGTAGGCCGGCGTGTGCGCCAGCGCCAGCTCGCCGTCGCTGGCCGGCAAAGCCTGCCGCAGCCGAAAGGCGGCATCGGCGGCCAGCGCGTCGCGCAGCAACCGATACTTTTCCATCGGGAAACGATGGCCCGGCGGCAACGGAAGCACGAACTCGGTAGCGTAAAACACCAGCATCGCCGCCAGTGTGCCAAAGCCGCTTGCACCCGGTGGGCTTGCCAAAATCGTGACAACTTTTATAATGAGTCAAATGCTGCGCCGCAGCAAAGGCATTTCAGGAGGACGCCATGCTCACCCCCGAACAACTGGCCGCCGTGCACAAAGCGCATGCGGAAACGCTTTTTGGCCTGACGCGCCAGGCGCTGGAAGGGGTGGAAAAGCTGGTGGAACTCAACCTGCAAGCCACCCGCGCCGCGCTGCGCGACGCGGCGGATCAAACGCAGGCGCTGCTGTCGGTGCGCGATGCGCAGCAACTGCTGCAACAACAGGCCGCATTGATCCAGCCGCTGGCCGAAAAAACGCTGGACTACAGCCGGCGGCTAATGCAAATCGTGCAAGACACTGGCGGCGCCTTGGCCCAGGCGGCCGAAGAGCAATCGGCTCAGGCTCAGGCCAAATTGCAAGCCGTGGTCGAAAATGTGGCCCGCAACGCGCCCGCCGGCACCGAGCCGGCGGTAGAAACCTTGCGGCACACCGTGCAGGCCGCCACCCAGGCCGTGGCCGCCGTCCAACAGGCGCTGCGTCAGGCTGCCGATTTGGCCGAGCGCCAAGCCGAGGCAGCCTCCGAACAAGTTCACCAAGCGGCCACCGATTTGGCGCAGGCTATCGCACCGCAAGCCGGCAGCCGCGCGCGTGCGGGGCGCCGCAGCGGGTGATGCCTTCCCGTTGCTTCCCAGTTGTCTCCTCGGGTCTCTTCGAGTCCTGAACTTTCAGGGACCCTTGGCCCCCGGCCCGCAAGGCTCGGGGGCTTTTTTAGCTGGACAGCGGCACGCGGCGCGCCTGCAACTGCTGGCGCAGGCGCGGCAAGGCCGCCTCCATCGCCGCGCGGCCCGCCGCGATGCTGCGCTGGCGGGCCGCAAAGTCGGCGCTGCCAATGCCGTCCAGCGCCGGACGCACCAGCACGTCCGCGCGCGCCAGCACGTGGCGGTTGATGGTCTGCCCCATGATCGTGAAGGTCTGCAGCAGCACGCGCACCGGGTCGGTCTGCGCCAGCGGCTCGGCGGGGCTGGAGATGTCCACCGCCAGCACCAGCTCCGCGCCCATCTCGCGCGCCTGCTCCACCGGCACCGGCGCCACCAGCCCGCCATCGACATAGGCGCGCCCGCCGATCGTCACAGGCGAAAACACGCCAGGCACGGCGCTGGAGGCGCGCACCGCGGTGGCGGTGTCGCCGCGGCGAAACAACACGCCCTGTCCGCTGGCCAGGTCGGTGGCCAAGATGCCCAGCGGCAGCGTCGCCTGCTCGATCAGCCGCCCTTGCACCATGCGGTGCACGTAGCGCGCCAGCGCCTCGCCGCGCAGCAGGCCGCGGTTGAACAGCGGCACCGTCCAGTCGGCGATCGTGGCCTCCTCCATTTCCAGCGCGGCGCGCTCCAGCTGCGCGCCGTCCATGCCGTGCGCATACAGCGCCGCCACCAGGCTGCCGGCGGAGGTGCCCGCCACCGCATCCGGCCGAATGCCGGCGCGCTCCAACACCTGGATCACCCCGACGTGGGCAAAGCCGCGCGCTGCGCCGCCCCCGAGCGCCAACCCCAGCCGGGGCGGACGCGTCGGCGTCGGCAGCGGCGTGGTGTCCACCGCGGGCGGCGCCACGGGCGGGGGCCCTGCACAGCCGGCCAACAGCGCCGCTCCCATTGCGCTCACGGACCAGCTCAGGACACGGCGACGACCGACATGGTCGGGGAATGACAACATCCGGTCACTCCTCTCCATAATAAAAATCATTCTCGTTTGTGGTAGGATATAGCGGTCACGGTGCATGAAGCAAGTTCACCCTACGCCATGGATGAAACGCCCCCCTCTGCGCCGTTGCGCCGACCTTGACATGACATCTGCACGAGGAGTTCCACCCATGCCTTTCAACGGCACCTTCAGGTTAACCCGCCGCCTGACCTGCGGCTTGCTGGCCACGATCGCGTTGGCCACGCCGCTCACCTACGCTCAAGACAAGGTTTTGCACGTCTATTCGGCTCGCCATTATCCCGGGGATGAGCAGCTCTACGCTGCGTTCACCCAAGCCACCGGCATCCGGGTGCAGCGGGTGGACAGCGACGACAACGGCGTCATCGCTCGTCTGCGGGCCGAGGGCGCCGCCTCCCCCGCCGACGTGGTGCTGCTGGTGGATGCCGCGCGCATGGCGCGCGCCGACGCTGAAGGGCTGTTCCGCCCTATCAAATCGCCCAAACTCGATGCGGCCATTCCCCCTGAGCTACGAGCGGCCCCGACGCCTGACGGCGTGACCTGGACCGGCTTTTCAACCCGGGCCCGGGTTATTGTCTATGACCCGCTGCGCGTCAAAGCCGAGGACGTGGCCACCTACGAGCAATTGGCCGACCCCAAGCTTAAAGGGCTGCTGTGCACGCGCAGCGGCTCGCATCCCTACAACCTTTCGCTGTTTGCCACCGTGGTGGAACGGCTGGGCGACGAAAAAGGCCAACAATGGCTGGCCGGCCTGGTGGCCAACATGGCGCGTCCGCCCAAAGGGGGCGACACTGACCAGATCCGCGCCGTGGCCAGCGGTGAATGCGGGGTGGCGCTGACCAACAGCTACTACCTGGCGCGTTTGGTCAAGTCCGACAAACCGGAGGACCGCCGCGTGATCGAGCGCGTGCGCGTGGTCTTCCCCAACCAGGCCACCACCGGCACGCACGTCAACATCGCGGGCGCGGCGGTGGCGCGCCACGCCAAAAACCTGGACGCCGCCATCGCCTTCATGGAATTCCTGGCCAGCCCGCAGGCGCAAGAATATTTCGCCAACGGCAACAACGAATACCCCGCCGCGCGCGGCGTCAAGGTGGACAACCCCGCGCTGCGCGCCATCGGCGGCGAGCGCTTCAAGGCCGACACCATTCCGTTGAACGTGGTGGCGCGCAACTTGCCCAAAGTGCAGCAAATGCTTGATCGCGTCGGCTATCCCTGAACCGATTGCGCCGACGTCGTCCACGACTCTCCTGGCAGAGTGCCCGCAAGGGTGCTTGGCGCCGCGCTCTCAAGGCCGGCGCTTTTTTTGCGCCTATGATTGACGTTGACGTTAACGTCAAGTCACAGCTTATTCGAGGAGCTCTCGATGGACATTGCTGGCAAGGTCTTCATCGTCACCGGCGGCGCCTCCGGCCTTGGCGAAGGCACGGCGCGCAGGCTGGCCGCGCAGGGCGGTCGCGTCGTCATCGCCGACTTGCAAGAAGAACGTGGTCGCGCCGTGGCCGCCGAAATCGGCGCCACCTTCGTGCGCTGCGACGTCACGACCGAAGCGGACGCCCAAAACGCGGTGGATCAGGCGCTGACGCAGGGCAAGCTCGTGGGCCTGGTCAACTGCGCCGGCATCGCGCCGGCGCAGCGCACCGTTGGCAAGAGCGGCCCGCATGACCTGGCGCTGTTCAGCAAAGTGATTCAGGTCAACCTCATCGGCACCTTCAACATGATCCGGCTGGCCGCAGCGGCCATGAGCGTCAACGAACCCGAGCCCACCGGCGAGCGTGGCGTGATCGTCTCCACCGCCTCGGTGGCGGCCTTTGAAGGCCAGATTGGCCAGGCCGCCTACAGCGCCTCCAAAGGCGGCGTGGTGAGCATGACGCTGCCGATCGCGCGCGACCTGGCGCAGGTTGGCATCCGCAACATGACGATCGCCCCCGGCATCTTTGGCACGCCGATGTTGTTCGGGATGCCCCCAAGCGTGCAAGAAGCGCTGGCGGCCTCAGTGCCGTTTCCCTCTCGCCTCGGTCGGCCCGAGGATTTTGCCCGGCTGGTTGAGCACATCATTGAAAATGACATGCTCAACGGCGAAGTCATCCGACTGGACGGCGCGATCCGCCTGCCGCCGCGCTGATCCAGCCTACGCCGCAGCGGCAGCGTGCGATTGACCCAGCTTGGCCAGCGCCGTGGCAGCCGACGGCCCGTTAGCGGCGACCTATACTTTTGCGTATGGGCAGCCCGGCCTCCACCCCTCAAGAAATTGCGCGCGAAGCGGTACGCCTGCTGGCGGCGCGACGGCTGCCGCCCACGCCCGACAACTTCCAGGCCGCCTACCACGAGGTGGCCGGCACGCGCCCGCTGCAGCCCTTCCCTTTGGCGCAGCTGCGCCAAATCGGCCAAGCGTTGCCGGAGCGCACGCCAGCCCAACTGCGCTTCAAAACGTTGTTCAACCGGGCGGTGACGCGCCACAGTTGGGACGATCTCGAAAAACTGCTGGTGCAACACCTCGGCGCCGCCTCGTCCCCCCCTCCTCCAAGTGCGACGCCCCCTGCAACGGCGCAGCCGCCCGACTCTGCCGAGCCCGCGCCCCATGCCGACGAAAAGGCAGCCTCGATCCCGATCAGCCCCGACATCGCCGAGCCCGCTGCGCGCGTCATCGACTTGACGCTGCCTTTAGTGGCTGCCGATGATGCCCGCCTGCGCGAAATGGGCGAAGAGCTGGTGCGCTACCTGCGGCTGGAGCAGCATCACGCCCCCACCCTGCGCCGCATGCTGGCCGACTACGCATTCCGGCTCTCCTTCGGGGTGGATGAGCAGCTCGGCGTGCGTGAGGCGCTGCTGGGTCTGCTGCGGCAGGTGTTGGAGCACATCGACGCCATCAGCCCCGACAACCCCTGGCTGCGCCAGCAGCTGCAAGCCTTGGTGCAAGCCGCCCAACCGCCGCTGTCGCAGCGCCGGCTGGAAGATTTGCAAGCCCGGCTCAAAGACGTGATCGTCAAGCAGGCCGAGGCGCGCGAACAAACAGTGCGGGCGCAGGAGCTGATGCGCCAGACTTTGGCTACTTTTCTGGAGCGGCTGGCGCAAACCGCCGTCAGCACCGGTCAGTATCAAGCCAAATTTGAAGCTTGCGCGCAGGCGCTGGAGCGCGCCCAGAGCCTGGCCGACATGGCTCCGGTGGTGCAGGATGCCATCCAAACCGCCCGCGCCTTTGCCACCGACACGCAGCGCGTGGTGGCTGAGCTGACCGAGCTGCGCGATCGCGCCGACCGCGCCGAAGCCGAGGTTCAGCGGCTGCGGCGCGAGTTGGATCAGATGGCTGAGCTGGTCACGCACGACCTGCTGACCGGGGTGCTCAACCGCAAGGGGCTGGAAAACGCCATCGACCGCGAAACCCACCGCGCCGAGCGCACCGGCACGCGTGTCTGCATCGCGCTATTGGATGTGGATGATTTCAAGCGCCTCAATGACACCTTGGGACACCTGGCCGGGGATGCGGCGCTGAAGCATTTGGCCGACGTGGCGCGGCGCAGCCTGCGGCCTCAGGACACCGTTGGCCGCTACGGGGGCGAAGAATTCATCATCGTGCTGCCCGACACCACGCCGGATGAAGCTGCCGCGGTGGTGCAGCGCCTGCAGCGCGACCTCAGCGCCCACCTCTTCCTGCACGGCGAGCAGCCGGTGCTGATCACGTTCAGCGCTGGCGTGACCGAATTGCGCCCCGGCGAGCCGGTGGCCAACGCCATCGCGCGCGCGGACCAGGCGATGTACCGCGCCAAGCGAGCCGGCAAAAACCGCGTGATGCAAGCATGAACCTCCAGCGGCGCGCCTGGCTGCGCTGCGTGGCCCTCGGGGGTAGCGCGGCGGGGTTGGCTGCAGCCCTGTCGGGCTGCGGGCGCGAGCCGGCGCTGACCGTGGCCTACCACCCCTGGCCCGGCTATGCGCCGCTGCATCTGGCCGACAGCCTAGGCTGGTGGGACGACGGGCAACTGCGCAGCTTGCCCACAGCTTCAGCCACCGCGTCGCACGCCGCGCTGGCTGAAGGTCGGGCGCAAGTGGCCGCGTTAACGCTGGATGAAGTGCTGCTGGCGCACGCTCAGGGGCTGGCACTGCGCGTGGTGGGCCTGCTCAACCTTTCGCACGGCGCAGATGTGGTGCTGGCGCGAGCAGGCTTTGAGCATCCAGCGCGCTGGCGTGGCGCCCGCCTCGGTCGTGAGGCCGGCGCGCTCGGCGAATTGATGGCCCTGAGCTGGCTGGAGTACGCCGATCTTGGCGTGCACGACGTGCAGATGCTGACGGTGCGGCCAGACGAGCACGAACGCGCTTTCATGGACGGCTCGGTCGATCTGCTCGTCACCTACGAACCCGTGGCCACCCGGCTGCGAGCGCTGGGAGCGCGGCGGTTGTTTGACAGCAGCCAGTTGCCGGCGCAGCGTCCGATTGCCGACGTGCTGGCAGCGCACACCGGCGCGTTGCGGCGCCAGCCGCGCGCGCTGCGCCGCTTGCTGCGACACACGTTCCAGGCCCAGAGCCACTTGCTGAAGCTGCCGGTGGATGCGCGCCTGCGGCTGGCTCCCTGGCTCGGGGTGGCGCCCGCGCAAGTGATGGCCACGTTTCGCGGGTTGCGCCTGACGCGCTGGCACGACAACCGCCATTGGCTGATGGGCCACCCCGCGCCGCTGCAGCAAGCCGCCGAATCGTTGGCCCGCTTTCTGTTCGGTGTTGGCTTGCTGCCCCATCCCCGGGTCGCCCCCGAGCTGATCAGCCCCGACGCGCTGCCGGCGCAGGATCCGCCATGAACCGCGCGACGCTGCCCCGCCGGGCAATGTTCGCCCTCGCCGCGACCTGCGCCTGGACACTGCTGGGTCTGACGCCGCGCGCCGCCCGCGCCGACCCCGACGAGCTGCGCATCGGCGTGCTGGCCTACCGCCCGCGGGAGGTGGAAGAGCGCGCCTGGGCGGCCGTGCTGCAAGCGTTGCAGCGCCGGCTGCCGAACCTTCGGTTACAAGCTCGGATCCTGGATTTTCCGGCGCTGGATGCGGCGGTGCGGGCGCGCGAGCTGGACGTGGTCATCACCAACCCTGGCCATTACGTGGCGCTGCGCTACAGCGAGGGCCTAAGCAACGCGCTGGCCACGGTGTGGCGGCGCCGCAACGGCGTCGTCACCGAAGCCTTTGGCGGCACGGTGGTCGTGCGCGCCGACAGCACGCTGCAGCGCTGGGAAGATTTGCGCCGTCGGCGCGTCGGGGTGCCGCACGAGGAATCCTTGGCCGGCTGGCACCTGCAGCGCTTTGAGCTGCGTCGCCGCGGCCTGGCCGACGACGACATCGAATGGGTGCGCATCGGCATGCCGCAAGACAACGTGGTGCTGGCGGTGCTGCACGGCCAAGTGGAGGCGGGTTTCGTGCGCGACGGCGTGCTCGAAGCCCTGCAAGCCAGTGGCCGCATTCCGGCGGGCCAGTTGCGTGTGCTGCAGCCGCAGACCTTGCCTGGCTACCCGGTGGCGGTGAGCACCCCCTTGGTGCCCGAGTGGCCGGTGGCGGTCTTGCCCAGCGTGGACGACGATACCCGGCGCCTGCTGATGTTGGCCCTGCTGCAACTGCACGACGACCCCGCGCTGCAGCAGGGGGAGCTGGCCGGCTTCGTGCCGCCGCAAAACTACGCCGCGGTGGAGCTGGTGCTGCGTGAGCTGCGCGTGCGCCCCTTTGGCGTGCCGCAACTGACTTGGCGCGAAACCTTGGAGCGCCACGCCGCCGCGCTGGCCGCCGCCACCGCGGGGATGCTGGCGCTGCTCATCGGGGTGGCGGTGCTGGGGGCGCAACGACGCCGTGTGCGCCAGGCGCTGCGCGACAAGTCGGCCTTGCTGGAGGAGCTGGCCATCACCGCCAAGACCTTTGAAAGCAGCCAGGGCGTGCTGATCACCGACGCGGCGGGCCGCATCGTGCGGGTCAATCAGGCGTTTCAGGCTATCACGGGTTACACAGCCAGCGAGGCCCTGGGCCGCACGCCAGGCGAGCTGCTGCGCTCGGGCCGGCAAGACACGGCGTTTTACCGCGCCATGTGGCAAGCGCTTGCCGAGCGCGGTTACTGGGAGGGCGAAATCTGGAACCGCCGCAAAGACGGCGGCATTTACCCCGAATGGCTCACCATCAGCGCCGTCACCGACGCCCACGGCCAGGTGCGCCACTATGTGGCGATCTTCGCCGACATCAGCTGGCGCAAACAGGCCGAGGCGCAGATCGAAAATCTGGCCTTTTTCGACCCGCTGACCGGGCTGGCCAACCGCCGCTTGCTGCTGGATCGGCTGCAGCAAGCCGTGCACCAGGCGCGCCGCAGCGCTCGCTGGGGCGCGCTGCTGTTTTTGGATCTGGATCATTTCAAAACCATCAACGACACGCACGGCCATGACGTGGGTGACGCCGTGCTGCGCGCGCTGGGCGAGCGCCTCCGCGCCACCCTGCGCGAGCAAGACACCCCCGGGCGTTTGGGCGGCGACGAATTCCTGGTGCTGCTGCCGCCCTCCTGGACATGCCGAGACGAAGCGGCGCTGGCTGCGCGCGTTGTGGCGGACAAGCTGGCCGCCGCGCTGCGCCAACCCGTGCTGCATCAAGACCGCCAGCTGGCGTTGACGCTCAGCATCGGCATCGCGCTCTACGGCGACGCCCCGGTCGAAGCCACAGAGCTGCTCAAGGCCGCCGATCTGGCCATGTATAGCGTCAAGCAGGCCGGGCGCAATGGCGTGGCTTTCTTCGACCCCGAGATGGAAGCCGCGGTGCGCCAGCGTCACCAGCTGCAACTGGAGCTGGCGCGGGCGATCGACACCGGCGCCTTGCAGCTCTACCTGCAGCCCCAGGTGGACGCGGGCGGGCGGCTGCTGGGCGCCGAAGCGCTGGTGCGCTGGCCGCGTGAAGACGGCACCCTGATGGCGCCCGGGTCGTTTATTCCACTGGCCGAAGAAACCGGCCTGATCGTGCCGCTGGGCAACGCGGTCTTGCAGCAGGCTGCCGCCTTGTTGCAGCGCTGGCAAAGTGAGGCAGCGCTGGCGGGGCTGCGCCTGTCGGTCAACGTTAGCGCCCGCCAGTTCCGCGATCCTCAGCTGGCCGAACACGTGCGACAGGTCATCGAGCAACACCGCATCCCACCCCAACTGTTGGAGTTGGAAATCACCGAATCGGTCTTTCTCGGCGACCTGGAGGCCGCACGCCGCACGCTGCAGGCGCTGGACGCGCTGGGCGTGTCGCTGGCGCTGGACGATTTCGGCACCGGATACTCCTCGCTGGCGTATCTGGCCGAGCTGCCGTTTGACACCATCAAAATCGACCAACGGTTTGTGGCGCGTCTGGGCCAGCACAGCCGTCAGGATGAAGCCATCATCACCACCATCATCGCGCTCGGACGCCAACTTCAAATGCAGGTGTTGGCCGAAGGGGTGGAAACCGAAGATCAGGAGCGCTACCTGCTGCACCACGGCTGCCATGGACTGCAGGGCTACCGCTACGGACGCCCCATGCCGGTGGGGCAATTCGAAGCGCTGGCGCGCGCGCAGCCGACGCCACCGGCCTGAGCTTGGCGCCGGCACGCGGCGGCTTGCGGCGTCATGCCGGACAATGCGGGTGTGAGCATCCCGCCATCGTTCCTTCAGGAGTTGCTGGCGCGCACCGATGTGGTGGAGGTCATCGGGCGCCACGTGGCGCTGCGCAAAAGCGGCGCCAACTACTTGGGGCTGTGCCCCTTTCACCAGGAAAAGACCCCTTCTTTTACGGTCAGCCCGAGCAAACAGTTCTACCACTGCTTCGGCTGCGGCGCGCACGGCAACGCGATTGATTTCCTGATGGCGCACACCGGCGCCACCTTCCGCGAGGCGGTGCACGATTTGGCCGCCCAGCTCGGGCTGACGGTGCCGCAAGACGAACGCTCTCCTCAAGAACGGGCTCGCGAAGCGGCCCTGCGGCGTGCGCAACAGTCACTGACCGAGCTGATGGCCCAAGCCGCGCGCGCCTACCGCGCGCAGCTCAAGGCCAGCCCGCGCGCCATCGACTATCTCAAAAGCCGCGGCCTCACCGGCGAAATCGCCAAAACCTACGGCCTGGGCTACGCCCCGGCGCAATGGCGGTTTTTGTCCACCGTGTTTGCCGACTATTCGGATGCCCGGCTGGTCGAATGCGGCCTGGTCATCGAGGGTGACGGCGAGCAGGGGCGACGCCACGACCGCTTTCGCGACCGCATCATGTTTCCGATCCGCAACGTCAAAGGCGACGTAATCGGCTTTGGCGGACGCGTGCTCGACGGCGGCGAGCCCAAATACCTCAACTCGCCGGAAACCCCTCTGTTTCACAAAGGCGAGGAACTCTACGGCCTCTATGAGGCCCGCAGCGCCATCCGCCAGGCCGGCTGCGCGCTGGTGGTGGAGGGCTACATGGACGTAGTGGCGCTGGCGCAGCTGGGCCTGGGTCACGCCGTGGCCACCCTGGGCACCGCCTGCACGCCGCAGCACGTGCGCAAGCTGCTGCGCTTCACCGACGACGTGGTGTTTGCCTTCGACGGCGACGCCGCCGGACGGCGCGCCGCGCAGCGGGCGCTCAGCGCAGCCCTGCCCTGGGCCAGCGACACGCGGCGTTTTCGTTTTCTCTTTCTGCCCCCCGAGCATGACCCTGACAGTTTCATCCGCGCCCACGGCGCGCAGGCCATGACCGCCGCGTTGGCTGAGGCCACACCGCTGAGCCGCTTCGTGCTGGAGGTGGCCGCCCAAGGCTGCGACCTGGCCACCGCCGAAGGCCGCGCGCGCGCCACCGCGCAGGCGCGCCCATTGTGGCAGGCGCTGCCCGAAGGGGCGCTGAAGCGCCAGCTCCTGCATGAGCTGGCCGATTTGGCCGGGCTGGACGTGCGCGAATTGCAACAGCTCTGGGATGATGCCCAGCCCACCGCGCGCGGATCGGGGCCCGCCGGCCGCTCATCGCTCCCGCCGGGGGCGGGGCGCGCCGCCACTGCCGCGTGGACGCCCGCGCCCACTGCGCCCCGCGCCACGGCCCCAGGGGCGCAGGCAAGCCCGCTGCCGCCGTCCGGCCCCCGCACGGCGCAGGCGCAACGCGCCGCGCGGGGCTGGCTAAATCGCAACGACCGCATCGCCCGGCTGGTGCTAACCACGCCGCAAGCGTGGGAGTGGCTCACCGCCGACGACCACGCCTTGCTGGCGCAGCAGCCGCCGCCGCACGGCCCGCTGTTTGCCTGGTTGGAAGCCCAGTGGCTGGAGCACGGCGCTCAGCCCTGGGCGGTGCTGCGCGAGGGGCTGCGCGGCCAGCCCTTCGAAGCCTTGGCGCTGGCGCTTTACGATAGCGCCTGGGCCCTGGCCCGCCCAGCCGAGGATGCCCCCGAGCTGTCCGAGCTGCGACACGAGCTGCGCGAACTGTTGCGCCGACTGCGCATCGAACACCTCAAAGCTCAAGAAACCGAATGGTTGGCGCGCAGCCAACATGACCCCACGGCGTTGCAACACTACCGCCGTGTTCAGGCTGAACGTTTAGCGCTGCAAGAAAAAGGTGAAACGGTATAATGAAGAGTTTCGCCCATGCCAGCGCAGCCCGTCACGATCCATGGACGTTTGGCGCCTGCAACCGCGTGATGGGCCCTGCCCCGCTGCGCCCCGGCGGTTGCGGGGTGGCTCGGCTGCGATTTCGTCAGGGTGAACCCTTGATGCGTGTCCTTTTTGCTTGCAAAGCCGCCTCGCCAGCCCCATCTTCAAAGGGGTTGAGCGACCGTGTCCGCCCCCTCAAGGGTCGGACGGCCGGGCGTCCTGGATCCCTAGTCTTTGCTTGACCGGCTTGGAGCCGAATGGAGAGCGTTTGCCGTGAGCAACCGTAGCACGAAAACCGCCCCCGCCGAAACCGAAGCCCAAGCTGCTGCGCCGGCTGCGGCCAGCGCCGCGCGCAAGCGCAGCACCAGCCGCAAAGCGGCTCGCGCCGCCGCCGATCCAGCGCCGCAAACCCTCGTCGGTACGGACACTGCGGCCACCGCCAACGCCTCGACCGACGGCGAGACGGCGAGCCCATCCCAGGCGCAGGCGCGTCCTGCGCGCAGCCGCAGCAAAGCGTCCAACAGCCGCGCCAGCTCGACCCAAGGCAGCGCCAAAGCCAGCGCCAAGCGCGGGCGCAAGGCCAAGGCCAGCGACGACGAGGACGTGTTCGCCGACGCCGATCTGGCCGACTTGGACGAGGAACTGGTCGAAGACGATGTCGAGGCGCTGCCCGATGACATCGAGGCAGCCGAGGCGGAGCCAGCCGAAAAGGCCAAGCCGCTGCGCATGAAGCTGTCCAAGGCCAAAGAGCGTGCGCTCATGAAGGAATTCGGCCTGGACGACACCGTTTTGACGGAAGAAGAAGCCAAGCTGCGCCGCGAAAAACTCAAGGCGCTGATCAAGCTGGGCAAAACGCGCGGTTATCTGACCCACGCCGAAATCAACGACCACCTGCCCGACAAATTGGTCGAGCAAGAAACGTTGGAAGTGGTGGTTTCGCTGCTCAACGACATGGGAGTGGCGGTTTACGAGCAAGCCCCCGACACCGAGACGCTGCTGCTGACCGGCGCCTCAGCCGCCGTGACCACCGAAGAAGAGGCTGAGGAAGAAGCCGAAGCGGCGCTGTCCACCGTCGATAGCGAATTTGGCCGCACCACCGACCCCGTGCGCATGTACATGCGCGAAATGGGCTCGGTGGAGCTGCTGACGCGCGAGGGCGAAATCGAAATCGCCAAGCGCATCGAGCGCGGCCTGCACGAAATGATGGCGGCGATTTCGGAGTCGCCGGCCACCATCCGCGACATCCTCAAAATGGCCGACGACATTCGAGCCGGCGCCACCATCATTTCCAGCGTCGTCGATGGCTTCACCGACCGCGACGAAGCCGATGACTACGTCGCCGAGGAAGACTTCGACGACTATGAGGACGACGACGACGGCAAGGGCGGCTCCAAGGCGCTGACGCGCAAAATGGAGGAGCTCAAGCAAGAAGCGTTGCGCCGTTTCGACCTCATCCGCAGCCATTACGAAGAGCTGAATCGCATCGGCGACAGCGAAGGTTGGGGCACGCCGCGCTACCGCGAAGTGCAGGCGCGCATCACCGAAACGCTGATGAGCATCCGCTTCACCGCCAAAGCCATCGAAACGCTGTGCGAAACGGTGCGCCAGCAGGTTGAGACGGTGCGCAAGGTCGAGCGTGAGCTGCGCAAGATCATCGTCGATAAATGCGGCATGCCGCAGGAAAAATTCGCCGCCGAATTTCCGCCGCACCTGCTGGACTTGGGCTGGGTGGAGCAGCAAGCCGCCGCCGGCAAGCCATGGAGCGCCGTGCTCGGGCGCAACATCCCGGCCATTCACGAGCTGCAGCAAAAGCTGATCGATTTGCAAGCGCAGGTGGTGGTGCCGCTGGAAGAGCTCAAGGCCATCCACAAGCGCATGAACGACGGCGAAGCCATGTCGCGCGAGGCCAAGCGCGAAATGATCGAAGCCAACCTGCGGCTGGTGATTTCAATCGCCAAAAAATACACCAACCGGGGGCTGCAATTCCTCGATTTGATTCAGGAAGGCAACATCGGCCTGATGAAGGCGGTGGACAAATTTGAATACCGTCGCGGTTACAAGTTTTCGACCTACGCCACCTGGTGGATCCGGCAGGCCATCACCCGTTCGATCGCCGATCAGGCGCGCACCATCCGCATCCCGGTGCACATGATCGAGACGATCAACAAGATGAATCGCATCAGCCGCCAGCATTTGCAGGAATTCGGCGTGGAGCCGGACGCCTCGATCCTGGCGGAAAAGATGGGCATGCCGGAGGACAAAATCCGCAAGATCATGAAGATCGCCAAGGAGCCGATCTCCATGGAAACCCCGATCGGCGACGACGACGACAGCCACCTGGGCGACTTCATCGAAGACACCACCAACGTCGCGCCAGTGGATGCGGCCATGCAGGCCGGCCTGCGCGAGGTGGTCAAGGAAGTGCTCGACACCCTCACCCCGCGCGAAGCCAAGGTGCTGCGGATGCGCTACGGCATCGAAATGTCCACCGACCACACGCTGGAGGAGGTCGGCAAGCAATTCGACGTCACGCGCGAGCGCATCCGTCAGATCGAGGCCAAGGCGATCCGCAAACTCAAGCACCCGAGCCGCTCGGAGAAGCTGCGCAGCTTCCTCGACAACCTTTGACACTGATCACGGCGCCGTCAAGAAAATCGGCGGCACTTGCCGATCTGAAGAAGACGCGCTTGCGGGGAGGGGGCGATGCCGGTCCGCGGATCGGCGCCGCCCCTCCCCTTTCGGCCCACCCGGAGTTGCCCCGTGACGACCGCCCCCGCCCTGCAGACCCGCTGATGGCGATCTACCGCCGCGGCGATCTCGCGATGCTGATCGCGCTGGCACTGTACGCCGCCGCCTCCGTACCGATCCTGCTGCTGATGCAGCGTCCGAGCCTGAGAAGTTGTGAAGGAATTGAACTTTCGTGCCACCAAGCCGCAGGAGCCCTGCGCGGTGCGGTTTGCTGTGCTGCGCGTCGGCTTGGTCGAGACGGCATCAGGGTTGGCGCGATGCGCGCAGGCGCTGCACGCTGGGGCAAGGTCGCAGCCGTTGCGGCGCATGCTGCGGCAAGGGGCTGCGGCCTTGTCAGCCCGCTGCTGCTGCCGTGGTGGCCGCAGCGGCCTGCAGGCTGAGCATGCGCTGCAGGTTGTGCGCCAGCGCATGCCACAGCAGCACGGCCTGCGCCTTGAGCAGGCCGCAGACGTTGAAGCGCAGCAGCCCGCGGCGGCGCAGCTGGGCGTTGACGCACTCCACGCGGCTGGCGTGCGGCTTATCGATCGAGGCGGCCTGCGGCGTGCCCATGCGCGCGCCACTGGGCAATGGCGGGGCTGTGGCCGCGCTTGGGCGCATGGGGGTCGCTGGCCGGCTTGCGGCTGGCTGGCAGCGGCACCCAGGCTTGCGTGCCTTGCCGATCCAGCGCTTCGATGTCGGCCAGGTTGACGTAGCCCCCATCGGCCAGCCACTGCGGCGCAATGCGGGCATAGCGCTGCTGCAGCTGCTGGTGCATCGGCTGCATGAGCCCGCTGTCGCTGCCGTGGTTGCACAGCTCAACGCCGACGATCACCTGGCTGGCCACATCCACCGCCAGCTGGACGTTGAAGGCGGGGCGAAAGCCGCCGTCGGCCATCTTCATGACGCGTGCCTGCGCATCGGTGGTGCTGACGCGCAGCTGGCTGAGCTTGGGGTCTTGGGAGCTGGGCGGCTCTTCCTCACCACCCTGCGCGGGGTGTGCCGCGGCGGCTTGCGTGGTCTTGGCCTTGGCCTCGGCCTGCATCTGCTGCAGCACCGCCAGCGCGTGCTGCAGCTGCTGCTGGCGCTGCTGCGCCGCGCGCGCCTGCGCGGCCTGGCGGCGGCGCTGGCTTGCGGCCGCATCCTCGTGCAGCTCGCGCTTGAGCCGCTGGACCTGCTGGCGCGCCTGCTCCAGCAGCGCGCGCAGGCTGGGCTCGCGCCGAAAGCTGGCGGCCTTGGCGTGCGCGCGCACGCGCAGCCCGTCCTGCGCCACTCACTGCATCGTCACCAGCCCCGCCTTCATCAGCGCGGCCACGCTGCGCGTGAGCTGCTCATCCAGCCAGGCCACATGCCGGGTGCGAAAGTCCGCCAGCGTGTGGTGGTTGACATGCACCCCGCCGCACAGCCAGCGCCAGGCATCCTCACTGGCGCACAGGCGCTGGATCTGCCGCGCCGAGCCCACCCCCCCCAAGGTCGCATACAGCCACAGCGCCACCAGCAGCGCCGGATCGATCGCCGCTCGCCCGGCATGCCCCTGCACCGAGCGGATGCGCGCATACAGCGGCTCAAGATCGAGCCCCTGCACGAAGCTCCAGACCGCGCGCGCGGCGTGATCCGGCGGCAGCAGCGACTCCAGATCGCAGGCGCGCAGCTCCACCTGATGGCGCTGCACACTGCGCACGCGCGGCTTGCCGCGCACCACCTTGCCCTGCGGCTGCGGCGCCTGCGCCGGCAGCGGCAGATCCTCAAACAGCGCAGCGCCGGGCTGCACCCCTCGCATCGGCTTGGCCTCGGTCTTCATGTCCAGCACCATAACCGATGTCAAAGGGGATTTGTTCATACCTTCTGAGCCTGGGGGCGGAGCTGGCGTGGCTGGTCGGCCTGTCGCTGCCGGGGGCGATCGGCTTTGCGGCGCTGCGCGGAACGCTGGCCGGCCGGCTGCTGCTGGCCACGTCGCTGTCGACGCTGGTGATGCTGCACATCTAGGTCTCGGCGGGGATGATCGAGTTCCACTTCGGCGTGTTCGTGACGCTGGCGCTGCTGACGACCTACCTGGACTGGCGCCCGGTGGTGTGGTCGGCGGCGCTGTTCGCGGTGCACCACGTAGCGTTCGACCGCCTGGAGGCGGCCGGCTGGGGCTCGTACTGCCTGAGCGAGCCGAACTTCCCGGTCATCCTCCTGCATGCGGGGTACGTGGTCGTGCAGACCGGCTTCGAGGTGATGTTCCGGTGGCTGGCGCGCCAGGTGCGCGACAACGCCGAAGTGGCCGCGCTGGCCGACAGCCTGTCCCGCGGCGGGCATGCGGTGCTGGACGTGGCCCACCTGCGCGCCACGACGCCGCTGGCGCCGCGGCTCAAGGACGTCATCGGCCGCATCGCCAGCGCCGTCAGCGGCATCCGCGGCGCCGTGCAGCAGATCGAAAACGCCGCGGGCGAGATCGCGGGCGGCACGCAGGACCTGAGCCGCCGCACCGAGAGCGCGGCGGCGAGCCTGCAGCAAACTGGCGCCAGCCTGCAGCACCTGACCGACAGCGTGCAACACAGTGCCGATGCGGCGCGCAGCGCCAACGAGCTGGCCGCGCAGGCCGCCGACACCACACGCCGCGGCGGCGAGACGGTGGCGCAGGTGGTCAGCACGATGGCCGATATTCAGACCAGCAGCCAGAAGATCGCCGACATCATCGGCGTCATCGACGGCATCGCGTTCCAGACCAACATCCTGGCGCTCAATGCCGCGATGGAGGCCGCGCGCGCCGGCGAGGCCGGGCGCGGCTTTGCGGTGGTGGCCGGCGAGGTGCGCGCGCTGGCGCAGCGCAGCGCCTAGGCCGCACGCGAGATCAAGACCCTGATCGAGACCAGCGTCGCCAAGGTGCAGGCCGGCAGCGCCCAAGTGCAGCAGGCCGGTCAAACCATGGACGACATCGTGCAGGCGATCCAGCGCGTGGCCGACACGATCGGCGAGATCACCCACACCGCACGCGAGCAGAGCGAGGGCATCGGCCAGGTCAACGCCGCGATGGGTCAGCTCGACCAGAGCATGCAGCAGAACGCGGCGCTGGTGGAGCAGTCCGGCCGCGGCGGCCGAGGCGTTGCGCGAGCAGGCGCAGCGGCTGCTGCAGGCGGTGGCGGTGTTTCAGCTCGGCGCGGCCGAGGCCACGGCACCCGTGACCCTGGGCCCGGCGCTGGGCGCGCCGATCAGGGCACAGCTTCCAGCGCGATGACGCCAGTGGCGGTATTCGAGATGGGGATGTGGTAGTTGCGGTGCACCAGCCGCACGCCGCTGCCGGCCTCGGTGAGTGCGGCGCGCATGGCCAGCCACATCAACAGCTCCACCCCTTGCGTCCCGGCCAATTCGACCAGCTCGCGGTCGCTGAACTGGGTGGCCCACTCGGGGTTGGTCTCCATGCTTTGCAGAAACTGCAGGTCGAAGCGCTTGTTGATGAAGCCCGCGCGTTCGCCTTCCAACTGGTGACTCAGCCCGCCGGTGGCCATCACGGCGACGCGCCGGGTGTCGCCCCAGCGGCCGATGGCGCGCCCCACTGCCCGCCCCAGCACATACACGCGCCGGGCCGGCGGCAGGGGAAACTGCACCGTGTTGATATGGATGGGCACGATGCCCACCGGCGCGGGGTGTTGGTCGGGCCAGAACAGTTAGAACGGAATCGTGCAGGCGTGGTCCACCCGCATCTCCTGGCAGACGGTGAGGTCGAATTCCGCCGCCGTGAGCTGCTCGACCAGGTGCCACGACAGCTCCGGGCAACCGGCCAGCGGCGCGGTGGTCGGAATGCCCCAGCCTTCGTCGGCATGGTGGTACTCGGCAGCGGCCCCGATGGCAAACGCCGGTAGCTTGTCGAGGAAGAAGTTCAGCCCATGGTCGTTGTAGAACACGACGATGACCTCGGGCTGCACCTGCCGCAGCCAGGCGTGGATGGGGGGAAAACCGTCGAAGAACGGCTTCCAGTACGGCTCGGCCTGCTTGCCTCTGGCAATCGCGTTGCCGATCGCGGGGATGTGCGAGGTGGCCAAGCCACCGACGATCTGGGCCATGGGAACGTCTCCTGGGGCGGTGGGCCTCAACACTGCTGGTTGGCGGCCACCAGCTTGGCTTGGAACTCGGCCTTGGTCACGCCGGTCTGTTGCGCGCCGATGTCCTGCATATCCCAGCCGAATATGCCGGCCAGCTTGGCCAGGTAATAGGCGTTGCCACCGGCGGCCAGCATGCGCAGCACCTGGCCGCTGCGCACGGCGGCTTTTTGCTCCTCGCTCAGGCCGAAGCGGGCCATGTAGGCCTCCGGGTCGGCGCGGAAGGCCTCGCGGTTGGCGGCCTCGTTGAAGGAGTAGCACATTTTGTTGAGCGCATAACCGCGCTGGACCAGCGTGCCGTCGAAGGGTTGCGTGCCGGGGATGGTGCGCGTCGCGGGGGTGTGCGGGTTCATGGGCTTGCGGTCTCCACGGATCGGGCCCCGATGCGGTGCGCGGCAACCGCCCTGGGGGTGTCAGAAGCGCTCGGTATCCACCTCGTCCTCGCCCTGGGCGTTGTAGCGTGCGCCGCTGACGGCCTGCGGGGTGAAGGTGGCGTCCAGCTCGGCCAGCAGGGCCGCCTCGGGCTGCACGCGCAGGGCCTGCAGATCCTCCTGCAGGTGGTCGATGCGCGTGGTGCCGGGCAGCGCGTGCACGTGCGGCCCGCGCGCCAGCACCCACGCCAGCGCCAGTTGCGCCGGGGTGCAACCGGCCTGCCGCGCCAGCGCCGCCAGCCGCTGCTGCAGGCGCAGGTTGCGCGGCCAGTGCTCGGGGGCAAAGCGCGGCATGGCGCGGCGGATGTCCTTCGGGTGGAACGCCGCCGGATCGGGCGGGCTGGCCGTCAGCACGCCCCGCCCCAGCGGGCTGAAGGCGACGAAGGCCACCCCCAGCTCGCGGCAGGCGTCCAGCACCGCGATCTCGGGGTTGCGCGTCCACAGCGAGTATTCCGACTGCACCGCGGCGATCGGGTGCACGGCGTGCGCGCGGCGCAGCGTCGCGGCCGAGACTTCGCTCAGGCCGATGGCCAAGATCTTGCCCTGCCGCACCAGGTCGGCCAGCGCGCCGACGCTGTCCTCGATCGGCACGCGCTTGTCCCAGCGGTGCAGGTAGTACAGGTCGATGACGTCGGTGCGCAGGCGCTTGAGCGCCTGATCGCAGGTGGCCTTGAGCGTGGCGGGCCGGCCGTCGATGACGCGCACCTTGACGCCGCGCTCGTCGGGCTCGCCGGTCATGCCGCACTTGCTGGCCAGCACGAAGCGCTGGCGGTGCGGCGCCAGATGGCGGCCGATCCACTCCTCCGACAGGCCGAAGCCGTACAGCGCCGCGGTGTCGAAGTGCGTCACGCCCGCCTCCAGCGCGGCGAGGAGCAGCCGCGCGGCGTCGGCCTCCGACAGCGGCTCGCCGTAAGCGTGGCAGACGTTCATGCAGCCCAGGCCGATCGCGGAGACCTCGAACGGCCCCAGGCGCCGCGTCGGCCACGGCGTCGGCGGCGCCTTCAGAGCCGGGGAGGAGGAGCCCTGGGCAACGTGACCGGTCATGCTCGCTTTTCCCCGGGATCAGCGCGGCGCCGGGCCGTTGTCCGTCAGCAGCTGCTGCTCCAGCCGGTGCAGCACCTGGTAGCACGGCAACACCTGCGCGACGCTGGCGTTGGGCTCGCGCCCCTCGCGGATGGCGGCGAAGAACTCGCGGTCCTGCAGCTCGATGCCGTTCATCGAGACGTCCACGCCGCTGACGTCCACCGGCGTCTCCGGCCCCTTGCTGTGGCTCTGCACCAGGTCGTCGTAGCGCGCGATGTAGGTGCCCGTGTCACCGATGTAGCGGAAGAACGTGCCCAGCGGCCCGTCGTTGTTGAACGACAGGCTCAGCGTGCAGATGGCGCCGTTGGCGGCCTTGAGCTGGATGCTCATGTCCATCGCGATCTTCAGCTCGGGGTGGTACGGCCCCTGGATCGCGTGCGCCTGCACGATCGGGCTGCGCGTCTGGTAGGCGAACAGATCCACCGTGTGCGCCGCGTGGTGCCACAGCAGGTGGTCGGTCCAGCTGCGCGGCTGGCCCAGCGCGTTCATGTTGGTGCGGCGGAAGAAGTAGGTCTGCACGTCCATCTGCTGGATCGTGAACTCGCCGGCCAGGATGCGGCGCCGGATCCACTGGTGGCTGGGGTTGAAGCGGCGCGTGTGCCCCACCATCGCCACGAGGCCCGTCTGGCGCTGCAGGGCCAGCACCTCCTCGCCCTCGCGCAGCACGTCGCACAAGGGGATTTCCACCTGCACGTGCTTGCCGGCCTCCAGGCACGCCTTGGCCTGCGCGGCGTGCAGCTGCGTCGGCGTGCACAGGATCACGGCGTCCACCTCCTTCATCGCCAGCGCCTCGGCCAGCTCGGTGGTGGTGTGCGGCACGCCGTACCTGGCGGCCACCTCGGCGGTCTTGGCCGGCTCGCGGCCGATCAGCGAGACGACCTTGACGTCGGGGATGTTGCGGATCGCGTCCAGATGTTTCTGGCCGAAGGCGCCCGGCCCGGCCAGGGCGACGTGGATGGTCATGCGGCGTTCTCCAGGATCAGGTGGCCCACGGCGGTGTTGCTCGCGGGCACGTGGTAGAAGCGGTGCGCGACGCGGGGCTTCGGACCGCCGGCCACGTCGGCCATCGCGCCGCGCGCGATCAGCCACATGACCAGCTCGATGCCCTCGCTGCCGGCCTCGCGCACGTACTCGACGTGCGGCACCTCCGCCAGGCCGGCCGGGTCGTCGATCAGGCGGTCGAGGAAGCGGTTGTCCCACTCGCGGTTGATGAGCCCGGCGCGCGGGCCCTGCAGCTGGTGGCTCATGCCGCCGGTACCCCAGATCTGGACGTTCAGGTCCTCGTCGAAGCGCTCGACGGCGCGGCGGATCGCCTGCCCGAGCGCAAAGCAGCGCCGCCCCGACGGCACCGGGTACTGCACGACGTTGACCGCAAAAGGAATGACCTTGAACGGCCATTCGGTAGGCTGGCCACACATCAGCGACAGCGGCACCGTCAGGCCGTGGTCCACTTCCATCCTGTTGACGATGGTGAGGTCGAAGTCGTCCTGGATGACGCTCTGCGCGATGTGGCTGGCCAGTTCCGGATGACCGACGACCTCCGGCACCGGCCGCGGGCCCCAGCCCTCGTCGGCAATCGGGAAGCGCGCCGCGGTGCCGATGGCAAAGGTCGGGATCAGCTCCAGGCTGAAGGCGGTGGCGTGGTCGTTGTAGACGAGGAAGACCACGTCGGGC
Organism: Tepidimonas alkaliphilus; assembly: GCF_007556595.1. GTDB lineage: Bacteria > Pseudomonadota > Gammaproteobacteria > Burkholderiales > Burkholderiaceae_C > Tepidimonas > Tepidimonas alkaliphila. Next base: position 53,695 of record NZ_VJNB01000005.1, read on the forward strand.
ATGTGCTCGCGCAGCCACTGCTTGGAAAACTCGTAGCCGGCGAACAGCGGCTGCCAGTACGGCTCGTGGGTCTTGCCGTGGTCGATGGCCGCGCCGATGGCCGGCACGTGGCTGGTGTAGACGGATGCGGTGATGCGCGCCATGGGGGTCGTCTCCGGGGGTGGGGGGTTCAGAGCAGGCGGCCACTGCCGTGGCCCTGCGGCTGGCGGTGCGGCTGGGCGTCACCGTCCTCGCCGAGGTAGCGGTTGCCGTCGATGCGCCGCCCGCCGGCCAGCATCATCGCGCGGTATTCCTCCTCGGTCATGCCGGTCATCGAGCCGGCCATCTGCTGGAAGCTCTTGCCGTGCGTGGCGCCCAGCTTGGCGAGGAAGTAGATGTTGCCGCCGAGCTGGATGCAACGGTTGAGGTCACCGTCCAGCACGGCCTGCTTCTGCTCCTCGGTCATCGGCCACTCGTCGAGGTAGGCGCGCCGGTCGGCCAGGTAGCGCGCGCGGTTCTCCGGCTTCATAAGGCTCATGCAGAACTGGTTGAGCCAGTAGCCCTTGCGGCTCTGGTCGGCGTCGAAGATGACGGTGCCGGGTATGTCGGCGTAGGGCTTGTGCAGGGCCATCGCGTCAGGCTCCTTTCCACTCGTCGGGCCAGTACAGGCGCATCGGGTTGTCCACCAGCAGCCGGCGCAGGTGCGCCTCGTCCGGGACGATGTGCGCCAGCCAGTCCACCAGCAGCCCGTCGTCGGGCATGTGGTCCTTCAGGTTGGGGTGCGGCCAGTCGGTGCCCCACAGCACGCGGTCGGGGAAGGCCTCCACCAGCCGGCGCGCGAACGGGATGACATCGGCGTACGGCGGCCGATCCGGCCCGCAACGGCCCGGCAGCGCCGGCGGCCCCGAGACGGACAGCCGCTCCGGGCAGCTGACCTTGGTCCAGACGTTCTCGTGCTCGCGCAGCAGGCGCACGAACAGCCCGAACTGCGGCCCGTCGACCGGCTGCGTCACGTCCGGGCGGCCCATGTGGTCCACCACCACGGTGGTGGGCAGCGCGGTGAAGAAGTCCCACAGCTCGGGCAGGTCCGGCGCCTCGAAGTAGACGACGACGTGCCAGCCCAGCGGCGCGATGCGCTGCGCGATCTCCAGCAGCTCGTCCTTCGGCGTGAAGTCCACCAGCCGCTTGACGAAGTTGAAGCGCACCCCGCGGATGCCGGCCGCGTGCAGCCGCTCGAGATCGGCGTCGGCGACGTCGCGCCGCACCGTGGCCACGCCGCGCGCGCGCCCGCCGCTGGCCAGGCACGCATCCACCAGCGCGCGGTTGTCGGCGCCGTGGCAGGTGGCCTGCACGATGACGTTGCGCGCAAAGCCCAGGTGGTCGCGCAGCGCAAACAGGTCGTCCTTGCTCGCGTCGCAGGGGGTGTACTTGCGCTCGGGCGCGTACGGAAAACGCTCGCCGGGGCCGAAGACGTGGCAGTGCGCGTCCACCGCGCCATCCGGCAGCCGCAGGCGCGGTTTGCTCGGGCCGTCATACCAGTCGAGCCAGCCGGGGGTCTTGGCGAATCCGCCGGTGGTGGGTCGCTCCACGCTGCTGCCCTCCCGCTCAATCGACGTAGCGCAGGCCGGCCTTGGCCAGCGCCGGGCGCATGTCGTACATGTCCAGCCCCAGCACGCCGGCGGCGAGCTTGGCGCGCTTGTCGGCCTCGGCGGCCTCGCGCCGACGTGCCGCCTCCAGCGTCGCGGCGGCCTTGTCGCGCGGCACCACGACCACCCCATCGTCATCGGCGACGATGACGTCGCCCGGGTGCACCAGCGCGCCGGCGCACACCACCGGGATGTTGACCGAACCCAGCGTGGCCTTGATCGTGCCCTTGGCGCTGATGCACTTGCTCCAGACCGGAAAGCGCATCTCGGTGAGCGTGCGCACGTCGCGCACGCCGGCGTCGATCACCAGCGCGCGCGCCCCGCGCGCCTGAAAGCTGGTGGCCAACAGGTCGCCGAAGTAGCCGTCGCAGCACTCGGCGGTGAGCGCCGCGACGACCACGTCGCCGGGCTGGATCTGTTCGGCCACCACGTGCATCATCCAGTTGTCGCCGGGGTGCAGCAGCACGGTGATCGCCGTGCCGCCGACCTGCGCGCCGGCCCAGATCGGGCGCATGTAGGGCTTCATGAGGCCAACGCGGCCCATGGCCTCGTGCACGGTGGCGCTGCCGAAGGCGGCCAGCGCGTCGGCGACCTCGCGGTCGGCGCGCACGACGTTGCGGTAGACGACGCCGAGTTCGTAGTGCATGGTGGGGACTCCTGCGGGATCGGTTGGCGCGCGGCGCCTCACAGGCCGCGCGCCTTGAGCCTGGCGTCCAGCCGCGGAAAGACGCGGCGGGCGTTGGTCTCGAACACCTTGCGCCGCGCAGCCTCGTCCAGGTGCGGCGTGGCCAGCACATAGCGCCGGGTGTCGTCGTAATGGTGGCCGGTCTCGGGGTCGATGCCACGCACGGCACCGATCATCTCGCTGGCGAACAGGATGTTGTCCACCGGCACCACGCGCGTCAGCAGGTCGATGCCCGGCTGGTGGTAGACGCAGGTGTCGAAGAACACGTTGCCCAGCAGATGCTCCTGCAGCGGGGGTTTCTTTAGCTCCTGCGCCAACCCCCGGTAGCGGCCCCAGTGATAAGGCGCCGCACCGCCGCCGTGCGGGATGATGAAGCGCAGCGTCGGGAAGTCCTTGAACAGGTCACCCTGGATCAGCTGCATGAACGCCGTCGTGTCGGCGTTGATGTAGTGTGCCCCGGTGGTGTGGAAGCACGCGTTGCACGAGGTGCTGACGTGGATCATCGCCGGGATGTCGTACTCGACCATCACCTCGTAGATCGGGTACCACCAGCGGTCGGTCAGCGGCGGCTCGCGCCAGTGGCCGCCGGAGGGGTCGGGGTTGAGGTTCACGCCGACGAAGCCGTACTGCTCGACGCACTTGCGCAGCTCCGGGATGCAGGTGCGCGGATCGACGCCGGGCGACTGCGGCAGCATCGCCGCGCCGACGAAGTGCTCGGGAAAGAGCTGCGTGACGCGGTAGACCAGCTCGTTGCAGATCGCCGCCCAGGTGGCCGAGGTGTTGAAGTCGCCGATGTGGTGCGCCATGAAGCTGGCGCGCGGGCTGAAGACGGTGAGGTCGCCGCCGCGCTCGCGCATCCTGGCGAGCTGGTTGGTCTCGATCGACTCGCGGATCTCGTCGTCGCTGATGCGCAGCTCGCTCGGGCTGGGCGCACGGGCCGGATCGCCGAGCGCCGCGATCTGCCGGTTGCGCCACACTTCCAGCGCCTTGGGCGCGGTGGTGTAGTGGCCGTGGACGTCGATGACCAGGGGTGGACGCATCGGGGATGACCTCTTGAGGGATGGTGGAAAGTGGCTCAGGCTGGCGGCGCGGCATCGGACGGGCACGGGGCGAGCCGCGCCGGCTCCATGCCCTCGCGCCGCTTGACCTCATCGGCGGCTGGCGCGGCCATGAAGGCCAGCAGCGCGCGCGCCACCGCAGCGCGGGCGCTGCCGGCACCGATGGCGCCGCTGAAGGTGGTGACGATGGCAATCTCGGGCGGCAGTATGCCCACCACCTGCACGCCCGGCTCGTGGATCAGCTCACTCAGCTGCTGAAAGCCCAGGTCGATCTCGCCGGCGGCCAGCAGGCGCGCCACCGGCACGCCGGGCGGCGGCACCACCAGCCGCCCGCGCACGTGCGCCCCCAGCCCCCACTGCTCGAACAACGCCTGCAGCGCACGCCCGCTCGGGCCGGTGGAGACGCCCAGGCGCCGCGCCGCCTGCACCGCGGCGCGCACCGCCGCGGCACTGCCGAGATCCGGCCGCGGCGCCCCGGCCGGCACGGCCACCGCCACCGGCGAGCGCACCAGATCGACGCGTGAGCCGGCCAGCGCGTGCCCACCCTGCAGCAGCCGCTCGATCGCATCGGACGCCAAGATGACCACGTCGCAGGGCTCGCCGGCGGCGACCCGCCGCTCGGCCTCGACGCCGCCGACCGACTCGATCGCCACCGGCGCCCCACCAGCCTCGCGCCACGCCCGCAGCAGCTCGGCGAGCACGCGCCGCGTCGCCATCGATGAGAGGACGCGCAGCGGCGCGCTCGGGTCGGAGGGCATGGCGGAGGTCATGGCAGCGTGGACGGTTGGCGGATCGTCGGCATTGTGCCGCGCCTCAGCCGTCACGTTCGCGCATGACGCGGCTAGCTGCTATGGCACTTTGGCATGGCATGGCGTTAGACTCGTCGCCATGGACCTCAAGCAGCTGGAGTACTTCGTGCGCGTGGCGGAGCTGGGCAGCTTCACGCGCGCCTCGCACGCCCTGGGCGTGGTGCAGCCGGCGCTGAGCCGCCAGATCCGCGCGCTGGAGGTGGAGCTGCGCCAGCACCTGCTGCTGCGCAACGGCCGCGGGGCGGTGCCGACCGAGGCCGGCAAGGTGCTGCTGGCGCACGCGCGCGGCATTCTGCATCAGGTGGCGCGTGCGCGCGAGGAGCTGGGCCGCGTGCGCGGGGCGCTGGTCGGGCGCGTCGCGATCGGGCTGCCGCCGAGCCTGGCGCGCACGCTGGCGGTGCCGCTGACGCGGGCGTTCCGCCGCGCGCTGCCGGAGGCGACGCTGTCGATCGGCGAAGGGCTGACGGTGGCGATGCTGGACGACCTGACGCAGGGCCGCCTGGATCTCGTGCTCGCCTACAACCCCCCGGCGCTGGCCGACGTCACATTCGAGCCACTGTTCGACGAGGCGCTGGTGCTGGTGCAGCGGCGCACGCCGGGGCTGGCGGAGGATCCGCCGCTGCCGCTGACGCTGCGCGAGGTGGCGGCGCTGCCGCTGGTCATCCCGAGCCGGCCCAACGCGCTGCGCGTTCAGGTGGACGCGGCGATGGCGGCGCTGGGCTGCAAGCCGCGCATCGAGCTGGAGATCGACGGCGTGGCGGCGATCCTGGAGCTGGTGGCCGACGGCGTGGGCGCGGCGATCCTGTCGCCGCATGCGGTGGCCTCAAGCCCCCACGCCGCGACGCTGGCGGCACGGCCGATCGTGGAGCCGGCGCTGCATGCCCACGTGGCGCTGGCCACCTGCGACCGCCGCCCGGCGACGCTGACGCAGCAGGCCGCGGCCGACGTCATCCGCCAGCTGTGCCGTCAGCGCTTCGGCGCGCCGCCAGCAGTGCGTCCGCCCATGCCCGCCACGGTGCACGGGGATCCACCGCGTTGAAGACGCCGGCCGCGCGCGCGTCGGCCACCTCGTCGTCCTTGCGCGCGATCGCCTCGGCCAGCAGCGGCGCCAGGCCCGCCTCGCGCACCGTGCGCGCCACCTCGCGCATCTCCTCGGCACGCCGCCGCCCGTGCTGCGCCACGCGCTGGAAGAAGTAGCCGCCCTGCCCCTCCCAGTCGACGCCGGGAAAGGTTTCCCGCAGCGTGGCCAGCATCGCGTCCTCCACGCCGTAGTGGCGCGCCGCGGTGTAGCTTTCGATGACCAGCGCTTCCAGCCCCTTGATCATGATGCTGCGGCACATCTTGGTGGCGCTGGCCACGCCGAGCCGCGCGCTCGCCAGCTCCACCTGCATGCCCCAGGCGCGCAGCGCCGGCAGCAGCGCCGCGGCGTGCGGCCCGCCCACCAGCATCGGCACGCGGATGCCGTACGGCGGCACCGAGGTCATCACCGCCGCCTCGACGTAGCGGCCGCCGGCGGCCTCGATGATGGCGGCGGCTTCCTGCTTGGCCGCCGGCGACGCGGAGTTCAGGTCCAGCCACCAGGTGCCGGGGCGCAGGTGGGCAGCCGCCTGCCGCGCCGCCGGCACCGCATTGGCGGCCGTGACGGCGCAGATGATCAGGTCCGCTCCGGCGCACAGGGCCGCCATGTCGGCGCACGCCTCGGCGCCGGCCTCGCGGGCCCGCGCGCGCACCTCGGCCTGTTCCGGATGGCCGGGGGCGAGCTTGACGTCCCAGCCGCCGAGCCAGGTCAGCCCGTGCTGGGCCAAGGCGCGCGCGAAGATCGTGCCGACCTCGCCGAGCCCGAGCAGCCCGACGCGCTGCACGCTGCCGGGTGCCCCGTCGTCCGCCCCGCACCTCGCAGCCGTTGCCTTCATGGTCCGCCCCTCCTCGCTTGCGCCGGCATCAGGAGGTCAGCCGCAGCGCCAGCAGCGTGATGGCCGGAAACGCCGCCAGGATGGCCGTGCGCACCAGGTCACTTAGCACGAACGGCATCACCCCGCGGTAGGTCTGCACGATCGGCACGCCGCGCGCCAGGTTGTTGATGACGAACAGGTTCATCCCTACCGGCGGTGTGATCAGGCCGACCTCGACGACGATCAGCACCAGGATGCCGAACCAGATGGCCGTCTCCTCCGGCGACAAGCCGAAATCCAGCCCCATGATCATCGGGAAGAAGATCGGGATCGTCAGCAGGATCATCGACAGCGAATCCATCACGCAGCCCAGCAGCAGGTAGATCACCAGGATGATCGTCAGCACCAGCCACGGACTCAACCCCAGCCCGATGACCCACTGCGCCAGCTCCTGCGGCAGCTGCGACAGCGCCAGGAACGTGTTGTACAGACCCGCCCCCAGCACGATCATGAAAATCATGCCGGTGGCCACTGCGGTGCCAAAGACGGCCTCGCGCAGCGTCTTCATGTTGAGCCCGCCGCCGAACCATGCCGCCAACCCCGTGCCGAAAGCGCCCACCGCGGCCCCCTCGGTCGGCGTGAAGACGCCGCTGTAGATGCCGCCCACCACCGCCAGGAAGATCACGATCACCGGCCAAGTGCGGGCCAGCGCCCTGAGCCGCTCGCTCATCGGCGCCGGCTCCATGCGGCCGGCGCTGTCGGGCCTGAGGCGCACGACGATCGAGATGACGATCACGTAGCCGACCGCCGCCAAGATGCCCGGAATGAAAGCCGCCAGGAACAGCTTGGCGATGTTCTGCTCGGTCAGGATGGCGTAGATGACCAGTACCACCGACGGCGGGATCAGGATGCCCAGCGTCCCCCCGGCAGCCAGGCACGCGGTGGCCAGGCCGCCGGCGTAGCCGGCGCGACGCAGCTCCGGCAGCGCCACCTGCCCCATCGTGGCCGCCGTGGCCAGCGACGAGCCGCAGATGGCGCCAAAGCCCGCGCAGGCGCCCACCGCCGCCATCGCCACCCCGCCGCGCCAGTGGCCGACCCAGGCCTCGGCAGCCTTGAACAGCGAGCGCGACAGCCCGCCCAGCGCCGCGAACTGCCCCATCAGCAAAAACAGCGGCACCACCGACAGGTTGTAGTTGGCAAAGGTCGTGTAGGTGATGTGCTTGAGCTGGTTGAGCAGCGGCAGCGGCGTGCCGTAGACCAGATAGGCGCCTGCGAGCCCGCACAGGGCCATCGCCAGCCCGATCGGCACGCGGATGAAGATCAGCCCCAGCAGGACGGGAAACGACCAGGCGGCCAGTTCGATGTTGGTCATCTCAGTGCTCCCCCGCCTCGGCCTGCGGCCAGCCGGCCGGGTACTCGGCCAGCCCGAGGTCGATCAGCGCCTGCGTCAGGTAGGCCAGGCAGCCGATCACCGCGCCGGCCAGGCCCGCCGCGTAGCCCCACCAGACGGGCATCTGCAGGATGAAAGAGGTCTCCAGGTACTCGCGCTTTTCCAGCATGCCGTCCCACAGCTTCCACGTCAGTACCAGCCACAGGGCCAACATCAGCACGTCGCAGACGACGCGGATGGCGCGGCGCAGCGCCGCCGGCAGGTGCTGGTACAGCAAGTCCACGGTGGCGTGACCCCCGCGCAAGTGCGTCCACGGCAGGAAGAGGAACACGGCCACGCCGATGCCTACCTCCACCAGCTCGAAGTCGCCCGGCACAGGCCCGAGCCCGAAGCCGATCAAGGCCCGGCCGGCGATGCTGGCCACGCTCATCAACGTCAGGGCCACCAGCACCAGCCCCCCCACCATCGCTGCCGCCTGCGACAGCCGGAACACCCATGTCGTCATGCCCGTTGAAACCTTCCGTCTCGTTGATCCCGTTACCATCCGCGCGACGTGCCGGCGCAAAAACGGGCGCGCAGCGTCGGATCCGGTCCGGCTGCGCGCCCGCGCGCGCTCAGCTCACTGGCGCACGTCGTGCTGCCTGATCAGCGCACGCGCCTCCTTCAGCAGCGCCTCGCCGTCGATGCCCTTGCCGCGCATCTCCTTGATCCAGTCGTCCTCCACGCTGCTGGCGGTGCGCAACCAGCGCTGGGTTTCGGCCAGCTCCAGGAGGTTGATGCGGTTGCCGGCCTTGACGGCGATCTCGCGCCCCGTCTTGTCCGCCTCGTCCATCGCCTTGCCGAACGCGGCCGACAGCGCCGCACCGCTGTTGTTGTCGATGACCTTCTTCAGGTCCGGCGGCAGCGACTCGTACTTGGCCTTGTTCATCGAGAACGCGAACCCCATCGTGTAAAGCGCCCGGTCACCAGCGAAGGTGGTGTGGTTCTTGACGATCTCGTGGATGCGCAGCGACGGGCCGACCTCCCACGGGATGGTGGTGCCGTCCAGCACGCCCTTGGACAGCGCCTCGGTCACCTGCGGCACCGGCATGCCCACCGGCGTGGCGCCGAGCTTGACCAGCATGTTGTTGACGATGCGCGTGCCACCGCGGATCTTCATGCCGCGCAGGCTCTCCAGCCCGGTGACGGGCTGCTTGGTGTGGATCAGGCCGGGGCCGTGCGTGTGCACGGCCAGCAGCTTGACGTCCTTGAACTCCTCGGCGGCGAACTTCTGCGCGAAGTCCCACGCCGCCTTGGAGGTGACCTCGGCCGAGCGGTCGTGCGACGGCGCGATGAACGGAATCTCGAACACCTCCATGCGCTGGAAGCGCCCCGGCGTGTAGCCGAGCACGGTCCAGGTCACGTCGGCCACGCCGTCACGGGCCTGGTCGAACAGCTGCGCCGGCGAGCCGCCCAGCTGCATCGCCGGGAAGATCTGCACCTTGATGCGGCCACCGGACTCGGCCTCGACCTTGCGCGCCCACGGCTCGATGGCCAGGCGCGGGATCGCACTCTGCGCCGGCAGGAAATGGTGCACGCGCAGCGTGACCTGCTGCGCCCAGGCCGGGCTGCCCAGCAGCGTGGCGGCCGCAGCCGCCGCCAGGGCCTTCAAGGTCGTACGCTTGTCCATGTCGATCGTCTCCTTCGGGTGTGAGAGAAGCCGGGCCCGGCGTGGCAAGCCCGAACCGCTCAAACAATGAGCATACTGACGATTATCGGGGCAATCGAGGGGTGCCGGAACGCGCCCCCATTGGGGATTACCCCTAACCGCGGGGCGCGACATCCTGCCGCGCTCCCGCGCGGACACTGTAGGCCCCGCACCATCCGAACCGAACCGGGCCGCCGCTCAAGCTGCTATGCCTGATCGGCATGGCCGCTGCCTGGCTCAGACCGCCGGCGCCGGCAGCACGGTGCCGGTGCAGCGGCCAAAGCCGATGCGCACCGCCCCCGGCGCCTCGCACCAGCCGCTCAGCGTCACCTCGTCGCCGTCCTCGAGGAAGGTGCGCCGCTCGCCGCCGGGCAGCTCCAGCGGCCGCTGGCCGCCCTCGGTCAGCTCGATCAGCGCGGCGGCCTGCTCGGGCGCCGGGCCGGAGAGCGTGCCGGTGCCGAGCAGATCGCCCGGCTGCAGGTTGCAGCCGTTGACGGTGTGGTGCGCCACCAGCTGCGCCGCCGTCCAGTAGGCGTGGCGGTAGTTGGTGCGCGCGATCGTCTGGGCCGGCAGCCCCTGCGCGCGCATGCGCGCGGTGCGCAGCGCCACCGCGAGCTCGATCGCCACCGCGCCGGCGCGGCGGTTGGCCTCGCCGTCCAGATACGGCAGCGGCGCCGGGTCGCCGGCGGGCCGCTCCAGCGGCGCGCGAAACGGCGCCAGCGCCTCCCACGTCACCACCCACGGCGAGATCGTGGTGGCGAAATTTTTGGCCAGAAAGGGCCCGAGCGGCTGATATTCCCACGCCTGGATGTCGCGCGCCGACCAGTCGTTGAGCAGCACGACGCCGAACAGGTGCGCCTCGGCCTGCGGCAGCGGAATCGGCTCGCCCAGCGCGTTGCCGGGGCCGACGAACAGGCCCAGCTCCAGCTCGATGTCGAGCCGGCGGCTCGGCGCCACGACCGGCTCGGCGACATCAGGCAGCTTGATCTGCCCGCACGGGCGGCGAAACGCCTGCGGCGAGACGGCCACGCTGGAGCTGCGGCCATGGTAGCCGATCGGCACCCACTTGTAGTTCGGCAGCAGCGGGTTGTCGGGGCGGAACAGCCGGCCGATGTTGGTGGCGTGGTGGATCGAGGTGTAGAAATCGGTGTAGTCGCCGATGCGCGCCGGCAGCGTCAGCTCCGCCGCGGCCTGCGGCACCAGACACGCCGCCACGGTGGCCTCGAGCGCACTGCCGCAGCGCAGCGCGCGCGACAGCGCCAGCCGCAGCGCGCTCCAGTGCGCCGGCCCCAGCGCCATCAGCGCGTTGAGCGTGGGGCCGGCGGCCGCCGCCAGCGCCTCGGCCGCCGCGCCGTCGAACGGATGCGCGCGGTGCAGCGCCGCCAGGTCGATGATCTGGTCGCCGATGGCCACGCCGCCGCGCCATGGCTCGGCCGTGCCGGCGCGGCGGAACACCCCGAACGGCAGGTTCTGGATCGGAAAGTCGGTGCCCGGCTCGTGGGCCGAGGCGACCCAGCAGCGCAGTGCCGGATCGTGGGTCTCGTTCAGCGTCGGGATCATGCGGACAGGCCTCCGGCGGGCGGCGGCTCAGGGGCGCGCGGCCAGCGAGTTGTCGCGCGCCAGGCGGATCGCCTCGCTCAGGATGGCGCGGTCGCCGACGTGGTTGGCCAGGATCAGCGCCAGCTTGGCGACGAACATCTCGGCCTGCTCGTCGGTTAGGTCGCGCTGGGCGTCGATGAGCTCCTCGTAGAAGCCGTCGTGGTCGGGGATGTTGGGGGTGCGGATCAGCGGCATAGCGGCGTGCCTCCGGTCGGTTCAGTGCAGGGCCAGCGCGCGCGCCAGCGCCGCCTGCACGGCGGCGGCGTCGAAGCGGCGCCAGCGCGCGGCGACGTACTGGTCCGGGCGGAACAGGTACACGGTGCCGGGCTGGCCATCGTAGCGCTGCGTCAGCACGCCCAGGCGGTCGTGCAGGTCGCGTCCGACCTCCAGCACCGTCGCCTCCACGCCGCCGACGCGCACCGGCTGCGCGCCGGCCCCGAAGCTCAGCAGCACGAAGCCGCGGCCGAGCCGCTCCAGCAGCCAGCCCGGGCGGCCATCCACCTCCACCGGCGCGTCGGCGGCGAACATCCCCGGCGCCATGCGCCCGGCAAAGGTGTCCGCATCCGGCGTGTTCAGCGGCGAGCCGACGTACGGCGTCGGGGTGGACAGCCGCCCGCTGTTGACGAGTGGCCGCGCGAACGGCTCGGTGCGCGCCAGCTCCAGCACCGCGTTGCGCAGCCGCAGCGACGTGCGGCTCTTGGGCGTGATGAAGTCGGTGGAGCGGGTGGAGTTGAGGATGTTGTCGTCCGCGGCCAGCGCCCGCTCCCAGTGGTAGCTGTCCAGCAGCGCCTCGGGCGCGTGACCCGCCAGCACCGCGGCCAGCTTCCAGCCCAGGTTGTCGGCGTCCTGCACGCCGCTGTTGGCGCCGCGCGCGCCGAACGGCGAGACCTGATGCGCCGCATCCCCGGCGAAGATCACCCGCCCGTGGCGGAAGCGGTCGATGCGCCGGCAGGCGAACTGGTACACCGATACCCACTCCAGCTCGAACGGCACGTCCGGCCCCAGCATCGCCTGGATGCGCGGGATGACGCGCTCGGGCTTCTTCTCCTCGTTGGGGTCGGCGTCCCAGCCGAGCTGGAAGTCGATGCGCCAGACGTTGTCGCACTGCTTGTGCAGCAGCACGCTCTGGCCGCGGTGGAACGGCGGGTCGAACCAGAACCAACGCTCGGTCGGGAAGTCCGCCTTCATCACCACGTCGGCGATCAGGAAGCGGTCCTGGAAGAACTGGCCGGTGAACTCCGCCCCGACCATGCGCCGGATGTCGCTGTGCGCGCCGTCGCAGGCGATCAGCCACTCAGCCTCCATCTTGAAGATGCCGTCGGGGGTCTCCACCGTCAGCACCACGTGGTCAGGCTGCGGCTCCACCGCCAGCACCTTGTGCTTCCAGCGCAGGTCCACCCGCGGCGAGGCGTCGCAGGCGCGCACCAGCCGCTCCTCCAGGTAGTACTGCTGCAGGTTGATCATCGCCGGCATCTTGTGGTGATCCTCCGGCAGCAGGTCGAACTGGTAGACCAGCTCGTCGCGGAAGAACACCTTGCCGACCTTCCACTGCACCCCCTGCGCGACCAGATCCTCGCCCAGCCCGAGGCGGTCCCAGATCTCCAGCGGGCGCTTGGCGTAACAGACCGCGCGCGAGCCGACGCTGACAGTGTTGTTGTCGTCCAGGATCACGGTGGGCACACCGCGGAAGGCCAGGTCCAGCGCCTGCGTCATGCCGACCGGCCCGGCGCCGACGACGACCACCGGATGGCGCACGCGCCGCCCCTCGGCCTGCTCAGGGCTGATGCGATAGGGGTATCGCGGGTAGGTGTAGGTGTGCAACATCGCTCGTGTCCTTCGGACGGGGGCCGCGCCGCGGGCACGCGGCGCACGGCCACCCCGGCCCGCAGCGGGCCGGGCCTGGCGCGCGCGGCGAGGCCAAGCCTTCAGCCGGCGGCGCCGAACTCCTTCTCGTGCATCCAGGCGGCGTGCTTGGGCGCGCGGCGCGTGCGCGCCCACTCTTCCAACATGTCCCACTTCACGGCGTCGAGCTTGGCATACATCTCGGGCGTGCCGACGTCGGCGGCCAGCTCGATGCGGTGGCCGTTGGGGTCGAAGAAGTAGATGCTCTTGAAGATCGTGTGGTCGGTGATGCCGACCACCGGGATGCCGGCGGCCTCCAGCCGCGCCTTGGTCTCCTCCAGCGTGCGCACGCTGTCGACCTTGAAGGCGATGTGCTGCACCCAGTCCGGCGTGTTGGGATCCTTGCCCATCGGCGGCGACTTCGGCAGCTCGAAGAACGCCAGCACGTTGCCCTGCCCGGCGTCGAGGAAGACGTGCATGTACGGGTCGGGGGCCTTGGTGGAGGGCACCTGGTCCTCGGCGATGGCCAGCACGAACTTCATGTTCAGGTGCTTGACGTACCACTCCACCGTCTCCTTGGCGTCGCGGCAGCGGTAGGCGACGTGGTGAATGCGCTCGATCTTCATCGTGGGTCTCCTCTGCGAGGGTGCGGCGGCGCGGCCCGTCTGGCGTTCAGCCTTCCAGCGCCTCCCACATCTGGCGGTCGCGCTCGGCGGTCCAGATGCGCGGGTCGGGGTAGGCGGTCAGCTCGTCGTAGCAGCGCGTCACGTCAAACGGCATGCAGTGGTCGAAGATCACCCAGCGGCCATACTTGGGTTGCAGGCGCGCGTAGGTCTCTTTGTAGATGACGCGCAAGTCCTTGCCGGCGCGCACGCCCTCCTCCACCGCGGCGCGCACGTCCTCGATGAAGGCTTTGGTGCCGGCCAGCGCCTGCTGCACCTGCTCCGGCGTGGTCAGCGCCGCGCCGCGGCCCGGCACGAGCTTTTCGGGCTGAAGCGCCGCGAGGTTGTCCAGCGTCTGCGGCCAGTCGCGGAAATAGGCATCGCCGGCGTAGGGCGTGGCGTCGAACTCGACCAGGTCACCGCTGAAAAGGATGCGCTCCTGCGGCAGCCAGGCCACCGTGTCGCCCTTGGTGTGGCCGCGGCCCAGCTGCAGCAGCTGCACCTCCAGCTTGCCCAGCCAAATCGTCATCTTGCCGGTGAACGTGAGGGTGGGCCAGGTCAGCCCCGGCGGAATCGACTCCACCGCCCGGAACAGGCGCGGGAAGCGGCCGATCTCGCTGGCCTTGTCCTGCTCGCCGCGCTCGACGATCAGGTCGTAGGTGTCCTGGCTGGCGATGATGTGCTGCGCGCCATACGCGCTGGCGCCCAGCACGCGCACCGCGTGGTAGTGGCTCAGCACCACGTACTGGATCGGCTTGTCGGTGACCTCGCGGATGCGGCGGATCACGTCCTGCGCCATCACGGGCGTGGCCTGGGTGTCGATCACCATCACGGCGTTATCGCCAATGATGACGCCGGTGTTGGGATCGCCCTCGGCGGTGTAGGCGTAGGCGTGGTCGGACAGCTTGGTGAAGCTGACCTGCTTGTCCTGCAGGTCGGCCTGGCTGGCGAAGGCTTTGGTGCTCATGGTCCGGTTTTCGTCGGGCGAACGCGGCATGGAGATTCAACCATGCCAAACGCATTTGTCTTATGTGGCGCAATGGTAGGCGATCAGGTTGTACGATGTCAAACGCGTTCGCATAAGTGAAAACCCCGAGATCGCCAGCGCGGAGGCAGGCGAGCCGCGCGGCGACAATGATGCGCATGCACACTCTGCCCCCGGACCACCACGCAACGGACAGCACGGCCGGCGACGACGGCCCGCTGCGCCGCCCCCGCGGCATCCAGAGCATCGAGGTCGGCGGCCAGCTGCTCAAGGCGCTGGCTCGCGCCGGCCGCGCGCTGCCGCTGAAGGAGTTGGCGCGCGCCGCCGGCATGGGCGCCGCCAAGGCCCACCCCTACTTGGTCAGCTTCGGCAAGCTCGGACTGGTGGAACAGGATCCGGTCAGCGGCCACTATGGGCTGGGGCCGCTGGCGCTGCAACTCGGCCTGATCGGGCTGCAGCAGGTCGACCCCGTGCGGCTGGCGGTGGCCGAGCTGCCGGCACTGGCACGCACGCTCGGCTGCACGGTCTCGGCCGCCGTGTGGGGGCCGGTGGGGCCGATCATCGTGCACGTGGAGCTGGCCCCCACGCCGGTGCACGTGGCGATGCGCCACGGCATGCCGGCCTCGCTGCGCCACACCGGCACTGGCAAGATCTTCGCCGCCTTCGGCGAGCCGCAGGCAGTGGCCGCGGCGCTGGCGCGCGAGGGCGAGGCCGAGGCGCTGCGCGATCCGGCCTTCGCCGAGGAGCTGGCAGCGATCCGCCGCGAGGGCCTGAGCCGCGTACGCGATGAACTGCTGCCGGGCATCAGCGCGCTGGCGGTGCCGGTGTTCGATGGCTTCGGGCGCGTGGTGCTGGCGCTGGCCGCCATCGCCCCCAGCGCGCTGCTGGATCTGCGTGCCGAAGGCGCCCAGGCGCAGGCCCTCATCGCCGCCGGAAGGCGGCTGACGCAACGCTTGGGCACGGGCGGCTGAGCCGCCGCTTCAGGCCCCGCGGAACACCGGCGCCCGGCGCGCCCGCACCGCCGCGATGCCCTCGGCGAAGTCGGCGCTGGCGTGCGTGGCCAGCTCGCGCTGGCGCCACACCGCGGGTTCATCCGTACCCTCGGCCAGTTCGCGCAGCGTGCACTTCATCCCCTGCACGGCCGGCGGCGCCAGCGCCTCCAACGCCGCGCCGCGCCGCCGCACCTCCTCCTCCAGCGCCGCGCAAGCCACGCACGCATCGAGGAAGCCGCACGCCCGCAGCGCCGTCGCATCGAGCGGCTCGGCGGCGAGGAACAGCTGCCGAGCCGCCGGCAGGCCCAGCGTCGCCACCGCGCGGCGCAGCCCGGCGGTGTAGTAGTGCAGACCGATCGCGGCGGCCGGCACGCGCGCCGTCACCACCAGCACGCGCACCGCCGGGTCGGCGTCCACCGCGCGCACGTGACGCACCAGCGCCTGCAGGTCGGCGGCCTCCAGCCGGTTGCGGTGGCGCGGGCGGTTCAGCGTGATCGTGTGGCCACGCCGGCCTCGACGCTCAACTGGGGCTTGGAGCCGGAATCAACCATGTCGACGTGCATGCCCGCAGTATGCCGCGCCGCGCGCCTGCGGGAAAACCCGCATGGCCACCACCACCAGACCACGCTACCCTTTTCGATATCGTTATTTTTTGTAACCATCATGACCACCGCCCCTTCCCTCGACGAGCTGGACTGCACCTTGGACGGCCCCGTCGCGATCGTGCGGCTGCGCCGGCCGGCCAAGCGCAACGCGCTCTCCGACGGCCTGATCCTGGCCCTGCGGCAGACCTTCGACCAGCTGCCTGCCGAGGCGCGCGCGGCCGTGATCTGCGGCGAAGGCGAGCATTTCTGCGCCGGGCTGGATCTGGCGGAGCTGCGCGAGCGCGACGCGGTGGAGGGCCTGCACCACTCGCGGCTGTGGCACGCCGCCTTCGACGCCATCGAGCGTGGACGCGTGCCGGTGGTGGCGGCGCTGCACGGTGCGGTGGTCGGCGGCGGGCTGGAGCTGGCCAGCGCCTGCCACGTGCGCGTGGCCGACGACAGCGCCTACTTCGCGCTGCCGGAGGGCACGCGCGGCATCTTCGTTGGCGGCAGCGGTGCGGTGCGCATCCCGCGCCTGATCGGCGTGGCGCGCATGATGGACATGATGCTGACCGGCCGCGTGCTCGGCGCCGACGAGGCCGAGCGCGCCGGGCTGGTGCAGTACCGCGTGCCGGCCGGCCAGGCGCTGGCCAAGGCACTGGAGCTGGCGCGGCGCATCGCCGCCAACGCGCCGATGACCAACTACGCGCTGATGCACGCGCTGCCGCGCATCGCCGAGCAGGCCAGCGACCACGGGCTGTTCACCGAGGCGCTGATCTCCGCGATCGCCCAGGCCGCCCCCGAGGCCAAGGCGCGCCTGCGCGACTTTCTGGAGGGGCGCGCCGCCAAGGTGCGCCCGGGCGGCTGACCCAGGCGGGCACCGCCCGCCCCTCATCTGACGAGAACCACGAGGGCCGAGGAGACATGAATCGCGAACCGCACCTTCCCCCCGAGGTGGCGCAGGCGCCGTTTCGCCCGCTGCGCTTCGGCGTGACACGCGTGCACGTGCGTGACGGCCCCGCCGGGGTGCACTACCTGCGCGCCGAGCAGGCCTTGCAACCCTACCCGGCGCGCATGACCGACCGGCTGCGCCATTGGGCGCACGAGCGTGGGCAGCGCACGCTGTTCGCGCGCCGGCGCCGCCACGTTGCGGCCGACGGCACGGTGACGCTCACCGACTGGGAACACGTCACCTGGGCCCAGGCCTGGGCCACGGCGCGCGCGCTGGCGCAGGCGCTGCTGCAGCGCGATCTGTCGGCCGAACGCCCGGTACTGATCCTGAGCGAGAACAGCCTGGAGCATGCGCTGCTGGCGCTGGGCTGCATGGTGGCCGGCGTGCCGTGGGCGCCGGTCTCGCCCGCCTACTCGCTGCTGAGCAGCGATTTCGCCAAGCTGCGCCACGTGTGGGTGACGCTGACGCCGGGCCTGGTGTTCGCGCAGGATGCGCGCTACGCGCGCGCCATCGGGGCGGTGGTGCCGCCCCAGGTGGAGGTGGTGCTGGCCGAGGGCGCCCTGCCCGACCGCGCGGTGACGCCGTACGCGGCGCTGGCGGCCACCGAGCCGACCGCGGCGGTGGAGGCCGCCATCGAGGCCACCGGGCCGGACACCATCGTCAAGTTTCTCTTCACCAGCGGCTCGACCAAGGCGCCCAAGGCCGTCATCAACACGCACCGCATGTGGTGCGCCAACCAGCAGCAGATGACGCAGTCGATGCCGGTGCTGGCCGAGGAGGATCTGGTGCTGGTCGACTGGCTGCCGTGGAACCACACCTTCGGCGGCAACCACAACGTCGGCATGGTGCTCTACCACGGCGGCACGCTCTACCTCGACGACGGCAAGCCCACCCCGGCGCTGATCGGCGAGACGCTGCGCAACCTGCGCGAGATCGCGCCGACCGTGTATTTCAACGTGCCGGTGGGCTTCGAGGCGATCGCGCAGGCGATGCAGACCGACGCGGCGCTGCGGCGCACGCTGCTGTCGCGCGTGCGCATGTTCTTCTACGCCGGCGCGTCGCTGGCCCAGCCGGTATGGGACAGCCTCTACGCCAGCGCGGTGCGCGAGCTCGGCTTGCGCATCCCGATGACCTCGGGCCTGGGCATGACCGAGACCGCGCCGTTTGCGCTGTTCGTCACCAGCCCCGAGGTGCGCGCCGGCGACCTGGGCCTGCCGACGCCGGGGCTGGAGATCAAGCTGGTCGACGTCGACGGCAAGACCGAGGTGCGCTACCGCGGCCCCAACGTCACGCCCGGCTACTGGCGCAACCCCGAGGAGACCGCCGCCGCCTTCGACGAGGAAGGCTTCTTCCGCTCGGGCGACGCGGTGCGCTGGATCGACGAGACCGACGTGCACCGCGGCCTGCGCTTCGACGGCCGCATCGCCGAGGACTTCAAGCTCGCCACCGGCACCTTCGTCAGCGTCGGCCCGTTGCGCGCACGCCTGATCGCGGCCGGCGCGCCCTACGTGCAGGACGCGGTGATCACGGGTCTGAACCGCCATGAGGTCGGCGCCCTGGTCTTCCCGACGCCGCGCGTGCGCGAGCTGTGCCCGCTGCCGCCCGAGGCCTCGCTGCACGAGGTGGTGGAGCATCCGGCGGTGCTGGCGCACTTCCAGCGCGTAGTCGACGAGCTAGCGCGGCAGGCCACCGGCAGCGCCAACCGCATCGCCCGGCTGGTGCTGCTGGCCGACCCGCCGAGCCTCGACCGTGGCGAGATCACCGACAAGGGCTCGATCAACCAGCGCGCGGTGCTCACGCACCGGGCCGACACGGTGGACAAACTCTACGAGGATGCGCTGCACCCCATCGTCAAGCCCACGGTCCAGCCCCCGACCGACACCCTTTCCACGAGGACCTTGCCATGACCGACCCCCTGCGCCAGCCGCGCGGCCTGTTCAACCGGTTCGAAGACTGCTGGATCCTGGACGGCGCGCGCACGCCGATGGTGGACTACTGCGGTGCCTTCGGTGCGATCTCCCCCACCGACCTGGGCATCCACGCCGCGCGCGCGGCGCTGCGCCGCGCCGGCGTCGCGCCGGAGGCCGTCGGCGCCGTGCTGGCCGGCAACATGGCCCCCGGCGACAGCTTCCAGTACATGCTGCCGCGCCACGTCGGCCTGTACGCCGGCGTGCCGATCGACGTGCCGGCGCTGATGGTGCAGCGCATCTGCGGCACCGGCTTCGAGCTGTTCCGCCAGGCCGGGCTGCATCTGCGCGACGGCGTCGAGGTGGCGCTGGTGACGGGCACCGAGAGCATGACGCGCAACCCCATCGCCGCTTTCGAGCACCGCACCGGCTTCAAGCTCGGGGCGCCGGTCCGGTTCGAGGACTTCATGTGGGAGGCGCTGAAGGACCCGGCCGCCGGCGTCGACATGATCGGCACCGCCGAGAACCTGGCGCGCCGCTACGGCATCACCCGCGCCGAGGTGGACGCCTGGGCGGCGCGTTCGTTCGAGCGGGCGCTGGCGGCGCAGGCCAGTGGCTTTCTGGCCGGCGAGATCGAGCCCGTCACCCCCACCACCTTCGAGCGCGAGGGCTACGCGCCGCGCGCGCTGCGCCTGCCGCCGAAGGTGGAGCGCGTGGAGGCCGACACCCACCCGCGCCCCTCGCCGCCGGAGGCGCTGGCGCGCCTGCGCCCGGTGCACGCCGGGGGCGTGCAGACGGCCGGCAACAGCTCGGCGCTGGTGGATGGGGCCGCGGCCGCGGTCGTGGCGGGCGGCGCGTTCGCGCGCGACTGGCGCGCGCGCACCGGACGCTCGCCGCTGGCGCGCGTGGTGGCCGCGGCGGTGGTCGGCGTGCCGCCGGAGATCATGGGCATCGGCCCGGCGCCGGCGATCCGCCTGCTGCTGCAGCGCGCGGGGCTGACGCTGGAGGCCATCGACCGCTTCGAGATCAACGAGGCGCAGGGCGCGCAGGTGCTGGCGGTGGTGCGCGAACTGGGGCTGGACGAGGCGCGCCTGAACGTGCATGGCGGGGCCATTGCACTGGGGCATCCGCTGGCGGCCACCGGCGTGCGGCTGACGCTGACCTGCGCGCGCGCGCTGCGCGCCTGCGGCGGGCGCTGGGGCGTGGCCTCGGCCTGCATCGGCGGCGGTCAGGGCATCGCGCTGCTGCTGGAAAACCCCGACGCCGAGACCGCCGTCTGATCCACAACCCCTACCCCAACACCGGGCCACTTCCCGAGGCCCGCAAGGAGACCCCGATGCAGATCAAAGGACAAACCGCCCTGGTCACCGGCGCCGGCTCCGGCCTCGGCGAAGCCACGGCGCGCGAGCTGGCCACGCGTGGCGCACGCGTGGCCGTCATCGACCTCAACGGCGAGGCCGCCGCGCGCGTCGCCGCCGACTTGAACGCCAGGCATGGCGCCGGCACGGCGCTGGCGCTGGCTGCCGACGTGGCCAGCGCCGACGGCCTGCGCGACGCCTTTGCCCAGGCCGCCGCCGCGCTCGGCCCGGCGCGCATCCTGATGCACGTGGCCGGCATCGGCACCGCGCGGCGCATCGTCGGCAAGGACGGCCAGCCCGCACCGCTGGAGGACTTCGAGCGCGTCGTGCGCGTCAACCTGATCGGCACCTACAACGCCGCGCGCCTGTTCGCCGCCGCCTGCGCCGCCCTGCCCCCGCTGGAGGGTGGCGAGCGTGGCGTGATGGTGTTCACCGCCTCCGTGGCGGCCTTCGACGGCCAGGTCGGCCAGCAGGCCTACAGTGCCTCCAAGGGCGGCGTGGTCGGCATGACGCTGCCCATGGCGCGCGACCTGGCGCAGCATGGGATCCGGGTCTGCACCATCGCGCCCGGGCTGTTCGACACGCCGCTGATGCGCACCCTGCCCGAGGCGGTGCAGCAGTCGCTGGCGGCCAGCATCCCGTTTCCGTCCCGGCTGGGCCGGCCACAGGAGTTTGCCGATCTAGCCTGCCACATCGTCACCAACGGCCACCTCAACGGCGAGGTGGTCCGCCTGGACGGGGCGCTGCGCCTGCCCCCGCGCTGATCCCGACGGAAGCCCCATGAGCAAGACCACGGTTTACGAGGTGGAGGTGATGTTCGGCGACTGCGATCCGGCCGGCATCGTCTTTTTTCCCAACTTCAGCAAGTGGATGGATGCGGCGTCGCTGCACTTCTTCGTGCAGTGCGGCGTGCCGCCCTGGCGCGAGCTGGTCAAGACGCGCGGCATCATCGGCACGCCGCTGCTGGAGATCCACACCCGCTTCCTCAAGCCCGCCACCTACGGCGAGCGCCTACAGGTGCACACGCGGGTGGAGGAATGGCGCGAGAAGGTCTTCATCCAGCATCACGTGGTGCGCCGCGGCGACGACGTACTGTGCGAGGGACGCGAGACGCGTGCCTTCTGCATCCGCCACCCGGACGACCCGGACCGCATCAAAGCGATCCCGATCCCCGCGGACATCCGCGCGCTGTGCGGAGGTTGAGGCGATGACGCAGCCCTATCGCCCCGACGCGGCGCTGTCCGCGCGCTGGCTGCTGGACGTGCTGGATGCCCCGGCCACCTGGCGCGAGCTGCCGGCGCTGGCCGAACACGCCGACGCCGACCTCGCGCGCCAGGTGCTGGAGGAAGCCGCCACCTTCGTGCACGAGGTGGTGGCGCCGCTGAACCGCAGCGGTGACGAGATCGGTGCCCGCTGGCACGACGGCGCGGTGACGATGCCGCCGGGCTTTCGTGACGCCTACCAGGCGTTCTGGCGCGCCGGCTGGCCGGCGCTGTCGGCCCCCACAGCGCTGGGCGGCCAGGGCCTGCCGGTGGCGCTGGAGTTCGTGCTGTACGAATGGCTGAGCGCCGCCAACCACGGCTGGACCATGGCGCCGGGCCTGCTGCACGGCGCGGTGGAGTGCCTGCGCCACCACGCCGGCCCCGCGCTGCAGGCGCGCTACCTGCCCAGGCTGGTCAGCGGCGAGTGGCTGGCCACCATGGCGCTGACCGAGCCGCACGCCGGCAGCGACCTGGGCCTGGTGCGCACGCGCGCCACGCCGGCGGGCGACGATGGTTACCGGATCGAGGGGACGAAGATCTTCATCTCCGGCGGCGAGCACGACCTGACCGACAACATCGTGCACCTGGTGCTGGCACGGCTGCCCGAGGCCCCGCCGGGGCCGAAGGGCCTGAGCCTGCTTCTGGTACCGAAATGGCTGCCGGACGGCCGGCGCAACGCCATCGTCTGCGAGCGCATCGAGGTCAAGATGGGCCTGCACGCCAGCCCCACCTGCGTGCTGCGCTTCGATGGCGCCGAGGGGTGGCTGGTCGGCGCACCGCACCAGGGGCTTGCGGCGATGTTCGTGATGATGAACGCGGCGCGGCTGCACGTGGCGCTGCAGGGCATCGGCCTGCTGGACGCCGCATGGCAGAAGGCGCACGCCTACGCGCACGAGCGGCGCCAGATGCGCGCGCCGCAGCGGCGCGACCCGACGCAGCCGGCCGACCCGATCATCGACCACCCGGCGGTGCGGCGGCTGCTGGACACGCAGCGCGCCTGGATCGACACCGGCCGGCTGCTGGCCTACCGCACGGCGCTGGCGCTGGACGTGGCCCACCACCACCCGGACGGCGCGCGCCGCCAGGCCGCGCAGCGCTGGTGCGCACTGATCACCCCAGTGCTGAAGGCCGCGTGGACCGAGCAGGCCTTTCACGGCGCCAGCGACTGCCTGCAGGTCTTCGGCGGCCACGGCTACGTACGCGAGTGGGGCATCGAGCAGATCGTGCGCGACGCGCGCGTGACGATGATCTACGAGGGCACCAACGAGATCCAGGCGCAGGATCTGCTGCTGCGCAAGACGCTGCCGGATGGCGGCGCAGCGCTGGCCGCGCTGTTGCGCGGGCTGCAGAACGACGGGCCCGCCGACGCCGCCTGGCACGCCGGCGCGCAGCGGCTGCACGCGCTGCTCGGCCGGCTGGCGGCGGCCGCCGAAGCGCAGCGAACGGCGTTGCTCCCCGTTGCAGGGGACTTCCTGCGCGCGGTGGCGCTGACGCTGATGGGCTGGGCGCGCGCGCGGCTGGGTCGGCACGATGCCGCATGGGACAGCGCGGTCGGCGCGGCCTTCGACCGCTGGGTCTGGCCGGAGCAGGCCTGGCGCTGCGAGATGGTCGAGCGCGCGCTCGGCTAGGCCGCACGCCAGCGCCGCCGCCAGGCACCGTAGATGCGGTCGGCCAGGCGGTAGCTCGCCGCCTGGTGGGTGGCGGTGGCGGCGCGCATCGCCGCCGGCGCCTGCACCGTCTGCGGGTGCGCGCCGACCGCGCCCGGGTACACCTCGCCGGGGCTGGCCAGCCAGCTCTCGATCTTCAGCGGCGTGATCTCGATGTGGAACTGCATGCCCAGATGCGGCCCGAGCGCAAACGCCTGCACCGCGCAGGCGTCCGACGCCGCGAGCACCGCCGAGCCCGACGGTAGCGCCACCACGCCGTCGTAGTGCCACTGATAGACCACCGGGGCGGGCTCTTCGCCCAACCATTCGCGCGCCGCGGCGCTGCCGTCGTGCCGGATCGGCAGCCAGCCAATTTCCGGCTGCGGCAGGCGCTCGACCCGGCCCCCCAACGCACGCGCCATCAGCTGCGCGCCCAGGCAATGCCCCAACACCGGGATGCCGCGCGCGTCGGCCTCGCGGATCAGCGCCTCGGCGTGGCGCAGGCTGGCGCGCTCGTCGTTGGCGCTCCACTCCCCGCCCAGCACCGCCAGCGCCCGGTAGCCAGCCACCGAGTCCGGATACGCCTGTCCGGCCTCGGCGCAGAATACGTCCCAGCGCGCACCGACCGCATCCAGCCACGTGGCCAAGTAGCCGGGCGGATCCTCCAGCGTGTGCTGCAGCACCAGCACGTCGGGAAGCGGAACGGGGACGGCGGCGGACATGGTGCGCCGATGCTAGCCTGTGCGGCACCGGGAAGGGAGCCATTGCGCCACCACTGCGGCGGGCCACCGCGCCACGGCGCCGGTCCCCCGCCTTCGCGCACAATGCGGGGCGTGAACGCCCGCTGCCCGCCCCGTGCTGCTTCCGGCGCCGCGCCGCCGGACACCTCGTTCCTCGAGTCCCTGATCGGCTACAACGCGCGCCGCGCCGCGCTGGCCATCATCGCCCGGGTGCTGCCGACCCTGCAGCCGCACGACCTGCGCGTGGTGGAGTTCTCGGTGCTGACGGTGATCGCGCACAACCCCGGCATCACCTCGCGTCAGGTGTGCGCGGCGCTGGACATCCTGCCGCCCAACCTGGTGGGACTGCTGCGCCGGCTGGAGCGGCGCGGCCTGGTGGAAAAGCGCGCCCACCCCGGCGACCGGCGCGCGCAGAGCCTCTACGTCACCGCGCTAGGCGCGCAGGTGCAGCGACAGGCCCAGGACGCGGTGGCCGCCGTCGAGACCGACGAGGCGACCCATCTGAGCGCCGCCGAGCGCGCCACCCTGATCGCGCTGCTGCGCCGCATCTATCAAGGCAACGGCGCCGGCACCACGCGCTGACGCTGCCGCCCCAGCACGTCGCAGCCGAGCTCCATCACATCGCCGGCCTGCAGGAAGCGCGGCGGCTTGTGCCCCATGCCCACCCCCGGGGGCGTGCCGGTGAGGATCACGTCGCCGGGCAGCAGTCGCATGAAGCGGCTGAGGTAGGCGATCAGCGCGGCCACGCCGAACACCATCGTGCGCGTGCTACCGCGCTGGCACGGCTGGCCGTTGACGTCCAGCCACAGCTCCAGAGCCTGGGGATCGGGCACCTCGTCGGCGGTGACGAGCCAGGGGCCCAGCGGACAGTGCGTCGGGTAGCTCTTGCCCTTGATCCACTGGCCGTCCATCTCCAGCTGATGCGCGCGCTCGGAAATGTCGTTGGCCAGGCAGTAGCCGGCCACGTGCGCCAGCGCGTCGGCCTCGGTCACGTGCCAAGCCGCGCGCCCGATCACCACCGCCAGCTCCACCTCCCAGTCGAGCTTGACCGCCCCCGGCGGCAGCCAGACGTCGTCGTCGGGGCCGCAGACCGCCGCCGTGTGTTTGCTGAAAACAATCGGCTGGCGCGGCAGCGGCAGGCCGGCCTCGGCGGCGTGCTCGGCATCATTGAGACCGATGGCGATGACGTTGCCGATCTGCCCCACCGGCGGCCCCAGCCGCGCGGCCGGGTCCACCTCCGGCAGACGGGACGGATCCAGCCGCGCCAGCCGCGCCAGCGCGTCTGGCCCCAGCGTGTGCGGCGTCAAGTCCCCGACCACGCCAGAAAGATCACGGCGCACCCCGCGGACATCGAGCAGGCCGGGACGCTCATCGCCCGGTGGGCCATAGCGAAAAAGTCTCATGGCGTCTCACCTGTCAACGCAGTCGCATTGTGGCATGGCAGACTTGAAAGTGGCGGGTTTGCCCCAAGTTAACGGCAGTTGAATCCATCGTTCGATCGTTCGTTTGAACGAAGCTTGTCCTGCCTTTTGCCCTCGACACCATGACCGAGCACACCCACTCCGATTCGACCCCCGCGCCCGAGCAAGCCGAACAAGCTTGCCCGCCAGCGCCGCAGACCGATGGCGCCACGCCGACGGCCGCTGCCCAGGCGGAAACGCCGCCGCCAGCCGAGGCAGCTCACGCGGAATTGGCGGCGCTGCGGCAACGCGTGGCCGAACTTAACGACCAGCTGCTGCGCGCGCTGGCCGACGCCGACAACACGCGCCGCCGCGCCGAGGAGGAAATGGCCAAGGCGCGCAAGTTCGCGGTGGAGCAGTTGGCCGAAAGCTTGCTGCCGGTGGTGGACAGCTTGGAGGCCGGCCTCAACGTGCAAGAGGCCACGCTTGAGCAATTGCGCGAAGGCATGCAGGCCACGCTGCGGCAGCTGGTGAGCGCCCTGCAGCGGCACAAAATCACGCCGATTGCGCCGGCGGCGGGCGAGCGCTTCGACCCGCATCAGCACCAAGCCATCAGCATGGTGCCGGCCGAGCAGCCGGCCAACACCGTGGTGGCCACGCTGCAGAAGGGCTACCTGATCCATGAGCGCGTACTGCGCCCGGCGCTGGTCACGGTGGCCGCGCCGGCCAGCGCGTGACCTCTTGAAACCCGCGCGCGCGGCCACCAGATACGCGGCAGACCGTAACGCAAGCGCGGTGGCCCGCCACCGCATCCAGCAAGGAGCATTCGCATCATGGGCAAGATCATTGGCATCGACCTGGGCACCACCAACTCGTGCGTGGCCATCATGGAGGGCGGCAGCCCCAAGGTCATCGAAAACTCCGAGGGCGCGCGCACCACGCCCTCCATCGTCGCCTACATGGAGGACGGCGAGATTCTGGTGGGCGCGCCGGCCAAGCGCCAGGCCGTCACCAACCCGAAGAACACGCTGTTTGCGGTCAAGCGCCTGATCGGCCGCAAGTTCGAGGAAAAGGAAGTCCAGAAAGACATCGGCCTGATGCCCTACAAAATCGTCAAGGCCGACAACGGCGACGCCTGGGTGGAGGTGCGCGGCCAGAAGCTCGCTCCGCCGCAGGTCAGCGCCGAGGTGCTGCGCAAGATGAAAAAGACCGCCGAGGACTACCTCGGCGAGCCGGTGACCGAGGCCGTCATCACCGTGCCGGCCTACTTCAACGACGCGCAGCGCCAGGCCACCAAGGACGCCGGGCGCATCGCCGGTCTGGAGGTCAAGCGCATCATCAACGAGCCGACCGCCGCGGCGCTGGCCTTCGGCCTGGACAAGGCCGGCAAGGGCGACCGCAAGATCGCCGTCTATGACCTGGGCGGCGGCACGTTCGACATCTCGATCATCGAGATCGCCGACGTCGATGGCGAAAAGCAGTTCGAGGTGCTGTCCACCAACGGCGACACCTTCCTGGGTGGCGAGGACTTCGACCAGCGCATCATCGACTACGTCATCACCGAGTTCAAGAAGGAGCAAGGCGTTGACCTGTCGAAGGACGTGCTGGCGCTGCAGCGCCTGAAGGAGGCCGCCGAGAAGGCCAAGATCGAGCTGTCCTCCAGCCAGCAGACCGAGATCAACCTGCCCTACATCACGGCCGATGCCACGGGGCCCAAGCACCTCAACATCAAGCTGACGCGCGCCAAGCTGGAAAGCCTGGTGGAAGACCTGATCGAGCGCACGATCGAGCCGTGCCGCGTGGCGATCAAGGACGCCGGCATCAAGGTCAGCGACATCGACGACGTCATCCTGGTCGGCGGCATGACGCGCATGCCGAAGGTGCAGGAAAAGGTCAAGGAATTCTTCGGCAAGGAGCCGCGCAAGGACGTCAACCCCGACGAGGCGGTGGCCATCGGCGCGGCCATCCAGGGCTCGGTGCTGGCCGGCGAGCGCACCGATGTGCTGCTGCTGGACGTCACGCCGCTGTCGCTCGGCATCGAGACGATGGGCGGGGTCATGACCAAGATGATCAAGAAAAACACCACGATCCCGACCAAGTACTCGCAGATCTTCTCCACCGCCGAGGACAACCAGCCGGCGGTGACGATCAAGGTCTATCAAGGCGAGCGCGACATTGCCGCGCACAACAAGCTGCTGGGCGAGTTCAACCTGGAGGGCATCCCGCCGGCGCCGCGCGGCGTGCCGCAGATCGAGGTCACGTTCGACATCGACGCCAACGGCATCCTGCATGTCTCGGCGCGCGACAAAGGCACCGGCAAGGAAAACAAGATCACCATCAAGGCCAACTCGGGTTTGACCGAGGAGGAAATTCAGCGCATGATCCGCGACGCCGAGGCCAACGCCGCGGAAGACAAAAAGAAAGTCGAACTGGTGCAGGCGCGCAACCAAGCCGATGCGCTGGTCAGCTCGGTGCGCAAGAGCCTCAAAGAATACGGCGACAAGCTCGAAGCCGCCGAACGCGAGCGCATCGAGGCCGCGATCAAGGAGCTGGAAGACGCCGCCAAGGGCGACGACAAAGCTGCGATCGAGGCCAAAACCGAGGCGCTGATGAGCGCCAGCCAGAAATTGGGCGAAAAAATGTATGCCGACATGCAAGGCTCGGCGCAAGCCGCCTCATCGTCCGGCGCCGCCGCCAGCAGCGGCAAGGCTGGCGACGATGACATCGTGGACGCCGAAGTCAAGGAGGTCAAGCGCGGCTGAGCGCAGCGCCGGCTTTCGACCCTGATGCAACGCCGCGCGGGGGCGCACAAGCACCCGGCGCGGCTTTTGTCCACCTCGCGACGCACCGACAACTCCCATGGCCAAGCGCGACTACTACGACGTTCTGGGTGTGCCCCGCAACGCCAGCGACGACGACATCAAAAAAGCCTATCGCAAGCTGGCGATGAAGTACCACCCGGACCGCAACCAGGGTGAGGCCGCCAAGACTGCCGAAGAAAAATTCAAAGAAGTCAAAGAGGCTTACGAAATCTTGTCCGACCCCGACAAGCGCGCGGCTTACGACCGCTACGGTCACGCCGGGGTCGATCCGACCATGCGCGCCAGCGCCGGCGCCAGCGACGGCTTTGCCGGCTTCACCGAAGCGTTCGGCGATATCTTCGGCGATCTGTTTGGCGCTGCGCGCGGCGGACGCGGACGCCAGGTGTATCGCGGCGCCGATCTCTCTTACACCCTCGAAATCACGCTGGAGGAAGCCGCCCGCGGCAAAGAGGCGCAAATTCGCGTGCCCAGTTGGGACACCTGCGACACCTGCGGCGGCAGCGGCGCCAAGCCCGGCACCAGCGTCAAAACCTGCCCGACCTGCCACGGGCACGGCGTGGTGCAAATCCGTCAGGGCTTCTTTAGCGTGCAGCAGACCTGCCCGCACTGCCGCGGCAGCGGCAAGATCATCCCCGAGCCCTGCCCCACCTGCCACGGCGAGGGGCGCGTCAAGCGCCACAAGACGCTGGAAATCAAAATCCCGGCTGGCATCGACGACGGCATGCGCATCCGCTCCAGCGGCAACGGCGAGCCGGGCCGCAACGGCGGCCCGCCCGGCGACCTCTACATCGAAATCCGGGTGCGGCGGCACGACATTTTCGAGCGCGACGGCGACGACCTGCACGTGCAGGTGCCGGTCAGCATCACCACCGCAGCGCTGGGCGGCGAGGTGGAAATTCCGACGCTGGACGGGCAAAAAGCCGTGATCGAGATTCCGGAAGGCACGCAAACGGGCAAGACCTTCCGCCTGCGCGGTCGCGGCATCAAAGGCGTGCGCTCCAGCTACCCTGGCGACCTCTACGCGCACATCGTGGTGGAAACCCCGGTCAAGCTCACCGAGCACCAGCGCCGGCTGCTGCGCGAGCTGGATGAGTCGTTCCGCAAAGGCGGCACGCGCCACAGCCCGCACGAAAAAAGCTGGTTCGAAAAAGCGCGCGATTTTTTCTCTTGATGGGCAGGCGGTGGCGGCGCTGAGAAGCGCGCAGCCGGCTGCCCGCTTTCCAAGCCTGCGCTGCCAGGGCAAGCCAGCCGTCCATCAGGCCGCGTGCGTTGCCCCCCCCGCGTCAAAAAGCCCCCGCTTAAAGCGCGGCTTGCTGCGCCCAATACGAAGGCAGCCGCAGATGGTATTCCGCGGAGCTGGCATCCGTGACAAAAAAGCCGTGCAGCCCCTGCTGGCGCACGAAATCGTACACGGGGCGCAGCGCCTCGGGCGGCGCTGAATACACGATCAAATGGCTGCGCGCGCGCCAGGGCCGCAGCGCATCCGGGAAGCGATACGCCGAAAACGCCGTCCAGCGGTCTTCAAACACCACGATTTCCACCGCCGGGTCGAGCCGAAAATAACCTGCATCCGGCGTCGTGCCCGGATTGAGCACGATCAAACCGCCCGGCTGCAGCCGCCGCCAGCCGGCGATCAAATCGGCGTAATACGCCAAACCGCTGGGCTGCGCAGCCACTTCATCGACAAACAGATGGCGCACGCCGTAAAGCTGATCCCAGCGCGCCGCCGCATCCAGCACCGCAGCCAGCGGCACGCGGGTGTAATCAGTGGCCACATAACCCAACACTTCGTGCCCGCCCTGGCGCGCCAGCGCGATCGAGCTGGCCAAGGTCTCATCGCGGCGGCTGCCGGGGCCGCTGGCGGCGTTGGCGATGATCCAGTGCGCCGGATCGCGCGGGGCGCTCACCGCGGCCCACAGCGCGGCGTCGCGGAAATACGCCGGCACCAGCAGCCGCGGTCGCACGATCGCAGGCGCCGGCGCCTCATCGCCGCCGCCACAACCGGTCAATCCGCCGGCCGCCCAACCCAAGCCGGCGGCCAGCAAGCCACGACGTTTCAAACCAGGAACGAATTCGACCTTTTGGCGCCGCATCATCGGAATGCCCTTTTTGAAGAGGGATCAACTGCCCAACCGCAATTATCCTGCTCTATTGTCACGAAACCATCGTAACCCAAGCCATCGCCGCGCGTTGATGAAAAGCAATCAAACTTGACTGACGCTGAGGCAATTTTCTGGATAAGATAATAGGTTTTATGTTCGCGAACTTTATTCGGCTAAGCCTCAGCTTGCTGACGCTGCTGGCCCCCTTCGGCGGCTGGGCGCAGGCGCCGTCGGTGGCGTTCTACTACGGCGCGGCTTGGCGCCCCGAGCTGGCGGCGTTCGACATCGTGGTGCTGGAGCCCGCTCACGGCCACGATCCGCAACGCCTGCGCGCGCCGGGGATGGAGCCGTTCGCTTATGTCAGCGTAGGGGAGCTGCCCGACAGCCATCCCGCCGCCGCGCAGGCCTCGGCGGGTTGCCTGTCGGCGGTGCGCAACCCGCACTGGGGCGGACGGATCTGGAGCCATGCCGAGGCGGCGTGCCGCGGGTTCTGGATCGAGCAGGTTTTTACGCCGCTGTGGCAGCGCGGCTGGCGCGGATTTTTCCTTGACACGCTGGACAGCTTCCGGCTCGACCCGCAACTGGACCCCCTCCAGCAGCAAGCCGGGCTGGTGGAACTCATCCGCGCCATCAAGCAACGCGCCCCGCAGGCGCGCCTGATGCTCAACCGCGGCTTTGAGCTGTTGCCGCAGGTGGCCGACGCGGTGGAGCTGGTGGCGGCGGAATCGCTGCTGCACCGCTTTGACGCCGCCCGCGGCGCCTACGGCCCCACCACCGAGGCCGACCAGCAATGGCTGCTGCAGCAGCTGCGCCAAGTGCAGCAGCGCCATGGCAAGCCGGTGGTGGTGATCGACTATGTTGCGCCCACCGAACGCGCGCAAGCCCGCGAGCTGGCCGCCCGCATCGAGCAGCTGGGCTTCATCCCCTACGTCACCGACGGGCTGTTGCAAGGCGTCGGCGTTGGACGGGTGGAAAGCCTGCCGCGCACGCTGCTGATCCTGCTGGATCGCCAGCGCCACCCCGATCTGCAGACCACGCCGATGCTGCGCTGGCTCGACATGCCGGCTCAGTATCTGGGTTACCGCACCGAAGTGGTGTCGCTGCAGGGTCCGTATCCGCAAGAGCCGCTGAGCGGTCATGTGGCCGGCATCATCGTTTGGGGTCAGGGCGCCGTGAATGACCCCACGGGTCTGCAAACCTTCCTGCGCCGCGCGCGCGCCCAGGGGTTGCCGATCTTGGTGCTGAACGATTGGGCATTCGATCCACGTGTGCTGGATCCTGCCCTGCGCACGGTGCGCATCGCGGCGCAAACTCCGCTGCAGCACGAGCGGCTCGGTGTCGAAACGCGCCCGCCGGCCCGGCTGCCGGGGCCGGTCACAGGTCTGGCTGGCCCTGATCTGCGCCGCTGGGCCTGGGCGGGGCCGGGAACGCTGGTGGGCACCGCGCCGTGGGGCGGCTTTGCGCTGCAGCCCGCGCTGCTGGATTTTGTGCCCGGTTTCAAGCAGATGCGCTGGCTGGTCGATCCGTTTGCGCTGCTGACCGAGGCGCTGCGGCTGCCGCCGATGCCGGTGCCGGATGTCACCACCGAAAGCGGTCGGCGGCTGCTGACCATTCACATCGACGGCGACGGCTTCGTCAACCGCGGCGAGTGGCCCGAGCGTCCCTTGGCCGGCGAGGTGTTGCGGCGCTTTATCGAGCGGCACCCTTGGCCGCACAGCATGTCGCTGATCGAAGCCGAGCTTTCCCCGCAAGGCCCTTACCCTGAAACGGCCGAAGAGGCGCAACGCATCGCGCGCCGCCTGTTCGAGCTGCCATGGGTGGAAGCCGCCACCCACACCTTCAGCCACCCTTACCGCTGGCAGCCGCTCGAACAAGCCGCGCGCAACGATGAGGATGTCACTGAGCTGAACTACAACCTGATCATCCCCGGCTACCAATTCGACCTGCAGCGCGAGGTCGAAGGCAGCGCCGCTTTCATTCGTCGCCTGCTGCCGCCGGGCAAGGACGTGCGGCTGCTGTTCTGGTCGGGCGACTGCAACCCGAGCGCCGCCCAGATCGCCCACGTGCGCCGCGCCGGCCTGCTCAACCTCAACGGCGGCGACACCCTCAAAAGCCAGCAATGCCCAAGCCTGACCTGCGTGGCGCCCATGGGCATCGTCAAGGACGGGCAGTTGCAGGTCTATGCCCCGCTGGCCAACGAAAACCTCTACACCAACCTGTGGACCGGGCCGTTCTGGGGCTATCAACGCGTCATCGAAACGCTGGAGCTGACCGAGTTGCCCCGCCGTCTGAAGCCCGCAAGCATTTACTACCACACCTACTCCGCCTCCAAACCCGCCTCGCTGCAGGCGCTGGAAAAGGTTTATGCCTGGGCGCGCACGCAGCCGCTGCATCCGCAGCCGGTCAGCGCTTACGTGCGCAAGGTCGAGGATTTCTTTGAGCATTTCGCGGTGGCGCGGCTGCCCGACGGCCGCTGGCTGCTCAAGGGCCGTGGCGACGTGCGCACCGTGCGCCTGCCAACCGGCAGCCGCCCCGACTGGGCGCGCAGCGCGGGTGTGGCCGGCTACACCGATCACCCGTCCGGCACTTACCTGCATCTGGCCGCGCTGCCGGCCCAACTGGCGCTGCGCGAGGCCACCGACGCCGACGACATGCCGTATCTCATCAGCGCCAACGCCGCGATCGGTCAGCCCCAAGCGGTGGCAGGGCAGCGCTGGCGCTGGACGCTGCAAGGCCACGTCCCCGTTGAAGCCGAATGGCACCTGCCAGACGGCTGTCGCCTCCATCCCGCCACCCCTGCCACAGCGACCTCATCCGCGGGTCGCCTCGTCCGCGTCACAAGCCCCCATGCCACGGTCACCCTGGACATCGACTGCCCGCGCCGCTGAGCGCCCGGCGCGCGCCGTGCCGCCCTGGGGCATCGCTTTGCTGGTGCTCGGGGTGGTGGCGGCGCTGGCGGCGCTGCAGTGGCGGCAACACGCTGGCGACTCCAACCGCCAGATTCAGGCATTGGATCGCCTCGTGCAAGCGGCCGCCTCGGAAGACCCGCGTTCGGACCCAGTGGCCCTGATGGCCGAAGTCGAACGCCTTTTGCAGGAACGCCGCCCGGCTGAGGCGCTGGCGCTGCTGACGGCGCTGCAAACTCAAGGCAGCCCGGATCAGCAAGCGTGGGCGCGGCAGCGCGCCTGGTACGCGCGCTGGCAGCTTTGGCACGCGCAGGGCTGCGCCGCCCCGAACATCCACGCGGCGGCGGAATGTGAGGCCGACGCCGACGCGCTCACCGCCGACGCTTGGCCCTTGCTGCGCGAGTCCGAAACCAGGCTGCCTGCCGCCATGCGCGAACTGTTGCAGCAATGGCTGTGGCAGCGCGCGCCGCTGGCCCAGCTGCAAGCGCACGCGTCAGCGCTCACCGCTGCCGACCCCGCGGCCGCGCCGCTGCCGCAGGCGTTGAGCCGCGCCGCCCAGGCCGCGCTGGCGGCAGGTCTGCAGCGGCGCAGCGCGGAGCTGTGGCTTTGGGCCGCTGAAGCCAGCCCACCCGGCGCAGCGCGGTTGCACGCCTGGGGCCAGGCGTTGCGCGCACTGGAAAGCGCCGGGCAATGGCCGCTGCTGCTGCGCTGGCTGCAAGACCACGAAGATTGGTTTGTCCACGACCGCCAAGGCTTGCTCGAGGCGGTGCGGCTCAGCCGCGCCGCGGGTCAACCGCAGTTGGCGTTGCGCTACGTCAACAAGTTGCTGGCCCTCACCGAGCGGACGGCCCCCGCGCCGACACCGCCGGCAGCCCGCTTGAGCGACGCTACCGCCCTGCCCGGATCGGCGCTGGGCCCACGGCTGTGGGCATGGCAGCGCGCGCAGGCGCACGCCGGCGCCTGGCCCGGCGGCTGGCGGCGCGCCGCCTGGCCGGCATCGGGGCCGACGTCGGAAACGGCGCCCTCTTCTCGGTCTGCGCCTAACGTCAAGCCGAGCCTCGACTTGGAGGTGATGGAGCTGGCCTACCAAGTCTTCCTGGAAAACCGCAAGCTCGACGACGCGCTGGCGCTGGCGCAGCGCGTCGCGCAGCAGCGCCCTGACGACCTGCGCTGGCAGCGCCGGCTGGCGCAAGTGGCGGAATGGAACCAACGCCCCGAGCTGGCGCTGGATGCGTGGTGGCAGGCGGCGCGCTTAAGCGACGAACCCGCCGCCTGGGAAGCCGTGCGACGCCTCTCGATCGGCCTGTTGCGCGACGACGCCTACGTCGCCTACCTGCAGCAGCGGCTGCAGCGTCAACCTTCGGAAACCGCCACCTGGCTGGAGCTGGCCAGCGTGCAGGAACGCTTGGGCGACCCGGAGGCCGCCTGGCAAACGCTGCAGCGCGGCTGGCAGCAGCTGCCCGATGCGGCGCTGGCGCGCGCCTTGGCCGAACTGGCCGAACGACTGGGCCGCACGCGTGAGGCCATCGTCTGGTGGAACCGCAGTGCGGCGCCTCCATGGCCGGCGGAGCTGGCGCAGCGCGTGGCGTTGCTGCACCTGCTGCTCGACGAACGCGAGCAAGCGCTGGCCGTGCTGCGTCAGGCGCTGGAGCCGCAGACCGACACCCCTGAAGCCGACGACTACCGCCGGCTGCGTGCCGAGCTGGCGCTGGAAAGCGGCGACGCCGACGATGCCAGCCGCCAACTGCGCGCCTTGGCCGAGCGGCCCCAAGCCAGCGCGCAAGACCTGGCCGACTGGGAATACGCCCTTGAGGTGGCCGGGCGCGAACTGGAAGCCGCGCAGGCCGCAGCCCTGCTATGGCACCGTCATCAGCAGGAAGAGGCGCTGATACGCGCCCTCACCCGCTGGCAAAACCACGCCCGGCTGGATGCAGCGCAAACGCTGCTGGCCTCGCTGACCGAAGGGCAACGCGCCCAGCTGGAGCGCAACCCGCGCTACCTGGTGGCCGCCGCACGCCAAGCGTGGCAAACCGGTCAATGGCCCGAGGCGCGCCGCCTCTACGGCCTGGCGCTGCAACGCGCGCCGCAAGACGCCGACATCGTCGAGGCCGCCCTTTGGTTCACCCTCGACACCCAGGACGTGGCTGCGGTGCGCCGCCACTGGAGCCGCCACGGCGCCGTGGTGCAAGACCGGCTGGAGCTGCGCGTGGCGGTGGCCCTCACGCTGGGCGACGTGGCCGAAGCGTGGCGCCTGACCGCCCCCACCCTGCGCGAGCGGCGCCACGACCCACTGTGGCTGACTCAGGCCGCCGACATCCTGCAAGCGCTGGATCGGCACGACGAAGCCTGGCAACTGCGGCTGCACACCTGGCGCCAACTGCGCCGCCAGCCGCTGGCGCCGCAGACCATGCTGCCGATCCTGCGCGCGCGGCTGAGCGCCTTTTTGCAGCCCGGCGACGCCGAATGGGCCGCGCTGCGCGAGGTGGCGGCGCTGCCCGATACCGCGGCAGCCCGCAGCGTGCTGCTCGCGCAGTGGATTCAGCGCGGCCAATACTCGGCGGCGCGCGCCTGGATGCTGCGCCATGTCGCGCCAGGTCTGGCCCAGCCCGGCTGGGCTGAGCTGGCGGTTGCGCTGGCCGAGGACGACCGCGAGGCCCTGCAGCGCCTGCTGGAGGACCCGCGCCCGCTGCCGCGGCGCGACGTGGTGCAAGCCGCCCGACGGCTGGACGAAGCGCAAGCCGCCACGCTGGCCGCCGAGGGGCTGGAGCGCTACCCCGACGACGACCTGCTGCACGAGCAATGGGTGGCCCTCACGCGCAGCCAACGCAACCGTTTCAGCGTGGAGCTGCAACGCACCGAGCGGCCCGCCTGGGACGAGCTGCAAACGTTGCTGCATTGGCAAGCGCTGCTGACCCCGCACCTGCGCTTCAGCGTCAACCTGCAGCGCTTCGAGCGCTCGCTGCAGCGGCCCGACTTGCTGGCCGCGGTGCCAGACGAACGCCAGCTGCAGCTGCGTCTGGACGCCGGCGACGCGCGCGAATCCTGGCAGTGGCGCTTGGGCTGGCTGGAAGCGCTGGGCACGCACGCCTCGCTGGGCTTGCGCTGGCAGCGCCGCTGGGATCGCCTGCAGCTCGGCTTGGAAGCCGGCTGGGCCGAGCCGGCCAGCGCCAGCGACAACCTGCGCCTGATCGGGCTGCAAGACTGGCTCGGCGCCGACCTGGTCTGGCCGCTGCAGCCCACGCTGGCGCTCAACGTGCGCGCCAGCGCCGCGCGCTGGCGGGCGCAGCCTGGCGGGGTCACGCTTGGCCGCGGCCAGCGTCTGGACGCGATCCTGAGCTGGCAGGCCGAAGCCAACCCGCACGGCCTGCGCATCGATCTGGGCTGGAACCGCCAGCGCTACCGCGCCGCCGACCCCAACGACCTGCCGGCGCTGCGCGCGCTGCTGCCAGCTGGCGCCACGCTGTTTGCGCCGGACGCCTTCGTGCCGCGCAGCCGCACGCAGTGGGCGCTGACCGTCAGCCACGGGCTGACGTTGCAGGCCGAGCCGCGCCGCGGCTGGCTGCCGTATGCGGCGCTGACCTGGTCCACCGACAGCGAACTCGGCGCCGGCGTTGGCGGCCAATTCGGCCTTGCGGGCAGCGTGCTGGGCCATGATCGCGGCCTGATCGGGCTGCAGCTCGACCGCAACCTCGGCGCCAACCCCGGCCTGACCCGCCGCCTGCTGCTGCGCTATTGGGCCGACCTCTGACTTGGACTTGACCTCGATGAGACTCTATAAGGAACCCGCCATGCAACGACGCCGCTTGCTGTTCGCCACTGCCGCCGTGCTCGCCCTGAGCGCCTGCTCCACGGTGCAGCGCTCCAGCCGCCCCACGCTGCAGCCCAACGCCGTGTGGGCCGTGGCCCCTTTTGCCAACCATACTGAAACCCCGATGGCCGGGCGGCGCGCCCAGAGCATCGTCGCCGAATGGCTGGCCGCCGCGGTGTCCCCGTCGGTGGTCACCCCGCCGGTCGAATGGCTGGATGAAAGCCTGTTTGAAAAAGGCCAACTGCGCAGCACGCCCGAGCTGCTGCAGTGGGCCAAGTCCGCCGGGGCGCGCTACCTGGTCATCGGTCAGGTCTCGGAATGGCGCTACAAGGTGGGCGTCGATGGCGAGCCCGCCGTGGGCCTGGCGCTGACGGTGCTGGATGTTGGCAGCGGGCAGCGCGTCTATAGCGCCGTTGGCGGCAAGAGCGGCTTTTCGCGCGAGTCCCTGGCCGGCGTGGCGCAAAAGCTGGTGCGCGAGCTGCTGGGGCCGCTGGCGCCATGACGTCGCTGGCCTTGCGTGCCAGCCCCACGCTGGCGCAGCGTTGGGATCACGTCCAGCCCCGCCCGTGGGCGCTGATCGAAGCCGTGGCGCTGCCGCTGCTGGCAGGGCTGCTGGCCGCGGTGTTGGGCAACACGGGTTGGCTCAGCGGCGAGCCGGGCTTCCCATGGGCGTGGCTGGCGCCGTGGATCGTCACGCTGCGCTACGGCACGCTGGCCGGCGCTCTAGCCGCAGCGGCGCTGACCGCCTTCGGCGTGATTTGGCTGGGCGCCAGCTTTGCGCAGGCCGACTGGACGGGTTGGGCCGGGGGGTGGATCGTCACCCTGATCCTGGGCGAATTCGCCGACCGCTGGATCGATCGGGTGCGCCGACATCAAATCGAGCGCGATTACGCCCATGATCAACTGCAGCGCTTGAGCCGCCAGCACTACACCCTGCGTCTGTCGCACGACCGCCTGGAACAGGAGCTGCTGCACCAGCCGCTGACGCTGCGCGCGGCGCTGGAGCAGCTGCGCCGCTTGGGGCCGGATACCTCCGACGCCGAGGCCGGCCGCCTGCTGTTGCAACTGCTCGCCGGCTTTGCCAAGGTGCAGCAGGCCACGCTGCACCGGCTCGACGAAGCAGGCCGGCCCGAGCCCGCGCCGCTGGCGCACCTGGGCCCGCCGCAGCCGTTGGACCCCAACGATCCCATGGTGATGCAGGCGCTGAGAAGACGCCGGCTCGCGCATGCGCGCGACGTGGAAGAGCTGGTCGCTTCGCGCTACCGGGCGGTGCTGCCATTCGGCCCCGATGAGCAACCGCAATGGCTGCTGGTGGTGCATCACCTGCCGTTTCTGGCGCTGCACGATGGCACCCTGGTGGCGCTGCAGGTGCTGTGCGATGACTTTGCGGCGCTGCGTCAAGCGCGCCTGAGCGCAGCCGACGTGCTGCGCGAGCAGCCCGGCTGCGCGGCGGACTTCGCGCTGGAGCTGCAGCGCCTGCACCGATTGCAACAGCGCTGGAGCCTGCCCTCCACGCTGGGCGTGCTGCACGCTGACAGCACCCCAGCGGCGCACTGGTTGCCGCGGATTGCCGCGCAGCTGCGCTCGCTTGACCTCAGCTGCGAACCGGCCCCAGGCCGCCTGTTAGTGGTGTTGCCGCTGACGCATGGGGCGGGCAGCGAAGGCTTCTTGCAACGCATCGAGCAGTGGCTGCAGCGTCAAGGAGCGGGCGGCTTGGCCGAGGCCGGCTTGCGCTGGCGCGCCCGCACGCTGGATGCACCACCCGCTGCGCTGCTGCGCTGGGGCATGGAGGACGCATGAGACGGCTGCCGCGAGGCGCCATGGCGCTGCTGCTTGGCTTGCTCGGCGTGGCCCTGGAACTGGCAGCCGCGACCGCCTGGCTGGCCCAAGGTCTGGATCGGACGTTGCTACCCGCATTTTGGGCTACGCACGCGGTGGCCAGCGTGCTCATGGCCAGCGCTCTGGTGTGGGGCTTGGCCCGTGCGCGACATCAGCGCCGTCCTCGGGTCGTGATGCTGGTGACTGCGCTGTTGATGGCCTGGCCGCTGCTGGGCTGGGTGCTGCTGCCGCTGGCGCTGGGGCAGCTGCGCCGCCTGCAGCCCGGGCCGGCACGCCAACGCTTTGGTGAAGTGCACTTACCAGCGCTCGAGCGCATCGAACCCCGGCGCCTGGCGCGTCGCGTGGCGGGGCTAGGGACGCAGGTGGCGCGCGGCGCTGCGCCGCTGCCGCTGCAGCAGCAAGTGCTGACCTTGCTGACGCAACGCCCCTCGGCCGTTGGTAACCAAACCTTGGCAGCGCTGCGCGAAACCGGCCAGCTGGAGGACGTGCGGCTGCTGGCCTACGGCGTGCTCGACCGCCAGCAGCAGCGCCTGCAGCACTGGATCGATCAGGCGCGCGCGGCGCTGCCCACCGCCGCCGATCCGGCGCGGCTGCTGGCGCTGTTGGCCGAGCTGCACTGGGAGCTGGCGCACCAAGGGCTCGCCAGCGATGACCTGCGGCAGCACGCGCTGCAACAAACCCTTCACTGGCTGCAGGCGCTGCAGCAACGGCAAAGCCAGCTCGCGCCCCCGCAACGGTTGTTGCGGCTGCGGACGTGGCTGGCCTTGGGCCAGCACGACGCCGCCCGCGCCGAGGTGGAGGTGATGGCCCGCGAACCCCGCCCCGATCCGGCCTGGCTGCCCTACATGGCCGAGTGGGCCTACGAAGCCAACCAACTTGATCGGTGCCGGCACTGGCTCGGCCAGCTGCCCGCCGCGCTGCTGAGCGACAAAGTGCAACCCGTGGTTCGTTATTGGACGCGCGCATGAACGCCGATGTGATGCTGCTGCTGGAAGGGACCTACCCCTACACTCGCGGCGGGGTGGCGGCATGGGTCGATCAACTCGTGCGCGCTCACCCGCAGCTGCGCTTTCATGCGGTTTATATCGGCGCGCGTGCCCGCGACGCCGGCGCGCCGGTCTATATCCCACCACCCCAGGTGGTGGCCTTGGACACCATCTGGCTGTTCGAGCCGCAGGAGCTGCAATCCCCACCCGATGTGCGGCGCCGCCTGCATGAGCCCGCAACACCTTGGCAAGCCGCCGTGCAGCGCTGGCACGACGTCTTCCTCGGCATCCAGCCGGCCCCCACCACGCTCGGAGCTGAAGTGGCCGAGGCGCTGCTACGCGACGACGGGCTGCAAGCCCGGCACTACCTGCATTCGGACTTCAGCTGGACGATGATCTGCGAGCGCTACCAGCGCCACTGCACCGACCCTTCGTTTGTCGATTATTTCTGGACCAGCCGCACGCTGCACGCGCCGCTGTGGACGCTGGCGCGCTGGGCACGGCAGTTGCCGCCGGCGCGGGTGTATCACAGCATCTCCACCGGCTACGCGGGGTTTCTGGGCGCGCTGCTGAGCCATCGTGACCGCCGCCCGCTGATCCTCACCGAACACGGCATCTACACCAAGGAACGGCAAATCGATCTGGCGCTGGCCACCTGGGTGCCCGACAACCGCCATCCGCTGTTGCGCGACGACACCGAAACGCCTTACCTGCGCGGGATGTGGACCCGCTTCTTTGAATGGCTGGGCCGCTTCTGCTACGAGCGCGCCGACCCGATCGTGTCGCTCTACGAAGCCAACCGGCAACGCCAAATCCGCGACGGCGCCGCGCCGCAGCGCACGCGCGTCATTCCCAACGGCATCGACGTGGAGGCGCTGGCGGCGGCGCGCCGTCCCGCCGGGGCTGCCATCCCGCGCGTGGTGGCGCTGATCGGTCGCGTGGTAGCGATCAAAGATATCAAAACCTTCATCCGCGCGATGCGCCGTGTGGCCAACCTGCGACCCGATATCGAGGGCTGGATCGTCGGCCCCACCGACGAAGACCCCGACTACGCCGCCGAGTGCCGTACGTTGATCGAGCAGCTCGGGCTGCAGGATCGCGTCAAGATGCTGGGCCTGCAGCGCACGCCGGAGGTGCTGCCGCGCGTCGGCGTCACCGTGCTGTCCTCCATCAGCGAGGCGCTGCCGTTGGTGGTGCTGGAAAGCTTGGCCGCAGGCATCCCGGTCATCAGCACCGATGTCGGCGCCTGCCGCGAGCTCATCGAGGGCTGTCCGACGGATGCGGACGACGTGGCGCTGGGCGCCGCGGGGGTGGTGGTGCCGCCGGCGCAGCCCACGGCGCTGGCCGACGCCATCGTGGCGCTGCTGGACGACCCGCCACGCTGGCACGCCATGGCCGAGCGTGGCCTGGCGCGCGTGCGACGGCGCTACCGCGACCGCGACATGCACGCCGCTTACCGGCAACTTTACGCCGATGCCCTGGAGCGCGCCTGATCATGGCTGGCATCGGCTTTGAACTGCGCAAGCTGCTGGATCGCGGCACGTTTTGGAGCGGGGCACGCGCCTACGCTTACGCTGGGCTGATCGGCTCGGGGCCGTGGGTGCTGTCGATTCTGGGCATGCTGCTGGTCGGCATCCTGTGCGCCAGCATCGTGGTGCCACCGTCGCTGGTGACGCAATTTCAAACCACCATCACCTACCTGGTGGCCGGCAGCCTCATTGCCAGCGGCGGGCTGCAGCTGGTGCTGACGCGCTACTGCGCCGACCGGCTGTTTGAGCGCCGCCCGCAGCGCGTGCTGCCCGCGCTGCATGGCACGCTGGCGGTGCTGCTGCCGCTGGCCACGCTGGTTGGCATGGGGGTGGCGCTGTGGCTGCCAGAGGTCGGCGGGCTTTACCTCGCGCTGACACTGGCGTGCTGGGTGGCGCTGTGCGCGGTATGGATGCTGGCGGTGCTGCTGTCGGGCCTGAAGCGCTACCGCGCTCTGGTGGTCATGTTCGCCGCCGGCTACGGTAGCACGGTGCTGCTGGCGTATCCATTTTCGCTGCTGGGCTGGGGACTGGAGGGGCTGCTGGCGGCGTTTTTGATCGGGCAGCTGATCCTGCTGGCCGGCCTGTGGCAGGTTGTCGTGCGCGGCTACCCGTCCGCCCACTGGGTGGGGCTGGACTGGTTGCGTCGCTCCCGCTTCTACCCCAGCCTGATGCTGGCCGGCACCGCCTTCAATCTGGCGGTGTGGGCCGACAAGTTCATCTTTTGGTTGAACCCCAGCACCTCGGTGGAAGTCATCAGCGTGCTGCGCAGCAGCCCGGTGTATGACGTGCCGGTGTTTCTGGCCTACCTGGCCATCGTGCCCGGCATGGCCATCTTTCTGGTGCGTATCGAAACCGATTTCGTCGAGTATTACGACAAGTATTACGACGCCGTGCGCGGCGGCGGCAGCCTGGCGCATATCCAAACCCTGCGTGACGAAATGAT
Organism: Tepidimonas alkaliphilus; assembly: GCF_007556595.1. Taxonomy (GTDB): domain Bacteria; phylum Pseudomonadota; class Gammaproteobacteria; order Burkholderiales; family Burkholderiaceae_C; genus Tepidimonas; species Tepidimonas alkaliphila. The sequence continues at coordinate 95,705 of NZ_VJNB01000005.1, forward strand.
TCTGACCGTGCGCACGGGGCTGGCCGAAATCGGCAAGTGGCAGGCGATTGCCACCCTGCTGGCGCTGCTGGCGGGTCCTGCCTCGTTTGAGCTGCTGGGGCTGGATGCAGCGCTGCTGCCGCTCTTTTATGTGCAGGTCATCGGCGCCGGGCTGCAGGTGATGGTGCTGGCGCTGATCAATGTGCTGTATTACTTCGACCGGCGGCGCGACGTGGCGCTGCTGACGGTCGTGTTCCTCGTCGCCAACGTGGCGCTGACGCTGCTAAGCCTTGTCCTGGGGCCGTCCTACTACGGCTACGGCTTTGCCGCCGCCGCGCTGCTGACGGTGGCGCTGGGGCTGGTGCAGCTGGATCGGTGCTTGGGCCGCATTGACTTCGACACCTTCATGAAGCAGCCCTGAAAATCCGCGCTGACGAATGCAGCCACGCCTCGCCGGGCTGTCGCGCCTGGCCCCAGCGTTCTGGCGTAGGATGGCCCCATGACCGTCACCATCCAGTTTCTCGGCGGGGCCGGCACCGTCACCGGCTCCAAGTATCTGGTGCGCCACGGCAGCCAGCAGCTGCTGGTCGATTGCGGCCTGTTCCAGGGCTACAAGGCGCTGCGGCTGCGCAACCGCGCGCCGCTGCCCGTGGCGTCAGCGCAGATCGGCGCGGTGGTGCTGACGCACGCGCACCTGGACCACAGCGGCCACCTGCCGCTGCTGGTGCGCGAGGGCTTTCGCGGCCAAGTCTGGTGCACGCACGCCACGCGCGACCTGTGCGAAATTCTGCTGCCCGACAGCGCCCACCTGCAAGAGGAAGACGCCGCCCACGCCAATCGGCACGGCTACTCCCGGCACCACCCGGCGCTGCCGCTTTACACCGTTGCCGACGCGCGCAAGGCGCTGAGTCACCTGCGCGCGCAGCCGTTCGGCCAGCCATGGGAGCCGCTGCCGGGCTGGCGCGTGCAGCTCTTCCGTGCCGGGCACATCCTGGGGGCGGCACAGGTGCTGGTGGAAGTTGGCGGGCGGCGCATCCTGTTTTCCGGCGACCTCGGCCGCGCCGACGACCTGATGATGCGGCCGCCCGACCCGCCGCCGCAGGCCGACGCGGTGGTGGTCGAATCCACCTACGGCAACCGACAGCACCCGGACACCGACCTGATCGAAGAGCTGGCGCCGCTGCTGGCTCGCGTGGCCGCGCGCGGCGGCACGGCGGTGGTGCCGGTGTTCGCGGTGGGCCGCGCGCAGGCGCTGCTGCACGCCATCGCCCAACTCAAGCGCCAGCGCCGACTGCCGGCGGCGCTGCCGGTGTACCTGGACAGCCCGATGGCGATCCACGCCACCGCACTGCTGGAGCGCCATCTGGAGGAGCACCGACTTAGCCTCGAGGCCATCCACGCGATGACGCGCGACGTCACCGCCGTGATGTCACCCGAAGATTCCCAGGCGATCGCGCACCAGCGCGGGCCCAAGGTCATTTTGGCCGGCAGCGGCATGGCCACCGGCGGACGGGTGCTGCACCACCTCAAGCTCTACCTGGGCGACCGCCGCCACATGGTGATCCTGACCGGCTACCAGGCCCCCGGCACGCGCGGCGATGCGCTGCAGCGCGGGGCCGCCAGCCTGCGCATCCACGGCGAGGACTGGCCGGTGCGCGCCGAAGTCGCGCAGCTGCGCTCGGCCTCCGCTCACGCCGACGCCGAAGGACTGCTCGCGTGGCAGCGCACGATCCCGAACCCGCCGCGCCAGACCTTCGTCGTGCACGGGGAGCCGGATGCCGCCGACGCGCTGCGCTGCCGCATCGAGCGCGAGCTGAAGCGCACCGCCCTCGTGCCGGAGCACGGGGCGGTGTGGGAGGTCGCTTAACGCGGCACCGCTTGGGTTTAGCCGCCAATCACGCCGCCGTCAACGCGGCGAATCACCACCGTCGCCGAGCGCGGCCGCACCCCCTGGGTCGGCCATTGCGAGAAGCGGGTCGGATCGCGCGCGATTTGATTGTCGCTCCACGTCGAACCATCGGGGTTCTTAGGGCGGTTCGGATGGCTGCCCAGCTCGCCGGGGTGCTGGATGTTGACGAACATCGTCTTGCGGTCCGGGGTCCACGTCACGCCGGTCACCTCGCAGCCGGACGGACCGACGAGGAAGCGGCGGATCTCCTTCGTCACCGGATCGGCGGCCAGCATCTGGTTGTTGCCCATGCCGGCGTAGTCACCGGTGTTGCTGAACGAGCCGTCGGTCTGGATCCACAAGCGGCCGAAGCCGTCGAACATCAGGCCGTCGGGGCTGTTGAACAGGTTGTTGGCGTTGATGTTGCTGCTCGGCGCACGCTCCCCGGTGATCGACGGCTGTCCGGCCAGCACGAAGATGTCCCACGTGAACGTGGTCGCCGCGGGGTCGTTGCCGGCCTCGGTCCAGCGCACGATGTGGCCCCACAGGTTGTTGGTGCGCGGGTTGGCCTCGTCGACCGGCGGGCGGGCCGAGCCGGCGCTCGAGGATCCATCCGGGTTGTTGGACGACGCCGGCGTCGTGCCGCGGCGGTTGTTGTTGGTCAACGTCACATAAACGTTGCCCGGGTTCTTCGGGTTGACGGTGATCCACTCCGGACGATCCATCATCGTGGCGCCGACCGCATCAGCTGCTTGGCGCGTTTTGATCATGATCAGCGCCAGCACCTCGGCGTCGGTGGGGGCGGCAAAGTTGGGGTTTTCGCGCAGGGGCTTGCCATCCACGCCCACCGTGCTGGGCAGCAACGGAATCCACACGCCGGTCCCCATCCGGTCGCCGGCCACCGGCCCCGCGTCAAACCGCGCCACATACAACGTGCCCTGTTCCAGCAGGCGGCGGTTGGCGGCGCTGGTGGGGTTGGCGGCGTCGAACTTGCCGCTGGAGACGAACTTGTAGATGTACTCGTTGCGCTCGTCGCAGCCCATGTAGACCACGACACGGCCGTCCGGGCCGATCGACACCGCCGCGTTCTCGTGCTTGAAGCGGCCCAGCGCCGTGCGCTTGACCGGGCGCGCGTTCGGGTCGAATGGGTCGATCTCCACCACCCAGCCAAAGCGGTTCGGCTCGTTCGGATTGGCGTTGACGTCGAAGCGCGGATCGACGGTGTGCCAGAGGTAGCCGAACCCGTCCTTGGTGATGCCGTAGCGGCGCTCCAGCGCGGTCGGCGTGCGGTCGCCGTTCCAGCCAAAGTAGCCGTTGAAGTTTTCCTCGCAGGTCAGGTAGGTGCCCCACGGCGTACGGCCGGATCCGCAGTTGTTGAGCGTGCCCAGCACCATCGTGCCGGCCGGATCGGCCGCCGTGCGCATCAGCGGATGGCCCGCCGCCGGCCCCTGGATGCTGACCGGCGTGTTGCCGTGGATGCGGCGGTTGTACGGCGAGGTCTTGACGTGCTCCCACATGCCGTCGGCTCGGCGGCGGATGTGGGCGATCGTGACGCCGTGGCCGGCCTGACCCTTGCGGGCCTTCTCCAGCGTGAACGGCAGCAGCCAGTTCTCGGAGTCCGAGCCGGGAGCGTAGAAGTACTCGGGGTTGATGTACTCGTGGTTGAAGACCAGCAGGCCTTCGTCGCTGCGGTTGCCAAAGCCGTTGCCGGCGGCGTTGAAGCCGAAGAACTCGATGCCGTCGTGGTTGTCGCCGACCTGCAGCTCCTGCTCAGCCGCGGTGTTGCTGGCGTCGGGCTTCCACGCCGGCGCGCTGGCGTTGATCGGCTCCCCCCAAGGCAAAAACGCGGTTGCCACATAACCCGCAGGCACGAGCACGCTGTCGCCGGTGGCCGCCGGGATGCCCTGAAAGCCCAGCATCTGCTCCACGGGGTCGTCGCCGCCGCCCAAACAGCCCGACAGCATGCCAAGGAACGGCAGCGAGGCGGCGCCGAGGCCGGCCTTCATCAGCCGGCGGCGCGTCGGATCATGGCCAATGGCCTGCTCGACCACTTCTTGCAGATGGCGGTTGCCGGAAACGTTGGAAACGCCGTCATCGTCACGGATGCTCTGTGCCACGTTGGTGCTCCTGGTGGTGTTGCGGGTAAGCGCCGCGCACTGTGGCGCAGCCCCGTGACGGAGCCATGACAGCGGCCGGCCGCTGTCGCCTAGCGGACAGCGCACGTCCCTGCGGTAGCCGAAACGAGGAACGACCACAGCGCCTCGTCGTCGCAAAACGCCACGTTGAAGCGCAGCCAGGGGCTGGGCGCCAGATCCAGGCCGAACAGGTGCCCGGGGCCGAGCAGGATGTCGTGCTCGGCGGCCTGGTAGGCCAGCGTCGAGGCGTTGTCGATCGCCGGGTGGCGCGCCCACAGGAACATGCCGGCGCCGGGCTGGGCGAACAGCTCAAAGCCCAGCCGCTGCAGCCGCTCGGCGGCGGCCTGCTGCGCCGCGGCCAGGCGCTGGCGCAGGCTGCGCAGGTGCTTGCGCCAGCGCCCGTCGGTCAGCGCCCCGAACGTGAGGCGCTCAGCGAATTCGGACGACGTCAGGCCGGAGATCATCTTCAGCTGCGCCAGATCCTCCAGCACCTCGGGATGCGCGGCGACAAAGCCGACACGCAGGTTCGGCGAGACGGTCTTGGAGAAGCTGCCGATGTAAACCACCCGCTGCAACTGGTCGAGGCTGGCGAGCGAGGGCCGCGGCTCCGGGTCGAGGTCGGCGTAGATGTCGTTTTCGACGATGCGCAGGCCGTGCCGTTCGGCCAGCTGCAGCAGCCGGTGCAGCTGCGCCAGATTGGCCACCGACCCGGTGGGGCTGTGCAGCCGCGGCTGGGTGAACAGCACCTTCGGCGCATGTTCGGCGATACGCGCCTCCAGCGTCGCCAGATCCCAGCCCCACGGGGTGCGCGGCACGCCGATCAGACGCGCCCCCAGGAAGCGCAGCGAAAACAACAGGTTCGGGTAGCCCGGCTCGTCCACCAGCACCGCATCGCCCGGGCGCACCAGGCGGCGCGCCACCAGGTCCATCGCCTGGCTGGAGCCGTGCGTCAGCAGCACCTGATCGCGGCTGAGCGCAATTTCTTGCTCGGCCAACAGGTCGCGCACCAGCTGGCGCAGCGGCGTGTAGCCCTTGGGCTCGCCGTAGCCGCCTAAATCGACCTCCTGCGCCGCCAGCGCGCGCAGGCTGCGCCGCACGCCGTCGCCAAACAGCCAGTCGTGCGGCAACCAGCCGCAGCCAGGCTTCAAGCGCAGGTTGCGGTTTTCGAACACGCGCCGCAAATACCACATCGAGTCAAAGTGATACTGCGACGGACTGCCCGAGGTTGCCAGCGTCGGCGCGTCCTCACGGTGCCGAACAAAAAAGCCAAGTTGGGGGCGCGACACCAAATAACCCAGCGCCACCAGTCGGTCATAGGCATCGACCACCGTGTAAACGCTGACCCCGTGCGCGTGCGCGAACTGCCGGATCGACGGCACCTTGGCGCCGGGACGCAGCACGCCGGCGCGGATCAGCTCGCGAAAGCCTTCCACGATCTGCTGCACCAGCGGGATCGGGCTTTGGGCGTCGAGCGCAAACATCCAAGGGGTTTTTCTGTATCGGTCTGCCGGGCGCTACAGCGCCTTGTGCCGCTGCTCAGGCTTGTATATGGTAGCGCTTGCCCGCCAGCGCCATGATCGGTGTGCGAACGCTTGGCGCCCTCCGGGCGCCAGTCCGCCTGTCATTTTTGGAGACCTGCACCATGCACCGCGACCCGCACGTACCCCCCGCCACCCGCAGCAACGCCGCCCTGATGGCGCGCCGCCGCGCTGCCCTGCCCGCCGGCCTGGGCCAGACGCACGAAGTGTTCGCCGAGCGGGCCGAAGGCGCTGAAGTGTGGGACGTCGAGGGCCGCCGCTACATCGATTTCGCCGGCGGTATCGCGGTGCTCAACACTGGCCACCGCCATCCGAAGATCGTCGAAGCCGTCAAGGCGCAGCTCGACAAGCTGCACCACACCTGCTTCCAGGTGCTGGCCTACGAGCCCTACGTCGAGCTGGCCGAGCGCCTGATCGCCAAAATGCCCGGCGACTTCGCCAAGAAGGCGTTTTTCCTTTCTACCGGCGCCGAGGCGGTGGAAAACGCCATCAAGATCGCGCGCGCCGCCACCGGCCGGCAGGGCGTCATCGCCTTCGGCGGCGGCTTTCATGGCCGCACGCTGCTGGGCATGGCGCTGACCGGCAAGGTCGCCCCCTACAAAGCGGGCTTTGGGCCGTTTCCGGCCGAGGTTTATCACGCCGAATACCCCAACGCGCTGCACGGCGTGACGGTGGACGACGCGCTGCGCAGTCTGCAACATTTGTTCAAATACGACATCGAGCCACAGCGCGTCGCCGCCCTCATCCTGGAGCCGGTGCAGGGTGAGGGGGGCTTCTACGTCGCCCCGTTCGAGTTCGCGCGCGCGCTGCGCCGGCTGTGCGACGAGCACGGCATCGTCTTCATCGCTGACGAGGTGCAGACCGGCGCCGGCCGCACCGGCACCTGGTTGGCCTGCGAGCAGTGGGGCGTGGCGCCGGACCTGGTCACGATGGCCAAGAGCATGGCAGGGGGTTTTCCGATCTCCGCCGTCATCGGGCGCGCCGAGCTGATGGACAAGGTGCCGCCGGGGGGGCTCGGCGGCACCTACGCCGGGCATCCGCTGGCGTGCGCCGCGGCGCTGGCGGTGCTGGACGTGTTCGAGGAGGAGCGGCTGCTGGAGCGCAGCCGCGCCATCGGCGAGCGGCTGCGCGCGGGGCTGACCGCCATGATGGCGCGCCACGCCGAGATCCGCGACGTGCGGGGCTTGGGCGCCATGGTGGCCATCGAGCTGTTCGAAGGCGGCGACCTCACCCGCCCCGCCGCCGAGCTGACGCGGCGCCTGTGCGCCGAGGCGCTGCAGCGCGGGCTGGTGCTGCTGTCGTGCGGCCTCTACGGCAACGTGATCCGCATCCTGGTGCCGCTGACCGCCAGCGACGCGCTGCTCGACGAAGGGCTGGCGATCATGGAGGCGGCGCTGGTGGCGGCGAAGGGTTGAACAACACGTCTTGGCGCGGGGGCTGGGTCATTCGCCCGGGTCACGGTCAGCCAACAGCCGCACGGCTTCGGGCAGCGGCAACGCCTCCACGCCCGGGGCCAGCGCGAAGCGCTCGTTTCCGGCATACACCACCCAGGCCCGCTCGGGTTGCACGGTCTGCAGTCCGGCATAAAACCCTCGCTCCAGTTTCGGCGCCGAACTGCGCTTGATTTCAACAGCCCATGGCGCTGCATGGCTTGGCAGCTCCAGCAGCAAGTCGATTTCCGCCCCCGCCGCGGTGCGGAAAAACGACGCCTGCGTGCCCGCGGGGGCGGCCGCCAACAGGGACTCGATGACCATGCCCTCCCAACTCGCCCCGGCCACGGGGTGCGCCAGCAGCGCCTCGTGGTCGGCAATGCCCAGCAGCGCGTGCACCAATCCGCTGTCGCGCACATACACCTTGGGTGACTTGACCAGGCGCTTGCCCACGTTGTGCGACCACGGCGGCAGTCGCCGCACCAGCAGCAGATCCACCAGCAGGTCGAGGTAGCGCGCCACGGTCTTGCCATCGACCGCCAAGGCGCGCGCCAACGCGGCCGCGTTGAGCAACGCCCCTTGCTGGTGGGCCAGCATGGTCCAGAAACGGCGCAGGGTCTCCGCCGGAATGCGCGGGCCCAGCTGCGGGATGTCGCGCTCCAGGTAGGTGCGAATAAAGTCGAGCCGCCAGCGCAGGCTGGCCGCATCGGAGGCCGCCAGCAGGCTTAAAGGAAAGCCCCCACGCAGCCAAAGGGCTTGCAACCGCCCCGCCCCCACCTCCCCTGCGTCCAGCGGCCCGAGTTCCAGGTAGCGGATCCGCCCGGCCAGCGACTCGCTGGATTGCCGAAGCAGCTCAATCGAGGCCGAGCCCAACACCAGAAAGCGCCCCGTCCCTTGGCCCCGGCGTCGCCCCTGATCGATCAGACCGCGCAGCGTGCGAAACAGCTCGGGAGCACGTTGCACCTCATCCAGAATGACCAACTTGTCCTCGTGAGCCGACAGGTAGAGCGCCGGATCGCTCAGCTTGGCCCGATCGACCTCCGACTCTAAATCGAGATACACCGCCGGTCGGCGCGCCGCCACCTCCAGCGCCAAGGTGGTCTTCCCCGCCTGCCTTGGCCCCAGCAAGGCCACCGCCGGGACCTCATCCAGCGCCAACAACACTTCACGCAACAGCCGTCGCTCAATCATCCTTGCAATTATGGAGAAAAACTCCAGATTTGCAAGGATGCCAGGTCACCCCGGCGGCAAGGAGGCCGCGGCGGCGCACTCCTCCACCAGCCACGCGCGCAGGCGCGCCAGCGCCTCGCGCTCGGGCCCGTCGGGCTGCACGAGGTAGTAGGCGCGCTCGCCGCGCAGCGGCGCGGCGCACGCCACCGCCAGCTCGCCGCGGGCCAGCTCCTGCTGCACCAGCAGGGTCGGCATCAGCGCCACGCCCAGCCCGGCGATCGCCGCTGCGGCCTGCATGGAGAACAGCTCGTAGCGCGGCCCGGCCATCGCGTGCGGCGCCTCCACGCCCTGCGCCTCGAACCAGCGCCGCCACGCGTCGGGCCGGGTGGACTGCTGCAGCAGCGGCAGGCTCGCCAGCGCCGCCGCCGGCACCGGCCGGCCCTGCGGCAGCAGCCGCGGGCTGCACACCGGCAGCACCTCCTCCTCCAGCAGGCGCGTGGCGCGCGTACCGGGCCATTGGCGCAGCTGCTCGGGCGTGCCGGCCCACAGCGCCGCCTCCAGCCCGCTGTCGGGGAAGAGAAACGGGCGCGTGCGCGTCTCCAGGTGCACCAGCAGCTGCGGGTGGCGCGCCGCCAGCCGCGGCAGGCGCGGGATCAGCCAGCGCGTGGCAAAGGTGGGCACCGTGGCCAGCGTGACGCTGTCGCCCTGCCCGCGGCGCCCCATCAGATCGACGGTGTCGCGCTCCAGCGCCTCCAGCCGGCGGCTCACCTGGCGCGCGTAGTCGGCCCCAGCGGGGGTGAGCGCCATGCCGTGCGGCGTGCGGCGGAACAGCTTGACGCCGAGGAACCCCTCCAGCGCCGCCACCTGACGCGACACCGCCCCCTGCGTCAGCGCCAGCTCCTGCGCCGCGCGGGAAAAGCTCTGGTGGCGCGCGGCGGCCTCGAAGCATTGCAGGGCCTGCAGGGTGGGAAGGCGGCGGCGCATGGAGCAAGCAAAATATAACTGACAGTTATATTTTACGCCTACCGTGCATACGGTATGCGTTTCGCTCATATCGGCAACACAAAAAATCGTTTGCCCCCGGGCAACCGTCTCCCTACGATTCCGACACGGCATCCCTGCGGCGCATGCCCCGAGGGTGCCACCCCGCTTCCCTCGATCGCTTCCACTCGCGCCATGAGCCAGACCAAGACTGCCTTCGACTGGGCCGACCCGTTCTTCCTCGACGACCAGCTGCTGCCGGAGGAGCGCGCCGTGCGCGACGCCGCGCGCGCCTACTGCCAGGACAAGCTGCTGCCGCGCGTGCAGCAGGCGTTCCGCCACGAGCGGACCGACCGCGCCATCTTCCGCGAGATGGGCGAGCTGGGGCTGCTGGGCCCCACCATCCCCGAGCCCTACGGTGGCGCCGGCCTCAACTACGTCAGCTACGGTCTGATCGCGCGCGAGGTCGAGCGCATCGACAGCGGCTACCGCAGCATGATGAGCGTGCAGAGCTCGCTGGTGATGGTGCCGATCTTCGAATTCGGCACCGAGGCGCAGCGGCAAAAATACCTGCCCAAGCTCGCCCGCGGCGAGTGGGTGGGGTGCTTTGGCCTGACAGAGCCGAACCACGGCTCCGATCCGGGCAGCATGACGACGCGCGCGCGCAAGGTGCCGGGGGGCTGGCGCTTGAGCGGCGCCAAGATGTGGATCACCAACGCGCCGATCGCCGACGTGTTCGTCGTCTGGGCCAAGGACGACGACGGCCAGATCCGCGGCTTCGTGCTGGAAAAGGGCTGGGCGGGCCTGTCGGCCCCGGCCATCCACGGCAAGGTGGGCTTGCGCACCTCCATCACCGGCGAAATCGTCATGGACGACGTCTTCTGCCCCGAGGAGAACGCCTTCCCCGAGATCCGCGGCCTGAAAGGCCCCTTCACGTGCCTGAACAGCGCGCGCTACGGCATCGCGTGGGGGGCGCTCGGCGCGGCGGAAGACTGCTACCTGCGCGCGCGCCAGTATGTGCTGGATCGGCGCCAGTTCGGCCGGCCGCTGGCGGCCAACCAGCTGATCCAGAAGAAGCTTGCGGACATGCTGACCGAGATCGGCATCGGCCTGCAGGCGTGCCTGCGGCTGGGGCGGCTCAAGGACGAGGGGCGCGCGCCGGTGGAGCTCACCAGCGTCTGCAAGCGCAACAGCTGCGGCAAGGCGCTGGAGATCGCCCGCATGGCGCGCGACATGATGGGCGGCAACGGCATCAGCGACGAATACGGCGTGGCGCGCCACCTGGTCAACCTGGAGGTCGTCAACACCTACGAAGGCACGCACGACATCCACGCGCTGATCCTGGGCCGCGCCATCACCGGCATCGCGGCGTTCGCCAACTGAACAGGGGGCGGCCGATGGATGCCTCCACCCCTCCCCCGTCCGCTGCCCCGGCCCCGCCCCGGCCGCTGGAGGGCGTGCGGGTGCTGGACCTGTCACGCGTGCTGGCCGGCCCGTGGGCCAGCCAGATCCTGGCCGACTACGGCGCCGACGTGCTCAAGGTCGAGCGCCCCGGCAGCGGCGACGACACCCGCGCCTGGGGCCCGCCGTGGTGGGGCGAGGGCGCAGCGCGCCAGTCCGCCTACTTCATCTGCGCCAACCGCGGCAAGCGCTCGGTGGCGCTGGACCTCACCCACCCCGACGGCATCGCGCAGGTGCGGCGCCTGGCCGCCGAAGCTGACGTGCTGCTGGAAAACTACAAGGTCGGCCAGCTGGCCAAGTTTGGGCTGGATGCCGCAAGCCTCACACGCCTAAACCCGCGCCTGATCTACTGCTCCATCACCGGCTACGGCCAGAGCGGGCCGCTGGCGTCCAAGCCCGGCTACGACTTCGCCATCCAGGCCGAGGCGGGCCTGATGAGCATCACCGGCGAGCCTGACGGCGAGCCGCTGAAGGTCGGCGTCGCGGTGGTCGATCTGATGACCGGCCTCTACGCCGCCACGGCGATCCTGGCCGCCCTGCACGAACGCGCCCGCACCGGCCGCGGGCGCGTGCTGGACGTGGCGCTGTTCGACGTCGCGGTGGCGATGCTGGCCAACCAGGCCGCCAACCAGCTGATCGGCGGCGCCACGCCCCGGCGCCTGGGCAACGCCCACCCCAACATCGTGCCGTACCAAGCCTTTGCCACCGCCGACGGGCACCTGGTGCTGGCGGTCGGCAACGACGCGCAGTTCGCCCGCTTCTGCGAGGCAGCCGGCCACCCCGAGGTGGCGCGCGACCCGCGCTACGCCACCAACCCGGCGCGCGTGCAGCACCGCGGCGAACTGGTGCCGCGCATCGCCGACTGGCTGCGCACGCGCCCCACCGCCGAATGGGTGCAGACGCTCGAAGCCGCCGGCGTGCCGTGCGCCCCGATCCACGACCTGGCGCAGGTGATGGCCCACCCGCACACCCGTGCGCGCGGCCTCGTGCTGCCGGCCCGACAGAACCGCCCACCGATGGTGGCGCACCCGGTGCGCTTCGACGGGCAACGCCCGATGGCCCATCTGCCGCCGCCGGGGTTGGGAACGGCGCCGGCGACATGGGAATAAAGCCATCCGTGCAGCAGGATATCCCCATGTTGGCGCATCGGACGTCCCCATGGAGGTGCCGGATGCACCGTCACAGGCCTCCGGGAATCCATGTACCGGCCCGCGCGGCGGTACAGCGCCCGCGTAGGGCGGCGCCAACTGTACCGGCCGAATGCCCCGTCGTTGGCTAGAGTGTCGATCATCGTCCGACCCAGTCCCATGGCCGCCAACCCCCTCGTCACCTTCGACGCCGTCCAGAAGACCTACGATGGCAAACACCTCGTCGTGCGCAACCTGCACCTGACGATCGAGACGGGGGAGTTCATCTCGCTGCTGGGGCCGTCCGGATCGGGCAAGACCACCACGCTGATGATGCTGGCTGGTTTCGAGACGCCGACGGCCGGCCGCATCCTGCTGCGCGAGCGCGACATCACCCACACCCCGCCACACAAGCGCCACTTCGGCATGGTGTTCCAGGACTACGCGCTGTTTCCGCACATGACGGTGGCGGAAAACATCGCTTATCCGCTGACGGTGCGTCGCCTCGACCGCGCCGAACGGGAGCGGCGGATCCGGCGCGCGCTGGACATGGTGCAGATGACGGCCTTGGCCGACCGGTATCCGGCGCAGCTGTCGGGCGGGCAGCGCCAGCGCGTCGCGCTGGCGCGAGCGCTGGTCTTCGACCCACAGCTGGTGCTGATGGACGAACCGCTCGGGGCGCTGGACAAGCAGCTGCGCGAACACATGCAGCTGGAGCTCAAGGCCCTGCACCGCCGCCTCGGCCTGACGTTCGTCTACGTGACGCACGACCAGTCCGAGGCCCTGACGATGTCCGATCGGGTGGCCGTGTTCAACGACGGCATCATCCAGCAGATCGACCCGGTCGAACGCCTCTATGAGACCCCCGTCAACCGCTTCGTCGCCACCTTCGTCGGCGACAGCACCAACCTGCCCGGCACGGTGGCTGCCGTCCAGGAGGGGGGTGTGATTGTCGATGTCGGCGGCGTCCGCCTGACCGCGGTCAACGTCAACGCCGCCGGCCCCGGCACCCCGGTGACCTGCTGCATCCGCCCGGAGCGCATCGGCGTGCTGGCCGACGACGAGACCGCCAGCGACAACGTCCTGACGGCCACGGTCGAGGACGTGATCTATTTCGGCGACCACGTCAGGCTGCGCTGTCGCCATGCGCAACATGAAATCACGGTTAAGCGGCCACTGGTAGCCGCTCCCGTCCAGCCCGGGCAACCGATCCGGCTGCACCTGCCCGCGCAACACCTGCGCGCCTACCGATGACGTCTTCCACCACCAGAGGAGATCCTCGATGAAACGTGCTGCCATCCCCGCTGCCATCGCTGCCGCCATCGCGCTGACCGCCTGGACGGCCTACGCGCAACAGGCCACGCTGACGGTCGTCAACTTTGGCGGTGCCAACGGTGCCGCCCAGAAGAAGGCCTACATCGAGCCCTTCGAGAAGGCGGCCAACGTGCGGGTGACTGCCGTCGAGTACAACGGCGAGCAGGCGCGCATCAAGGCCATGGTCGAGGCCCGGCGTGTCACGTGGGACGTGGTCGAGGTCGAAAGCCCGGATGTCAGCCGCGGCTGCGACGAGGGGCTGTTCGAAAAGCTGGACTGGTCCAAGATCGGCAACAAGGCCGACTTCATGCCCGACGCCGTGCACGACTGCGGAGTCGGTACGTTCGTGTGGTCGACGGTGCTGGCCTACAACGGCGACCGACTGAAGGACGCCCCGAAGAGCTGGGCCGATTTCTGGGACGTAAAGAAATATCCGGGCAAGCGCGGCATGCGCAAGGGAGCTCGCTACAACCTGGAGTTCGCCCTGATGGCCGACGGCGTCAAGCCGGCCGACGTCTACAAGGTGCTGGCCACCAAGGAAGGCGCCGACCGGGCCTTCCGCAAGCTGACCGAGCTCAAGCCCCACATCCAGTGGTGGGAGGCTGGCGCCCAGCCGCCCCAGTTCCTCGTCGCCGGCGACGTCGTCATGACCACCGCCTACAACGGCCGCATCGACGCTGCCCAGCGCGAAGGTCGCAACCTCAAGATTACTTGGACAGGTGGCATCTATGACCTCGACTACTGGGTCATCCCGAAGGGTTCGCCGAACCGGGATCTGGCGCACCGGTTCATCGCGCTGGCCAGCACCCCCGAGGCACAAGCCGAATACGCCCGCCTGATCTCCTACGGCCCCACCAACACGAAGGCGATCGCCCGTCTGGATGCGAAGGTGCTGGAGCAGCTGCCCACGTCGCCGGCCAACAGCCGCGAGGCACTGCGCTTCAACATCCAGTTCTGGGCCGACCAGGGTGAGGCCCTGGAGAAGCGCTTCGCGGCATGGGCGGCACAGTGACCCCAGCCACCATGGGCGTAGCTGGGCGCGAGCTCGTGCGGCGCCTGCGGCGCGCCCAGCGGCGCCAGCAGTGGCGTGCGGCGGCCCTGACCGCCCCGCTGCTGCTGTTCCTGCTGGTGTTCTTTTTGGTGCCGCTGGGCGCGATGCTGCTGCGCGGCGTCGAGAACCCCGAGGTCGCCGACGCCCTGCCCGCCACCGCCCGTGCCCTGCAGCACTGGGACAGACACCACGCCCCGCCGGATGCAGCTTACGCGGCCGTCGTGGCCGACCTGTACGCCATCGAGGAGCCGGCCCAGGCCGGTGCGCTGGCGCGGCGGCTTAACAGCGAGGTGCCCGGGGCGCGCTCGCTGATCATGGGCACCTACCGTGCCGTCCGCTCGGCCCCGCCGCCTCCCGAGAAGGCCCGCGCGGCGCTGCTGGAGCTCGACGTGCGCTGGGCCGAACTCGAATACTGGCGCGCCATCGCCAAGAACACGCGGCGCTGGACCCTGGACTATCTGCTGTCGGCGGTCGACCTGCGCCGCGACGTCGACGGCGGGTTGCACCGGCTGCCGCCGGAGGAGGCCGTCTTCGGCGATATCCTGCTGCGCACCTTCGGCATCAGCGCCACCGTGACGGTCGTGGCGCTGCTGATGGCCTACCCGCTGTCGTTCTGGCTCTCGACGCTGCCGGAACGACGTGCCAACCTGCTGCTGATCCTGGTGTTGCTGCCGTTCTGGACTTCGGTGCTGGTGCGCATCGCGGCCTGGATCGTGCTGTTGCAGAGCAACGGCCTGATCAACCGAGGATTGCAGGCGCTGGGCCTCATCGACGCGCCGCTGCCTTTGCTGTTCAACCGCACTGGCGTGATCATCGCCATGGTGCACATCCTGCTGCCGTTCATGATCCTGCCGCTGTACAGCGTGATGAGGAGCGTGCCGGCGAACTACCTGCGCGCCGCCGTCTCCCTCGGAAGCCACCCGCTGGCCGCCTTTTTCCGCGTCTACGTGCCGCAGACCTATCCGGGCGTGGCCGCGGGCTGCCTGCTGGTGTTCATCACGTCGATCGGCTACTACGTGACCCCCGCGCTGCTGGGCGGGGCCGGTGACCAGATGCTGAGTTACTACATCGCCCAGTACACCAACGTGGAGGTCAACTGGGGCATGGCGTGCGCCCTCGGCGGGGTGCTGCTCGCCGCCACGCTGGTGTTGTTCGGCTTCTACCGTCGCGTCGCGCGCGGCGGTCTCAGTCTGGGGTGACTGCATGAACGGGTTGCGACTTCGACCGGACCTGCCCGCCCACTACCGCTGGCCGGACATCCTGGGCTGGTGGGCGCTGCGGCTGATGGCGTCTCTGGTGCTGGTGTTCCTGCTGCTGCCGATCCTGGCGATCGTGCCGCTGTCGTTCAGTGACAGTACGTTCCTCGCGTATCCAATCGAAGGCTGGTCGCTGCGCTGGTATCGCGAGATGGCCTCGACACCGGAGTGGGCGCGCGCCGCCCGCAACAGCTTCATCGTCGCCCCCGCTGCGACGCTGATCGCCACCGTGCTGGGCACGCTGGCGGCTATGGGACTGGCGCGCTCGCGCTTCCCGGGCAAGGAGCTGGTCAACAGCCTCATCCTGCTGCCGATGGTGGTGCCGGTGATCGTGGTGGCGGTCGGCACCTACCTCTATTTCGCCCGCCTCGGCCTCAACGACTCCTACCTCGGCCTGATCCTAGCTCACGCGGCGCTGGGCGCGCCGTTCGTCGTCACCACCGTCACCGCCACGCTGCAGAACTTCAACCAGAACCTCGTGCGCGCCAGCCTCAGCCTTGGCGCCAGCCCCTTGGAGACATTCCGCCGCGTCACGCTGCCGGTGATCGCTCCCGGCGTGCTGTCCGGCGCGCTGTTCGCCTTTGCCACCTCCTTCGACGAGGTCGTGGTCACACTCTTCCTGGCCGGCCCCGACCAGGTGACGCTGCCCCGACAGATGTTCACCGGCATTCGTGAAAACATCTCCCCGACGATCGCCGCGGTGGCGACGCTGCTGACGCTTTTCACCACGGCCCTGATGCTGACCCTGGAGTGGCTGCGCGGAAGGACCCGGCGATGAACGAACCGGTCCAACCCATCCCGCCGCGCAACCAGCCGCTCGGCGGCAACGAGATGCCCCGCTTCGGCGGGCCGGCGACGATGATGCGCCTGCCGGCGGCCGACACCCCGCACGGCCTCGACGCCGCATTCATCGGCGTGCCGCTGGACATCGGCACCAGCCACCGCCCCGGCGCCCGCTTCGGTCCGCGCCAGATCCGCGCCGAGTCGGCTCTGCTGCGGCCCTACAACATGGCCACGGGTGCCGCACCGTTCGACACGCTGCAGGTAGCCGATCTCGGCGACGTGCCGATCAATCCTTACCACCTGCCGAAATCGGTCGACATCATCGAGCGCCACTACCGCCCGATCATCGACGCCGGCTGCATTCCGCTGACGCTGGGCGGAGACCATACCCTCGTGCTGCCGATCCTGCGCGCGGTGGCCGCCCGACATGGCCCGGTGGCGCTGATCCACGTCGATGCCCACGCGGACGTCAATGACACCATGTTCGGCGAACCGCTGGCCCATGGCACGCCTTTCCGGCGGGCGGTCGAGGAAGGGCTGCTTCAGAGGAACAAGGTCTGGCAGATCGGGCTACGGGGGACGGGTTACGCCATCGACGACTTCGACTGGCCGCGCCACCAAGGATTTCACCTCGTGCCTGCCCACGAGGTCTGGGGACAAACGCTGGCACCGCTGATGGATGAGATTCGTCAGCAGATCGGGCCGCAGACCCCGACCTACCTCAGCTTCGACATCGACGGCATCGACCCCGCCTACGCCGGAGGAACGGGCACCCCGGAAATCGGGGGGCTGACGGTCCCGCAGGCCCTGGAAATCGTGCGCGGCTGCCGTGGCCTGCGGCTGGTGGGGTGTGACCTCGTCGAAGTCTCCCCTCCGTACGACCCGAGCGGCAACACCGCGCTGCTCGGCGCCAACCTGCTGTACGAGATGCTGTGCGTGCTGCCGGGCGTGCGGTATCGCTGACGACGCCGACAGCCGACGCCCGCGCAGCTGTATCGGCCCACAGCCCGGCACAACGGCGTGCAGGCTGTCGCGCGCTGTACCGCCACGCGCACGCCAGCCGGGCTACAGTACCGCGATCATCGGAGCCTGGATGGATGGAGTTTCTCGATGGACATGCCGACCTCGCCGCTTGCCCTGCTGCGTGATCCCACGCTGCTGAAGACCGACGCGCTGATCGACGGCCGCTGGGTGGCCGGCCCGGCGCGCTTTGCCGTGCACGACCCAGCCACCGGGGCCAGGCTCGCGGAGGTGGCCCGGCTCGGGCCTGCCGAGGCCGAAGCCGCCATCGCCGCGGCCAACGCCGCCTGGCCGGCTTGGCGCCACCGCACGGCCAAGGAACGCGCCAACCTCCTGCGCCGGTGGTACGAACTGCTCATGGCCCACCAGGACGATCTGGCGCGGCTGATGACCGCCGAGCAGGGCAAGCCGCTGCCGGAGGCCAAGGGCGAAGTGGCCTACGGCGCCAGTTTCGTCGAGTGGTTCGCCGAGGAGGCCAAGCGCGTCAACGGCGAGACGCTGCCGCCCTTCGACATGAACCGCCGGCTGCTGGTGCTCAGGCAACCGATCGGCGTCTGCGCGGCCATCACGCCGTGGAATTTTCCGCTGGCGATGATCACGCGCAAGGTGGCCCCGGCGCTGGCCGCCGGCTGCACGGTGGTGATCAAGCCCGCGGAGCAGACGCCGCTGACGGCGCTGGCGGCGGCGGAGCTCGCCATGCGCGCCGGCATCCCAGCCGGCGTGCTCAACGTGCTGACCAGCGACGGCCCCGGCAGCGTCGAGATCGGCCAGGTGCTGTGCGCCAGCCCCGTGGTGCGGCACCTGAGCTTCACCGGCTCCACCGAGGTCGGCCGCATCCTGATGGCGCAAAGCGCCCCGACGATCAAGAAGCTGTCGCTGGAGCTGGGCGGCAACGCGCCGTTCATCGTCTTCGACGACGCCGACATCGACAGCGCGGTGGAAGGGGCGTTTGCCAGCAAGTACCGCAACGCCGGCCAGACCTGCGTCTGCTCCAACCGCATCTACGTGCAGGAGGGGGTGTACGAGGCGTTCGTGCAGAAGTTCGCCGCCAAGGTGGCCACCGCCAAGGTCGGCAACGGCTTCGAGGAGGGCGTCAACCAGGGCCCGCTGATCGAGGAGGCCGCGGTGGAGAAGGTGCAGCGCCACGTGGACGACGCGCTGGCCAAGGGCGCGCGGCTGCTGACCGGCGGGCGGCGGCTGGGCGGGCTGTTTTATGCGCCCACGGTGGTGGCCGACGCCACGCCCGACATGCTGTGCGCCCGGGAGGAGACCTTCGGGCCGTTTGCGCCGGTGTTCCGCTTCCGCACCGAGGACGAGGTGATCCGCATGGCCAACGACACCGAATACGGCCTGGCGGGCTACTTCTACAGCCGCGACGTGGGACGCATCTTCCGTGTCGCCGAGGCGCTGGAGTACGGCATGGTCGGCGTCAACGTCGGCATCCTGGCCACCGAGCACGTGCCGTTCGGCGGCGTCAAGCAGTCGGGCCTGGGCCGCGAAGGCTCGCACCACGGCATCGACGAATACCTGGAGCTGAAATACATCTGCATCGGGGACGTGCTCAAGTGAACGGCAGCGCGCGGCAGGTGGTCGCAACGTGAATGGAAGGCCCCGCGCCCACCCTCCCCGCCGAGCGGCGGCGGCGATCCGGTGGGGGTGACCGTGCTACCCTTGGCGGCATGAACCGGGTCACGCCCACCCGCCGCAAACTGCCGATCGGCATCCAGACCCTGCGCGACATCCGCGAGGGCGGCTACTACTACGTGGACAAGACGCCGCTCGTCGCGCGCCTGGCGGACAGCGGCAAGTTCTACTTTCTCTCCCGCCCGCGCCGCTTCGGCAAGAGCCTGCTGCTGGACACCATCGCCTGCGCGTTCGAGGGCAAGCGGCAGCTGTTCGATGCGCACGACGGCGCGGATGGCACGGCGCCGCGAGAGAAGCTCTTCCTGGCCGACCACTGGGACTGGGTCAAGCCCCACCCGGTGATTCGGCTGAGCTTTGCCGCCGGGCGGCTGCAGCGGCGCGAACAGCTGGAAGAGCACATCCACGCGCAGCTGGAGGCCAACGCCCGTCATCTGGGCGTGGAGCTTCCGCCGCCGCAGACCGACATCCCGCTGCGCTTCGATGCGCTGATCGAGCGCGCCGCTGAGACCCACCACCGCCAGGCCGTGGTGCTGGTCGATGAATACGACAAGCCGATCCTCGACAACCTCGAAGCCCCTGAGATCGCCCGCGCCATGCGCGAGGGCTTGCGCAACCTCTACAGCGTCATCAAGGGAAGAGACGCCGACCTGCGCTTCGTGCTGCTGACGGGGGTGTCCAAATTCAGCAAGGTCTCGATCTTCTCAGGGCTCAACAACCTCAACGACATCACGCTGGACGAGCGCTACGGCACGCTGTGCGGCTACACCGAGGAGGACATCGACACGGTGTTTGCGCCGGAGCTGGAGGCTGCCAAGCAAGAGGGCCAGCCGCTGGACCGCGAGGAGATCCGGCGCTGGTACAACGGCTACCGCTGGGGCCCGGTGAGCGTTTACAACCCGTTCGACGTGCTGTTGCTGCTGGACAAGCGGCAGTTTCGCGCGCACTGGTTTGAGACCGGCACGCCGACGTTTCTCGTGGAGTGGCTGCGCGGCAAGGGGTTCTTCACCCCGCAGCTGGAGCGGCTCTACGCCAGCGAGCAGCTGCTCTCCACCTTTGACGTGGAGCGTATCGAGCCCGAGGCGCTGCTGTGGCAGACGGGGTATTTGACCATCGACGGCCAGCAGCGCAAGGGCGCTGCCACGGTCTACACGCTGCGCGTGCCCAACCTCGAGGTGCGCAGCGCCCTCAACGAGGCGCTGCTGCTGGGCGGGTGGCTGCCGGGCGGCACCCCGCTGTCGCAACTGACCCTGCGGCTGTACGACCTGCTCACCGATGGCGATGCGCAAGCCCTGCGCGCGCACTTCGAGCGGCTCTACGCCAGCATCCCGCACGATTGGGTGCGCGCCAACCCGATTGCGCAGTATGAAGGCTATTACGCCAGCGTCTTCTACAGCCACTTGGCAAGCCTGGGCCTGGACATCGTGCCGGAGGAGGTCTCCAACCCGGGCCAGTGCGACCTCGTCATCCGCCATGCGGGCCGCGCGTGGGTGATCGAGTTCAAGGTGATCGACGGCGACGCCCCCACCGGCGAGGCGATGCGCCAGCTCAAGGCCAAGGATTACGCCGCCAAGCACCGCGGCGCGCCGGGCATTGAGGAGGTGATCGAACTCGGCGTGGAGTTCAGCCCCACGAAGCGCCAGATCGTCGGGTGGGAGGTGGCGCGCGGTTGAACCAGCCTTGCGGCCGCCTCCCCCACGACCGGAAGCCGGCTCGCGCGCGAGCCGACGGTCGAGGCGGGTGCGCGGGAATTCGCTAAAATAGCGTTCCGTGCGGCTGTCGTTCAATGGTAGGACCTGAGCTTCCCAAGCTCAAGACGTGGGTTCGATTCCCATCAGCCGCTCCAGAACCGAACCGGCCCCGCTCGCGGGGCCTTTTTGTTGGCCGCACCCGGCGGGCCTGAGGGGGCCACCGCCGCGCGCGGCCACAGGGAAACCGGGCTGATGTTCAAGAACCTGACCGTGCTTCGCGTGGCCGAGGCGCCGGCGCTGGAGCTGGAGGCGATCGAGGAGGCGCTGCGGCGGCGCCCCTTCGTGCCGTGCGGGCCGACGCAGGCCGAAAGCCTGGGCTGGGTGCCGCCGCGCGACGATGCGCACGCGCCGCTGGTGGAGGCGGTGGCCGGGCACCGGCTGATGCGGCTGCGGCTGGAGCACAAGCGCGTGCCGGCGGCGGCGGTGCGGCGCGAACTGGAGGCGCGCTGCGCGCGGATCGAGGCCGCCGAAGGCCGCCAGCCGGGCCGGCGCGAGCAGCGCGAGCTGAAGGAGGCGATCCAGCAGGAGCTGCTGCCGCGGGCGTTCGCCAGCACGGCGGACGTGTGGGTCTGGTGGGACGTGCGCGCCGGCCGGCTGCTGCTGGACACCACGACCGCGCGGCGCGTGGACGCCGCCACCACCGCGCTGGTGGAGGCGCTGCCGGGCTGGCGCGCCGAGCCGCTGGCCACCGCCACCTCCCCGGCCAGCGCCATGGCGGCCTGGCTGGGGAGCCGCACCGAGGACTGGCCGGCGCCCTTCGCACCGGGGCGCGAGGTGGAGCTCAAGGGCGACGGCGACAGCCCGCCGGTGGTGCGCTTCGCGCGCCACGTGCTGCACGCCGAGGCGATGCGCGAGCACTTGGCGCAGGGCAAGCGGCCGACGCGGCTGGCGCTGGACTGGCGCGGGCGCGTGCAGCTCGTGCTGACCGAGGCGCTGCAGCTGCGCCGCATCGCCTTCGACGACGGCGCGTTCGAGGCCAGCGACCACGGCGAGGCCGACCGCTTCGACGCCGATGCGGCGATCGCCACCGGCGAGCTGTCCAGCCTGCTGGACGACCTGATCGCCGCGCTCGGCGGGCCGCTTTAGCCCTTGAGCCGCTGACCGGCGCCGTCCAGCACGCGGATGTCGATCGGCACCCCCTGGCGCACGCTCATCGAGACGGTGCAGAACTCCTCGAACTGCGCCAGGATGCGGTCGAGGTGCTCGTAGTCGGCGCCGGGGCGCTCCAGCTGGATGTCCACCTCGATGCGCTGGATGCGCAGCCGGCCTTGCTCGTTGCGATCCACGGTGGAGCGCGCCACCGCGCGCAGCGTGCCGGGGTCGTTCTTGAACTTGGTCAGCGCAAACGTCAGGCTGGCCGACAGGCAGTTGGCCACCGCCGCCAGCAGCAGGTGGTTGGGCGTGGGGCCCTGCCCGTGGCCGAGCGGGGCCGGCTCGTCGCTGAACAGGTGCGGCCAGCCGGTGCCGAAGTCGATGTCGAACTGGTAGCCGCTGCGGCGGGTCAAGGTGACGGTGGCTTGGGAGGCCATATGCGGGAAACTCCTAGGCTAGACGAGCCCGATCGATTGAGAAATATCAAATGAACTGGACCACGTGTTTTTGATCATACAAACTCCCGAGAGTATGAAACGAGGACGCAGAGGATGAACGACCATCATGTTGACCGTCGCGCCGCGCTGCGCCGGCTGGCCATGCTGGCTGGCGGCGGCGTGGCGCTGGCCGGCGTCGGCGCCACCACCACCCCCGCACGCGCGGCCACCGAGCCGGTGCGCACCCAGGCCCGCATCGCCATCGTCGGCGCCGGCGCCGCCGGCCTGGCGGCGGCCTCGCGCCTGTCGCAGCGGCTGCAGGGCGCGCAGATCACGCTGATCGACGCCCGGCGCGAGCACTACTACCAACCCGGCTACACGCTGGTCGGCGCGGGCATCAAGCCGGCCAGTTATGTCGTCTCCACCACGCAGGAATACATCCCGCGCGGCGTGGAGTGGGTGCAGGAAGCCGCCGCCGAGCTCGACCCCGACGCACGCAAGGTCGTCACCGCCAGCGGGCGCGCGGTGCCGTATGACTTTTTGATCGTGGCCTGCGGGCTGGAGCTGAACTACGGCGGCATCGAGGGCATGGACCCCGGCCTGATCGGCCGCGAGGGCATCGGCAGCGTTTATTACGGCCCGCAGGCTGCCGCTGAAACGTGGAAGACGATGGCCGCCTTCGCGCAAAAAGGCGGCGTGGCGCTGATGGGCCGCCCTCATACCGACATGAAGTGCGCCGGCGCGCCGCTCAAATACACCTTCATCACCGACGACCGGCTGCGCCGCGCCGGCACGCGCGGCAAGGCCGAACTTCACTATTTTGCGCCGCAAAAAACGCTGTTTTCGGTGCCGATTGTGGCCGAAAAGGTGCGCATGCTGTTCCAAGATCGCGGCGTCAAGACGCACCTGGAGCACCGGTTGGTGGCCATCGATGCGGGGCGGCGCATCGCCACTTACGAGTCGCCGGCGGGCCGCACCGAGATGCAGTGGGACTTCATCCACGTGGTGCCGCCGATGCGCGCGCCAGAGGTGGTGCGCAACAGCCCGCTGCCTTGGCAGGACGGGCCGTTTGCCCGCGAGAGCTGGCTGGAGGTGGACCGCGAGACGCTGCGCCACAAACGCTACGCCAATGTGTTCGGCGTCGGCGACATCGCTGGCGTGCCCAAGGGCAAGACCGCCGCCAGCGTCAAATGGCAGGTGCCGGTGGCGGTGGACCACCTGATCGGCGACATCACCGGCAAGCCCTCCAGCGAAACCTACAACGGCTACACCTCTTGCCCGCTGATCACCCGGCTGGGCCGCGCGATGCTGATCGAGTTTGACTATCACGACAACCTCTACCAATCGTTCCCGGGGTTCATCGCGCCACTGGAGGAGCTGTGGGTCAGCTGGGTGATGAAGACGATGGCGCTCAAGCCCACTTACCTTAGCATGCTGCGCGGACGCGCCTGAGCCCATTCAACAAGTAGCGAGGAGACGATGAAGGACTACGATCCGATGGTGTTTCTGGCGGTGTTCCAGGAAATGCTGGGGCCGCTGCTGTGGATTCTGCCGCTGCTGGCGCTGGCGGCGGTGGCGGGCTTCGTGTGGGTATGGCGACGCGAAGGCGGCTTGGTGTCGCGCCGGCTAGTGCGCGCCGAGCTGCTGGGCCTGCTGGGCGGCGGCCTGGCGCTGGTGATCATGGCGGCGGTGTCGTCGTCGGGCTTCACCGACGCCGCAGGTCCCGCCGACTGGTTCTTGATCATGATCGTCTATGGCGTCGGGTTTGTGGCCACCACCGTGCTGGCCTACACGGTGCTGGGGCTGCTGTGGCCCCGGCAACCCACAGCCAAACCCGCCACCTAACGCCGCGGCGCAAGCAAACCATCCCACGGCGGCTGGCGGCTGAGGGTTGTGACGCTGTCAAAACCGCCCCGTCGCCTCAACCGCCGGCCACCGGCGGCCAGATGGCCAGCACGTCGCCTTCTTGCAGACGGCGCTCAGGGCGCTGCGGCGGGGCCACATACACGCCGTTGACCAGCACCAGGTGCACGAGCTGAGGCGGCAGGTTGAGGCGGTCGATCGCCTGTTGCACCGTGGTGCCGTCGGGCAGCGGCAGAGTGATGGAGTTGCCGTGGCCTGCGGCGGGCAAATGATCCGACAGCGTCGCAAACAATTTGAGCGTGACGTTCATCGCCTCATCGTAACGCGGCTTCGGCTGGGCTGCCAGGGCGCCCACGGCGGCGCGCGTCCCCCGGCCCAGCCCAATCCGCTTGCCCCTGGGCGCAGGCCAAATAGGCGCTCATGAACTGGGTCGGATCGCGTCGTAGCGTCTCTTTCCACGGCCCGAGGCGCACCTGCCCCTCGACCAAGCCGCGCAACGCGCCGATGTGCGCCGTCCAGCCAACCGTATTGCTGCCGATCAGGCGGTCGCCGTCGAACGCCAGGCTGATCATGCGCGGGCGCGCTTCGTCCACCCACTCGACGTGCTCGCCGCCTGGCACGCCCTGCCACTGGCCAAAGCTGCTGGAAATCAACCCGAGCGTGTCCAGCACGTTGATCTGCGTGACGCCGCGCAGCTCGGCGGCTCGGCCGGCCATGTTGAGCGCCGCCACGCGCGCCTGCTCCGCCGCGTTGGGCTGGATGGCGCTGACGATGGAGCGGGCGCTGACCTTGTCGAACGCCTCGGCGCAGTCGCCGGCGGCGTAGATGCCCGGCACGTTGGTCTGCATGCGCTCATCCGTCAGCACGCCCTGCAGGCAGCGGATGCCGCTGCCCTCCAGAAACCCGATCGCCGGGCGCACGCCGGCGGCGATGATGACGAGGTCGGCGGCCACGCGCTCGCCGTTGGACAGCCGCGCCTGCAACGGGGCCGCATGCTCAATGGCCTCGATGCGCGTGCCGGTCAGCACGCGCACGCCTTGCTGCTCGCACCAGCGGCGGATCATGCCGCCCGCAGTCGGGCCCATCATGCGCGGCACCATGCGGTCGCCCATCTCGACCACCGTCAGCTGCACGCCGCGCTGCTTGAGCGCCTCCATGATGATGCAGCCGATGAAGCCGGCCCCCAGCTGCAGCACGCGCGCGCCGGGCGTGGCGCGCTGCAGGATGGCGCGGGCGTCGGCCAGCGTCCAGCAGTGGTGCACGCCAGGCAGGTCGATGCCGCGGATCGGGGGCTTGAGCGGCTGCGAGCCGGTGGCGATCAGCAGCCGGTCGAACGCCAGCGTGGCGCCATCGGCCAACTGCACGGTGCGGCTTTCGGCGTCCACCGCCACCGCTCGCCCTTGCACGCGCTCGATGCGCAGCGCCTCGTAATGCCCCGGCGACTTGCGCAGCCACGTGCCGTCCTCGCCGATCTGGCCGATCAGCAGGTAGGGGATCGCCATGCGCGAATACGGCGGCTCGGGCTCGTCGCCGACCAAGGTGATGCGGTCGGCTGGGGCGTGCTTGCGGATCGTCTCCGCGGCGATGACGCCGGCCGGGCCGGCGCCGAGGATCACGTGGTGCGTCATCAGCAAGGCTCCCATCCGCGGGAAGGGCCCCGCGCCGGGCCCAGCCGGCCATCCTCAGCCGGCCGGGGCGCGGGAGCAAAAGCGCACAGGCCACTCACAGCCCAAGGCGGGCCTTGGTCTGCGGCGTCGGGCGGCCCTGCTCGTCCCAGCCGCGCACTTGGTAATACTTTGGCAGCATCTGCGGCAGCCTGTTGACGAGTCCCTTGGCCGGGCCGGTCTTGGCCGGCTCGGTCAGCAGGCGCGGCGGCAGCGTGTCGTCTTTGGCCGTGAAGCCCGCCGCCAGGTTGAACTCGCGCTCCAGGTTCCAGATGCGCTCGCCGATGCGCTCCAGCTCCTGCACGGTGAACTCCTCGCCGCACGCCGCCGCCACCTGCGGCGCCACGTCCGCCAGCGTCCAGGCAAAGCTCGTGAAGATGCAGATGCCCGCCGAGTCGAACGCCGCCGTGGCGTCCTGGAACGCCTTGACGAGCTCGGGCTTGCCCTCGGTGGTCAGCGGATCGGTCTTGACCGGGATGCCCAGCACCTCCGAAGCAACCGTGTAGCCGCGCAGGTGGCAGGCGCCGCGGTTGCTGGTGGCGTAGGCCAGCCCCATGCCCTGGATGCCGCGGCTGTCGTAGGCCGGGAATTCCTGCCCCTTGACGCTCATCGACAGCTCCGGGTGGCCATACTTTTCGCACAGGCGCTTGCTGCCCAGGCCGATTTCCTTGCCGAAGCCGATGCCCAGCGCGGTCATCTCAGCCAGCTCGCACAGCGCGCGCGCCGAGCCGAACGGCGCCTCCAGCCCGATCTGCTCCCGGGTCAGCACGCCCATCTCATACAGCTCCATCACCGCGCCGACGGTGGCGCCGAAGCTGATCGGGTCCATGCCGTGCTCGTTGCAGATCAGGTTGGCGTACTGCAGCGCCTCCAGGTCGCGCACCCCGTTGGCGGCCCCCAGCGCCCAGGCCGCCTCGTACTCCAGCCCGCCGCTGGCGCCCCAATACTGCGGCTTGTTCTGCACGCTGAAGTGCGTCTCGTCGATCTTGCTGATGCGCCCGCAGGCGATCGTGCAGCCGAAGCACGCCTGGTTCGTCACGAGGTGCGTTTTGCCGTCGGTCGGGCGCGGCCGCAGCATGGCCTCGGCGGAAATGTCGTCCGCGCCTTCGAACTGCACGTCGCGGTGGTTGCGCGTCGGCAGCGCGCCGACTTCATTGATGACGTTCATCAGCACCTGCGTGCCGTACTTTGGCAGGCCCTGGCCGGTGACGGCGTTGTCCGCGAGCACCTTCTTGGCCGCCCGCGTGGCCGCCATGAACGCCTTCGGATCGCGCAGGTTGCCCACCCCCTTGGTGCCACGCACGGCGATGGCCTTGAGGTTTTTGCTGCCGGCCACCGCGCCGACACCGGAGCGCCCGGCGGCGCGGTGCAGGTCGTTGACGACGCAGGCGAACAGCACCTGGTTCTCACCCGCGCGGCCGATGCTGGAGATGCGCAGCAGCGGATCCTGCAGCGTGGTCTTGAGCGTCTCCTCGGTCTCCCAGACGCTTTTGCCCCACAGGTGCGAGGCGTCGCGCAGCTCGGCCACGTCGTCGTGGATGTAGAGATAGACCGGCTTGGGCGCGCGGCCCTCGAAGATGATCATGTCCCAGCCGGCCATCTTCAGCTCCGCGCCCCAGTAGCCGCCGGAGTTGGAGCAGGCGATCGCCCCGGTCAGCGGCCCCTTGGTGATGACGGTGTAGCGCCCGCCGGTGGAGGCCATCGTGCCGGTCAGCGGGCCGGTGGCCCAGATGATCTTGTTGTCCGGCGACAGCGGATCGACCTTGGGGTCGATCTCCTCCACCAGGTACTTGGTGCCCAGCCCCCGCGAACCCAGGTACTGGCGCGCCCAGTCCATGTTCAGCGGCTCCGGCGTGCAGGTGCCCGCGGTGAGGTTGACGCGCAGAATCTTGCCAGCCCATGCCATGGTCGGTCTCCTCGTTGTCGGATGCGCGGGGGTCAGGCCGCCGCCGGGGCGCTCTGGTTGCCGAGCTTGTCGGCCCACTGCTGCATGCGCGCCAGGCCCGTCCAGTTGGCGTCGATGTAGGTGATGGCCCCGGTCGGGCAGGCCTCGGCGCAGGCCGGCTGGCCGCCGCACAGGTCGCACTTCTGTACCTTGCCGGTCTCGGCCACGTAGTTGATGGTGCCGAACGGGCAGGCGATGGTGCAGACCTTGCAGCCGACGCAGGTGGCTTCGCTGACGACCTTGGCGCCGGTGACCTTGTCCACGGTGATGGCCTCCACCGGGCAGGCGTGCAGGCACCAAGCCTCGTCGCACTGGGTGCAGGTGTAGGGCACCT
Organism: Tepidimonas alkaliphilus; assembly: GCF_007556595.1. GTDB lineage: Bacteria > Pseudomonadota > Gammaproteobacteria > Burkholderiales > Burkholderiaceae_C > Tepidimonas > Tepidimonas alkaliphila. The sequence goes on from NZ_VJNB01000005.1 coordinate 123,565, forward strand.
TGCGGCCAGTATGGTGAAAGTCAAACACCTTGATGCGCGATTTGGACGTCGCAAAGACGCCAAAATGCTCGTAAGAACAAGCCATCTCACACGACAAGCATCCGGTGCACTTGGCCGGATCGATGTGCAGCACCTTGTGCATGGCGCGGTCTCCTGGAACATGCCCGGGCATCACCCCTGCCCGCGGGAAGCTTTTTCGGCTATTCTTGACGCCAAGGCACCGATCCGCTTTCGGGTTTTCCCCGAAAAACCGTCGAAATTCTCAAAATGAGACAGGCCCGATCCGAAAGCCCGGACGGCGCCCGTCCGCCAGGAGACCGCGGATGCCGCTCACCGAACCTGCTTCAGCGCGGCTGCAGGCCATTGAGCTCGCGCGTCGGCTTTGGCTCGACGAGCGGCGCGAAGACCCGACCGTGCTGCCCGACTGGATTGCCGCCTCGTGGCGGCGTTGCTTGGCCCGCGGTCGCCAGCCCTATGAACGCTTGACGTTCGATCAAGTCGGCGCATCGGCCCAGCGCTGCGCGCTGGAGCGCAACGCCGCTTTGCGCCGCGTGGCCACGCCGATCATCGAAAGCAGCCTGGCTCAGGCCATGCGGGATACGGGCTACTTTGCGCTGCTGACCGACGCGCACGGGGTGGTCATCGGGGTGCACGGCCCCGCCGACCTGGCCAACCCGCATGTGCAGGCGATTGCCCGCATCGGCGTGGACTTGTCGGAAGCTGCGGTCGGCACCACCGCCATTGGCGCGGCTTTGGGCGAGCGCATGCCGGTGTGGCTGCATCGCGGCGAACACTTTTTCGAAGACACGGCGGTTTATTCCTGCGCCGGGGCCCCGTTGTTTGGCCCGGATGGCGCATGCATCGGCATGCTTGACCTGACCGGCGTGCTGGCACCCGAGCGCCGTGCGCTCAAGCACTTGGTGGCGGCCACCGCGCGCCGCATCGAACACGCCCTGGTGGCGGCGGCGCCCCATGCGCTGAGCCTGCGCTTGGCTTGGCCGGGCCGCCTGCCGGGCGATGACGCGGATGGCATCTTGGCGTTGGACGGCGACGGAGCGATCGTGGCGGCCAACCGCGCCGCCGCCGAGATGCTCGACCTGCAACCGCCGTGGCCCCACATTGAAGCGGCGCTGGCCTTGCCCGCCTCGGCGCTGTTTGACGCCGCGCGGCGGCAACGCCCGCCTTGGGAAGCACCTACTTGGGCTGGGCTGCGGGTGATGCTGCTGGCGCAATTGGCCAGCCAAGAGCCGCCCGCAGGCGCATCGGCCACGGCGCTGCCGCTGCGCCACCGCCAGACAGCCCTGATCCGCCAGGCCGTGGCCGAAGCCGGCGGCAACGTCGCCGAGGCTGCGCGGCGGTTGGGCATCAGCCGCGCAACGGTTTACCGCAAGCTGCAGTCGCCATGACGTCAGCCGGCCTAGGGGCTAGCGGCCACTGGCTGAAACACCATCTCGCCGTGAAGACGGAACGCCGCGATCGCCGCTTGGCCTCGCGGCCCGGCCAGCCAGTCGGCCACCCGCTGCGCCCACTCCGCTTGCACGTGCGGATGGCGGCGCGGGTTCGTGACCACCACCGCGTAGGGGTTGCGCAGCCGCGCATCGCCCTGCACCAGCACGGTCAGCTCGGCACGGTGGCGAAAACTTGCCCATGTGGCGCGATCGGCCAACGTGTAGGCCGCCAGCGCCGCCGCCATTTGCAGCGCAGGCCCCATGCCGCAGCCGCAGGCGCGGTGTCCGCGACCGATGGGGCCCCGACCGCCAGCCAGCGCCCACAGCCGCTGCTCGGCCATGTGGGTGCCGCTGCGATCCGCGCGGGAAATCCACGGCGCGCCCGCCGCCGCGATGCGCTGCAACGCCTGCACCGCATCCCCGCCGCGCGCGCCTGCGGGGTCATGGCGCGGCCCCACCATCAGCAAATCGTTGACCATCACTTCGATGCGTCGCAACCCATGGCCCTGCGCCACCAGGGCGGTTTCCGCCTGCGCATCGTGCCCCAGCAACAAGTCGGCATCGCCGCGGCGCACCAGCTCGACCGCCTGCCCGGTACCGACGGCCACCACCCGCAGCTCGATGCCGGTGTCTTGGCGCAAGCGCGCTCGCAAATGGGCCATCAGCCCAGAATGCTCCACCGACGTGGTGGTGGCCAACACAACCGTCGGCGCCGCTGCCCACCCGCGGCGCGCCGGCCCGACGCAGCCAACCGCCGCGGTTGCCAGCAACCAGCCGCGACGCCTCATGGCAAGGGTTCTTGGCTCACACGCAGGGCTGCTGGGTCATGAGCCGCCGGCTGGACCCGATCCCAGAAGGCGTCCACCGGCTCGTCCCACTTCAGACAACCGCCCTGCACCCACCACACCCGGGTGGCCAGGCGGCGCACCTGGCCCCAATCGTGGCTGCTGAACACCAACGTGCGCGGCCCCCCCTGTGCGGCCCCCGCCGCCATCAAGCGCAGCAAGCTGGCCTCCAGCTCTGCGCACGCCTGCGGGTCCAGGCTAGCCGCCGGCTCGTCCAGCAGCCAAAGGTCAGGCTGTTGCGCCCACAATCGCGCCAACGCCAGCCGTTGCTGTTGCCCGCCAGAAAGTTGATGCGCCGGTTGCCGCCAAAGTCGCTCCAAGCCCAACTCCGCCAGCGCCCGGCGAGCGGTGTGCCGCGCCTGCGACCACGCCACCCCTTGCAGCCAAACGGGCAAGGTGGCGTTGAGCCCCACGCTGGCACGCAACAGGAAGGGGCGCTGAAACACCATGCCAACCTTCAGCCCCGGTGCGCACAGCACCTGCCCTTCGGTCGGCGCCGCCACGCCCGCCAGCAACCGCAGCAGCGTGGTTTTTCCGCTGCCGTTGGGGCCTACCACGGCCACGCACTCACCGCGGCGCAGCACGGCGTCGATGGATCGCAGCGCCCATCCTTGCGCGCCACGCAGCCCCACGCCGCGCAGCGTCACCACGACGTCGTTCATCCACCCACCCCGGCGCGATGCGGCTGAGCGGCGCGTCCCGCCCAAGCCCCCAGCCCGTGCAGCGCCCACACCACCGCCAGCAACACCAGCCCAAGAGCCAGCGCCAGCGGCAGGTCGCCTTTGCTTGCTTCCAGCGCGATCGCGGTGGTCATGACGCGCGTGTAGCCTTCAATGTTGCCGCCCACCACCATCACCGCGCCGACCTCCGAAACCGCGCGGCTGAACGCCAGCAACACCGCCGACAGCACCGCGTGCCGCTCATCCCATGCCAGCAGCGCAGCGCGCCAGCCGATGCCGGCCCCCCACATGCGCAGCTGCTCTCCGTGATCGCGTTCAGCCGGCTCCACCGCGCGCCGCACCAGATTGACCACCACTGGCAACACCAAAACCGTTTGCGCCATCACCATGGCCGGCAACGAAAACAGCCAGCCTAAAAACCCCAGCGGGCCGGAGCGCGACAGCATCCAATAGGCAACCAGCCCCACCACCACCGAGGGTACGGCCAACAACCCATCCAGCAGCGTCATCCACGCCGCGCGCCCCGGAAAGCGAGCCACTCCCAGCCACGCTCCGAGCGGCACGCCCACCACGCACGCCAGCCCCGTGGCCAAGCCGCTGACAGTTAGCGATCGCGCCACCGTGGCCCAAAGCGTCGCATCGCCCTCGAACACGAGCGCCCAGGCCAGCGCCCAAGGGGATTCGTTCGGATCCATTAGCCCGGCCAAAGCCGCAGACGGGCTCACTGCGGCGCTGATTTAAAACAGCTCTTTTTCGGCTTCCAGATAAGCCAGACTTGTGTATTTGCCGATGTTGCTGTCAAAGCCGGCCATGGTCTTGGCGCGCCGCGCCACGCGCGGATCCTGCAACACCAAATCTTTGGCTTTCTCCAGCGGCACGCCGTCTTTGACCGCCTGCACGCACGGCTCCCAAATGCCTTTGAGAAAGGTGCCATAGTCGTCCAGCAGCGTCTTGCTGCCGCGGCCATGCCCGGGCCAGAAGACCTGATCGCCCACGGCTTTTTGCAGCGCCTCGTAATACTTGAACGTGCCGGGGTAGGAGCCGTCGTCGATGTTGGCGATGCGGTTTTCCATCGCGATATCGCCGACGTAGGTGAAGCGATCCTCCACCACTTCCACGCACAAGTCCGATGGAGTGTGCGCGCGTCCGTAATGATGCATGCGCAAGGTCACATCGCCGAACCGGTAGGTGCGCCCATGCTCGGTGGGCGTGTTGGGCGGCACCACCTTGGTGCCCAGCGTCGCCTGATTGGTCCAGCGCTCCATCAGGCTGCGCCACAAGTTCCCCTCGGCGCCCTTGACTTGCTCAATGGTGTGCGGCAGCGCATAAATCGGCAGGTTGGCCCCGAAAGCCTCGACAAAGGCGTGGTTGCCAAGCCAATGGTCGCCATGGTAATGGCTGTTGAAAATGGCCACCACCGGCTTGTCCGTAACGGTGCGGATCATGCGGATGGCCATCTGGCCGTGCTGCAAAGAGCAGCCCGAGTCCAACACCACTACGCCAGCGCTGGTGACCACGAAGATCACATTGGCCATGACGCCGCGGTTTTCCGGCGTGGGAAAGCCATCCTTGGCGTAAATCATCCAGACATGCGGCGCGATGCGCTCGGGCCGCACATCGGGCACCGGCGGGCCCTCGATGAAGTCTTGCAACTGCTGCGCGAACACGCGCACCTCGGGCACCGCGGCCAGCGCGGCCACGCCAGCGGCGCTGCCAGCGGCCAGGCGCAGCCAGCGGCGACGGCTTATTGGGAATGGGGTCATCGGCAGTCTCCTCGCAGGTCTGTGGCTCGGTGTGCTTTCGGAGAGCACACACCGGTTTCAAACATCAGCGTCCACGAATGTGCCGATTGTGACGCGGCGTCAACGGGGTGTCAAAAACCCAGCGACGCCCCCGCACCCAGCAAGGTGGCTGCACCCAACAGCGCAAACACCGCTGCGGCCACCCCGTGCACCAGCCGCATCGGCACGCGCCGCGCCAGCCGGTCGCCCACGAACACCGCGGGCACGTCGGCCATCAGCATGCCCAGCGTGGTGCCGATCACCACCATCACCGGCGCCGCGTAATGCACGGTCAGCGCCACCGTGGCCACCTGCGTCTTGTCGGCCATCTCAGCCAGAAAGAACGCCAAGGCCGTAGCGCTGAACACGCCCCAGCGCGCCGCAACGCGGACATCCCCTTCCTCGACCTTGTCCGGCACCAGCATCCACAGCGCCATGCCCAGAAAAGAAAGCCCTAAGCCCCAACGCAGCCAGGTGGGATGAAGGTGCGCCGCCAGCCACGCGCCCACGGCGCCGGCCAGCGCATGGTTGAGCAGCGTGGCCGCCACGATGCCCGCCACGATCGGCAGCGGGCGGCGAAAGCGCGCCGCCAGCAACAGCGCCAGCAATTGCGTCTTGTCGCCCATTTCGGCCAGCGCCACCACCCCAGTCGAAACCGCCAACGCTTCCCATGTCATCCTGCGAACCCCTGGCCGACGGGCGCAACCCAAGACGCACAAAAAAACCCGCTGTCTGCGGGCTGCTTGATTTGAATGAATTTGGTGGGTCGTGCAGGATTCGAACCTGCGACCAACGGATTAAAAGTCCGCTGCTCTACCGACTGAGCTAACGACCCTAGCTGTTTTGCCGCGCCGCTATCGTGCGCTGCGAAAGCTTGCATTATAGCAGAGATTAGAGCGTCTCCTTGACTCCTGCAGCCCATTGGTTCAACACCCAGCCAGCGGCGCAAAAGCCAAACGTGGCGGTGACGACCACGCTGGAGCCGTAGCCATGGCAGCTTAACGAGGCGCCGGGGCCAAAGGCGTCGGGCACTTGCGGGCAATCCGCCGCCGGGCGCGCCACTGGCTCGCGGCTGAAGACCGCCGCCAGCTCCATCGGGCCTTGGCTTGGCGCGCCATGCCGGCGCCGCAGCTGCTGGCGCAGCCGGGCTAGCAGCGGATCGTGGGTCGCGCGCGCCAAATCATCGATTTCAACCCGCTCGGGATAACGCTTGCCGCCAGCGGCGCCGACGGTCACAAGCGGCACACGGCTGCGGCGCGCCCAGGCAGCCATCGCCACCTTGGCGGCGATTTGATCGCAACAATCCAGCACCGCCAGCGGGCGTTGCCGCCCTTGGCGGTCGCAAGCGCGTTCCAGCAGCGCCACCCAGCCATCCGGCTCGACGAAAGCCTCCACTGCCTCCACCTGACAGCCCGGGTGGAAGGCCGCGATGCGCGCGCGCATGGCCTGCACCTTGGCCATGCCCAGCGTGTCGTCCAAGGCGTGCACCTGCCGGTTGATGTTGGACTCCGCGACGTGATCGAGGTCGATCAACGTCAACGCCCCGACGCCGCTGCGCGCCAACGCCTCCGCGGCCCAGGAGCCCACGCCGCCGACGCCCACCACGATGGCGTGCGCCTCAGCAAACGTGGCAGCCGCCGCCGAACCGTAGAGCCGCGGCACGCCTCGAAAGCGTCGCGCCTCAACGCCCCCCGCGCCGACGCTGGTCTCAGTCACGCTCCAATAACCAAAGCTGGAACCGTAAACCCGCCAGGGCCCCTATCACGATGCCGACCAACGCCAGCACGCTGGTCACGCTCAGCGTCGAGACGCCCGACAGACCCTGCCCGATGGTGCAGCCCATGGCCGTGACGCCCCCCACGCCCATGCACACCGCGCCTACGATGTGCAGCGCGGTGTCGCGCGTGTCGGCAAAGCCTTCCCAATGGAAGGTGCGCGTGCCCAGCGCCGACGCCGCCGACCCCGCCACCACGCCCAGCACGCTAACCACGCCCAGCGTCAAGGTTTTGTTGGCGTCGCTGAACAACATCAACCAGTCCAGCGTGTAGGCCATCGGGGCGGTAAAGGTCAGGGCCTCCATCCGCCCGCTTTGCGTAGCCACGAACGTCGGCTCCAGGGTTTCAGGGTGCTCCGGCACAAAGCCCAGCCAGCCCGAGACCGCCCACATGGCCACCACCGTCAAGCCGATGCCGATGCCGCCAAGCCAAGCGTCAAAGCTGCGCCGAAACTCCGCGCTGGAGACGGCCCACAGGATCAAGAGCGCCCCTACGCCGAGCCCCACGATAAGCAGCGACCAGGCTTCGGGCCAGCCCCACTGCCGCGCCAGCCAGGCCGGCAGCGGGCTGCCAGGCTGCATGTCAAACGCCCACCGATCCACCGTGCGATCGCGCAACACCGCGGTGAGTCCGCGCAACGTGGCGTAGGCGGCCACGCCCATCACCACAAACACCACCAACGCTTTGAGGCTGCCTGCGCCCAAGCGCACCAGCGTCTTGCTGCCGCAGCCGGAACCCAGCACCATGCCGAAGCCAAACAGCGCGCCGCCAACCAGCGCGGACGCCCAGATCACCCGCCCGCTGTAGTAGATGGTCTGGGTGGCGTCGATCACGCCCAGCGCTGCCAGCATGTGAAAGCCGATCATGGCCACCCCGATGGCCATCGCCCACATGCGCAGCCGCGTCCAGTCGCCCATGTTGACGACGTCGCTGATGGCGCCCATCGTGCAGAAATGGGTGCGTTGCGCCACCGCCCCAAAAACGGCCGAGACGGCAAACGCCGCCAGCAAGACTTCGGTGCGCAAGGTGGATAAAACGTTGGCGTCCATAGGTTCGAGGACGCGATTGTAGGCTTGCTGCCCAGGGCTTTTCAGCGCAGTCGGCTCAAACGCTCACGCGCGGCAGCCGCGGCTTCGCTGTCGGGGTAGCGCTGAACAAGCGCCTGCCAGGTGGCGCGGGCGGCCTTGACGTCTTTGAGCTCAACCTGGCAGCTGGCGATCGCCAGCATGGCCTCAGGCGCGCGCGGATGTCGCGGGTAAGCGTCCAGCAGGCGTTGATAGGCTTCGATGGCTGGCTTGTAGTCGCGCGCCGCATAGAGAGCGTTGCCACGCCAATAATGCGCCAGCGGCGCGTAGCCGCTGCTGGGGTAGCGCTGCAAAAAATCGGCATACAGCTCTGCCGCGCGTCGAAAGTCGGATGCCCGCAGCGCGGCCATGGCGGATTCAAAAGCGCTCTTTTCTTCCGGGCGGACGGTGAATTCTTGCCCCTCGATCGTGACTTTGAGCGGCTCTTGGGCGCGCAGCCGTTCATCCAGCGCAGCCAGCGCATCGCGCTGCTGGCGCTGCAACTCCGCCAGCTGAAAGGCAAGCTGCTCCTGCTGACCACGCAGCTGCGCCAGCTCGCGCCGCAGCGCCTCGGTCTGGTTGGTCTGCTCCAGCAAGCCTAGACGGGCGGGCTCCAGCGCATTTTGCAGCTCTTGCAAGCGCTGCTGCGTGCTTTGCAGCGCGCGCTGCTGCTCCTCGATCAGTAGGCGCTGGGCTTCGATTTGCTGGCGCTGCGCTTCCAAGCGACCGCGCAGTTCGAGGATGGCCCGCCGGGCTTCATCGTCGCCAAACAGCGCCCAAGCTGGCGTGGCCACCCACACCGCCAGCAGCGCAGCCGTCAAGCCGCGCATCCACCGAACCTGAGCTACCCCCATCCGCTGAACATGACGCGTCATTCAGCCTCCCTTCGCACGGCATCACCGCTGCGCCTCAGCGATACACGATTTCGACGCGCCGGTTGCGGCTCCAGACCTCTTCGCCGCTGCCCTGCACGGCGGGTTTTTCTTTGCCGTAGCTGACCGACTCCATCTGTTCGTCTTGCACGCCCAGCAGCGCCAGCGCGCGCCGCACCGCGTCGGCCCGCTTCTGCCCCAGCGCGAGGTTGTATTCGCGCCCGCCGCGCTCGTCGGTGTGGCCCTCCAGCACCACGCGGCGCTTGCGGTCGGCGTTGAGGTAGCGCGCATGCGCCTGCAGCGTCGCCATGAATTCCGGCTTGACCGTGTAGGAGTCAAAGTCGAAATAAATCACCCGCGCGACCTGGGCCGGCGGCTGCCCTTGATCGGCGGCGGACGCCTGCACCGGCGCGACGTTGCGCGGGTCGATGGCCGAGCCGGTCGCCGCGCCAGCGACGCCCCCATCCCCTGCCGGCGCCGGGGCCGGCGCCACCGGCACGGTGGTAGGTTGTCGATCCGCCACCGGGGCTTGGTCATCCAGGCGCACGCTGGAGCAGCCCGCCAGAATGGCGACGGCGGCTGCCAACCCTAACCAGCGCGAAGCAACCCGCGCAGCACAGCGATCAAGGGGTGAGATGGCGTTCATGATGGTAACCATAAGTGGGCGATCAAAAAGCGAACGTGGACAGTCAAACCGGCAGCAACGGCCCCCAGTCGGGTTCGCGCACGTTGCCCTGCGCGTTGAGGCGCGTTTTGACGCGACCATCCAACGTGGTGGTCATCAGCACTTCGCGCCCTTGTTGCCGGGTGGCATACACCAACAGCCGGCCATTGGGCGCAAAGCTTGGGCTTTCATCAGCCGTGGTGTCGGTGGGGGCGGTGACGCTGCCGGTGGCCAGATCCATGACACGCAGCTGGAAGCCGCCGCCCGCAGTGCGGGTCACGTAGGCCAGATGGCGCCCGTCCGGGCTGACCGCAGGCGAGATGTTGTAGCCGCCCTCAAACGTCACCCGTGTCACCTCGCGTCCGTCAGGCGTCATGCGGTAGATCTGCGGCGCGCCGCCGCGGTCGCTGACGAAATAGACCGATTTGCCATCCGGGGCAAAGGCCGGCTCGGTGTCGATGCCGCCGGTCTGCGTGATGCGCTGCGGGGCGCCGCCGTCCAAATCCAACGCGTATATCTGGGAGCTGCCGGCCAGCGTCAGCGTGGCATACAGCCGCCGACCGTCGGGCGACCAGGCCGGCGCGCTGTTGGAGCCGCGAAAGCTGGCCAGCAAGCGCCGCCGCCCTGTGGCCAAGTCATGCACGTAAATGACGGGCTTGCGCGCTTCGAACGACACGTAGGCGAGCTGCTGACCATTGGGCGACCAGGCCGGCGAGATGATGGGCTCGCTGCTGGACAGCGCCGCCTGGGCGTTTTCGCCGTCGGCATCAGCCACCCACAACCGGAACTGCCCGCCCAGCTCGCCAACGTAGGCGATACGGGTGGAAAAAACACCCTTGTCGCCGGTGAGCTTTTCATACACGTAGTCGGCGATGCGGTGCGCAGCCAGCCGCAGCTGGCTGGCTCCAGCGGGGTAGCTCAGCCCGCCGAGATCGGCGCCACGCACCGCGTCCCAAAGGCGGAAGCGCACATCGAAGCGGCCATCGGCCAGCGGTCGCACGCTGCCGGTGATGAGGGCATCCACGCCTTGCGCTTTCCACGGCGCCAGATCCGGGCGCGTGGTTTCATCCATGCCTTGAGCCGAGCTGGGCACCTGCCGCAGCACGCCGCTGCGCACCAAATCGGCGGCCACCACCGCGGCCACATCCTGGGGCAAGCCGGGCGGCACGCGAAACGGCGCGATGGCAAACGGGATTTGCTGCATGCCAACCCCGGTGACTTCGACGCGAAACTGCGCCCACGCGGCAGGCGCAAGGCCCATCATCGCGCCGACCAGGGTCTGGCGCAAAAAACGGCGGCGCGCAGCCCCCGCGCACTGCCAAAACCAAGGACTGTGTGCTTCCAATCGGTTCATGCCTGGGTGTCGGGGCTTTTTACGCAACCGAGCGGGGGCGTAATTATCGCCCCTGACCTGAGGGTCTAGCCCTTTGCGGAAGGGCGCCCCGCGGCCCGCCGATAATAACGGATCCGTTCGAGGAGATTCGCGCCGCGTTGGCCAAGTTCCCGTTTGCCCATTAACGCTCCGTCGCTCCGCTTTGCTGTCCCCCCGCGCCGTCCCCGATACCGCCCACGAAAGCGCGGCTTTGCACCGCCGGCTGCGCCGCCTGTGGCCGTACTTCCGCCCGGCGCGCGCCGGGCTGCTGCTGGCGCTGGCAGGCGCGCTGCTGGCGGCGGCCACCGAGCCGGCCATCCCGGCGCTGCTGAAAGTGCTGCTGGACGAGGGTTTCATCGCGCGGCGCATCCCGCTTTGGACGGTGCCGGTGGCGCTGGTGGGGCTGTTCGCGCTACGGGGGCTGGCCACCTTCATCGCTCAGTATGGGCTGGCCTACACCGCCAACGGCGGCATGGTGGCCCTGCGCCGCGCAATGTTTGAACGCCTGGGTCAAGCCGAGCTGCGGTTGTTTGCCGAACAAAGCGCCAGTCAGCTGGCCAACACGGTGGTCTATGAGGCCAACAGCGGCGCCGCGCAACTGGTCGGCGCGCTGCTGACGCTGGTGCGCACGGCGTTGACGATCGCGGCGCTTCTGGCCTACCTGCTGTGGCTGAACTGGGCGCTGACGCTGGTGGTGCTGGCGATGTTTCCGCCGCTGGCCTGGGGCATGCGCACGCTGTCGCGCCGGCTTTACGGGGTGACGCGCCGGGCCCAGGGCGCCACCGATGATTTGGCCTACGTTGTCGAAGAAAACGTGCTGGCGCACCGGCTGATCCGCCTGCACGAGGCGCAGGCGCAGCAGCAGGCGCGCTTCGACCGCTTGAACGCCACGCTGCGCGCGCTGGCGCTCAAGAGCACAGTGGCGGCGGCGCTGATGACGCCGCTGACGCAGCTGCTGGCCGCGGCCGCCCTGTCGGCAGTGATCGTGATCGCGCTGTGGCAGGCGCAGGGCGGGGTGTCGGTCGGCAGCTTTGTCGGCTTCGTCACCGCGATGCTGATGCTGGTGGCGCCGCTGCGCCAGCTGGCCGACGTGGCCACGCCGATCACGCGCGGACTGGCGGCGCTGGAGCGGGGGCTGGCGCTGATCGACGCCACGCCGCTGCAGGCCGGCGGCGCGCACGCGGCGCCGCGCGCGCGCGGCGCGCTGGCGCTGCGCGACGTCTGGGTGCGCTACCGCTCAGGCGGCGGCCACGCCCTGCGCGGCGTGACGCTGGAGATCGCCGCCGGCGAGGTGGTGGCGCTGGTGGGGCCTTCGGGCGCGGGCAAGACGACGCTCGTCAACCTGCTGCCGCGCTTCGTGGAGGCCGAGCACGGCGAGGTGACGCTGGACGGGCGCGACGTGCGCGAGTGGGACCTGGTGGCGCTGCGGCGCCAGTTTGCGATGGTCAGCCAGGACGTGGTGCTGCTCAACGACACGGTGCGCGCCAACGTGGCGCTGGGCGATCCGCAGCCCGACGAGGCGCGCGTGCGCGCGGCGCTGCAGGCGGCCAACCTCGGCGACTGGTGGCCGGCGCTGCCGCAGGGGCTGGACACCGTGGTCGGGCACAACGCGGCGCAGCTCTCCGGCGGGCAGCGCCAGCGGCTGGCGATCGCGCGCGCGATCTACAAGGACGCCCCGGTGCTGATCCTGGACGAGGCCACCTCGGCGCTGGACAACGCGTCGGAGCGGCTGGTGCAGGAGGCGCTGGCACGGCTGATGGCCGGGCGCACGACGCTCGTCATCGCGCACCGGCTCTCCACCGTCGAGCACGCCGACCGCATCGTCGTGCTGGAGGACGGCCGCATCGTCGAGCAGGGCCGCCACGCCGAGCTGCTGGCCGCCGGCGGCCTCTACGCGCGGCTGCACGCGCGCGGGCTGGACGACGCCGCGGCGGGCTGACCGCCGCGCCGCACACGCCCCTCACAGCAGCACGATGTCGTATTGTTCCTGTGTCATCGCGCTTTCGCTCTGCAGCGAGATCGGCTTGCCGATGAAGTCGCTCAGGCCCGCCAGGTGCTGGCTTTCCTCGTCGAGGAAGCGCTCGATCACCGAGGGTGACGCAATGATGCGGAACTCGCGCGGGTTGAAGGCGCGCGCCTCGCGCAGGATCTCGCGCAGGATGTCGTAGCAGACGGTGCGCGCGGTGCGCACGCGTCCACGCCCGTCGCACGCCGGGCAGGTCTCGGTCAGCATTTGCGCCAGCGATTCGCGCGTGCGCTTGCGCGTCATCTCCACCAGCCCCAGCGCCGAAAAGCCCCCCACCATCGTCTTGACGCGGTCGCGCGCCAGCTGCTTGCGCAGCTCGGTCAACACCGCCTCGCGGTGCTCCTCGCGCGCCATGTCGATAAAGTCGATGATGACGATGCCGCCGAGGTTGCGCAGCCGCAGCTGGCGCGCGATCGCCTGCGCCGCCTCCAGGTTGGTGCGAAACACCGTGTCGTCGAAGTTGCGCGCGCCCACAAACGCGCCGGTGTTGACGTCGATGGTGGTCAGCGCCTCGGTCTGGTCGATCACCAGGTAACCGCCGGACTTGAGGTCCACCCGCCGCCCGAGCGCCTTCTGGATCTCCTCATCGACCTGAAACGGCTCGAAGATCGGCCGCTCGCCGCGGTAGAGCTGCAGCCGCTCGGCCACCTGCGGCGTGAATTCGGCGGCAAACGCCTGCAGCGCGGCGAATTGCTCGCGCGCGTCCACCTGGATGCTGCGCGTGGCGGGCGTGGCCAGGTCGCGCAGCACGCGCTGCGCCAGCGTCAGTTCCTCATACAACAGCGCCGGCGGCGCGGCGGTGTTGGCGCGCTCGCGGATGCGCGCCCAGGTCTTGCGCAGGTAGGCGATGTCGTCGGCCAGTTCCTCGTCGCTGGCGTCTTCGCCGTTGGTGCGCAGGATGAAGCCGCCGCCGCCCTCGCCGACCAGCGCCTGCAGCCGCTGGCGCAGCGCCTCGCGCTGCGGGTTGGGGATTTTCTGCGACACGCCGACGTGCTCGTCATAGGGCAGGTACACCAGCAGCCGCCCGGCGATGCTGACCTGCGTGGTCAGCCGCGCGCCCTTGGAGCCGATGGGGTCCTTCAGCACCTGCACCAGCAGCGTCTGGCCTTCGAACACCTGGCGCTCGATCGGCGGCGGCGCAGGCCGCGGCTCGCCACCCTCGCCGCGACCGGCGCCAAAGCGCTGCTGGATCTGCGGCATCAGATCCGCCACATGCAGGAACGCGGTGCGCTGCAGCCCGATGTCGATGAAGGCCGACTGCATCCCCGGCAGCACGCGCTGCACGCGCCCGGCGTAAATGTTGCCGACCAGCCCGCGCTCCAGCGCGCGCTCGATGTGCACCTCTTGCACCGCGCCCTGCTCGATGACGGCCACGCGCGTTTCCTGCGGCGACCAGTTGATCAGGATGTCGTTGGGCACCATCACAACGCGCAAGCTTAGCGCAGCAGCGCGAGCCCTGCGCGCGCCAGCAGGGCGCCGGTCTCGAACGCCGGCAGGCCGACGATGCCGCTGTGGCTGCCCACGATGCGGCGCACCCACAGCGCCGCGCGGCCCTGGATCGCGTAAGAGCCGGCCTTGCCGAACGGCTCGCCGCTGGCCACGTAGGCGTCGATCTCAGCCGGCGCGAGCGCCCGCAACGCCACCCGCGAACGGCTAAGGCGCAACCAGCGCCGGCCACCCGCGGCCACCGCCACCGCGGTCAGCACCTCGTGCGTGCGGCCCGAGAGGCGCGCCAGCATCGCGCGCGCGGCGTCCGCGTCGGCCGGCTTGCCAAGGATCGCGCCGTCCAGCGCCACCGTGGTGTCGGCGGCCAGCACCACGCCGCCGGGCCAGCCGCGCCGTCGCAAGCGCGCCAGCGCCGCGGCCAGCTTGGCGCGCGTGACGCGGCGCACGTAGGCCGCCGGCGCCTCGCCCGGCTGCGGCGCCTCCAGCGCCTCGGCGTCCTCGTGTGGATCCGGCAACAGCAGCACCGGCTGCACGCCCCACTCGCGCAGCAGCGCCTGGCGGCGCGGGCTCTGCGAGGCCAGGTACACCCACGGGCGGCCATCGGCGGGCAAATCGGGCGGGGCGGCGGCGTCGTTCATGCGCGGTGATAGGGGTGGCCGGCGTGGATCGACCACACGCGGTAGAGTTGTTCCAACAGCAGCACGCGCGCCAGCGCATGCGGCAGGGTCAGATCCGACAAGCGCAGCCGCTCGTGCGCCTGCGCGCGCAGCGCTGGATCGAGCCCGTCGGCCCCGCCGATCAACAACGCCACATCGCTGCCGAGCCGCTGCCAGCGCGCCCAGCGCTGCGCCAGCTCCGCGGTGGTGCAGCGCTCGCCGCGCTCGTCCAGCGCCACCACATGCGCGCCCTTGGGGCAGGCGGCGCGCAGGCGCTCAGCCTCGGCGGCCATCGCCGCCTCGGCGCTGCGGCCATCGGCGCGCGTCTCGGCCTTGACGGTGCGCACCACCACCCTCGCCTCAGGCGGAAAGCGCTTCAGGTAGTCGGCGCAGGCGGCCTCGGCCCAGTCCGGCAGGCGCTGACCGACCGCCAGCACATGGCACTTCATGCGTCCATCGTCGCGGGGCGACGCTGGCGAGACCGCCGCGCGGCATGGGTCGCCGCTGGCGTGGCTGAACCCGCCTTGGCCGGCGATGCGCGGCGCAACCGCACGGGCTTGCCGCCCCAGATTTCCTCCAGGCGGTAATACTGCCGGATCGCCGGTTGCATCACGTGCACCACCGCTTCGCCGCAATCGACGATGATCCACTCGCCGTTGTCCTCGCCCTCCAGCCGCGGCTTGGGAAAACCCGCCTCCACCACCTTATCACGCACGCTGGCTGCCAGCGCCCGCGTCTGGCGGTTGGAGGTGCCGCTGGCGATGATGACGCGTTCAAACAGCGGGGTCAGTTCCTGCGTGTTGAAGACCTGGATATCCTGGGCTTTGATGTCTTCCAGGCCATCCACGATGGCGCGTTGCAGTTTTTGGATCCGGCGTTGGGCGGCAGCGTCTCGCATGAACAATCACGATGCAACAGTTTCAGACACCGGGCCTGTAGAGCCCATGCCGCACAATATACCGCGCCACCGCCGCCGGCACCAGCGTGGCCAGCGCTGCAACGTCGGCCCCGGCAGCTGCGGCGGCGCGCACCGCGGTGGAGCTCATGTCGCGCGCCGGCCACGGCAGCGTGCGCGGCGGCGCGCCCAGTGGCGAGTCGGCCAGCGTCGCGCCAGGGCGGGCCGCCACCACCGGCGTGGCCAGCGCCAGCACGTCGCGCCAGCGGTGCCAGGTCGGCAGCGCGCGCCACTGGTCGGCGCCGATCAACAGCAGCAGCTGGGCCTGCGGATGGCGCGCGCGCAGCTCGGCCAGCGTGTCGGCGGTGTACGAGGGGCCCGGGCGCGCCAGCTCGCACGGGTCGATGACGACGCCGGGCAGCCGCGCGAACGCCAGCCGGCACATCGCGAGCCGGTGCGCCGCGGGGCTCAGCGCGCGGGCCTTGTGCCAGGCGTGGCCGGTCGGGATGACGTGCAGCGCATCCAGCCCCAGGTGGCGCAGCGCCAGCCGCGCCAGCGCGCGGTGCACGCGGTGAGGGGGATCGAACGCGCCGCCGAAGACGCCGACGCGCCGCGGCGCCGCCGCGTTCACAGCCAGTCCCGGCGCACCAGGAACTCGGTCAGCAGCCGGTGCTCCGGCGTGCCCGGCGCGGGCCGCTCGTCGTAAGCCCAGCGCACCAGCGGCGGCATCGACAGCAGGATCGACTCGGTACGCCCGCCGGACTGCAGGCCGAAGTGGGTGCCGCGATCCCACACCAGGTTGAACTCGACGTAACGCCCCCGCCGGTAAAGCTGGTGCTGGCGCTCGCGCTCGCCATAGGGGGTGTCTTTGCGCCGCTGCACGATCGGCAGGTAGGCGTGCAAGAAGGCATCGCCGACCGCGCGCGTCAGCGCAAAGCCCCCGTCGAAGCCAAGCTCGGTGAGGTCGTCGTAGAAGATGCCGCCGATGCCGCGCTGCTCGCCGCGGTGGCGCAGGCAGAAGTAGTCGTCGCACCACGCCTTGAAGCGCGGGTACTTGTCGGCGCCAAATGGCGCCAGCGCCTGCGCGCAGGTGCGGTGGAAGTGCACCGCATCCTCCTCGAAGCCGTAGTAGGGCGTGAGGTCCATGCCGCCGCCGAACCAGCTGACCGGCTCGCCGCCCGCGGGGCGCGCGGTGATCATCCGCACGTTCATGTGCACGGTCGGCACGTAAGGGTTGCGCGGATGGAACACCAGCGACACCCCCAGCGCCTCAAACGGCGCGCCCGCGAGTTCCGGCCGGTGCTGGGTGGCCGAGGGCGGCAACTTCGGGCCGCTGACGTGCGAGAAGCCGCAGCCGGCGCGCTCGAACACCGCGCCATCCTCCAGGATCTGCGTCACGCCGCTGCCCTGCAGCGGGCTGCCGGGCTCCTTCTCCCAGGCGTCGGAAAGAAACGACTTGCCGTCGATCTCGGCGATCGCGCTGGTGATGCGCGCCTGCAGCCCGAGCAGGTACTCGCGCATCAGGCTGACCGGGTCGGTGACCATGGGGATGGACCTCCTGCGCCTTCAGAGGGCCGGGCGCGCCAGCGCCCGGCGGCCGATGTCGCGGCGAAACTGCATGCCGGCAAAGCGCACGCCCTCCACCAGCGCGTAGGCGCGCGCGCGCGCCGCGGCCACGTCGGCCCCCAGCGCCGTGCAGCAGAGCACGCGCCCGCCGCTGGTGAGGAGCCGCCCGTCGGCGGCCAGGGCCGTGCCGGCGTGGAACACCACGGCGTCGTCGGCATCCGGCGGCAGCGCCTCGATCGCATCGCCCTTGCGCGGCTGCAGCGGGTAGCCCTCGGCGGCCACCACCACGCCCAGCGCCACGCGCGCGTCCCACTCCAGCGTCACGGTGTCGAGCCGGCCTTCGGTGGCGGCCAGCAGCACCTCCACCAGGTCGCTGCGCAGCCGCATCAGGATCGGCTGCGTCTCCGGGTCGCCCAGCCGGCAGTTGAACTCCAGCGTGCGCGGCGTGCCGTCCGGCGCGATCATCAGCCCGGCGTAGAGAAAGCCGGTGTACGGCGTGCCCTCGGCGGCCATGGCGCGCACGGTCGGCTCGATGATCTCGCGCATCACCCGCTCGTGCACCGCCGGCGTGACCACCGGCGCCGGCGAGTACGCCCCCATGCCGCCGGTGTTGGGGCCGGCGTCGCCGTCGAGCAGCCGCTTGTGGTCTTGGCTCGTGGCCAGCGGCAGCGCGCGCTGGCCATCCACCAGCACGATGAAGCTTGCCTCCTCGCCCTCCAGGTAGGATTCGATGACGACGCGCGCGCCGTCGGCGTTGTGCTGCACGCCGAGGCGGTTGTTGACCAGCATGGCGTCGATGGCCTCGTGCGCCTCGGCAACGGTCATCGCCACCACCACGCCCTTGCCGGCGGCCAGGCCGTCGGCCTTGACGACGATCGGCGCGCCCACGCGATCGACATGGGCGTGCGCCGCCGCCGCGTCGGCGAACGTCTCGTGCGCGGCGGTGGGGATGCCGTGGCGCTGCATGAACGCCTTGGCGAACGCCTTGGAGCTCTCCAGCCGGGCGGCGGCCTGCGTCGGGCCAAACACGCGCAGCCCGGCGGCGCGGAAGGCGTCGACGAGGCCGGCGGCCAGCGGCGCCTCCGGCCCAACGACAGTGAGGTCGATGCCTTCCCGCTTCGCCCAGTCGCACAGCTCGGCCACGCCGGTGATCGGCACGTTGGTCAGGCGCGCATCAAGCGCCGTGCCGCCGTTGCCGGGCGCGACGAACACCCGCGCCGCGCGCGGCGACTGCGCCAGCTTCCACGCCAGCGCGTGCTCGCGCCCGCCGGCGCCGACCACCAGGATGCGCAGGCCGGCGGGGCTCATGCGTCGAGCTCCGCGTTGTGGAACACGTCCTGCACGTCGTCCAGATCCTCCAGCGCGTCCAGCAGCTTCTGCATGCGCTGCGCGTCCTCGCCGCTGAGCTGCACGGTGTTGGTCGGCCGCCAGGTGACCTCGGCCATCGCGGGCTTCAGGCCCGCGGCCTGCAGCGCGTCGCGCACCGCCTCGAACTGCGCCGGCGCGGTGAGCACCTCAATCGAGCCGTCCTCCTGCGTCAGCACGTCGTCGGCGCCGGCCTCCAGGGCGACTTCCATCACCTTGTCCTCGCTGGCGCCGGGCTCGAAGACGATCTGCCCGCAGTGCTGGAATTGGAACGCCACCGACCCCTCCGTGCCGAGGTTGCCGCCATGCTTGCTGAAGACGTGGCGCACCTCGGCCACGGTGCGCACGCGGTTGTCGGTCATGCAGTCCACGATGACGGCCGCGCCGCCGATGCCGTAGCCCTCGTAGCGCACCTCCTCATAGTTGACGCCCTCGAGGTTGCCGGTGGCCTTGTCGATGTTGCGCTTGATGGTGTCGGCGGGCATGTTGGCGGCCTTGGCCTTTTCGATCGCCAGCCGCAGGCGCGGGTTGGCCGCCGGGTCTGCGCCGCCCTGACGCGCCGCCACCATGATCTCGCGCACCACGCGCGTCCAGATGCGCTGGCGCTTCTCGTCCTGGCGCGCCTTGCGGTGCTGGATGTTGGCCCACTTGGAATGTCCTGCCATGCGAACCTCGTGATTGGCTTGGGTGTTGGCCCTCTAAGGGGCGCGAAGAAAGCGGGACAATCCGGTATTCTACGCGGCAGCCGTGGGCGCTGGCTGCGCCCTTGGGCCGTCGCTTTCGCTGCTTTTGCTCTCAACGCCACCCACCCCACTTATGAACCCCGCATCGATCTTGGTCGCGCGCCGCGACGCCACCGAATGCCGCCTGCTGCTGGACAAGGCCAACCGCCACGGCCTCATCACCGGCGCCACCGGCACCGGCAAGACCGTCACGCTGCAGACGCTGGCCGAAGGCTTCTCGCGCCACGGCGTGCCGGTGTTCATGGCCGACGTCAAAGGCGACCTGACCGGCATCAGCCAGCCCGGCCGCATCGAGGGCAAGCTGGCCCAGGTGCTGGCCGAACGCGGCCTGCCGGCGCCGCAGCCCGCGGCCTGTCCGGTGACGCTGTGGGACGTGTTCGGCGAGCAGGGCCATCCGGTGCGCGCCACCATCAGCGACATGGGCCCGCTGCTGCTGGCGCGCATGCTCGGCCTCAACGACACCCAGGCCGGCGTGCTCAACCTGGTGTTCAAGATCGCCGACGACCAAGGCCTGCTGCTGCTGGACCTGAAGGACCTGCGCGCGATGCTGCAGCACGTCGGCGACCGCGCGCGGGAATTCACCACCGAATACGGCCACGTCAGCGCCGCCAGCATCGGCGCCATCCAGCGCGCGCTGCTGACGCTGGAACAGCAGGGGGCCGACCGCTTCTTCGGCGAACCGCAACTGAACATCGCCGACCTCATGCAGACGGTGGACGGCCAGGGCGTGGTCAACATCCTGGCCGCCGAGAAGCTGCTCAACGCCCCGCGGCTCTACGGCACGTTCCTGCTGTGGCTGCTGTCGGAGCTGTTCGAGGCGCTGCCGGAGGCGGGCGACCTCGACAAGCCCAAGCTCGTCTTCTTCTTCGACGAGGCGCACCTGCTGTTCGAGGACGCGCCGAAGGTGCTGCTGGAGCGCATCGAGCTCGTGGTGCGGCTGATCCGCTCCAAGGGCGTGGGCGTGTATTTCGTCACGCAGAACCCTCTGGACGTGCCCGACAGCGTGCTGGCGCAGCTCGGCAACCGCGTGCAGCACGCGCTGCGCGCCTTCACCCCGCGCGACCAGAAGGCCGTCAAAGCCACCGCGCAGACCATGCGGCCCAAGGCCGGGCTCGACCTGGAGCGCGCGATCACCGAACTCGGCGTCGGCGAGGCGCTGGTCAGCCTGCTCGACGCCAAGGGGCGGCCGAGCGAAACCGAGCGCGCCTGGGTGCTGCCGCCGGCCAGCCGGCTCGGCCCCGTCACGCCGCTGGAGCGCCAGCAGCTGCTGCGCAGCTCGCTGGTGGCCGGCGTCTATGAACAGAGGATTGATCGCGAAAGCGCCTACGAGCGGCTGCGTGCGCTGCACAGCCCAACCGAACCCGGCGCCACCCCCAGTTCAGGCGGGCTTGGCGGCCTGGTGGGCGAAGTGCTGCTGGGGCGCACCGGCCCGCGCGGCGGGCAAACCGATGGGTTGGTTCAAACCGTGCTCAAGACCGCCGTGCGCGAGATCGGCGCCAACCTCGGCCGCCAACTGGTGCGTGGGCTGCTGGGCGGACTGGCGGGCGGCAGCGGGCGGCGGCGCTAGCCGCGCGGCGGCGTCAACGAGGCCGCCACGCTTACTGCAGCTCGGCGGCCAGCTTCAGCGCATGCTCGCGCACGGCCTGCAGCACCTCCGCCCCGCGCGCTCCATGCTCGGCGCGCACTGCAGGCTCCATCGCCTGCAGCTCGGCCAAGTATTCGGTCAGCGTCGGGCCTCCGTCGGCTCCTTCCAGCAACCGGCGGCGGCAATGCGCGCGCCAGCGCTGGCGCTCGTCCTCATCGAGCGTCTCGGGATGGTTGCGCGCCCGAAAACGAAACACCAGTTCGCCCAAACGGGAGTCGTCAAACCCCATGTGCCGCCACGCCGGGTCGGCGGGATCCAAGGTGCGCAAGCGCTGCAGCCGACGCCGATCGGCGTCTTGGAGCCATCCAGCGTAGAGGGCGCCGTCCACGTCGGATGGTTGCGCCGACGCGGACGGCGGCGCCCAGACGTGGGCCCAGGTCGCGCTCAGGTCGGGCAACCGGGCAGCCCGCCGCGCATGACGCTCGATCAAGCCCAAGTCGATGCCCCAGCGCTGCGCCGCCCCCTGCTGCAGCAAGCGCAGGTCGCCCACCACAAAGGGCGCCCGGTTAAGGTGCACCGTTTTGATCGGCAACCGCCGCCAGTCGTCGCGTTCCTCCTCGCGGCGTAAAAACAGGCGCGCGCGCACCTCTTCGAGCCGCAGATCCGCCAACTCGCTGGGGTCATGGGCCAAATCCCAGGCGATCACTTCATGGCGGCGATAAGGGTGCGGGGCCAGCGGCCACATCACCGCAAGAAAGCCGCGTTGCGCCCCCAAGCGCGGCGAGACGTGCACAAAGGGACGCGGTCGGTTGGGCAGCCCCAGCTCCTGCCGCACCCGCTCTTTATCGCGCAAGCTTAGCGCGAATTCAAAGAGACGTGGCTGGCGTGCGCGCAACAGACGCGCCAGCGCCAGCGTGGCGCGCACGTCCGACAACGCATCGTGCGCTTGGTCGTGCACCAAGCCGTTGGCCGCGCTCAAATGCTCCAGCTTGAGGCTGACCTGGCCGTTGACCTGCGGCCATTCGATGCCGTCGGGCCGCAGCGCCCAGGCGGCGCACATCGCGTCAAACAAATCCCAGCGCCCGCAGCCGTCGCGCCATTCGCGGGCATATGGGTCGAGCAGATTGCGCCACAGCAGATGGCGCGTGAACTCATCGTCAAAGCGCAGGGAGTTGTAGCCGACCCCGATGGTGCCCGGCTGCGCCAGCTGCGCTTCGATGCGCTCGGCAAACACCCGCTCGGCCACCCCCTTGCGCTCGCACATTTGCGGTGTGAGACCCGTCAGCACGCAGCTCCACGGATCGGGCAAGCGGTCGGGACTGGGCCGGCAATACAGCACCAGAGGCGCGTCGATTTCGCGCAGTTCGGCGTCCGTGCGCACCCCGGCGAACTGCGCTGGCGCGTGCTGGCGCGGATCGCGGCCAAAGGTTTCGTAGTCGTGCCAGTAAAAGGTGGTGGGAGCAGCCTGCATGACCCCCGCATCGTAACCGCGGCGACGCCATGCTAGATTGAGCGCCATGCCTACGCGACAAGGCCCTGCCCCCTACGAACCCATCGTGCTGAGCTGCTCGTTGGGTGCGGCGCTGCTGGTGGCCGGCCCTGAGGGACTGCACTGGCTCGCGCTGGGTGACGACCCGACCGCGCTGCAGGCGGCTTGGCGGCGATCGCACCCCACAACCCAGACCTTGGGGCGTCCGCCCGCCGCCTGGGTCGAGGCGGTTCACGCGGCTTTAGAGGGTAACAGCCAGTCTGACCTACCCCCTCTGGCGCCCCATGGCACGCCGTTTCAACGGCGGGTGTGGGCGGCGCTGCGCATGATTCCGGCGGGGACGCGCCTGAGCTACCGCGAGCTGGCCCAGCGCATCGGACAGCCGCGCGCCGCCCGAGCCGTCGCGGCGGCCTGCGCGGCCAACCCGATTGCCGTGCTGATCCCGTGCCACCGCGTGGTCAGAACCGACGGCACCCTAGGCGGTTACCGTTGGGGATGGGCCCGCAAGCATGCGTTGCTGCACCGCGAGAGCCGCACGGCGAGTTGTCCCCGCTTGCCGTGGACAGCAAGCGAATCTCTCGGGACTGGCGCTTGAGCGGCCTGTGGGGACAGCGGGCGGGCAGGCTACGGCGGGAGCCGCCGCGCTCAATCAGCTGTGGCCTCTTCGGGCTCAGCGGGCTCGGCCTTGCGATCTTTTTTCGGCAGCGGCTGGATGTCGAGCTTGACCTTGGGCTCGCCGCCGCCCTCGGGGGTTTCGACGTCCACCGTCAGGCGCCCGCCGTCCACCAGCCGGCCAAACAGCAGCTCGTCCGCCAGCGCCCGCCGGATCGTGTCCTGGATCAGACGCTGCATCGGGCGCGCGCCCATCAGCGGGTCGAAGCCCTTCTTGGCCAGATAGCGCCGCAGCGCGTCGGTGAAGGTGACCTCGACCTTCTTCTCCGCGAGCTGCTGCTCCAGTTGCAGCAAGAATTTGTCCACCACGCGCAGGATGACCTGCTCATCCAGCGGCTTGAAACTGACGATGGCGTCCAAGCGGTTGCGGAATTCGGGTGAGAACAGGCGCTTGATTTCCGCCATTTCGTCGCCGGCCTGGCGCTGCGTCGTAAAGCCGATGGTGGACTTTTGCATCGTCTCGGCGCCGGCGTTGGTCGTCATGATGATGATGACGTTGCGGAAGTCCGCCTTGCGCCCGTTGTTGTCGGTCAGCGTGCCGTGGTCCATCACCTGCAGCAGCACGTTGAAGATGTCCGGGTGCGCTTTTTCAATTTCATCGAGCAGCAGCACGCAGTGCGGCTTCTTGGTGATGGCCTCCGTCAGCAGCCCGCCCTGATCGAAGCCGACGTAGCCCGGCGGCGCGCCGATCAGGCGGCTGACGGCATGGCGCTCCATGTACTCCGACATGTCAAAGCGCACCAGCTCGATGCCGAGGATGTAGGCGAGCTGGCGCGCCGCCTCGGTCTTGCCCACGCCGGTGGGGCCGCTGAAGAGAAACGCGCCGATCGGCTTGTCCGGCTTGCCCAGCCCCGAGCGCGCCATCTTCACCGCCGAGGCCAGCGCCTCCAGCGCCTGATCCTGGCCGAACACCACGGCCTTGAGGTCGCGCTCCAGGTTCTGCAGCTTGCTGCGGTCGTCGCTGGAGACGCTGCTGGGCGGGATGCGCGCGATTTTGGCCACGATTTCTTCGATTTCCGCCCGGCCAATGGTTTTTTTCCGCTTCGACGGCGGCGCCACGCGCTGCGCCGCGCCCGCCTCATCGATCACGTCGATGGCTTTGTCCGGCAGGTGGCGGTCGTTGATGTACTTGGCCGACAGCTCAGCCGCGGCCTGCAGCGCGGCGGCGGCGTATTTGACGCCGTGGTGCGCCTCGAAGCGCGACTTCAGGCCCTTGAGGATCTCCACCGTCTGCTCCACGGTGGGCTCCACAACGTCGATTTTCTGGAAGCGCCGCGACAACGCCGCATCCTTCTCGAAGATGCCGCGGTATTCGGTGAAGGTGGTGGCGCCGATGCATTTGAGCTGGCCGCTGGACAGCGCGGGCTTGAGCAGGTTGGACGCATCCAGCGTGCCGCCGGAGGCCGCCCCCGCCCCGATCAGGGTGTGGATCTCATCGATGAACAAAATGGCGTTGGGCTTGTCTTTCAACGCCTTGAGCACACCTTTTAAGCGCTGCTCGAAATCGCCGCGGTACTTGGTGCCGGCCAGCAGGGCGCCCATGTCCAGCGCATAGACGGTGGCGTCGGCCAGCACCTCCGGCACATCCTTTTGCACGATGCGCCAGGCCAGCCCCTCGGCGATGGCGGTCTTGCCCACACCGGCTTCGCCGACCAGCAGCGGGTTGTTCTTGCGCCGGCGGCACAGCACCTGGATGACGCGCTCGACCTCGGCCTCGCGCCCGATCAGCGGGTCGATGCGGCCCTCGCGCGCGGCCTGGTTGAGGTTTTGTGTGAACTGCTCCAGCACCGAAGCCTTTTCGTTGCCGCGCGCCTCATGGCTGCCCTCTTCCGACTCCGCCGCGCCATCGCCGGACTTGGCCGGCTCAGGCGCGTCGCTTTTGCGAATGCCGTGCGCGATGTAGTTGACCACGTCCAGCCGCGTGATGCCCTGCTGGTGGAGGTAATACACGGCGTGCGAGTCCTTCTCGCCGAAGATGGCCACCAGCACGTTGGCGCCGGTGACTTCTTTCTTGCCGTTGCCGGTGGACTGCACATGCATGATGGCGCGCTGGATCACACGCTGAAACCCCAGCGTCGGCTGCGTGTCCACCTCGTCGGTGCCGGCCACGGTGGGCGTGTTTTCTTTGATAAATGTGGTCAGTTGCTTGCGCAGCTCCTCAATGTTGGCATTGCAGGCGCGCAGCACTTCGGAGGCGCTGGGGTTGTCCAGCAACGCCAGCAGCAGGTGCTCCACGGTGATGAACTCGTGCCGCTGCTGCCGCGCCTCAACAAAGGCCATGTGGAGGCTGACTTCAAGTTCTTGGGCAATCATGGGGCACTTCCTTCACTGACGATGCTGGCGCAGACCGCCGGGCGACCCTGTCAGGCCGCCGTGGCGCTGCTGAATGAAATGGGGCCGCGCGCTCACGATTCAATCGGCTCCGCAATGCACTGAAGCGGGTGGCCCGCGGCGCGCGCCGCCTGCAACACCTGCTCCACTTTGGTGGTGGCCACATCCCGCGTATAAACGCCGCAGACGCCGCGACCGTGCACGTGCACGCGCAGCATGATTTGCGTGGCGGTTTCGCGATCTTTGTGAAAAAACTCTTGCAACACGCGCACGACGAACTCCATCGGCGTGAAGTCGTCGTTGAGCAGCACCACCTGGTACATGCGCGGCGGCGGCACGCGCTGGTCGCGCCGCTCCACCACCACCGCCGCATCGCTCCCCGGCAGCAGCGGGGTCAAGTCGGGTTGCTTCGGTGTCGTGGCCATGCCCACATTCTGCAATAAATCGCCGCCGCCTTCACGGCGCAGGGGCGCCTGAGCCGCACCCCAACCGCAAGGGAGCTGGCGCTTGCCGGGGCACTGGCAATCAAGCCGTGTGTCAGAGCAGCAAGGGGCGCTTGGCGCCCGACGCGCAAAGCGACCCTTGCAAGCGGCCAGGCTGCCCGCAGCAGCCTTTCAGATCGTCGGGCAAGGCCGATCGCCGCCAAGCGCCGACCGGTCATCCCATGTGGTCGATCATCACCTGACCGAAGCCCGAGCACGACACCTGCGTGGCGCCTTCCATCAGGCGCGCGAAGTCGTAGGTCACGTGCTTGCTCTGAATGGCCTTTTCCATCGAGCTGATGATGAGGTCGGCAGCCTCTTTCCAGCCCATGTGGCGCAGCATCATCTCCGCCGACAGAATTTCCGAGCCGGGGTTGACGTAGTCCTTGCCGGCGTATTTCGGCGCCGTGCCGTGCGTGGCCTCGAAGCAGGCCACGCTGTCGGACAGGTTGGCCCCGGGCGCGATGCCGATGCCGCCGACCTGCGCGGCCAACGCGTCGGAGATGTAGTCGCCATTGAGGTTGAGCGTGGCGATGACGGAATATTCCGCCGGACGCAGCAGGATCTGCTGCAGGAAGGCATCGGCAATCGAATCTTTGATGACGATCTCGCGGCCCGTCTTGGGATTGGTGAACTTGCACCACGGGCCGCCGTCGATCTCCACCGCGCCGAACTCGCGCTTGGCCAAGGCGTAGCCCCAATCGCGAAACGCCCCCTCGGTGTACTTCATGATGTTGCCCTTGTGCACGAGCGTCACGCTGGGCTTGTCGTGATCGATCGCGTATTGGATCGCCTTGCGCACCA
This sequence comes from Tepidimonas alkaliphilus, assembly GCF_007556595.1. GTDB lineage: Bacteria > Pseudomonadota > Gammaproteobacteria > Burkholderiales > Burkholderiaceae_C > Tepidimonas > Tepidimonas alkaliphila. The sequence continues at coordinate 150,126 of NZ_VJNB01000005.1, forward strand.
GGCGCTCGGTGCCCTCCTGCGACACCGGCTTGACGCCGATGCCGGAGGTCTCGGGGAAGCGGATCTTGGTGACACCCAGCTCCTCCTGCAGGAACTTGATCAGCTTTTTCGCTTTTTCGCTCTGCGCCGGATATTCAATGCCGGCATAGATGTCTTCGGAGTTCTCGCGGAAAATGACCATGTCGGTCTTTTCCGGCTCCTTCAGAGGGCTGGGCACGCCCTTAAAGTAGCGCACCGGGCGCAGGCAGACGTAAAGGTCCAGCTCCTGCCGCAGCGCCACGTTGAGCGAGCGGATGCCGCCGCCGACTGGCGTGGTCAACGGCCCCTTGATCGAGACCACGTATTCCTTCAAAGCGTGCAGGGTTTCGTCCGGCAGCCAGACATCAGGCCCATAGACCCGGGTGGATTTTTCGCCGGCGTACACTTCCATCCAGTGGATCTTGCGCCGTCCGCCATACGCTTTGGCCACCGCGGCATCCACCACCCGGATCATCACGGGCGTGATGTCCACCCCGGTGCCGTCGCCCTCGATGTAAGGGATGATGGGGTTGTCCGGCACGTTGAGCGACATGTCGGGGTTGACGGTGATCTTGGCGCCGTCGGCGGGCACGCGGATGTGCTGATACATGGGCTGCAGTCTCCTTGGGTGGGGATCAAGGCCCGGCCGGCGCGGCGCCAAGGCCAAAGCCTCTCAACGAAAATTCTAGCGACAAACCGATTACGAACGGGGTTCAAACCATGCTCTCGGGCCGCTTGCAAGCCTCGCTTCGGACGCTGCGTTTGGCCGGTTGCGGGCTGCGCGCGGCATGGATGGCCGCCTTGCTGGCGGCCCTCGGACTGCTGAGCCCAGCATCGGGCCAGGCGCAGGGGCAGCCCCAACGCGACCTGCCGCGCGTGACGCTGCGCGCCGGCATGCACCTGATTCACGCGCAGGTGGCGGCCACCCCCGCGCAGCGCGCAGTCGGCCTGATGTGGCGCCGCGACCTGGCCCCCAACGAGGGCATGCTGTTCGTGTTCGAGACGCCGGCCGTGCAGTGCTTCTGGATGAAGAACACCTACGTGCCGCTGACGGCGGCGTTCGTCGCCGACGATGGTCGCATCGTTCACCTGGCCGACATGCAGCCGCTGGACGAGCGCAGCCACTGCTCCCCTGAGCCGGTACGCTACGTGTTGGAGGTGGCGCAGGGCTGGTTTGCGCAGCGCGGCCTTAGGCCCGGCTTCAAGCTCGCTGGCGGACCGTTTGGCGGGCGTTGACGCGGGTCACCCCGGCTGCGCGGCCCCGGCAGGAGCAACGACGGGACGGTCGAGCCGCCCCTGGCCCAAGCCCGGCCCCTTTGTCTGGGCGGGGCCGGGATGTGGCGCTGTCAGGCGTAGTTGGCCTGTGCGAACTCCCAGTTGACCAGCTTATCGAGGAAGGTCTCGACAAACTTCTGACGCAGGTTTCGGTAGTCGATGTAATAGGCGTGCTCCCACACATCGACCGTCAGCAGCGCCTTGTCGGCGGTGGTCAGCGGCGTGCCGGCCGCCCCCATGTTGACGATGTCCACGCTGCCATCGGGCTTCTTGACCAGCCAGGTCCAGCCGGAGCCGAAGTTGCCGACCGCGCTCTTGACGAAGGCTTCGCGGAAAGCGGCGTAGCTGCCCCACTTGGCCTTGATGGCCTCGGCCAGCGGGCCGGTCGGCTCACCGCCGCCGCCCGGCTTCATGCAGCTCCAAAAGAAGGTGTGGTTCCAAACCTGCGCGGCGTTGTTGTAGATCGGGCCGGGGTTGGGCGCCTTGCGGATGATGTCCTCCAGCGCCATCGTCTCAAACTCGGTGCCCTTCTGCAGGTTGTTGAGGTTGGTGACGTAGGCTTGATGGTGCTTGCCGTGGTGATACTCCAGCGTTTCTTTGGAGTAGTAAGGCTCCAGCGCATCGATCGCAAACGGCAGCGGGGGCAAGACGTGTTCCATGACAGACTCCTGGTTGGGTCGTGGTAGGGAAGGTTAGGACAACACCTTCAGCGCCGTGCATTGTAGGCAAGGCCCGCCTACCCTCGCGGCGGAGCCAGGATTGCGGCAGAGGCATCCTCGGCGATGGCATCGACCGTAGCCCGCAGCGCTCCTCGCGCCAGCCGCATCTGCAGCCTCTGCCCAAGCCGTGCACGCCGCGCGTCCGTCACCACGTGCCCTGCTTCATCAGTCACCAGCGCGTAGCCGCGCTCCAGCACGCGCTGCGGGTCTAGCAGCGCCAGGCGCGCCTGAGCTTGTTGCAACTGCGCCTGGGCTCGTCGCCACGCGCCGCTGGCCGCCAAGGGCAGCCGGTGGGCGCAGGCCAGCAAGCGCTGCCGCTCACGCGGCACCCGCGCGTGCAGCGCCGCCTGCAGGCGCGTCTGCGCAGCCTCATGGCGCTGATGTTGGCGCAGCAGCCAGCCCTGCAGCGCGCGTTGCAAGCGGTGCTGGTGCGCAAGCAACGCCTGACGCTGGCGCGCCACCGCCTGAGAGGGCCGCCCGAGCCGCTGCGCCAGGCGATCCAGCCGCTGCGCGCGCTCGTCCAGCCGTCGCTCGACGGCGTCGCGCAGCCGGCCGCGCAGGCGCTGCAGCGCCTCGAGCAGCTCCTCGCGCGCCGGCGCGCAAAGCTCTGCCGCCGCCGTGGGCGTTGCCGCGCGCACGTCCGCCGCAAAGTCGGCCAGCGTGAAATCGGTCTCGTGGCCCACGCCCGTGATCACGGGCATCGGCGCCTGCGCGATCGTGCGCACCAGCGTCGCGTCGTTGAACGCCCACAGATCCTCCAGCGAGCCGCCGCCGCGCACCAACAGCAGCACCTGCGGCGCGCCAAGGGTTTCAAAATCGCGGTACGCCCGCTGCAGCGCCGCGCAAAGTTGTGCCGGGGCCTCGGCGCCCTGCACCGCAGCCGGGTAGAGCCGCACCGGCAGATGCGGCGCGCGCCGCCTCAGCGTCGTGGCCACATCGCGCAGCGCCGCGGCGTCGGGCGAGGTCACCACGCCCAGGCTCGTCGGGTAACGCGGCAGCGTCCGCTTGCGCGCAGCCTCAAACAGCCCTTCGGCGGCCAGCATCGCCTTCAAGCGCAAAAACTGTTCGTAGAGGCTGCCCTGCCCGGCCAGACGAACGCGCTCAGCAATCAGTTGCAGATCGCCGCGCGGGGCGTACACATCCAGCCGCCCCACCATCTCGATGTGTGCGCCGTCGCGCAACAGATGGCCGCCGCCAGCCTCCACCGCGCGGCGAAACATGGCCACCCGCAGCTGACCCTGCTCATCCTTGAGCGTGAAATAAACATGACCGCTGGCCGCGCGCGTCAAGCCTGAAACTTCACCGGCTACCCGCACCGGATTGAAACGCGCGCGCAAAGCGTCGGCCACCGCCGCCACCAAAGCGCCGACATGCCACAGCGGCAGGTCGGCGGCCACATCCGCAGAGTAAAGGGTTGATCCGCTCATGGCGCTGCCGTGTCCTGCGAGCCCCTGCCCCAAGCACCGGGAAACAACTCGGCGATAATCCAGCCGTCCCTGCATTGTTTTCGCGGACGGGAGGCCCGATTGCTGTCGATCATACAAGCCGCCGGCTGGCCGATTTGGACGCTGATTGCCTGCTCGATCGTCGGGCTGGCGCTGATCCTGGAGCGCGGTTGGAGCTTGCGCCGCGACCGCGTCACGCCGCCCGGGTTGGTGGATGAGGCCATCGAGGTTTCGCGCCACGCGGTGCCGGCGCCCACGATCGTTCAGCAACTGGCCGAGCATTCGCTGCTTGGCGGGGTGTTGGCCGCGGGGCTGACGACGCTGCACGCCAACCCGCACGCCACCGAAGCCGAACTGCGCGCGGCGCTGGAATCCGCCGGCAAGTTGGCCGCCGCACGGCTGCAGCGCTACTTGGGTGCGCTGGCCACGGTGGCCTCGGCCGCGCCGCTGCTGGGGCTGCTGGGCACGGTCATTGGCATGATCGAGATCTTTGGCTCGCAGGCCGGCCCGGGCGGGCTGCTGCCCGGCGGCGGCAACCCGGCGCAGCTGGCGCACGGCATCTCGGTGGCGCTCTACAACACCGCGTTTGGCCTCATCATTGCGGTGCCGGCGCTGATCTTCTGGCGCCTCTACCGCGCGCGCGCCGACGCGCTGCTGCTGGAGATGGAGGTGGCTGCCGAGCGCTTCGCGCACCACCTGCTGCGCCTGCGCGGGTGAACGCCCCCCGCCCGACCACCCGGAGGCGCCGACGATGAACTTCCGCCACGGCCAGCGCGACGAGCCGGAGATCAACCTGATCCCGTTCATCGATGTGCTGCTGGTGATCCTGATCTTTCTGATGCTGACGACCACGTTCAGCCAGGCCAGCGCGCTGCGCGTGACGCTGCCGCAGGCCGACGCCGAGGCGCCGCCGCAGCGCCCGGCGGAGATTGTCGTGGCGGTGGCGGCCGACGGGCGCGTGGCCGTGGGTGATCAGGTGCTGACTCAGCGCGGGGTGGAGGCGCTGGCGCAGGCGCTGCGCGCCGCCGCGGCGCAGCGGCGTGAGGCGCTGCTGGTGATCCAGGCCGACGCCGCCGCGACGCACCAGTCGGTCATTGACGTGTTGGCCGCGGCGCGGTTGGCGGGACTGGCGCAGATCACGTTCGCCACCCAGCGCGGCGGCGGCGCGCCGTGAGCACGGGGCCGGACTGGCTGCGCGTCTGGGCGCGCCGCGGCGCGGCGGCGCGCGCGCTGTGGCCGCTGCAGGCGCTGATGAGCGCGCTGCTGGCGCTGCGCCGTGCGGCCTGGCGCGTCGGCCTGCGCCGCCCGTGGCGCGCGCCGGTGCCGGTGATCGTGGTTGGCAACGTGCTGGCCGGCGGCACCGGCAAGACGCCGACGCTGATCGCCCTCGTGCGCCACCTGCGCGCACGCGGCCGCAGGCCCGGCGTGGTGGCGCGCGGCCACGGCGGCGCCGGTGGATCGCCGCATCTGGTGGCCGACGACCCCGACCCGGCGCGCTGCGGCGACGAGCCGGTGCTGGTGGCGCAGGCCACCGACGCGCCGGTGGCGGTGGCGCGCGATCGCCCCGCCGCGGTGCGCGCGCTGCTGCAGCGCCATCCGGACGTGGACGTGGTGCTCAGCGACGACGGGCTGCAGCACTGGGCGCTGGCGGCGGATCTGGCGCTGGTGCTGTTCGACGCGCGCGACGTCGGCAACGGCTGGCTGCTGCCGGCCGGGCCGCTGCGCGAGCCGTGGCCGTTGCGGCGCGCGCCGGCGCCTGACGTCTGGGTGCTGCGCACCGAGCCGCCGGCGCAGCCGCCCGCGTTCCATCCCTACCCTGAATTCCAGGCGCAGCGGCGGCTGACCGGCCATGCCGACGATGGCCGCGAGCGGCGGCCGCTGGCTGACTGGGCCGCCGGGCGGCGCCCGGCGCCAGGGGCGCTGGCCGGCATCGCGCGGCCACAGGCGTTCTTCGACGCGCTGCGCGCCGCGGGCGTACCGCTGGCCGCCACGCGCGCGCTGCGCGACCATGTGCCGGCCGGCGAGCTGCTTGAAGCGCTGCGGGAAGCCGCCCGCGCCGGCGGCCCGCGCGACTGGCTCTGCACCGAGAAGGACGCCGTCAAGCTGCGCGGCGCGCCGCTGCCGCACGGCCTGCGCGTGTGGGCCGTGCCGCTGGCGCTGGAACTGCCGCCCGCCTTCACGCAGACGCTCGATGCCTGGCTTGACGCCCGGACGCCGCGGCAGGGCGGCGCGCTATGATGCGCGGCATGGACGCAAAGCTGCTGCAGCTGCTGGTCTGCCCGGTGACCAAGGGGCCGCTGGTGCTGGCGCGCGAGACCGGCGAGCTCGTCTCGCGCGGTGCGCGCCTGGCCTACCCGGTGCGCGACGGCATCCCGATCCTGCTGGAAAACGAGGCCCGGGCGCTAACCGAGGAAGAGCTGGACCGCCTGGCCCCGCCGCGCCCGGCGCAGCCCGAGGTCCGATGAGCACGCCGGCCTTTCACGTGCTGATCCCGGCGCGGCGCGCCTCCACGCGCCTGCCGGACAAGCCGCTGCTGGACCTCGCTGGCGTGCCGATGGTGGTGCGCGTGGCCCAGCGCGCGCGCGCCAGTGGCGCGGCCAGCTGCACGGTGGCCACCGACGACGCCGAGATCGCCGCCGTGTGCGCGCGCGCCGGCGTGCCGGCCCTCCCGACGCGCGCCGACCACCCGAGCGGCAGCGACCGCCTGGCCGAGGCGGTGCAGCGGCTCGGCCTGCCGGACGAGGCTATCGTCGTCAACGTGCAGGGCGACGAGCCGCTGATCGACCCCGAGCTCGTGCGCGCGGTGGCGGCGCTGCTGCACCGCCGCGAGGACTGCGCGGTGGCCACCGCGGCGCACCCGATCTCGCAAGGCACGGAGCTCTTCAACCCGAACGTCGTCAAGGTGGCGCTGGATGCGCACGGCAGCGCGCTGCTGTTCAGCCGTGCGCCGATCCCGTGGTGGCGCGACGCGCCGCGCCACGACGGGGATCTGGATCTGGCCGCCTGGCCGGCCGGCGCCCGGCCGCTGCGCCACATCGGGCTCTACGCCTACCGGGCTGGCTTTCTGCGGCGCTTTCCGGCGCTACCGCCCGCACCACTGGAGCGCTGCGAGCAGCTGGAGCAGCTGCGCGTGCTGTGGCACGGGCAGCGCATCGCGGTGCACGTCACCGACCACGCCCCGGGCCCGGGGGTCGACACACCCGAGGATCTGCAGCGCGTGCGCGCCCTGCTGGCTGCCGGCCTAGGCATCTGATACCCCCGGCGGGTCCGCGGCGCTGTAAGCCTGTGTCGGGCAACGCGTGCTATTCTTGGACGCTTGCGGTCGGCGCGCCGCCCGAGGAGACGCCGTCGGCCAAGGCCGCGAGCCCATCCCCACGTGAGACGACAAGCAAAGGAATCCCATGAGACTGATCCTGCTGGGCGCTCCGGGCGCTGGCAAAGGCACGCAAGCCACCTTCATCTGCCAGAAATACGGCATCCCGCAGATCTCCACCGGTGACATGCTGCGGGCTGCCGTCAAGGCCGGCACCCCGCTCGGGCTGGCCGCCAAGCAGGTGATGGACGCCGGCGGCCTGGTCAGCGACGACATCATCATCGGCCTGGTCAAGGATCGCATCGCGCAGCCGGACTGCGCCAACGGCTTCCTGTTCGACGGCTTTCCGCGCACCATCCCTCAGGCCGAGGCGCTGCGCGAGGCTGGCATCAAACTTGACGTGGTGCTCGAAATCGATGTGCCGTTTGAGGCCATCATCGAGCGCATGAGCGGGCGGCGCGTGCATCCTGCTTCCGGACGCACCTACCATATCCTTTACAACCCGCCCAAAGTGCCCGGCAAGGACGACGTCACCGGCGAAGACCTGATCCAGCGCGACGACGACAAGGAAGAGACGGTGCGCAAGCGGCTGGAGGTCTATGCCACCCAAACGCGGCCCTTGGTGGACTACTACCGCCGCTGGGCTGAGCAAGATCCGACCAACGCGCCGCGCTACCGCCGCATCTCGGGCCTGGGCACGGTGGAGGAGATCACCCGGCGCGTGTTCGAGGCGCTGGAAAGCTAAACCCGTGGGTTGCGCCTGGCCTGCCGGCGCCCGCCCTTCGGTGATCGGCTCGGTGCTGCGAGCGCTTCAGCGCGGATCCGCCTGCGCCAGCAGCGCCAGCATCAGGCTGATGCGCGCCTTGGCGGGCGGCAGCGGTGTCACCGCCCAGCCGCCAGCGCTCCGTCCATGGGGGGACGGCAGCACCTCCCCCTCGGCGCAGCGCGTCGTCACCCACACCGCCACGCCCTCCTGCTGCGCCTGCCGCAGCGCGTCGGCCAGCTCGGCATGCACCGAGCCGTTGCCGGTGCCGGCCACCACCAGCCCCGCCAGCGGCGCGTCGGCATCCTGCCCCGCCCGCGCCGCGCACCGCTGCGCCAACAGCGCGCGCACCAGCGCTCCGTCGGCGGCGGCATGGCTGGTGATCCACTCCACGCGCGGCCACGCCGCCGCCTGCCAGGGCGGCTCGACCGCCGCCCCCCGCGAGCCGGCCAGCGCCTCAAGCGCCGCCACGCGCGCCGCTGGGTCGAGCAGCCAGCGTACCCGGCCGCCCTCCACCCACGCCGCGGGGCCGGCGTCGCCGCCGCCAAAGGCGTCCACCCGCGCCGGGTGCACCTTGCGCGCCGCGGCGGCGTCGAAGACGCGCCCGGCCAGCGTCACCCACACGCCGCCGGCGGCCCGCAGCGCCGCGTCGGTGGCCAGCGTCACGGCGTCGGTCAGGTTCTGGGGGCCGTCCGGCACCCGCGCGGTGGCCGGCCGCATCGCGCCGGTCAGCACCACCGGCTTGGCCGGCGCCAGCGCCGCCTGCAGCAGCCACGCGGTTTCCTCCAGCGTATCGGTGCCGTGCGTCACCAGCACCGCCCCCACCGCCGGGTCGTGCAGCGCCGCATGCACCGCCTGCAGCAGCGCGCGCCACACCGCCACCGTCATGTCCTTGCTGTCGAGGTTGGCGACCTGGGCCGTCTGCAGCGTCCAGCCCGGCGGCGCGGGCAGGCCCTGCAGCAGGTCCTGCACCGCGACGACGCCGGCCTGGTAGCCGACCACGTCGTCGGCGCAGGCGGCACGGCCGGCGATGGTGCCGCCGGTGCCCAGCACCCGCAGCACGCGCGCCGGGTCGGGCGCGACGGCTGGGGCCTCAGCCGGCGGTGCGCTCACGCTCGCGCAGCGTGCGCTTCAGCACGCCCCACAGGCTCCACAGGAACAGCAGCGCGCCCGCAGCAAGGAACGCCGCGCTGATCGGCCGCTCGACGAAGATCATCGGGTCGCCGCGCGACAGCAGCAGCGCCCGGCGCAGGTTCTCCTCCATCAGCGGCCCGAGCACGAAGCCCAGCATCAGCGGCGCGGCCTCGAAGCGCAGCACCGCCAGCAGGTAGCCGACGGCGCCGATCAGCGCCACCATGTGGATGTCGAACACGTTGTTGTTGACGCTGTAAGTGCCCAGCGCGATGAAGATCAGGATCGCTGGATAGAGCACATGATAGGGAATGCGCAGGATCGCCACCCACATGCCCACCAGCGGCAGGTTCAGGATCACCAGCAGGATGTTGCCGATCGCGAAGCTCACGATCAGGCCCCAGAACAGGTCCGGCTGGTTGCTCATCAAGAGTGGCCCGGGCTGGATGCCGTGGATGATCAGCGCGCCCAGCATCAGCGCCATCACCGCATCGCCCGGGATGCCCAGCGACAGCGTCGGCACGAAGGCGGTCTGCGCCGCGGCGTTGTTGGACGCCTCCGGCCCCACCACGCCCTCGATGGCGCCCTTGCCGAAGCGCGACGGTTCCCTGGCGACGCGCTTTTCCACGGCGTAGGACATGAAGGAGGCGATCGATGCGCCGGTGCCGGGCAGCGCGCCGAAGAACGAGCCGATGCCGGTGCCGCGCAGCATCGGCATCCATGAGCGGCGCCAGTCCTCGCGCGTCGGCAGCATGTCGCGCAGGCGGATCGCGTGCGTCATGTGGCCGTCGCGCGGCTGGTTGACCGAGCCGATCACCTCGGCGATGCCAAACAGCCCCATCGCCAGCGCGACGATGTTGAGGCCGTCCATCAGCTCCGGGATCTCGAAGTAGAAGCGCGCCACGCCGGAGTTGACGTCGGTGCCGACGGTGCCCAGCAGCAGCCCCAGCACCACCATCGCCAGCCCCTTGAGCGGCGAACCCGAGGCCAGCGTCGAGGCCGCCAGCAACCCCAGCGCCATCATCGCAAAATACTCCGCCGGGCCGAACTTGAGACCCACCTCGGCGATCGAGGGCGCAAAACCCGCCAGGATCGCCACCCCGAGCATCGAGCCGACGAAGGAGGCGATCGTCGTCATGAACAGCGCCACGCCGGCGCGGCCCTGTTTGGCCATCTGGTAGCCGTCCAGGCAGGTCACCGCCGATGAGGGGGTGCCGGGCAGGTTCAGCAGGATCGAGGCGGTGGAGCCGCCGTACTGCGCCCCGTAATAGACCCCGGCCAGCATGATGATGGCGCCGGTGGGCGGGATGTGATAGGTGACCGGCAGCAGCAGCGAGATGGTGGCCATCGCGCCGATGCCGGGCAGCACGCCGATCAGCGTGCCGATGAAGACGCCGATGAAGCAATACAGCAGCATCATCGGCTGCATGGCCTGCTGCAGGCCGAACAACAATCCTTGCCAGACGTCCATCGTTTCAGGCACTCCAGGGCCAGGTCGGCAGCACCATGCCCAGGCCCGCGATGAAGATCATCCACGCCAGCGCCGCGATCGCCGCCGCCGTCAGCAGCCGCGTGCGCCAGGTGAAACGTGCGTCCGCCAGCGACGCCACCAGCACCGCCGCCACGGTGGCCAGCACCAGCCCTGCGGGCTTGAGCAGCAGGCCAAACACCACAATGGATCCGACCACGCACAGGGCGGCGCGACCGGCCAGCCTGACCGACTCCCCGGGGCGCAGCAGCGCCGGCAGCGCGATCAACACGCCCAACGCCGCCAGCAACCACCCTAGCACCACCGGAAAGAACCCCGGCCCCATGTTGCGCAGCTCGCCCAGCTCATACTCCGCTTGCGCATACAGCGCGGCACCCGCACCGACCGCAGTCATCAAGAGGCCGCCGATCAGGTCTCGCACGTCCCGTTGCATCGCGCTCACCCCACCCGCAGACCCAGCCGCTCGATGACCTCGCGCATCCGCGCGGTGTCGCTCTGGATGCGGCGCGCCAGCCCTTGCGGCGCGGTGCCCGCCACCTGCCAGCCTTGCTGGAACAGCTTGTCGCGCACGGCCGGCTCGCGCAGGATCGCCGCCAGCGCCGTGGCCAAGCGCTCGATGTGCGCCGCCGGCATCGCGCGCGGCGCCGCCACCGCGTTCCAGATCTCCAGCTGCACCCCGGCCAGACCCAGCTCCGCCAGCGTCGGCACCTCCGGCGCCAGCGTGCTGCGCCCGGCGCTGGTTAACGCCACCGCCTGCAGCTTGCCGGCGCTGGACTGTTGCAGCGCCAGCCCCGGCGGCAGCAGCGCCAGCTGCACCTCGCCGCGCAGCATCGCCTGGATGACCTGCGGGTTGCCGGGGAACGGCACGTGCACAGCGCGCCAGCCAGCGCGCGCCTGGATCATCTCCATGCCGATGTGCGCCACCGTGCCGACGCCGGGCGAGCCGTAGTTCCACTGCCCGCCGGCCTCGCGCGCGGCCTGCAGCACCGCCGCGCCGCGGGCGACGACCGTCGGCGCCGCGCACAGCACCAGCGGCGCGGTGGCCAGCAGACTCACCGGCGCCAGGTCGGTCAGCGGGTCGTACGGCGTGGCCGGATTGAGGATCTTGGCGATCGTCAGATTGCCATTGATCATCAGGCCCAGCGTATGCCCGTCGGTGGCGCGCGCCACCGCGTCGGCGGCGATGTTGCCGCCGGCGCCAGGGCGGTTGTCCACCACCACCGGCTGGCCCAGCCGCTCCGCCAGCGGCTCGGCGATCGTGCGCGCCATCGTGTCCGGCGACGAGCCGGGCGGAAAGCCCACGATCAGCTTGATAGGCCGCTGCGGCCACGGCTGCGCGTCGCGGCCCTGAGCCCACGCCCACGGCGCGCCGGCCCCAATCAGCGCAGCGACCACCCACCGACGCCGCCCCTCCGTGTGATTGTGATTGTTGACGTCCATGATGTCTCTTTCCCCTCACCCGCGCCTTGGAGTCCACGGTTGGCATGATGATAGCGTCGCCCCAAACAAAAACCCCGCGCGACATGCGGGCGGGGGTGGGGTAAGGTGGCGGAGTGAGAGTCCGCCAATCAGACGTGCAGAGAGGGTTGAAGCTGTCTATTAAGCTCGTATAACACGTTGAAGTTTATATACCTATCGTCCGCCATTGTCCGATAGTGTTTGCCGCCAGCCGACGTTTCGGGTTATAACGCGGGTTATAACGGAAGGTTCGGAGGAGACTTTTTCGTGGGGCGCGAACTGGCAAGGCTGACGGCGGTGCAGGTGCGCAGTTTAGGGCCTGGACTGCACGCCGATGGCGGCGGACTGTTCCTGCACGTGCAAGGCGGGCGGCGTTCCTGGGTGTTCGTCTGGAAGCGCGGCGGCAAGCAGCACCGCCGCGGTCTGGGCAGCGTCAAGGCGCGCAGCCTGGCGCGCGCGCGTGAGCTGGCTGCCGAGCTGCGCGCTGCGCTGGCCGATGGCCGCCACCCGGACGAAGTGCTGGGCCGCCTGGCGCAGGGCGGTGCGCCCATTCCCACCGTGGCCGAAGCCGCCGAGCGCATGATCCAGGATCGTGCCGCAGCCTGGCGCAACCCCAAGCACGCCCAGCAGTGGCGCCACAGCCTGCGCGACTACGCCTGGCCGGTGGTGGGGGCCAAGCGCCCGGCCGAGGTCACCTTGGAGGACGTGCTGGCGATCCTCAAGCCCATCTGGACCACCAAGACCGAAACCGCCACCCGCGTGCGCCAGCGCCTGGAGGCGGTGCTGGACTACTGCGCCGTGCACGGCTGGCGCGAAGAGTCCAACCCGGCGCGCTGG
>NZ_VJNB01000006.1 GCF_007556595.1 Tepidimonas alkaliphilus
GCCGAGTCGCGCGTGGCCACCACCCGCCCATCCGCCCCCACCAGACGGCTCAGCCCGCCGTAGCGCGTGTCGCCTTCCGCGCCGCAGGCGTTGGCGTAGGCGATGGCCACGCGCGACTCGGCGGCCAGGCGCGGCAGCGTCAGGCACGGCGCATCGTCGTACGGCAGCATGTTGGCGGTGGGGGCCAGGATCAGCCGCGCGCCTTGCCACGCCAGCGCCCGCACCGCCGCGGGCTGTTCCACATCAAAGCAGATCAGCAGGCCGATGCGCCAGCCGCCCCACTCGAACGGCGCGGCCAGCGCCTCGCCCGCCGTGAAGCGCGCCCGGTCCCCCGCGCCGAACAGGTGCACCTTGCGGTGAACGGCCAGCCGCTGGCCTTCGGGGCCGATGGCCTGCACGGCGTTGTAGGGCTTGGCGCCGTCGGGGTGGCGCTCGGGCCAGCCGTAGGCGATGCCGAGGCCATGGCGCTGCGCGATGGCGGCCACCGCCTGCGCCAGCGGCCCGTCGGCGGGCTCGGCCAGCGCGGCCAGCTGCTCAGGTGCGATCAGGTAGCCCGTGAGCGCCATCTCGGGCGTCACGAGCCACTGCGCGCCCTGCGCCGCCGCGTGCGCGGCCGCCTCCTCCAGCCGGCGCAGCGCCGCGGCCACGTCGCCGGCGGCCGGGTGCGGGGTTTGCCAGAGAGCGATGCGCACTGGGCGGCCCTCAATCCGGCAGCGCCACCGGGCCGATGTGCGGATACCAGTCGCCCGGGCCGGGATTGTCCGGGTGGCTTGCGCCGCCCAGGTGGCGCACGATGCCCCAGACGGCGTTCAGCGCCGTCTGCACCGCGCCCTCCACCCACGCAGGGGTGAAGGAAATGTCGTCGCCGGCGAGGAAGATGCCGCGCTCGCGCTCGGGCAGCGCGTCCTGCATGAAGTGGCCATACATGCGGTGGTTGTAGCGGTAGTGGCCCGGCAGCGCGCCCTTGAAGGCGCCGAGGAAGTAAGGGTCGGCCTCCCACGAGATGGTGATCGGGTCGCCGATGATGTGGCTGGCGATGTCCACGTCGGGGTAGATCTTGCGCAGCGCCTCCAGCGCCAGCTGCACGCGCTTGGCGCTGTCGTACGGCAGCATTTTCAGCGCATCGCTCATCCACGCGTAGGACAGGCAGATCACCCCGGGCTGGTCCGGCCCGTTGTCAAACAAATAGGTGCCGCGCGTGAGGCGGTCGGTCAGCGTCATGCCCATCACCGGCCAGCCGCTCTCGCGCAGGTCGTTCCAGAACGGGCGATCGACCATCACGAAGGTCTTGGACGACTGCATGTAGCGCGTGCGGTCCAGCGCCATCCACAACTTCTGCGAGAACAGCGACTCCTCGCACGCGATCTGCGTCGTCAGCAGCCAGCTCTGGCAGGTGACCAGCACCGCGTCGTAGCGGCGCGTGCCGCCCCAGGCGTCGGTGACTTCCAGCTGACCGTTGCCGGCGCGCTGGATGGCCTTGACGGCCGGCCTGGGCGCGCCGTGGTGCAGCTTGGCCAGCGTCGTGCCCTGCGGCCAGTGCACCAGGCGCTGGGGCGCGTGATGCCACAGGCCGAGCGGCACCTGCTGCGCACCGCCGACGATCAGGTGCTGGTTCTCGTCGCAGCCGGTCAGCACCACGCGAAGGATTTCCAGCATCGAGTTCGGAAAATCCGAATCCCACCCGCCGGTGCCAAAGCCCACCTGGCCGAACACCTCGCGGTGGTGGAAGCTCAGGCGCTGGAAGGCGCTCGATTGCGCGACGAAGTCGTAAAACGTGCGGTCGTCCCAGCGCGGCACCAGCGCGTTCCACAGCGCCTTGACGCGCTCGACGTCGCGCTGGCGCATGGCCGTCTGCAGCTCGGCAAAGCCCGCGCCTTCCTCCAAAGCGTCGTCCCACGCCTGCGCCACCTCGCGAAACAGCGGCGGCAGATCCTCCAGCGTGCGCGCCCAGTGGGTCTGGCCCTCCAGGTCGATGACGGTGCAGTTGGCCGCCGGCGTCAGCGGGTTGGGAAACGGGCGGCTGCGCAGGCCCAGCATGCGGACGTAGTGGTAAAAGCCCGTGGACGACAGCGGAAAGCGCATGCCGCCCAGTTCCGCGATCGCGCCGCTGCCGCCCTCGAACGGCTGCGAGCGCAGCCGTCCGCCCATGCGCGACGCCTCGTAAACCACAGGCTTCAGGCCCAGCTTCATCAGCTCGTAGGCGGCAGTGAGGCCCGCCATGCCGGCGCCGACGATGGCCACCTCGGTGCCGAGGCGGCTGGCGGGCAGCGTGCCGAGCCCCGCCGGATGCGCCAGCCACTCGTCGTAAGCAAACGGAAAGTCGGGGCCGAACATGGTGATCGGCGCATCGGCAGGGCGGCGCGCGGGCGGCTTCAACGTCACGGCCATCGGTCGGGTCTCCTCTTTGCGGGTTGGGGAATAAGATGGCAACGCGGCTGGGGGCGCGCTGCGGCTTAGCGCAGCAAGCTGGCGACCAGCGCCGCCGCGGTGCCCCACATCAACAGCGCCACCAACCCGTCCAGCGCGCGCCAGACGCGCAGCGAGTTGAGCCGCCGCCCCAGCCAGAACGCCGCGCCGCCCAGCAGCACGAACCACAACACCGAGCCGGCCGCCGCGCCCAGCCCGAACACCGGCTGCTGCGGCCCCCAAGCCAGCGACGCGGTGCCGATCAGCACCGCCGTGTCCAGCCACGCGTGCGGGTTGAGCCACGAGAACGCCAGCGCCTGCAGCACGGCCTGGCGGCGCGTCACCGGAGCCGGGGCACCCGGCTGCAAGGAAGGCGCGCCCCCGTCCGCCACCGGCGCGGCAGCCGGCGGCCGCCAGAAGCGCCGCGCCGCCTGCCAGCCATACACCAGCAGGAACAGCACACCCGCGCCGATCAGCGCGCCGTGCAGCTTGTCCGACAGCCCGCCAAGCTGGGCGAGCCCCGCCACGCCCAGCGTGATCAGCACGATGTCCGCCAGCGCGCAGGTCAGCACCGTCAGCCACAGGTGCTGGCGCTGCAGGCCGGTGCGGATGACGTGCGCGTTCTGCGGGCCAATGGCCATGATGAGCGACAGGCTCATCACCAGACCGGCGGTGAAGCCCGGGGCGGCCAGCCCCGGCAGGGTGGCAGTGAAGGTGGTCATCGTGTGTGCTCCCGAGGGTCGTCGTCGATGTGCGTCGTGGCGGGCCGGCGCCGCGCGGCCTGCCTGGCTTGCGCGCAGTGTCGCCGCAGCCGCCCATGGTTTAAATGGTTTTGACGATAACTCGAGCGCATCAAGTTTGGCTAAACTGGTGCCATGCTGGACGCCCGTCAGCTCGAAGCCCTGGCCGCCGTGGTCGAGCACGGCAGCTTCACCGCCGCCGCGCAGGCGCTGGCGCTGACGGTGGCCGCGGTGTCGCTGCGCGTCAAGGCGCTGGAGGCGCAGCTCGGCCAGCGGCTGGTGGTGCGCGGCAAGACGGTGCGCGCCACGCCGGCCGGGCAGGCGCTGCTGGCGCACGTCAAGCAGGTGCAGCTGATGGAGGCCGACCTGCTGGAGCGGCTGGCCGGCGGCGCCGGGCAGCGCTGGCAGAGCGTGCCGGTGGCGATCAACGCCGACTCCGCGGCGGCGTGGTTTCTGCCCGGGGTGGCGCCGCTGCTGGCGCGCCAGCGGCTGCTGCTGGACCTGACCATCGACGACCAGGACCACACGCACGAGCTGCTCAAGAACGGCAGCGTGATCGGCTGCGTGACCACGCGCGCCGACGCCATGCGCGGCTGCGTGGCCGAGCCGCTGGGCGTGATGCGCTACCGCTGCGTGGCCACGCCGGCGTTGGCGGCGCGCGCGCGCACGCCGCAGGGGCGCGTGACGCCGCACCGGCTGCTGGCGCTGCCGGCGGTGATCTTCAACCGCAAGGACGCGCTGCAGGACGTCTGGCTGGCGCAGCACTTCGGGCTGCGCGGCGCGCGCTACCCGCGCCACTTCATGCCGGCGGTGGACGCCTTCGAGCGCGCCATCGAGCTGGGGCTGGGCTGGGGCATGGTGCCGGACATGCACCTGCAGGCGCGCGCCGACCGACCCGAGCTGACCGAGGTGCTGCCCGGCGCGGTGGTGGACGTGGCTCTCTACTGGCAGCACTGGGAGCGCGAGCCGCCCACCGCGCAGCGGCTGACGCGCGCGATTCGAGATGCGGCGCGCGCGGCGCTGCGCCCCATCCCAACGGAGCCCCCCGCTGCGCGCCCTTCTTCTGTTTGAACGCTGCCCCTCCGCGCAGATCGCGCCCGCCGCGCTGGCCCAACAAGCGGTGCGGGCATTGCGCTCACCGCGCTGCTCGCTTGATGCAGCGCCTTCACAATCAGCCTCGGGCGCAGCGCCAGCCTTTATTGGCAGCCCTCGTCGATTCCATGGTTCAAACAAGGCGATGAACACCCCAGCTTCTGCGCGCAACGTTCTGGGCGGCCCGCTGCGGGCCTGCTCGTACGATCCGCTGACCGGCTTTTACCGAGACGGCTGCTGCCACACCGGGCCGCACGACGTCGGTCGGCACGTTATTTGCGCCAAGGTGACGGCGGAGTTTCTGGCGTTTTCGCGGCAGCGCGGCAACGACCTCGTCACGCCGCGGCCCGAGTGGCGCTTCGCGGGCCTGAAGCCCGGCGACCGCTGGTGCCTGTGCGCGCTGCGTTGGAAGGAGGCGCTGGAGGCCGGCGTGGCCCCGCCGGTGATCCTGGAGGCCACGCACGAGGCGGCGCTGCAGGTGGTGAACCTGGCCGACCTGCAGGCGCACGCCTGGCACCCCGCCGGCACGTGACGGTGGCCCCATCGGCGCGCCGGGCGGCGCGGTAGCATCGCGCCGATGGACACCCGCCCCACCCCGCCCGAGGCGCCGCCGGCCGGCGACGGCGCCATCCGCCGCCCGGGCCTGCTCGGCTCCTGGCCGGAGATGACCTACGCCGGCGTGCTCAGCTTCATGCGCCGCACCTACACGAGGACGCTGGAGGGCGCCGACGTCGTCGTCAGCGGCATCCCGCTCGATCTGGCCACCACCTACCGGCCCGGGGCGCGGCTCGGGCCGGCGGCGATCCGCGCCGCCAGCGTGCAGCTCGCGGAGCTCAAGCCCTTCCCGTGGGGGTTCGATCCGTTCGAGACGCTGGCGGTGATCGACGCCGGCGACTGCTGGCTGGACGCGCACCAGCCGCACACCGTCCCCGGCGCGATCCGCGACCACGCGCGGCGCATCCTGGCCAGCGGCGCGCGCATGCTGACCCTCGGCGGCGACCATTACGTCACCTACCCGCTGCTGCAGGCGCACGCCGAGCGCTTCGGCGCGCCGCTGGCGCTCATCCACTTCGACGCCCACTGCGACACCTGGCCGGACGACGCGCCGGACTCGCTCAACCACGGCACGATGTTCTACAAGGCCGTGCGCGAGGGGTTGATCGACCCGGCGCACTCGGTGCAGGTCGGCATCCGCACCTGGAACGACGACTTCATGGGCTTCAACGTCCTGGATGCGCCGACGGTGCACGCGCGCGGCGCCGACTGGGCGCTGCAGCAGATTCTGGCGATCGTGGGGCCGCGGCCGGCCTACGTGACGTTCGACATCGACTGCCTGGACCCGGCCTTCGCGCCCGGCACCGGCACCCCGGTGGCCGGGGGCCTGACCAGCGCGCAGGCGCTGCAGATCGTGCGGGGACTCGTGCCGCTGAACCTCGTCGGCATGGACGTGGTGGAGGTCAGCCCCCCATACGATCACGCCGACATCACGGCGCTGGCCGCCGCGCACGTGGCCTGCGACCTGCTGTGCGTGCTGGCCGCGCAGCGGCGCGCTGCCGCTGGCGCTGCGCCTTAAAAAAAGTGGGCATCGGCAGGGCCAGCCTACAATCCCGCCCCATGCTGCAAGTCCATCGTGAACTGCGGGCGGCGCTGGCCGCCACGTTGGAGGCCCTGCACGCCGGCGCGGGCGAGCGCGCCGCCTTCGAAAAACCCAAGGTCGCCGCGCACGGCGACCTGGCCATCACCGCCGCGCTGCAGCTGGCCAAGCCGCTGGCCACCAACCCGCGCGCGCTGGCGCAGACGCTGGTGGAGCGGCTGCAGGCCACCGAGGCGTTCGCGCGCTGGGTGGCGGCGCTGGAAATCGCCGGTCCGGGCTTCATCAACCTGCGCTTGAAGCCCGCCGCCAAGCAGCAGACGGTGCGCGAGATCCTGACCGAGGGCGAGCGCTGGGGCCGCAAGCCCCCCACCGGCCAGCGCGTCATCGTCGAGTTCGTCTCCGCCAATCCGACCGGCCCGCTGCACGTCGGCCACGGGCGGCAGGCGGCGCTGGGGGATGCCATCTGCAACCTGCTGGCAACGCAGGGCTGGCAGGTGCACCGCGAGTTCTACTACAACGACGCCGGCGCGCAAATCGAGAACCTGACGCGCTCGGTGCAGGCGCGCGCGCGCGGCCTGAAGCCCGGCGACCCCGGCTGGCCAGCTGACGCCTACAACGGCGACTACATTCAGGACATCGCCGACGACTTCCTGGCGCGCAAGACCGTGCAGGCCGCCGACCGCGCCGTCACCGCCAGCGGCGACGTCGAGGACTGGGACGGCATCCGCGACTTCGCCGTGGCCTACCTGCGGCGCGAGCAAGACCTCGACCTGCAAGCCTTTGGCGTGCGGTTCGATGCGTTTTACCTTGAGTCAAGCCTCTACCAAACGGGGCGCGTGGAACAGACGGTGCGCCGCCTGATCGAGGCCGGCCACACCTACGAGGCCGACGGCGCGCTGTGGCTGCGCACCACGAAGTGGGGCGACGACAAGGATCGGGTGATGCGCAAGTCCGACGGCAGCTACACCTACTTCGTGCCGGACGTGGCCTACCACGTGACGAAGTGGGAGCGCGGCTTCACGAAGGCGATCAACATCCAGGGCACCGACCACCACGGCACGATCGCGCGCGTGCGCGCCGGGCTGCAGGCGCTGGGCATTGGCATTCCGCCGGGCTACCCCGAGTATGTCTTGCACACCATGGTGCGCGTGGTGCGCGGCGGGCAGGAGGTCAAGATCAGCAAGCGCGCCGGCAGCTACGTCACGCTGCGCGACCTGATTGAGTGGACCAGCAGGGACGCGGTGCGCTTCTTTTTGCTCAGCCGCAAGCCCGACACCGAATACACCTTCGACGTCGATCTGGCGATCCAGCAAAACAACGACAACCCCGTGTATTACGTGCAGTATGCGCATGCGCGCATCCGCTCGGTGCTGGCGCAGTGGGGCGGCGAGGAGGCGGCGCTGGCGCAGGCCGACCTCGCCCCGCTGGACAGCGAAGCGGCCCAGACATTGATGCTGGAGCTGGCGCGCTGGCCGCAGGTGATGGAGGCTGCCGCCGCCGACTTCGCGCCGCACGACGTGGCGTTTTACCTGCGCGAGCTTGCCGCTGCCTACCACCGCTATTACGACGCCGAGCGCATTCTTGTGGATGACGAACGGGCGCGCCTGGCGCGATTGGCGCTGGTGGCCGCCACTGCGCGCGTCTTGCGCAGCGGTCTGGCGCTGCTGGGCGTCAGCGCCCCGGATAAGATGTGACCAGCCTGTAAGGATGGCACGCCATGCCCATCGCCGCTTTCCGCCTTGACCATGCCCCCAGCCGTGCGCGCGGCGGCACGCTGCTCGGGTTTTTCATCGGCTTGTTGGTCGGCGTCGGGGCGGCGCTGGCGGTGGCGGTGTATGTGACGAAGGTGCCGATTCCTCTGGTGGATCGCGGCGTGCAGCGCAAGCCGATCCAGCCCGACACCGAGGCCGAGCGGCTGCGCGGCTGGAACCCCAACGCGGGGCTGAGCAGCGCCAAGCCGACCGGCGGCAGCGAAGCGATGTCTGGCGGCGGCGCCGATCAACCCTCGGCGGCCAGCCCCGCGGAGCCGCTGTCCAGCGGCGGCGCGCCCGCGCCCAGCCCTGAAGCCAGCCGCGATCCGATCGCTGAGCTGATCCGGCAACGCACCGCCGCCGCGACGTCGCCGGGCGAGTCCGTCTCCACCGCTGCCGATCCCTTCATTTATTACGTGCAAGCCGGAGCGTTTCGCAACCCCGAAGAAGCCGAAGCCCAGCGCGCGCGCTTGGCGCTGCAGGGTTTTGACGCCAAAGTCAGCGAGCGCGAACAGGGCGGCCAGCGCGTCTGGCGCGTGCGCCTGGGGCCGTTCAACAGCAAAGTCGAGGCGGAGGTGATGCAGGAGCGCTTGCGCGGCAAGCAGTTCGACACCGCCCTGGTGCGCGTGCAGCGCTAGGCCCGGCGGCGGAACCCTCCTTGGGAGATCCCGTTCCAAAGAGAGCCGAGTTCAATCGCTGCAACCGATCGATCACCATGCAACGACGCGAATTTCACCACCTGCTGTTGACCAGCGCCGCGCTGGGCTTGGCGCCGCTGAGCCTGCACGCGCAGTTGGCGCTACGCGAAGGCGCCGATTACCGACGTCTGAGCAAGCCCGCCCCGGTGGACACCGGGCCCGGGCAGATCGAAGTGCTGGAGTTTTTCTCTTACAGTTGCATCCACTGCTACCGCTTTGAGCCGCTGATGACGGCCTGGATGCGCAAGCAGCCCAAGGAAATCGTGGTGCGGCGCATCCCGGTAGGGTTTAGCCCGGCGTTTGAGCCGCTGCAGCGCCTGTATTACACCCTCGAAGCCATGGGACGCCTGGCGGATCTGCACGAACGCGCCTTCAAAGCCATGCACGAGGAGCGCGAGCGCTTCAACGGGCTGGAGGCAGCCGCAGCCTGGGCCGCCAAGCAGGGGGTCGATCGCGCCGCGTTCACGCAAACCTGGCAGTCATTTGGCGTCAGCGGCAAGGTCAAGCGAGCCATTCAGCTGCAAGACGCTTACGAAGTGGATGCCACGCCGTCGCTGGGCATTGCGGGGCGTTTTCTGGTGCCCGGCCAGGCCGAGCGCACGCTGGTGGTGGCCGACGCCCTGATCGCGCGCGTGCGGCAAGCCTAGAGCGCGCGCAATCGCCCGCCGCGCGCTTGCCGGCGTGGCACAATCGGTCGCCTGTCGATCGATTGGAGCAAAAACCGTGCCCGCCTTGCCTTTCCCCCGCCACTGGCTTGTGCTGCTGGCCCTCGGCGCGGCGCTGGTCGCCCGTGCTGAACAAGCCGATCGGCAAGCGCCGATGCACGTCGAGGCCGACGCGCTGCGCTACGACGAGGCGCGCCGCATCAGCCTGTTCACCGGCAACGTGCAGATCAGCAAAGGCACGATCCGCATCCGCGCCCAGCAGGTGGAGGTGCGTCAGGACGAGCAGGGCCACCAGTTCGGCGTGGCCGTCGGCGCGCCGGGCCAGCGCGCGTTTTATCGACAGAAGCGCGACGGCGTCGATGAATGGATCGAGGGCGAGGCGCAGCGCATCGAATACGACGGCCAAGCCGACCGCGTCACCCTGAGAGGCGACGCCGAGCTGCGCCGCCTGCGCGGCACGGTGCTGGCTGACCGCAGCGCCGGCGCCGTCATCGTCTACGACAACCGCGCGCAAACGTTGAGCGTCGATGGCGCGCCGGGCGGGGCCTCCGGCGGGCGGGTGCGCGCGACGCTGACCCCGCGCGCCGCCGACCCCACCGCGCAGCAGCCGACGCCGGACGTGCCGCCGCCGGCCCTGCAGCCCAGCCTGCGCCCGGAGCGCCGCCCGTGAGCGCGCCGCCAGCCTCATGCCCCGCCAGCGCCGCCGGTTGTCTGCGCGCGCAAGGATTGCGCAAGCGCTACCGCGCCCGCACCGTCGTGCACGACGTGTCGCTGCAGGTGCGCGGCGGCGAAGTGGTCGGGCTGCTGGGCCCCAACGGCGCCGGCAAGACCACCTCGTTCTACATGATCGTCGGGCTGGTGCGCGCCGACGCTGGCGAGCTCTGGATCGATGAGCAGCCCGTTGGCCACCTGCCGGTGCACCGCCGCGCGCGCATGGGGCTGGGCTACCTGCCGCAGGAGGCGTCGATTTTCCGCAAGCTGACGGTGGCGCAGAACGTGCGCGCGGTGCTGGAGCTGCAACGCGATGAGCTGGGTCGCCCACTGCCCGAAAACGAGCTGCGCCAGCGACTCGACGCTTTACTGGCCGAATTGCATATCGATCACCTGCGTGACATGCCTGCGCCGGCGCTGTCCGGCGGGGAGCGCCGCCGCGTCGAAATCGCGCGCGCGCTGGCGGCGCGACCGCGCTTTATTCTGCTCGACGAACCGTTCGCCGGGGTCGATCCGATCGCGGTGATTGACATCCAGCGCATCATCGGCTTTCTGAAAAGCCGCGGCATCGGGGTGCTGATCACCGACCACAACGTGCGCGAAACGCTGGGCATCTGCGACCACGCCTACATCATCAGTGAGGGGCGGGTGCTGGCGCACGGCACGCCGGCGCAAATCGTTGACGACGCCGAAGTGCGTCGCGTCTATCTCGGCGAGCACTTCCGCCTGTAAGCCATGGGGCTCAAGACCAGTCTCGGGCTGCGCCTAACCCAGCAGCTGACGCTGACGCCGCAGTTGCAGCAATCGTTGCGCTTGCTGCAGCTGTCGGCGCTGGAGCTGGCCCAGGAAGTCGAGCAGATGCTGGCCGATAACCCTTTTCTCGAACGCGCCGACGACGCCGCCGAGGATCGAGAACCCGACGAATCCGAGTGGAAGTCTTCAACGGCCAGCGAAGCCAACGACCCATTCGACAGCGAGGCAGCCCAGCCCGACACGGTCAGCCTGTTCGAAGCCAGCGCCCCTTTGGCGCAGGAAGATTGGGAGGCTCAACTCGACGAGGATGCCGGAGGGTGGCGCGACCTCGACCCCGACACCGCCCTCGGCCCCGATTGGCACTGGGAAAGCCCCGGCCTGGAACGCGACGGACGTTGGCTCGACGACGAGGATCCGCCGAGCGCGGGCGACTTGGCCAGCCGTCCACCGCGACTGCAAGATCATCTGCACGCGCAGGCACTGGCGCTGCACCTCAACGAAGAGGAGCAAGCGGCGCTGCACTTTTTGATCGAGTCGCTGGATGACGACGGCTACCTCAGCGAGCCGCTGGAGGCGCTGGCGCAAGCGCTGCTGGCTCGGGACGCAGCCGGCGCCGACCCTGAACGCGCCGAGGAGCTGCTGGCCTTGCTGCGCCGCGCCTTGGGCTGGCTGCAGGCGATGGAGCCCGCCGGCGTCGGCGCGCGCGACCTGGCCGAATGCCTACGGCTGCAGGTGCTGGAGCAGCGCGACTCGCCCGCGGCGCGCGTCGCGCTGGCCTTATGCGCCCAGCCCTTGGAGTGGATCGCGCGGCGCGACCTCAAGCGGCTGCAAGCGGCCACCGGCCTGGAGCCAGCGTTGCTGCGCGCGGGGCTGGCGTTGCTGACGCGGCTCGATCCCAAGCCGGGGCGGCGCTTCGCCGACACCGAACGGCTGGTCATCGTGCCCGACGTGCTGGTTCGCGTGCGCGGCACGGAGTTCGACGTGCAGCTCAACCCCGCCGTGCAGCCGCGGCTGCGCATCTGCGACGCCTACGCCCAGGCGCTGCGCCACCACCGCGGCGGCGACCTGCAGCAGCGACTGCAGGAGGCGCGCTGGTTCATCAAAAACCTGCAGCAACGCGGCGAAACTTTGCTGCGCGTGGCGCGCGCCATCGTGCAGCGCCAACGCAGCTTCTTCCTGCACGGCGACATCGGCATGCAGCCGCTGGTGCTGCGCGACATCGCCGAGGAGCTGGGCTTGCACGAATCGACCATCAGCCGCGTCACCCACGGCAAATACATGGCCACGCCGCGCGGCACCTATGAGCTGAAATACTTCTTCGGCTCGGCGCTGGCCACCGACGGCGGCGGCAACGCCTCCAGCACCGCGGTGCGCGCGCTGATTCGGCAGCTGATCGCCGAGGAGGATCCGCGCCAGCCGCTCAGCGACGCGCAAATCGCCGAGCGGCTCAAGGAACACGGCATCGAGTGCGCGCGGCGCACGGTGGCCAAATACCGCGAGGCGCTGCGCATCCCCACCGCCACCCTGCGCCGCGCGCGCTGAGCGCCCCGCCCCAGCCATGGACGACCTGCATCTCTACCTGCCCGCCCCTGGCGGCGCCGCCGCGTTGTTGGCCGACGAGATCGCCGCCTTGGGCGTCTGCCCGCGGGAGCAGCTGACGGTGCAGCGCAGCGGCGTGGCGCTGCAGGGCAACTGGGACGCCGTGCTGCGGCTCAATCTGCACAGCCGCATCGCGCAGCGCGTGCTGCTGCGGCTCTGGGAAGGACCCTACCGCGACGAAAATGATGTGTATGCAGCGGCCGCCGGCGTGGCGTGGGAAGACTGGTTTGGCCCGCGGCAGACGATCAAGGTGGAGGTCACCGCGCAAAGGAGCCCGTTGCGCAGCGTGCAGTTCGCAGCGCTGCGCGTCAAGGACGCGGTGTGCGATCGGCTGCGCCAGCGCTGCGGCGCGCGCCCGAGCGTCGATACCGCGCAGCCGGATGTGCGGCTGCACCTGCACCTGCAGGAGCGGCGGCTGGCGCTGCTGCTGGACACCAGCGGCGAGCCGTTGTTCAAGCGCGGCTGGCGCGCAGACCAAGGCGACGCGCCGCTGAAGGAGACGCTGGCCGCGGCGGTGCTGGCCGCCACCGGCTGGGACGCCGAGGCCGAGGAGCCGCCGCCGCTCGTGGATCCGTTCTGCGGCAGCGGCACGCTGGCCATCGAGGCGGCGCAGCGCCTGCTGCGGCTGGCGCCGGGGCGCGCGCGGCGCTTCGCCTTCGAGGCGCTGCGGCCCCACGACGCGGCGCGCTGGGCGGCGCTGCGCGAGGAGGCGCGCGCCGTCGAGCGCCCTTGGCCGCCGCCGCGCGGCGCCCGGATTTTTGGCAGCGATGTCTCTTTCCGAATGGTCGATTTTGCGCGGCGCAACGCAGCCCGCGCCGGGGTGCTGAGCGCCTTGGAATTACGCGGCGGCGACGCGCTGCAGCGCCGCCCGCCGACACCCACCCCAGGCGTGCTGGCGCTCAACCCGCCGTATGGCGAGCGCATCGGCGCCGCCGGCGTGGCCGGCGCGCTTGGCGCCGAAGCGTTCTGGGCGCAACTGGCAACACACTGGAAGACGCATTGGGCCGGCTGGACAGCGTGGATCCTGTCGCCTGACACCGAGCTGCCGCGACGACTGCGGCTGCAAGCGTCGCAGCGCATGCCGCTGTTCAACGGCCCGATCGAATGCCGGTTGTGGCGTTTTGACCTCCTCCCCCGAAAATGATAAAAACATACCATAGCCTTAGGCTATCTGCATGATTGTGATGTTTTTTGCCAACTTTGAGGGCTGATTGCGCCAGTTGGCCCGGGCTTGTGATAAATTCTCAGGTGAGCCCTACGCGGCTCCCCGCTTTTCCTCCCTGAGCGGGTGCCTTTGTGTGTGACAGCAAAAGGCTTGAACCCCCGACTCCGCGTCGGGGGTCTTTTTTTGGCGCTGGTTTTAGGCCCTGATCAACAAGCGCGGTCGTCAGACCCGCTCCAGCACCAGCGCGATGCCCTGGCCGACGCCGATGCACATCGTGCACAGCGCGTAGCGCCCGCCGCGGCGGTGCAGCTCGGCCACGGCGGTCGTCACCAGCCGCGCGCCGCTGGCGCCCAGCGGATGGCCCAGCGCAATCGCGCCGCCGTTGGGGTTGACGCGCGCGTCGTCGTCCGGCAGGCCCAACAGCCGCAGCACCGCCAGCGCCTGGGCGGCGAACGCCTCGTTGAGTTCGATGACGTCCATCTGCTCGAGCGTGAGGCCCGTGCGCGCCAGCACCTTGCGCGTGGCCGGCGCCGGGCCGATGCCCATGATGCGCGGCGGCACGCCCGCCACCGCCATGCCGACCACGCGCGCGCGCGGGGTCAGGCCGTGGCGCGCGGCGGCGGCTTCGCTGGCCACGATCAGCGCGCAGGCGCCGTCGTTGACGCCGCTGGCGTTGCCGGCGGTAACGGTGCCGTCGGGCCGCACCACACCCTTGAGCTTGGCCAGCGCCTCCAGCGTCGTCTCGCGCGGGTGCTCGTCGTGCGCCACCACGGTCGGCTCACCCTTGCGGGAGGGGATGCTCACCGGCACGATCTCCTGCGCCAGCACGCCGGCCTGCTGCGCCGCCAGCGCCTTGCGCTGGGAGGCCAGCGCGAAGCGGTCCTGATCTTCGCGCGCGATGGCAAACTCCGCGGCGACGTTTTCCGCCGTCTCCGGCATCGAGTCGGTGCCGTAGAGCGCCTGCATGCGCGGGTTGACGAAGCGCCAGCCGATCGTGGTGTCATAAACCGCGTTGGTGCGGGCAAAGGCCGTCTCGGCCTTGGGCATCACAAACGGCGCGCGGCTCATGCTCTCCACGCCGCCGGCGATCATCAGCTCGGCCTCGCCGGCGCGAATGGCGCGCGCGGCGCAGCCGACCGCATCCAGCCCCGAGCCGCACAGCCGGTTGATGGTGGCGCCGGGCACCTCCACCGGCAGGCCCGCCAGCAGCGCGGCCATGCGCGCAACGTTGCGGTTGTCCTCGCCGGCCTGGTTGGCGCAGCCAAGGATCACGTCGTCCAGCGCGCCCCAGTCGAGGCGCGGGTGGCGCGCCATCAGCGCCTCGATGGGTTTGGCGGCCAGGTCGTCGGTGCGCACGCTGGACAGGGCGCCGCCGTAGCGGCCAAAGGGTGTGCGGATGGCGTCGCAGATGAAGGCGTGGGTCATGGCAGGCAGTCGGAAGGGGATCGAAGAGGGAAGCCGGCGGGAGGCGCCTCACGGCGCGACCTCCCACCCGATGCGAGGCTCAGGCGCGCTTGGCCACCAGCGTCAGGATCTCGTAGCTGGCCACCAGCTCGCCGTGCTGGTTGGTGACCTCCACGTCCCACGCCACCACGCCCTGGCCGCGGCCCTGGGCGTCGGTCTTGGCGCGGTCGATCTTGCGCTTGCAGGTCAGGCGCGCCTGGATGGTGTCGCCGATGGCCACCGGCTTGACGAAGCGCAGCGTCTCCAGCCCGTAGTTGGCCAGCACCGGCCCCGGCGCCGGCGAGACAAACAACCCCGCCGCCGCCGACAGCACGAAGTAGCCGTGCGCGATGCGCCGCCCAAACGGCGAATCCTTGGCGGCGATCTCGTCGAAGTGCATGTAGAAGTAGTCGCCGGAGATGCCGCCGAAGGCGACGATGTCGGCCTCGGTGACGGTGCGGCGGTGCGTCAGCAGGCTCTCGCCGATGCGCAGGTCCTCAAAATAACGGCGGAACGGGTGCACCTCGGTCTCGATGCGCGCACCGCCACGCACGTATTCACCGGTGACCGCCGTCAGCATGGTCGGCGAGCCCTGCACCGCGGCGCGCTGCAGGTAGTGCTTGACGGCGCGCAGGCCGCCCAGCTCCTCGCCGCCGCCGGCGCGGCCCGGGCCGCCATGCTTCAGCGGCGGCAGCGGCGAGCCGTGGCCGGTGGATTCCACCGCCGCCTCGCGGTCCAGCACCAGCAGCCGGCCGTGCCACGCCGCCGCCACCGGGATCGCGCGCGCGGCCACCTGCGGTTCGCGCGTCACGAGCGTGGCCACCAGGCTGCCGCGCCCGCGCGCGGCCAGGGCCAGCGCCTCGTCCAGGTCGTCGTAGGGCAGCAGGGTGCTGACCGGGCCGAACGCCTCCACCTCGTGCACGGCGGCGTGGCCGTGCGGGTCGCGCGCCAGCAGCAGCGTCGGCGCGCAAAACGCCCCTTCGGCGGCGCCGTCGCCCAGCGGCGCAAAGTCCGGCCCGCCGTCCCACACCACCTCGGCCCCGGCGCGCAGCAGGGCCACGCGCTCGGCCACGTCGCGCTGCTGCGCGTGCGAGGCCAGCGCCCCCATGCGCACGCCCTCCAGCGCCGGGTCGCCGACCACCACCTTGGCCAGCCGCGCGCGCAGCCGCTCGGCCACGGCGTCCAGGTGGCGGCGCGGCACCAGCGCGCGGCGGATCGCGGTGCACTTCTGCCCGGCCTTGACGGTCATCTCGCGCACCACCTCCTTGACGTAGAGGTCGAACTCCTCGTCGTCCGGCGTGACGTCGGGGGCCAGGATCGCGCTGTTGAGCGAGTCGGCCTCAGCATTGAACGGGATCGACTGGCGCACCAGGTTGGGGTGCGCGCGCAGCCGCGCCGCGGTGTCGGCGCTTCCGGTGAAGGTGACCACGTCCTGCCCCTCCAGCCGATCCAGCAGGTCGCCGGTGCCGCCGATGACGAGCTGCAGGCTGCCCTCGGGCAGCAGGTTGCTCTCGACGATCAGGCGCACCAGCGCCTCAGTCAGGTAGCTGGTGGCGGTGGCGGGCTTGCCGATGCATGGCAGGCCGGCCAGGAAGGTCGGCGCGAACTTCTCCAGCAGCCCCCAGACGGGGAAGTTGAAGGCGTTGATGTGCACCGCCACACCCGCGCGCGGCACCAGGATGTGCGTGCCGGCGAAGCGCCCCTGCTTGCCGAGCGGCACCACCGGCCCTTCGTGCAACAGGTTGCCGCTCGGCAGCTCGTTGCGCCCTATGCTGGCATACGAAAACAGTGTGCCGATGCCGCCCTCGATGTCGATCCAGCTGTCCTGGCGCGTCGCGCCGGTGTGGGCAGAAACGGCGTAAAGTGCCTCCTTGCGCTCCATCAGGTGTTGAGCCAGCGCCTTCAGGCGCGCGGCGCGCTGCTGGAAGTCCAACCGCAGCAGCGCCGCCTGCGCGCGGCGCGCGTGCGCCAGCGCCTCGGCGAAGTCGATCGGCTCGGCGTGCGTGGCCGCCACCGCTCGGCCATTGACGGCGCTGCGCAGCGTCTGCGCCGGGGTGTGGCCGAACCAGCGGCCAGCGATGTAGCTCTGCAGGACGGGGATGTCGTTCATCGGGATCAGGTTCTCGGTGGGTCAATAAGGCAGGGAGCACCGCGCCGGCCCGGGCGCGGCGACGGGCGGGTCGTCAGGCGACGGCGGCGGACGGGGCGGCCGGCTCGGCGCCGCGGCGGCCGCCCAGGCCCAGGTAGGTCTCGACGATGCGGCGGTCGTGCAGCAGGTCCTCGGCCGCCCCGTGCAGGGCGATGGCGCCCATCTCTAGCACGTAGCCGCGGTCGGCGATCTGCAGCGCGGCGCGGGCGTTTTGCTCGATCAGCAGCACCGACACGCCGACCTCACGCAGCCGCGCCACGGTCTGCAGCACCTCGCGCACGATCAGCGGCGCCAGGCCCAGCGACGGCTCGTCCAGCATCAGCAGGCGGGGCCTGGCCATCAGCGCGCGGCCGATCGCCAGCATCTGGCGCTCGCCGCCGGACAGGGTCGCAGCCATCTGGGCGCGGCGCTCGCGCAGGCGCGGAAAAATCGCAAACACCTCCTCCATGCGCGCGCGCTGCGTGCGGTCGCCGCGGCGCCAGCGCGCAAAGCCGCCCAGCAGCAGGTTGTCCTCCACCGACATCTCGCCGAACAGCTCGCGCTTTTCCGGCACCAGCGCCACCTGGCGCGCCACCATGCGCTCCACGCTCGGACGCGGCACCACCTCGCCGGCCACCGCGAGCTCGCCGCGCGACGGCAGCAGGCCCATCGCGGCGTTGAGCAGCGTGGTCTTGCCGGCGCCGTTGGGGCCGATGACGGTGACGATCTCGCCCTCGTGCACGTCCAGATCGACCTGGTGCAGCGCCTCCACCGGCCCGTAAGAGACGGAAAAGCCGCGCAGGCGCAGCAGCGGCGGGCGTCCGGCGGGGCTCATGCCGCGCCTCCCAGACCATCGTCGCCGAGGTAGGCCGCCAGCACGCGCGGGTCGCGCTGCACCTCGGCCGGGGTGCCGCGCGCGATCACGGTGCCGAAGTCCAGCACCGTGATGCGGTCGGCCAGGTTCATCACGAACTCCATGTCGTGCTCCACGATCAGGATGCCCAGACCCTCGCGGCGCAGCTGATCCAGCAGCCGCGCCAGCGCCTGCTTTTCCAGATGGCGCAGACCCGCAGCCGGCTCGTCCAGCAGCAGCAGCGCCGGCTGGGCCGCCAGCGCCCGGGCAATCTCGACGATGCGCTGTTGGCCCAAAGCCAGCGACCCGGCGGGCGCGTGCGCGTGCTCGGCCAGCCCGCAGCGCTCGATCTGGCGCATGGCCTCGGCCAGCAGCGCGGCTTCCTCGTGCCGATCCAGCCGCAGCATGCTGGCCAGCCAGCCGCGCCGCCCGCGCAGGTGCGCGCCCAGCGCCACGTTGTCCAGCACGCTGCGCTGGCCCAGCAGCCGCACGTGCTGGAAGGTGCGCGCCAGCCCGCGGCGCGCAAACGCCCGCGACGGCTGCCCGGTCATCGGCTCGCCCAGCAGCCGCACCTCGCCCTCGGTGGGGTCGTCGACGCCGGAGATCATGTTGAAGAACGTGCTCTTGCCGGCGCCGTTGGGGCCGATCAGCGCGTGCACCTCGCCGGCGCGCACCTCCAGCAACACCTTGCTGTTGGCCACCAGGCCGCCGAAGCGCTTGGTGACGTCGCGCGCCTCCACCAGCACCGTGCCGGGCGGCGGCAGCGGCCGCGTCGGCAGGGGCGCCGCCGCCGGCAGCCGGGCCGGGGCGGGGCGTACGCCGGCGCGGCGCGCCCAGCGCGCCAGCGTCGGCCACAGCCCCTCCGCATGGCGCTGCAGCACCACCATCATCAGCAGGCCGAAGACGACGATCTCGAAGTTGCCGCTGGTGCCCAGCAGCCGCGGCAGCCAGTCCTGCAGCTGCTCCTTCAGCAGCGCGATCAGCGTGGCGCCCAGCACCGCGCCCCACAGGTGGCCGCTGCCGCCGACCACCGCCATGAACAGGTACTCGATGCCGATGTTGATGTTGAACGGCGTCGGGTTGACGAAGCGCTGCAGGTGCGCGTAGAGCCAGCCCGAGACCGCCGCCAGCAGCGCCGCCAGCAGAAACACCTGCGCGCGCAGCCGCCCGGTGTCCACGCCCATCGACTCGGCCATCACGCGCCCGCTCTTGAGCGCCCGGATCGCGCGGCCCGTGCGCGAATCCAGCAGATTGTGCAGCGCCCACAGCGCCAGCAGCACCACCGCCCAGATCAGCACCCCCAGGTGACGCGGATCGGCCAGCGACAGCCCGAACAGCTCCAGAGGCCTGATGCCGGTCAGGCCGGTGTGGCCGCCGAGAAAGCCGAGGTTGCCAAACAGAAAGTAGAGGCTCAGCCCCCAGGCGATCGTGGCCAGCGGCAGGTAGTGCCCGCCGAGGCGCAGCGTGACGGCGCCCAGCACGCCGGCCACCAGCGCCGTCAGCACAAGCCCCAGCGCCAGCCCGAGCCATGGCAGCAGCGCCGGCGGCAGCCCTTGCAGCGCCTCGGCCACCGCCGGCGCGGTGCACACCCAAGCGGTGGCGTAGGCCCCCAGCCCCACAAAGGCGGCCTGGCCAAACGACGTCATGCCGCCGACGCCGGTCAGCATCACCAGGCCCAGCGCCACCAGCGCGTGCAGCCCGATGTAGTTCAGCAGCGTCACCGTAAACGGCGGCAGCCAGCCCCACGCGGCGGCCAGCGCCGCCACCGCCAGCAGCGTCAGCGTGCGCGTGGTCAGTGCGCCCGGGGCGGCGGCCGGTGCGGTCATCGAAGGGGAGGAAGCCGGTGCGCTCATTCCTCGTCCTCCACGTGGTGGCTGCGCAGCGAGCGCCACAGCAACACCGGAATGATCAGCGTAAACACCAGCACTTCTTTGAACGCGCTGGCCCAGAACGAGGCGAACGCCTCCAGTTGCCCGACCAGCAGCGCGCCCAGCAGCGCCAGCGGGTAGCTGGCCAGCCCGCCGATGATCGCGGCGACGAACCCCTTGAGCCCGACCAAAAAGCCGGTGTCGTAATAAACCGTCGTGATGGGCGCAATCAGCAGCCCGGAGACCGCCCCGATCAGCGCCGCCAGCGCAAAGCTCAAATCGCCCGACAGCTCGGTCGGGATGCCCATCAGGCGCGCGCCGACGCGGTTGATGGCGGTGGCGCGCAGCGCCTTGCCGAGCAGCGTGCGCTCAAAGAAGGCAAACATGGCCAGCACCAACGCCACCGTGACGCCGATCACCACCAACGCCTGCCCGCCGACCGGCAGCCCGCCCAGATCCAGCCGCGCCTCCGAGAACGGCGGGGTGCGCGCGCCCTCCGCGCCGAAGAACCACAGGCCCAGCCCCATCAGCACGCCGTGCAGCGCCACCGCCACGATCAGCAACACCAGCACGGTGGCGTGCGCCAGCGGCCGAAACGCCAGCCGGTACGTCAGCGGCCCCAGCGGCGTGACCAGCAGCAGCACCGCCAGCGCCTGCCCGAGCAGCGACGCCGGCCGCCACACCAGCAACGCCAGCGCCGCCAGCCCCGGCAGCGCAACGCACCACAGCAGCGTGGACCACCAGTCCACGGTGGCGCCGCGGCGCTGGCGCCACAGCTCCAGCGCCAGCACCGCCGCAGCCATCGCCAGCAGCAGCCACAGGATGCCCGGCGTGGCGCCGGCCTGCAGCGCCGCCATCGCCAGCGCCGCGTAGGCCACCAGCTCCCCCTGCGGCACAAAGATGACGCGCGTGACCGAAAACACCAGCACCAAGGCAAGTGCCATCAAGGCGTAGATGGCCCCGTTGACGATGCCGTCCTGCGCCAGAAAAAGGGCAATCTGCCAATCCATGCGGCCTCACGCTTTACGGCGCGTATTTCCAGGTGCCGTTTTCGATGCGCACCATGACACGCGCGCGCTGATCCAGCCCGTTGTGGTCGGTGGGCGACATGTTGAAGATGCCGTGCGCCCCGGCGACGTTTTTGACGCTTTCCAGCGCGTCGCGCAGCGCGGCGCGAAACTCGGGCGTGCCGGGCTTGGCTTTTTTGAGCGCCTGCGGCACGGCGGCCTGCAGCAGCAGCCCGGCGTCCCAGGCGTGGCCGCCGAAGGTGGTGACACTGCCCTTGCCGTAGGCGTCCTCGTAGGCCTTCACGTAAGCCTGCGCGGACTTCTTGACCGGATGGTCGTTGGGGAGCTGGTCGGCCACCAGCATCGGGCCGGCGGGCAGCAGCGTGCCCTCGCAGTCCTTGCCGCAGACGCGCAGGAAGTCGTTGTTGGCCACGCCGTGCGTCTGGTAGATCTTGCCGGCGTAGCCGCGCTCTTTCAGCGTTTTTTGCGGCAGCGCCGCCGGCGTGCCGGAGCCGGCGATCAGCACCGCGTCGGGCCGCGCCGCGATGATTTTGAGCACCTGGCCAGTGACGGAGGTGTCGGTGCGGTTGTAGCGCTCGTTGGCGACGATGTTGAGCTTCTTCACCCCGGCGGCCTTGGCGAACTCCTGGTACCAGCCCTCGCCATAGGCGTCGGCAAAGCCGATGAAGGCGACGTTGCGCACGCCGTTGTCGGCCATGTGGGTGGCGATGGCCATCGCCATCAGGATGTCGTTCTGCGGCGTCTTGAACACCCAGCGGCGCTTGTCGTCGACCGGCTCGACGATGCGCGCCGAGGCCGCCAGCGAGATCATCGGCACGCGCGCCTCGGCCACCACGTCGATCATCGCCAGCGAGTTGGGCGTGGTGGTGGAGCCGATGACCACATCGACTTTGTTTTCGCTGATCAGCTTGCGCGTGTTGGTCACCGCCGCTGTAGTGTCGCTGGCGTCGTCAAGCACGATGTAGTTGACCTTCTCGCCAGCAATGGTTTGCGGCAACAGGCTGATGGTGTTTTTCTCTGGGATGCCCAGCGACGCCGCCGGGCCGGTGGCCGACAGCGTCACGCCTACCTGGATATCGGCCCAGGCTGCCCCCATGGGAGCAGCCGCGGCCAGGGTCAGCAGTAAATGGCGCAGTTTCATGGCAGTCTCCTCGGCGAGGGTGGTTCAACGTGCAGGCTGGCGGCCTTCGCGGCCGACCCGCCCGCGCTTGGGGAGCGGCGCATCCGGGCAGAATGCCAAACGCCCGGCCGCTGCTTAGCGCTCGTCAAAACTCAGCGTCAATGTAGGCGTGCAGGGGCGCGCCTGGCAAGTCAGCACGAATCCTTCGGCCACCTCCTTTTCGGTCAAGCCAAAATTGCGCTCCATCACCACTTGGCCGCGCAGCACCTTGGCGCGGCAGGTGCTGCAGACGCCGCCTTTGCAGGAGTAGGGCAAGTCCAACCCCGCTTCCAAGGCTGCGTCCAACACCGTTTCGCCGGCAACGATCGGCACCTCGTGCTGCTTGCCGTCCAGCACGACGATGGCCTGGGCGGCGGCGTGCGCCGCGCGGCGCGCCCCGGCGGCGTCCACATCAGCCTGCACCTTGGCAGCCTGCGCCGCGTCGGTGGTGAAGCGCTCGCTGTGGATGCGGCCTTCCGGCACCCCGGCGGCCCGCAGCGCGCGCTCAGTGGCCTGGATCATGGCCTGCGGCCCACAGATGAACACCTCGTCCATGCTGGCCGGCGGCAGCAGCGCGTCCATGATGGCGCGCACCTTGGCCTCGTCCAGCCGGCCCTGCAGCAGATCCACCTCCTGCGCTTGACGCGACAGCACATGGATCATGGTGAAGCGGTCGAGGTAGCGGTCTTTAAGATCCTGCAGCGCCTCGTTGAACATGATGCTGGCGGTGCGACGGTTGCCATACACCAGCGTGAATTTGCTGTGCGGCTGCTCCTCCAGCGTGCTGGCCACGATCGACAGAATTGGCGTGATGCCGGATCCTGCGGCAAACCCCACCCGGTGCAGCGCGCGCGGCCGCTGCACGGTAAAACGGCCCTGCGGCGGCATCACCTCCAGCACCTGCCCGGGGTGCAGCGACTGCACGGCCCAGTTGGAGAAGCGCCCGCCGGCCACCGGCTTGATGCCGATTTCCAGCTCGCCCCAGCGCTCGTAGCGCGAGCGCGGGCTGCAGATCGAGTAGTTGCGCCGCAGCTCCTCGCCGTCGAGCCGCGCGCGCAGCGTCAGGTACTGCCCGGGCTCGAAGCGGAAGGTCTCGCGCAGTTCCTCGGGCACGACGAAGGTGATCGCCACCGCGCCGCCGGCTTCAGGGCTGACGCGCTGGATTTTTAGGGGGTGGAATCGGGGCACGCTCATCGGGGCGCCTTGCTGTTCTCGGGGAGGTCAATGGGGCTTGAAGTGGTCGAACGGCTCGCGGCAGTCCAGGCACTGCCACAGCGCCTTGCAGGCGGTGGAGCCGAAGCGCGACACCTCACGGGTGTGGGTGGAGCCGCAGCGCGGGCAGGCCACCGCCTCCTCGTCGGCGGCGGCGCGCGGCACGAAGCGCAGCACCTGCGCGCCGCCGACGGCCGGCGCGGCGCAGCGGCCCGGCGGCGCGATGCCGTAGGCGCGCAGCTCGGCGCGCGCGGCCTCGCTCATCCAGTCGGTGGTCCAGGCGGGGGCCAGCTGCGTGACGACGCGCCCCGGAACGCCCAGGCGCTGCAGCGTCGCTCGCACGTCGTCCTCGATCTGCGCCATCGCCGGGCAGCCGCTGTAGGTGGGCGTGAGGATCACCTCGACCTGCGCCGGATCGTCGGCGGCGGCGCGCACGTCGCGCAGGATGCCCATGTCGGCCAGCGTCACCACCGGGATCTCCGGGTCGGTGAGCGCCTCCAGCGCGGCGCGCACGCGCTCAAGCAGCGCCTCGTCGACGGTGGGCAGGGCGGCGGTCATGGCGTCGGCTCCGTCGCGGCGGCTCACCACTGCGCGCCGGGATGGGCGCGCGCCACCGACTGCATCTCCGCCAGCAGGTGGCTCAGGTGCTCGGAGTGCAGCCCGGTCTTGCCCTGCGGCACGTAGCCCTCGTCGCTCGGCAGGCGCAGCGTCGCTTCCTGCAGCGTCGCCGCCACGGTGGCGCGCCAGGCGTCGCGCAGGCCCGCCACGTCCACGCCGACGCCGGCCTGCACCGCCGCGCGCTCGAAGTCGCTCGCCGTCCAGAACTCCTGCGTGTACGGCATCAGGTGGTCGAAGGCGGCCTGCATGCGCGCGTGCGACTCCTCGGTGCCGTCGCCCAGGCGCACCACCCATTCGCTGGCGTGGCGCAGGTGGTAGCGCGCCTCCTTCAGCGACTTGGCGGCGATCGCCGCCAGCGGCTCGTGGCGGCTGGCCTGCAGCGCGTCCCACAGCGGCACCATCAGCGCGCTGTAGAGAAAATTGCGCGCCAGCGTCACGCCCCAGTCCATGTCGCCCTGCGCGTAGCCGACGCGCGGCAGGCTGGCCGGCAGCTCCAGCAGCACGTAGTTGCGGAACTGGTGCGCGTCGCGCCAGTAGGCGTAGGTGTCCTCGGTGGCCTCGCCGCCCTCCAGCCGCGCCACCTCTTGATACAACAGGCGCGCCTGGCCGATCAGATCCAGGCTCTGGTTGGCCAGCGCCAGGTCTTCCTCCAGCACCGGGCCGACGCCGCACCACTGGCAGTTACGCTGCGCCAGCACCAGCGCGTTGTCGCCCAGGTGCAGCAGGTAGTCGATCCGCACGTCGGTCTCGGTGGCCACGGCGTCCATCACATGTGCCCCACTTCGTCCGGGATCTCGTAGAAGGTCGGGTGGCGGTAGATCTTGTCGGCCGCCGGCTCGAAGAACTCGCCCTTGTCGTCCGGGCGGCTGGCCACGATCGCCGCGGAGGGCACGACCCAGATGCTGACGCCCTCCTGGCGGCGGGTGTAAATGTCGCGCGCCATCTGCAGCGCGTGCGTGGCATCCGCCGCGTGCAGGCTGCCGCAGTGCTTGTGCTCCAGGCCCTGCTTGCTGCGCACGAACACTTCCCATAGGGGCCAGTCCTTCAGCGCCGGGGTTGGGTTGGCGGGGGTTTGGGGGTCGCTCATCGTCGGGTTCTCCTCTCCTGCGGCGGCGGGGTCAGGCCGCCGCCTTCAGCGCGCGCGCCTGGCGCTTGCGCGCGTGCGCCAGCGCCGCCTCGCGCACCCAGGCGCCGTCGCGGTGCGCCTTGATGCGCGTGCCAAGGCGCTCCTTGTTGCACGGCCCGTGGCCGTTGACGGTGCGCCAGAACTCGTCCCAGTCGATCTCGCCGAAGTCGTAGTGGCCGCGCTGGGGGTTCCACTTCAGCTTCGGGTCGGGCAGTGTCACGCCCAGCACCTCGGCCTGCGGCACGGTGGCATCGACAAACTTCTGGCGCAGCTCGTCGTTGCTGATGCGCTTGATGCCCCAGCGCATGCTCTGCTCGCTGTGCACGCTGGCGCTGTCGGGCGGGCCGAACATCGCCAGGCATTTCCACCACCAGCGGTTGACGGCGTCCTGCACCATGCGGCGCTGCTCGTCGGTGCCGCGCATCATCGTCAGCAGCAGCTCGTAGCCCTGGCGCTGGTGGAAGCTCTCCTCCTTGCAAATGCGGATCATCGCGCGCGCGTACGGCCCGTAGCTGCAGCGGCACAGCGGGATCTGGTTCATGATCGCCGCGCCATCGACGAGCCAGCCGATGACGCCGACGTCAGCCCAGGTCAGGGTCGGGTAGTTGAAGATCGAGCTGTATTTGGCACGCCCGGAGTGCAGCTGCTCGATCAGCTCGGCGCGGCTGACGCCCAGCGTTTCGGCAGCGGAATACAGATACAGCCCGTGGCCGCCCTCGTCCTGCACCTTGGCCAGCAGGATGGCCTTGCGCTTGAGGCTGGGCGCGCGGGTGATCCAGTTGCCCTCCGGCAGCATGCCGACCACCTCGCTGTGCGCGTGCTGGCTGATCTGGCGGATCAGCGTGCGGCGGTAGGCCTCGGGCATCCAGTCCTGTGGCTCGATGCGACCGTCGGCGTCGATGCGCGCCTGGAAAGCGGCGAGCTTGTCAGCGGGCTCGTCGGGCTGGATCGGCTGCACCTTCGTCGCGGCCGGATCGGGGAGGCTGAGCGCTTGCGTGTACATGGCGGATCTCCTCGAGGGGGTCACAGCGGACGGGGCCGCTCGTCCAGCACGCGCCGCGCCTTGCCGGTCTGGGTGCGCGGCAGCGTGTCGGCGTCCAGCACCGTCACGCGGGTGCTCACGCCGATGAAGGTCTTGATGCGGTGCTGTAGCTCGTGGGCGATGAGCGCGCGCTCGGCCTCCGACAGGCGCCCGCTCAGGTGGCGCTGCAGCTCGCAGCGCACCTCGAGCTGATCCAGGTGCCCCTCGCGCGTCAGCACCAGCAGGTAGTTGCCCGACAGCTGCGCGTCGCGCAGGATCTGCTCCTCGATTTGCGTCGGGAAGACATTGACGCCGCGCAGGATGATCATGTCGTCGGTGCGTCCCGTGATGCGGCCGATGCGGCGAAAGCTGCGCGCGGTGGGCGGCAGCAGCCGCGTGCGGTCGCGCGTGCGGTAGCGGATGACGGGCATGGCCTCTTTGGTCAGCGAGGTGAAGACCAGCTCGCCCTCCTCGCCGTCGGGCAGCACCTCGCCGGTGTCGGGGTCGATGATCTCGGGGTAGAAGTGATCCTCCCAGATCACCGGGCCGTCCTTGGTCTCGATGCACTCGTTGGCCACGCCGGGGCCCATCACTTCCGACAGGCCGTAGATGTCCACCGCATCCAGCCCAAGCTTGCGTTCGATCTCGGCGCGCATGCCCTCGCCCCACGGCTCGGCGCCGAAGATGCCGACCTTGAGCGGAATCTGCTCCGGCGCGATGCCAAGCCGCTCGAACTCCTCGGCGATCACCAAGGAATAAGACGGCGTCACCATGATGATGTCGGGCTTGAAGTCCATGATCAGCTGCACCTGGCGCTCGGTCTGTCCGCCCGACATCGGAATGACGGTGCAGCCCAGCCGCTCGGCGCCGTAATGCGCGCCCAGCCCGCCGGTGAACAGGCCGTAGCCGTAAGCCACGTGCACGATGTCGCCGGGGCGGCCGCCGGCGGCGCGGATCGAGCGCGCCACCAGATGCGCCCAGGTGTCGATGTCACGCTGGGTGTAACCGACCACGGTGGGCTTGCCGGTGGTACCGGAGGAGGCGTGGATGCGCACCACCTGCTGCCGCGGCACGGCAAACATCCCGAACGGATAGGTTTCACGTAGGTCAGCCTTGGTGGTAAAGGGAAATTTGGCCAGGTCGGCCAGCGTCTTCAGGTCGTCCGGGTGCACGCCGGCGGCGTCGAACTTGGCGCGGTAGTGCGGCACGTTGTCGTAGGCGTGGCGCACGCTCCACTTCAGGCGCTTGAGCTGCAGCGCGGCGATCTCGTCGCGGCTGGCGGTCTCGATCGGCTCCAGGTCGCCGGGGCGCGGGGCTTTGACGGGCATCGTCGGGTCTCCTCTATCCTCGGGTCGCTTTCAGAGCGCGCGCGGCGGCGACTCAGGCGTGGGGTTGCGCCTGCTGCAGGCCAGCGATCACCTCGCCGCCGATGCGGTGGCTCTTGCCGCGAAACAGCGCCACCAACCGCCCGCTGCCGCGCGCGCGCACCGTGATGTCATAGACGCCGCTGCGGCCGGCCAGCGCGCGCTCCACCGCCTCGGCCTCCAGCACCTCGCCCTCGCGCGCGGGGCTCAGGAAATCGATCTGGCACGCCGAGGCCACGGTGTTGTGGTTGTGGCTGTTGCAGGCGTAGGCAAACGCGCTGTCGGCCAGCGTGAAGATCAGCCCGCCGTGGCACATCGCGTGGCCGTTGACCATGTCGGCGCGCACCGGCATCGACATCACCGCGCGGCCCGGGCCGACGGCCTCCAGCCGCATGCCCAGCGCCTGGCAGGCGCGGTCGCGTGCCCACATCGCGGCGGCCGCCGCTTCGGCCAAAACCTGAGGATCGGTCAAAGTCGAAGTGGCGCCGGTCATCGTGATACAAAAAGTTCCTCATTGAAGACAACTTCAGTATCAATCGATCGCGTGGTTCCGCCCATAGGGGTTTTCCCGCAACAGCGCACGATCCTGCCACCGGCCCGACCAGCGGTGTGGTCAGGCCACGCGCCCGCGCTGCATCGCCGCGCCCAGCGTCCCGCTTGCGTGGATGCTCAAACGCCAGGCGGCTCGCCCAGCGAACAGGTGTCGTCAAGCGGCTCAAAGCGCTGCCACAGCCATGCCGCCGCCGTCGGCGCCTGGCCGTCGGCCAGCCGCACGCAGCGATCCAGGTGCTGCTCGGCGGGCTCCAGCAACAGCCGATAAAGGCGACGGCATACCTGACGCGCCCGCTCGCCCGGCCACTCGCGCGGCAGCAGCTCAGCGGGCAGCTGCGGGTCGCGCAGCAGCAGGCGACGCCAGTCGTGGATCAGCAGCGTGCGGCCCAGAAAGGCCAGTGGCGGCGGCACCGCATGACCGCGCAACGCGGCCTCGATCGGAGCGTAGCGCTCCACGAAATCCGCATAGTGTTGCGCCAGCGCGGCCAGATTCCAGGCCTGCTGCACCAATGAGCGGTTGGGCGCCACCCCGCGCAACGGCAGCCGCTGCGCGCGCAGCGGCAGCAGCGCGCCGACCCAAGCGCCCAGCCCGTCGGCGCCCAGCGCGTCCAAGGTTGCGTCGAGGTCGGCGCTCGGGTGCAGGTAGATCGCCCCAGGCAGCTCGCCCCAGCCCTGCCAGAACAGCGATCGGCGCAGCCGCTCGCGCACGCGCGCCGGCAGCGCCTCGGTGACCACCAGCAGCCGCCAGTGCAGATCCCAGCTCGGCGCGCGCGCGGCGTAAATCTGGCGCGCCGCTTCATCCACGCGCGCCAGCCCCGCCTCCGTCAACAGGTAGTCGGTGCGCCGCCCGTGCGCGCGGGTGGCCAGCCACCCTTCCTGCACCAGCCGATAGACCGCGGTGCGCACCAGGCGCTCGTTGATCCCGAGCGGCGCCAGCAACTCGATCAGACTGCCAAGCCACAGCCGCGCGCCGCGTGGCAACACGGCGTCGCCGAATACGGTGACGATCAGCGAGCCGGCCTGCACGCGGTCTTGCTGCGCAAACGCATCGATGCGCGCCTGCAACGCAGCCAGCGGGTTGGGGTGAGCCTCGGCGTTAGGGACGGCAGCCATGGCGCGATCGTAGCGCCGGCGCTTCCCCCGAGCTCGTCACGGCTCAAGCTTCGGCGCGCAGCGCGCCTTGCGCGCGGCCCTTGCCAGCGCGCGCCGGCGGCTTGCACAGGCCGCAAACGAAGTGGCGGTGGTTGACGTAGGGATCCGCCACAAAGTGGCCGCCGCACTGCGTGCAACGCGCGCGCGCCAGCATCCCGGCATCCACAAAACGGCTCAACCGCCAGGCTCGTGTCAACGACAGCAACGGCTGCAGACCGCAGGCGCGCATCTGCTCGGCATACAGCCGATACGCCTTCATGACGGCGTCGATGTTGTCGATGGCAGCCGCCTTCAGCAACGACTGCCGGATGTTTTCAAACAGCGAGGCGTGGATGTTGGGCTGCCACTGCAAAAAGTAGTCAGTGGAAAACGGCAGCTGGCCTTTGCTGGGTGAGCGCCCGGTGACCTCTTTGTAGAGCTTGAGCAGCCGCTCGTAAGAGAGGTTGGTTTCGCTCTCCAACACCTGCAGGCGCGCGCCGAGCTGGATCAGCTGCACGGCGCGCTCGACGTCGCGGCTTTCGGCCAACAGGCTTTTGGCGGCGGACTTGCGAGTGGCGGTGACGGCGGTCATGGCAGGGCTCCGGGGCGGGGATGGGGACGGGGCGTCAGGCGGCGGCTTGCGCCAGGCGGCTGGCCATCAGGATGCTGCCGTGCAGACGTTGCGCTGCCTCGCCCAGGGAACGTTGCGGCGCGTGACGGCTGGCCAACAGCGCAAAGACCATCTCGTCGTCGGCCTGAAAGCGGCACAGCAAGGTGTTGGTGCTGGCCAGCTTGAGCAGTTGCGCCGGCGAGAGGGCTGCGATCAGGTCGGCAGCCTCTTGCGTCAGACCCAGGCGAAACGTCGCCTCGGCTTTGTCGGCGCGAATCAAACGCTGCGCCAGCATCAGGTAGGTGAGGTTGACCTCGCGGATTTCAGCCAGCAACTGCTCGCGCTCGTCGTCGTGCGGCAGGATGGCGGTGTCGCTCATGGCGGTGCTCCTTCTCAGCGGGCTCGCCACTTGGTTCGGGCTTCCTAGCACAAAGTGGCAAGCGGTGTTGCGTTGAAAAGGATTGTGAAAACCGCTCTGCTTGGCTTGAATCCGAAGGTGTCTGTTGCTCGATCCGACGGCGGATGACCCCGATGTCAGAAAAAAACCGACAAACGCCACGGTATCAGTCCGCCCCGCCGCGGCGCAGGCGCTCGCTGTTCCAATAGACGTCGTCGCCGCCGCCGTGACGGTTGAGCACGCGCGCCAGCACAAACAGCAGGTCGCTGAGCCGATTCAGATATTGACGCGGCGTGGCGTGCAACGCTTCGGCTTCCCCCAAGGCGACCAAGCTGCGCTCGGCGCGGCGCGCCACCGTGCGGCAGACATGCGCCAGCGCCGCCGCGCGCGTGCCGCCGGGCAGAATGAACTCCTGCAGTCGCGGCAGCCGCTGGTTGTAGTCGTGCAGCGCCTGATCCAACGCCAGCACGGCTTCGGGCTTGAGCAAGGCGTGGCCCGGCATGCTCAGCTCCCCGCCGAGGTTGAACAGCTCGTGCTGAATCGTGATCAGCAGCGCGCGCACATCTTCGGGCAGCGGCTCGGTCAGCAGCAAACCCAGGTGGGAATTCAATTCATCCACATCCCCCAGCGCATGGATGCGCAAACTGCTCTTGCTGACGCGTTGGTTGTTGCCCAGGCCGGTGGTGCCGGCGTCGCCGGTGCGGGTGGCGATTTGGGTCAAGCGGTGGCCCATGGTGCGAGGTTCCTCGGCGATGCGACCGCGGCATTATCCAGCGTGGTGACGGCCACGGTGCTGCTAGCGTGATAGCATCCGTCCGATCGAATGGTTGGCACGCGTGGAGACGACCGATGGCGCAGGTGGTGGTGCGACGTCTGGAGGAAGGCGTCAAGCAGGCACTGAAGGCGCGCGCGGCGCGCCACGGCTGCAGCATGGAAGAGGAGGTGCGCCGCATCCTGCGCCGCGCGGTGCAGGAGGAGCCCGCGGCGGCAGCGCCGGGGCTGGGTTCGCGCATCGCGGCGCGCTTCGCCGGACTGGGCCTCGACGACGAATGGCCGACGTGGCACGGGCACGAGGCGCAGCCGATGGAGCCGCCGCAGTGAAGCTGCTGGACACCAACGTGCTGTCGGCCCTGATGCGGCGCGAACCGGACGCGCGCGTGGTGGCGTGGCTCGACGCTCAGGAGCCTGAGACGGTATGGACGACCACGATCACGGTGTTCGAGGCGCGTTACGGGCTGGCCCTGCTGAGCGAGGGCCGGCGCCGGCAGGCGTTGCTGGCGTCGCTGGAGGCGCTGCTGGAGGATGACCTGCGCTGGCGCGTGCTGCCGCTGGACGCGCGGGCGGCGACACTGGCGGCCGAACTGGCGGCCCGCCGGCGGCGCCAGGGTCGCCCGGTCGATCTGCGCGACACGCTGATCGCCGGCATCGCACTGGCGCACCGTGCCACCATCGTCACCCGCAACCGGCGCCATTTCGCCGACTTGGAGGTCGACGTGGTCAACCCTTGGGCGGCCGACTGACCCATCCTGATACCGCAAGCCCCACCCCGGCGTCCAAGCCTGCGCAGTCCACCGGAAGGCCTCTCGATGAACGCCCCCCTGACCGCCCCCCTCCTGCCCGACGTGCAGTCGCGCCCGGTGCCGCCCGAGGCGCTGGCCGCGCTGCAGGCGCGCTTCGGCGCGCAGCTGTCCACGGCGCTGGCGGTGCGCGCGCAGCACGGCCGCGACGAGTCGGCCTTCACGCACGTGCCGCCGCCGGCGGCGGTGCTGTTCGCGCAGTCCACGCAAGACGTGGCCGATGCGATGCGGCTGGCCGCGCATTGGACAATACCGGTCATTCCCTTTGGCGCAGGGTCATCCCTGGAGGGTCAAGTGCTGGCGGTGCAAGGGGGCTTGGCGTTGGATCTGACGCGCATGAACCGGGTGCTGGCGGTGCACGCCGAGGACCTGACCGCCACCGTGCAGCCGGGCGTGACGCGCCAGCAGCTCAACGAGGCGGTGCGCCACCTCGGGCTGTTCTTCCCGATCGACCCGGGGGCGGATGCGACGCTGGGCGGCATGACCGCCACGCGCGCCAGCGGCACCAACGCCGTGCGCTACGGCACCATGCGCGACAACGTGCTGGCGCTGGAGGTCGTCACCGCCAGCGGGGCGGTGGTGCGCACCGGCACGCGCGCGCGCAAGAGCAGCGCCGGCTACGATCTGACGCGTCTGTTCGTCGGCAGCGAGGGGACGCTGGGCGTCTTCACCGAGATCACGCTGCGCCTCTATCCGCTGCCGGAGGCGGTCTCGGCCGCGGTCTGTTCGTTTCCAAGCGTGGAGGCGGCCGTGCGCACGACGATGGCCATCATCCAGATGGGCGTGCCGATCGCGCGCTGCGAGCTGCTGGATGCGCGCACGGTGCGCGCGGTCAACCGGCACAGCCAGCTCTCGCTGCGCGAGGAGCCGATGCTGCTGATGGAGTTCCACGGCTCGCCCACCGGCGTGCGCGAGCAGGCCGAGACGGTGCAGGCGCTGGCCGCCGAGCACGGCGGGCAGGCGTTCGAGTGGGCCAGCACGCCGGAGGCGCGCACGCGG
Source organism: Tepidimonas alkaliphilus (assembly GCF_007556595.1). GTDB lineage: Bacteria > Pseudomonadota > Gammaproteobacteria > Burkholderiales > Burkholderiaceae_C > Tepidimonas > Tepidimonas alkaliphila. Next base: position 32,261 of record NZ_VJNB01000006.1, read on the forward strand.
CTGTGGACGGCGCGCCACCACGCCTACTTCGCCGCCGTGCAGAGCCGCCCGGGGTGCCGGTGCATCACCACCGACGTGTGCGTGCCGATCAGCCAGCTGGCCGACCACGTCACCGCCGCGGTGGCCGAGGCCGACGCCGCCGGGCTGCCCTACTTCCTGGTGGGGCACGTCGGCGACGGCAACTTCCACATGGGCTACCTGATCGACCCCGACGACGCCGGGGAACGCGCGCGCGCCGAGGCGCTCAACGCCGCGCTGGTGCAGCGGGCGATCGCCGGCGGCGGCACCTGCACCGGCGAGCACGGCGTCGGCCTGCACAAGATGGGCTTCCTGCGCGCCGAGGCCGGCGAGGAGGCGCTGGCGCTGATGCGCGCGATCAAGCGCGCGTTGGATCCGCACAACATTCTCAATCCGGGCAAGATTCTGGAAGGGTTCGCCGCGCCAGCGGTTGCTGATAGAGCCAAAGCGGACGGCCATCCGGGCAGCGCCACACCGCCGTCGGCTGCCACGCAGCGGCCTCAAACTCCAGGCTGACCAGCCAGGCGCCCGGGCGCAATTCCGCGGCGGCCTTGGCGGCCGCGCGCGGCATCGTCTCCGGCCGCTGGAACAGGTACACGAGGTCGTAGCGCGACCAGTCCTCGGCCCAGAAGTCGCCGCGGCGCACGCGCGCGCCGGCCGGCGCACGCCACCTCGCCAGCAGCGCCAGCGGCCAGGCGCGCTCCACGCCGTGCAGCTCGGCGTCGGGGTAGGCGCGCTCCAGCGCGCGCAGGCCGTCGCCGGCGCCGCAGCCGGCGTCCAGCACGCGCGCGCGCGGCGGCAGCCACACCGCCTCGCGCAGCCCGTCCAGCGCGCCCGGCGGGGTCGGGTACAGCGGCGCGTCGCGCCACGCCCGCCACGGGTACAGCGCCGCGGCGGCCAGCAGCAGCAGCGCCCACGCCCACGCCGGCGGCACCGGCACGAGCCCCGCGGCCAGCACCCACGACAGCGGAAAGCCCAGCGCCATCATGACGCGGCGCGCCGGCGTGGCGCCGCGGCGGATCGCCCACACGCTGGCCAGCAGCGCGACGATCCCGAACGCCTCGGCCACCGGCCGCTGCAAGCCGACGCGCAGGGCCACGTAGCCGGCCCACGCCGCCAGCCACAGCAGCAGCGCCGGCAGCGGCCAGCGATCCGATGTCCGGGCAGGCTTGACGTCCCGATAGAGTCGGCGCACCACAGCCCGGCCCCGCACCTTGCTAGCCGGCCAGCGCTCGCAGGCGTTGCAGCAAGCCGTCCAGCTCATCCAATGAGCTGAATGCGATCGCAAGCTCCCCCTGTTGGTCGAAACGACCGCCCCGCTTGAGGCGCTTGTGGACACGCACCTCGACACGCGCGGCCAGAAGGTCGGACAGCTCGTCTTGCAGCCGCCGCACATCGGGGTCGGGCTCGCGCGCCTGACGCGGTTTTGGCGCCGCGGGCACGCCCAAGCGACGGGCCAACGCTTCTGCCTCGCGCACCGACAGCCCCTTGGCCGCAATCGTGTGCGCGGCGGTGATCTGCGTCGCTTTGTCCAGACTGAGCAAGGCGCGCGCGTGGCCCATGTCAAGGTCGCCGGCCAGCAGCATTGCTTGCACCGGCTCAGCCAGTTGCAGCAGGCGCAACAGGTTGGTGGCGGCGCTACGGGAGCGGCCAATCGCCTGCGCGGCTTGCTCATGCGTCAAGCCGAAATCACGGATCAACCGTTGCAAACCCTGCGCCTGCTCCAGCGGGTTGAGGTCCTCGCGCTGAATGTTTTCGATCAGCGCCATGGCCGCGGCGGCTTCGTCGGCGACGTCGCGCACCAGCACCGGCACCGCCTCCAGCCCGGCCAGCCGGGCGGCGCGGAAGCGCCGCTCGCCGGCGATGATCTCGTAGACCGGACGCGCGCCGCGCGGCGCCGCCGGCGCAAACGGCTGGCCAGCCGGGCTGGCGTGCCACGCCTGCAGTCGTGCCTCGCCGACGTCCTCCGGCAGCCGGCGCACCAGCACCGGCTGCATGATGCCTTGAGCGCGGATGCTTTCGGCCAGCTCATACAGCGCGCCTTCGTCCATGCGGGTGCGCGGCTGGTATGGCCCCGGCACCAAGTCTGATAGCGGCAATTCGCGCGGCGCGTCCGGGCCAGGCTCGCTTACGCTCGGCCCGAGCAACGCATCCAGCCCGCGCCCCAATCCTTTGGGTTTTCGGTTCAACTTCATCAAGTTCACATTCGTTCGATGCGCGCGACCATCTCGCGCGCAAAATCCACAAACGCCTTGGCGCCGCGTGCCGACGGGTCAAACACCACCCCCGGCAGGCCGAAGCTCGGGGCTTCGGCCAGCCGCACATTGCGCGGGATGACGGTGTCGAAGACCTTGTCGCCGAAGTGCGCCTTGAGCTGATCACTGACCTGTTGCTGCAATGTGATGCGGGCATCGAACATCACGCGCAGCAATCCGATCAAGCGCAAATCGCGGTTGAGGTTGGCGTGCACCTGCTTGATGCTGTTGACCAGGTCAGCCAAGCCTTCCAGCGCAAAATACTCGCACTGCATTGGCACGATCACGCCGTGCGCGGCGCACAAGCCGTTGAGTGTCAACAAACTGAGGCTGGGCGGACAATCGATCAGCACAAAGTCGTAATCGTCCTGCACGGCTTGCAGCGCGTCTCGCAAGCGCAGTTCGCGGCGCTGCAGTCCCACCAGCTCCACTTCGGCGCCGGCCAAATCGCGGTTGGCCCCCAACACGTGGTAACCAACGGGCTCCGAGTAACGGGCGGCTTCGTTCAGCGCGACCTCTCCCAGCAACACGTGGTAAACCGTCGGCGCCAGCACCCGCTTGTCCAACCCTGAGCCCATGGTGGCGTTGCCCTGCGGATCCATATCAATCAGCAGCACCCGCTGACCGACCCGCGCCAGGCCGGCGGCCAGGTTGACGGCCGTGGTGGTTTTGCCCACTCCGCCTTTTTGATTGGCAATGCAAAACACGCGCGCCATGCGCTCCCCTTTTTTGGTTGGCCCAGCCGGCGGCGAGTTTAAGGGGTTTTGTCGTCGCCCCGGCGGCGCAGCCAGACCAGGCAGCGCTCCGCGTTCAGCCCCGGCACGGTCAGCGGTTCCACGTGAAACGCTTCGGCCCAGCTCGGCAACGCGGCGATTTCGTCGTGCGGCACGCGGCCCTTCATCGCCATCCACACGCCCTCCGGCGCCAAGGCCGGCCGCGACCAAGTGACGAAGTCGGCCAGCGTCGCGAACGCCCGCGCGGTGACGACGTCGAACGGCCCGTCCAACTCCTGCACGCGCGCATGCACGGCGCGCAGATTCGGCAGCGCCAGCGTCGCTGCCGCCTGCGTGACGAAGGCCGTCTTCTTGGCCGCCGCGTCAACGCAGACCACCTGCCAGCGCGGCTCGGCAATCGCCAGCACCACCCCCGGCAGTCCGGCGCCGGAGCCGACGTCGAGGATGCGCGCCGCACTCTCGCATCCGCGCGCTGCCAGCTCCCGCCGCAGTGGCCTCAGCACCGCCAAGCTGTCCAGCAGGTGGCGGGTCAGCATCTGCGCCGGATCGCGCAGCGCGGTCAAGTTGATCGCCGCGTTCCAGCGCTGCAACAGCGCCAGGTAGTCGAGAAGACGACGTTGCGCAGCCTCGTCCAGCGTCAGCCCGAGCGCGTGCAATCCCGCGGCCAGGGCTCCTGGCCGTTGGGCCTCGGACGCCTTCATGCTGCAAGCGGCGTGGCCGCATCCTTGGCGTCAGCGGCGGGCGCGTCGCCAAAGCCCTTGAAACGCCCCCGTTTGAGGTGGATCAGCAACAACGAGATCGCCGCCGGCGTGACGCCAGAAATGCGGGCGGCCTGGCCAAGCGTTTCGGGACGATGCTGCTGTAACTTTTGCCGTACCTCGATGCTGAGCGCCGGAACCTGCATGTAGTCCAGGTCTTCGGGCAAACGCAAGTGCTCATAAGCGGCGGCGCGTTGCACCTCCTCGCGCTGGCGCTCAATGTAGCCCGCATATTTGGCGGCGATTTCGACCTGCTCCGTCACCGCCTCATACAGCTCGCCCAGGGTTTCACGTGAAACACCGTCCGCTGGCGGCGCGAACCGCCCGCCCTCCAGCGACATCAGCGCCTCGTACCCCACCCCCGGGCGGCGCAGCAGGTCGAACAGGCTGTGCTCGTGCGCCAGCGGCTGGCCCAGCACGCGCTCGGCCTCCGCCGCCGACACGTTGCGCGGGTGCGCCCACGTGGCCTTCAGCCGCGCCGTCTCGCGCTCGATCGCGTCGCGCTTGCGGCAGAAGGCGTCCCAGCGCGCGTCGTCCACCAGGCCAAGGCGGCGCCCGATCTCGGTCAGTCGCAAATCGGCGTTGTCCTCGCGCAGCTGCAGCCGATACTCCGCGCGGCTGGTGAACATGCGGTACGGCTCGGTGACGCCCTTGGTGATCAGGTCGTCGATCAGCACGCCGAGGTAGGCTTGGTCGCGCGTCGGCACCCACGGCTCGCGCCCCAGTACCTGCAGCGCGGCGTTGAGGCCGGCGTGCAGCCCCTGCGCCGCCGCCTCCTCGTAGCCGGTGGTGCCGTTGATCTGCCCGGCGAAAAACAGGCCGCGGATCGCCTTGGTCTCGAACGTGGCGCGCAGCGCCCGCGGATCGAAGTAGTCGTATTCAATGGCGTAACCCGGACGCAGGATGTGCGCCCGCTCCAGCCCGGCGATCGAGCGCACCATCGCCAGCTGCACGTCGAACGGCAGGCTGGTGGAAATGCCGTTGGGGTACACCTCGTGCGTGTCCAACCCCTCCGGCTCCAGAAACACCTGGTGGCTGTCCTTGTCGGCGAAGCGGTTGACCTTGTCCTCGACGCTCGGGCAGTAGCGCGGCCCGACCCCTTCGATCTTGCCGGTGAACATCGGGCTGCGGTCAAAGCCGGAGCGGATGATCTCGTGCGTGCGCGGGTTGGTGTGCGTGATCCAGCACGGCAGCTGGCGCGGGTGCATCTCCGGGCGCCCCATGAAGCTGAACACCGGCACCGGGCGGCCCTCGGTCTCGGAGCCCGGCATGCCGTCGCCCGGCTGCTCGGTGCAGCGGCTCCAGTCGATCGTGCGGCCGTCCAGCCGCGGCGGCGTGCCGGTCTTCAGGCGCCCCTGCGGCAGCTTCAGCTCCTTGAGCCGCGCCGACAGCGCCACCGCCGGCGGGTCGCCGGCACGCCCGCCGCTGTGGTGCTGCAGACCGACGTGGATCTTGCCATCCAGAAAGGTGCCTGCGGTCAGCACCACCGCATGGGCCCGAAAGCGAATGCCGATTTGCGTCACCACCCCCGCGACACGATCCCCTTCGACGATCAGGTCGTCCACCGCCTGCTGGAACAGCCACAGGTTGGGCTGATTTTCCAGCCGGCGCCGGATCGCGGCCTTGTAGAGCTTGCGGTCGGCCTGCGCGCGCGTGGCGCGCACCGCCGGCCCCTTGCTGGCGTTGAGGATGCGGAACTGGATGCCGGCCTCGTCGGTGGCCAGCGCCATCGCGCCGCCGAGCGCGTCGATTTCTTTGACCAGATGCCCCTTGCCGATGCCGCCGATCGAGGGGTTGCAGCTCATCTGGCCCAGCGTCTCGAGGTTGTGCGTCAGCAGCAGCGTGCGGCAGCCCATGCGGGCCGCAGCCAGCGCCGCCTCGGTGCCGGCGTGCCCGCCGCCCACCACGATGACATCGAACGCTTCCGAATACAGCATCGGCCGAGTGCTCCAGCAACAGAAGGCCGCAGTCCCAAAAAGGACTCGGCCTTGCTCCCATTGATTTGGATTTTCCCACGAAAGGGATCGCCCCTGCACCGGGGTCGATCAACGACGACTCGCCAACGCCGCGGCTTGAAACGCTTGGGCGTGGTCAGCTCAAACATCTCATCACGGATGCGCGCAGTGTAGAGACCTGCCGCTTGGGCTTCTTCTTCCACCCCGGCATCCCCGTCGATGCCGGCCAGAATCCCGATGCGCGCTTTTCCTTTGAGTTCCGGCAGGAACTCAAACAGCGTCTGCAGCTGCTCGATCAGCTGGCCGATCGCCTCGCGCTTGACGCGGCTTTTGACCTCCACCACCACCACCACCGTGTTGACCTTGCCGTTGGCCCAGGCCAGCACGTCGTATTCGCGCTCGCGATCGTCGCGGCGCACGCGCAGCCGCGGGGCCACGTTGTCCATGTGAAAGCGCCGCCGCAGCAGCCGCTCCATCGTCGGCAGCGCCACGCCCTCGCCAAAGGAGCCGAACTTGTCACCCAACCCGCCGATCTGGCGCTTGAGCTCGCGCAGCTGGCGGTCGGTCTCGCGCCCTGTCTCGCGCAGCTCGCGGATCCGATGGTCGATCTCCTGAAGGCGCAGAACCATCGATGTCCCCCTGCTCGGCCAGTGCGGCGTTGAGGTCTTTTAAGCTTATCCCAAGACAGCTCGGTCGCGGCAGACATGGCCTTTCATTCAAAAGCTGGTCGTTTAGCTCAGTCAGGCGCCTCCGCCGCCGAAAGGGCCCCAGCGCGCGACGTGTTTCACGTGAAACTCGGCAACCGAGGCAACGGGGGCTTGCCAACTGTCAAACAAACGTCGTAGAGTGCAAGGTATCGTATCGATGCGCTCACTGTGGCGTTGCTGTTATCGATAAGGAGGAGCATCATGACCCGCAACGTTGGAGGCCTTGATCGCGTTTTGCGCATCATCATCGGTTTGGCGTTGATCGTTGCCACCGCGACCGGCACGATCGGTGTTTGGGGCTGGATCGGCATCCTGCCACTGGCCACCGGGTTGATCGGCTGGTGCCCTCCCTACGCCATCTTTGGCATCAACACTTGCAAAACCGAGCCCAAACAGGAAGGCTGAGCCACACTAGGTGGGTCGCGTTGCGGGCGCTGCGGATCGCGGCAAGCATGGCTCGCCCGCCCGATCTTGCAACCACCGTCCCAGCTCTTCAGCGGGCAACGCTGGCGCCAGCCACCAACCTTGGATAGAGGTTACCCCGCACCGGATCACGTGGCCGCGCTGTTCTTCGGTTTCCACGCCCTCGGCCACCGTTTGCAACTGGAGCAGCCTTGCCAACTGCGCCACGCCACGCACCACGGCGTCGTCCATCGCATCGTGGGTGACGCCGCGCACAAAATCGCGGTCGATTTTGATGCGGTGCAGCGGCAAGCGCTTGAGCTGAGCCAGAGACGAGTGGCCGGTGCCAAAATCATCCAGCGCAATCACCACACCCAGCGAAACCAGCTGCTGCAGCTTAGCGCAAGCTTGCGCCGGGTTGTTCATGGCTTGTGACTCGGTGATTTCCAGTTCCAGTGCGGCGCCCTCCAGCGCGTGGCGCTGCAGCGTGGCTTGCACGCGCTGCGGCAGATCCGGCAAGCGAAATTGTTGCGCCGACAGGTTGACCGCCACCCGCAGGTCAGCGCCTTGATCGCGCCAGCAGCGCGCTTGTCGGCAGGCCTCATCCAGCACCCAGTCGCCTAACGCCACGATCAGCCCGCTGGCTTCGGCCGCCGCGATGCAGCGCTGCGGCGGCACCGCCCCTAACTCGGCATCGTGCCAGCGCAACAGCGCCTCCACCACGTGCACTCGGCCATCGGCCACCTCCATCTGCGGCTGGTAATGCAAGGTTAAGCCGCCGCGTCGCAACGCTTGTTGCAAGCGCTGCTGCAGGCGCACCCGCTGATCCAACGCATCCCCCATCGATGGCTCATAGCGCGCCACGCCGCGCCGCCCACCCTCTTTGGCGGCATACATGGCCAAATCGGCGGCGCGCAACAGCGCTTCAGCCGCCTGCGCATCGTCCGGGAACAGCGCCACCCCAATCGACGCCCCCACCGCAACTTCGACCGCCTCCAGCTCCACGGGCTCGGTCAGCGCGCGCAACAACTTATCTCCCACCGCCAGCGCGGCCTGCGGGTCGCTGACGTCGGACAGCACCACGACGAACTCGTCGCCGCCCAAGCGCGCCACCACGTCCGCCGCCCGCACATGACGGCGCAAGCGCCGCGCCACCTCGATCAACACGCGATCACCGGCATGATGGCCGTAGCCGTCGTTGATGGCCTTGAAGTCGTCCAAATCGATCAGCAACACCGCACCCCGACGCTGCGCGCGCTGCGCCTGCCGCGCCGTCAGCTCCAGCCACTCATGCAATTGAGCGCGGTTGAACAGGCCTGTAAGCGCATCGTGGGTCGCCTGATGGTGCAACAGCTCGGCCATGCGGCGCGATTGCGTGGCGTCGCGCACAAACACCACGGCACAGGCCGCGCCCGCCACCTCACATACGTTGAGCGCCACATCCACCGGGACCTCATGGCCCCGACGATGACGCAGTCGCAAGTGGGGCACCCGACCCATGGGTCTGGCGCAGGGATGGCGAAAAAACTGCTGCACCCAGACGCGATGCCGCGCGGCCACTTCGGGGGGTAGCAGCACATCCAACGAGCGGCCCACCAGCGCCTGCGGATCGTATCCGGTGAGCGCCTGCGCCGCGGCATTGGCCAGCACAATGGTGCCTTGGCCATCGACCAGCAACACGGCATCGGGCGCAGCGGCCAGCAGCTTTTGACCGAGTTCCTGATTTGCCATGCCCAACCCGCCCTCGGCCAACGCCTCGCGCAGGCGCGGGTGCACCGCCCACTCCGCACAGCTGCCGTCTATCAGGGTTGGCTCTTTGGTCGTCATCACTGGTCGGTTCCTCCCTTAGGCTGCGGCGTTTACGCTGCGCGCCGACGCCTGGATCGCGCCGCTTGAACTTCTTGCTCATTGGCGGCAACCACGGCTTTGGCTTCAAGGGCTTCGGTGGAGCGCGGGCTGGCCCTGGCCGCCGTGCCGCGCCACACCGCCACGGCATCGCCTAAAACTTTGGCCTGCCGGTGCAGGCTGCGCGCCGCCGCGGTCATCTGTTCCACCAAGGCGGCGTTGCTTTGGGTGTTGCGATCCAGTTGCGCCACCGCCTCGCCGACCTGCGCCACGCCGCTGGCCTGCTCGGCGCTGGCAGCGGAAATCTCATTGACAAGCTGCGTGACCTGGCGCACCTGCGCGACGATGGCGTCCATGCGCGCGCCGGCCTGCGCCACCAGCTCGGCGCCGCCGCGCACCTCGGCCACGCTGCCCTGGATCAACGCCTTGATCTCCTTGGCCGCCTCGGCGCTTCTCTGCGCAAGCTGACGCACTTCGCCAGCCACCACCGCAAAGCCCCGGCCCGCCTCGCCGGCGCGCGCCGCCTCCACCGCGGCGTTGAGCGCCAGAATGTTGGTCTGGAAGGCGATGCTGTCGATGACGGCGACGATCTGCTCGATGCGCTGGGAGCTGGCGGTGATGCGCTCCATCGTGCGCACCACGTCCTGCACCACCTGGCCGCCGGCGGCGGCGGTCTGGCTGGCGCTGGTGGCGAGTTGACTCGCCTGCTGCGCGCTGTCGGCGTTGTGCTTGACGGTGGCGGTGAGCTGTTCCATCGAAGCGGCGGTCTGCTCCAGACTCGCGGCGTTGCTTTCGGTGCGCGCCGACAGGTCTTCGTTGCCCTGCGCGATCTGCTCGGCCACGGCGCTGATGCCGCCGACCTGCTGCACCACGTCGTCCACCAACGCGCGCAGGTTCAGCCCAGCCTGGTTGATGGCGCGCAGCACCATGCCAATGTCGTCCACCCGGTTGAGGTTGAGGTTATCGCCCGGCGAGCCGCTGGCCACCGCCTGCGCCTGGCGCCGGATCGCGCGCAGCGGTGCCACGATCTGCCGCGTCAGGAACACGTCCGCCAGCAGCGCCGCCAGCAGCGCCATGGCGGCCACCACACCCTCGGCCCGCCACGATCCTGAAAGCGCTGCCATGCCCGCCCCCACCAGCACCGGCAGCATCGCCGTACCCCACACCGCCAGGCGGATGCGCGCGGCGGTGGACAGCCGCTGCGGCAGGCTGCGCCAGGCCTGCCACCCCGTGCGCACGATCAACCCCTTATGGAAGGCCAGCCCCTGCGCACGGCCCTCGCGGAAGCGCCGGTACAGCGCGTCAGCCGCCTCGATCTCGGCGCGCGTCGGCGCCGTGCGCACCGAGAGGTAGCCAACCACCCGCCCATCGCGCACCATCGGCGTGGCGTTGGCGCGCACCCAGTAGTGGTCGCCATCCTTGCGCCGGTTTTTCACCAGCGCGGTCCACGACTCGCCCCCCTTGATCGTGGCCCACATGTCGGCAAAGGCCTCGGGCGGCATGTCCGGATGGCGCACGAGGTTGTGCGGCTGGCCGGTCAGCTCAGCGGCGTCGAAGCCACTGATGGCCACAAAAGCCGAATTGGCATAAATGATACGCCCTTGAGGGTCCGTGGTGGACAGCAAGGTGTGACGACCATCGAACGGATATTCGCGCTGGGTGACGGGCAAATTGACGCGCATTGGCAGCTCCCTCCGCGGGCGCGCAAGCGCCCTGAAGCGATCTACCTAGGCTGACGGTCGGCACGGTTGCCGTCAAGGCCTCGTGGGCAAAAACCGACGCCGCGGACACCTGAAATGACAAAAATCACGCATCCTGCGTTGGATCAGCCCGGCGACCTTGACATCAGCGACGCCCCCAGCCAGACCACGCGACCTCGGCCCGTGCGCCGCAGTCGGCCTTCTTGCTCCAACCGCGCCAACATCCGCGATGTGGTTTCCGGCGCGCAACCGCACAGCTGGGCCCAATCGTCGCGCGGCGGCAGCGTCACCTCGCGCGTGCCCAGCTCCCGCTGCAACAATTGCACGGCAGCGGCCACGCGCGAAAGGGCATCGGGCAAGCGCGCCACCGCCGCCCAATCGGCCAGGGTTTCGGTCACGCGCAGCTGCTGCAACGCCAGCCAGCGCGCTGCGGGAGCCGAGCGCTGCAGCAAGGTGCGCAGAGGCGCCAGCGGCACCTCACAGACGCGCGAGGGCACCATGGCCACGGCATGGGCCCCGGGACGCTGCGCGAGCAAGGCGCGCAAGCTCAGCACGTATCCAGCGCCCAGCACCGCCACCGTGCGCGGTCCGCCCACCCCAGGATTGCGCCGCAGCATCAGCGCGCCAACTTTGAGCGTGGCCAGCTGCTGCGCCACCTGCCCTTGCACCATCACGGCGTCCCCGCTGGTCAGACGCCGTTCGCGCACCAGCGCTTGCGTCAGCCTCAGATCGTCCAAAAGCGGCTGCAGCGCGCACGCGGCGCGCATCACACACAACGCACAGCCGGCAGCGGGCGACATGGTTTTCCCTCGGCCCCGCCGATCTGGCGCCCCCCTTCAGTAGAGCGAAGGCGCGCCAGGCGGCCGGGTTTTAAAACGCCGATGCAACCAATGATACTGACTTGGATCCGCCATGATCCAGCGTTGCAGCTCCTCGTTCATGCGCGCGGCGTCGGCGCGATCATCACCAATGGGGAAACCTTGCAGCGGGGGCAACACGCGCACGGTGTAGCCGCGCGCATCGAGACGGGCGATCACCGGCACCACCGGCGCCGACCCCAGCGCCGCCAAGCGCCCCAGCGACGTCACGGTGGCCGCCGGCACGCCAAAGAACGGCACGAAGACCGCCGCCTCCGCGCCCAAATCCATATCCGGCAACAAATAGACGGCGTAGCCTTGCCGCAGCGCCCGCACCAAGCCGCGCATGCCGGTGTGGCGCGACACCGTCATCGGCGCGCCAAAGCGCTGCCTGCCGGCGCGCACCCAGGCGTCCAGGCGCGCTTGGGTCTGCGGCGCATACATCCCGGCCCAGCGACGTTGGATGGCCTGCGTCAGCCGCGTCCAGGCGGCGTCCAGCCCCATGAAGTGCGGCGCAAAGACCAGCACCGGGCCGGGCTGGCGCAACGCATCGAGCGCGCCGTCCAGCCGCACGCGCTGCGCCACCACCGCAGCCGGGGCATGCCACAACCACAACCGGTCCAGCACCGCTTGGCCAAAATGCACGAACGTGCGCCACGTCCACACGCCGCGCCGCCACCAGGGCTGCGCCGGAAAGCACAGCGCCAAATTGCGCCACACCACGCGCCGCCGCGCCCCGCCGCCCGCCCACAGCGCCGCCCCGAGCAACCAGCCCGCGCCGCGCAGCACCGGCAGCGGCAGACGCGCCAACGCGCGCAGCCACCAAGGGCTGGGCCAAGGCGTGGGGGGGCTGGGCGAAGCGGACATGGCAGGCCAGCAATGATACCGGCGCGCCCCGTCGCAACGCGCAGCGCCTCAAGCGCCCGGCGCCTTCAGCCCAATGGCCTCTGACCCACCTTAAAAAGGATCATCCAGCCGGATCCAGGTGGTCTTCAGCTCGGTGTACTTGTCCAGCGCGTGCAGCGACTTGTCGCGCCCGATGCCGCTCTGGCGAAAGCCTCCGAACGGCACCGTGATGTCGTCCTCGTCGTACTGGTTGACGTGCACGGTGCCGGCGCGCAGCGCGCGCGCCACCGCGTGCGCCTTGTTGAGGTCGCGCGTCCACACCGCCGCCTGCAGGCCGTAGATGCTGTCGTTGGCCTGGCGGATCGCGTCCTGCGGGTCGGTAAAGGAGATCACCGACAGCACCGGGCCGAAGATCTCCTCGCGCGCGATCGTCATGCCGTTGTGCACGCCGTCGAAGATGGTCGGCTGCACGTAGCAGCCGCCCGGCACCGGCTCTACCGCCTGCCCACCGGCCAGCAGCCGCGCGCCCTCGGCCTGCCCAAGCTCGATGTAGCGCATCACGGTGCCGAGCTGCTGGCGATCCACGATCGCGCCCATCACCGTGGCCGGGTCGCGCGGGTCGGCCGGCTGGTAGCGCGGTACCAGCTGGAGCGCCCGCTCCAAAAATGCTTCTTTGATGGAGGCCTCGACGAACAGCCGCGACGGCGCGTTGCAGCTTTCGCCCTGGTTGAAGAACACGCTGCCCACCGCCGCCTGCACCGCGCGGTCCAGGTCCGGGCAGTCGGCAAACACGAGGTTGGGCGACTTGCCGCCAAGCTCGGTCCAGGCGCGCTTGAGGTTGCTCTGGCCGGCCATGACGTGGATCTGCTTGCCCACGCGCGTGCTGCCGGTAAACGCGATCGCATCCACGTCCATGTGCAGCGCCAGGGCGCTGCCCGCCTCCGGCCCGAAGCCCGGCACGACGTTGAACACCCCCGGCGGCAGGCCGGCTTCCAGCGCCAGCTCCGCCAGCCGCAGCGCGGAAAACGGCGATTTTTCGCTGGGCTTGAGCACCACGCTGTTGCCGACCGCCAGCGCCGGGCCGACCTTCCACGCCGCCATCAGCATCGGGTAGTTCCACGGCACGATGACGCCCACCACCCCGACCGGCTCGCGCGTCACCAGCGCCAGCGCGGTGCGCGGGGTGGGCGCGATCTCGTCGTACACCTTGTCGATCGCCTCGCCGTACCAGCGGATGCAGTTCGCGGCGCTGTGCACGTCCACGCTGCGCGCGTAGCGCACCGGCTTGCCCATGTCCAGCGTCTCCATGCGCGCCAGCTCGTCGGCATGCGCCAGGATCAGCTCAGCCCAGCGCACCAGCACGCGCTTGCGCGCCGCCGGCGCCTGGCGCGCCCAGCGCCCGTCCTCGAACGCGGCGCGCGCCGCCGCCACCGCCGCGTCGATGTCGGCGCCGCCGCCGCGCGCCACGTCCGCCAGCAGGCGGCCGTCCACCGGCGAGTGCTTGGCGTAAGTCTGGCCGTCGCGCGCCCACACGCGCTGGCCGTCGATCAGGGCACGGCCGTCGAAGGCCGGCAGGGTCTCGGAAGGGGTCGTCGTCATCCGGGTCTCCTCGCTCGGGCGACTGCGGCGCGGCCCCTGCCGCGCGGCGCACCGCCATCGCCGCCATCGTAGCCGCCCCGCGCCGCGCCGGCCCCGGCCACTGGCTTTCACGGCCGGGGGACCGCTTGGGTTGGCGTGGGCAATCCCCGTCGCGCCGAAGGGAGCGGGCCGGCCGGATGGGTCCGGCGGGCGCCACCGCATCGCGCTCAGCGAGAGCCGCCTTCGGCGCCCTCACCCGCCTGATCCAGCCCGGCGGCCAGCCCCTGTACACGGCGCCGCAGGTCCGGCAGGTCCCGCTGGACGGTACGCCAGACGATCGCCAGATCGACGCAGAAGTAACCGTGCGCGATCGCGTTGCGCATCTGGTACGCCGCTGCAAGCGGCAGCTCCGGATGGGCGGCGGCCACCTCCGGGTGGTGCCGCAGGATGCCGTGGCTGGCCTCGCCGATGATCTCCAGATTGCGGATCACCGCATCCTGCACCAGCGCCTCGCGCAGAAAACCGGCCTCATCCAGACCGGCGGTATAGCGGTCGATGCGCTCGATGGCCTCGAGGATGTGGGCCAGATACTCCGCCAGCCGCGGCCGGGCACGGGGCGTCATACCGGCTCGGCCTCGGCCAGCACGGCGATCCGGAAGCCAGAGGGAAGCGCGCCCGGCGTCAGCACGTCGACCGGCACGCCGAGCAGCTGGCCGAGCTCGTGCCGGATCGCCCCGAGATCCAACAAGGTCATCTGCGGCGTCGGGTCGACCAGCAAGTCGAGATCGCTGCCGTCGGCGTCCTCCCCCCGCAGCACGGAGCCGAACACGCGCGCGTTGCGGGCGTGGTGGGCCTCGACGATGCGGCGGATCGCGGCGCGGTGGGCTGCGAGGGCTTCGGAGGGTTTCACGTCCTGAGTTCTCCGATCTGAACGGAGTCGGCTTCGGCGGGACACCAACGATATTACAGAAACCCAACGCGCGGGAGGCGTCCGCCACCACCCACCCATCAGGTGCCACAGAAGGTGACGTAGCGCCGCGCCCAGTCGCGCGGGGCCGGCTCGGCGTGGCGGGGGTCGGCCGGCTCGTCGAACGGGCGCTGCAGCGCGGCGTGCAGCGCGCGCCACGGCGCCAGGCTGCCCTGCAGCGCGGCGGCCAGCGCCTCCTCCACCCGCAGGTTGCGCGCGATCACCGCCGGGTTGGCGCGGCGCAGCGCGGCGGCGACCTCCCGCGCCGGAATGCCGCCGCGCGCCAGCCGCGCGACCCAGCGCACGAGCCACCCGTCCAGCGCCGCCGGCTCGCGCAGCAGGGGGGAAAGCGCCGCACGGGCCGCGGCCAGCCGCGCCGTCTCGCCGTCGTCCACGGCGGCGGCCACCTCCGCCAGCCGCCGGTGCACGAGCGTCCAGTCCGCCTCCTGCGCCTGCAGCCGCGCCAGCCAGTCGGCGATCAGCGCGTCGTCGTCGGCCGCCCAAGCGTCATCCAGCCCCTGGTCGTCCTGCCACGCCCAGGGGCCGGCGGCGGGCGCCGCCCCGGGCGGCGTCAGGCCAAGCTTGGCGCGCATCGCCGCGCGCCACGCGCGCCGCCACGCCGGCGTGAAGCCGCGCACCGCCTCGGTGGCCAGCGCCACCGCCTGTTCCTCGTCCGTGTGCAGCAGCGGCAGCACCGTCTCGGCCAGCCGCGCCAGGTTCCACGCCGCGATGCGCGGCTGGTTGCCCCAGGCGTAGCGCCCGCCGTGGTCGATCGAGCTGTGCACGGTGGCGGGGTCGAACGCCTCCATGAACGCGCACGGGCCGTAGTCGATCGTCTCGCCGCCGATGGCCATGTTGTCGGTGTTCATGACGCCGTGGATGAAGCCGACCGCCATCCATTGCGCCACCAGGCGCGCCTGCCGCGCCACCACCGCGCGCAGCCAGTCCAGCGCCACCTCCGCCGGCACCTCCGGAACGCCACCCTCCGGCACCGGCGGCAGCGCGGCGGCCAGATCCGGGTCGTGGCGGCGCAGCGCAAAGGCCAGCAGCCGGCGCAGCAGCACCGCATCGCCCTGCGCCGCCACCCACTGGAAGGTGCCGACGCGCAGGTGGCTGGCGGCCACGCGCACCAGCAGCGCGCCGGGCAGCGGCTCGCCGTCGCGCCAGACCGTCTGGCCGGTGGCCAGCACCGCCAGCGCGCGCGTGGTCGGGATGCCCAGCGCATGCATCGCGGCGCTGACCAGCGCCTCGCGCAGCATCGGCGCCAGCGCCGCCAGCCCGTCGCCGCCGCGCGAAAGCGGCGTCGGGCCGCTGCCCTTGAGCGCCACGTCCACGCGGCGCGGCCCGGCGGGGGTGGCCAACTCGGCTTCGCCGAGCAGCAGCGCGCGCCCGTCGCCGAGCCGCGGCACCCAGCCGCCGAACTGGTGCCCGGCGTAGATCTGCGCCACCGGACGCGCCCCCGGCGGCAGCGCCTGCCCGGTGAGGAACGCGACGCCCTGCGGGCCGCGCAGCCACGCCGGGGACCAGCCCAGTGCCTGCGCCAGCGGCTCCTCCAGCGTCAGCAGCGCGGGGGCCGGCCAGCGCCGCGCCGACCAAGGGATGGCCAGCTCCGGCAACGCGGTGGCAAAATCCGCGCGCAACCGGGGGCTGGTGTGCTGGCCCGATGCGGGGACTGCATCGACCGCGTCTCCCAGCGCCGACAGCGAAGACTGCTCGCTCATGGCGCGCCAGCGTAGCGGGGTGCGCGCCGCCGTGACGCCGGTTGCGGCTTTACCCCTGCAGCGCGGCGGCCATTTCGCGCTCGCGCCGGCGCGTGGCGCGCGCCACCCACACCGCGTAGCTGACGATGACGGTGGTGACGACGACGATCAGGATCGTGGCGGCGGCGTAGATGGTGGGGTTGATGCCGCGGCGCGCATAGCCGAAGATCACCTGCGGCAGCGTGTTGACGCCGGGGCCGGAAAGAAATTCGGAGATCACCACGTCGTCGAACGACAGCGTGAACGACAGCAGGAAGGCCGCCAGCACCGCCTGCGCGATATTCGGCAACGTGACGAGAAAGAACACCTGGTGCGGCCGCGCGCCCAGGTCCATCGCCGCCTCCTCGATGCGGCGATCCATTTCGCGCAGACGCGACTGGACCACCACCATCGCGTAGGCCATGCCCATCAGCGTGTGGCCGAGGATGATGGTCAGCATGCCGCGTTGCGGCCAGCCGAAGACGTTCTGCGCCCCCACCATCAGCAGCAGCAGCGAAAGTCCAATGATGACCTCCGGCATCACCAGCGGCGCGTTGACCATGCCGGAAAACAGCGTGCGCCCCCAGAAGCGCTGGTAGCGCACCAGCACAAAGGCCGCAAACGTGCCCAGCACCGCCGACAGCACGCCGGTGGTCAGCGCCACCTTCAGCGAGACGAAGAAGCCGTTGACGATCTTGCTGTCGTCCAGCAGCGCCTCGTACCAGCGCAGCGAAAAGCCGGTGAACACCGCGTCCTGCCGCGTGCTGTTGAACGAAAACACGATCATGAACACGAGCGGCGCATACAAAAACGCGAACACCAGCAGCAGCCAGCCCTTGCCGAAATGGCGCGCGAAGAGGTTGCCCATGCCCCAAGCCCCCGGTTCAGTGCTGCGCGGCGGCGGCGCGCTCGCCGCTGTAGCGGTAGTAGATCGCCAGCGGCACCACAATCAGCGCGATCATCACCACCGCCAAGGCCGCGGCGCGCGGCCAGTTGTTGGCGGTGAACATCTCGTCCCAGACGACGCGGCCGATCATGAGGTTTTCCGGGCCGCCCAGCAGCGACGGGATGACGAACTCGCCCACCGACGGGATGAACACCAGCATGAAGCCGGCGATGATGCCGGCCTTGGACAGCGGCACCGTCACCAGCCAAAACGCCTTCCACGGCGTGGCGCCGAGGTCGTAGGCGGCCTCCAGCAGCCGCCAGTCGAGCTTGACCAAGGTGGCGTAGAGCGGCAGCACCATAAACGGCAGATAGACGTAGGTCATGCCCACCAGCATCGACACGTTGGTGTAGAGCAGGTGCAGCGGCTCGTCGATCAGGCCGATGGCCATCAAAAACCGATTGAGAATGCCTGCATCGGCCAAAATACCTTTCCATGCATAGACGCGCAGCAAAAACGAGGTCCAAAACGGCAACATCACCATCAGCAGCAGCGCCGGACGCACCGAGGCCGGGCTGCGCGCGATGAAGTAGGCGAACGGGTAGCCGATCAGCAGGCACAGCGTGGCGGTGATGCCGGCATAGACCACCGAGCGCACGTAGGCTTCGACGTAGAGCGTGCGAAACAGCGGGCCGTCCCATTCGGCCTTGAAAATCGTCCAGTAGTTTTCGTATTTGAGGCGCAGCACGCCGGCGGCTTCGTCCCACAGCGGGCGAAACGGATCGATGCCGTCGCCCATATCAACGAAGCTGATGTAGAGCAGAATCAAAAACGGCAGCAGAAAAAACACCGTAAGCCACGCAAACGGCACGGCAATCACAAAGCGCCGGCCTGGCATCGGCAGCGTCAAGGCGGAGGAAGCATTCGACTCGGCCATGGCGGCACGCTCCTGGATTGCACAGCTCAATCGCGCAGCACGACGCCGGCGGTGTCGTGCCACCAGAACCAAACCTCGTCGTCCCAAGTGATGTCCGACAGGTCGTGGCGCGAGGTGTTGGCCTCGGTGATGCGCACCTTGTGCCCCTGCGGCGTCACCACGATGTAGGCGTTGTAGGAACCGTAGTAGGCGATTTCCTTGAC
Organism: Tepidimonas alkaliphilus; assembly: GCF_007556595.1. Lineage (GTDB taxonomy): Bacteria > Pseudomonadota > Gammaproteobacteria > Burkholderiales > Burkholderiaceae_C > Tepidimonas > Tepidimonas alkaliphila. Next base: position 50,648 of record NZ_VJNB01000006.1, read on the forward strand.
GCGGCCCTGGAACAGGTTGCAGGCCACGCCGTCGGGGCGGTGCTTCGCGATCTCGATCTTTTCTGGCCGCACGGCCACGCTGATCGGCATGCCCAGCGTGCCGGTGGTGGCGTAGCCGACGTGGATGCGGCCGATCGGCGCGTCGATCGCGCAGTGGTCCGGTTCGTCCACCGCCAGCGTGCCGTCGAACAGGTTGACGCTGCCGATGAAGTCCGCCACGAACCGGTTGGCCGGAAATTCATACATTTCCTGCGGCGTGCCGACCTGCAGCACGCGGCCCTTGCTCATGACGGCGATGCGGCTGGCCATCGTCATCGCCTCTTCCTGGTCGTGCGTCACCATCACGCAGGTCACGCCGACCTGCTCGATGATGTTGACCAGCTCGAACTGCGTCTGCTCGCGCAGCTTCTTGTCCAGCGCGCCCAGCGGCTCATCCAGCAGCAGCAGCTTGGGCCGCTTGGCCAGGCTGCGCGCCAGCGCCACGCGCTGCTGCTGGCCGCCAGAGAGCTGGTGCGGCTTGCGCCGCGCGTAGGCCGACAGCTGCACCAGCGCCAGCATGTCGTCCACGCGCTTGGCGATCTCGGCCTTCGGCAGGCCCTCGCGCTTGAGGCCGAAGGCGACGTTTTCCCACACGTCCAGGTGCGGAAACAGCGCGTAGCTCTGAAACATCATGTTGACCGGTCGCTCATAAGGCGGCAGGCCCGCCACGTCCTGCCCGCCCAAGAGGATACGACCAGAGGTCGGGGTCTCAAAGCCCGCCAGCATGCGCAGCAGCGTCGATTTGCCACAACCGGAGCTGCCGAGCAACGCGAAGATCTCGCCTTTGCGCACCGACAGCGACACCTCATCGACCGCCACCACCTGACCAAATTTTTTGACCAGCTTTTCGGTGACCAGGTAGTGCTCCGCATCGACCGGAACTCGCGGGGCTTCAGCCATGATGTCTCTCAATCCCATGAAAGCGCGCCTCTGGCTTGGGGCGGGGCTGGTGATTCAGCGATGGAGCCGCAAACGACAACGGGCTGCCTGCCCACAAAGGGAGAACAGCCCGTGGCGCCATGATCAGCAGCGTGGCGCGGTCAGCCGCCTTACTTGCCGCGCTTGAACGCGTTGTAGGCCGAGGCCATCGCCTCGCGCGCCTCGTTGGTGTAGCTGCTGGGCTGGATCAGCTTGGGCATGTAGTCGGCCGGCGGGAAGATCGACGGGTTGTTGACCACCTCCGGCTTCATCTGGTCGCGGCCCTTGGTGTTGCCGGTGTTGTAGCCCATCTCGTTGGCCATCGCGGCGGCGTTTTCGGGCTTGAGGAAGAAGTTGATGAACGCGTGCGCGTTGTTCGGGTGCTTGGCGTCCTTCAGGATCGCCATCGTGTCGAAGAACGCCAGCGCACCGGTGGAGGGCAGCAGCGCCACGATCTCGTCCTTGGAGCCGGTCTCGGCGGCGCGGCTGGCGGCGATGTTGATGTCGCCCGCCCAGCCGATGACGGCGCAGGCCTTGCCGCTGGCGATGTCGTCGATCATCGTCGAGCTGAAGATGCGGATGTCCTTGCGGACCTTCTTCAGCATCTCCACCGCGGCCTTGTAGTCCTCGGGATCGTTGGAGTAGGCGTCCTTGCCGATGTAGTGCAGCGCCACCGGGATGATCTCGGTGGGCGAATCGAGGTAGGCGATGCCGCAGCTCTTGAGCTTGGCGGTGTACTTCGGGTCGAACACCAGGTCCCAGGCGTTGTCGGGCATCGGCATGCCACCCAGGGCCTTCTCGACCTTCTGCTTGTTGATGCCAACGGTGGTGAAGCTCCAGCCCCACGGCACCAGGTATTGGTTGCCCGGATCGACGCGCTCCAGCACCTTCATCACCGCCGGATCGAGGTTGCTGTAGTTGGGAATTTTGCTCTTGTCCAGCGGCTGGAACAGGCCCGCCTCGATCTGCGGCTTGGCGAACACGCTGCCCGGCACGACGATGTCGTAGCCGGTGTTGCCGGCCACCAGCTTGGCGTGCAGCGCCTCGTTGGTCTCAAACGTGTCGTAGTTGACCTTGATGCCAGTTTCTTTCTCGAACGCCTCCAGCATGCCGTCCGGGATGTAGTCCGGCCAGTTGTAGATGTTGAGCACCTTCTCGTCGTCGAGCACCGGGCCGGCCGGGGCCTGGGCGACCGCGGGGGCCGGCGCCGGGGCGGGCTGGGCCACCGGTTCTTCCTTCTTGCCACAGCCGGCGACGAACGCCGCGGCCAGGGCGAGCGCGAGCAGACGTTGTTTCATGTCCACACTCCTGTCGAAAAGCAACGCACAACAGGCCGGAGCGCGCGCCCCAGCCCAACAGGCCGGTGCGGACCGATGCCCACCCGACGCCCGATCATGATCTCGCAAGGCATTGTAGGACAGGGTTTGCCCTAGACGCGGCCCTGGCGTTGCAAATCCGCCCACGTGGCGTCCAGCGCGCGGCGAATGAGGTCGATCATGACGTCGATGTCGGCGCGCGTCATCACCAGCGGCGGCGCAATGATCATGCGCGCGCCCACCGCGCGCATCACCACGCCGGTGTCGAAGCAGTGCTGCCGGCACAACAGGCCGACTTCCCAGTCCTCGGGGAAAGGTTCCAGCGTCGCCTTGTCGCGCGTCAGGATCAACCCGGCCACCATGCCGCAGCTTTCCGCCACGCCCACCAGCGGGTGGTCGGCCAGCGTCGCGAAGCGCTCGGCCAGGTACGGCCCGGTGTCGTCGCGCACGCGCTCGGGCAGGCGCTCGCGCTGCATCAGGTCGAGGTTGGCCAGCGCCACCGCGCAGGCCACCGGGTGGCCGCTGTAGGTGTAGCCGTGTGTGAACTCGCCGCCTTCCACCAGCACGCGCGCGACGCGCTCGCCCACCAGCACGCCGCCCAGCGGCACGTAGCCGCTGGTGACCGCCTTGGCAAACGTCACCAGGTCGGGCTTGATGCCGAAGCGCTCGTAGGCGAACCAGTGGCCGAGCCGTCCGAAGGCGCAGATCACCTCGTCGCTGATCAGCAGGATGCCGTAGCGCTCGACGATGCGCTGCACCTCGGGCCAGTAGGTCGAAGGCGGGATGATGACGCCGCCGGCGCCCTGCACCGGCTCGGCGATGAAGGCCGCCACCTTGTCCGGGCCGACCTCGAGGATTTTTTCCTCCAGCCAGCGCGCCGCGCGCACGCCAAACGCCTCGGGCGTCTCGCCGGGCTGGCGGTGCTGCCAGTAGTAGGGCTGCTCGATGTGCACGATGCCGGGGATCGGCAGGTCGCCCTGCTCGTGCATGGCGCGCATGCCGCCCAGCGACGCGGCGGCCACCGTCGAGCCGTGGTAGGCGTTCCAGCGGCTGATGATGACCTTGCGCTGCGGCTGGCCCATCAGGTCCCAGTAGCGGCGCACCAGCCGCACGTGGGTGTCGTTGGCCTCCGAGCCGCTGCTGGTGAAGAACACGTGCGTGAAGCGCCGCCCGTCCACCGGCGGGGCCAGCTCGGTCAGGCGCCGCGCCAGCCGCACCGGCGGCTCGGTGGTGGTCTGGAAAAACGTGTTGTAGAACGGCAGCGTCCGCATCTGGTGGTAGGCGGCCTCGGCCAGTTCGCGGCGGCCGTAGCCGGCATTGACGCACCACAGCCCGCTCATGCCGTCCAGAATGCGGTGGCCGTCGGCGTCCCAGATCCAGATGCCCTCGGCGCGGGTGATGACGCGCACCCCCTTGGCGGCCAGCGCCGCGTGGTCGGTGAATGGGTGCAAGAAGTGCGCCGCATCCAGCGCGCGCAGCTCGTGCTTGAGGTCGGGTTCGGCCACGGCGGTCATCGCGGGTCTCCTTTGGGCGGGGCGGTCGCCGACTGCGGCGGCCGCGCGCGGGGTCAGACGTGCAGCAGCAGGTGCTCGCGCTCCCACGGCGAGATCACCTTCATGAACTCCTCGAACTCCAGTTCCTTGATCTCGGTGTAGATCGTGATGAACTCCTCGCCCAGCACATGGTGCAGGTCCGGCTCGCGGCGCAGCCAGTCCAGCGCCTCGCCCAGGCTGCGCGGCAGCGCATACGGCGACAGGTACGCGTCGCCGCGCATCTCCGGCTTGGGCTTGATCTTGTGCACGATGCCGAGGTAGCCGCAGGCCAGCGTCATCGCCATCGCGATGTAGGGGTTGGCATCCGCCCCGATGACGCGGTTTTCCAGCCGGCGCGCCTGCGGCGGCGCGATCGGCGAGCGGATGCCGACCGTGCGGTTGTCGTGCCCCCACTCGATGTTGATCGGCGCGGCGGTGTGGCGCGCCAGCCGGCGGTAGCTGTTGACGTAGGGCGCCACCAGCGCCATCGCCGCCGGGATGTAGCGCTGCAGCCCGCCGATGTAGTGGTAGAACACCTCGGAAGGGCTGCCGTCCTCGTTGCTGAAGACGTTGCGGCCGCTTGCCTTGTCCACCAGGCTCTGGTGAATGTGCATCGCGCTGCCGGGCTCGCCGGCGATCGGCTTGGCCATGAAGGTGGCGTACATGTCGTGGCGCAGCGCCACCTCGCGCACCGTGCGCTTGAACAGGAAGACTTCGTCCGCCAGCTCCAGCGGGTGAGCGTGGAAGAAGTTGATCTCCATCTGCCCGGCGCCGACCTCGTGGATCAGGGTGTCGACGTTGAGCTCCATCTTTTCGCAACAGTCGTAGAGCTCTTCAAACAGCGGGTCAAATTCGTTGACCGCATCGATCGAGTACGCCTGGCGCGAGGTCTCGGCGCGACCGCTGCGGCCAATGGGCGGGTGCAGCAGCGTGTTGGGGTCGGTGTTGCGCGCCGTGAGGTAGAACTCCAGCTCCGGCGCCACCACCGGCTGCAGCCCCAGCGCGTCGAACAGCCCGCAGACGTGGCGCAGCACGCTGCGCGGCGCATACGGGATCAGCTTGCCGCTGTGGTCAAAGCAGTCGTGAATGACCTGCGCAGTCGGGTCGGCCACCCACGGCACGATGCGCGCGGTGGACGGGTCGGGGCGCAGCTGCATGTCGCGCTCGGTCGGGTCGATGACGTCGTAATAGGGCCCGCTGGAGGGCTGCTCGCCGGTGACGCTCATCGCCACCACCGAGGCCGGCAGGCGCATGCCGCGGTCCTCGGTGAACTTTTCGCGCGGCAGGATCTTGCCGCGCGCCACGCCAGTGAGGTCGGGCACCAGGCACTCGACCTCGGTGACGCGGCGCTCGTTGAGCCACTGCTCCAGATCATTGAAGGACTTGAGTTGCTTGGCACTGCTCATGATGGTCTTCTCCGTAGCCCCCGCGGGGGCGGCGGCGCGCTGCCGCCGGGTGCGGAAACATTGTCGGCGCGAGCGACGCGCGGCGTCCAGCCCGCGCACGACCGACCCTCAGGCAGGGGTTTCGGGCGCGGCGGCAAAGGTGCGCGCCTCGCGCAGCCGGCGCGCGCGGCGCTGGCGCACCGCCTCGCCGAAGGCGCGGAAGATCGCGCTGGAGAGCGCATCCTCCCAGCAGCGCCACTCCGGGTGCCACTGCACCGCCAGCGCGAACGCGTGCGCGGCCTCGAACTCGACCGCCTCGATCAGCCCGTCCGGCGCGTGCGCCACCGCGCGCAGGCCGCGGCCGAGCCGCTTGATGCCCTGGCCGTGCAGCGAGTTGACGCGCACCACCGGCGCGCCGCCAGCCAGCCGGTGCAGGAGGCTGCCGGGCTGCAGCGTCACCTCGTGGCGCGGCGCATATTGCTGCTCCAGCGGCGCCTCCTTCGGCTCGCGGTGATCCAAATGCCCGGGCAGCGCGTGCACCGCCTGGTGCAGGCTGCCGCCGAGTGCGACGTTGATCTCCTGAAAGCCGCGGCAGATGCCCAGCAGCGGCACGTCCCGCGCCAGCGCCTCGCGCACCACCGCCAGCGTCACCTCGTCGCGCTGCTCGTCCAGCGGCAGGCGCGGGTCGGCCACCGCTTCGCCGAAGTGGCGCGGATGCACGTTGGATGGCGAGCCGGTCAGCACCACGCCGTCCACCTGCGCCAGCAGCTGCGGCACCTGCGCGGCGTCCGCGAGCGGAAACATCACCGGCTGCGCTTGCGCGCTGATCTTGACCGCGCGCGCATACTTGTCGCCCAGCACCAGGTAAGGCTGCGCGTGCGCCGTCTCGCCCAACAGACGGTGGTCAGCCGGCATCCAAACCCAAGGCAACCCAGCGTCTTCGTGCATGATGGAGCCATTCTGAGCGCCCAAGGCGGGCACCACAGGTGCCATTTGCGCCGACCCCAAGGAGCCACTTGAGGGCTTTCACCCTTTTGCCACCATGACGCAGTCCACCACTTTGCTGGCCGATCACCTGGCGGCGGAACTTGCTCGCGATGACGGGCCTGCGGGCCGCAAGAGCGGCTTGCCCCTGCACCGCCGACTGGCCGAGACCCTGCGCCGCGCCATCGCCGATGGGCGTTTGGCGGCCGGCGCGCGCTTGCCCTCCAGCCGCGAACTGGCGCAGGACTTAGGTGTGTCACGCAACACGGTGGTGGCGGCGCTGGAGCAGCTGGCCGCCGAAGGCTATGTGCGCGGGCGCGTCGGCAGTGGCACGTTCGTGGCCGAGCCCCCCGCGGGCTTGAGCGCGGCCAAGCCGCGCGCCCCCGCGATCCGCTGGGCTGGGCTGTCGCAGCGCGGGCAACGGCTGGCGCGCACGCGCAACGCGCAGCACCTGGAGCTGCAACCGTTCACGCCAGGGCCCGCGGACTTCAGCGCCTTCCCGCTGGCGCTGTGGCAGCGGCTGCAAAACAAGCACTGGCGCGGCGCGCGCCCGGAGATGCTGGACTACACCACCTCTGGCGGCTACGGGCCGCTGCGCCGCGCCGTCGCGGATCACCTGCGCATCGCGCGCGGCGTGCGGCTGGAACCTGAGCAGGTCATCATCACCAGCGGCACCCAGCAGTCGCTGGAGCTGTGCGCGCGCCTGTTGGCCGACGAGGGCGACACCGTCTGGATCGAAGATCCGGCCTACTGGGGCGCGGTCAAGGCGCTGGACGCCTGCGGGCTGCGGCTGCACCCGCTGCCGGTGGACGCGCACGGCTGGGCTCCTCCCGCACAGCCAGCCCCGGCGCCCCGGCTGATCTATGTCACGCCGTCGCATCAATACCCCACCGGCGCGGTCATGCCGCTGGCGCGCCGCCGCGCGCTGCTGGCCGAGGCGGCCCGTCACCGGGCGTGGGTGCTGGAGGATGATTACGACAGTGAATTTCGCTTTGACGCGCCGCCCATCGCGGCGCTGGCCGGCTTGGATCTGGACGGACGGGTCTGCTACCTGGGCACCTTCTCCAAACTGCTCTATCCGGGCTTGAAGCTGGGCTACCTGGTGGCGCCGCGCGCGCTGGTGGACGACTTTCGCCAGGCGCACTACGACCTCAACCGCCCGGGCCAGCTGCCGCTGCAAGCGGCGCTAGCGGAATTCATTGAACTAGGCCATCTGGCCAGCGCGCTGCGCCGAGCCCGCCAGGTGTATGCCGCACGACGGGCCCAGCTGCTGCAGGCGCTGCAGCCCTTGTTGGCGCAGCCCGGCGTGGCGTTGAACGGGGCCGCCCAAGGGTTGCATCTGTGCTTGCAGCTGCCAAGCTGCGTCGATGATGCCGCCATCGCCGAGCGTCTGGCGACCGAGGGCATCACGGTGCGGCCTTTGTCGGCGTATTGTTTGACGCGGGGCGACCTGCGCGGGCTGCTGATCGGTTACGGCTACGCGCAGCCGGCCTTGATTGAGCCCTGCGCGCGGCGCTTGGCCGAAGTGGTGCAGCAGGCGCTGCCCTCAGGGCGCTAAGCCGGCCCCAAGAACGGCAGCACCGCATGCGGCACAATGCCGGTCAGGGCGCTGGCGCGCGCCCAGTCCAAGCCCGCGCTGGCGCCGGCGCCGGTCACCCAAGCCGCGCGCAGCCCGCTGGCCAGCGCGCCCAGGACATCGGTGTGCAGGGTGTCGCCCAGCATCCAGACGCGATCGCGGCGCACCGGCTGCGGCAACGTCGCCAACGCGCGTTCAAAGATGGCTGGGTAGGGCTTGCCCAGACGCTGCACCGGCGCGCCGGTGCGGGCTTCCAACCCGGCGCACCAGCCGCCGGGCTCGCGCACCCAGCCGCGCTCCCACGGGGAGATCAAATCCGGGTTGGCCACCCAGACCGGACGCGGCTGCTGGCGCAAGCCAGCCTCCAGCCGCGCTTGCGCCGCCTCATCCCAACCTTGCGAGGCCAAAAACAGCACCGCGTCGTCGCCGTCGAAGAGCTGCCCGTCACCGCAGCGGCGCACCTGGCGCAGCGGCAAATCGTCCAGCGGCGCTTGCGGCGGGGTCACCACCGCCCAGCGCCAAGTTGGCGGGGCCGCCTGCAGCGCGGCCACGGTGACGTCGCGGCTGGTGATCCACTCCTCGGCAGCCCCATCAAAGCCCATGGCGCGGTAGCGTTCCAGCAGCGCGGCTTTGGGCACGCTGGCCGCGTTGCTCACCACCCGCACCGCCACCCCGGCGGCCCGGGCGCGCGCCAGCGCCGCGGCCGCGCCTGGGATCGCTTGCGCGCCGAGGTTGAGCACGCCAAACGCATCCAGCAGCAAAGCATCGGCCAGGGGCAGCAGCTCATCCAGGCTGTGCAGCAGCTGCGGCGCGTGGCTGGCCTTTGGCGCCTCGGGCCAGAGATGACGCTGCGCCTCGTAAGCTTGCACCAGCGCCCAGGCATCAGGGTTGGGGGAAAGCGACAAGGTCATCCGAGCACCGCCTTGCAATCCGGTCAGGTTCAACCCAAGGCGTCGCGCAAGCGATGCCAAGCCATGCCCAGCGCCAGCAGCGGCGTGCGCAGCCATGGCCCGCCGGGAAAGGGCAGGTGGCGCAGACGCGCCAGCACATCGAAGCGCTCAGTCTGCGCGCATACTGCTTCGGCCACCAAGCGGCCAGCCAACCCGGTCAGCGCCACGCCGTGACCGCTAAAGCCCTGCAAGTAATAGATGCGATCGCTGATCCGCCCAAAATCGGGCGCGCGATCCATCGTGATGTCCACAAAGCCGCCCCACAAGTGCGTCAGGCGCACGCCGCGCAATGGCGGAAACACCGCCTCCATGCGCCGCTGCAGGGTCTGGCGCAGCCGTGGCGGCGTCATCGTCGTGTAGCTGACCCGTCCGCCAAACAGCAGCCGGTGGTCGGCGCTGACGCGAAAATAATCCAGCACGACATTGTTGTCGCACACCGCCGCGCGGCTCGGAATCAACGCCGCCGCCCGCGTCGGCTCCAGCGGCTCGGTGGCCACGATGTAGGTGCCCACCGGCATCACGCGGGCGTGGATCGAGGGCAGCACGCCAGGCCCATGCTCCGGCAGCAAGCAATTGCCCGCCACCACCGCCAGCTCGGCCTGCACCTCGCCGGCATCGGTCACCGCGCGCACGCCCGTGGCGGTGCGCTCCAGCCGCCGCACGGCGCTGCCTTCGTGCAGCACGGCGCCAGCTTGCAGCGCCGCCTGGGCCAAGCCCAAGGTGTATTTCAGCGGATGCAGATGCCCGGAGACGCGCTCCAGCGCGGCGGCGACGTAGCGCGGGCTGTCCACCCAGGCGCGCAGCGCCGCTCCCTCGGCCCACTCAGTGGCGAAGTCGTAGTCGCGCGCCAGCGCCTCCATTTCGGCGCGCAGCTGGCGCGCCTTGCGCGGGCGATCGGCCACATAGACATAGCCGCGGCGCCATTCGCAGTCGATGCGATGGCGCTGCACACGCTGCTCGATGAGCTCCACCGCCTCCAGCGACCATTGCCATGCCTGACGCGCGAGATCCCGGCCAAGCTGGCGCTCAAACGGCGCCATGCCGCTGGCGTAGCCGACGAGGGCCTGCCCGCCGTTGCGGCCGCTGGCGCCGCCGCCGACGCGACCGGCTTCCAGCACGATCACGCGGCGGCCGCGTTCGGCCAGCTCCAGCGCCGCGCTCAGCCCTGCCAACCCGGCGCCCACCACCACCACATCGGCGTGCACGCTGCCGCGCAGGGCAGGTTGCGGGGGCGGGCGGCGCACGCTGGCTTCGTAGTAGCTATCGGTGTTGAGCTGGGTATCCGAGCGCAACAAACTAGGGCGCATCCAGGTCATAAGCATCTCACGCAACAGCGGCAAGCCGCCCGGCTCAGCAAGGTTGGCGCACGATACGGCCTACCGCGTGGCCGATCCGCGCCATTGGCTGTGGCGCCGCCAGGGCCACCGGGGGCGCGCCGCGGGGCTTTGTCACGCTACGGTCATGCAGGCTCCAAACAATGCGGGCACGCCCGCACGGGCGCGGGACGACGTGTCACTGTTGCAAGATCGGACTCTGCCATGGCCAAAGATTTTGACCTGATGGAAAACTCCAACCGCAGCGCCAATCCAACCATTTACGACGTGTCGGATCCGGCGCGGCGCATCTTCGTGCGCGGGGCGCTGGCCAGCGCCACGGCGGCGCTGTTCGGCGGCGGCCTGCTGGCCGGCTGCGCCAGCACCGGCTCGTCCAAAGCCGCAGCGCTGGGCCGCGACATTGGCTTTGCCAGCGTGCCGATGCGCGATGTGGACGACGTGCTGGTGCCGCCAGGCTACACCGCGCGCGTGATTTGCCGCTGGGGCGACCCCGTCGGCATCGCCGGCAAGATGCCGGCCTTCAAGCCGGATGGTTCCAACAGCGCGGAGGAGCAGGCGGTGCAGCTCGGCATGCATCACGATGGGATGGCCTACTTCCCGCTGGACGGCAGCCGCCGCGGCCTGTTGGCGATCAACCATGAATATACCGACGATGGCCTGCTGCACCCGGACGGCATGAAGACCTGGACAGCGGACAAAGTGCGCAAGGCTCAGGCCGCGCACGGCGTGTCCATCGTCGAGGTGGAAGCTACCCCCAACGGCTGGCGCCAAGTGCTGCCCTCCAAGTATGCGCGCCGCATCACCGCCGCCACCCCTATGCTGATCAGCGGCCCTGCCGCCGGCCACACCTGGATGAAAACCGCCGCCGATCCAACCGGCACGCGGGTCTTGGGCACGCTCAACAACTGCGCCAACGGCTACACGCCGTGGGGCACCTACTTGACCTGCGAGGAAAACTTCATCAATTACTTCCATGGGCCGGACAACCCCGACGAACATGGCAAGCGCTGGGGCCTGAAGAAGGGCGGCGCGGGCTACCGCTGGCACGAGTTCGACGAGCGCTTTGACGCCACCAAGCACCCCAACGAACCGAACCGCTTCGGCTGGGTGGTCGAAATCGACCCGATGGACCCCTCGATGACGCCGATCAAGCGCACCGCGCTCGGCCGCGCGGCGCACGAGGGGGCGACGGTGGCGCTCACCGACGACGGTCGCGCGGTGGTGTACATGGGCGAGGACGCGCGCTTCGAATACATCTACAAGTTCGTCAGCCGCGACCGCGTCAAACCCGGCGGCTTTGCCGCCAACCGCGACCTGCTCGACCACGGCACGCTGTATGTGGCGAAATTCAATGCCGACGGCACCGGCGAGTGGCTGCCGCTGGTGCACGACCGCGGGCCGCTGACCGCGGCCAATGGCTTTGCCAACCAGGGCGCGGTGCTGATCAAGGCGCGCCAGGCCAGCGACCTGTTGGGCGCCACCAAAATGGACCGCCCCGAATGGACCGCGGTGGACCCGATCAGCAAAGAGGTCTATTGCACGCTGACCAACAACAGCAACCGCGGCCGCGACAAGAGCCCGGGCGTGGATGCGGCCAACCCGCGCGCCAACAACACCATGGGTCATATCATCCGCTGGAAAGAAAGCGGCGACCTGGACGCCACACGCTTTACCTGGAGCCACTTCGTGCTGGCAGGCGACCCCTCGTTGCCGCGCGCGGAGGCCAAAGGCAACATTCGGGGCGACATCTTCGGCAGCCCCGATGGCCTTTGGGTCGATCCGCGCGGCGTGCTGTGGATCCAAACCGACGTGTCCACCTCCACGCTGGGCAAAGGCGACTACGTCAACCTGCCGAACAACCAAATGCTGGCCTGCGACCCGACCAAAGGCGAGATTCGCCGTTTCCTGGTTGGCCCGCGCGGCTGTGAGGTGACCGGCATCACGATGACGCCGGATTTGCGCACGATGTTCATCAACATCCAGCACCCCGGCGAAAGCCCCAGTGAGCGCAGCGACCCGGACGAGCCGATGAAATTTTCACGCTGGCCAGATGGCGGCCGTCCGCGCTCGGCCACCGTGGTCATCACCAAAAACGATGGCGGGGTGATCGGACTGTAAGCGCCTGGGTGCAAGGATGCGGGCCTTGCGCCCGCTCGCTGACGCGCCACGCAGCCGGCCTGCGGCCCTGTCCGCAAGCCGGCTTTTTCTTCACAGCGCATTGACCGGAATTTTCAAATACGACAGCCCGTTGTCCTCTGGCGGCGGCATGCGGCCCGCCCGCATGTTGACCTGCACCGACGGCAGCATCAACGCAGGCAGCGGCAACTGGGCATCGCGCTGCTGTCGCATCTGCACGAAGGCGGCTTCGTCCACGCCTTGGTGCACGTGCACGTTGCGGCGCTTTTGCTCGCCCACCGTCGTCACCCAGCTTGGCGGCTGCCCAGGCGCCGGGTAATCGTGGCACAGGTAGAGCTGGGTGTCATCGGGCAAGCTGAAAATCTTTTGAATGGAGCGGTAAAGCGCCGGGGCGCTGCCGCCCGGAAAATCGCAGCGCGCAGTGCCATAGTCGGGCCTAAACAAGGTATCGCCGACAAAAGCCACGCGGCGCGGCGGCGTGGATTCGACGTCGGTGACCACGTAGGTCATGCACGCCGGGGTATGGCCCGGCGTATGCAGCGCTTGCACCGGCAAACCTCCGATCTCGAACGTCTCGCCGTCGTGCAACAGACGATCAAACTGGCGCCCGTCGCGGGCGAACTCCGTCCCCGCGTTGAAAAGTTTGCCAAAAACCTGCTGCACGGTGATGATCTCAGCCCCAATGGCCAGCTGCCCTCCCAGTTGTTGCTGCAGGTACGGAGCCGCCGACAAATGATCGGCGTGCACATGCGTCTCCAGCAGCCACTGCACTTTCAAGCCCAAAGCCCGCACGCGTTCGATCACCCGATCGGCGCTGGCGGTGGAGGTGCGTCCGCTGTTGGGATCGTAATCCAACACGCTGTCGATGATGGCGCTGTGACCCGTTTGGCGATCCCAAGCCAAATGCGTCACGGTGTGCGTGACCGGATCAAAAAACGACTCAATGCTCAAGCGGCCTTGTTCGGACATGACCCCGTCTCCTCAAAGGCGTCAAAAAACCCGGCCCTGGGGGCCGGGGCCTTATTCACGAAAGGTTGGCAGCCGATGGGTTTAGGCTTACAGCGGTTTGGTGGCGAAATACCAATCTTTCATCGCGTAGCCTTCGCCCTTGCGCGCTTCAATCGCCTGCGGCGTCTTCGGCGGCGGCACGATCACGTCACAACCCGGCGTCCAGCCTTCCGGCGTGGCCACCTTGTGCGCGTCGCTGGTCTGCATGGCTTTGAGCAGACGCAAAAATTCGTCGATGGAGCGCCCGTTGGTCATCGGGTAATAGACCATGGCGCGCAGCTTGCTTTCCGGATCAATGAAAAACGTCGCCCGCACCGCTTGCGTATCGGCAGCGCCAGGGTGGATCATGCCATAGGCGCGAGCCACTTCCATTTTGATATCGTCAATGATCGGGAATGGAATCTCAACGCCAAAGTTCTGCTTGATGCTTTGCATCCACGCCAGGTGCGAATAGATGCTGTCCACCGACAGGCCCAGCAACTCGCAGTTCATGGCCTTGAACTGGTCGGCTGCCTTGGCAAAGGCAATGAACTCGGTCGTGCAAACGGGCGTGAAGTCGGCAGGGTGAGAAAACAGAATCAGCCACTTGCCTTTGTAGTCGGCCAGCGAACGCGGGCCATGCGTGGTGTTGACCTGAAAATCAGGGGCGGGTTCGTTGATGCGCGGCAAACCGATCACGGCATTTTCCATGACACACTCCTTTTCCATGTGATTGCAGGGCAGAAAGGCGCCGCTGCAGGTGTCACTATACAACCCCGGGGAGTATGCCGTGTTCGAAATTTCCTATGCCGTTGATTGATCGCTCAGGCTTTTTCTGAAACCACAAACCCGCGCACCATCGAATCCAAATAAAGCTTGCGAGCCGGCTCGCTTGATCCGCCAGCCGGTCCAAGCTCTTGCCATCGCAAGCCCGCCCCGAGGCCGCGACCTCCTGCTCTTTACGGCAGCGCAAGCGTCGGCCAGCGCAGCAGCATCGTCTCGCCATTGCTGCCGTCCACCCCGTCGTTGTCGGTAACGGCAAACCAATGGCCCGCGGCGTCGCGGGTCAGCCCCTCCAGCTTGTCCGGCACGAAGCCGCCATGCGCCGCCAGATCCGGCACGACGTCGCGCACCAGGCGCTTGGCCAGCACCGGCACCGGCGACTGCCCCGGGGCCGCGGGGGCCACGCCGCGCACCGACACGAACGAGAGCCGCTTCAGCGCTTGCGGGCCAAATTGGTTGTCGCGCTCGATCAGCACGAAGGCGTCGTCGCCGACGGCCACCAGCTCCGACATGCCCACCCACGAGCCCTCGAGTCGCGGCGTCTCCAGCGGCACGTGCCAGACGCCCCATTCGCCGCTGGCAGGCCGATAGCGCAACAGCTTGACGTGGCCCTTGGGGTCGTCCTTCCACTCGCGCTGCACGATCGCCCAGACGGCCTCGTCGGCGCCGCGGCCCGTCACCGCCACGCCTTCCAGGCCGAAGCGGGTGGCGTGGCGCGCGATCGCTTCCGGCAGCGCCACCTCGCGCACCACGCGCCCCTCGGCGTCGAGCTGGATCAGCAGATTGGGCCGCGGCGCGCCCTTGGCGTCGGGGTCGCCTTCCGAGGCCAGCCAGAAACCGCCGTCCGCACGCACCGCGATCCCCTCGCCGTCGTAGCCGACCGGCTGGCCGTCGCGGGTCACGGTCAGACGCCGCACGATGCGCGCTGGATGGCGCGTGGCGTCGATTTCATACAGGTAGGTTTCGGCAAAGAAGCTGTCCGACACCGCCCACAGCCGGCCCGGGCGCTGCGGATCGGCCGCCAGCCCCGACAGCGCCCCCCACGGGATCGGGCGGCCCTGCGCGTCGTCGTCGGACTGCAGCATCGGGTACGGCGGCGCGGCGTCGCGGGGCCGCTCGACCCAGCGGTAGATGGTCAGACCAGCCCGGGCGCCCTTGTCCACTTCGCTGGCCACCACCAGCAGGCCGCGCTTGGGCAGCGCCAGCAGGCCTTCCGGCCCCTGCAACGCCGGCAGCGCCTGCAGCGGCATCGGCGCGCGCCCCGGCCCCTCGTCGTGCCACACCGTCACAAGGCTGGAGCGCTCCGAGCCGACGAAGAACAGCCGCTGACCGCCGAAGGTGCCGACCGCCAGCCCTTCCGGCTCGTTGCCCTTGGCGCGCGAGCGCTTGTCCGGATAGTGCCCGAGCCGCACCGCCCAGTGCTCCAGCAACGCGCCGCTGTCCCACAGCACGCGCCCCTGGCGGTCGAAGATGGTGATGCCGCGCGAGCCGCCGACCCAGTCGCCCTCGTTGGCGGTGACAAAGCGTTCGTCGTCCAGCCACGCCACGGCATCCGGCTCGCGCACGAGCCCAGTGCGCCGCTCATTCAACACGATGCGCCCATCGGTGGTCGCGTCGATGCCGTCCAGATCCACCGCGCCGGCGCTGAAGTGGCCGACCACTTGCCGCCGCGCCACGTCCACCAGCACCAGATGGTTGTTCTCCTGCAGGGAGACGACCGCAAGCCCCTGCCGGTTGACGTGCACGAACTCGGGCTCCGGATCCTGTGGCGCCACCGCCGCCAGACCGCTTAGCGAGACGGGGTGGATCCGCGTGCAATCCGGCAGGCCGCCGGCGCGCACCGGCACGATCGACAGGTTGCCCCCGGGAAGCTGCGGCAGCTTGCCCTTGTCGAGCTTCTCGTCACGTTCGTTCTCGATCACGATCACCGCATGACGCCCCTGCGGGTCGAACGCAATGGCATCGGGTTGCCCGAAAAGCGGGCAGCGCTCCACCACGCGCCCGCGCCGCCAGTCCAACGCCAGCAGTTCGCCCTGCGGCATCGCGTGATCGGTCGTCTGGTCCACCACCACCCAGGCGTAGCGGCCGCGCACCGCCACCGAGGTCGGCTCGCCAGAAACCTCGATCAGACCGCCCGGACGCGGCCGGGCCGGGTCGCGCAGATCGACAAGGCCAACTGCGCGGCGCTGGCTGTCGGTGTAGAGCAGCCAGCGGCCGTCGGCGCTGGCGGCCACGATCTCGGCCACCGCCGGCTTGGCCTCGGTACCGGCCGGGGCGTTGCGCGCCGCTTCGAACACCGCGACGCGCTCAAACCAGCCGCCGGCCCACGCGGGCGCCAACCCAAGCCCCCACGCCAACCCCATGGCGGCCAATGGGCCTGCCTTCATCCAGCGCCGACCCCGCGCTGCGTCTCGCTTGGCTTGCATGCTCAGCTGCCCTTTCTTGCCCTTGTTTTAGACCTTCACAGACGTTCATGCTGAAGGCAAGCCGTGACAGAGCGTTGAAGGCGGACTGTTGCGTGCATGCCACGCTCACGTCTGCTTTCATGGCGATGTCATCCACGCCTGCTGCAATAGCGCCCGAATCAACCGGAGGTCGGTCGTTGTCGCGATAGCGACTGCTTCGGGCGAAACCCAAAACGATCGCTTCTTTTACTCGCTCCTTCAAGAGGTTCAATCATGAAAAAATCCATTTGGGCGGTTGCCGCCCTGCTGACCGCGGGGTCGGCCTGGGCACAGTCCAGCGTCACCTTTTATGGTCGCATCGATCTGTCGGTGGGCTCGATCAAAGACAACGGCACGGGCGCCACGTCCAACAAGCTGGTCAACAACACCCGCGGTCAATCGGTGACGCGCATGTTCCAAGGCGGCGACGGCGGCTTGACCACCTCGCGCTGGGGACTGCGCGGCACGGAAGACCTGGGGGGCGGCCTGAAAGCGGCGTTCAAATTGGAAAACCGCTTTGACGCCGACACTGGCGCGTCGCAAGATCCCTTCTTTAAAGGCGAATCAAGCCTGTCGCTGATCGGGGGTTTTGGCGAAATCAAGCTCGGTCGCAGCACTTCGGTTTATGATGATGTGCGCGCGGTCGGCCAGAAGTTTGACGTGTTTGACTCCGCGTTCACCGCCTCCAGCAACGGGGTTTTCAAATCCGGCGGGGATTACGCCAACCGGCTGGACAACAAAATCAGCTACTACTCGCCCGACTTTGGCGGCTTTTACGCCGGCTTGGACTACAGCTTTGACGAAGATAAGACCAAGAGCGCCGATCGTTACGCGCTGAAGTTCGGTTACAAAGAAAAAGCCTTTGAAATCGCGCTGGGCTACCAGAACGAAAAAGACAAAGGCGACAAATATACCGTGCTGGCCGGCAACTACAATTTTGGCAGCTTCGCGCTGTCGGCTTCTTACAACCACCGCAACGGCGCCGCGGCCAACGGGGACGACAACGAATACGCCATCGGCGTGGCGATTCCCGTCGATGCATGGACGTTCTCAGCCGGTTATGCCTCCAGCAAAACCAAAAACTCGACCGGCGGCACTAAAAATGCCAAAGCTCAGGGATTTGCGCTTGGGGTCACTTACGCGTTGTCCAAGCGCACCCGTCTGTATGCGGGTTATCGCGATGTCGAAGTCAAAAACAACGTCGGCGTCAAGACCAAAGACGAACGGCTCTACGCGGTGGGGGTTCGTCACGACTTTTAACAGCGTCGGGCGAGCTTTGCGCGCCGATCAACAGGCAAACGTTTCCATCGTCCAAGCATACATCTCCAAGGGGTAAATCCGCAACTTGTTTCAACGCTCGCGGATGACGATGGACCCGCGTTGCGCAGTGCGACGCGGGTTTTTTCTTGCTTTAGCCTGAGCGGCGCATCCGTCGCCGCATTTCGCTTGGCTGCCCGAGCAGGCGACGACCAAGCGGCTCTTTGGAACCCAACGCGGGTGGTTCCGGTGGCCGAGCCGACGAAGTTTTAAGCTCACGCCATGGCTTCATCCCCTGCTTCGATCGATCCGGCGCGCCTGAGGACGTTGATGGACGCCGAACGCCAGCGCTTCCTCGCGCGGCACCCGCGCTCCTGCGCGCTGGCGCAGCAAGCCGCCGGGCATTTTTTGTTCGGGGTGCCGCTGCACTGGATGCGCGACTGGCCGACGCCCGCCACGCTGTTCGTGCGCGCGGCGCGCGGGGCGGAGCTGACCTGCGCCGACGGGCACGTGTTGGCCGATTTCTGCCTCGGCGACACCGGCGCGATGTTCGGCCACTCGCCGCCGGCGGTGGCGCAGGCGCTGGCCGAGCAGGCCGCGCGGGGCCTGACCAGCATGCTGCCGGACGAGCGCGCAGCCGAGGTCGGCGCGCTGCTGGCGCAGCGTTTCGGCCTGCCGTGCTGGCAGCTGGCGATGACCGCCAGCGACGCCAACCGCTTCGTGCTGCGCTGGGCGCGCGCCGCCACCGGCCGGCCGCAGGTGCTGGTGTTCGACGGCTGCTACCACGGCGCAGTGGACGACACGCTGGTGGATCGCGACCCCGCCACCGGCGCCACGCTGCGCCGCCCCTCGGTACTGGGCGCGGTGCACGACCACCCGGCGTTCACGCGCGTGGCGCCGTTCAACGACCTGGCGGCGCTGGAACGCGCGCTGGTCGACCGACAGGTAGCGGCGCTGCTGGCGGAGCCGGCGCTGACCAACTTCGGCCTGGTGCCGCCGCAGGACGGCTTCTGGGCCGAGGCGCAAGCGCTGTGCCGCCGCCACGGCACGCTGCTGGTGCTGGACGAGACGCACACGCTGTCCAGCGGCGTCGGCGGCTGGGCGCGCACGCACGGCGTGACGCCCGACGTCTGGGTCGCCGGCAAGGCGGTGGCTGGCGGCGTGCCGTGCGCGGTGTACGGCTTCACCGAAGAGGTGGCGCAGCGCCTGCGCGCCGTCAAGGAAGCCGCGCCGGAAGGCCACAGCGGTATCGGCACGACGCTGACCGCCAACGCGCTGGCGCTGGCCGCGCTGCACGCGGCGCTGACGCACCTGCACACCGAGGCCACCTACGCCGCCATGCAGCAGGCGGCCGACGCGCTGCAGGCCGGGCTGGAGGCGGCGCTGCGGCGCCGCGGGCGGCCATGGACCGTCACGCGCCTCGGCGCGCGCATGGAGCTGCAATTCATGCCAACGACGCCGCGCAACGCTGACGACGTGCGCCGCCACCTGCAGCCGCGGCTGGAACAGAGCCTGCACCTGTTCATGCTGAACCGCGGCGTGCTGCTGACGCCGTTTCACGGCATGCTGCTGTGCAGCCCGGCCACGAGCGCGGCGCACGTCGAGCGGCTGCTGCAAGCGTTCGACGACTGGCTGGCGGCGCTGGTGTGACCGCGCCGCCTGCGCCGGCTCAGGCGCCCAGCCCGATCGGCGCCGGCGCCACCTCCAGGATGCGCTGGAACAGCCGCTCGTAGGCCGGCTCCGGGCGGTGGCCGGTCAGCGGGTCGCGGTTGGCGGCGAACGCCTCGTCCAGCGCCTGCCAGTCGGCTTCGTCCAGCACGCGCTGCGCCGCCGGCAGGATCTCCTGCTCCTCCAGCCGCATGTGCTCGAGGTAGAACGTCAGGTAACGCTCGCACGCCTGCACGAAGGCCTCGCGCCGCTCTTCGCCCAGCCACTCCCACGCCAGCAGCAGGTGCTGCAGCTCACGCACCTGCTGCTCGCCGCGCATGTGGTCCTGCTCCAGCCGGTCGATCACCGGCAGCATCTCCCGCGCGCGCTTGGCCACGCGCGGAAACAGCAGGTTGGATTCCTTCGGATGGTGCAGCCGCTCCGGAAATTCGTCGACGTAGAACAGCATCGCGCGCACGGTGTCGAAGAAGCGCGCGCGCTGCCCCTCCTCCGGGCCGCGGCGGATCAGCCACAGCAGCGACTGCAGCATCGCCGCCAGCGCGGCGTGCTCCTCCCGGATGATGCGCAACGAAGGGGCCACGGCCATCGGATGCTCCTGTCCGCCACGGTGCCCGCCATGTCGGGAAGCGGCACCGGACTGTCCGTGAGCTTGGCACCGTCGCGCCGTGCCGGGCTTGACGCAAGTCAAGCGTGCGGCGCGGCGGGCCGCCAGCGCGCCAGCAGCAGCGCGTTGCTGACGACGCTGACGGAACTTGCCGCCATCGCCGCGCCGGCCAGCACCGGGTCGAGCCAGCCCAGCGCCGCCAGCGGCACGCCAGCGGCGTTGTAAACGAAGGCCCAGAACAGGTTCTGGCGGATCTTGCGCACGGTGCGCTGCGCGATGTCCAGCGCCGCCGGCACCAGCCGCGGATCGCCGCGCAGCAGCGTCACGCCGGCGGCCTGCATCGCGGCCTCGGTGCCCTCGCCCATCGCGATGCCGAGGTCAGCGGCGGCCAGCGCCGGGGCGTCGTTGACGCCGTCGCCGACCATCGCCACCGCACCGAAGCGCTGGCGCAGCGCCGCCACCGCGGCGGCCTTGTCCGCCGGCAGCACCTCGGCCTGCACCTCATCCGCTGCCAACCCAAGCCGCGCGGCCAGCGCCATGGCGGCGGCGCGCTGGTCGCCGGTGATCAGGCGCACCACCAGGCCGCGGCGCTTCAGGTCCGCCAGCGCTTCGGCGGCACCCGCCTTCGGCGCGTCGGCAAACGCCAGCAAGGCCAGCGGCCGCCAGTGCCCCGCGTGCTGCCAGGCCAGCACCGAAAGCGTCGCGCCGGCCTGCCGTTGCCCGGCCAGCACCGGCTGCCAGGCCGGCGGCAGCGCCGCCTCGGACCAGCCCGGCTCCAGCTCCGCCAGCCAGGCCAGGCTGCCGAGCGCCAGCGGCACGCCCTCCACCCAGCCGCGCACGCCGCGGCCCGGCACCGCCTGCACGTCCACCGCCGGGGCCAGCGCCGCATCACCGGCCGCCGCTCGCACCGCCTGCGCCAGCGGATGGCTACTGCCCTGCTGCAGCGCCGCCGCCGCGCGCAGCGCCGCCGCCGCATCGACCCCCGGCGCCGGCTCCAGCTGAACCAGGCGCGGCTTGCCCTCGGTCAGCGTGCCGGTCTTGTCGAACGCCACCGCGCGCACCTGCCGCGCGCGCTCCAGCGCCTCGGGATCGCGGATCAGGATGCCGTGGCGCGCCGCGGCGCCGGTACCGGCCAGGATGGCGGCGGGCGTGGCCAGCCCAAGCGCGCACGGGCAAGCGATCACCAGCACCGCCACCGCGTGCAGCACTGCCTGCTCCAGCGGGGCGCCTGCGCCCAGCCACCACCCCAGCAGCGTGACCAGCGCCGTCAGCACCACCGCCGGCACGAACACCGCCGCCACGCGGTCCACCCGGCGCTGCACCGGCGGCTTGGCCGCCTGCGCGTCCTGCACCAGCGCGATGATGCGCTGCAGCGTCGAGGCCGCGCCGACCGCCGTCACGCGCACCTCGATCGCACCGTCGCCATTAACGCTGCCGCCGATCACGCGGTCGCCAACGCCGCGCGGCTGCGGCAGCGCCTCGCCGGTCAGCAGCGACTCGTCGACCGCGGTCTGCCCGGCCTCGATGACGCCGTCGGCGGGAATGCGCTCGCCGGCGCGCACGAGCACCCGGTCGCCCGGCAGCAGCTCGGCGGCCGGAATATCCTGGGTCTCGGTGCGGCGCACGCCGTCCGGCAGCAGGTGCGCCACCTCCGGCCGCAGCGCCTGCAGCGCACGGATCGCCGCCGCGGTGCGCCGCCGCGCGCGCGCCTCCAGCCACTTGCCGAGCCGCACCAGCGCGATCACCACCGCCGCCGCCTCGTAGTAGAGGTGCGGCGTCTCGCCCGGCGCAGCGCGCCACCACAGCCACGTGCTCAGGCCCCAGGCGGCGCTGGTGCCCAAGGCCACCAAAAGCTCCATGTTGCCGCTGCCATGGCGCAGCGCCGCCC
This sequence comes from Tepidimonas alkaliphilus, assembly GCF_007556595.1. GTDB lineage: Bacteria > Pseudomonadota > Gammaproteobacteria > Burkholderiales > Burkholderiaceae_C > Tepidimonas > Tepidimonas alkaliphila. Next base: position 72,449 of record NZ_VJNB01000006.1, read on the forward strand.
AGCCGGCACGGTAGAAACGCGCCCCGAGGACGAACTGCACCGGCGTGGCCAGCAGAAACTGCACGAGCGGCGGCAGCATCGCGTGCCAGCCGACCAGCATCCCCGCCATCGGCAGCGCGAGCGGCGCCGCCAGCACCAAGCCCAGCAGCACCCACCAACCCTCACGGCGCAGCTCGGCTTCGGCGCGCTGCTCCTCATCGGCCCCGTCGTCCAGCGCGCGCGGCTCATACCCGGCATCGCGCACCGCACGCTGCAGCCGCGCCCGCAGCTCCGCTGCCGGCAGCGTGCCGTCCCCCTGCACGCGCGCGCGCCCCGTGGCCAGGTTGACCTGCGCCGACGTCACGCCCGGCACGCGCGCCAGCGCGCGCTCCACCCGCGCCACGCACGAGGCGCAGGTCATGCCGCCGATGGCGAGGTCGCACGTCGTCTGATTCGACCGATCGGCTGGTCCCCCTTGCGGCGCGAGGGCCAGGCGCCCCATTTGCGTCGTTGGTTCCGCCACGGCTCCTATCATGCCATGCAGGTTTCAGGCCGCCGATCGACGGCAACCTGGATCCCTTTTTCCTTCTAAGGTGGCGCTCAAAGCGAAAGGAGACGAACCATGTCAACCCTCCAAGTGTTCCAAGTCCAGGGCATGTCGTGCCAACACTGCGTCAAGGCGATCGAGCACGCCCTGCGCAGCCTCGATGCGCACGCCGAGGTGCAGATCGATCTGGCGCAAGGCCGCGTCGAAGTGCGCTCCAGCCAGCCGCGCGAGGCGCTGGCGCAGGCCATCCGGGCCGAAGGTTACGACGTCGCAACCTGAATGGGTCTGCACCGATCCGCTGCGACGATTGGGGACAAAGCGGTGGATAACTTTTGAACTGAATCTCGGTTATCCACAACAGTTCAAGGCGAGCGCGCGCTTGTCCCCATCCCGCGCGGGGGGCAATCCTGATTCGCCCACAGGTATGCTTTTGTTGTAAGTCTTTGTTGAGAAAAGGATTTTAGGCTTTATCCACGCCGCTGCGGTCGCTTCTAGCAGCTACCACGACATTTGAAAAAATGGCTCTGAAAACCGAAGCTGTTCGAAGCCCCATCCGGCTGGCCACAGCCCGGGTTCGCTCAGCTCGGCTGCTAAGATGCGCACCGTTGTCCGCCGCGAACCTGCATGAAAACATCCGCCGCTTCAGAAACCGCGCTTGACATTCGCCCCACGGCTTGGCCGGTGCTGGGCGCGCGGCTGCGAGGCGGATCGATCGATGCGGTGTTGCACGAGCTGCAGCAACGCTACGGGCACAGCGGGTTTTTTGAGGCGGAACCGCTGATCCTGGATTGGTCGCTGTGGCCCCAGCAACCTCCGCCCACAGCCTTGGAGTTGGATGCCCTGCTGCGCGCGCTGCGCGAAGTTGGCTTGCGGCCTGTGGCGTTTTATGGCGTCGCCAACGCCTGGCAGCAACGCCTGCTGGATCTGGGGCTAAACCGCGCCGAAGAGCTTCATTACGGTGCGGCCATGACGTCCGAGCCCCACCAGGCCGTTGCCCAAGTGCCGCAGGAAACGCAGCCTGCGCCAACCAGCGCGTTGGTGGTCGAGCGACCGCTGCGCTCAGGCCAGCAGGTCTATGCGCGCGGGCGGGATTTGGTGGTGCTGGCGATGGTCAACCCGGGAGCGGAAATCATCGCCGACGGCCACATTCACGTTTACGCTCCTTTGAGGGGTCGCGCACTGGCAGGCGCCCGGGGCGATGGACAAGCGCGGGTCTTTGCCCTGGTGTTCGAGCCGGAGTTGGTGTCGGTGGCGGGGGTGTATCAAACCGCCGAGCACGGCTGGCCCGAGCGGGTTCGAGGGCGTGCGGCCCAGGTGCGTCTGCAACATCAAGACGGACGCGACACGCTCCTGTTCGAAGCGCTGCAGTAAGGTAACGGGTTTTTCATTTGTTCGACGGAAAGCAAAGTATCCATGGCCAAAATCGTCGTCGTCACTTCGGGCAAGGGCGGCGTGGGCAAGACCACCACCAGCGCCTCTTTTGCCACGGGGCTTGCGCTCAAAGGCCACAAGACGGTGGTGATCGACTTTGACGTCGGCTTGCGCAACCTTGACCTCATCATGGGGTGCGAGCGCCGCGTCGTGTATGACTTTGTCAATGTCATCCAGGGCGAGGCCAACCTCAACCAGGCCCTAATTCGCGACAAGCAGGTGGACAGCCTTTACGTGCTGGCCGCCAGCCAGACGCGCGACAAGGAGGCGCTCAAGCAAGAAGGCGTCGAGCGGGTGTTGAACGAGCTCCTCGGCATGGGGTTTGAATACATCGTTTGCGATTCGCCCGCTGGCATCGAAACCGGCGCGCTGATGGCGATGCACTACGCCGATGAGGCGTTGGTGGTGACCAATCCCGAGGTCTCCTCCGTGCGCGACTCGGACCGCATCCTGGGCATGTTGGCGTCCAAGACGCGCCGCGCCATCGAAGGGCGCGAGCCGGTCAAGGAACACCTTCTGATCACGCGCTACAACCCCAACCGCGTGCAGGAAGGGCAAATGCTGTCGTTGCAGGATATTCAGGATATTCTGCGCATTCCGCTGATCGGGGTGATCCCCGAAAGCGAAGCGGTGTTGCACGCCTCCAACCAAGGCATCCCGGCGATTCACTTGCAGGGCACCGACGTGTCCGAAGCCTACAAAGACGTCATCGATCGCTTTCTAGGGCAAGACAAGCCGCTGCGTTTCATCGAAGCGGAAAAGCCCAGCTTTTTCAAGCGCCTCTTCGGCGGGAGGTAAGCGCTGTGTCGTTGCTGTCGTTTCTGCTGGGCGAAAAGAAAAAAACCGCGGCGGTGGCCAAGGAACGCCTGCAGATCATTTTGGCGCACGAGCGCGCCGGGCGCAACGCCAGCCAGCCGGATTACCTGCCCGCGCTGCAGCGAGATCTGGTGGCGGTGATCGGCAAATACATCACCATCCACCCCGACGACATCAAGGTCAACCTGGAGCGCCATGACGATCTGGAGGTGCTGGAGGTCAAGATCGAGCTGCCGGAAACCCGGCCATGACCACCGCTGGCTGGACTGAGGCCATCGGCGGCGTTGCAGCCGTGCTGACCACGGTGAGTTTTGTGCCGCAGGCCTGGCGCACGTGGCGCACGCGTGACGTGTCAGGGATTTCGCTGGGCATGTATGCCACGTTTGCCACGGGGGTCGCCCTGTGGCTGATCTATGGGCTGCTGCTGGGGTCGTGGCCCATCATCATCGCCAATGCCATCACGCTGACCTTGGCGCTGATGATCCTGACCATGTGCGTGCGCTATCGCCGCCGCCGTCGATCCGAAACCCTGTAGCGATCCGGCAAGTTTGCAAGCGTGGCGGGCCAGGTTGGCCATGCACTCTTAAGGCTGATCAACCGTCGCTTGATGGCGAACAAAACGGCAACGTCAAGCCGCGGCGCGTTGCAGGCGGTCGCGCACGCCGTCCCAGGCTTCGTCCGCAGGGGGACGTTCGACCCAGATGAAGCGCGGCTGCGCCGCGTCGAGCTCGCGCAACGCCGCAAACAACTCTTGGGCAGCGGCTTGGGGATTGTCGGGCATGCGTCGCAACCGCACACGCGGACAGGCGCAACGCAGCGGGCTGCGGTGATACACCGCCAGGTCGGGCGCTTGCGCGCCCAGTAGATCCAATGCGGTTTGCAGCTGCGCAGCGTCCAACAGCCGCACCGGGGCGTTGGGGGCGTAATGAGAAGCCAGTGTGCCCGAAGCGCGCGGCGCCGCGGCGTCTCGATCGCGCAGGCTGCAACCCAGCGCGTGTTCCAGTTGCTTGCGGCTGAGTGTGCCAGGGCGCAGCAGCACGGGTTCATCGCGCGTGCAATCGATGATGGTCGATTCGATGCCGACGGGGCACGCGCCGCCGTCCAAAATCAAAAGCTCCTCGTCGGCCAGGCAGCCCAGATCCGCCGCCACATGCGCGGCGTGCGTCGGGCTGATGCGACCGAAGCGGTTGGCGCTGGGCGCGGCCAGTCCCCAGATGCCCGCGGCGCGGCAGCTCACGAGCAAGGCTTGCGCCACCGGGTGGGCCGGGCAACGCAGCCCGATCGAGGCCTGACCCCCGGCGGCGGCCTGCGCCACGTCTGAACGACGCGGCAGGATCAGCGTCAGAGGCCCCGGCCAAAACGCGGCCATCAGCGCGCGCGCGAAGTCCGGCGCCGCTGCGGCGTAGTAGGTCAACGCCGCCTCGCGCTCGGACGCGGTGGCGCCGCCGATGTGCACGATCAACGGATGGTCGCTCGGGCGACCCTTGGCAGCAAAGATGCGAGCCACCGCTTCAGGCTGATCGGCGTCGGCGGCCAGGCCATACACGGTTTCGGTCGGCATGGCCACCAGACCGCCAGCGCGCAGTCGCACCACCGCCGCGGCGATCGCGGCGTCGCGCTGGGGCCCCTGGGCGTCAAGGATCAGCGCCATGGTGCGAGGCCCAGCCGGGCGGCTGCCTCCCATGCCACGCGCCGCGCCTCGTGGCCGTCAGCAGCCGTGACGGTGAGGTGCCCCATCTTGCGGCCCGGGCGCGCGTCGAGCTTGCCATACAGGTGCAGGTGCACGCCGGGCAGCGCCAGCACGCCGGCCCAGTCAGGCGTCGTCGGGTTGCCGCTGCGCCACCACAGATCGCCCAACAGGTTCAGCATCACCGCCGCGCTGTGCGCGCGCGGCGACGTCAGCGGCAGCCCCGCAAGCGTGCGCACTTGCAACTCAAATTGCGACACGTCGCAGGCGTCGATCGAATAGTGGCCGCTGTTGTGCGGCCTGGGCGCCATTTCGTTGACCACCAGCGCGCCGTCGGCGCTGCCGTCGTCGATAACGAAGAACTCCACGCACAGCACGCCAACGTAATCCAGCTCCGCAGCGACCGCCATCGTGGCGTCACGCGCCTGCTGCGCCAACCGCACCGGCAGCACCCCTTCGAACACCTCGGTGACGGCCAGGATACCGTGGCGGTGCACGTTACGCTGCACTGGCAACGTCACCATCGCGCCGTCGGCGCCACGCGCCACGATCACCGACAGCTCGTCGCGCAACCCCAGTTGCCGCTCCAGCACGCACGGCACGCCGCCGAGCTGCGCCCAGGCAGCCGCCAGCTCGTCGCGGCTGGCCACGCGCCGCTGGCCCTTGCCGTCGTAGCCCAGGCGCGCGCTCTTCAAGATTCCCGGCAGCAGCGCCTGCGGCACGCGCGCGAGGTCGGCCTCGGATTCGATCACCGCATGCGGCGCAGGGCCGACACCGCTTAAGCGCGCGCTGGCGGCGAAGTGCGCCTTTTCGGCGCGACGGTCCTGCGCCACCGCCACCGCAGCGGCGCCGGGCGCCACGGGCCGATGCGCCCCCAGTGTGGCCAGCACCTCGGCGGGGACGTTCTCGAACTCGGTTGTCACCGCCTCGCAGCGCTGCAGCAACTGCGCCAGACCCTGCTCGTCGTCATACGCAGTGGCGATGTGAACATCCGCCACTTTGCCGGCGGGACTGACCGGATCGGGATCCAATACCGCGGCCTGATAGCCCATCGCCTGCGCCGCGTGCACGAACATGCGGCCCAGCTGCCCGCCGCCCAGCACACCCAGCGTAGCCGGCCGGCTGCTGTTGGCCAGCGGCCCCGGCAGGATCACCCCGGCCATCAGGCCGCTCCCGCCGGCGGCAGCGTCATCGCGCGCGCCGCCGCTGTTTGTTCGGCGCGAAACGCCTGCAGGCGCTGGCGCAGCGCGGCGTCCTCATTGGCCAGCATCGCCACCACAAACAGCGCAGCATTGGCTGCGCCCGCTGCGCCGATCGCGAAGGTGGCCACCGGCACGCCCTTGGGCATTTGCACGATCGAGTGCAGCGAGTCCACCCCCTGCAAATGACGGCTTGGCACCGGCACGCCCAGCACCGGCACGGTGGTCTTGGCCGCCAGCATGCCGGGCAGGTGCGCCGCGCCGCCGGCGCCGGCCACGATGGCTTTGAGCCCGCGCGCCTCAGCAGCCTCGGCATAGGCGAACATGTCGTCCGGCATGCGGTGCGCCGAGACCACGCGCGCCTCGTGCGCGATGCCGAACTGTTGGAAAATGGCGACCGCGTGCTGCATGGTGTCCCAGTCGCTGCTGGACCCCATCACGACACCGACCTGGACGTTGCTGCTGGACATGGCGACCCCGGGGGCAAGAACCCAACATTCTAGAGAAACGGACGCTGCCACAATGATCGACGTCACGCTTGCCAACTTCCAGACCGAGGTGCTTGACGCCTCTTCCAAAACCCCGGTGCTGGTGGACTTCTGGGCCCCGTGGTGCGGCCCGTGCAAGGTGCTGGGCCCGATCCTGGAAAAGGTCGAGCAGGCCTACGGCGGCCGCTTCAAGCTGGCCAAGGTCAACACCGAGGAGGAGCAGCAGCTCGCCGCCTACTTCCAGATCCGCAGCATCCCGACCTGCATCCTGTTTGTTGGCGGCCAGCCGGTGGACGGCTTCATGGGCGCGCTGCCGGAGGGGCAGATCAAGGCCTTCCTCGACCGCAGCCTGCCGACGCCGGAGCAGCTGGAGGCGCAGGCCGACGTGCAGGAGGCGCTGCAGGCCGCCGCCAGTGGCGACACCGAAGCGGCGCTGCAGCATTTGCGCGAGGCGCTGGCGCGCGACCCGGACAACGACGACGCGCGCTACGACCTCGTGCGCCTGTTGGTGGAAAACGGGCGCTTGGAAGAGGCCTCAGCGGCGCTGGCGCCGGCGTTGGGCAAGCTGCCGCTGCCGCTGCGTTTTGAAGCGTTGCGGCACTGGATCGACGCGCTGGAATTTGCGCGCCACGACCCGCGCGGGCAGTGGCCGCTGGAGAAGTTCGACGAGCTCATCGCCGCCAACCGGCGCGACTTCGAGACGCGCCTGGCCAAGGCGCGCGTGCTGATTGCGCGCGGCGAGTGGACCGCGGCGATGGACGAGTTGGCCGAGATCATCATGCGCGACAAGAAGTGGGGCGACGAGGCGCCGCGCAAGACTTACGTGGCGCTGTTGGAGCTGATGACGCCGCCGCCGCGCGACGCCGGCATGGCCGCGCCGAAGTCCGCCGCGGGGCTGGAGATCGCCGGCCACAGCGCCGCTGCGCCTGACCCGCAGGCCGAGCTCATCTCGCGCTACCGGCGCAAGCTCAGCATGGCGCTGAACTGATGACGACGATCACCGTCCGCTTCGTGCAGCCGGGGCCGCACGGCCCGCGCATCGACACCGAGGTGCAGGCAAGCGCCGATGGCCGCAGCCTGATGAAGGCGGCGGTCGATGCAGGAATCGACGCCATCGCCGCCGACTGCGGCGGCAACCTCACCTGCGCCACCTGCCATGTGATCGTGCCGCCCGAGTGGCAGGCGCGCGTTGGCGCGCCGTCCGCCGATGAGGACACGATGCTGGACTACACGGCGGTGCCGCGCCAAAGCGGCAGCCGCCTCAGCTGCCAAATCCGCTTGCACCCGGAGTTGGATGGCTTGTGGGTTGAGCTGCCGGAGCGGCAATATTGAAGCGGCGGGTCGATCCAGCGGCTCGCCCAACTTGGCCGTTGCGTCGCGCTTGACACTTCTTTACATCGGCGCCAAGTCCAAGTGACATGCTTGCTCCACACTCTGAGACATGCCGGCGCGCACGGCAAGGTCTGGATCCGTCGGGCTTCCTGGCGCGTCGGTTTGCGTTGAGTCGAACAGGAGTGTTGCGCGATGAGCAAGCAAGGTTCCCACATCTCTTCATGGCCTGCTTGGTTGGCTGCTGGCCTGTTGGCGGTTGCCGCCGCGCCGGGCTGGGCGGCGCCGGGCATGGGCGGGCCTGATGGACGCCCGCCTCACCATGGCCCGCGGCATCCGCCCGCACCCAACGACGAAGCGCGCGCCGAGCGCATGGTCGAACATTTGACCCGTGGCTTGGATTTGCAGCCCGCGCAGCGCGAGCAAGTGCGCGCCCTGGCGCAAGCGGCCAGCGCCGATTTGCGCGCCTTGCGCGAGGAGGGTCGCGCCTTGCGCGAAGAGCGCCACCGGTTGCTGGGCGCGCCCACGCTGGATGAGGCGGCGTTGGAGGCGTTGCGGCAGCGCGAACTGGCGCATCACGATCGCCTCAGCGCGCGCATGCAGCGCTTTACCCTTGACGTCGCCAAAGTGCTGACGCCCGAGCAACGCCAGCGCTGGGCCGAGCGCCAAGCGCGCCGCGGCAGACCCCATCCTCCTGAGCATGGCCCCGAAGGACAGCTGCATCCTGCTCGTCGATGACGACCTGCGCTTGGCCGGCATGCTGGCCGAGTATCTGGGCGCGGCAGGCTTGCCGGTGCAGACCGCCGCCAGCCTGACCGCGGCGCGCCAGCGCCTGCGCTCGTCGCCGCTGCCCCAGGCGCTGGTGTTGGATCTGATGCTGCCCGACGGCGACGGGCTCGACTTGTGCCGTGAGCTGCGCGCGCAGGCCGCCACGCGCACGCTGCCGGTTCTGATGCTATCGGCGCGCGGCGAGCCGGCTGACCGCGTGGTGGGGCTAGAACTGGGCGCCGACGATTACCTGCCCAAGCCGTTTGAGGCGCGCGAGCTGCTGGCGCGGCTGCGCGCGCTGCTGCGGCGGGCGCAGGCAGCCGCCAACCCGGAATATCTGCGCGTGGGCGATTTGGAACTGGATTTAGGCGCGCACCAAGTGCGCGTGCGCGGCCAACGGTGCGAGCTGACCGCTTACCAGTTTCAGCTGTTGGCGCTGCTGGCGCGCCACGCCGGGCGCGTGCTGACGCGCGATCAGATCATGGACGCCCTCAAAGGCCATCCGCAGGAGGCGTTTGACCGCTCGATCGACGTGCACATCTCGCGCATCCGAGCCGCCATCGAAGACGATCCACGCCAGCCGCGGCGCATTTTGACCGTGCGCGGCCATGGCTATCTGCTGGCGCGATCCCGCGAGCCGTCTGCCGAAGCCGATCAGGGATGAAGCGCCTCTACTTGCGTTTCTACGCGGCTTTGCTGGCGGCCTTGCTGCTGTTTGGCGCGCTGGCGCTGGCTGCGTTTGAATACCACGTGCAGGCGCAAAGCGAGCAGGAACGCGCGGTCTGGATCGATTTGGCGGGCGGCTGGGCGGAGCCGGCGCTGGAGCCTCTGACCGAAGACGATGCGCCGCTGGCGCGCAGGCTGGCCTGGGTGGCGGCGACGTTGGCGACGCTGGCGTTGGTGATTGGGGTAGCATCCTACCCAGTGATGCGCTCGCTCAGCCGCCGGCTGGAGGCGCTGCGGGCCGGCGTGCAGGGCTTCGGCGCCGGCGAGCTGGGCCGGCGCGTGCCGGTGCAGGGCCGCGACGAGGTGGCGGAGCTGGCCGCCGCGTTCAACGCCGCCGCGGCGCGGCTGGAGGCGCTGGTGCAGGCGCAGCGCCAATTGCTGGCGCACGCCTCGCACGAGCTGCGCTCGCCGCTGGCGCGGCTCAAGCTCGCGCTGGAGCTGCTGGACGGCGCCCCGCCCGAGGCGGCGGCGCGCCACCGAGCCGAGATCGCGCGCAACGTCGCCGAGCTCGATGCGCTGGTCGGCGACATCCTGCTGGCGGCGCGGTTGCAGGCTGGCGACGCGCCGCCCGCCATCCCGATGCAGCCGCTCGATCTGCGCGCCCTCGTCGCCGAGGAAGGCGCTGCCGCCGGCGCGCGGCTCGACCTGCCGCCGCGGCTCGACCCGGTGCCGGGCAACGCGCGGCTGCTGCGCCGCGCGCTGCGCAACCTGCTGGACAACGCGCGCCGCTACGCGCCGGGCGAGCCGCCGCAGGTCACGCTGCGCGATGGCGGCGACCACGTCGAGCTGCGCGTGGCCGACCGCGGCCCCGGGGTGCCGGCGGCTGAGCGCGAGCGCATCTTCGAGCCGTTTTACCGCCTGCCGGGTCACGCCGAGGCCGACGGGGGCGTGGGGCTGGGGCTGAGCCTCGTGCGCCAGATCGCGCAGGCGCACGGCGGCGGCGTGCACTGCGAGGATCACCCCGGTGGCGGGGCCTGCTTCGTGCTGCGGCTGCCGCGCCGCACCGCGGATCAGCCGAGCAGCCGCGCCAGCGCCTCGCGGTAGCGCGCCGCGGTCTGCTCGATCACCTCCGCCGGCAGCTTCGGCGGCGGGGGCTGCTTGTTCCACGGCCGCCCGTCCACCTGCGCCGTCTCCAGCCAATCGCGCAGATACTGCTTGTCGAAGCTCGGCGGGTTGGCGCCCTCGGCGTACGACTCCGCCGGCCAGTAGCGCGACGAGTCGGGGGTCAGCACCTCGTCCATCAGCGTCAGCGTGCCGTCGGCGTCCAGCCCGAACTCGAACTTGGTGTCGGCGATCAGGATGCCGCGCGTGGCGGCGTAGGCGCTGGCGGCCTCGTAGAGCCGGATCGAGACGTCGCGGATGCGCTCGGCCAGCGCGCCGCCGATGCGCGCGGCCATCGCGTCGAACGTGATGTTCTCGTCGTGCTCGCCGACCGCGGCCTTGGCCGCCGGCGTGAAGATCGGCCGCGGCAGCCGGCTGGCGTTGCGCAGCCCCGGCGGCAGCGGCACGCCGCACACCGCCTGCGTCTGCTGATACTCCTTCCAGCCGCTGCCGGCCAGATACCCGCGCACCACCGCCTCCACCGGGATTGGCTGCAGGCGCTTGACCAGCATCGAGCGCCCGCGCACCTGCTCGCGCTCCTGCGGCGCCACGACGCTCTCCGGATCCTCGCCGGTCAGGTGGATCGGGCACAGGTTGGCGCCTCGGGGCCCCAGCCGGTCGAACCAGAACAGGCTGAGCCGGGTCAGCAGCTCGCCCTTGCCGGGGATCGGCTCGCCCATGACGACGTCAAACGCGCTGATGCGGTCGGTCGTCACCATCAGGATGCGGTCGTCGCCGACGGCGTAATTGTCCCGCACCTTGCCGCGGCCCAGCAGCGGCAGGCTTGTCAACTGGGAGGTGTGCAGTGCGCGCGTCATGGGCCGTGATGGTAGCGTAGCGCTCGACGCCGGGCGGCCAAGAAAAAAGCCGCCATGGCGTCACGGCGGCCCCAAGACCGCCAGGCAAGGCCCAGAAAGCCCGGCGGGCAACTGCAGGTCATGCTAGCTTAACCGATCGACGGCCTGGGACGGTGAACCAACCGCTGTGACGCCGTCCATAGGGCTGGGTGCAGACTCAGCAGCGCGCAGCCAAGCTTGATCCAGCCGGTTCATCGCCCGCGCATACAAGGCGATGATCAGCACATACACCCCCAGCGCCCCTTGAGCGCCGACCCAAAAACTAAACGGCCAGCCCAGAAAGTCAACATTCAACTGCCGCGCAGCGTAAGCCACACCAAACGTGACACCGGCCCACAGCACCAGCGAGCCGACCACCCAAAGGCGATGTTGCCGGCGGTGACGCTGTTGCACTTCGGGGCTGGGAACCACACCGCGCATCATGCCGCTAACCAAGCCAATCTGGTTCGACGCTGGCCGCAGAGCAGACCCGGCTTTTACGCCACCGTGCCGACTTTGAGCATGTTGGTGCCGCCCGGCTGGCCCAGCGGCTCACCGGCGGTGATGACGTAGCGGTCGCCGGCTTGCAGTGCGCCGTGCGCCTTGAGCTGCTGCACCGCCTGTTCCAGCGCGGTGTCGCGGTCGGCGCTGCCGCCAACGCTGTGCACCGCGTGCACGTTGCGAAACAGCGCCAGCTTGCGCGCGGTGGCCAGGTTGGGCGTCATCGCGTAAATCGGGATGTCGATGGTGTGGCGGCTCATCCACAGCGGCGTGGAGCCCGAAGCCGTCAACGCGATGATGGCGCGCGCTTGTAGATGGGAGGCGATGAACAGCGCCCCCAGCGCAATCGATTGGTCGATGCGCTCGAACGTTTTGCCGATGAAATCATGATCCAGCGCGTCGTGATACGCCTGCTCGGCCGCTAGGCAAATGCGCGCCATCTCCTGCACCGTCTGCAGCGGGTATTTGCCAGCGGCGGTTTCGGCGCTGAGCATCACCGCGTCGGTGCCGTCCAGCACGGCGTTGGCCACGTCGCTGACCTCGGCGCGCGTCGGGATCGGCGCGTGGATCATGCTCTCCATCATCTGCGTGGCGGTGATGACCAGCCGGTCGTGCTCGCGCGCCAGGCGGATCATGCGCTTTTGCAGCGCCGGCACGGCGGCGTTGCCGACTTCCACCGCCAGGTCGCCGCGCGCCACCATGATGCCGTCGCTGGCCTGCAGGATCGCCTCCAGCTCGGGGATGGCCTCGGCGCGCTCGATCTTGGCGATCAGGCCCGGGCGGTGGCCGTCGCGCGCGGCCTCCTCGCACAGCCGGCGCGCCAGCCGCATGTCGTCGGCGTTCTTTGGAAAGCTGACCGCCACGTAGTCGGCCTGCAGCGCCATCGCGGTGGCGATGTCGGCCATGTCCTTGGGCGTGAGCGCCGGCGCCGTCAGCCCTCCGCCGCGCTTGTTGATGCCCTTGTGGTTGGACAGCTCGCCGCCCGTGACCACGCGCGTGTGCACCGCCGCGCCCTCCACGCGCTCGACGCGCAGCTCGATCAGCCCGTCGTTGAGCAGCAGCACGTCTCCCGGCGCCACGTCGCGCGGCAGCTCCTTGTAATCCAGCCCCACCGCGTGCTCGTCGCCCGGCTCGGTGCGCGCGGCATCCAGCGTGAAGGCGGCGCCTTCCACCAGCGTCACCTTGCCGTGCGCGAACTTGCCGACCCGGATCTTGGGCCCCTGCAGGTCGGCCATCACGGCCACTTCCTTGCCGACGCGGGCAGCGGCCTCGCGCACCGCGGCGGCGCGACGGCGATGGTCGTCCGCCGTGCCGTGCGAAAAGTTGAGCCGCACCACATCCACGCCGGCGCGGATCATGGCCTCCAGCAGTTCGGGCGTATCGCTGGCCGGGCCCAGCGTGGCGACGATCTTGGTGGCGCGCAGCGGCATGGCGGTCGGTCTCCTCGGGTGATTTGGGCGCGCAGCGTACCCTGAGTCGGTAACAAAATTACGACAGTCATTGTAGCGTCGCGCGCCCGCCGCGGCGGCGACACGGCCGGCTCGGCGAGGTCACGGGCCTGGGGGCTGGACGAAGCGTCCCAGCCGCCCACCATCGAAATCGTGCGCAGCTACGGCGCTGGGGCGTGATGCGGACTCGTTCAGCTTGCCTGCATGGCCCGCTGCGCGGCCTGCGCCAGAAAGCCCGAGCGCGTCATGCCGTGCGCGCGGGCGTACTCGTCCACACGCGCCAGCAGCCGGCGTGGCAGGGTGATGTTGATCTTCTCGGCCTTGCCCTCGAAGCGCGACGTGTCCACCTCCACCAGACCCCAGACCCAGCCGGCGAACTGCGGATCGGCCTGCCAGTGATCCAGCGGACGCGGCAGCGGGATGTCGCGTCCGTCTTCGGCCAGCAGCTCCAGATGGGCCTCGATGGCCTCCACGGCGTTGGCAAACGCCTGCTCGGCGGTATCGCCAGCGGAAAAGCACCCCGGCAGATCGGGCACGACCACGCCCCATGCCGTCGTGTCGGTGCCGGGTTCCAGCGCGATGGGGAATTTCATGGTTCAGCTCCTTCGGTCAGGTATGCCGGCTTGCTTGAGCAGCTTGTGCACAAGCCCTGCGCCGAGGTCCTTCTTCGGATGCGGGACGCTGAGGTGGCCGGGTCGATCCGCATGCCGAAAGATGGGGTGACTGCCCTTGACGGCGCGCAGCGTCCAGCCGTGCGCCTCGAGCAGCCTGATGAGTTCCCGGCTGTTCACGGTGTGGATTGTATCCACCAAAGCCCGAACGATCAACACCATACACACCTAGGACCTGCATCGTCATCCCGCCCTTGCGATTGCACCCAAGCCCGCAGGCCGACAAGAAAGCCCCGGCCCGCGATGCTACCCTTGCGCCATGACCCCGCAGGCCTTCATCGCCAAATGGTTCGCCGGCGGCGCAGCCGACGGCCTCTCGGAGCGCGCCGGCGCGCAGGCGCATTTCATCGACCTGTGCCGGCTGCTGGACGTGCCCGAGCCCGCCGACCCCGACGCCTGCTGCTTCGAGCGGGGCCTGAAGAAAACCGGCGGCGCAAGCGGCTGGGCCGATGTGTGGAAGCGCGGCTGCTTTGCCTGGGAATACAAGGCGCCTGGGCGCGATCTCGCCGCCGCGCTGCGCCAGCTCATGACCTACGCGCTGGCGCTGGACAACCCGCCGCTGCTCATCGTCAGCGACCGCCAGCGCATCGAAATCCACACCCACTTCACCGGCACGCCCAGCGAATGCCACGTCTTCGAGCTACACGACCTGCTCGATGCGCGGCAGCGCCAGCGCCTGCGCTGGGCCTGGACGGAGCCCGAGCGCTTTCGCCCCAGCCGCACCACGCAGGACGTCACCGCCTCCGCCGCCGCGCGCTTTGCCGAGCTGGCGCAGCGGCTCACCGCGCGCGGCCACGACCCACAGGCGGTGGCGCACTTCCTCATCCAGTGCCTCTTCTGCCTCTTTGCCGAAGACGCGGGGCTTTTGCCCGCGCGGCTTTTTGAGCGCATCCTCGACAAAAGCGCCGCCGCGCCGGACAAGCTTGCGCCGCGCCTGGCCGAGCTCTTTGCCGCCATGCGCTTGGGCGGCGACTTCCTGCTGGAAGACATCGCCTGGTTCAACGGCGGGCTGTTCGAGACGATTGCCCCGCTGCCGCTTTCCGCCGAGGATGCGGCCATCCTGCGCGAGGCCGCGCGCATGGACTGGTCGCAGATCGAGCCCTCGATCTTTGGCACGCTGTTTGAGCGCGGGCTGGACCCGGCCAAGCGCAGCCAGCTCGGCGCGCACTACACCGACCCGGCCACGATTGCCAAGCTCATCGACCCGCTGATCGTGCAGCCGCTTTCCCGCGAATGGGCCGCCGCCCGCGCCGTCATCGAGCGGGAGATGGCCCGCTACGCCGCCGGCGGCAGGGGCTCGCACACCGCCCGCCAGGCCGCGCAGGCGGCCTTCCTCGGCTATCTGGAGCGGCTGAAAAACTTTCGCGTGCTCGATCCGGCCTGCGGCTCGGGCAACTTCCTGTATCTGGCGCTGCGCGCGCTCAAAGACCTGGAGCACCGCGCCAACCTGGACGCCGAGGCGCTGGGCCTTGAGCGCCAGCTCGGCATCGAGACGAGCCCCGCCAACGTGCTCGGCATCGAACTCAACCCCTACGCCGCGGAGCTGGCGCGCGTCACGGTGTGGATCGGCGAAATCCAGTGGATGATGAAGCACGGCTACCCGATCCGCCGCGACCCCATTCTGGCGCGGCTCGATCACATCGAATGCCGCGACGCGCTGCTGGCCCCCGACGGCGGCGAAGCCGAGTGGCCCGAGGCCCACGTCATCCTCGGCAACCCGCCGTTTCTGGGCGACAAGAAGATGCGCGCGGAACTGGGCGACGCCTACACCGAGCGGCTGCGCCAGACTTACGCGGGCCGCGTGCCGGGCGGGGCGGACCTCGTCACCTACTGGTTCGAGAAGGCGCGCGCGGCCATCGAGGCTGGGCGGGCGAGCCGCGCGGGGCTGGTGGCCACCAACTCCATCCGCGGCGGGGCCAACCGGCGGGTCTTGGATCGTATCCTTGACAGCGCCAAGGCCCGATCCAACAATCCTGGCGATCACTACGGTGACCTTCGACACCCTGGAGCTGACCCGCATCCTGAAGGAAGCGGGGCTGCCGCCGGAGCAGGCCGAGGCGGTGGTGCGCGCCATCGTCCGCTCGCAGGAGGGCATGGTGACCCGCGACTATCTGGACATCCGGCTGGCCGAGCTGAAAACCGACCTCATCAAGTGGATGACGGGGGCGCTGGTCGCCCAGGCGGCGGTGATCGCGGCGCTGGTCAAGCTGCTCTGACGATCTTCGAGGCCTGGAGCGACGAGCCCTGGTTCAACGACGGCGCGGCGGTGCGGGTGTCGCTGGTGTGCTTTGGCCGCCACGACGGGCCCGCGCGGCTGGATGGGCGGGAGGTGGCGGCGATTCATGCCGACCTCACGGCGGCGCAGGGGCAAGAGGCGGGGCTGGACCTGACGCGGGCGGTGCCGCTGGCGGAAAACAAGGGTGTGGCCTTTCAGGGGCCGGTGCTGGTCGGGCCGTTTGAGATTGAGGGCGACGTGGCGCGCGCCTGGCTGGCAGCCCCCAACCCGCACGGACGACCCAACAGCGACGTGCTGCGGCCGCTGACCAATGGCAAGGACATCACCGCGCGCAGCCGCGGCCTTTGGGTGGTGGACTTCGCCGCGATGAGCGAAGCCGACGCAAGCCTCTACGAACTGCCGTTCGAATACGTGCGCCAGCACGTCAAGCCGATGCGGGACAACAACCGCGACGCCTCACGCCGTAGCCGTTGGTGGCTGCACGGTCGGCTTGGCACGGACTGGCGCGCCGCAACCGCAAGCCTGCCGCGTTACATCGCGACAACACGTGTTGCCAAACACCGCACTTTTGTGTGGTTTCCGTCGGTATGCTGGCCATCTGACGCTGTCGTCGCCATCGCCCGCGCCGACGACGCCACCTTCGGCATCCTGCACAGCCGCTTTCACGAACTCTGGTCGCTGCGGCTGGGCACGTCGCTTGAGGATCGGCCCCGCTACACCCCCACCACCACCTTCGAGACCTTCCCCTTCCCGCCGGGCTTGACGCCTGCCGACACCGCGCACCAGCAAACCGAAACGCTCGCGGACGGCGCGCGCATCCCGGCTGATCTTCCGCCCGAGGCGCGCCCCGGCGCCGAGGCCATCGCCCGCGCCGCGCATCGGCTCCACACCCTGCGCGAAGCGTGGCTCAACCCGCCCGAGTGGGTGCAGTGGCAGCGCACGCCCGAGGAGGAGGCCGCCGGCTTTCCGTCCCGGCCCGTGCCGAGGCCCGGCTTTGAGGCGCAGCTCAAAGCCCGCACGCTCACCCACCTCTACAACCAGCGCCCGGCGTGGCTGGCGCAGGCGCACGAAGCGCTCGATGCGGCGGTGGCCGCCGCCTACGGCTGGGCCGACTACACCCCCGCCATGCCCGACGAGGAAATCCTTGCGCGCCTGCTCGCCCTCAACCGCGCGCGCCGGCCATCGGTCATAGTGCCGAGAAGAGCCCAAGCTTATGCACACGCCAATGCATCGCCGCCTGCGAGACGTCGAACATGCGGGCAAGCCCCTCCAGCGTCTCGGCCAAGCCCTCCTGCATGACGAAGCGCAGCGCATCGGCCGGCATCAGGATGGCGGCGGCAAACGCGTTGGCTTCGCGCTCCTGTCCGCCAGCCGCCAGCGTGAACGAGTCCGGCGCATTGTATGAGTCCACCACCTTTGGCACTCGGGGTGGTGTTGGAGCAGGCATGATAGTGGGGGCCTCTGTCCGAGGCGATGGTGTGGACGCTGGGCGTTGTAGAAGACGAGCCAGTTGGCCAGTTTCTGGTTGAAGAGGGCCAAATCCGTCAAGAGCAGGTCCTCGTGGTCGTCGACGAAGGACTCCTGCACGGTGCGGTTGAAGCGCTCGACGTGCGCCTTCATCTTGGGGGAGTTGGGGTAGGTGTAGCAGCGCTGGATGCCATGCTGCTTGAGCAGCTTGGCAAAGCCGGCTTCGAACTCGGAGCCGTTGTCTGACAGCACCACCTTGGGTTTGGCGGGCAGCAGCGACAGGATGGCGGCCATGGCCGCCTCGGTGTGGCAGGCGGCCTTGCTGGGCAAGGCCACGGCCAGGCCGAAGGCGCTGGCTGGATCGATGCAAGTCAGGATAGAGCGGCGCAGGCCATCGTGCACGCGCTCGACGGTGTCCACCGCCAGGCACTGCAGCGGCGCGGGGCGCGCCCCGCGGGGCTTGCGCGATTTGCGCTGGCGGCGCACGGGCTTGGGGCGGCCGCGGCGGTCGATGCGCGCTGGCGCATGGCGCATCTTATCGGCGGCTGAGGCGATGATGCGCCCGATGGTGGAGACCGAAGGCAGCTGCAGGCCATGCTGGCGGCGCCAGGGCTCAAGCAACGCGTGCAGGCAAGGCCCAAGCCGAGATTGGGGTAGAGCCTGCGCAGATGGCGGATTCTGTGCACCAGGCGCGGATCATGGTGGCTCTGGCGCACCTGATGGGGCCGGCAGGACTTGGCCGCTAGCGCTGCGGGGTTGCCGCCGGCCTGGTGCAGCCTTTGGCACCAGCGATACAGCGTGCGCTCGGACACGCCAAAGGCATCGATGGTGGCCGCCAGCCCGTGCCGATCCCAGAAATGCAGGATACGCAGCCTTTGTTGGGCATCCTTGGGGGTCATCTCCCCAAGATGCCCCAAGTGCGCTACCCGGTCAAAGCCCCGGATGCCGTATCCGATGCGATGAACCTGCATGGCCTTGCTCCTTCGTCGAAGGAGTGCCAAAGGTGTCTGAGCTCATGCAGCCGCTCACCCGGCGAACCTGTTCATCCTGACCTGACCGCATCCGCCCGCCACCATCGGCTGGCATGGATGCATCGCGACTGCACACCCTGACGTTTGCCGTGCGGCCTGCCGAGCGGGCCGAGGGCGGGCCGCTGCGCTTCGAGGGCATCGCCTACTCCGGCGGCGTGGTGCCGGCCTACGGCTGGCACGGCGACGTGGTGATCGATCTCGCGGGCCTCAAGAACGCCGACGGCGACGAGCTTCCGGTGCTGGTGGACCACCAGGCCAGCGTCGATGCCATTGCCGGCAAGGGCCGCATCTATCGCTTTCGCCAGCCCGATGGCACGACCGGCCTGCGCATCGAGGGCGAGGTGATCGACGCCACCGATGCGGGCCGCCAGATCGCCGCGCTGCTGAAGGCGGACTTCCCGCTGCAGATGTCGGTGGGCATGAGCGCCAACTTCCGCGAGGTCACCGAGCCGCTCGCGGTCAACGGGCGCCAGGTGCGCGTCTCTAACATAACAAACACAACTCATTCTCATTGAGTTTCGTTACAATGCCAACCACGGGTTTGGGCTTCAAGCCGCGCCGAGGCCGCTGGTTGGCTGTCCGCATGTGCCCCCTGCCTGCCCGTTGCCGATGGAGGTGAATCGATGCAGCGCGCCACGCTTGATCAATGCCCTCAAGCTCAGCCCTACCGCGTCGCGGCGGTGCACGCGCCGCAGCCGGCGCCGCATTGGGCGCAGCAACTGGCGGAGCTTGGTTTTTTGCCGGGTGAGCCGGTCATGCTGATGGCGCGCGCCCCCGGCGGCGATCCCGTGGTGGTGCGGGTGGGAGCGAGCACCTACGCCCTGCGCCGCGCCGAGGCGGCGTGCGTTGAAGTGGTCGCCGCGAGCGCTTCGGCATGAGCCTGACCTGTCACGCGCGGCCCGCCCAAGGCACGGCACAGCCGATCCATTTCCACCGTGGCGAGCCGCTGGTGGCGCTGGTGGGCACGCCCAACTGCGGCAAGACGGCGCTGTTCAACGCCTTGACCGGCAGCCGGCAGAAAGTGGCCAACTACGCCGGGGTGACGGTGGAGCGCAAGGAAGGGCTGTTCGTCGCCGCCGATGGCCGCAAGCTGCGCATCTTGGATCTGCCCGGCATCTACAGCCTCAGCCCGCGCTCGCCGGATGAGCGGGTCACGGTGGAGGTGCTGCGCGGCCAGGCCCGCGGTGAGCGGCGGCCCGACCGCGTGATCTGCGTGGTGGATGCCACCAACCTGCGCCGCAACCTGCGGCTGGTGTTGGCGGTCAAGCGGCTGGGCATCCCCTGCGTGGTGGCGCTCAACATGGTGGATTTGGCCGAGCGCCGCGGCATCGCCATCGATGTGCCGCGGCTGGCCGCGGAACTGGGGGTGCCGGTGGTGCCGACGGTGGCGGTGCGCAAGGACGGCACGCAGGCGCTGCGCGCGTGGCTGCAAGCGCCGGTGGACGAATGGGGCGCCGCCGCCGCGCCGCAGGCTGAAACATTCGCCACGCTCGAGGCCGACCACGACGCCGTGCAGCGCATTCTGTCCACACTGGGTTTGGATCGGCACCTGCCGCCGACGCGCTCGGATCGCATCGACCGCGTGGTGCTGCACCCGGTGTGGGGGCTGGCGCTGTTGGCACTGGTGCTGTTCCTCATGTTTCAGGCGGTGTTCGCCTGGGCCGAAGCGCCGATGGAGTGGATCGAATCGGCCATGGCGTGGCTTGGCGAGGCGGCCACCGACGCGCTGCCGGCGGGGTGGCTGACCAGCCTGTTGGTGGAGGGCGTCATCGCCGGGGTCGGTGCGGTGTTGGTGTTTTTGCCGCAGATCCTGATTCTGTTCTTTTTTATCCTGGTGCTGGAGGAGTCGGGCTACCTGCCGCGCGCAGCCTTTTTGCTCGACCGCTTCATGGCCAGCGTGGGGCTGTCGGGCCGCTCGTTCATCCCGCTGCTGTCGTCGTTTGCGTGCGCGGTGCCGGGCATCATGGCCACGCGCACCATCGCCAACCCGCGCGATCGGCTGCTGACCATCATGATTGCGCCGTTGATGACCTGCTCGGCGCGGCTGCCCGTCTATGCGCTGTTGATTGGCGCCTTCATCCCCGAGCGCACGGTGGCCGGCCTGTTCGACTTGCGGGGGCTGGTGCTGTTTGGCCTGTATCTGGCGGGGATTGCCAGCGCGATGGCCGTGGCTTGGCTGGTCAAGCGGGTGACCGACCGTCATCTGCCGCGGCCACTGATGATGGAGCTGCCCGCCTACCACTGGCCAGCACTGCGCAACATCGCCATCGGCCTTTGGCAGCGCGCGGAGATCTTTTTAAAGCGTGTCGGCAGCGTCATCCTGGCGCTGACCGTGCTGATGTGGTTCCTGGCCAGTTTTCCGGCGCCGCCGCCGGGCAGCAGTGCCCCAGCGATCGAAACCAGCCTGGCCGGCACGCTGGGCCGCTTGCTGGCGGTGGTGCTGGAGCCGATTGGGTTCAACTGGCAGATCAGCATCGCCCTGGTGCCGAGCATGGCCGCACGCGAGGTGGCGATTTCGGCGCTCGCCACGGTGTATGCCCTGTCGGCCAGCGGCGACGACACCGCGCAAGCCCTCACGCCGCTGATCGCCGAAAACTGGAGCCTGGCCACGGGGCTGTCGTTGCTGACGTGGTTTATCTTTGCCCCGCAGTGTCTTTCGACCTTGGCTGCGGTGCGCCGCGAAACCGGCAGCTGGAAATGGGTCGGCGTGATGGCGCTGTATCTGTTTGGCTTGGCGTGGCTCGCCTGCTACGCCGTGTATCACCTCGCCGTGGCGCTCGGCTGGGGCTGAATCGACTTTGCCGCTGTGTCCAGCCTTCGTGGTCACGTAGCCCTAGCTGGGCGCTGGCCCTGCGAGGGCTAGGGTTTGGCGTGTGCCGTAGGGGGCGCTCGCCTCTGTCTTTAGCGGGGCGAAGCGACACCACGCGGCTTTTTACCCCTTGCTTGTCAAGTTCAGAACCACCTAGGGGCTCATTCATGATTGCAAACACGAATGATTATCGTTATAGTTTGATAAGAGGCACGTGCGTGTCCAGGCCCGTCCGCGTCTCGGTCAGCCAGCTTGAGTTGACAACTTCGTTGAGGAGCTTGATCCATGACCACCTTTCACCGCTTGACGCCCCTGGAGCCTTTGTTGGCGGGCACCTTGGCGCTGATGCACCACTTGGCCACCCGTGACGCCCAGCGCCCGCCCTGTCCCTACGCCGCGCACAAGCTGGCGCTCAACTTGCATCGGCTGGCCAATCATCCGGCCCTGTCGGAGCCGATGGCGGCGGTGCTGGAGCGTTTGTCGGCGGCGTGGCGGGAGCGCGCGCACGCGGCAGCCTTCGCCACGCAGGCCGAAGATAGCGACCCCGCATCCGGCCCGGCCCACAGCCGCTTGCATTGAAGCGCGGCTGAACCCAAGGGTAGAGCGATGACGGCCTTAACGGAGGAATACCTGGTGCTGTGCCGTCAATGGGCGCGCGCACAGCGTCATGCCGAGCACGGATTGCGGCTGTGGCAGCAGCAGTGTCAAGCTCTGGAGCGTGACGTGATTCGCTTGCGCGGGCGCTTGCTGGCGGTGCGCACCGCGCTGCTGTGGGGTCTGCCGGTCGCGCTCAGTTGGACCTCGACCGCCACCGCACGCATGGTTCAGACCCTGGCGTCACCCCAAGCGCCAGAGCAGGCGGCCCGCGTGCTGTGCCGTGTAGGCTGCCAAGGCCACGCCCATCCAGCTTTGGATGCAGACGGCAGTTGTCGCTGGCATGGCGGGGCTTGCGCCGCAGCGACGGAGGTTAACGCTCAGACTCAATCTATCGGATAAAGAGAATCGATTGCATTTACAGGTGTCTGCTGCTACCTTAAGGGCTCAGAAGCCAGACCCTTTTGTGAAGGAGCCCGACATGGCCCGCCTACGCCGAATCGCCCAAACCCACCGCCTCGCCTTGATGAAAACCGCCACTTACTACGTGATGCACATTACGGTGGCGATGGCGGTGGCCTACGCCGTCACCGGCAGCTGGCTGGCCGCGCTGACGCTGAGCCTGCTGGAGCCGACCGTGCAGGCGGTGGCCTATTTCTTCCACGAGCGGGCATGGGCGCGGGTGGAAAACAGGCGGGCTGACGCATCGGCAGTCGGCCTAACACCCCAAGCTGCGTGCGGCACGTCCGGGTGACAAGCATCCGCGGCCTTACCCATAAGCAGTGGCCGCTCGCGCCGCCTGGTCGTAGCGGCCGCTGAGCTGGCGCAGCGTGCGCGCCACCTCCGCCAGGCGGCGGTTTTCCTCCGGTGCGCCGGAAAAGCCCGGCATCAGACACGCCTCGCGTACCGCGCGGTAGCGCAGGCAAAGCGCGTGGCCGGCATCGGTGGTGGCGTAGAACACTTCTTTGCCGCGCTTGGTGCCAGCCACCAGCCCCATGCCCTGTAGCTTACGCACCGAATAGGACACCACGTGCGCGTCCTCGATGTTGAGCACAAAGGCGATATCCGCCAGGCGCTTCGGGGTGCGGCGATGGTTGATGTGGTGCAGCACCAGCACGTCGGTAGGCGTCATGTCCTTGACGCCGGCGGCGCCCATGCAGCGAATTAGCCAGCGCTGAAACGCATGCGCCGCGATGATCAGACCGAACTCAAATTCCGATAGTTCGGGTGACTTCTCTGAAATCAAGTGAGCCGACGATACGATGGGCCGATCCGGCGCTGGAGACTCCTCGTTGGATGACAAAGAGGCAGAAGGTTTCATGGCAGCGGCGCTAGGCGTCATGAGAGCGAATCCTAGCCTGTTGGGCTTGATCAGCGCCAGCTTTAGGGATATCCCTAGTCTCGCTTCGTCAAGAAAACGTTTATGTTTTCTACACAACGTTTGATGATTTTATTGTGCTCCCTCTTGAGAAAGTTCAAGAAGGTTACTGCCAGACCTTGGGTTACCCCTCTACGACAGGAGAAGCAAACCATGCGCGCCACCCTTGCCTCCTTCGCCGCCGCCGCGACGCTCGCGCTGGCCCACGCCACCGCCGCCGCCCAGAGCGTCAAGTGGGACATGCCCACCGCCTACCCGGCCGGCAACTTCCATACCGCCAACATCCTGATGTTCGCCAAGGACGTCGAGCGCGCCAGCGGCGGCAAGCTCTCGATCACCGTGCACGAGAACGGCTCGCTGTTCAAGGCGCCGGAGATCAAGCGCGCCGTGCAGAGCGGCCAGGCGCAGATCGGCGAGGTGCTGATCTCCAACTTCTCCAACGAGAACCCGCTGTTCGGCGTCGACTCGATCCCGTTCCTGGCCACCAGCTATGCTGACGCGCGCAAGCTGTGGCAGGTGTCACGCCCGGCCATCGAAGCAGCGCTGAACAAGCAAGGCTTGAAAGTGTTGTATGCCGTGCCGTGGCCGCCGCAGGGCATCTTCAGCGCCAAGTCAATTGAGTCTGTGGCTGATCTTAGAGGCGTCAAATGGAGGGCCTACAACCCCAACACCAGCCGCATTGCGCAGCTGGTGGGCGCGCAGCCGGTGACGATTCAAGCTGCCGAGTTGACGCAAGCCCTGGCCACTGGCGCGGTCAGCGCCTTCATGACCTCCGGCGCCACCGGCTATGACAGCAAAGTTTGGGAGCAGATCAAATATTTCTATGATGTCGCGGCTTGGCTGCCTAAAAACGTAGTGTTTGTGTCGAAACGGGCCTTCGATGCGCTGGACAAGCCGACCCAGCAGGCGCTGCTGAAGGCTGCGGCCGACGCCGAGGCGCGCGGCTGGCGCGAGAGCGAGGAGAAGACCGCCTGGTATCTGGAGCAGCTGCGCAGGAACGGCATGACGGTGAGCAAGGGCTCGCCGCAGCTGCAGGCCGATCTGCGCAAGATCGGCGAGACGATGATCGAGGAGTGGACGCGCCAGGCCGGGGCCGAGGGCGCGGCGGTGCTGGCCGCCTACCGCAAGTGACGGCGACGTGCCCGAGCCGGCGATGAAGGCGCTGGACCGCCTGTTCGACCTCGCCGCTTGGCTGGCGGCGGGTTTTCTGATCGGCACGCTGGCGATGGTGCTGCTCGGCATCGCCGGGCGGCTCTGGCCCGCGCTGGCGCTGCCCGGCTCCGACGCCTATGCCGGCTACTGCATGGCTGCGGCGGCGTTCCTGGCGCTGGCGCCGACGCTGCGCCGCGGCGAGCACATCCGCGTGATGCTGGTGTTGCAGCGCCTGCCGGTGCCGGCGCGGCGCGCGCTGGAGCTGGCGGTGCACGCGGTAGGTCTGGCGCTGGCCGGCGGGCTGGCGTGGTTCTCGCTGCGGCTGGTGTGGCAGAGCCACGCCTTCCACGACATCTCCACCGGGCTGGACGCCACGCCGCTGTGGATTCCGCAGCTCGGCATGGCAGCGGGCACCGTGCTGCTGGTGCTGGCGCTGGCGGTGCAGTTCGTCGAACACCTGCGCGGCCAGCCCGCGCCCGCTGCGCCGGGCGACGAGCCCGCACGCATCGAATGACGCGGCGGGGGACACGGCCATGGACTTGCTCATTACCGGGGTGTTGATCGGCGCCTTGCTGCTGCTGTTGGCCGCCGGGGTCTGGATCGGCCTGGCGCTGATCGGCGTGGCCTGGATCGGCATGGCGCTGTTCACCCAGCGCTCGGTCGGCGACGCGATGGCGTTGACCATCTGGGGCTCGGCCTCGTCGTGGACGCTGACGGCGCTGCCGCTGTTCATCTGGATGGGCGAGATCCTGTTCCGCACCCGGCTGTCGGAGGATCTGTTCCGGGGGCTGGCGCCATGGCTGCAGCGCCTGCCGGGGCGGCTGCTGCACACCAACATCCTGGGCAGCACGCTGTTTGCGGCGGTGTCGGGCTCGTCGGCGGCCACCTGCGCCACGGTCGGCAAGATGACCCTGCCCGAACTGCAGCGCCGCGGCTATCCCGACGCGCTGAGCCTGGGCACGCTGGCCGGTGCCAGCACGCTCGGGCTGCTGATCCCGCCGTCGATCATCATGATCGTCTATGGCGTGACGGCCGAGGTGTCGATCGCGCGCCTGTTCGTCGGTGGCATCGTGCCGGGGCTGCTGCTGGCCGCGCTGTTCATGGGCTACGTGATCGTCTGGTCGCTGCTGCACCCGCAGGCCATCCCGCCAGAACACCAGCGGCTGAGCCTGGCGGAAAAGCTGCGCGCCAGCCGCCACCTGCTGCCGGTGCTGCTGCTGATCGGCGGGGTGCTCGGCACCATCTACACCGGGATTGCCACCGCCACCGAGGCGGCGGCAGTCGGCGTGGTCGGCGCGCTGCTGATCGCCGCGGCGCAGCGGGCGCTGACCTGGGCGACCCTTCGCGACAGCCTGCTGGGTGCGGTGCGCATGTACTGCATGATCGCGCTGATCCTGGCCGGCGCGGCCTTCCTGACGCTGGCGATGGGCTACTTGGGCCTGCCGCGCCATGTGGCGGCGTGGATCGGCTCACTGGGGCTGCAGCCCTGGCAGCTCATCGCCGCTCTGGCGCTCTTTTTCATCGTGTTGGGCTGTTTTCTGGACGGCATCTCGATCGTCGTGCTGACGATGGGCGTGCTGCTGCCGACCGTGCAGGCCGCCGGGCTGGACCTGATCTGGTTCGGCATCTTCGTCGTCGTGGTGGTGGAGATGGCGCAGATCACGCCGCCGGTGGGCTTCAACCTGTTCGTGCTGCAGGGCATGACCGGGCGGCAGGTGACGGAGCTGGCCCGCCACGCAGCGCCGATGTTCGTCATCATGGTGCTGGCGGTGGTGCTGCTGACCGTCTTTCCGGAGCTGGTGACGTGGCTGCCGCAGCGCATGGCGGGCTGAGTCCCGCGCCGCGCCTGCTGCCGCTGGGCGACGCGGCCTGGACGGTGGAATTCGGCGCGGCGATCGATGCGGCGCTGCACGCGCGCGTGCTGGCGCTGGAGGCCGCGGTGTGCGCCGCGCGTGCCAGCGGCGCGCCGCCGTGGGACGCGGTGCAGGACGTGGTGCCGACCTTCCGCTCGCTAACCGTGCACTACGACCCGCTGGCCGGCGATGGCTTGGCGTTGGGGCAGGCGCTGTTGCTGCTCGCGCAGCAGGCGGGCGCGGCGCCGCCGCGCGGGCGGTGCTGGACGCTGCCGGCCTGCTTCGAGGAGACGCTGGCGCCGGACCTGGCAGCGCTGGCGGCGCGGCAGGGGCTCACCCCCGCCGCGGTCGTCGAGCAGCTGCTCAGCATGGAGCTGCGCGTCTACCAGATCGGCTTCATGCCGGGCTTTCCGTACATGGGCGGGGTGCCGCCGGCGCTGCAGGTGCCGCGCCTGCCCACGCCGCGCAAGGCGGTGCCGGCGGGATCGATCGCGCTGGCTGGCGCGATGGCGGCGGTCTACCCGTGGGAAAGCCCCGGCGGCTGGCACCTGGTGGGCCGCACGCCGGTGCCGTTGTGGGACCTGCGCCGTGACCCGCCGGCGCTGCTGGCCAGCGGCGACGTGGTGCGCTGGCGCGCCATCGACGCCGCCGAATACGAACGGCTGCGGCAGGCCGCGCAGCGCGGGGCGCTGAACGTGGCCGCCTGGTGCGGCGCGCCCGCGGAGGCCGCCGCGTGAGCGCGGTGCTCGAGGTGCTTGACGGCGGCGTCGGCGCCACGGTGCAGGACCTGGGCCGCCGCGGACGGCGCCACTGGGGCGTGGCGCTGGCCGGGGCGCTGGATCCGTGGTGGGCGCGCGCCGCCCACGCGCTGCTGGACAACCCGCCCGAGGCGGCGCTGCTGGAGCTGCGCCTGCTGGGACCGCGCCTGCGCGCTGGGGGGGCCGCCGTGCGCGTGGCGGTGGTGGGGGACGTGCCGGCCACGGTGGAGCGCGCCGCCGGCGCGCGGCAGCCGCTGCCCGGCTGGTGCAGCGTGACGCTGCAGCCCGGCGACGCGCTGCGCCTGGGCGCGGTGCAGGGGCTGGCCTACGTGGCGGTGGCCGGCGGCCTCGACGTGCCGCCGGTGCTGGGCAGCCGCGCCACCCACGAGCGCACCGCGATGGGCGGGTTGCAGGGCCGGATGCTGCGCAGCGGCGACCGGCTGCCGTGCGCCGCGGCGGACGCCGACCGCGGCGTCGAGTGCCGCGCCGACCCCTTGCCGGACGACGACGGCCCGATCCGCGTGCTCTGGGGCCCGCAGGACGACCACTTCACCCCGGCGGCGCGGACGTTGCTGCTGCAGGCCGACTGGCGCCTCACGCCCGAGCGCGACCGCATGGGCATGCGGCTCGCGGGCCCGCCGCTTGAGCACCTGACCCCGGCGCATGCCGACATCGTCTCCGACGGCGTGGCGCCCGGCGCGATCCAGGTGCCGGCCAGCGGCCAGCCGATCGTGCTGCTGGCCGACGCGCAGACCGTGGGCGGCTACCCGAAGATCGCCACCGTCATCCAAGCCGACCTGGGCCGGCTGGCGCGCTGGCCGGCGGCGCGGCCGCTGCGCTTTGCGGCGGTGACGCTGGAGCAGGCGCGCGCGGCCCTGCACGCGCGCCAGTCGGCTTGGGCCGCGTGGGCGGCGCGGCGGCGCGCGTGGCGCCCGCCCGGGTACCTGGACGAGGCGCGGCTGCATGGCGCCAACCTGATCAGCGGCGTGCTGCGCGCTGCGCTCGACGACGCCCCGTGGGCGGGGCTGGAGGATGGAGGATGACCCCCCGAACCCCTTGCGTGGACCTCAACGCCGACTTGGGCGAGAGCTTCGGCGCCTGGACGATGGGCGACGACGAGGCGCTGCTGGCCATCGTCGGGCGCGCCAACGTCGCCTGCGGCTTTCACGCCGGCGACCCGCTGGTGATGCGCCGCACCGTGCGGCTGGCGCGCGAGCGCGGCGTGGCCATCGGCGCCCATCCGGGCTTTCCGGACCTGCAGGGCTTCGGCCGCCGGCGCATGGACCTCGATCCCGAGGAGTTGCAGGCGCTGCTGATCGTCCAGATCGGCGCGCTGGCCGGCGTGTGCCAAGCTGAAGGGGTGCGGCTGGCGCACGTCAAGCCGCACGGCGCGCTCAACAACATGGCCTGCGCCGACGAGGCGCTGGCGCGCACCGTGGTCCAGGCGGTGCGGGCCTACGACCCCGCGCTGCCGCTGCTGGCGCCGGCGTGCTCGGCGCTGGAGCGCGCGGCGCTCGCACTGGGCCAGCCGCTGCTGCGCGAGGTGTTCGCCGACCGCGCCTACCAGGACGACGGCCAGCTGGTGCCCCGCCGCGAGCCGGGCGCCGTGCTGCACGACCCGGAGGAGGCGGTGGCGCACGTGCTGGCGATGCTGCAGGCCGGCGGCCTCATCACCCGCGGCGGGCGCGTGCTGCCGACGCCAATCGACAGCGTCTGCGTGCACGGCGACGAGCCGCAGGCGGTGCAGACCGCGCGCCGGCTGCGCGCGGCGCTGGTGCAGCGGGGTTGGCTGCGCGTTTGAAACGGAGCAGCCCCGATCACGACCGAAGCACGGCCTCGGTTGCCGAAGCCGTGCCGCCTAAGCAATGCTGCGCAGAAGTCCCACTGATAAGGGGCAAACCACTGTGATCTTTAAGGGTGACCCCAGTTGCGCCCAGCCGAAACGCTTCTCGAAGCAACCAAGCAAACCGCAGCGCGGCGATGTTGGGCTGTTGGCCCTGAGGTCGGATATTTGAAATGCAATTTCTCTGGGCATCGACGCAGCCGACGCGAGGCTGAAATGTCATATAAAGCCCAATGCTATCGGGTGAACTCAGGCCAGGACGTTCGCCAATGATCACGACAGCCATGCGTGCTTGAAGAACTTCGCCAACTTCATCTCCCAACGCTACGCGAGCTTGGGTTGCGATAACAAGGGGGGCTATAACAAATTCACGCTCAATCATCTGGCGGATATGGAACAGTAAAGACGGAGCATGCTGTTGGATCCCACTGGACGACAAGCCGTCAGCCAATATAAAAACGACGTCTGCGCGCCCTGATTTAAGCTGATATTCTTCTAACAGCTGTCGGCTGGCGAGGTCAAGTCGCCGGCCGAGGTCAGGTCGCAGCAAATATTGCGATCGGTCTCGAGCTTGGGAGCGAACTGTGATCATGTTATTCCATCCGCTGGAAACCAACTCCTGCCGAAGGCAATCGATATCCAGAGGGTTGTGAACGGCATCCCTTGCCTGTGCATGCGCAGCGTCAAACCGTAGAATTTCCGCGGTCGTAAGCGAGCTCCCGGTTCGTTTTAAACCAATACGGGCCGGCGTGAGTCGGCGTAAATCAGACCAATTGAGCGAAGGAGGCGTTTTGCCTTCGTCGGGGACGATTTGAGAATCTATTAATTTGTCAGCCATATCCGGCAGCCTCCATTGCGGGCCAAAACGAAAAGGAAAGTTTTTTCAGCGTGCGCTCTGCGCCTAAAACACGTCCGTGCCGATCAACCCACCCCTGTTCGTCAAGCCACTTTTCAAATTCTGGCGCGCGCCTCAATCCGAGAAGATCTCGAACAGCCAAGGCATCATGAAATGAAGTGCTCTGGTAATTTAACATGACATCGTCGGCCCCGGGGACGGTTATGATAAAATTAATGCCAGCAACGCCAAGGAGCACCAGCAAGTTATCCATGTCATTTTGGTCCGCCTCGGCATGATTGGTGTAGCAAATATCACAACCCATGGGCAGCCCTAAAAGTTTCCCGCAAAAATGATCTTCTAATCCTGCTCGGGTAATTTGCTTGCCATCATATAGATATTCGGGGCCAATAAAACCAACAACGGTGTTGACGAGCAACGGTTGATAGCGCCGGGCCACGGCATAAGCTCTGGCTTCGCATGTTTGCTGATCGACCCCGTGATGAGCGCTGGCTGATAAGGCGCTTCCCTGTCCAGTCTCAAAATACATCACATTGTTGCCGACGACTCCCCGCTGTAAGGCTAACGCCATTTCATAAGCCTCATCTAAAATGGCTAATGTAATTCCAAAAGAGCGGTTCGTGTCTTCCGTGCCCCCTATCGATTGAAAAACTAAATCGACCGGGGCGCCAAGACGCATGGCCTCCATAGTGTTGGTGATATGCGTCAAAACACAGGTTTGGGTAGGAATCTTTCCTTTCTCTATTATTTCGGCTAAAACGTGATTTAATCTGACAAGGTCGGGAACGCTGTCCGAAGCCGGATTGACTCCAATGACTGCGTCGCCCGCTCCCAGTATTAATCCGTCGAGAATGACCGCGGCAATGCCGAATGGATCATCGGTCGGGTGATTGGGTTGAAGACGGGTTGCCATGTGCCCTCGTAAACCTAGTGTGTTGCGAAACGCCGTGACAACTTCGCATTTGCGGGCGACGATAACCAAATCCTGGTTGCGCATGAGCTTGCTAACCGCTGCAACCATTTCAGGTGTTAAGCCCATGCGGAGTTTTTTTAACGCCTCGCTGCTCGCTTCTTCGCTCAATAGCCAATCCCGAAATTCTCCGACCGTCATGTCAGCAACCGTTGCAAAAGCTGCTTTGTCATGTTGATCGAAGATCAACCGAGTGACTTCGTCTTTTTCATAAGGTATTAGCTCTTCTTCGAGAAACCTGCTTAATGGAACCTCGGCTAGCGCCATTCTGGCGGCCACTCGCTCCTGTTCGCTGGCTGCTGCAACGCCGGCCAAGCAATCGCCTGAGCGCAAGGGGCTAGCTTTCGCCAAAACTTCCCGTAACGTTCCAAAAACATATTGCTGGGTGCCTAAGCGAGCGCGATACCGCATCTTATCGTCCTACCTTAAGGTTTATTCAGATACGGAGGAATGGGAGCGTCCTGTTAGAAGCTCGTCATGTGGAGCCTGAGCACGTTGTCGCTCGGTGAGGCGGAAATAGCCGTAACCTGCAATTAGAAGCAGCAGAAAAACGACTGCAAGCTCAAAATTAAAATAAACAACAGCCGCCAGGCATACGATCCCGCCAGCCAGCGCGATGGCCGGAAAAACCGGGTAGAAGGGAGCTTTGAAAGGCCGCCGCAAATTCGGCTCAGTTTTTCTCAGGCGAAACAAAGCCGCCATCGAAACGATATACATGACCAAAGCGCCGAGGACGGCCATGGTCACGATATTGGCTGTTAACGGTTGACCGCCGAAAGTAATCCACTCATCACTGTAGATGGCGGCAATTCCAACGACACCGCCTGCGATAAGAGCTCTGACTGGTGTGCGAAACCGTGGGTGAACTTTGGAAAAATAGCGAGGAAGATAGCCGGCTCGAGCGAGCGCAAAAATTTGTCTGGAATAGCCTAGGATGATTCCATGGAATGACGCAATAAGCCCAAACAACCCGATCCAGACAAGCATGTGAAGCCAAACGCTCCCATGGCCAACAACGATTTTCATGGCTTGAGGAAGCGGGTCATTGATGTTCGAAAGCTCGCGCCAGTCGCCAACTCCGCCCGCCATGATCATGACCAAAAACGCGAGAGCGACCAGCGTGAGGATGCCAGCGATGTAAGCGATTGGGATCGTCCGACGAGGATCCTTAGCTTCCTCAGCGGCCATTGCGGCCCCTTCAATAGCAAGGAAAAACCATATGGCAAACGGGATCGCGGCGAAAATTCCAGCCCAAGTCGCGGCTGTAAAAGTATTCGATCCAGCCCAGCCGTTTGCGACAAAATTGCTCAGCGACCAGCCGGGCGCCACGACTCCGGCAAACACCAAGAGTTCAATAACAGCCAGGAGCGTTACAAACAGCTCAAAGGTGGCGGCGATGGTTACTCCTAGAGCATTTAGGGTGATGAAAATTATATAGGCTCCGACCGCGGCAATTTTAGGATCCAAACTAGGAAATTGAACGTTCAAGTAGGCACCTATCGCAAGGGAGATGGCTGGTGGCGCAAAAACGAACTCAACCAAAGTGGCAAAGCCCGCGATGTATCCTCCGGTGGGTCCGAAAGCCCGGCGAGCATAGGCAAAAGGGCCTCCAGCATGCGGAATAGCTGTTGAGAGTTCGGTAAAACTGAAAATAAAGGTGGTGTACATCAATGCGACAAATGTCGTCGCGATTAAAAACCCCAGCGTTCCCGCGCTGGCCCAGCCATAGCTCCATCCAAAATACTCTCCGGAGATAACGAGCCCTACCGCGATGCCCCATAGCGGCAGGGCGCCGAGCACCGGTTTGAGCTCACGTGTAACTTGGGAGGTCGTGGTACTCATGGTAATCGAGATTCCGTTGATACCCGAATGGCTCGGGCAGCCGGATATCATCATCGACAAGGACGCGTGAGGCGGCTATCCCAGGTCGGAAAAAGTCAGCTGAGGCAGCTTTTTTTGCCGAAATGGGATAGCGATCTAAGGGAAAGCCCCATGGCCAAGACTGGCATGAACCTTGATAGTGAGAACCCCCGTAAGAAGATAAGGGCGCCGGCGCACCATGAACGGGACTCTGCTTAGGAGTGGGGCGGTTTTTGCGGTCAAACGCACCACCGAAGTGCACTGCCACGCGCAGAACCTGACCGGCTGGCGACAAGACTATGAGCAGACCTCACCTGGACTGTTTGAAGGATTGGTGAGGGAGTATCAAGACTCGGTGCTGCAGATTTTTGAGGAGATCGCCAATCGATCAACCACACAATATTGTCAGACGTGGGATGAGGGTGTCTGGTTTGGTTTGCCCGTCGAGGAAACGGGGCAGAATTTGCTTTATATGGGCCATGCGCTACGACCAAACCAAATGATGGTGGCGCAAGGCCGGACCCTGTTTGATCTCCAAGTTCCAGAGGGATTCGGTCTTTATGGTGTGGTGATCAAGGCCCAGCAACTGCAGACTGCTTGGAAGCTCGCCCACGCCATGGACGATGACAGCAAGGCTGCTGCCTGGCAACTAGAGATGCCCCGGGTTTTTAACTTGACGCTTCCAACTCGGTTACGATTATCCGGTTTGTTGCGAGAGGCCCTCAACAATTTGCAAGCCTATCCCCAGGTTGTGCGCCATGCGGGCAGCGTAGCCGCGCTGCAGTCGGCAATTTTATCGACCCTGGTTCAAGTTTTAAGTTTAGAAAACACGGAGCCGACGGTGACGCTTCGTTGGCGCCGCAGGCTCGACCTTGTGCACCGGGCTCGATCGTTGGTGCTGAGCGATCCCGCTTCTTACCTAACCGTGGATCAGTTATGTCAAGCGCTGTATGTCACTCGTCGAACGCTGCAGAACTGTTTCCAATCGGTGCTTGGTATGAGTCCAGCTGCCTATTTAAGAGCTGTGCGTTTGAATCGAGTGCGTCAGGAGCTGTTGCAGGCGACGCCGGGTCAGACGGTGATCGATATTGCGGCCCGCTGGGGATTCTGGCATATGGGCCATTTCTCAAAAGAGTATCGAATCCTGTTCGCGGAAAAACCTTCGCAGACCCTGAAACGTTCACGAGCCATGGCTCGATAAGTCTCGTGCTGCAGGCGCGACGGTCGCGCCGTTGACGCCATGGCGCGCCATTAGGGCGGCTATCAGCCCACTGGCTTTGGCCCGCTCGACGAAATCGAACAATATCTGCGCCGCTTGGGGCCCGGCTGCGGCGCGGCACGCCATCGCTTGCTCGATTCGCATGAAATGACCGGGTAACAGGCGCAGGCCGGGTTGCCGATTCACCTCGCCCTGCAAGACGGCCCGGATGCCGGCTGCCACCTCGGCTCCGCTGGCTATGAAGTGCGGCACCACTTCAGGGGTTGAGGGCGCGCGCTCGATGCGGGCGTGGCGCAAGGTGCGGCTCAGAAACAGGTCATAGGCGCTGCCCTGCGCGACCACCACGCGCACGCCGGGTTGATCGATGTCGTCGTTGCATTGCAGAGCACTGTCCGCGCGGATCAGGTAACTGCCTTCAATCCAGAGGTAGGGCGCGGTAAACGCCAGCCCCTCGCTGCGCTGGGGATCGACGGCGAAAAAACCGATGTCGGCTTGACCGTCTCGAACCGCTGCCACTGCCGCCGCAGCGGTGGGCAGCGCCAGCAGCTGCAACGGCAGGTGACATTCATCGGCCAGCGCCTGTGCCAAATCAACCGACAAGCCAGCCAGGGTGGCGTCAGGGTTGCGGCGGGCCAAGAGTGCGTTGCCGAGATTGATGGCGGCGCGCAGCGTCGCGTGGGGTGCCAGCGGATGCATAACGCGCATCATGCCATGCACAGCCGGCGGCGGACAGCAACAGCCAGGGCTTTCTACAATGCTTGCGATCCATAGGGAGCAGAAGCCCTGCGAGCTGCGCAGCTGCTCAGACTCGGATCTTTGCCCACAGGAGGTTTGTTGAGGTGACCGATCCCGCCGCCGACCCGCGCGCGCAGCTGCGGCGCGCCGCGCTGGACTACCACGCCCATCCGCAGCCCGGCAAGCTGGCCGTCACGCCGACCAAGGCGCTGTCCAACCAGCGCGACCTGGCGCTGGCCTACTCGCCGGGCGTTGCCGCACCGTGCGAGGAGATCGTCGCCGATCCGGCCAGCGCGTTTCGCTACACCGGGCGCGGCAACCTGGTGGCGGTCATCACCAACGGCACGGCGGTGCTCGGGCTGGGCGACATCGGCCCGCTGGCGGCCAAGCCGGTGATGGAAGGCAAGGCCGTGCTGTTCAAGAAGTTCGCCGGCATCGATGTCTTCGATCTGGAGATCAACGAGAAAGACCCTGACAAGCTGGTCGAGATCATCGCGGCGCTGGAGCCCACCTTTGGCGGCATCAACCTGGAGGACATCAAGGCGCCGGACTGCTTCTACGTCGAGCGCAAGCTGCGCGAGCGCATGCGGATTCCGGTGTTCCACGACGACCAGCACGGCACGGCCATCGTCGTCGGCGCGGCGATCCTCAACGGGCTCAAGGTCGTCGGCAAGGACCTGCGGCAGGTCAAGCTCGTCACCAGCGGGGCCGGCGCGGCGGCGCTGGCGTGCCTGAACTTGCTGGTCAAGCTCGGGTTGCCGCGCGAGCGCATCTGGGTCACCGACCTGGCCGGCGTCGTCCACGAGGGGCGCACCGAGCTGATGGACCCCGACAAGGCGCAGTTCGCGCAAAAGACCGAGGCGCGCACGCTGGCCGAGGTCATCGACGGCGCCGATGTGTTCCTGGGGCTTTCGGCCGGCGGCGTGCTCAAGCCCGAGATGGTGGCGCGCATGGCGCCGCGGCCGCTGATCCTGGCGCTGGCCAACCCGACGCCGGAGATCCTGCCGGAGCAGGTGCGCGCGGTGCGCGACGACGCGGTGATCGCCACCGGCCGCAGCGACTACCCGAACCAGGTCAACAACGTTCTGTGCTTTCCGTACATCTTTCGCGGCGCGCTGGACTGCGGCGCCATCACCATCAACGACGAGATGGAAATCGCCGCGGTGCACGCGATTGCCGAGTTGGCGCAGGCCGAGCAGAGCGACGTGGTGGCGCAGGCCTACGCCGGCGAGCAGCTGGCCTTTGGGCCGGACTACCTGATCCCCAAGCCGTTTGACCCGCGGCTGATGATCCGCATTGCCCCTGCGGTGGCCGAGGCCGCCGCGCGCAGCGGCGTGGCCACGCGTCCGATCGAGGATTTGGACGCCTACCGCGAGCGGCTGCAAAGCTTTGTGTTCGCCTCCGGCACGCTGATGAAGCCAGTGTATGCGATCGCCAAACAGGCGCGGCACAAGCTGATCGCCTACGCCGAAGGCGAGGAAGAGCGCGTGCTGCGGGCCGCCCAAGTGGTGGTGGACGAGGGGCTGGCGCGGCCAGTGCTGATCGGGCGCCCGGCCATCATCGCGCAGCGCATCGAGCGCTTCGGTCTGCGTCTGCGCGAAGGCGTTGATTACGACGTGGTCAATGTGGAGCACGACCGCCGCTATAAGGCGTTTTGGCAGGATTACCACCGCTTGATGGAGCGCCGCGGCGTGACCGAACAGCTGGCCAAGATCGAGATGCGCCGGCGGCTGACGCTGATCGGCGCCATGCTGCTGCGCCACGGCGACGTGCACGGCCTCATTTGCGGCACCTGGGGCACGCCGCCGATGCATCTGACCTACATCGACCAGGTCATTGGCCTGCGCTCGGGCGCCAGCTGCTACGCGGCCATGAACGCGCTGCTGTTGCCGGGCCGGCAGGTGTTTCTGGTGGATACGCACATCAACGTGGATCCGAGCGCTGAGCAGCTGGCGGCCATCACGCAGATGGCTGCGCGCAAGATCATGCGCTTTGGCATCACGCCCAAAGCCGCGCTGCTGTCGCACTCCAACTTTGGTTCGTCGGATGCACCCAGCGCCGTCAAGATGCGCCAGGCGCTGGCCCTGCTGCGCGAGCAGGCGCCGTGGCTGGAGGTGGACGGCGAGATGCACGGCGACGTGGCGTTGGACGCGACGATGCGCCAGGCCATCATGCCGCGCAGCACGCTGACCGGCGAGGCCAACCTGCTGGTCTGCCCCAACATTGACGCGGCCAACATCGCCTACAACCTGCTCAAGACCGCCGCCGGCGGCGGCATCGCCATCGGCCCGATGTTGCTGGGCGTGG
The DNA here is from genome assembly GCF_007556595.1 of Tepidimonas alkaliphilus. Lineage (GTDB taxonomy): Bacteria > Pseudomonadota > Gammaproteobacteria > Burkholderiales > Burkholderiaceae_C > Tepidimonas > Tepidimonas alkaliphila. Next base: position 109,044 of record NZ_VJNB01000006.1, read on the forward strand.
CCAAGCCGGTGCACATCCTGACGGCCAGCTCCACCGTGCGGCGCATCGTCAACATGACGGCGCTGACGGTGGCGGAGGCCAACGTCGGTCCGCGGGCGGTGGCCAGTGAAGCCGAGGGCTGATCGCGGATCGCTTGATCAAAAAGCGGCCGCGCTGTCAAGACCTTGTTTTGCAAGCCTCTTTGCGGCACACTTAAGCCCCTGTTTCGAGGGTTTTCCCTAGGCGTTGCGATCGGTGCGCGACAGGCTTCGATGGCGTTGGCTTGCGTGGGCGGCCATCGTATGGTTGAGTTTGAGCTGGGCGTTGCTGGCTTGGGCCCGCGGCCCCCTGCCGGACGACGCCACCGTAGCCTTAAGCCAGTTGCCGCGCGAAGCGCAGCTTGTCTGGCAACGCATCCGCCAAGGGGGCCCATTCCCTTACGAAAAGGACGGGACGGTGTTCTTCAACCGCGAGCGTCTGCTGCCGCCAGCCAAGCGCGGCTATTACCGCGAATACACGGTGCCCACTCCAGGGCTGAACCACCGCGGAGCGCGGCGCATCGTTTGCGGAGGTTGGACGCCCACCGAGCCCGACGCCTGTTATTACACGGCCGACCATTACGCGAGCTTTCGCCGTATCGTGCCGTGAGGCCGATGCCAGTGCTGCTGTGGCAGCAGGTGCGATCAGGCCGATCGTCTTTGACCCTATCCCAATTGCAACGAGACCATGGAACAGCCGCTGCGCAACGTTCGATCCAACATCGTTCAGTCGATCCGCGCCTTTACGGTGAAGGATCTGCAAGCCGCCGCCGAGGCGCTCGGGCATCATTTTTTGTATGCCAACCTTGCCACGGCGCTGAACAAGCAGGACATCCTGGAGCTGATTTCGACCCAGTTCCAGCTGCCGCCGCACAATGGCAAAAACCTGGACGCGCTCTATGACTGCCTGACCGACACGGTGTTCAAGTCCGGCCCCCAGACCGGCTTCGTGGTGGTGTTGGAGCATATCCCCACGAGTCCGAAGTTTGACAAGGAGGCGCGCGAGCAGCTGCTCGATGTCTTCCGCGACGTGGCCGACTTCTGGGCCGAGCGCAAGGTGCCGTTCCGCTGCTTCTACTCGTTCTCGGTGGCGCGCGCGCCCAAGCCCGCTGACCTCGAGCAGACCGACGAGCCGCTGCTGACCGACAAGCTGGTCGATGTCAGCCCGCAGGCGCTGCGCATGAGCAGCCCGTTCAACGCCGGCTACTGGCTCAGCGCGGCGTGAGGCCGGCAGCGGTCGTGCGCCGCCGGCGCGCCTGCGCTACCATGCAGGTATGAGCAGCATTGCGTTCGACACGCACAAGTTCGTCAAGCGCCTGCAGTCCTCCGGACTGACGCCGGAGCAGGCCGAGGCGCTGGTCGACGCGCTGAAGGACGCGGTCACCGACTCGCAGGTCGCCACCAAACACGATCTGGCGGAACTGAAGTACGACCTGTTGAAGTGGATCGTCGGCCTGGCGCTGGCCCAGTTCGGCGTGCTGATCGGCATCCTGCTCAGGCTGGCGTGAGGCCGGCGAGCCGCTGCGCCAGCGCGACGTAGTCGGCCACCGGCACCTCCTCGGCGCGGCGCTGCACGTCGAAGGCGCCGCCAAAGCCTCGCTCCTCCAGCCAACGGCCCAGCGTATGGCGCAACAGCTTGCGCCGCTGCGAGAATGCCACCTGCACCAGTTCCTCCAGCCGCGCCACGTCCAGCGGCGCCGGCTGCGGCCACGGCTCCATACGCACCACCGCGCTGGCGACGCGCGGCGGCGGCGTGAACGCCTGTGGCGGCACCTCCAGCACGCACTCCATCGCGTAGCGCCACTGCAGCATCACGCTCAGGCGCCCATAGGCGGCGCTGCACGGCGCGGCCACCATGCGCTCCACCACTTCCTTCTGCAGCATGAAGTGCTGATCCTGCACGCGGTCGGCCCAGCGCAGCAGGTGGAACAGGATCGGCGTGGAGATGTTGTACGGCAGGTTGCCGACCACGCGCAGCCGCCGCGGCGCGCAGGCGTCGGCGAGCTGGCCGAAGTCCACCGTCAGTACGTCGGCCTGCACCACCGTGAGGCCGCCGTGAGCGCGCAGCCGCGCCGCCAGGTCGCGGTCCAGCTCCACCACCGTCAGGCGCTGCAGCCGCTGCAGCAGCGGCTGCGTCAGCGCCCCCAGGCCCGGGCCGATCTCCACCACCGCGTCACCCGCCTCCGGGTCGATCGCACGCACCAGCGCGTCGATGACGGCCGGGTCGCTCAGGAAATGCTGGCCAAAGCGCTTGCGCGCGCGGTGGCCGTCCAGCGTGGCGGCAGCCGGCTTCACAGCTCGGTCTCGCGAATCTCGACGTAGGTGCGCGCGCGCGCTTCGCGCGCCAACTCGGCCAGCGCTTCCTCGGCTTTGCGCTGGCGCAGCAGCGCGCGGATGCGGTCGCGCTGCTCGCGTTCGGTCAGCGCCACTTCGCGCCGCTGCAGCACTTCGATCAGATGCACGCCAAAGCGGGTGACGACCGGCTCCGACACCTGCCCCGGCGCCAGCGCCTCCATCGCCTGCTCGAACTCCGGCACGAACACGCCTGGCGCGGCCCAGCCGAGACGGCCGCCGTCGCGGGCGCTGGCGTCCTGGCTGACCTCGCGCGCGGCAGCCTCGAAGGAGGTTTGGCCGCCGATGATGCGCGCGCGCAGCTGCGCCAAGCGCTGCGTGGCGGCGGCGCGCTCGGCCTCGTTGTCGGCGCGCAGCAGGATGTGGCGCACCTCGGTCTGCGTCACGGCAGGCGGCGGCAGGTCAACGTGGCGCTGCGTCAGCACCTTCAGCACGTGCCAGCCGGCGCCGCTGCGCAGCGGGCCGACGACGCTGCCGACCGGCTGGCCGCGTACCGCCTCCCAGAACAGCGTCGGGTAGCGGTCGGCGCGCCGCAGGCCCAGCGACCCACCCTGTGCGGCTTCCGGCGCCTGCGACCACTGGCGCGCCAGCTGCGCGAAGTCCTCGCCGGCGCGGGCGCGCCGCGCCACCTCCTCGGCGCGCTGGCGCGCGCGCGCCTGCTCCTCGGCGCCGGCGTTTTCCGGCACGGCAATCAGCACCTGCGCCAGCTCCAGCGCCACTTGCGCCGGGTCGCGCGGCTGCTGGCGCTCGCGCAGCCAGGCGTCGATCTCGGCTTCGCTGACGCGCGCGCGCGCCTCCTCGCGCTCGCGCAGGCGTTGCAGGGTCAGCTCATCGCGTAAATGGGAGCGCAGCGAGTCCACCGTCAACCCAGCGGCAGGCAGCTGCTCGCGCAGCTGCGCCACCGTCAGGCCGTTGCGCCGCGCCACCTCGGCCTCGGCGGCATCCACGTCGGCGTCGCTGACGCGGATGCCGGCCTCCTGCGCCGTCTGCAGCAGCGCGCGCTCTTCGATCAGGCGCTCCAGCGCCTCGCGCGTCCGCTCGGCGCGCGCCGTCGCTGGGGCGCCGGGCGGCAGCGGCTCGCGCGCCAGTCGGGCGCGCAGCTCGCTGGCGGTGATGGGCTGGCCGCCCACCAGGGCGACGATGTGATCGACGGTGACACTGCCGCCGCGCAGCGGCTGCGCCGTGGCTGACGCAGCCCACGCCACGGCCAGCAGCGCGCCGGCCAGCGTGTGCCGCAGGATCCGCAAAGGGCTATTCATAGGTCTGAAAACGGCTCGGCGGGTTGACGTCTTCGCGCAAATATTGGTAGCGCGGGATGTGTTGGCGCAGCGCCTGCAGCGGGTTGCTGCCCAGGCGCGAAAAGCCGGAAAACTCCAGCTGAAACAGGATGCGCTGGTTGGCGCTGGTGCGGCTCTGCTGCAGCCGCTCCAGCACCACGCGCGCAATCCAGCAGCCAGCATCGTATTCGAAGCCCGCCACCAGGTCGACGATGCGCCGCTCCAACAGGCTGTAGTTGAGCCGTCCGACGCTATACCACTGTCCAGGGCCCAGACCTTGGCCCGGCACGGGCTGCGGCGCAGGGCCGCGCAGGGCCGCCAGCGGCCATTGCCAGGCCACATCCAGCAGCCGGCTGCGCGCCACCGTGGTCTCGTTGTTGCGGTAGGCGGCGCTCAGCACCCGGTAGGGCCCAGGCTGATAGCGGGCGGTCAGCAGCGTGCGCACTGAGGTGCGCAGCTCCGTGTTGAATTGCCACGTGCCATTGAACGACCATGAGGAGGCCGGCTGCAGCGTGGCGCCGATCAGGATGTCGCTGCGCCCGGTGGCCAGCGCCGCCTCGTTCGGCAGCGTCACACGCTGCTCGCGCAGGCGCAGCCGCTGCGCCACGCCAAGGCTGGCCAGCTCGCCACCGTCGTCGGCGTCGTAGAGCCTTGTCGTGAGCCCGTAGGTGACGCTGCGCGCATCGGCGATGCGGTCGTGACCGGCGTAAGGGTTGGCGGCGTAGATCGTGGCCAGGTTGAAGTCGTAGGCCGCGCTGTCGTACACCGGCAGCAGGCGTTGGTCGCGAAACGGCGTGGCCGCCAGCAGCACGCGCGGCTCCAAGGTTTGCACCACCGCGCGGGGGCCCCACTGCGCTTCGCGCTCGAAAATCAGACCGGCGTCGAGGGCGCCGGTGGGCAGGGCGACGCTGGCGCGCTGGCGTCCGTCCCCTAGCGGCTGCTCAAAGCGATAGTGGCGCGCGTGCAGCTGCAGGCTCGGCTGCACAAACCAGCCCGGCGCCTCCCAGCGCCGCTGCAGCCGCGCCACCGCCAGCGTGCGCGTGCCGTTGACGTCGGTGCGCTGCTCGCCGGGGCTGATGCCGTCCCAGACGGTGGGCGTGCGCGCGGTGCGGAACTGCGTCAGCTCCGCATCCAGCGTCAGGAGCCAACCATTCGCAAGACCCCCTTCCCCCATCGGCGGCCGCCAGCGCAGCGCCAGCGACGGCAGACGGTCATACGGGGCCACGATCTGCTCAGGGCCGATGGCCGTCAGACTCGGCGCCGCGCCCAAAGTCTGCCAGCGCTGCGCCAGCAGGCTGTAAGACCAGTCGCCTGAGCCGCCGCTGACCACCGCCTCGTTGGCCAGCAGGCGCTGCGCCAGGTTGGTGATGACCGTGGTGCGCGGAAAATCGCGCCAGTAGTCGTCGTCGCTGACGCGGTTGAGGTTGAGGCGCAGGCCGGCGCCGGGCAGCCAGTCCCAGTCGTGCAGCGCGTGCTGGTGCTGCACCGCATACGCCCAGCGGTTGCGATCGCGCAAGCGGTCGCTGCCCATCCACGCCGCGCGCATTTGGCCGGCGTAAGTGGGCTCCAGGTAGCGAAACTCGCCGCCCAGATCGAACCCGCGGCGCGTCATCAGCGTGGGGTAGAGCGTCGCGTCGCGGTTCGGCGCCAGGTTGAAGTAGTACGGCACCGTGGTCTCGAAGCCGCTCTTGTTGTCGAGGTTGAACGTGGGTGGCAGCACCCCGCTCTTGCGCGCGCTCGACAACGGAAAGCTGATCCACGGCGCGGCCAGCAGCGGCACGCCCCGAAACTCCAGCCGCGCGCCGCGCGCCTCGCCGGTGTCGGCGGCTAGATCAAACCGCACCTCATCGGCGCGCAGGGCCCAGTCAGGCTGCCAATCGCCTTGCGATGGGCGCGGGCAGGTGCTGTAGCGGACTTGGTGCGCCACCGAACGCTGCTCGTCCAGGAAATCCACCCGCGCCGCCTCGCCGCGGCCGCCGGTGCGGCGCAGCTCGAAGCGCACATCGTCAAAGCGCCCTTCGAAGGTGTCGAGGCGCAATTGCAGCCGCGTGCCCTCATACACGTCGCCGAGCCGGTTGACGCGCACCGTGCCCTCGGCCAGCGCGGTGTCGTCGGCGGCGGTGTGCTGCAGGCGCTGCGCGCGCAGCACCAGATCGTGCCGCCGCAGCAGCGCGTCGCCTTCGACTTCCACCTGTTCGTCGGCGCGGCCATGGATGCGCTGGCCCTCCAGCGTCAGCGGCAACTGCCGACGCAGCGGGGGGGGCACTTCCTGCAAGGTCAGCGATGGTTGCAGCAACAGCGCTTCCTGACTCCAAACGCTGCCCGACCATGCCGCCCAGGCGCCGATCCACAGCCAAGGCCGCAGCGCCGCGCGCCCGCTGCGCCTCAATGGCGTCTCGGCGCGAAGCGTCAGCACGGCAACGAGAAATCGGCGCAGGTTGGCGTAGCCCAGCATGGGGCGGCTCCGTAGAATCGCGCTTCGATTATCCATGAGCACCGATCTCTATCCCGCCTGCGGCGCGGTCGCCTGGTCCGACCCGGCGCGCGCCGCCGCTTTCGAGCGCTGGCTGGCGCGGGTGGCCCCCGCGCACGGCCTGCGCCCCGAGACGCTGCGTCCGGCCAGCGCCGACGCGAGCTTTCGCCGCTACTTCCGCATCGACTGCGACGCTGCGCACGGCGGCGGCACGCGCATCGTCATGGACGCTCCGCCGGCGCACGAGGACAGCCGCCCGTTCGTGCGCGTGGCGGGCCTGATGCGCGAGGCCGGCGTGCGCGCGCCCGAGGTGCTCGCGTGGGACGAGGCCGACGGCTTCCTGCTGCTGACGGACTTGGGCACGCAGACGCTGCTGCAGGCGCTGGATCCGCAGCAGCCCGACGCCGCCCTACCCTACTTCAAGGACGCAATCGCCGCCCTGGTGGCGTGGCAGCGCGCCAGCCGCCCCGGCGTGCTGCCGCCGTACGACGAGGCGCTGCTGCGGCGCGAGCTGGCGCTGTTTCCCGACTGGTATCTGGCGCGCCACAAGGGCATCACCTTGTCGGAGGCGCAGCGGCGCACGCTGGAGGCGGCCTTCGACCTCATCGTGCAGCGGGTGCTGGCGCAGCCCACCGTGTGGGTGCACCGCGACTACATGCCGCGCAACCTGATGCTGCCCGCCGGCGGCTTCGACCCGTCGCATCCTGAAGGACGGCTCGGGGTGCTGGATTTTCAGGACGCCGTGCACGGCCCGCTCACCTATGACATCGCCAGCCTCATGCGCGATGCCTTCCTCAGCTGGGACGAGGAGGTGGTGCTCGACGTCACCATCCGCTACTGGGAAGCGGCGCGCAAGGCCGGGCTGCTGGACGCGGAGGGCTGGGCGCAGGACTTCGGGGCGTTCTACCGCGCGGTGGAGTGGATGGGGCTGCAGCGCCATCTGAAGGTGGCAGGGATCTTTGCGCGGCTGACGCTGCGCGACGGCAAGCCGAAATACCTGGCCGATGCGCCGCGCTTCATCGCCTACATCCGCCACACCGCGGCGCGCTACCGTGAGCTGAAAGCCCTGCTGCAGCTGATCGACGCGGTGGAGGGCATCGAGACCCCGGTGGCCTACGCCTTCGGCCGCCCGTGGCTGAGCTGATCCGCCGCGCGCCGCCCCATGGCCGTCCCGCGCATCCACCTGCCGCAGCCGCTCGACGCCGGCCAGACGCTGGCGCTGCCGGCGGAGGCGGCGCGCCACGTGCAGGTGCTGCGGCTGCAGCCGGGCGACGCGCTGACGCTGTTCGGTGATCCGGCGCGCGGCGGCGAGTGGCGCGCGCGCGTGCGCTCGATGGGCCGGCGCGACGTCACGGTGGTGGTGGAGGCGCACGTGGCGGTGGAGCGCGAGCCGGCGCGCGCGGTGCACCTGGCGGTGGGCATGCCCGCCAACGAGCGTATGGACTGGCTGGTCGAGAAGGCCACCGAACTCGGCGTGGCCAGCATCCAGCCGCTGCGGACCGCGCGCACGGTGCTACGGCTGGATGGCGAGCGCGCGGCGCGCAAGGTGGCGCACTGGCAGGCGGTGGCCGTGGCCGCCTGCGAGCAATGCGGCGGCAACCGCGTGCCGGTGGTGCACCCGGTGCGGGGGCTCACGGACTGGCTGGCCGACCCGGCGCGCGCGGCGCTGGGCGCGGGCGTCTGGCTGTCGCTGGCCGCCGGCAGCGTGCCGCTGGCGGCCTGGGCGGCGGGCCACGGCGGCCCATGCCATGTCGTGCTGGGGCCGGAAGGGGGGCTCGCCGACGCGGAGGAGGCGGCGCTGGCGCAGGCGGGCTTCACGCCGCTGTCGCTGGGCGCGCGCACGCTGCGCAGCGAGACCGCGGCGCTGGCGGCGCTCGCTTGCTTGACGCTGGGCCAGCTTCAGCCGGGCGCGGCCCACACCGACGCATCGGTGTAGATCGCCTCCAGCGGCAGACGGCGGCCGGCGGCGTGGTCCTCGATGCAGCGCAGCACCAGCGGGCTGCGGTGGCGCGCGCGGCTGGCGCGCACCTCCTCCAGCGTCAGCCACAGCGTGCGCACGATGCCCGCATCCAGCGCGCGGCCCGGCTCGGCCGGGCCGAGCGCGCCGGTGAACGCCAGCCGCAGGTAGGTGACGTCCTCGCCGGTGGCGGGGCGCTGGAAGCGTGACAGGTACACCCCCAGCAGCGCGGTGGGCGTAAAGCGGTGCGCGGTCTCCTCCAGCACCTCGCGCGCGCAGGCCTCCACCGGCCCCTCGCCCGGGTCCAGGTGGCCGGCCGGGTTGTTCAGGCGCAGCCCCTCGGGCGTGTGCTCCTCCACCAACAGGTATCGGCCGTCGCGCTCGATGATGGCGGCCACCGTCACGCTTGGCTTCCAGCGTTGCAGGTTCATCGCGCCATTATCAGGCGTGACCGGGCCCATCGGTCATCCCTTATATTGTGCGTATGCACGCACGACGTGCATCGCGACGTTGCGACGGCAGGCGTCCAAGTCGCGCTACAGTGGCGAAGCCGCAGAACCGATCAGAGGAGAACCCACCATGCGCATCGGCGTGCCTGCCGAAACGGCAGCGCTCGAGACCCGGGTGGCCGTCACCCCGGAGACCGCCAAAAAGCTCGTGGCCCAGGGCCACACGGTGCTGGTACAGGCCGGCGCCGGGGCCTCCAGCGGTGCGCCCGATGAGGCGTATCGGGCGGTCGGCGCCGAAATCGTGGACGCCGCCACGGCGCTGGGCGCTGACTTGGTGCTGAAGGTGCGCGGCCCCTCCGACGCCGAGCTGGCGCAGATGAAATCCGGCTCGACCCTGGTCGGCATGCTCAACCCGTTCGACGCCGAGGGCTTGCAGCGCCTGGCCGCCGCCGGCCTGACGGCGTTCGCGCTGGAGGCTGTGCCGCGCACCACGCGCGCGCAGAGCATGGACGTGCTGTCCAGCCAGGCCAACATCGCCGGCTACAAGGCCGTGATGCTGGCGGCCAACCACTACCAGCGGCTGTTTCCGATGCTGATGACGGCCGCCGGCACCATCAAGGCCGCGCGCGTCGTCGTGCTGGGCGTGGGCGTGGCGGGCCTGCAGGCGATCGCCACCGCCAAGCGGCTGGGCGCGGTGATCGAGGCCTCTGACGTGCGCCCGGCGGTCAAGGAACAGGTCGAGTCGCTCGGCGCCAAGTTCATCGACGTGCCGTACGAGACCGACGAGGAGCGCGAGTGCGCCCAGGGCGTGGGCGGCTACGCGCGCCCGATGCCGCCGAGCTGGCTGGAGCGCCAGAAGGTCGAGGTGGCCAAGCGCGTGGCGCAGGCCGACGTCGTCATCTCCACCGCGCTGATCCCGGGCCGCCCGGCGCCGACCCTCGTCACCGAGGACATGGTGCGCAGCATGAAGCCCGGCTCGGTGATCGTCGACCTCGCCGCCGGCCGCGGCCCCATCGGCCCGCACGGCCAGCCGGGCGGCAACTGCCCGCTGACGGTGCCGGACCAGGTTGTCACCGTGCACGGCGTCACGATCGTCGGCCACACCAACCTGCCGGCGCTGGTGGCGGCCGACGCCTCGGCGCTGTACGCGCGCAATGTGCTGGATTTCCTCAAGCTCATCGTCACCAGGGAAGGCCAGCTGCAGCTCAACCTCGACGACGACATCGTCGCCGCCTGCCTGGTCGCGCACGGCGGCGAGGTGCGGCGCAAGCCCTGACCCGATCCCCCCACGGAGGCCCGCCATGGAAGCCGTCTCGCCCATCCTCTACAACGTCATCATCTTCGTGCTGGCCATCTACGTCGGCTACCACGTGGTCTGGAACGTCACGCCGGCGCTGCACACGCCGCTGATGGCCGTCACCAACGCCATCTCCGCCATCGTCATCGTCGGCGCGATGCTGGCGGCGGCGCTCACCGAGACGGGCCTGGGCAAGGCCATGGGGGTGCTGGCGGTGGCGCTGGCCGCGGTCAACGTCTTCGGCGGTTTCCTCGTCACGCGCCGCATGCTGGAGATGTTCAAGAAGAAGGAACGCAAGACCCCGGCCGCCGGGCAAGGAGAGCGCGCATGAGCATGAACCTGGTGGTGCTGCTGTACCTGGTGGCCAGCGTCTGCTTCATCCAGGCGCTCAAAGGTTTGAGCCACCCGACCACCTCGATCCGCGGCAACGTCTTCGGCATGACCGGGATGGCGATCGCCATCCTGACCACCGCCGCGCTGATCGTGGAGCTGTCGGGCGGCGGCGCGCAGGGCATGGTGTGGGTGCTGCTCGGGCTGCTCGTCGGCGGCACGGCCGGCGCCATCATGGCCAAGCGCGTCGAGATGACCAAGATGCCGGAGCTGGTGGCCTTCATGCACAGCATGGTGGGCCTGGCGGCGGTGTTCATCGCCATCGCCGCCGCGCACGAGCCGTATGCGTTCGGCATCGTGCAGCGCGGCGCCGACGGCGCGGTGCCGCCGATCCCGGTCGGCAACAAGGTCGAGCTGTTCCTCGGTGCGGCCATCGGCGCCATCACCTTCAGCGGCTCGGTGATCGCCTTCGGCAAGCTGTCGGGCAAGTACAAGTTCCGCTTGTTCCAGGGCGCGCCGGTGGTGTTCCCAGGGCAGCACCTGCTCAACCTGGCGCTGGGCCTGGCCACGCTGGCGCTGGGCATCGCCTACGCCGTCACCGAAAGCCACGCGGCGTTCTACCTGATGCTGGCGTTGAGCTTCGTGCTGGGGGTGCTGATCATCATCCCGATCGGCGGCGCCGACATGCCGGTGGTGGTCTCGATGCTCAACAGCTACTCCGGCTGGGCGGCCGCCGGCATCGGCTTTTCGCTCAACAACCCGATGCTGATCATCGCCGGCTCGCTGGTGGGGTCGTCCGGCGCGATCCTGTCCTACATCATGTGTAAGGCGATGAACCGTTCGTTCATCAACGTGATCCTGGGCGGCTTCGGCGCCGACCCCGCCGCGGCCCAGGGCGCGCAGCAGCAGCGCACCGTCAAGAGCGGCAGCGCCGACGACGCTGCCTTCATCCTGTCCAACGCCGAAAGCGTCATCATCGTGCCGGGCTACGGCCTGGCGGTGGCGCGCGCGCAGCATGCCGTCAAGGAGCTGGCGCAGAAGCTCACCGAGAAGGGCATCAGCGTCAAGTACGCCATCCACCCGGTGGCCGGCCGCATGCCCGGGCACATGAACGTGCTGCTCGCGGAGGCCGAGGTGCCCTACGACCAGGTGTTCGAGATGGAGGACATCAACCCCGAGTTCGGCCAGACCGACGTGGCCATCATCCTCGGCGCCAACGACGTCGTCAACCCGGCCGCGCTGCAGAAGGGCAGCCCGATCTACGGCATGCCGATCCTGGAGGCCTACAAGGCGCGCACCGTCATCGTCAACAAGCGCTCGATGGCCACCGGCTACGCCGGGCTGGACAACGAGCTGTTCTACATGGACAAGACGATGATGGTGTTTGGCGACGCGAAGAAGGTGGTGGAAGACATCGTCAAAGCCATCGAGTGATGGCTGGGGCATGAAAGCCGAACGGCAGCCGTGTGCATGGAGCACGGAGCGTGCCGGCCTTGCCGTGGCGTGACCAGGGCCGACGCGCATGAAGAAGGGCGTTGACACGCCCTTTCCTTTTTGCGACAATACGAGGCTTCACCCGTTTGGGTGAACATCATCTGCCCAACCAAGCGAGCTTGCTCGCTGCGACGGGCCCAAGACTGATCGCCTCAGCCACTGTGGCTTGAGGGTTCAAGTTGGGACAACATCATCATGATTCAGACGCAAACTCGACTCGATGTTGCGGACAACACGGGCGCCAAGTCCGTGATGTGCATCAAAGTGCTGGGCGGCTCCAAGCGCCGCTACGCCAGTGTGGGCGACATCATCAAGGTCAGCATCAAAGAGGCCGCGCCGCGCGGGCGGGTCAAAAAAGGCGAGGTTTACAACGCGGTGGTCGTTCGCACCGCCAAAGGCATTCGCCGCCCTGACGGCGCTCTGATCAAATTCGACAGCAACGCAGCGGTGCTGTTGAACAACAAGCTGGAGCCGATCGGCACCCGCATTTTCGGCCCGGTCACGCGTGAGCTGCGCACCGAGCGGTTTATGAAAATCGTCTCGCTGGCCCCTGAGGTTCTGTGAGGAGCGGCCATGAACAAGATTCGCAAGGGCGACGAAGTGATCGTGATCGCGGGTCGCGACAAAGGCAAGCGCGGTCGGGTGTTGCGCCGCGTGGATGAGCAGCGCGTGGTGGTGGAGGGGGTCAACATCGTGAAAAAGCACGTGCGCCCCAATCCGCTCAAAGGCGTGGCTGGCGGCATTATTGAAAAAACCATGCCGATCCACCAATCCAACATCGCGATTTACAACCCTGCCACTGGCAAAGCCGATCGGGTTGGCATCAAGATTCTGGCCGACGGCACCAAGGTGCGCGTCTATAAGTCCAGCGGCGAAGAAATCAAGGTGGCTTGACCATGGCACGTTTCCAACAGCTCTACCGCGAAAAAATCGCGCCGGCGCTGCAAAAGCAGTTTGGCTACAAATCGGTGATGGAAGTGCCGCGCATCACCAAGATCACGCTCAACATGGGCGTGGGCGAGGCGGTGGCCGATAAAAAGGTGCTGGAAAACGCGGTTGCCGATCTGGCCAAAATCGCAGGTCAAAAGCCGGTGGTGACGCGCGCGCGCAAGGCGATTGCGGGGTTCAAGATCCGCCAAGGCCAGCCCATTGGCTGCATGGTGACGCTGCGCGGCGCCCGCATGTATGAGTTTTTGGATCGTCTGGTGACGATCGCGCTGCCGCGCGTGCGCGATTTTCGTGGCGTCTCGGCGCGCGCTTTCGACGGGCGTGGCAACTACAACATCGGCGTGCGCGAGCAAATCATCTTCCCTGAAATCGAATACGACAAGGTCGATGCGGTGCGGGGTCTGAACATCAGCATCACGACCACGGCCAAAACCGACGAAGAGTGCAAGGCGCTGCTCGCCGGGTTCCGTTTTCCGTTCAAGAATTGAGGTGATCCGTGGCCAAGCAAGCTCTGCTTCAGCGTGAACTCAAGCGCGCCAAGCTGGTCGCCAAGTTCGCCAAAAAATACAACGAACTGAAGGCTATCGCCAAAGACGCCAAGCGCTCTGCCGAAGAGCGCGAGGCGGCGCGGCTGGCCTTGCAGAAATTGCCGCGTAATGCCAATCCGACGCGGCAGCGCAACCGCTGCGGCATCACCGGCCGTCCGCGCGGTACATTCCGCCAGTTCGGCCTGTCGCGCATGAAGATCCGTGAAATGGCTTTTGCGGGCGAAATCCCGGGCGTCATCAAGGCGAGCTGGTAAGTCGCGAAGGAGAACCCCAAATGAGCATGAGTGATCCGATCGCCGACATGCTGACCCGCATCCGCAATGCGCAAATGGTCGAAAAAGCCTCGGTGTCGATGCCCGCATCCAAGCTTAAAGTTGCCATTGCGCAAGTGCTCAAAGACGAAGGTTACATCGACGGTTTCCAGGTCAAAGAGCAAAACGGCAAAAAAGAGCTTGAAATCGCCCTGAAATACTACGCCGGTCGTCCGGTGATCGAGCGCATCGAGCGGGTGAGCCGTCCGGGGCTGCGCGTTTATCGGGGGGCTAAGGAAATCCCTCAGGTGATGAATGGTCTGGGTGTTGCCATCGTCACCACGCCAAAAGGTGTGATGACCGACCGCAAGGCGCGTGCCGTCGGCGTGGGCGGAGAAGTGCTGTGCTACGTCGCGTAATGCGGGAGCGGAAGGAGCAAGATCGATGTCTCGTGTAGCCAAAGCGGCCATCGCCATCCCGCAAGGCGTTGAGGTGGTGATTGGCCAAGAACAGATCAGCGTGAAAGGCGCGCTTGGGGCGTTGGCGTTGGCGCTGAACCCGCGCGTCAAGGTTGTCCAGGAAGGCGGCAAGCTCACCTTTGCGCCAACAGATTCTTCGCGTGAAGCGGATGCATTAAGCGGCACCGTGCGTCAATTGGTCAACAACATGGTCATTGGCGTCAGCAAAGGCTTTGAGCGCAAGCTGACGCTGGTGGGCGTGGGCTACAAAGCCGCGGCCCAAGGCAACAAGCTCAACCTCAACATCGGGTTTTCGCATCCAGTAGAAATGGTCATGCCCGAAGGCATCAAGGTCGAAACCCCTTCGCCGACCGAGATCGTCATCAAAGGGGCCGATCGCCAACGGGTGGGTCAGGTGGCGGCTGAAGTGCGCGCGGTGCGTCCGCCTGAGCCTTACAAAGGCAAAGGCATTCGTTACGCGGACGAAACGGTGGTCCTCAAAGAGACCAAGAAGAAATAACAGGAGCGCGCATCATGTTGAACAAAAAACAACAGCGTCTGCGCCGCGCGCGCCAAACTCGTGTGCGCATCGCCCAGCAAGGCGCGGTGCGGTTGCAGGTGCATCGAACCAACTTGCACATTTACGCCAACATCATCTCGCCCGACGGCGGAAGAATTCTCGCGTCGGCCTCGACGTTGGAGCCCGAAGTGCGCGCCCAGCTTGGCGGCAAAGGCAAAGGTGGCAATGTGGCGGCGGCTGCCATCATCGGGCGCCGTATTGCCGAAAAAGCCAAAGCTGCAGGGGTCGAAAAAGTGGCGTTCGACCGCTCCGGCTTCAAATATCACGGTCGCGTCAAAGCGCTCGCCGAAGCCGCGCGTGAAGGCGGTCTGAAGTTTTGACGCTCGAGGTGACGCAAATGGCAAAGATGCAAGCAAACGTCAAGACGGAAGGCGCAGACGACGGCCTGCGCGAAAAAATGATCGCGGTCAACCGCGTGACCAAAGTGGTCAAAGGCGGCCGCATCATGGCTTTTGCGGCGCTGACCGTGGTTGGTGATGGCGATGGCCGCATCGGCATGGGCAAGGGCAAGGCGCGCGAGGTGCCGTCCGCTGTGCAGAAGGCGATGGACGAAGCGCGCCGTTCGATGTTCAAGGTTTCGCTGAAAAACGGCACGCTGCACCACGAAGTGATCGGCGAGCACGGCGCCTCGCGCGTCATCATGATGCCGGCGCCCAAAGGCACGGGCATTATCGCCGGCGGCCCGATGCGCGCGGTGTTTGAGGTGATGGGGATCACGGACGTCGTGGCCAAAAGCCACGGCTCGACCAACCCATACAACCTGGTGCGCGCCACGCTGGATGGGCTGCGCAAGTCCACCACGCCGGCTGAAGTTGCTGCCAAGCGCGGCAAGACCGTTGAAGAAATTTTGAGCGCCTGATGACAGGGGATCGATGATGACGACCACCACCCCAACCATCAAGGTCAAATTGGTGCGCAGCCCGATTGGCTGCAAAGAAAGCCACCGGGCAACCGTGCGGGGGTTGGGTTTGCGCAAGCTTGGCAGCGTGCGCGAACTGCAGGATACCCCGGCGGTGCGCGGCATGATCAACAAAGTGAGCTACCTCGTGCAGGTGCTCTGAGATCCGGAGGATCGGCATGGAACTCAACACGCTCAAGCCCGCACCGGGAGCTAAAAAAGCGCGCCGGCGCGTCGGACGCGGTATCGGTTCCGGTCTTGGCAAAACCGCTGGTCGCGGGCACAAGGGTCAAAAATCCCGTTCCGGCGGTTTCCATAAGGTCGGCTTCGAGGGCGGTCAAATGCCGCTGCAGCGGCGGCTGCCCAAGCGCGGCTTCAAATCACCCACGGTGAAATACAACGCCGAAGTGACGTTGGCTGCCCTGCAAAAGCTCGGTCGAACCGAGGTTGACCTGCTGACGTTGAAGCAGGCAGGGCTGGTTCCCCAGTTGGCCCGCAAGGTCAAAGTGATCAAAACCGGGGAAATCACGATCGCGGTCAAGTTGCAGGGTGTCGCAGCGACCGCGGGTGCGAAGGCGGCCATCGAAGCGGCTGGCGGCAGCGTCGCTTAAGCTCTCCCCACGCATCGATGTGAGGCAACTGCACTGTGGCCAACAGCGTCACCACTCTTGCCAAAACCGGTAAATACGGTGACTTGGCGCGCCGGTTGTGGTTCCTGATCGGGGCCTTGGTGGTCTATCGAATCGGGGCGCACATTCCGGTGCCCGGCATCGACCCGGTTCAGCTTGAGCAGCTCTTCAAAGGGCAGCAAGGCGGCATCCTGAGCTTGTTCAACATGTTCTCGGGCGGAGCGCTGTCGCGCTTCACCGTGTTTGCGCTTGGGATCATGCCCTACATCTCCGCGTCGATCATCATGCAATTGATGACCTACGTGATCCCGGCGTTTGAGCAGCTCAAAAAAGAAGGTGAGAGTGGTCGACGCAAGATCACCCAATACACCCGTTACGGCACTTTGGTGTTGGCGATCTTCCAAGCGCTTGGCATTGCGCTGGCTTTGGAAAGCTCGCCCGGCTTGGTGATCGAGCCCGGTTTGGCTTTCCGCTTTACGGCGGTGGTGAGTTTGGTCGCCGGCACGATGTTTTTGATGTGGCTGGGCGAACAAATCACCGAGCGAGGTCTCGGCAATGGGATATCCATTTTGATTTTCGCCGGGATTGTGGCGGGCCTGCCCAGCGCGATCGGAGGCTTGTTGGAGTTGGTGCGCACAGGCGCGATGAGCATTCTGGCCGCCATCTTCATTGTGGCGCTGGTGATCGTCGTGACCTACGGCGTGGTGTTCGTGGAGCGGGGCCAGCGCAAGATCTTGGTGAACTACGCCCGTCGCCAGGTGGGTAATAGGGTTTATGGGGGTCAGTCTTCCCATCTGCCGCTTAAACTCAACATGGCTGGGGTGATTCCGCCGATTTTCGCCTCCTCGATCATCCTGCTTCCATCCACATTGGTCAGCTGGATGAGCACAGGTGACGGCACCCGCTGGTTGCGCGATTTGGCCGCGGCGCTTTCGCCGGGGCAGCCGGTTTACGTTGTGCTGTATGCGGCGGCCATTGTGTTCTTCTGCTTTTTCTACACCGCGCTGGTGTTCAACAGCCGCGAGACCGCCGACAACTTGAAGAAAAGCGGAGCCTTCGTTCCGGGTATTCGTCCGGGTGAGCAGACTGCCCGGTATATCGATCGAATTCTTCTGCGCTTGACGGCTGTAGGCGCGATTTACATTACGCTGGTGTGCCTGCTACCGGAGTTTCTGATCCTTAAATACAACGTGCCGTTTTATTTTGGCGGCACGTCGCTGCTGATCATCGTGGTGGTGACGATGGACTTCATGGCGCAGGTGCAAAACTACGTCATGTCGCAGCAGTATGAGTCGCTGCTGAAAAAGGCTTCGTTCAAAGCCACAGGTGCATAAGGTCATGGCGAAAGACGATGTAATTGAAATGCAGGGCGAGGTGATTGAAAACCTCCCGAACGCAACGTTCCGTGTCAAGCTGGAAAATGGGCACGTCGTGCTCGGACATATTTCCGGCAAGATGCGAATGCATTACATCCGCATTTTGCCCGGCGACAAGGTAAAGGTTGAGCTTACCCCGTACGACCTGACTCGGGCTCGCATTGTCTTTCGCGCCAAGTGAGTTTAGTGTTTTCGATGTTTGAAGGAGCGTTCATCATGCGCGTGACCCCATCGGTAAAGAAAATGTGCCGTAACTGCAAAATCATTCGCCGCCACGGCGTGGTGCGGGTAATTTGCAGCGATCCGCGGCATAAGCAGCGTCAAGGCTGACCTTATCGCGAGGAATCTTATGGCTCGTATTGCTGGCATCAACATCCCGCCGCACAAGCACACCGAAATTGGCTTGACGGCCATTTACGGCATTGGGCGAAGCCGCGCTCGGCAAATTTGCGACGCGTGCGGTATTCCTTACTCCAAAAAGGTCAAGGATCTGACCGACGCCGAGTTGGAAAAAATCCGCGAACAGGTTAGCCGCTACACCATCGAAGGCGACCTGCGCCGCGAAGTGACGATGAACATCAAGCGGCTGATGGACATTGGCTGTTATCGCGGTTTTCGCCATCGCCGTGGTTTGCCCGTGCGGGGGCAGCGCACGAAGACGAATGCGCGTACCCGCAAAGGGCCGCGTCGCGCTGCCCAACCGCTGAAGAAATGACGTGAACGGAAAGTTTGGTTATGGCTAAAGCTCCTACCGCTAACGCTGCTGCGCGGGTGCGCAAAAAAGTCCGTAAGAATATTTCTGACGGTGTCGCCCACGTGCATGCGTCGTTCAACAACACCATCATCACCATCACCGACCGCCAAGGTAACGCCATTGCATGGTCGTCGGCGGGTGGCCAAGGTTTCAAAGGTTCGCGCAAATCGACGCCGTTTGCGGCTCAGGTGGCAGCTGAAGCGGCGGGGCGTGCGGCCATGGAGCAAGGGATCAAAAATCTGGACGTCCAGATCAAAGGCCCGGGCCCCGGTCGGGAGTCGTCGGTGCGGGCGCTCGGCGC
Organism: Tepidimonas alkaliphilus; assembly: GCF_007556595.1. GTDB lineage: Bacteria > Pseudomonadota > Gammaproteobacteria > Burkholderiales > Burkholderiaceae_C > Tepidimonas > Tepidimonas alkaliphila. Next base: position 127,433 of record NZ_VJNB01000006.1, read on the forward strand.
GCTGGGCATTCGGATCACGTCGATTTCTGACGTGACGCCGATCCCGCATAACGGTTGTCGTCCACCCAAGCGCCGCCGAGTCTAACCAGCGCAAGCAGCGCCCAAGTGTAGTTACGCTAAAATAGCTCGCCTTGCGGTTCAGGTTCCCTCATAGGCAAGCCGCACATTGACGTTTAGTTTAAAGTCCACCGCCAGCGCTCCCAAAAAGCTGCGCCTCAAAGCGACAGTTCCTTCGCGCTGGCTCCCGCGACTAAAACATCGCGGTAGTGAGGAAAGGAAGACCAGTGGCACGTTACCTAGGCCCCAAAGCCAAACTGTCTCGCCGTGAAGGCACCGATTTGTTTTTGAAGAGCGCGCGGCGCTCCATCAGCGACAAAGCCAAATTCGATACCAAGCCGGGTCAGCACGGGCGGACTTCAGGCGCGCGCACGTCGGATTATGGCTTGCAGTTGCGCGAGAAGCAAAAGGTCAAGCGCATGTATGGCGTGCTGGAGCGGCAGTTCCGCCGTTATTTTGCGGAGGCCGAGCGTCGGCGCGGCAACACCGGCGCCAATTTGTTGGCCATTTTGGAGTCCCGCCTGGACAACGTCGTCTATCGCATGGGTTTTGCTTCCACCCGGGCCGAGGCGCGGCAGTTGGTGTCGCACAAGGCGATCGCGGTCAATGGGCAGACGGTCAACATTCCTTCGTACCTGGTCAAGCCCGGCGATGTGATTGCCGTGCGGGAAAAGGCGCGTCAGCAGACCCGCATCAAAGAGGCGCTGGAGCTGGCCAAGCAGATTGGCTTCCCTGGCTGGGTGGAAGTGGCCGCGGACAAGTATGAAGGCGTGTTTAAGAAAGTGCCGGATCGCGACGAATTTGGAGCCGATATCAACGAATCGCTGATCGTTGAGCTCTATTCGCGTTGATCGGGCGGATGCCGCAAATTAGCTCTCCCGGAACTCGCAGTCAGCGAGCTCCGGGATTTTGTGCTCGATCGGCCTCGATCGGCCCACGAGCCGAGGGTCATGAAGGAAGTCCGTATGCTGAATAACCTGCTCAAACCCAAGACCATCCACGTCGAGCGCATCTCGCCCCATCGCGCGGAGGTGACGCTGGAGCCCTTCGAGCGGGGCTACGGGCACACGCTGGGTAACGCCTTGCGCCGCGTGCTGCTGTCGTCGATGGTGGGGCACGCGCCGACCGAGGTCACGATCGCGGGGGTGTTGCATGAGTTTTCCACGATCGATGGGGTGCAAGAAGATGTGGTCAACATCCTGCTCAACCTCAAAGGCGTGGTCTTCAAGCTGCACAACCGCGATGAGGTGACGTTGAGTTTGCGCAAAGAGGGGGAAGGTCCGGTCAAGGCGGGCGACATCCAAACGCCGCATGATGTGGAAATTCTCAACCCCGAGCATGTGATTGCGACCCTGGCGCCCGGCGGCAAGCTCGACATGCAAATCAAGGTCGAGAAGGGCCGCGGCTATGTGCCGGGCAATATGCGCAAGGGCGATGACCATCGCAACAGCATTGGGCGAATTGTGTTGGACGCCTCGTTTTCGCCGATCAAACGGGTCAGCTACTCGGTGGAAAACGCTCGCGTGGAGCAGCGCACCGACCTGGACAAGCTGGTGTTGGACATCGAGACCAACGGCTCCATCGGCCCGGAAGAAGCCGTGCGGGCTGCAGCCAAAATTCTGGTGGAGCAGCTGTCGGTGTTCGCGCAGCTGGATGGCGGCACCGCGTTCGATGCGGCTCCGGCGGCCAAGTCCGGCGCCCCGGCGTTTGATCCTATCTTGCTGCGCCCGGTGGATGAACTTGAACTGACCGTGCGCTCGGCCAATTGCCTCAAGGCCGAAAACATTTACTACATCGGCGACCTGATCCAGCGCACCGAAAATGAGCTGCTGAAAACCCCCAATCTTGGGCGCAAGTCGCTCAACGAGATTAAAGAGGTGCTCGCCTCGCGCGGTTTGACGCTGGGCATGAAGCTGGAGAACTGGCCCCCAGCCGGGCTTGAAAAGCGCTAAAGCCCGCGCAACCTCGTAATCTTCACCTTCCCACCTGTGACCCCCGGCGGTACCTGATCCGGCCGCCGGCGATGACAACGAAAGGAGCCTTCCCATGCGTCACGGACACGGACTGCGCAAACTCAACCGCACCAGTGCGCACCGCCAGGCGATGCTGCGCAACATGGCCAACTCGCTGCTCAAGCACGAGGCCATCAAGACCACGCTGCCCAAGGCCAAGGAGCTGCGCCGCGTGGTCGAGCCGCTGATCACGCTGGCCAAGAAGCCGTCGCTGGCCAACCGTCGCTTGGCGTTCAATCGCCTGCGTGACCGCGAGACGGTGGTCAAGTTGTTTAACGAGCTGGGCCCGCGCTATCAGAACCGTCCGGGTGGCTACACCCGCATCCTGAAGATGGGCTTCCGCGTTGGCGACAACGCCCCGATGGCCTACATGGAACTGGTCGATCGCCCCGGGCCGACCGCCGAAGGCGGCGAAGCCGCCGCCGAGGCTGGCAAGGCCGAGTAAGTCGTGCTATAATTTTCGTCTCTGACGCGCGGTGGAGCAGTCTGGTAGCTCGTTGGGCTCATAACCCAAAGGTCGGTGGTTCAAATCCACCCCGCGCAACCAAACAAGCGTCCCAGAACGTCCCTTCCCGTTCCAAACCCCCTAGGAAATCAACGTCCTAGGGGGTTTTTCTTTTCCCAGACCGTCCCCAGCCGTGCCCTTGCATCCCGTCCAAAAGTGGACAAAATTCTGGACAAGGCCGGGCAAGTGGACAAGACAGGCTGATCCTTGTCCACTTCGGGGGGGCGCCCCAGCCTGGCCGATCCCCGCCGCGCGCGGCGGGGGCGGCTGGCTCAACATCACTGGCTCGTCGGCATGACAAAGGACGGACCCTTTGGCGTGCTTTCGGGCCAGCGCTGCATGACGCTCTTCTGCCGCGTGTAGAAGCGCACGCCTTCTTCGCCATAAACGTGCAGGTCGCCGAAGAGGCTCGCTTTCCAACCGCCGAAGCCGTGCCAGGCCATCGGCACCGGAATCGGCACGTTGATGCCGACCATGCCGACCTGGATGCGGCGCGCGAACTCGCGCGCGGTGTGGCCGTCGCGCGTGAAGCAGGCCACCCCGTTGCCGTAGGCATGGCGGTGGATCAGCTCCACCGCCTCCGACAGCGTGGCCACGCGCACGCATGACAGCACCGGGCCGAAGATCTCCTCGCGCCAGATGCGCATGTGCGGCTGCACGTGGTCGAACAGCGTGCCGCCGAGCCAGAAGCCGCCGGCGCAGCCCGGGCCGGCCTGGGCCGGGTCGAACGCGCGGCCGTCCACCACCAGTCGCGCGCCTTCGGCCACGCCGCTGTCGATCAGCTCGACGATGCGCTGCCGCGCCGCGGCGCTGACGATGGGGCCCATCTCGGCTTGCGGATCGAGGCCGTCGCGCACCTTGAGCGCGCGCGTGCGGGCTTCCAGCGCCGGCAGGATGCGCTCGGCCACGTCGCCCACCAGCACCGCGACCGAAATGGCCATGCAGCGCTCGCCGGCGGAGCCGAACGCCGAGCCGATCAGCGCATCCACCGCCTGCTCGAGGTCGGCATCGGGCATCACGACCATGTGGTTCTTGGCGCCGCCCAGCGCCTGCACGCGCTTGCCGTGCGCGGCGCCGGCGGCGTAGAGCTGGCGCGCCACCGGGGTGGAGCCGACGAAGCTCACCGCCGCCACCTGCGGATGCACGAGCAGCGCCTCCACCGCGTCCTTGTCGCCCTGCACGACGTTGAAGACGCCGTCCGGCAGCCCGGCCTCGCGCAGCAGCTCCGCGAGCAGGATCGACGGCGTCGGGTCCAGCGGGCTGGGCTTGAGCACGAAGGTGTTGCCGCACGCGAGCGCCAGTGGAAACATCCACATCGGCACCATCGCCGGAAAGTTGAACGGCGTGACGCCCGCCACCACGCCCAGCGGCTGGCGCAGCGTCCAGTTGTCGATGCCGCCGCCGACCTGCTCGGTGTAGTCGCCCTTGAGCAGCTGCGGGATGCCGCAGGCGAACTCGACGATCTCGATGCCGCGCTGCACCTCGCCGCGCGCATCCGCCAGCGTCTTGCCGTGCTCGGCGGTGATGGCGCGCGCCAGCTCGTCGTGGTGGCGGTGCAGCAGCTCCAGAAAGCGCAACAGCACGCGCGCGCGGCGCACCGGCGGCGTGTCGGCCCAGGCGGGGAAGGCCGCCGCCGCGGCCTGCACGGCGGCCTCGACCTCGGCGGCGCCGCCGAGCGCGACGTGCGCGGTGACGGCGCCGGTGGCGGGGTTGGTGACGGCTTGCGTGCGGCCGCTCGCGCCGGGGTGGCGGCGGCCGTCGATCCAGTGCGGAATGGGGGTCGGGTGGCTCATGCGCGGGCAGTCTAGGTAGCGGGGTGCAAGTCCACAAGCCCGCTGACCTGAACGGATGGTTCAGTTTGGTGAACAATCGGGCCGATGGCGCGCACCACCGAACCCGAGCTGTGGGGCCACGTGCACTGGCTGACGGTGCTGGCCGCGCAGGGCAGCTACACTGCGGCGGCGCGCCGGCTGGGCGTCAGCAAGGCGGCGGTGAGCCAGCGCATCGCCGAGCTGGAGCGGCTGGCCGGCGTGCCGCTGGTGCGCCGCACCACGCGCAGCGTGCGCCTGACCGAGGCCGGCCTGCGGCTGGTGGAGGAGGTGGCCGGCGCCTACGCGCAGATCGAGCAGGGCTGGGCGCGCGTGCGCGACCTGGCGGCGCAGCCGTGCGGGCGCGTGCGCCTCACCGCCCCGGTGGCGCTGGCGCGGCAGGTGCTGGTGCCGCTGCTGGCGGATTTCGCGCGCGCGCACCCGCGCGTGCACGTGGAGCTGGACCTGTCGGACCGGCTGGCGTCGCTGGCGGCGGAGGGCTTCGACCTGGCGGTGCGGCACACGTTTGCGCCGCCGGACACGCACGTGGCGTGGCGGCTGTGCGGTTCGCGCTCGGTGCTGGTGGCCGCGCCCGCCTACCTGCACGCCGCCGGCGGGCCGACGCACCCGTCCGAGCTGGCGCAACGGCCTTGCCTGCATTACCCCCGCCCGGGCGCGCGGCCGCTGTGGACGTTCGAGCCGGCCGGCGGCGGCGAGCGCGTCACGGTGCCGGTCGGCGGGCCGCTGGCGGCCAACAACAGCGAGGCGCTGCGCGATGCGGCGCTGCTGGGTCTGGGCATCGCGCTGGTGCCGGACTTCAGCGCGCGCGCGGCGTTGGCCGACGGGCGGCTGGTCGAGGTGTTGCCGCACTGGCGCGCGGTGGACGTGTTCGCGCCGGCGATCTGGGCGATCCGCCCGTGGTCGCCGCACGTGCCGCTGGCGGTGGCGGCGCTGGTGGCGCACCTGCGCGCGCGGTTGGGCGAGCAGCCCTAGCCTAGGCGGGACTGGCGCGTGTCAGCGCCTCATCCACCAGCTCCACCCAGTGGCGCACCGGCAGCGGCGTGCCGGCCTGCAGGTGGGTGATGCAGCCGATGTTGGCCGACACGATCGCCTGCGGCTGGCCGGCGGCGTGCAGGTGCTGCAGCTTGCGCTCGCGCAGCTGGCCGGCCAGGGCCGGTTGCAGCACGCTGTAGGTGCCGGCCGAGCCGCAGCACAGGTGGCTCTCGGCCGGCAGCGACACCTCGAAGCCGAGCGCGCGCAGCGCGGCCTCGACGCCGCCGCGCAGGCGCTGGCCGTGCTGCAGCGTGCACGGCGGGTGGTAGGCCAGCCGCGGCGGCACGCCGTCGGGCAGCCGGCCCCCCAGCCGCGCCTGCCACGCCGGCAGCAGATCCGGCAGCAGTTCGCTCAGGTCGCGCGCCAGCGCGCTGATGCGCGCGGCCTTGGCGGCGTAGGCCGGGTCGTGGCGCAGCTGGTGGCCGTAGTCCTTGACCGTGACGCCGCAGCCGGAGGCGTTGATGACGATCGCCTCCACCCCCGGCGAGCCGTCGGCCGGCTCGACGTAGGGCCACCAGGCGTCGATGTTGGCGCGCATCTCGGCCAGCGCGCCGAGCTGGTCGTCGAGGTGGAAGCGGATGGCGCCGCAGCAGCCGGCCTTCGGCGCCACCAGCGTCTGGATGCCGGCGGCGTCCAGCACGCGCGCGGTGGCGGCGTTGACGTTGGGCAGCATGGCCGGCTGCACGCAGCCGGCCAGCATCAGCACGCGGCGCGCGCGCGGCGTCTGTGGCCAGGCGCCCGGCGCGCGCCGCGGCGGCACCTTGGCGCGCAACGACGCCGGCAGCCAGCGCCGCACGGCTTGCCCCAGCCGCATCGCCGGGGCAAACAGCGGCGAGGTCAGCCCCTCGCGCAGCAGGGCGCGCAGCGCGCGCTGCAGCGGCGGGCGCGCCACGCGCTGCTCCACCACCTTGCGGCCGATGTCGAGCAGGTGGCCGTAGGCCACGCCGCTGGGGCAGGTGGTCTCGCAGTTGCGGCAGGTCAGGCAGCGGTCCAGGTGCTGCTGCGTGGCGCGCGTCACCGGCGCGCCTTCCAGCACCTGCTTGATCAGGTAGATGCGCCCGCGCGGGCCGTCCAGCTCGTCGCCGAGCAGCTGGTAGGTCGGGCAGGTGGCGGTGCAAAAGCCGCAGTGCACGCAGCGGCGCAGGATGGCCTCGGCCTCCTGCCCTTCGGGCGTGCCGGCGAATTCGGGAGCCAGTTGAGTCTGCATCGTCGTCGGTCAGGCCAGGCGCAGCCGGTGCGCGAACACGCCATGAGGATCGAAGGCGGCGACGACGCGCCGCTGCAGCGCCGCCAGCGCCGGCTCCGGGGTCGCCAGCCGCGGGGCGGCCTCGGGCGCCTCGGCCGGGGCGCGAAACAGCGTCGCGTGTCCGCCGGCCTGGTGGGCCCAAGCCGCCAGCGCCGCGCCGTCGGCCAGCGGCGCCCACAGCCAGCGCTGCGCGCCGAACCATTCGGCCAGCACAGCCCCCGGCGGCCCCCACGGCGTGGCCGGCGGCACCGCCAGCCGCCACAAGCCGTGCGCGCCCGAGGGCGCCTGGGCGAAGAACGCGTGCGTCTGCTCGCGCAGCCCGTGCCACAGGGCGGCCGCAGCGGCCGGCTCGACCGCCTCGCCACCCGCCTCCGCGAGCAGGCGCTCGCCGGCGGCCTGCACCGCGGCGGCGGCGCCGCGCAGCCGCAGCCACAGCGCGCCGCCCCCGTCCCCGTCGGGGATCCAGGCGCTGGCGTTGAGCGGCAGCGGCTGCGCGCGCCACTGCGCCAGCCGTTGCAGCGCCGCCTCGGCCGCCAGCGGCAGGCGCAGCGTGGCCTCGCCGGCCGGGCGCGGCAGCACCTTCAGCGCCACCTCGGTCAGCACCCCGAGGCTGCCGAGGCTGCCGGCCAGCAGCCGGCTGACGTCGTAGCCGGCCACGTTCTTCATCACCTCGCCGCCGAAGAACAGATCCTCGCCGCGGCCGTTGAGCAGCCGCACGCCGAGCACGTAGTCGCGCACGCCGCCCACCGCCATGCGCGCCGGGCCAGCCAGCCCCGCGGCCACCATGCCGCCGACGGTGGCGCCGGGGCCGAAGTGCGGCGGCTCGAACGGCAGCTCCTGCCCGTGCTGGGCCAGCAGCGCCTCCAGCTCCGCCAGCGGCGTGCCGGCGCGCGCGCGCACCACCAGCTCGGTGGGCTCGTAGCGCACCACGCCGCGCAGCGCGCGCGCATCCAGCGGCTGCGCGTCCGCCGGCAGCGGCTCGCCGTAGAACGCCTTGCTGCCGCCGCCGCACACCGCCAGCCGCGCGCCGCGCGCCGCGGCGTCGCGGATCGCCTGCGCCCAGCCGGCCAGCACGGCCTCGGCGTCGCTGTGTTCAACGGTAGGCTGATCGGTCATGGGCCCGTATCGTAGGGCCGAATCAGGCAAGCGCACAGGCTTTGAGGTGTGAAGATTTCGCAGCGTTGGCGTGAAGCTCGCGTGGGTGACGCAGCAAGCCTCATTTGCCATGGCGGCGCCAGCATGGCAGGCCAGGACCAATGGCCCTACACTGCCGTCCTATGCTGTGGGTCAAAACCTTTCACATTGTCTTCATTGCCAGCTGGTTCGCTGGGCTGTTTTACCTGCCGCGCATCTTCGTCAACCTAGCCATGGTGCCGTCGGACAGCACCGCCGAGCGCGAGCGGCTGCTGCTGATGGCGCGCAAGCTGCTGCGCTTCATGACGCTGCTGGCGGTGCCCGCGCTGGCGCTGGGGTTGTGGCTTTGGTTGGGGTATGGCATTGGCTTGGGGCCAGGCAACGGCTGGATGCACGCCAAGCTGGCGGTCGTGGCGCTGCTGATCGGCTATCACCACGCCTGCGCGCGGCTGCTGCGCGCGTTTGAGGAGGGACGCAATCGCCGCAGTCACGTGTGGTTCCGCTGGTTCAACGAAATACCAGTGTTGCTGATGGTGGCGGCGGTGGCGTTGGTGGTGGTCAAGCCGTTCTAGCTGTCCTGCGATGCGCCCGCGCCATCGCCGCTCGTCGGCCTGCCCGCCGTCGCCGAGGCGCGTTTCGCTGGCCTGGCCGTTGTTGGCGGCCTATGCAGCGCTGGTGTTCTACGCCAGCCTGTATCCTTTCGAAGGGTGGCGCGATCAGGGCGTGCCGCCGTGGGCTTACCTGACGGCTCCGTGGCCGCGCCACCTGACGCGCTTTGACGCCCTGGCCAACCTGTTGGGCTACATCCCGCTGGGGCTGCTGCTGACGGTGGCGCTGGCGCGCTCGGGTGGCAGACGCTGGTCGGCGTGGGCAGGTGGGCTGCTGCCCGGGATATTGGCGTTGGCGCTGGAAGGACTGCAAACCTATCTGCCGCGCCGCGTGCCATCGCAGGCTGATGCCCTGCTCAACGCCACCGGCGCCGTGCTGGGTGCGTTGCTGGCGGTGCTGTTGCTGCGTGGACGCTGGCTGGGGTCGTGGACGCAATTCCGGCAAAGCTGGCAGCAGCCCGCCGCGCAGCCGGCTTGGGCGCTGTTGTTGCTGTGGCCGGCGGCGGTGCTGGTGCCTGCTCCGGTGCCGCTGGGGCTGGGCTACGGTGGGTCAGCCGTGTGGGCTGGTTTGCAGGAGCTGCTGCAAGGCACGCCGTGGCAGGGCTGGCTGCCCGAGCCGTCGCCGCTGGCTCCGCCCACCGCGTTGGAGGAGGCCGCGCTGCTGACGCTGACGCTGACGCTGCCGTTGCTGCTCGGGCAAGCCAGTCTGCGTCGGGCCAGGCAGCGTTTGGTTTGGGCGTTGACCTTGGGCGCGCTGGCCATGGGGTTGGGCACGTTGACCACGGGGCTGGCTCTGGGGTCGCATCATGCGTCGGCATGGTTGACCGAGCCAGTGCAGGTCGGGTTGGTGGCCACCGGCGTGGTGGCGCTGGTGGCGCTGCCGCTGGGGCCGCGCGCGGCAGCTTGGCTGGCCTGGCCTGTCGGCCTGTTGCTGCTGGTTTGGATCAACCGCGTGGCCGAGCCGGCTTATCTTAGTGATTGGACGCAGCCTTGGCGCAGCCCGTGGACGCTGAACCTGCACGGGGTGCTGCGGGCCTGGAACGGGCTGTGGCCGTTGCTGGCGCTATTGGCTGCGGCGCGGCTGGCCCGCCGCCCGGCCGGGGCGCAGCCCTACAATCGGGCCCCATGAGTCAAAGCTCCAGCCCCGGCTATTACCGGCACCACATCTTTTTTTGCCTCAACCATCGCGACGGGGGGCAGGTTTGTTGCGCGCAGCACGGCGCCGAGCAGGCTTTCGAGCACTGCAAAGCGCGGGTCAAGGCGCTTGGGCTGGCCGGGCCGGGCGGGGTGCGGGTCAACCGCGCCGGCTGCCTGGATCGATGCGCCGGCGGCCCCGTGGCCGTGGTCTATCCAGAAGGTGTGTGGTACACCTACGTGGATCAAGCCGACATCGATGAGATCGTAACTTCTCACCTGCAAGGTGGCGTGGTGGTGCAGCGCTTGCTGCTGGCCCCCGATGTGGGGCGCTAGCCACGTCCTGGATTCGGTGGCGTGATGAATGGCTCGACGCAACGGTTGACGCTGGCCGGGCCTGCGGGTGCACTGGAGTTGGCTTTGGATCATCCCGCCGTGCCTGAGCGCGGGGTGGCCGTGATTGCCCACCCGCATCCCCTCTACGGCGGCACCCTGCACAACAAAGTGGTGCAAACGCTGGCGCGCGCGTGCGTGCTCGAAGGGTGGCGGGCGGTGCGCTTTCATTTTCGCGGCGTGGGCGCCAGTGAAGGCGCGTTCGACCACGGCATTGGCGAAGTGGATGACATGCTGGCGGTGGTGCAGGCGCAGGCCCTGGGCCGTCCCTGCGTGTTGGCGGGGTTTTCGTTTGGCGGCTACGTGGCGGCCCAGGTGGCGCTGCGAGGGCAGCCGATGCCGGATTTGCGGGGCTTGCTGTTGGTGGCGCCGGCGGCCAGCCGCTTTGCCATGCCGGCGCTGCCGCCCGAGCTGGTGGAGCGGACAGCCCTGATCCACGGGGAGCGCGACGATGTGGTGCCGCTGCAAGCGGTGCTGGACTGGGCCAGGCCGCTGGGGTTGCCGCTAACCCTGATCCCTGACGGCGAGCACTTCTTTCATGGCCGGTTGCCGCTGCTGAAGCGGCTGGCGCGGCAGCATTTGCGGGCTATCGGGGGGCCCTGACCGCGGCCACCTCTGCGTGGCGGAAAAAGGCTGAACACCAAGGTTGCGTTGCGATGCAAGAAGCGATCGGTCGATTGTGGTGGTGTGTGCGCGGCAAGGCGGCGCGGATGCAGGGCTTGGTTCGCTTAGGGTGGGTGGCGCTGATGGTGGCGTGGTCCGCGAGTGCGGTTGCGCAGCAACCGCAGCCGCCGGAAATTGCGGCGCGGGCGTGGTTGCTTTATGACGCAACCGCCGCTCAGGTGCTGGCGGCCAAAGACGCCGACGAACCGATGGAGCCGGCCTCGCTGACCAAGCTGATGACCGCCTATTTGGTGTTTGATGCCCTCAAGTCCGGGCGGCTGACGCTGCAGCAGACCCTGCCGGTCAGCGAGCGGGCGTGGAAGATGCCGGGCTCGCGCATGTTCATCGAGCCGCGCATGCAGGTGCCGGTGGAAGATTTGCTCAAGGGCATGATCGTGCAATCCGGCAACGACGCTACCGTGGCGCTGGCCGAAGGCGTGGCTGGTTCGGTGGAGCGCTTTGTGGAGCTGATGAACCAGCAGGCGCGCGCGCTGGGTCTGACCCGCACCACCTACAAGAACCCCGAAGGCTTGACCGCGCCGGGCCACCTGACCACGGCGCGCGATTTGGCCACCCTGGCGGCGCGCTTGATGCAAGATTTCCCGGAATACGTCGGCTACTACGCCATCCAACGTTACCGCTACCCGGGCACGCCGGCGGCCAACGACACCAACCGCAACCTGCTGCTGTTTCGTGATCCGACGGTGGATGGACTCAAGACCGGTCACACCGCGGCGGCGGGCTACTGCTTGGTGGCCACCGCGCGACGTCCGGTGCCGGGGCTGGGCGAGGGGGCGGCCGGACAGCGGCGCCTGATCAGCGTGGTGCTGGGCGCGGCCAGCGAAAACGCCCGCGCGGCGGAAAGCCAAAAGCTGCTCAATTGGGGCTACACCGCGTTTGAGGCGGTGCGCTTGAGCGCCCCCGGCGAGCCGGTGGCCACCGCTCCCGTATGGAAGGGCCGCTCCAGCACGGTCAAGCTTGGCCGTCCAGGCGGAGTGGTGGTGGCGCTTCCGGCGGGTCAGGCCAAGGGTTGGCGCACCGAGCTGGTTCGTCCGGATCCGCTGGTGGCGCCCCTGCAAGCGGGGCAGCCGCTGGGCACGCTGCGGGTGCTATCCCCCGGAGGGCAAACCTTGGCCGAAGTGCCGCTGCAGGTATTGGAGACGGTGGAAGAAGCGGGGCTGCTGGGCCGTTGGTGGGGCGCGCTACGCCTGTGGATACGCTAAGCATCCTTTCAGCCCCATTGCGCGGGGCGATCGAACGTGTTAGCATTTGAGGCTTTTCAGCGGCTCTCGAAGCCGCGAATGTTGTGTTTTAGCGTTTAGGGACGCCATGCCTACCATCAACCAACTCGTTCGTTACGGGCGCAAGGCTGACAAGCCCAAGTCCAAGAGCCCGGCGTTGCAGAACTGCCCGCAGCGCCGCGGCGTGTGCACCCGCGTGTACACGACCACCCCGAAAAAGCCCAACTCGGCGCTGCGCAAAGTGGCCAAAGTGCGGCTGACCAACGGTTTTGAAGTCATTTCTTACATCGGCGGTGAAGGGCACAATCTGCAAGAGCACTCGGTGGTGCTGGTGCGCGGCGGTCGCGTGAAAGACCTGCCTGGCGTGCGCTACCACATCGTGCGCGGCGCGCTGGATCTGCAGGGCGTCAAGGACCGCAAGCAGGGCCGCTCCAAATACGGCGCCAAGCGGCCCAAGAAAGCCTAAGCGTCCATGGCGCATCAAGGCTGCGCGTCACGCAGCCGTCATGGATTCGTGCCGAAATGCTGGATTTGAGGTGCATTTCGGTGGTCGGCGGCGCCGCATCAGTCAAAGACGCAGGCGCCGAGTAAGTGAGAGTCCCGCTCGGCTTGTTGGGCTCTCGGGGTCAGCCTCCACGCAAGGAGGTTGCCAACTGAAGCAGAAAAAGAGGTTGTCATCATGCCACGTCGTCGCGAAGTCCCTAAACGCGAAATCCTGCCGGATCCGAAATACGGCAATGTGGAGCTCTCCAAATTTATGAACGTCATCATGGAGAGCGGCAAAAAAGCGGTGGCTGAGCGCATCGTCTATGGGGCGCTGGAGCACATCGAGAAAAAAACCGGCAAAGATCCACTGGAGGTGTTTGCCACCGCCATCAACAACGTCAAGCCGCTGGTGGAAGTCAAGTCCCGTCGCGTCGGCGGGGCCAACTACCAGGTGCCCGTCGAGGTGCGTCCGGTGCGCCGTCAGGCGCTGGCGATGCGTTGGATCAAGCAAGCGGCGCGCAAGCGCAGCGAAAAATCGATGGCGCTGCGTTTGGCCAATGAGCTGATCGAGGCTACTGAAGGGCGCGGCGGCGCGATGAAGAAGCGCGACGAAGTGCACCGCATGGCCGAAGCCAACAAGGCGTTCAGCCACTTCCGTTTCTGAGGTTGTCGTCGCAGCCTGCTCGTCATCGGCCTATCCTAGCCCGCCACTGCCTTGTCCAAGGATGGCGGGCTTTGCCCATCCAAATCTGGAGTCCTTTTCATGGCACGAACCACGCCCATCGAGCGCTATCGCAACATTGGTATTTCAGCGCACATTGACGCTGGCAAAACCACCACCACCGAGCGCATCCTCTACTACACCGGCGTCAACCACAAAATCGGTGAGGTGCATGATGGCGCCGCCACCATGGACTGGATGGAGCAGGAGCAGGAGCGCGGCATCACCATCACCTCGGCGGCCACCACCTGCTACTGGCGCGGCATGGATTTGAACTACCCCGAGCACCGGCTCAACATCATTGACACGCCGGGGCACGTGGATTTCACCATCGAGGTGGAGCGCTCGATGCGGGTGCTGGATGGCGCCTGCATGGTCTATTGCGCAGTTGGCGGCGTGCAGCCACAGTCCGAAACCGTTTGGCGCCAGGCCAACAAATACCGCGTGCCACGTTTGGCGTTCGTCAACAAGATGGATCGCGTTGGCGCCAACTTCTTCAAGGTGTATGAACAGATCAAGACGCGCCTAAAGGGCAACCCGGTTCCAGTGGTGATTCCGATCGGTGCCGAAGACAACTTCCAAGGCGTGGTCGATCTGATCAAGATGAAGGCCATCTACTGGGACGAAGCCACCCAGGGCATGAAATTCGAATACCGCGACATTCCTGCCGACTTGGTCGATTTGGCGCAAGAATGGCGCGAAAAAATGGTCGAAGCCGCCGCGGAAGCCAGCGAAGAGCTGATGAACAAATATTTGGAAAGCGGCGAGCTGAGCGAGGACGAAATCATCGCCGGCTTGCGCCAGCGCACCATCGCGGTCGAAATCCAGCCGATGCTGTGCGGCTCAGCGTTCAAGAACAAAGGCGTGCAGCGCATGCTGGATGCCGTCATTCAATTCTTGCCGTCCCCGGTGGATATTCCTCCGGTCAAAGGCACCGATGAAAACGGCAACGAAGCCAGCCGTCGCGCGGACGACGAGGAAAAGCTGTCGGCCTTGGCGTTCAAGCTGATGAGCGATCCGTTTGTCGGCCAGCTGACCTTCGTGCGGGTGTATTCGGGCGTGCTGAAAAAGGGCGACACGGTTTACAACTCCGTCAAAGGCAAGAAAGAACGTATCGGCCGTATCGTGCAGATGCACGCCAACCACCGCAATGAAATCGAGGAAATCCGCGCCGGCGACATTGCAGCGTGCGTGGGCTTGAAAGAAGTCACCACCGGCGAGACGCTGTGCGATCCGGCCGCGCCGATCGTGCTGGAGCGCATGCAGTTCCCCGAGCCGGTGATCGCCCAAGCGGTGGAGCCCAAGGCCAAGGCCGACCAAGAGAAAATGAGCATTGCGCTGTCGCGTCTGGCGGCCGAAGACCCCTCGCTGCGCGTCTATACCGACGAAGAATCAGGGCAGACCATCATCGCCGGCATGGGCGAGCTGCACTTGGAAATCATCGTCGATCGCATGAAGCGCGAATTCGGCGTGGAGGCCAACGTCGGCAAGCCGCAGGTGGCCTACCGCGAAACGATTCGCGGCACGGTGGAGGAAGCCGAAGGCAAGTTTGTGCGTCAGTCCGGCGGTAAGGGCCAATACGGTCACGTCGTCTTCAAGATCGAGCCGAACGAGCCGGGCAAAGGGTTTGAATTCATCGACGCCATCAAAGGCGGCGTGGTGCCGCGCGAATACATCCCGGCGGTGCAAAAAGGCGTGGAAGAAGCCATGCAGGCCGGGGTGCTGGCCGGTTATCCGGTGGTGGATGTCAAGGTCACGCTGCACTTCGGCTCGTATCACGAAGTGGACTCCTCCGAGCAGGCGTTCAAAATGGCCGCGATTTTTGGCTTCAAAGAAGGCTGCAAGAAGGCCAACCCAGTGATTCTGGAGCCGATGATGGCGGTGGAAGTTGAAACGCCCGAGGAATACGCCGGCAACATCATGGGCGACCTGTCGTCCCGCCGCGGCATGGTGCAAGGCATGGACGACTTGCCCGGCGGCGGCAAGGTCATCAAGGCCGAGGTGCCGTTGGCGGAAATGTTTGGCTACTCCACCACGTTGCGCTCGATGTCGCAAGGCCGCGCGACCTACACGATGGAGTTCAAGCACTACGCCGAAGCGCCGCGCAACATCCAAGAGCAGATCATCGCCGCGCGCGCCAAGTAAGGCCCGTGGCCGCCTGAGGCGCCGCCCCCAACGGGCGGTGGGCCGGTTGCCCGTGGCCGGCTCGTGCCGCAGACGTCAACCTGATGCACGGGTGATGGTTCTTTGAACGCAAGGATTGGCAGCAATGGCAAAGGAAAAATTCGAGCGGACCAAGCCGCACGTTAATGTGGGCACGATTGGGCACGTGGACCATGGCAAGACGACGCTGACGGCGGCGATCACGACGGTGCTGGCGGCCAAGTATGGTGGGCAGGCCAAGAAGTATGACGAGATTGATGCGGCGCCGGAGG
>NZ_VJNB01000007.1 GCF_007556595.1 Tepidimonas alkaliphilus
AGCTGCCCAAGGACAAAGAGATGGTGATGCCGGGCGACAACGTGACGCTGACGGTCAAGCTGATTGCGCCGATTGCGATGGAGGAAGGCTTGCGCTTTGCCATCCGCGAAGGCGGTCGCACCGTGGGTGCCGGCGTCGTCACCAAGATCATCGAGTGAGGCGCGGCGCACCATGACCAAACAAAAAATCCGCATTCGCCTCAAGGCGTTTGACTACAAGCTGATCGATGCTTCGGCGGCGCAGATCGTCGATACCGCCAAGCGCACCGGCGCCATCGTGCGCGGCCCTGTGCCGCTGCCGACACGTTTGAAGCGCTTCGACATCCTGCGCTCGCCGCACGTTAACAAGACCAGCCGCGACCAGTTTGAGATCCGCACGCACCAGCGCTTGATGGACATCGTCGATCCGACCGACAAGACGGTCGATGCGCTGATGAAGTTGGACTTGCCGGCCGGCGTGGACGTCGAGATCAAGCTCCAGTAAGCGGCGCTGCAGCTGCTGGTGCTTGACACGCGAAAGCCCTCAATCTACAATTGAGGGCTTCGCTTTTTTGCGAAGGCTTTTTGCAACCAGGGTGCGTCTGGCTTGGCAGGTTGTCCAGGTCAGGCGCCTGACCCATCAGGCCCGGCCAATTGCAGTCGGGACGTGGAGATAACGATGAGTCTGAGCAACTCTTTGGGGTTGTTGGGCCGCAAGGTGGGCATGATGCGCCTGTTCACCGAAGAAGGCGACATGGTGCCTGTCACGGTGGTGGATGTCTCCAACAACCGTGTGGTCCAAGTGAAGGTGCAGGCCACCGATGGCTACGACGCCTTGCAGGTGGCTTATGGCAAGCGGCGCGCCTCGCGCGTGACCAAGCCGATGGCCGGGCACTACGCCAAAGCGGGCGTGGAAGCGGGTGAAATCTTGCGCGAATTTCGCGTGACGCCGGAGGTGGCGGCGCGCTACGCGCCGGGCGCGGTGCTGCAGGTGGGCGAGCTGTTCCAGCCCGGTCAAAAAGTGGATGTGCAAGGCACCAGCATCGGTAAAGGTTTCGCGGGCACCATCAAGCGGCACAACTTCGGCTCGCAGCGCGCCTCGCACGGCAACAGCCGCTCGCACAATGTGCCGGGTTCCATTTCGATGGCGCAGGATCCGGGCCGCGTCTTTCCTGGCAAGCGCATGACCGGCCACATGGGTCACGAGACGGTGACCGTGCAAAACCTCGACATCGTGCGGGTGGACGCCGAGCGTCAGCTGCTGTTGATCAAAGGTGCGGTGCCCGGCGCCAAGGGTGGCTTCGTGACCGTGCGTCCGGCCGTCAAGGCCGCCAAGTAAGGAGCGATGCGCATGCAAGTCGAACTCCTCAACGAACAAGGTCAGGCCACCGCCACCGTCGAGGTGCCTGAAACCGTTTTCGGGCGCGAATTCAACGAGGCGTTGGTGCACCAGCTGGTGGTGGCCTACCAGGCCAACGCCCGCCAAGGCACGCGCGCGCAAAAAGACCGCGGCGCCGTCAAGCACACCACCCGCAAGCCCTTCCGTCAAAAAGGCACCGGCAACGCCCGTGCGGGGATGAACTCCTCGCCGCTGTGGCGCGGCGGCGGCAAGATCTTCCCGAGCAGCCCGGACGAGAATTTCTCGCACAAGCTCAACAAAAAGATGTACCGCGCCGGCATGGCTTCGATCTTTTCGCAGCTGGTGCGCGAGGGCCGGCTGTCGGTGGTGGATTCGATCAAGGTCGAGGCGCCCAAGACCAAGCTGCTGGCCAGCAAGCTCAAGGCCATGAACCTGAGCTCGGCGCTGATCATCGCCGACGAGATTGACGAAAACCTCTACCTGGCGTCGCGCAACCTGCCCAATGTGCGGGTGGTGGAGCCGCGCCACGCCGATCCGGTGTCGCTGGTGCACTTCAAGAAGGTGCTGGTCACCAAGGGCGCGCTGGACAAGATCAAGGAGATGTTCGCATGAGCCAGCGGAAATTCGACGAAGGTCGCCTGATGCAGGTGCTGGTGGCGCCGATCATCTCGGAAAAAGCCACGCGCGTCGGCGAGGCCACCAACACCTATCTGTTCAAGGTGCTGCGCGACGCCGAAAAGCCCGAAATCAAGGCGGCGGTGGAGCTGCTGTTCAACGTCAAGGTCAAGGATGTCAACGTCCTGAACCAAAAAGGCAAGGTCAAGCGCTTCGGCAAGATCACGGGGCGTCGCGACCATGTGCGCAAAGCCTACGTGACGCTGGCCGAGGGCCAGGAAATCCAATTTGGCGCTGAAGGGGCCTGATCACCATGGCAGTCATCAAGATGAAGCCGACCTCGCCAGGCCGTCGCGGCATGGTGAAGGTCACGCGCGAAAACCTCCACAAGGGCCCTGGTTACGCGCCCCTGCTGGAGCCGCTGAAGAAGCATTCGGGCCGCAACAACCACGGCCACATCACGGTGCGCCACCAAGGCGGCGGCGCCAAGCATCACTACCGTATCATCGACTTCCGCCGCGACAAGGACAACATCCCGGCCAAGGTCGAGCGACTCGAATACGATCCGAACCGCAGCGCGCACATCGCGCTGGTGTGCTACGCTGATGGCGAGCGCCGCTACATCATCGCTCCGCGCGGGCTGGAGGTTGGCCAGACCATCGTCAGCGGGCCGGAGTCGCCGATCCGGGTGGGCAACACGCTGCCGATCCGCAACATCCCGGTGGGCTCCACGATCCACTGCATCGAGCTCAAGCCTGGCAAAGGCGCGCAGCTGGTGCGCTCGGCTGGCACCTCGGCGGTGCTGCTGGCGCGCGAGGGTGTCTATGCGCAAGTGCGATTGCGCTCCGGCGAAGTGCGCAAGGTGCACGTGGACTGCCGCGCCACCATCGGCGAAGTTTCCAACCCCGAGCACAGCCTGCGCCAAATCGGCAAGGCCGGCGTCAAGCGCCACATGGGCATTCGCCCAACCGTGCGCGGCGTGGCAATGAACCCGATCGACCACCCGCACGGCGGTGGCGAGGGCCGCACCGGCACCGGTCAGCCGCCGCGCGATCCGTGGGGCAACCTGACCAAGGGCTACCGCACCCGCCGCAATCGCCGCACGCAGAACATGATCGTGTCGCGCCGCAAGAAGTAAAGGGTTGAGCCATGTCGCGTTCACTGAAAAAAGGCCCGTTCGTCGATCATCATCTGATGGCCAAGGTCGAAAAAGCCCTGGCCAGCAAGGACAAAAAGCCGATCAAGACCTGGTCGCGGCGCTCCACGATCCTGCCCGAGTTCATTGGGCTGACGATTGCGGTGCACAACGGGCGTCAGCATGTGCCGGTTTACATCACCGAGCAAATGGTGGGCCACAAGCTCGGCGAGTTTTCGCTGACGCGCACCTTCAAAGGCCACCCCGGCGACAAGAAGGCCAAGAAGTAAGGAAAGAGATCCATGGAAACCCGCTGTATCGTTCGCGGCGTGCGCCTGTCGGCTCAAAAGGGCCGGCTGGTGGCCGACCTGATTCGCGGCAAGAAGGTGGACCAGGCGCTCAACATCCTGGCCTTCACGCCGAAGAAGGCTGCCGGCATCATCCGCAAGGCGCTGCTGTCCGCCATCGCCAACGCCGAACACAACGAAGGCGCCGACATCGACGAGCTGAAGGTCAAGACCATTCACGTCGAGCAGGGCGCCACGCTCAAGCGCTTCACCGCGCGTGCCAAGGGTCGCGGCAACCGCATCAGCAAGCCGACCTGCCACATTTACGTGACCGTGGGGAACTGACAAGGAAAGGAAGACCATGGGGCAAAAAATCCATCCTACGGGCTTTCGCCTGTCGGTGACCCGCAACTGGGCCAGCCGCTGGTACGCCAACAACCGCGAATTCGCGGGCATGCTGGCCGACGACATCAAGGTTCGCGCCTACCTGCGCGAAAAACTCAAAAACGCGGCGGTGTCGCGCATCGTGATCGAGCGTCCGGCCAAAAACGCCCGCATCACCATTTACTCGGCCCGTCCGGGGGTGGTGATTGGCAAGAAAGGCGAGGACATCGAGCGCCTGAAAAAAGATCTGGCGCAGATGCTGGGCGTGCCGGTGGCCGTCAACATCGAGGAAATCCGCAAGCCTGAGGTTGACGCGCAACTGATCGCCGACTCGATCACCCAGCAGCTTGAGAAGCGCATTATGTTTCGCCGCGCGATGAAGCGCGCGATGCAAAACGCCATGCGCCTGGGCGCGCAAGGCGTCAAGATCATGTCGTCGGGCCGCTTGAATGGCATCGAGATCGCGCGCACCGAGTGGTATCGCGAAGGCCGCGTGCCGCTGCACACGCTGCGCGCCGACATCGATTACGGCGCCTCGGTGGCCAAGACCACTTACGGCACCATCGGGGTGAAAGTCTGGGTTTACAAAGGAGACACGCTGGGCCGCAACGATGTGCCGTCGCTGGACAGCACGCCGCGCCCGGCTGATGAAGAGCGTCGCAGCCGCGGCGCGCGCCGTGACGGCGCGCGCACGGCTCGGGGCGCGGCCCGCCGCGGTGGCGCCCATGCTGCACCGGCTGATGGCTCTGACAAGCCCGCCGAGGCCACCGCGCAGCCTGCCGTTAAGCGCGTTCAAGCCAACGCACCCGCCTCTGCAGCGGCGGACGGCCAAGGAGTTTGATCATGTTGCAACCTGCTCGTCGCAAATTCCGCAAAGAGCACAAAGGCCGCAACACCGGCGTGGCCACCAGCGGCACCACGGTGGTGTTCGGCGATTACGGTCTGAAGGCGGTGGGGCGCGGTCGCCTGACCGCGCGCCAAATCGAGGCCGCGCGCCGCGCCATCAGCCGCCACGTCAAGCGTGGCGGGCGGATCTGGATTCGCGTCTTTCCGGATAAGCCCATCACCCAGAAACCGGCTGAAGTCCGCATGGGCAACGGCAAGGGCAACGTTGAATATTACGTCGCCGAAATCCAGCCCGGCAAAGTGCTCTACGAAATCATGGGCGTGCCGGAGCAGCTCGCGCGCGAAGCCTTTGCGCTGGCGGCGGCCAAGCTGCCAATGCCCACCACGTTTGTCACGCGCATGTTGGGCCAGTGAGGAGGATCGTCCATGAAAGCCGCTGAACTGCGCCAAAAAGACGTGCAGGCGTTGCAGGCCGAAATTCGTTCGCTGCAGCGCGCCCACTTCAACCTGCGGATGCAGAAAGCCACGCAACAGCTGACCAATACGGCGGCGCTGCGGCAGACACGCCGCGCCGTCGCGCGGGCCAAGACGATTCTGGCTGAAAAGCTGGCCGCCGGGCAATAAGGAGCGACCACCATGACGCAAGGCAAGATCAAGCGCACCCTGATCGGCAAGGTGGTCAGCGACAAGCGCGCCAAGACCATCACCGTGCTGGTGGAGCGGCGGGTCAAGCATCCGCTCTACGACAAAATCGTCATCAAATCGAGCAAATACCACGCGCACGACGAAAACGGCGAATACAAGCTCGGCGACATCGTCGAAATCACCGAAAGCCGTCCGCTGTCCAAGACCAAAAACTGGATCGCGACGCGGCTGGTGCAAAAAGCCTCGGAAGTCTGACGCCGTGCCCCGCGGGCCAGGAAAAACCTGGCTTGCGGGCAGGGATAAGCCGAAACGGCCGACAATGTCGGCCGTTTTTTGTTGCAGGAGTTCGCCATGATCCAAGTCGGCGACCGCTTGCCCGATGTGGTGTTGATGGAGTATTGCGAGGCCAGCACGCCCGGCTGCGCGCTGGGCCCCCAGCCGGTGCGCGTGCGCGAGGCGGCCGCGGGCAAGCTCGTGGCGCTGTTTGCGGTGCCGGGGGCTTTCACGCCCACATGTTCGACCCGGCACTTGCCTGGTTACCTGCAGCGTTACGATGAGCTGCGCGCCGCAGGCGTCAAGGAGATCTGGTGCGTCAGCGTCAACGACGCCTTCGTCATGCACGCCTGGGGCCGCGAGCAGGGAGCCAACGGCAAGATCCGCATGCTCGCCGATGGCAGCGCCGAGTTTGCGCGCGCCACGGGGTTGACGTTGGATTTAACCGCTCGAGGTTTGGGGCTGCGCAGCAACCGCTACTCCATGCTGGTGCAGGATGGCATCGTGCGCGTCCTCAACGTCGAAGGAGCCGGGGCGTTGGAAGTCAGCGATGCCGACACCTTGCTGGCTCAGCTGCGCTCGTGGTCGGCGCAAGTCGGCTGATCACAGTTCCAGCTTGAGGTAGTGCGCGCCGGGCAGCGGGTTGTGGTAATACGGCGCGACCTCTTCGAAGCCCAGCTCCTGATACAGCGCTCGGGCGGCTTCCATGTCGCGCAGCGTATCCAGCAGCATGCAGTCGTAGCCGGCCTGGCGCGCCAGGGCGATGATGTGCTCGGCCAGCTGGCGCCCCAACCCGAACCCGCGAAACGGGCGGCGCACAAACAGCCGCTTCATCTCGCAGGCGTTGCCGTGGTCGCTTTCAAACAACGGCCGCAGCGCGCAGCAGCCTGCCGGCTCGCCGTCCACGCGCACCAGCACGAGCGCGGCCAGCGGCGGCGGGTAGGCGCCGGCGGGGTCATCCAGCTCGGCGGCAAACCCCTGAAAACCCAAATCGATGCCGATGTCGTCCTGGTATTCGCGCAACAGCGCCCGCGCCGCCTCCACATCGGCGCGCGCGGCCTGCGCGTCAATTGTGAGCCATTCCAGCTCGGGGGTGACGGCCTGCTCGGGGGGGCGGGTCGCCGGTCTGGGGGATGGGTTCATGGGCCGGATGATACGGGCCGCCGGCGCCGCCAGCCAAGAGCCCTTTAGCCCAGCCAAAGCTCGGCTTGCACGATGGCCCAGGTGAGCATCGCGCTCAGTAGCGCCAGCGCCACGGCGCGCCAGCGCTCGCGCGCGCCGTCGGCGCTGGCGGGCGTGCCGACAGGCAGCCGCTTGTCGCCGTGCAGCATTGGCGGCAGCAGCGCCTGGCCCCGCCAGTGATAGACCCCAATGGCGGCCACGTGCAGGCCGACCAGCGCCAGCACGATCAGTTTGCCGGTGCTCTTGTGCCAGGCGGTCGCGGCATACGCCGTGCTCGATTCGACATAGCGGGCCAGCGGCCCGACGAATGCGATCTCGTCGTCGCTGATCAGCCCGGTACCCACTTGCACGGCCAAGGCGAGCAACAGCGCCCACACCGACAGCGCTCCCAGCGGCGAGTGGCCGATGCTCACCTCCGCTGGAGCGCGCCCGCGCAGGTAAGCCCAAAGGGTGGCGGGGCTGTAGAGAAAACTGCCAAAACGCGACCAGCGCCCGCCCCACAGCCCCCAGAACAAACGGAATAGTAGCAGAGCCAACACGGCGTAGCCCAGGCGCTGATGCCACGTCATCCAGTTGCCGCCAAGGTTGCCGGTGATGACAAGCCCCGCCACCGAGGCTGCCAGCAGCCAGTGAAACAGCCGTGTGGGCAGATCCCACACCCGCACGGCCTCAGTCTGAGCTTGGGTCATGATTGTTGGATCTCCATCGAAAGCCGCGGGGAACCGCTGCACGTTCCACGCGCTCAGCATACACTGTGCGGGGCATTCACCGATGTCTCGCCCTTTGGGTGCAACTGCTGCAGGAGGAAGTTCCCATGCTGATTCGATCCTTGACGACCTTGGCGGTGGCCACGCTGGCCGCCGTGGGCGTGCACGCGCAGCCGCTGTTTCAAAAGCCCGAGGACGCGGTCAAATACCGGCAGGCGGCGTTCACCGTGATGGGGGCGCACTTTAGCCGCATTGGCGCCATGGTGCAGGGGCGCGTGCCGTTCGACGCCAAAGTGGCGCAGGACAGCGCTGCGGTGGTGGCGAGCATGGCGGCGCTGCCGTGGGCGGGCTTTACCCCCGACACCGAAAAAATCAAAAGCCGCACCAAGCCCGAGGCGTGGATGGAAATGGACAAGGTGCGCGCCGGCGCCGACAAGATGATGAAAGCCGTGGCCGAGCTGCAAGCCGCTGCGCGCACCGGCAACCTCGACGCGGTGAAGAAAACCTTCGGCGAGGCGGCGGCCACCTGCAAGGCGTGCCACGACGCTTACCGGGAGTAAGCAGGTCGGCGCGGCGCCTGGCTAGCCGAGCAGCTTGTCCAGCAGGCTGGCCAGCGCATCGAAGTCGGGCGGGCCCACGTAGCGCTTGACGATGCGGCCCTGCCGATCGACGATGAACGTGGTGGGCGTGAGCTTGACGTCGCCCCAAGCGCGCGCCAGCTCGCCGTCGCGATCCAGCGCCACCTGAAATGGCAGCTGGCGCGTGCGCGTGAAGTTGGCGACCCACTCAGGCGGGTCGTAGCTCATGGCCACCGCCACAGTCTCAAACCCGCGCGCGGCAAAACGCTGATGCGTCTGCACCAGTTGCGGCATTTCTTTGACGCAGCTGGCGCATGTGGTGGCCCAAAAATTGACCAACAGCACCTTGCCTTGCAGCTCGGCCATGGTGAGCGTGCGGCCATCGAGCAAGTGAAAGGTTGAAGCGGGGGCGCGCTCGGCGCCGGCGCAGCCAGTCAGCGCGCCGGCCCAAGCGGCCCACCAAGGGGCTGCGAGCAACCAAGGGCGTAAGCGAACGTGCATAAGGGCAAATCCAGAAATCCTCGGATGGGATGACAGCGTCATTTGCGGTTAGGATGGGCCCCATCATGACGACCCGATCCTCCGCACGGCGGCCGCTGCGAGTGCTGGTGGCCGATGACAACCCCCTGAACCTGCGGCTGGCCACCCGCATTCTGCGCGAAATGGGCCACAGCGGCATGCTGGTCAGCGACGGCCACAAGGTGTTGGAGGCGCTGCAGGCGCAAACGTTCGATTTGGTGCTGATGGACGTCACCATGCCCGGCATGGACGGGGTGGAGGCGCTGCGCGCATGGCGCGCCCGTGAAGCCGCGCTTGGCGCTCGGCGCACGCCGGTCATCATGGTGACCGCCTACGACCTGCCGGAAGATCGCCGTCGTCTGCTGGAGGCCGGCGCCGATGGCTACGTGGCCAAGCCGCTGGAGCCCGAGCGCCTGGCGGCGGAGATCCAGCGCGTGCTGGGCTAGCGCGGGGGCGGGCCGATGGCGCGGCTGCATGGGCTGTTACGTTGGCGGCAGGCAGGGTTGCGCAGCCCAGCCGCCCCGGGGTGGGCGGCGCTGCTGGCGGCCCTGACGGTGCTGATCGCGGGGCTGGCGCTGGCGAGTTGGTTGCACCAGCGCGCGCAACAGGAGCTGCAGGCGCATCTGGAGCGCCAGCTGGACAACGCCCAGCGGCGGCTGCTGACGGCGTTTGACCGCTATGAGAGCTTGCTGTTGAGCGTGCGCGCCTGGCTGCACACGCAGCCGCAGGTGGACTGGCAGCAAGCGCGCGCCTTCATCGCCCCGCTGGAGCTGCAAGAGCGCTACCCCGCCACCAGTGGCTTGGCGTGGGTGCGCCGGGTGCCGGCCGAGCAGCTGGAGGCGTGGCTGCGGCAGGCGCGCCAGCGCGGCTTGTCGGTCGATGTGCACTTTCGACCGCTGCGTCCGCTGCCCCACACGGCGCAGCCGCGCGAGGCGTTCGTGATCGACTGGATTGAGCCGTCGGGCTTGGAGCATCTGGTGGGGCTGGAGCTCAGCTCCGACCCCATCCGCTGGGAGGCGATGCAGCAGGCCGCCGCCAGCGGCAACCTCACGGTGACCGCGCCGCTGCGCTTGGCCAACACCGAGCGCGAAGAGCTGGGGTTGCTGTTCGTGCTGCCAACTTACCGCAGCGGCTGGACGCCGGCGGGCGCGGCGCAGCGCGCGGCGGAGCTCACTGGTTTTGTGGTGATGGGCGTGCCGGCCCCCGAGCTGGCGTTTGAGGCCGGGCTGACGGGGGCGCTTTACGAGTGGCACTGGATGGATCCAGCGGCTTCGCGCCGCGCCGCGCGGGTGCCGCCCGGGCAGCCGTTGCCCGCGGATCTGGGCCCCGGCGATCGCGGGGTGGAGTTGCTCGACGGGCCGCACCACGACGCCGGCATGCCGGCGGCCCAAGGCCGCGGCGCCGCCTGGGCGGTGGCGAAGCGCACCATCGAGCTGGGCCAGCGTCGCTACGAGCTGTGGGTGCGCAGCACCCCAACGCTGGAGCGCCAGTGGCGACCGGTGGCGGCCACCATCGTGGTGGCGGGGTCGTTGCCGATTGCGTTGCTGGCCGGTTGGGCCACGCTGGCGGCGTTTCGCTTGCGTCAGGCCGAGCGCGAGCGCCTGCGCGTGCTGGAGTCGGACGTGGCGCGGCTGTCGCTGGTGGCGCGCCACACCCACAACGCGATCGTGTTTGCCGACCGCAGCGGGCGCGTGACCTGGATCAACGACGCCTGCGAGCGCCTGACCGGCTACCGCCGCGAGGAAATGCTCGGCCAGATTCCGGGCCGGCTGCTGCAAACCCCGCAGACCGACCCGCAGGCGGTGGCGACGCTGCGCGACGCCGTGCGCCGGGGGGCGGGCTGTCAGGTCGATATCCTCAACCGCAGCAAAGACGGGCGCGACTACTGGGTCTCGATCGAGCTGGTGCCGCTGCATGACGAGGCCGGGGAGTGCAACGGTTTTCTGGCGGTGGAAATCGACATCACCGAGCGCGTGCGCACGCAAGAGCGTCTGCAAGTGGCGCTGGCCGAAGCCGAAACCTTGATGAACACCGTGCGCCAGCACGCCATCGTGAGCCAAACCGCGCCGGATGGCACCATCGTCGATGTCAACGAGGCGTTTTGCGCCATCAGCGGCTACACGCGCGAGGAGCTGATCGGCGCGCCGCACAACCTGATCAAGTCGGGGGTGCATGACGCGGCGTTTTGGGCCGAGTTCTGGGGCACGATCACGTTGGGCCACGCCTGGCGCGGCGAAATCTGCAACCGCGCCAAGGATGGGCGGCTGTATTGGGTAGACAGCATCGTGGCGCCGCTGTTCGACCACCGCGGCTGCATCGAGCGCTACCTGTCGATCCGTTTTGACATCACGCCGCGCAAGCAGGCCGAGGCCGCGCTGCGCACGCAGCAGCAGCGGCTGGACAACATCCTGCGCGCCACCGGCGCCGGCACCTGGGTGCTGGATCCAGCCACCGGCGAGGCCGAGGTGGATGAGCGCTGGCTGCGCATGCTGGGCCGCGCCGAGCCCGGCCCGCTGCGGCTGGGCATGGCCACCTGGGCCGAGCACGTGCACCCCGACGATTGGCCCGGGGTGATGCTGGGCTTGCAGGCGCATGTGGAGGGCTTGAGCGAAGCGTTTGAATACACGCTGCGCATGCGCCACGTGGACGGGCGCTGGCTGTGGGTGCGCACGCGCGGCCAGGCGTTTGAGCGCGACGCCGACGGCCGCGCCGTGCGCATCTATGGCACCAACCTCGACATCACCGACGTCAAGACCGCTGAGGAAAGCGCTGCGCGCGCCGAGCGGCTGCTGCGCACCGCCATCGAGGCCATGGCCGAAGGCTTTGTGCTTTACGATGAGCACGACCGGCTGGTGTTTTGCAACGAGCGCTACCGCGAGCTGCACCCCACCACGCAGGCGTTCGTGGAGCCGGGCCGCACGTTCGAGGAGATCATCCGCTACGCCGCCGAACGCGGCGAATACCCCGCCGCGGCGGGCCGGCTGGAGGCGTGGGTGGCCGAGCGCCTGGCGCTGCACCGCCAGCCCGAAGCCGATTTCATCCAAGTTCAGGCCGGAGGTCGGCGGCTGCGCGTCATCGAGCGCCGCTTGCCGGACGGCTACACGGTGGGGCTGCGCATCGATGTCACCGAGCTGGAGCGCGCCCGCGCGGAGGCCGAAGAAAACCGTCAGCTGCTGATCAGCGCGCTGGATGCGGTCGGCGCAGCGCTGTCGGTGTTCGACGCGCAGGAGCGACTGGTGTGGGCCAACGAGCGCTTCTACCAGCTGCACGCGCACCTGGCCGACATCTTGCAGCCGGGCGTGACGTTTGAGACTTTCATCCGCACGGCGGTGGAGCGCGACGCCATTCATCTGGAGGGGCAAGCGCCCGAAGACTGGCTGCAGCGCCGGCTGGCCGACTTTCGCGCGGGCTGCACCGACCGTGTCGTGCGCCGCCCCAACGGACAGGCGCTGCGCATCGTCGAGCGCCGCACGCCGGCGGGCTTGCACGTGGGCTTGCGCTACGACGTGACCGAATTGGAAAACGCCCGTCGCGCTGCCGAAGAAGCCAGCCGCGCCAAGAGCCAGTTCGTGGCCAACATGAGCCACGAGATCCGCACGCCGATGAACGCGGTGCTGGGCATGCTGCAGCTGCTGCTGGGCACCGCGCTGGATGCGCGCCAGCGCGACTACGCGGAAAAAGCCGAGTCGGCGGCCAAGTCCTTGCTGGGCATCATCAACGACATCCTGGATTTCTCCAAGATCGAGGCCGGCAAGCTCGAGCTCGACCCCGAGCCGTTTGCCGTCGATCGGCTCTGGCGCGATCTGGCCACCATCATGGCCGCGAGCTTGAAGGGCAAGCGGCTGGAGCTGCTGTTTGACCTCGACCCCGCCATCCCGCGCGTGCTGGTGGGGGATGCCATGCGGCTGCAGCAGGTGCTCATCAACCTGACCGGCAACGCCATCAAGTTCACCGCCGAAGGCAGCGTCACGCTGCAGGCGCGGCTGCTCGAGCGTCACGTCGAGCCGGACGGCACCGAGCGCGTGCGGTTAAGACTTGCGGTCATCGACACCGGCATCGGCATAGCCCCCGAGGCGCAGGCGCGGCTGTTCAGCGCCTTCACGCAGGCGGAGAGCTCCACCACGCGGCGCTTCGGCGGCACGGGGCTCGGGCTGGCCATCAGCCAGCGGCTGGTGCAGCTGATGGGCGGCGCCATCACGGTGGACAGCACGCCCGGGCAGGGCAGCACCTTTGCCTTCGAGGTCGAGCTGCCGGTGGCGCGCGACGTGCCGGCGGCGCTGGCGGCCGAGGCCATCCCGCGGGAGCTGACCGCGCTGCGCTGCCTGGTGGTGGACGACCATCCGCTGGCGCGCGAGCTGCTGTGCGCGGCGGTGCGCCAGCTCGGCTGGAGCTGCACCGCGGTGCCCGATGCGCAGGCCGCGTTGCAACAGGTGCACGCGGCAGAACAGCCGTTTGATGCGGTGTTTGTCGATTGGTCGCTGCCGGGCATGGACGGGTTGGCGCTGGCCATGGCGCTGCGCCAGGATGTGCCGCAGGAGCGACGCGCCGCGATCGTGATGGTGACCGCCAGCGGCCGCGACGTACTGGCGCAGATGCCGCAAGAACGCCAGGCGGCGCTGGATGGCTTTCTCGTCAAGCCCGTGACCGCCTCGATGCTGCTGGAGGCGGTGCGCGCCGCGCGCGCGGCGGCGCAGGGGCAAGCCCCCGCGGCAGCCCCGGCTGCCCACGCACGCCGTCTGGCCGGCATGCGCATCCTGGTGGTTGAAGACAACGCCATCAACCAGCAGGTCGCGCGCGATTTGCTGCAGCGCGAAGGGGCGCAAGTGACGCTGGCGGAGCACGGCCAGCAGGCACTGGATCGGCTCAAGGCCCACCCAGACGGCTGGGACGTGGTGCTGATGGACATGCAAATGCCGGTGATGGACGGCTTGCAGGCCACGCAAGCGATCCGCCAGCGCCTGGGGCTGACCGAGCTGCCGATTGTGGCGATGACCGCCAACGCCATGGCCAGCGACCGCGAGGCGTGTCTGGCTGCGGGCATGAACGATCATATTGGCAAGCCGTTCGCCATCGACCAGCTGGTGCGCGTGCTGCTGCGCTGGGCGCCGCACGCGGTGCGTCCGCAAGCTGCCGGCGCCGAGGCCGAGCCGCCCGCCCCCAGCCCCACCCACGCTGACGCCGCCGCGAGCGCACCGTGGCCTGAGGCCGAGCGCATCGATGTGCCGGCGGCGCTGGCCCGCCTGGGCGACGACCCGGCGCTGTATGCACGCATCGTGCGCGCGTTCGTGCAGGGGCTGGCGCACACCCAGGCGCAGCTGCAGGCGCAGCTGGACGCCGGGGCGGATGAGCGGCTGGCGGCCTTGCTGCACACGCTGAAAGGCGCGGCTGGCACGGTGGGCGCGGTGCGGCTGGCCGAGCGCGCCGCCGAGGCCGAGCGCGCCGTCAAGGCGGTGCTGGCCGACCCGACGGCCCCGCGCGCGCCGTTGCCGCCGTGGTGGGCCCCGCTCGTGGAGGAGCTTGCCCAGACCGAGCGCGCGCTGCAGCGGGTGCTGGCCGAGCTGCAGACCCGCGGCCTCGTGGCGGCCGACACGCCGCTGGATGAGGGGGCCGCCCAGCAGGCCGACCCGGCGCGCTGGCGCGAAACGCTGCAGCGTTTGGACGCCTTGCTGGCCGCCAGCGACATGGAGGCGCTGGAGGTGCACGATGCGCTGCTGGCCGAGCCCGCGGTGGCGCAGGACGAGCGCTGGGCCGCGCTGCACCGCGCGATGGAGGCGATGGACTTCGAGGCCGCGCGGGCGGCGGTGCAGACCCTGCTGCAGGCCAAGCAAGAAGGGGCTGGCCATGGCGCTGCCTGAGGCTGCGCCCCCTGATTGGCCGGTGCGCAAGCCGCGCCTGCTGCTGGTGGACGATCAGCCGGTGCACCTGCAGGTGCTCTACCGCACGCTGGCGGCTGAACACCAGCTGTTCATGGCCACCAGCGGCGAGCAAGCCCTCAAAGTGGCGCACGAGCAGCGCCCCGACCTGATCTTGCTGGATGTGGTCATGCCCGGGCTGGATGGCTTTGCGGTGTTGCGCGCGCTGCGCGCCGAGCGCGACACCGCCGACATCCCGGTCATCTTCGTCACCGCGCACAGCGACGACGGCATCGAGACGCAGTGCTTGGAGGCTGGCGCGGTCGATTTCATCCCCAAGCCGATCAACCCCAGCGTGGTGCGCGCGCGCGTGCGCACGCACCTGACGCTGAAGTTTCAGTCCGATTTGCTGCGCGCGCTGGCCTTCGTCGATGGCCTGACCGGCGTGGCCAACCGGCGCCAATTCGACGAGCGCTTGGCGGTGGAGTGGGCGCGCGCGCAGCGTCACGGCAGCGCACTGAGCCTCATCTTGGTGGATGTCGATCATTTCAAAGCCTACAACGACCACTACGGCCACCAAGCCGGGGACGACGCGCTGCGCCGCGTCGCGGCGTGTCTGAGGGAGCACGTGCGCCGTGGCACCGACCTGGTGGCCCGCTACGGCGGCGAGGAGTTCGCTTGCCTGTTGCCCGATACGGCGCTGGCCGATGCCGAGCGGCTGGCCCGCCGTCTGCTGCAAGCGGTGCTGGCGCTGGCCATCCCGCACCGCTATGGCTCGCCCTCGGGGGTGCTGACCGCCAGTTTTGGCGTGGCGGCGCGCGAAGGCGCGGGTTTTTCCGACGGACAGCCAGCGCAGCTGCTCGGGCTGGCCGATGCCCAGCTCTACGAGGCCAAGCGGTTGGGTCGCGCGCGGGTGTGCGCGGCCCGCTTGGGCGATGATGCCCGCTGAATCACGGGGTCGAGGCCAGCTGCAGGCTCAAGAACGGCGGGCCAGCCGTTGGCGCGCCTGCTGCAGCCGCTCTTCCAAGTAGGGCCCGTAAAAGTCAGCCAATCCCATGCCTTCCATGCGTTCGGCCAGCTCTCGCCCTTGGGCGTCGAGAAACAGCAAGGTGGGGGCCACCGTCACGCGCCATGCGCGCGCCTGCTCATAGCCGGTGGTGCGCCGAGCGCCGAAGGTTTCCAGCGGCGTGCTGCGGTCCAGCATATCGATTTGCACCGCCTGCACCTCGCCGCGGCGCAGCATCGGCAACAAATGATGGCGACGCACCACGTCGCAAAATGCGCAGCCGCGCAACGTCACCATCACCACCAGCGGCTCGCCGCGCGCCGCAGCGGCCTGCGCCGCTTGCGGCAGTGACGACGGAACGGGCAGCTGATCGTCGAGCGGGGCAGTGCTGGCCATGATCGAGAAATCGACGCGCTTCAGGTTAGGATGCGAAACCATGGCATTGTGCTACGCAGTGGCCCGGCGTGCATGGCGCAGCGTCTTATCCTTCGCGATGGGCGTGATCTTGGCCGGCTGCAGCGCCGCGTTGGATTGGCGCGAGGCCGGGTTGACCGCTGCAGTGCCGGCGCTGCTGCCCTGCAAGCCCGAGCGCGCCGAGCGCGCCGTGCCACTGCTGGGGCCGCAGGCTGCGCCCGTGACGTTGCGCATGGCCAGCTGCGCTGCCGATGGTGTGACGTGGGCGGTGGCGGAGGCAGCCCTGCCCGCAGCCGCTTCCGCAGAGGCAGCCTTGACCGCTTGGCAGCGCGCCTCGTGGGCGACGTTGGGGTTGGCCCAGGCCGAAGGCGCAGCTGCGCTGCCCCCCGGCTGGGCCGAGGTGCCATGCGTCGGTCGCGGCGCCACGCTGCAGCGCTGCCTGCGCGGGCCGGGCCGCGCGCCGGATGGCCGTGCGGTGATGGCCGAGCTGCACTGGAGCGCGCGCGAGGGCTGGATCGTGCAGGCGGCGGCCTATGCCCCGCCGGAGCGCGCGCCGACGCCGCTGGCGCGCGAGACCTTCTTCGGCGCCTTGGTCTGGCGCGGCGCTGTCCCATAATGCAGGGCATCGTGAACGGCATCTTGGTCATCGCGCACGCGCCGCTGGCCTCCGCGCTGCGGCAGTGCGTGCTGCATGTCTTTCCCGAGGCGCAATGCGTCATCGATGCGCTGGACGTGCCGCCGGATCAGCCGCCTGAAGTGACGTTGGCGCAGGCGCGCGCGCGGCTGGCCGCCCGCGGTGGCGGCGACATGCTGGTGTTGACCGATTTGATCGGGGCCACGCCATGCAACGTCGCTGCCCAGTTGGGTGACGGCGTGCACACCTTCGTGGTCACCGGCGTCAACCTGCCGATGTTGTTGCGCGCCTTCACTTACCGGCATGAGCCGATCGCCAGTCTGGCGGCGCGCGCCACCGCCGGCGGCGCTCAGGGGGTGATGCCGCTGAAACCCGCGACACCATGCCCGCCCGGGCTGGTGCCGCCCTCTCCTGCACACGATCCATGATCCAGCGTCAAGCCACGATCCAGAATCAGTTGGGGCTGCACGCCCGCGCCGCGGCCAAGCTGACCAAGTTGGCCAGCAGCTTTGCGTGCGAGGTCTGGATGAGCCGCCATGGCCGTCGCATCAACGCCAAGAGCATCATGGGGGTGATGATGCTGGCCGCGGGGCAAGGCGCCACCGTGGACATCGAGTGCGACGGCCCCGATGAGCAGCAAGCCATGGAGGCGCTGCTGGCGCTCATCAACGACAAGTTTGGGGAGGGGCAATGACGCTGACGCTGCACGGCCAGGCCGTCTCTCGCGGCGTGGCCATCGGGCGCGCCGTGCTAGCGGCAGCCAGCCGCGTTGATGTGGCGCACTACTTCATCGCGCCGCAGCAGGTGGACGACGAACTGGCCCGCCTGCGGCGGGCGCGTGACTGCGTGGTGGAAGAAATCGAGCGCCTGCGCCAGGGGCTGGCGCACGACACGGTGGGGGCGCACGCCGAGCTGGCCGCGCTGCTGGAGGTGCACCTGATGCTGCTGCAAGACGAGCAGCTGCAAGACGGCGTCAAGCACTGGGTCACCGAGCGACGCTACAACGCCGAGTGGGCGCTGACGGCCCAGCTGGAAGTGGTGGCGCGCCAGTTCGACGACATGGAGGACCCGTACCTGCGCGAGCGCCGCGCCGATCTGGAGCAGGTGGTGGAGCGGCTGCTGCGTGCGCTGCGCGGGGCGCCCTCGCCGGTGGCGGCGGCGCCGGCGCCCCAGGGCCGGGGCGAGCCGCTGGTGCTGGTGGCGCACGACCTGTCGCCGGCGGACATGCTGCATTTCAAGCACGGGGTGTTTGCCGGCTTTGTGACCGATGTCGGCGGGCGCACCAGCCACACCGCCATCGTGGCGCGCAGCCTGGAGATTCCGGCGGTGGTCGGCGTGCGCAACGCCAGCCAGCTGGTGCGGCAAGACGACCTGGTCATCATCGACGGCGAGGCCGGGGTGGTGATCGTCGATCCCTCGCCGATGATGCTGGCCGAATACGGCTACAAGCAGCGCCAGGGCGAGATCGAGCGCGAGAAGCTCGCGCGCATCAAGAACACCCCGGCGGTGACGCTGGACGGCCAGCGTGTGGAGCTGCTGGCCAACATCGAGCTGCCGGAAGACACCCTGCCAGCGTTGTCGGTGGGGGCGGTTGGCGTGGGGCTGTTTCGCACCGAATTTTTGTTCATGGGCCGCGGCGGCCAACTGCCGGATGAAGATGAGCAATACGAAGCCTACCGCCGCGCGGTGGAGGGCATGCACGGCTTGCCGGTGACGATCCGCACGGTGGACGTCGGCGCCGACAAGCCGCTGGAGGCGCACCGGCGCGACGACCACCTCAACCCTGCGCTGGGCCTGCGCGCGATCCGCTGGAGCCTGGCCGAGCCCGCGATGTTCCTGACGCAGCTGCGCGCCATCCTGCGCGCGGCTGCGCACGGCAAGGTCAACGTGCTGATTCCGATGGTGGCGCACCTCAGCGAGGTGCGCCAGGTGCACGCCATGCTGGCCAAGGCGCGCGAGCAGCTCGACCGCCGCGGCGAAGTGTATGGCCCGGTGCGCGTCGGTGCGATGATCGAAGTGCCCGCGGCAGCGTTGGCGGTGCGGTTGTTTTTGCGTCACTTCGATTTTTTGTCGATCGGCACCAACGACCTGATCCAATATGCGCTGGCCATCGACCGCGTGGACGAGTCGGTGGCGCACCTCTACGACCCCCTGCACCCGGCGGTGCTGCGGCTGGTGGCCGACACGATCGCGGCGGCGCAGGAAGCCGGCAAGCCCGTCAGCATTTGCGGCGAAATGGCTGGCGACGTCACGCTGACGCGGCTGCTGCTCGGGCTGGGGTTGCGCAGCTTCTCGATGCACCCGACGCAAATTTTGCCGGTCAAGCAGCAGGTGCTGCGCAGCGACACGCGCAAGCTGCGCGCCTGGGCGCAGCAAGTGGTGGCCAGCGACGAGCCGGCTCAGTGGCTGGTGGACTGAGTCGCAAGGTCGCCGCGTAGCCATAATAACGAACGAACGTTCGTGTTTTCCCTAATCGGGCGTTCCGATGGTCTGCGGCTGGCCGATAATGGCCGCGCAGCGAGCGCTGGCGTGCGCGCCAGCGTCGATGCCTCTGGCTGAGTCCGCCCTTTTTTGCAGCAGGAGACCCCATGAGCGTGACCCAACCGCAGCCGCCCCGCGCGGTGAGCAGCGCTGACAAACCCTGGCTGGCCGCCTACCCTGAAGGGGTGCCCGCCGAGATCGACGCCAGCCTCTACCCATCGCTGGTGGCGCTGATGGAGGAAAGCTTTGCCAAATACGCTCAGCGCCCGGCCTACAGCTTCCTCGGCAAGGAGTGGACGTACGCGCAGGTGGACGAGCTGTCGCGCGCGCTGGCGGCGTATCTGCAGGGCTTGGGGCTGCCGCGCGGCGAGCGCGTGGCGGTGATGATGCCCAACTGCATCCAGTATCCGGTGGCGGTGGCGGCCATCCTGCGCGCCGGCTACGTGTTGGTCAACGTCAACCCGCTCTACACCGCGCGCGAGCTGGAGCATCAGCTCAAGGACAGCGGCGCGCGCGCCATCGTCATCATCGAGAACTTCGCGCATACGCTGCAGCAGTGCTTGCCGAACACGCCGGTGCAGCACGTGATCCTGGCCGCGATGGGCGACCTGCTGGGCCTCAAGGGCGCGGTGGTCAACGCCGTGGTGCGCCACGTCAAGAAGCTGGTGCCGCCGTTTGAGCTGCCGCAGGCGGTGCGCTTCAACGCGGCTCTGG
This sequence comes from Tepidimonas alkaliphilus, assembly GCF_007556595.1. GTDB lineage: Bacteria > Pseudomonadota > Gammaproteobacteria > Burkholderiales > Burkholderiaceae_C > Tepidimonas > Tepidimonas alkaliphila. The sequence goes on from NZ_VJNB01000007.1 coordinate 19,611, forward strand.
CCCAAGGTCGCCGCAGCGCCTACCACCGGCCCAACATCGGCCCCAACGACATCGCGGTGCTGCAATACACCGGGGGGACCACCGGCGTCAGCAAAGGCGCGGTGCTGCTGCACCGCAACCTGATCGCCAACGTGCTGCAGTCCGAGGCATGGGAGGCGCCGGCGCGGCGCACCATTCCAGCCAGCGAGCAGCCCACCGCGGTGTGCGCGCTGCCGCTCTACCACATCTTCGCTTTCACGGTGAACATGATGCTGGGCATGCGCACCGGCGGCAAGACGATCCTGATCCCCAACCCGCGCGACCTGCCGGCGGTGCTCAAGGAGCTGCGCCAGCACACCTTCCACACTTTCCCGGCGGTCAACACGCTGTTCAACGCGCTGCTGAACCATCCGGAGTTCGACACCGTCAACTGGCGCAACCTGCGCGTGGCGCTGGGCGGCGGCATGGCGGTGCAGGCGGCGGTGGCCAAGCGCTGGCTGGAGCGCACCGGCTGCCCGATCTGCGAGGGCTACGGCCTGAGCGAGACCAGCCCCTCGGCGGCGTGCAACCCCGTCACAGCCAAGACCTTCAGCGGCACCATTGGCGTGCCGATTCCCAGCACCGAGATGAAGTGCATCGACGACGAGGGGCGCGAGGTGCCGGTGGGCACGCCGGGCGAGATCGCCATCCGCGGCCCGCAGGTCATGGCCGGCTATTGGCAGCGTCCGGAGGAGACTGCGCGCGTGATGACCGCCGATGGCTTCTTCCGCACCGGCGACATCGGCGTGATGGACGAGCGCGGCTACTTCAAGATCGTCGACCGCAAGAAGGACATGATCCTGGTGTCGGGCTTCAACGTTTATCCGAACGAAATCGAAGACGTCGTGGCGCAGATGGAAGGGGTGCTGGAGTGCGCGGCGGTGGGCATTCCGGACGAGCACTCCGGCGAGGCGGTCAAGCTGGTGGTGGTGCGCAAGGATCCGGCGCTGACCGAGGCGCACATCCGCGAGTATTGCGCCGCCAACCTGACCGGCTACAAACGGCCCAAGGTGATCGAGTTCCGCACCGAGCTGCCGAAGACGCCGGTGGGCAAGATTTTGCGGCGAGAATTGCGGGGTACGCCGCAACCCCCCGCCACCCCCACCGCCTGAAGCTCCGCCATGGCCCGCATCGCCGTCATCAGCGCCGTCGATGAAGAACTGTCCGAAATCCTGCGCCTGATGCCCGATGAGCGCAAGGTGCAGGCCGCCGGGCGCACCTTCTGGCAGGGCCACCTGCAGGGGCATGAGGTGGTGGCGGTGCTGTGCGGCATCGGCAAGGTGGCCGGCGCTGCCACTGCCGCCGTGCTGCACGAGCGCTTCAACCCGCAGTATGTGCTGTTCACCGGCGTGGCCGGCGGACTGGCGCCGGGCGTGCAGGTCGGCGACGTGGTGGTCGGCACGCACTACCTGCAGCACGACCTGAGCGCCGCGCCGCTGTTTCCGCGCTGGGAGGTGCCGGGCGCCGGCATCAGCCGCTACCCTGCGGACGCGGTGCTGGTGCAGGTGCTGACGGAGGCGGCGCGCGACGCGGTGACGTGGCTGCCCAAGCTTGTCAGCGAGCAGACGCTGCGCGCCTTCGGCCTGCACCGCCCGACGGTGCACCAAGGCCTGATCGTCAGCGGCGACCGCTTCATCACCAGCGTGGCGGAGTCCGAGGCGCTGCGGCGCGACCTGCCGGATGCCCTGGCGGTGGACATGGAAAGCGCCGCGGTGGCGCAGGTGTGCGCCGACTACGGCACGCCGTTTGCGGCGGTGCGCACACTGTCGGACCGCGCCGACGACGAGGCGCACGTGGACTTCCAGGCGTTCATGCGCGACGTGGCGCGCCACTACAGCGCGCGCATCGTGCGCAAGGCGCTCAACCTGCTCTGAGGCGCGGTGCTGCCGCCGCCAGCCCGCGGCGTGTCGCTTCAACGCAGCCAGCCGCGGCGGCGGAAGTACCACATCGGCCCGAGCGCACTGGCCACCATCAGCGCCAGCGCGAACGGATAGCCCCACTTCCACTCCAGTTCCGGCATGAACTGGAAGTTCATGCCGTAGATGCTGGCGATCAGCGTCGGCGGCAGCAGCGCCACGCTGGCCACCGAGAAGATCTTGATGATCTTGTTCTGGTTGATGTTGATGAAGCCGATGGTGGCGTCCATCAGGAAGTTGATCTTGTCGAACAGGAACGAGGTGTGCCCCTCCAGCGAGTCGATGTCGCGCAGGATCTGGCGCGCGTCCTCGAACTGCTCGGCTGACAGCAGCCGCATGCGCATCAGGAAGCTGATGGCGCGGCGCGTGTCCATCATGTCGCGCCGGATGCGGCCCGACAGATCCTCGTGGCGCGCGATGGCCGACAGCACCTGCTGCGCGGTGTCGTCGGTGAGCTGGCCCGACAGCACCTGCGCGCTGATGGTTTCCAGCTCGTCGTGCACGCCCTCCAGGATGTCGGCGCAGTATTCGACGTCGGTGTCGTAGAGCGCCAGCAGCACGTCCTTGGCGTCGTCGATCAGGCCCGGCATACGCCGTGCGCGCAGCCGCAGCAGGCGAAACACCGGCAGGTCTTCGTCGTGGATCGAGAACAGCACGCCGTGGCTTTTCAGCTCCGGGTTGCGGTCGTTGAGGATGAAGGCCACGCGCACGTGGCGCGGGTCGTCCTCGTCGTCGATCAGGAAGTCCGAGCGCACGTGCAACTCGCCGTTGTCCTCCTCGAAGAAGCGCGCCGACTCCTCGATGTCCTCGTCCATCGCATCCTCGGGGATCGACAGGCCGAAGTGCTGGCGCACCCAGCGCCGTTCCTCCGGCGTCGGCGACTCCATGTCAACCCAGATCGGCGCGCAGCGCGCCAAATCCTCGGGCGACTCGATGTCTTCTTGAACGAGACGGCCGTTGACGAGCGTAAAGACGTTGAGCATGGGGAACCCCAGGCGACGACCAAAGCAGACGGTGACGAATCGATGGCTGGCATGGCGCTGGCCCGCGCGGAAGGGCCTGGCGCGGCCACCGTCACCTGCATGGGGTCGTCATCAGGGGGCAACGGCGCGGCGCATCAAGCCACCCACGCGGGCCCGCGACTCGGGCTGCTGTCCACGGATGTGCTCCATTCAACCGTTTGGCATCAACGATGCCGCGCGCATTATGGCACCGAAGCCCTGCGGGTCGCATGCCGCGCTTGATGGCGCCGCAGGCTTGTCACCGCGGTTTCATCGCGGCATAGTAGGGGTGCGAATCCGAGGCGAGGTATCGCTTGACTTGGATCCGCATCGGGGCCCGGCCCGTCGGCGGCTGGGTCTGTGTCAGCTACGCAAGGAGGCCTGTCATGAACCTGACCATCAGCGGACACCACCTGGAGGTCACGCCAGCGCTGCGTCAATACGTCACCACCAAGCTGGGCCGTATCGCGCGCCATTTTGATCAGGTGGTGGACATCCGCGTCCTGTTGTCGGTGGACAACATCAAGGACAAGGATCACCGCCAGAAGGCCGAGTGCAACATCCACGTCAAAGGCAAGGAGATTTACGCCGAAAGCACGCACGCCGACCTCTATGCGGCGGTGGACGAGCTGGCCGACAAGCTCGACCGCCAGGTGCTGCGCTACAAAGACAAAGTCCAAGAGCACCACCACTTGCCACTGAAGCGCGAACTCGGCTAAAGGGGCGCCCCTGCGCCGCTGTTGCTGCGCTGCAACAAACCGCCTGCCTTTGCAGGCGGTTTGTTGTTGGGGGTGTGGGCAAAACACAACGCGGCGGCGTATCATCCGCAGTCCCGAAGGGGGTCTTCATCCATGAATCGACTGTCCGCCATCCTGCCTCCGGAGCATGTGCTCGTGGCTGTGGACGCCACGAGCAAGAAGCGCGCCTTTGAGGAAGCCGGTTTGCTGTTTGAATCGCTGCACGGGCTCAACCGCGCCCTCATCACCGACAGCCTGTTTGCGCGCGAGCGGCTGGGTTCCACCGGGCTTGGCCATGGGGTGGCCATCCCGCACGGGCGCATCAAGGGCCTGAAGCAGCCGATGGCGGCGGTGTTTCGCTTGGCGCAACCCATCGGCTTTGACGCTCCCGATGAGCAGCCGGTCAGCCTGCTGATCTTCCTGCTGGTGCCGGAGGCGGCTACGCAGAAGCACTTGGAAATCCTGTCAGAGATCGCCGAGCTGCTCAGCGACGCGCAATTGCGCGAGCAGATGAAGGCTGCCGACAACCCCGCCACGTTGCACGGGTTGATCGCCGGCTGGCAGTCGGCGCACGCCGCCGCTTGAGCGGCGCGCTGCGCCGCGCTTTGAGCCCTGCCGATGAAGCCGCGCGCCATCAGCGCCGACGTGCTGTTTGAGCGCCACCGCGAGACCTTGAAATGGGAGTGGGTCGCGGGGCAAAGCGCCAGCGAGCGCCGCTTCGACGACAAGGCGGTGGCCGAGGCGCGCTCCGGCGCCGACCTGGTCGGCTACCTGAACTACATCCACCCCTATCGCGCCCAGGTGCTGGGCGCGCGCGAGGTGGCCTACCTGCACAACGCCACCGACGAGGACTGCCGCCGGCGCGTGGCGCGCATCGTGACGCTGGAGCCGCCGCTGCTGGTGGTGGCCGACGGCCAGCCGCCGCCGCAGGAGCTGGTGGCGATGTGCGAGCGCGCGCACATCCCGCTGTTTGCCACCGCGGCCTCAGCGGCGTTTGTGATCGATGTGCTGCGCGCCTACCTGTCGCGCCACTTTGCCGAACGCACGACGATGCACGGGGTGTTCATGGACATCCTCGGGCTGGGGGTGCTGATCACCGGCGAGTCGGGGCTGGGCAAGAGCGAGCTGGGACTGGAGCTGATCTCGCGCGGGCACGGGCTGGTGGCCGACGACGCGGTGGATCTCTACCGCGTCAACCAGACCACGATCGAGGGCCGCTGCCCGGAGCTGCTGCAGAACCTGCTGGAGGTGCGCGGCATCGGCCTGCTGGACATCAAGGCCATCTTCGGCGAGACGGCGGTGCGGCGCAAAATGCGGCTGCGCTTGATCGTGCACCTGGTGCGGCTGGCCACGTTGGAGCGCGACTACGAACGGCTGCCGGGCGAGCCGCTGCACCAGGACGTGCTCGGGGTGGCGATCCGCAAAACCGTTATCCCCGTGGTGGCCGGGCGCAACATGGCGGTGCTGGTGGAGGCGGCGGTGCGCAACACCGTGCTGCAGCTGCGCGGCATCGACACCTACCAGGAGTTCGTGCAACGCCAGCGCGCCGCCATGCTGCGCGACGACGGCTAGCCTTGCTTGAGGTTCAGGTCAGGCGCTGCGGCGCGGGGGGCGGCTGCGGTGAGGGCAGTCTTCGCGCGTGCAATGGGCGTAGAGCGACAGCGCGTGCTCTTGCAAGCGAAAGCCGCGCTCTTGCGCGATGGCCTGTTGGCGCCGCTCGATCTCGGCGTCGTAAAACTCTTCGACGCGCCCGCAGTCCAGGCAGACCAAGTGGTCGTGGTGCTGCCCCTCGTTGAGTTCATAGACGGCCTTGCCGGACTCAAAATTGCTGCGCACCAAGATGCCGGCCTGCTCAAACTGCGTCAGCACGCGATAGACGGTGGCCAGCCCGATGTCGGCTTGTTCCTCCAGCAGCGCCTTGAACACATCTTCGGCGGTCATATGGCGCTGGCGGCCGGACTGGAAGATCTCCAGGATCTTCAGCCGCGGCAGCGTGGCTTTGAGTCCGGTGCTTTTGAGCTCGTCAAGACGCGACATCGGCAGGGGTTCCAAGGCGGCGCCCCAGCCTGCATAAGGTCGTGGCGCGCCACTACAATGCGACAAGCCCGATGATATAACCGCACGCCAATGCCGTGCGCATGGCAAGCCGATGTCCGATATGAAGCGCCTTCGACCCACGCATCTTTCCCTGGCCCGCACAGCCCGCTGGGCCGCGTGGGCGTGCCTGGCGGCAGGCGTGGCGGGTTGCGCCTCCTGGTCGCAGACTGCGCAACGCCTGGCGACGCTGGGCGGGGCGCTGACGCCTTATCGCATGGACATCCAGCAAGGCAATGTGGTGGTGCGCGAGCAAGTGGAGGCGCTGCAGCCCGGTATGCCGCGCGCGCAGGTGCAGGCCATTCTCGGCACGCCGCTGGTGGCCAGCATCTTCCATGCCGACCGCTGGGATTATGTGTTCACCTTCCAGCGCCAGGGGCAGCCGCCGCAGCGCCGCGTGGTGTCGGTGTTTTTCGACGGCGAGCGGCTGGCGCGCGTGCAGGCCGACGGCGAGCTGCCCAGCGAGCGCGAGTTTGTCGCCGAGCTGCAGGTTCGCCGTCCCTCGGGCCCGCCGCCCGCGCTGGAGGCCAGCGAGGCGCAGCTGCGCGCCGCCGAAGGCCGCGCTGCCGCCGCGTCCGCGTCTCCCGCTGCAGAGCCGCCGGCGCCCGCGGACGCCTATCCGCCGCTGGAGGCGCGCTAGGATCGCCCCTGCCCGCAAGGCTGAGGCGACGGTGGAGCCGCTCACGCTTGTCTCTCCAAGGTTCGTTTTGCCGCGCATGACCTCTCCCGTTGTTCCGCCCTACCCCGTGGCCGTGGCCGGCGCCAGCGGCCGCATGGGTCGCATGCTGATCGAGGCGGTGCTGGCCGCCGACGACTGCCGGCTTAGCGCCGCGCTGGACCGCGCCGACAGCCCCGCGCTGGGGCAGGACGCGGCGGCGTTTGCCGGGCGCTCAAGCGGCGTGGCCATCAGCGCCGACCTCGACGCGGCGCTTCAGCGCAGCCGCTTTCTGATCGACTTCACGCGCCCGCAGGGCACCATGACGCACCTGGAGGCGTGCGTGCGCCACGGCGTGGCGATGGTGATCGGCACCACCGGCTTCGACGAGGCGCAGAAGGCCGCGATCGCGCGCGCCGCCGAGCGCATTCCGGTGGTGCTGGCGCCCAACATGAGCGTCGGCGTCAACGTGACGCTCAAGCTGCTGGAGCTGGCGGCGCAGGCGCTGCGCGACGGCTACGACGTCGAAATCGTCGAGGCGCATCACCGCCACAAGGTGGATGCGCCCAGCGGCACGGCGCTGAAAATGGGTGAGGTGATCGCCGCGGCGCAGGGCCGGCGTCTGCAGGACTGCGCGGTTTACCAGCGCGTCGGCCACACCGGCGAGCGGCCCGCCGGCGCCATCGGCTTTGCCACCGTGCGCGGCGGCGACGTGATCGGCGACCACACGGTGATGTTCCTCGGCAGCGGCGAGCGCATCGAGATCACGCACAAATCCAGCAGCCGCGCCACCTACGCGCAGGGCAGCCTGCGCGCGGTGCGCTTCCTGGCGGGGCGCGCAAGCGGGCTGTATGACATGTTCGACGTGCTCGGACTGCGCTGAAATGCCCCGCGCTGGCCCGGATCAACCCTGTGACGAGGAGGCAAGCACGATGACGATCCAGACCCGCACCATCGAGTACATGCACGACGGCGTTACCTTCGAGGGGCTGCTGGCGTGGGACGACGCTTTCAGCGCGCCGCGGCCCGCGGTGGCGGTGGCGCATGCGTGGGCCGGGCGCGGCCCGTTCGAGGACGGCAAGGCGCGCGCGCTGGCTGGGCTCGGCTACGTTGGCTTCGCGATGGACGTTTATGGCAAAGGCAAGCGGGGCCGCAGCAAAGAGGAAAACGCTGCCTTGATGACGCCGCTGGTGCAGGATCGAGCGCTGCTGCAGGCGCGCCTGGGCGCGGCGCTGCAAACGCTGGCGGCGCAGCCGGAAGTGGACCGCGAGCGGCTGGCGGCGATCGGCTTTTGCTTCGGAGGCTTGAGCGTGCTCGACATGGCGCGCTGCGGGCTGCCGCTGCGCGGCGTGGTCAGCTTCCACGGCTTGTTCACACCGCCCGGCAACACCGCGGGGCGGCGCATCACGGCCAAGGTGCTGGCGCTGCACGGCTGGGACGACCCGATGGCCACGCCCGAGGCGGTGCTGGCGTTCGCCAGGGAGATGACCGAGGCCGGCGCCGACTGGCAGCTGCACGCCTACGGCGGCACCATGCACGCCTTTACCAACCCGGAGGCCAACGATCCGGGCTTTGGCACCGTTTATAGCGCGCGGGCGGACGCGCGCTCGTGGGTGGCGATGCGCGAGTTTTTGGCCGAAGTGCTGGGTTGACGCTTCCCGCCGGCTCGGCTGCGCAAGAGCCCGCGGCCTCGATACAATCGTTTCGACTGATGCAACCTGCGGCTTGGCCGCTGCCGCCTGCGCGCCACGGGCGTGCACGCGCTGCGGCCTTGCGTTTTTCTGCTGTCGGCCATGCAAGACGCCTATTCCCCCCGCGACATCGAGGCGCAAGCCCAAGCCGCTTGGGCGGCGCGCGACGCCTACCGCGTCGTTGAGGATCCTGCCAAGCCCAAGTTCTACGCTTGCTCGATGCTGCCGTACCCCAGCGGCAAGCTGCACATGGGGCACGTGCGCAACTACACCCTCAACGACATGATGGCGCGCCAGCTGCGCATGAAGGGCTACAACGTCCTGATGCCGATGGGCTGGGATGCCTTTGGCCTGCCGGCGGAAAACGCCGCCATCAAAAACGGCGTGCCGCCGGCGAAGTGGACCTACGACAACATCGCCTACATGAAGCGGCAGATGCAGGCCCTGGGCCTGGCCATCGACTGGAGCCGCGAGATCGCCACCTGCCGCCCCGACTACTACAAGTGGAACCAGTGGCTGTTCCTGAAGATGCTGGAAAAGGGCATCGCCTACCGCAAGACGCAGGTGGTCAACTGGGACCCGGTCGATCAGACCGTGCTGGCCAACGAGCAGGTCATCGACGGGCGCGGCTGGCGCACCGGCGCGCTGGTGGAAAAGCGCGAGATTCCCGGCTACTACCTGGCGATCACGAAGTACGCCGAGGAGCTGCTGTCGGCGGTGGCCGACCCGGACGATCCGAACTTTCTGGCCGGCTGGCCCGAGCGCGTGCGGCTGATGCAGGAAAACTGGATCGGCAAGAGCGAGGGCGTGCGCTTTGCCTTCCCGCACGACATCCGCGACGAGCGCGGCCATCTGATCCAGGACGGTCGTCTGTGGGTGTTCACCACCCGCGCCGACACCATCATGGGCGTGACCTTCTGCGCCGTGGCGCCGGAGCACCCACTGGCGGCGCACGCGGCGTGCGGCAACCCGGCGCTTGCGGCCTTCATCGAGCGCTGCAAGCTCGGCGGTACCACCGAGGCCGAGCTGGCGCTGAAGGAAAAGGAGGGCATGCCGACGGGCCTCGTGGTCACGCACCCGCTCACCGGCGAGGCGGTGCCGGTGTGGGTCGGCAACTACGTGCTGATGGGCTACGGCGACGGCGCGGTGATGGGCGTGCCGGCGCACGACGAGCGCGACTTCGCCTTCGCCAAGAAGTATGGTTTGCCGATCAAGCCGGTCATCGCGGTGGAGGGGGAGACGTTTTCCGCCGACGCCTGGGCCGAGTGGTACGCCGACAAGCAGCGCGGCCGCTGCGTCAACTCCGGCCCGCTCAATGGCTTGCCCTACCAGGCCGCCGTGGACAAGGTGGCCGAGTTGCTGGCCGCCCAGGGCCTGGGCGAGAAGAAGGTCACTTACCGCCTGCGCGACTGGGGCATCAGCCGCCAGCGCTACTGGGGCACGCCGATCCCGATCATCCACTGCGACGACTGCGGCCCCGTGCCGGTGCCGTACGAGGACCTGCCGGTGGTGCTGCCGGAAGATCTCATCCCCGACGGCAGCGGCAACCCGCTGGCCAGGTGCGAAGCGTTCCTGAAGGTCGATTGCCCGAAGTGCGGCAAGCCGGCGCGGCGCGAGACCGACACCATGGACACCTTCGTCGATTCGTCCTGGTACTTCATGCGCTACTGCGACCCGCACCTGGACGACGCGATGGTCGGCGCGGGCACGCGTCACTGGATGCCGATGGATCAATACATCGGCGGCATCGAGCACGCGATCCTGCACCTGCTGTATGCGCGCTTCTGGACCAAGGTGATGCGTGACCTGGGGCTGGTGCAGGTGGACGAGCCGTTCCAGCGCCTGCTGACGCAGGGCATGGTGCTCAACCACATCTACAGCCGCCGCACCGCCAAGGGCGGCAAGGAATACTTCTGGCCGCACGACGTGGAAAACGTCCTCGACGAGGGCGGGCGCATCGTCGGCGCGCGCTTGAAGCGCGACGTGCCCAGCGCCGACGGCGTGCTGCCGGCCGGCACGCCAATCGACTACGAGGGCGTCGGCACGATGTCCAAGTCGAAGAACAACGGCGTCGATCCGCAGGATCTGATCGAGAAGTATGGCGCCGACACCGCGCGGCTCTACACCATGTTCACCGCGCCGCCGGAGGCCACGCTGGAGTGGAACGACGCCGCGGTGGAGGGCAGCCACCGCTTCCTGAAGCGCGTCTGGGCGTTCGGCCAGCGGCTGGCGGCGATGGACTTCAGCGCCGCACAGCAGGCGGTACAGGGCGCGGGGTCGCTGGCCGAGGTGGCGTTCGGCCCGCGCGCCAAGGCGCTGCGCCACGAGATCCACAGCGTGCTCAAGCAGGTGGACTACGACTACCAGCGCATGCAGTACAACACCGTGGTGTCGGGCTGCATGAAGATGCTCAACGCGCTGGAGGCGTTCGACCCGGCGGACGAGCCCGGCGGCGGCGTGGCGCTGATCGAGGGCTTCGGCATCCTGCTGCGCTGCCTGTACCCGGCCACGCCGCACCTCACCTGGGTGCTGTGGCAGCGGCTCGGCTACGCCGGGGCGCTCGGCGACCTGCTGGATGCGCCGTGGCCGCAGCCGGACGAAGCGGCGCTGCGCCGCGATGAGCTGCAGCTGGTGCTGCAGATCAACGGCAAGGTGCGCGGCAGCCTGACCGTGCCGGCCAAGGCCGATGCCGCCGCGATCGAGGCGCTGGCGCGCCAGGCGCCGGAGGTGGCGCGCTTCGGCGAGGGCCGCACGCCGAAGAAGGTGATCGTGGTGCCGGGGCGCCTGGTCAACGTGGTGGTGTGACGAGATGGGCCTGCCGCGCCGCGCGCTCTTGGCTGCCGCCACGGCAGGCGCGGCGCTGGCCGGCTGCGGCTTCCGGCTGCGCGGGCAGGGGCTGGCGTTCGCGTTTCGCTCGCTGCGGCTGCAGGGCGTGCTGGACGGCGATGTCGCTGCGGCGCTGCGCGCGCAGCTGCAAGCCAGCGGCGTGCAGGTGCTGCAGCCGCGCCGCGCGGCCGCCCCCGCCGGAGCCGTCGCGCCGGTGCCGGACGTGGTGCTGGAGATCCTGCAGGACCAGCGCGAGCGCGTGGTGGTCGGCACCACCACCGCCGGCCAGGTGCGCGAGCTGCTGCTGCGCCGGCGCGTGCGCTTCGCGCTGCGCACGCCGGACGGGCGCGAGCTGATCGAGCCAACCGAGCTGCAGCAGGAGCGCGAGCAGAGCTTCGCCGAGACCGTGGTGCTCGGCAAGGAAGCCGAGGAGGCGCTGCTGTTCGACGACATGCGCACGGCGATCGTGCGCCAGCTGCTGGTGCGCTTAAGCCGCGTGCAGGGCCTTTGAACCCGCGGCGCGGCCCCGGTGGGGCGTTTTTTGAACCGCTGTCACGATGCGCGGTTAGACTTCCATCAGCGTATCAATCCTTTCAAAGCTAAGCATTCAGGAGTCCATCATGGCGTGGGGCCAATCGCTGCGGGGCCGCTTGATGCTGCTGACCACCGCGTTGACGGTGGTCAGCGTGGCCATCGTTTCCACCATCAACATCGTGATCGCGCAGCGCTCGCTGGCGCAGACCGTGGAGCAGGACGGACGCGCGCTGGCGCTGGCGCGCGCCACGGCGGTGGCCGAATGGGTGCAAGGGGCGCGCCGCGCGGTGCAAGCCATGCTGCCCGCCGTGGCGGCGGACGACCCGCTGCCGGTGCTGCAAATGATGGTCAAGGCCGCTGGCTTTGACACCACTTACATCGGCTGGGCTGACAAGCGCTACTTGTTCTCGTCACCGCAAAATCTGCCGCCTACCTACGACCCCACCGCCCGGCCTTGGTATCAAGCGGCGGTGGCGACCCCCGGCGTCGCGTTGACAGAGCCCTACGTCGATGCCGGCACGAAGAAGCTGGTCATCACCGTGGCGGCGGCGCTGCGCGAAGGCGGACAGGTGCGCGGCGTGGTGGCCGGCGATATTTTCATGGACGTGGTGCAGGCCAACATCGACGCCATCAAGCCCACGCCGTCCAGCTTGGCTTTTATCGTGACGAAAGATGGCCGCTTTGTGGCCCATCCGGATGCGCAGCTGATCTTGCAGCCGACGGCCCGTTTCAGCGAGGCGCTCAGCGCCGAAGCGCTGGCAGCGCTGGATCAGGGCAGCCAACGCGTGCGCTGGCAGGGCACCGACTGGTTGCTGGTGGGGCAGCCGATTGCGGGCACCGATTGGCGGCTGGTGATCGCGCTGCACGAGAGCGAGGCGATGGCCGCCATGCGCGCGCTGGAGCTCAACTCGCTGATTGGCGCGGTGCTGGTCGGCGTGGTCAGCGCCTTGCTGGTGGGCTGGTTGGTGCACCACTCGCTGGCGTCGCTGCGTCGCCTTGACCGCGCGTTGCTGGAGGTGGCCTCGGGCGACAGCGACCTGACGCGGCGCCTGCCCACCGACGGCGTCACCGAAGTGGCGCGCATCAGCGAGCACTTCAACACCTTTGTGGCCAAGTTGCAGGCGGTGCTGATCGACATTCGCCAGGCCAGCGCCCAGGTGCACACAGCGGCGGAAGAAATCTCGGCCGGCAACCTTGATCTTTCTTCGCGCACCGAGGCAGCGGCTTCCAGCCTGCAGCAGACCGCGGCCACCATGGAGCAGATGAACGCCACCGTGGCGCAGACGGCCCAGCATGCACGGCAGGCCAGCCAGCGCGCCGACGAGGTCTCAGCAGCGGCGCAGCGCGGCGGGCACGTCATGGCCGAGGTCACCACGCGCATGGCCAACATCTCGGCCACGTCGCAAAAGGTGGGCGACATCGTCAACGTCATCGACGGCATTGCCTTTCAGACCAACATTCTGGCGCTCAACGCCGCGGTGGAGGCGGCGCGCGCCGGCGAAGCGGGCCGCGGGTTTGCGGTGGTGGCCGGCGAGGTGCGCGCGCTGGCCCAGCGCAGCGCGCAGGCAGCGCGCGAGATCAAAGCGCTGATCGAGTCGTCGGTGGCGGAAGTGCGCGAAGGCTCGGCGATGGTCAACCAGGCGGGCGAAGAAATTCAACGCGTCGTGCAGGCCATCCAGGGCTTGACGACCATGATGCGCGACATCGCCGCCGCGGTGGAAGAGCAGCGCAGCGGCATCGAGCAGATTGGCGCGGCGGTGTCCTCGCTGGACCAAAGCACGCAGCAGAATGCAGCGTTGGTGGAAGAAGGCGCCGCTGCGGCCACGGCGCTGAAACAACAGGCCGCCGAGTTGGCCGCGGCGGTGGCGCGTTTTCGCGTCGATCACGGGGCCCCGGCGGCGGCGCAGCTGGCGGTGCCTCCTGCCCAACCCCAAACCACGCCTCCAGCGCTGCCGCCGGCGGCTTGACGCCGCCTGCTTGGCCGCCGAGGCGCAGGTATGCGGCTCACTCGGCGGTGCTGGGGCTCCAAAACGCTTGCCGCACCGCCGGCAGCGCCGCGATGCGGCGCACCAACGCGTCGAGCTCGTCGGCATCGACGCTGGTGGCGGTCAAGGTCGCTTCGATTTCCACATCCTCGTCGCCAAAGGCATGGATGTCGAGCTCGCGCACGGGGTAGCGGTAGCGCTCCAGCTCCGCCTCCAGCACCGTCAACACTTCCTTTTGACGCTCTTTGTCGGCGATCACATACACGGTGTTGGTGACTTCCACCGACTCCACGTCCAGCGGCTGGCGGTTGATGGCGTTGACCACCGGGCGCAGAAGGGTGTTGGCGGCCAGCACGAACAGCGTGCCCAGCGCCGCCTCCAGCAGCAAGCCCGCACCGCAAGCCACGCCGATGGCTGCCGAGCCCCACAGCGTGGCGGCGGTGTTGATGCCGCGGATGTTGCCCTCCTCGCGCATGATGACGCCGGCGCCGAGGAACCCGACCCCCGAGACGACATACGCCACCACGTGCAAGGGGCTTGGGGTGCCGCCGTAGAGCGCGTGAAAGCGCATGGCGATATCGACGAACAGCGCGGCGCCAAGCGCCACCAGCACGTTGGTGCGCAGCCCGGCGGTGCGCTGTCGGTATTGCCGCTCCAGCCCGATCAAGCCGCCGAGCACAAACGCCAATGTCAAGCTGGCCAAGGTGTTGAGCGCGGCAGCGCCGTCGAGGTGGTGCAGCATCAGCATGGTCGGCTCCAAAAGCCCGGGCGGGGCCAGCGGTCAACCGCCCGGGCAAATCGTGAAATTTACGACCGCACGATGGCGATCGCGTGACACGTCATCGGCCCGCTGGGCGTCGCGCCTCACGCTCCGGCGGCTTGCCGCAGCGTATCGCCCATGACCACGTAGGCGATGCCAAAGTAGATGAACACCCCCACCAAGTCCATGACCGAGGTGATCAGCGGCGACGACAGCGTGGCCGGGTCCGTGCCGATGCGCCGTGCCGCAAACGGCAGCAGCGCCCCGATGATGCCGCCCAGCGCCGTGCAGGTCAGCATCGCCAGCCCGACCACCAGCAGCACGTCCGGGCCGACGCCTTTGCTGAAGTAGGCCAGCACCGCCTCCAGCAGCGCGATGACCACCCCCAGCGCCGCCGCCACTGGCAGCTCGCGCCGGATCACGCGCCAAAGGTCACGCCACTTCAGCTTGACCTCGCCCAGCGCCATGGCCCGGATGACCAGCGTGGCCGACTGGCTGCCGGTGTTGCCGCCCATGTCCACGATCGGCGCGATGAAGGCCGCCAGCACGATGACCTGCGACAACAGCTCCTCCTGCTCGGCGACGAAGGTGCTGGTCAGGATGCCGAAGAAGGTCAGGACGACCAGCCAGAACACCCGCACGCCGAACATCCGCTTGAACGGCGTGTTCAGGATATCCAGATCGACCGAGCCCGCGGAGGTCAGCGCCGCCGTGCCGCCGAAGCGCGCCAGTTGCGAGGCGTCTTCGCGCTTTTCGATCTCCATCGCGTCATCGACGGTGACGATGCCGATCATCTTGTCGCCGCCGTTGACCACCGGCAGCGCCAGCAGGCCGTAGCGACGGATCAGCTCGGCGGCCTTCAGACGTGGCCAGGTGGCGCGCGCAAACACCGGGTCGCGCCGCATCACCTCGGCGACGGTGGCCTTGTCGTCGGCCAGCAGCAGGTCGCGCAGCGACACCGTGCCGCGCAGACGGAAGTGCTGGTCGAGCACATAGATGACGTAGATGGTCTCCTTGTCCGGCGCGGTGGCGCGCACGTGCGCCAGCGCTTCGGCCACTGTCATCTCTGGGGCGACATAGACGTAGTCCGAGGTCGTCACCGAGCCGACCGTGCCTTCGGGGTAGGAAGCCAGCTTCAGGATGTCGTCGCGCTCGACCTTGGCCAGCGCCGGCAGCAGCTTCTGGCGCGCTTCTTCGCCCAAGCGGTTGAACAGATCGGCGCGGTCATCTGAGGGCATGTGCTCGAAGAGCTGCACCACGGCCTCGCGCGGCATGGCGCGCAGCAGCTCGTCCTGCCGCGCCGGCGGGAAGTGCGCAAACAGCTCGGCGCGCTGCGGCGCGGCCAGCAGCAACAGCAGCGCCACCGTGTCCTCGATCGAGGCGCTTTCCAGCGCTTCGACAAGGTCGGACGGATGGGTGCGCTTGACCAGGTGCGCAAAGCCGACGGCGTCGCGCGAGCGCGTCAGCGTGCGCACCGCAAACAACAGGTCTTCGCGGGTGATGGCGGTGGACTTCAGTTCGGTCATGGCGTGCTCCCTCAACGTTGGAGGTGGGCCGCAAGCCAGCCCACGGGAGCACGCTGCGCGCTACGGCTTGCGACGCCGTAACGTCGCGCAGGAGCGAACGCCGCCGTGGGCCAGGGCTGGCCCGGTTGATGTCAAGAATCGAACAGGCATCGGGCGATCCGGCGCACAGGCCGGCTCAGGCTCAGGCTCAGGTTCAGGATCTGGATCCATGGCGCGCTCCTTGTCGTGGTCAAAGGTCAAGCCGAAGGCTGCCCGAGCGGGCAATCCTCGAACCATCCAGCCTGGACAGAGCGAGTGCTGGAGAATGCGAACGCGCGCTGTTAGCCAAGCAAATTTTGGCCTCCAGTTCTGAGAGGCCAAGGTATCAGGCTAACCACGACTTGGTGTCAAACCAAGTTGCGTCATCGCCAGCTGCCTGCATGAGGCAGCCAGCCGATGCGATGCACCGAAGACCGACCAACCTCACGCAGACCGAGTTAACCGACAACTCGAACTGTCCACGTGTGAAGTCTCCGAAAACCGGGGATTCCCATTATAGCAATTTTGTTTGGCGCGCCGGCGCGCTTCGGCGCACCCCTTTCGCTAACCGCGCCGGCGTACCTGGTGCTCGCGCATCAACGTGCTCTTGCCGAACAGGCTTTCCACCAGCTCCACCGCCACGCGCGCGGTGCGGTTGCGCTCGTCCAGCGCCGGGTTGAGCTCGACGATATCAAGGCTGGCCAGCCGTCCGGTGTCGGCGATCATCTCCATGCACAGCTGCGCCTCGCGGTAGGTTGGGCCGCCGGGCACGGTGGTGCCGACGCCAGGGGCGATCTCAGGGTCAAGAAAGTCCACGTCGAAGCTGACGTGCAGATGGGTCTGTTCGTCCAGGCCGGCCAGCGCCTGCTCCATGGTGGCGCGCATGCCCATCTCGTCGATGTAGCGCATGTCATACACCTCCAGCCGCTGCGCGTGCACGAAGCGCTTCTCGCCGGCATCGACGCTGCGGATGCCGATCTGGCGTACCTCGGTGGGGCGCAGTGCGGCGCCTGAGCCGCCGAGCTCGACCAGCTCCGGCGGACCGAAGCCGCACAGCACCGCCACCGGCATGCCGTGCAGGTTGCCGCTGGGGGTGATCGCGCAGGTGTTGAAGTCGGCGTGGGCGTCCAGCCACAGCACGCGCAGCTTGCGGCCCTGCTCGCGACAGTGCCGCGCCACGGCGCCGATGGAGCCGATCGCCAGGCTGTGGTCGCCGCCGAGCAGGATCGGCACGCGGCCGGCGCGCAGCTCGGCGCGCACGGCATCGTGCACCGCGCGGTTCCACGCCGCCACCTCCGGCAGGTGGCGGTAGCCGCCGTGCGCCGGCTGCCAGGGGTTGGCCGGGCCGTGCAGGTTGCCGCGATCGATCACGTCGAGCCCGAGCGCGCGCAGGGCTTCGGCCAGCCCCGCCACGCGCAGCGCTTCCGGACCCATCGACGCCCCGCGCGCGCCCGCCCCCACGTCTGTGGGCGCGCCGATCAGGGTAACGGCAACAGAAGATTCCATGGATGGCGATTCCCGAGCAAGACGCAACGTCAAGGCGGCGGAATCTTACGCTGCCTAGAATGCCGCTTCATGCAGGTCAGCCCCACCGAATTGCCGGCCCAGCTGCAGCGTGGGCTGCGATCCCTCTACGTGGTGAACGGGGACGAAGCGCTGCTGACGCAGGAGGCGTGCGATGCGATCCGCGCCGCCGCGCGCGCCGCCGGCTGCAGCGAACGCACTGTCTTCACCGTGAACGCGGCGCAGGCGGACTGGAGCGCGATCCTGGCCGCCGGCGCGGAGCGGAGCCTGTTCGCGCAGCGGCGGCTGGTGGAAATCCGCATCCCTTCGGGCAAACCGGGCAAGGACGGCGCCGAGGCGCTGCAGCGGCTGGCGCCGCAGGCCGCCGCCAGCCCCGACACGGTGACGCTGGTGGTGCTGCCGCGGCTGGATGGGGCGGCGCTCAAGAGCGCGTGGTTCGCGGCGCTGGCCGAGCACGGCGTGGCGGTGCGGGTGGAGCCGGTGGAGCGCGCGCAGCTGCCGGGCTGGATCGCGCAGCGGCTGCAGGCGCAGGGCCAGCACGTGGCCGCCGGCGAGGAGGGGCTGCGCACGCTGGCCTTCATCGCCGAGCGGGTGGAGGGCAACCTGCTGGCGGCGCACCAGGAGATCGCCAAGCTCGGCCTGCTGTACCCGGCCGGCGAGCTGTCGTTCGAGCAGGTGCGCGCGGCGGTGCTGGATGTGGCGCGCTTCGATCCGTTCCGGCTGCCGGAGGCGGTGCTGGACGGCGCGCTGGCGCGCGCGCAGCGCATGCTGGAGGGCCTGCGCGGCGAGGGCGTGGCGCCGGTGCCGGTGCACTGGGCGCTGGCCGAGGAGCTGCGCTTGCTGCATCGCGCGCGGCTGGCGCTGGAGGCCGGGCAGCCGCTGCCGCTGGTGCTGCGCCACGAGCGCCTATGGGGGCCGCGCGAGCGGCGCGTGGAGCGCGTGCTGCCCCGCCTCAGCAGCGTGCAGACCGGGGGGTGGGTGGTGCAGGCGCACGAGGTGGACGGGGTCATCAAAGGCTTGGCGCATCCGGATTGGCCTGCGGATCCGTGGCAGGCGCTGACGCGTCTGGCGTTGGGGGTGGCGGCGGGCTGCGCCCGCGCCCAGGTTTGAACGGGCGGCGTCTTCTGTTACGATCCGAGCCCATGCGTCGATGGTGGATGATCGCATGGGTCGCCCTGGCGTGCAGCGTGCAGGCGGCGCCCCAAGGGGAGGACAGCGAAGCGGCGGTGCTGGGGGCGTCCAGCGCCGAGACCGCGCCCGCTGTTTGGATGCAACGGCTGCAAACCATGGGCAGCGAAACCGGGGCGGTGGCCAGCCAATTGCTCGACACCGCCCTCAGCCTGGTGGGGGTTCCGTATCGCAAAGGCGGCAACTCGCCCCAGGTTGGCTTTGACTGCAGCGGCTTTGTGCGCTATGTGTACGGACAAGCGCTTGGCTTGGCGCTGCCGCGCCGGGCGGTGGAGCAAGCGCAAAGCGCCACGCCCATTTCACGCGACGAGTTGCGCCCGGGCGATTTGGTCTTTTTCAACACCATGCGCCGGGCCTTCAGCCATGTGGGCGTCTATCTGGGCGATGGCAAGTTCGTGCACGCGCCGCGCAAAGGCGACCACGTCAAGGTCAGTGACATGAACGAGCGCTACTGGGCGCAACGCTACAACGGCGCGCGTCGCATCGAGTGGAGCGACGCCCAGGCGCTGCGGATGCTGCCGCAAGCAGCCGGCGCGTGGCTGACAGCGCCGCCCAGCCGAGAGCGCTGAACAAGGCTTGAAGGACGCCGTTGATCCCCTGACGCTTTTACGGGGATGGCGCCGTCAGCAGTCGCTCCAGATCGCGCCGCAGCGTGGCGCTGTCGGGCGCGGTGATGCTGCTGTACGCCAGCACCGTGCGACCGTCGCGGCTGATCAAGTATTTGTAAAAATTCCACTTCGGCGTGGTGCCGGTGCGCTCGGCCAGTTGCTTGAACAACGGGTTGGCCTCAGAGCCGCGCACATGACTTTTGGCGAACATCGGGAACTGAACGCCAAAGGTGTTTTCGCAAAACTCGGCGATCTGCCGGTTGGTGCCAGGTTCTTGCTGGCCGAAGTCATTGGACGGAAAGCCCAACACCACCAGCCCGCGCTCGCGGTAGCGGCGGTAGAGCTCTTCCAAGCCCTTGTATTGCTGAGTAAACCCGCAATAGCTGGCGGTGTTGACCACCAGCACCACTCGGCCTGCGTATTGACACAGGTTTTGCGGCTTTTCGTCCTGCAAACGCGGAAAGGTGTGCTGCAAGATGGGCGGGCAGTCCGTTGCGGCTGCCGACGCGCCCGGCAGGGGGGCTGCCTGCGCCGCCCCGGGTGAGGGTGTCAGGATCATCATCCAACCCATCCAAGTCAACCCCAGTGCCGTCGCCCGCATGCATCGCCTCGCAAGACCGCATTCATCATCTCTGCGCCGTCATCGTAGTTTGGCCTTGCCGAGGCGACGGGGGCGCCCAGCGGTAACCCGCCTGGCACTGGGGCCATGACCGCAGCGTCGATCGAGCATGCCATCAGCCCAGCACCGCCTGCCACAGGCGGCGCACCGCAGCCGCTTCGGCCTGCACGTCGGCGGGGTCGATCTGGGTGGATGCCTCATCAAGCCGCGCGCGGTGCTGCCGCTGGCGCAGTTGCCGGTAGGCGTCGGCGGCGGCTTGACCGACGCCGGCGGGCAGCAGGCCGGCGGCCTCGGCGCGCTGCAGCAGCGCGATGTTGCCGGCGTTGGCGCGCAGCGGCGGGTGCGCCGCGCTGTGCGCCAGCACCAGGTACTGCACGGCAAACTCCACGTCGATCATGCCGCCGGGGCTGTGCTTGAGGTCGAAGCGGCCGGCGCGCACCGGGTGCGCGTCGTAGAGGCGCTGGCGCATCGCGCGGATCTCGGCCGCCAGCGCCGTGGGGTCGCGCGGGGCGGTGATGACGGCTTCGCGCACAGCGTCGAAGCGCTCGCGCAGTTCGGGGCTGCCGACCACGAAGCGCGCGCGCGTCATCGCCTGGTGCTCCCAGGTCCAGGCGGTGTTGCTGCCGCGGTTCTGCTGGTAGTCGGCGTAGGCCTGGAAGGTGGTGACCAGCAGTCCGGAGTTGCCGTTGGGCCGCAGCGCGGTGTCGATCTCGAACAGGTCGCCCTCGCCGGTCTTGACGGTGAGCCAGTTGATCAGCTTGCGCACGAAGGCGGCGTAGGCCTCGGGGGCGCGCTCGTCGTCGTCGTCGTAGACGAAGACGATGTCGAGGTCGCTGCCGTAGCCGAGCTCCTTGCCGCCGAGCTTGCCGTAGCCGATGATGGCGTGGCGCGGCTCGTCCCGGTGACGCTGCTTCAAGCGCTGCCAGCACCAGCGGCCGGTGACGTCCAGCACCGCATCCGCCAGGGCGCTGAGCTCGTCGGCGACCTGCTCCACCGTCAGCAGCCCCTCGACGTCGCGCGCCAGCGTGCGGAACACCTCGGCGTGGTGGGCGCGGCGCAGCAGGTCCAGCAGCGCTTCGTCGTCGTCCTCGCCGGTCTTGTGCAGCGCCCAACGGCGCGCTTCCAGCTCGGCGACGAAGGTGGCGGCGTCGAAGCGTGTCTCGTAGAGTTCGGCGCTGGCCAGCTCGTCGATGACGCCCGGGTGGCGCATCAGGTAGCGCGCCGGCCAGCGCGCCGCGCCCAGCACGCGCAGCAGCCGCTCATGCACGGCGGGGCGCTCCTGCAGCAGCGCCAGGTAGCTCTCGCGGCGCAGCAGCGGCTCCAGCCAGTCCGCCAGCCGCACCGCCGCGGTTTCGCTCGCCCGCCCTTCGTCCACCCAGGCCAGCGTGCGCTCCAGCAGCCGCACCAGGCGCGTGCGCGCTTCGTCGCGCAGCGCCTGCACGCGCGGGTGGTCGAGCCAAGGGCGCAGGCGCTCGGCCAGCGCGGGCGGGCAATGCGGCAGCAGGGCGCCGAGGTCTTCGCCGCCGGCGCGCCCGTGGCCAGGGCAGCCTTTGCCGTTGCAGCCAGGGCCGTGGCCGTCGCCGCCCAGCAGGGTGTCGAACTCCTGCGCCACCACCTCGCGGTGGGCATCCAGCGTGCTTAAAAAAGTGGGGATATCAGCAAAGCCCATCGTCGCGGCGATCCAGGCCAGGTCGTCGTCGCGCGTGGGCAGCACATGCGTTTGCTGGTCGTCCAGATACTGGATGCGGTGTTCCACCCGACGCAGAAACGTGTAAGCCTCAGCCAGCTGGCGTGCTTTGTCGGCCGGCATCAGGCCGGCGCGCTGCAGCCGCTGCAGCGCCTGCAGCGTCGGGCGCGTGCGCAGCTCCGGAAAGCGCCCGCCGCGCACCACCTGCAGCAGCTGCACGATAAACTCGATTTCGCGGATGCCGCCGCGCGACAGTTTGACGTCGTAAGCCCGCTCCGGGTGACCCGCCGCCCGCTTGGCGGCGTGGTCACGGATCTGCCGATGCAGACGGCGCAGCGCTTCGAACACGGCGTAATCGAGATAACGGCGAAACACAAACGGCAGCACCACCGGGCGCAGCCAAGCGCCGCTGCCATCCCGCCGCGCGCTGTCGGCTGGGGCGACGACGCGGCTCTTGAGCCATGCAAAGCGTTCCCATTCGCGCCCGTGCGCCTGGAAATAATCTTCCAGCGCGCCCAGCGACACCGCCGGCGGGCCGGAGTTGCCGTTGGGCCGCAGCGCCAAATCGACCCGGAAACACTGGCCGTGTTCGGTGATGTCGCTGATGAGCGCTTGCATGCGCCGCACCAGCTTGGCAAAGTATTCGTGGTTGCTGATGCGTTGGCGACCCTCGGCGTTGCCGGCGGTCTCGCCGTCGCTTTCATACACATAGACCAGATCGATGTCGCTGGAGACGTTGAGCTCGCGCGCGCCCAGCTTGCCCATGCCGACCACCCACCACCCGCACGGGCGGCGGCCATCGGGCAGCGGCGCTGGCGCGCCCTCGCCAGGGGGCGAATCCTCAGCCAACGGCGGGCCGTGCAGGGCGTCGAGCTCGGTGCGCGCTTGCTGCGCGGCTTCGTCCAGCACCACTTCGGCCAGCGCCGTGACCGCGCCGGTGATCGCGGCAAGCTCCGCTGCCTGTTCGCAGTCCAGCACCGCCAACCGTTCCAGCGTCAGATGGCGCAAAATGCGCAGCGCCGCGCTGCGTTCGTGGCCGCGCTGGCGCAGCGCAGCCAGCGTGGCGCGCAGCGTGGTCGCGTCGGGCATCCCGGGCGGCAGCAGTGCCCGCTCGTCGGCGTAGCGGCGCCGCACCCGTTGCACGAAACGGCTGTGCTCGGCGCTGGCCGAACCGGCGCTGGCGCTCGTGATCATAATGTGGCGTGACTCCAACCCAGGTTCCTCCATCCCCGCCATGGCCGTGGCGCCTGTGGGCCGCGGCCTGCACCGCGCTGTGGGGGCTGGCGCTGGCCTGGTGGTTGGCGCTGCTGCTGGCCTGGGCGGCCTTGCAGTGGTGGATTGTGCCGCGCGCCGACGCCTGGCGGATCGCGTTGGAGGCGGCAGCCACACGCGCGCTGGGGGTGCGCACCAGCTTGCAGCGGCTGGAAGTGGCCGGCGGCGGCTTGACCCCACACTTGATCCTGCACGGCCTGCGCCTGCACGACGCGCAGGGACGCGAAGCGCTGCACGTGCCCCAGGCGCAGGTGGTGCTGTCGCCGCGCGCGCTGCTAACGTTGGGGCTGGAGCAGTTGGTGATCGACGGCTTGGATGTGCAGGTCAGGCGCCGGGCCGACGGGCGCATCCTGGTGGCCGGCATCGAGCTCAGCGCCGATGCGAGCCAGCGCTCGCTGGCCGACTGGCTGTTGGCGCAGCGCGAGGTGGTGTTGCGCGGCGCGCGCATCGAGTGGATCGACGAGCAGCGCCCGCACGCCCCGCCGCTGGTGCTGCACGATGTGCTGGCGTTGGCGCGAAATTCAGGTTGGCGGCATGAACTGCGCCTGGACGCCACTCCGCCGCCTGGGTGGGGCCAGCGGCTGAGCTGGCGCGCGCGCTTCACCCAGCCGCCGTGGCAATTGGAGCGCGGCGACTGGCGGCGCTGGTCGGGGCCGTGGTATTTGGAGGCGCCGCAGCTGGAGGCGGCGCCGTGGGCCCAGGCGGTGGATCTAACCCCTTGGGGGCTGCGGTCCTTGCAAGGACGCGGGGCGCTGCGCGCCTGGGGCGAGCTGCGCGCCGGTCACTGGGAAGCGCTGATCGCCGATGTGCGCGTCGAGGGTGTGCAGGTGCGCTGGAGTGGTGCAGCGCGCGAGCCGCTGGCGCTGGCGCATGCGCATGGCCGCATCGAGGCGCGGCGCGACGGGCCGCGCGTGCAGTGGCGCACGCAAGGGCTGGCGCTGCGCGCGGCGGACGGCGCAGACTGGCCGCGCGGCGATGTCGAATTGAGCTACACGCTGGATGACCAAGGCGACTGGCGAGCCTGGAGCGTGCGCGCCGACCGGCTCGATCTGGACGTGTTGCAGCGCCTGGGCCGGGTGCTGCCGCTGGGCGCCGCCAGCCGCTGGTTGGAGGCGCTGCGCCCGCGTGGCCTGGCCCAAGGGCTGGAGTTGCACTGGCAAGCGCCGCCCCAGCCCGGCCAGCCTGCGCGTTGGTCGGGGCGTGCCCGCGTGCACCGGCTGGCGCTGGCTGCAGGCGAGGCCCCCGCCGAGCCGGGCCGATGGGGACGCCCGGGCGTCGAGGGGATGGACGCCGATGTTGAGCTGGACGAGCGGGGGGGGCGCGCCAGCGTGGCCCTGCGGCGCGGCGCGGTCATTTTGCCCGGCGGTCTGGAAGAACCGCGCCTGCCGCTGGAGGAGTTGACCGCGCAGGTGCGCTGGCGGTTGGATGGCCATGGCCCCGAAGTCGAGGTGACCGAGCTGCGCCTGGCCAACGCCGACCTGCAAGGGCAAGGGCGCTTGCGCTGGCGCGCAGCGCGGCCCGCGCCAAGCGCGCCGACATCCCACGGCCCCGGCGTGCTGGATCTGGATGTGCGTCTGAGCCGCGTCGAGGGTTCGCGCGTCGTGCGTTACCTGCCGCTGGCCGTGGGTCCCGACACCCGCGCCTACCTCAAGGCGGCGATCCGCTCGGGGCGCGCCAGCGACGTGCGCTTCCAAGTGCAAGGGGATCTGGCGCATTTTCCGTTTGCCCAGCCGCAGCAGGGAACCTTTGCCGTGCGGGCGCGCTTGCACGATGTGACGCTGGACTACGCGCCGCGTGACCTGCTGCCAGCTGGACAGCCGTCCTGGCCAATGCTGCAGGGCCTGCAGGCCGAGCTGCGCATCGATGGCACGCGGCTGGAGGTGCGCGACGCCCGCGGCGGGGTGGCGGGTCTGCCCTCGTTGCGCGTGGCGTCGGCGCAGGCGCAGATTCCGGACTTGCTGGCCGCTGCCCCGCGGCTTCAGGTGCAGGGGGTGGTGCGCGGGCCAGCGGTCGAGGCGCTGCGCTTCGTCGCCCAGTCGCCGGTGCGCGGCTACACCGGCGGCGCGCTGGACGCCGCGCAGGCCAGCGGGGCGGTGGAGGTGGCGTTGGAGCTGGCCATGCCGCTGGATCATGTCGAAGACACGCGCGTGCGCGGGCAGGTGCGTCTGGCGGGCAACGACCTGCGGTTGCATACGAATGCGCCCACCCTGCGCGAGCTACGCGGCACGCTGGACTTCACCGAGCAAGGCTTTCGCGTCGCGCAAGCCAGCGCCCGGTTGCTGGGCGGCGAGCTGCGCTTCAGCGGCGGTCTGCAACCGGGGGATGAAGGCCAGGTGCGCTTTCAAGGCCAGGGGGTCGCCACCGCCGCGGGCCTGGCGGCCAGCCCCGATTGGGCCTGGGCGCGCTGGCTGGGCGCGGCGGCGCAGGGCGAGGCGCGCTACACGGTGGCGTTGCAGGTGCAGGGCGGCGACCTCGATCTGACGGTGGACAGCGACCTGCGCGGTCTGGCGCTGAACCTGCCGGCGCCGCTGACCAAGCCGGCCAGCGCCCCTTGGCCTCTGCGTGTGACGGTGCAGCCTTTGCCTGCTGCGCGCGACGGTGCGCCGCGCGATCGCCTGCAGCTGCGCCTGCAGGGCGAGACCTTGCCAGGCGCTGGGCTGCGGGCCGAATACGAGCGCGAACACCGCGCCGGGCGCGTGCTGGTGCGCCGAGGGCGTCTTGGTCTTGGAACGGATGGGCCGGCATGGCCCGACGATGGCGTGCTGGCGGTGCTGCGGTTGCCGACGCTGGATGCCGATGCTTGGCAGGCCCGTATTGCCGGCGGGGGCGGGGCGGAGCTGACCGCCTCCGACGCGGCGTCTTACCTGCCAACCCGCTACGACGTTCGAGTGGATCAGCTGCGCTGGGCTGGGCGCACCTTCGAGGCGCTGGGCTTGTCGGGCGCCCGCCAGGGCGAGCTTTGGCGTCTGACGGTGGCCGCGCCCCAGCTGGAGGGTCGCGTGGAGTGGGATGCCGCCCAGTCGCGCGTGACCGCCCGGTTGGCGCGCTTGCGCTTGCCCCCGGGAGCCGATGTCGAGGTCGAGCGGTTGGCCGCACAGCCCCGCGCGTTGCCCGCCATCGATTTGGTGGTGGACGATTTGGAGCTGGGCGGGCGCGCCTTGGGACGGCTGGAGCTGCGGGCTGTCAATCAAGATGCCGAAGCGGGCGGCGGCGCGCGCCCATGGCGGCTGGAGACGCTGCAACTGACGCTGCCAGAGGCGCGCCTGAGCGCGCATGGCCACTGGGCGCCGACGGCGGCGCTGACGGGGCCGAACCAAGCCGTCAGCGCCCGGCGCACCACCCTGCAATTGCGGCTGGAGATCGACGACGCCGGGGCGCTGCTGCAGCGCCTGGGCTGGGCTGGGGCGTTGCGTGGCGGTCGCGGTCGGCTGCAGGGCCAGTTGGATTGGCTGGGCTCCCCGCTGTCGTTGCACACCCCGACGCTGGCCGGCGAGCTGGAGCTGGAGCTGCAGCGCGGCCAATTTCTCAAAGCCGATCCCGGCCTGGCCAAATTGCTCGGCGTGCTCAGCCTGCAATCGCTGCCGCGGCGCTTGGCGCTGGATTTCCGCGACGTGTTCAGCGAAGGGTTTGCGTTCGATCGCGTGCGCGGGCACGTGCAGTTGGCGCGGGGGGTGGCCAGCACACGCGATTTGCAAATGCGCGGCGTCAACGCCGCCGTGCTGATGGAGGGCAGCGCCGACCTGGTGCGCGAGACCGCCGACCTCACCGCCGTGATCGTGCCCGAGCTCAATGCTGGCACGGCCTCGCTGCTGGCGGCGTTGGTCAACCCCGCCACAGGGCTGGGCACCTTTTTGGCCCAGCTGGTGTTGCGCCAGCCGTTGCAGGCCGCCGCCACCCAAACTTACCGCATCAGCGGGCCGTGGGACGATCCGCACGTGGAGCGGCTGCCACGGCCCGCGCCTGAGACGTCGTTGCCGATTTCGGAGCGAACCCCATGAACGTTGCTGCTGTGCAAATGGTCTCTGGCCCCGATCTGCAAGCCAATTTGGAGCAGGCGCGCGGCCTGTTGCAACAAGCCCAGCGCGCCGGCGCCGAGCTGGCGGTGCTGCCGGAGTATTTTGGCTTCATGGGTTGGCGCGAAACCGACAAGCTGCAACTGGCCGAAGCGTGGGGGCACGGCCCCATGCAAGCGTTCTTGGCGCAGCAGGCGCAGACCCTCGGTCTGTGGATCGTGGGCGGCACGGTGCCGCTGGCCACCGATGACCCGCAGCGAGTGGCCAACGCCTCGCTGGTCTATGACCCGCAAGGCCGTTGTGTGGCGCGTTATGACAAGATTCATCTGTTTCGCTTTCACGATGGCCAACGGGGCTACGATGAAGCCGCGGTGCTCAAAGCCGGCGAGCAGCCGGTGACGTTCGCGCTGCGCGATCGCGCTGGCCACGTCTGGCGCGTCGGTTTAAGCGTCTGCTACGACTTGCGCTTTGCGGAGCTCTACCGTCTGCTCGCGGCGGATGTGCTGGTGGTGCCGGCAGCCTTTACTTACGTGACCGGCCAAGCGCACTGGGAGGTGCTGCTGCGCGCGCGCGCAATCGAAAACCAGGCTTACGTCATCGCCAGCGGACAGGGGGGCGAGCACCCCAATGGTCGCCAGACTTGGGGCCAAAGCATGGTGGTCGATCCCTGGGGCGAGGTGCTGGCCCAACAGTCTCGCGGCCCAGGCGTGGTGGTGGCCGAGCTCAGCCGCGCGCGGTTGCAAGAGGTGCGCCAGCGGCTGCCGGCGTTGCAGCACCGACGGCTGCTGCTGGGGGCGCCGCAGCTCTCTTAACGCGGGGGATCGTCCTGTTGGGACGAGGGCTGGCTGAGGTTGTCCGAAGGCGGCTCGCCGCGCTTGCGGCCCGCAAACATCGTCCACCATACGATCAAGACAAACAGCAGCAGCGCGCCCAGCGCTTCAAGCAACAACAGCGTCATGATGCTTGGGATCTCCGCACACGCCCAACCCCTCGGAAGGACTGCGACCGCGGCGGCCATTCTGGCGCTTGCGGCCTGCAGCACCCCGGCGCCGGTGACTCAGCCCGCCATCGAGCCTGTTGCAGCGGAGTCTTCGGCGGCGGCGCCAGTTCCCGCCGTCCCGCCGGCGTGGCCGCCGTTGCCATTGGCGTCGGCGGAAGCGGCGGCGGGCATGCCGGATGATACGCAGCTGGCCCCTGTGCTGGCGCCGCAGCACCCCATCTGGGCATGGGCCGACGCCGCGCCGTTGCCGCCGCCGCTGCTGCGCGCGCAGGCGCTGTGGCAGCCAGTGCGCTACCGCGACCTGCCCGGCTGGGGCCGCGACCCGCTGCACGACGTCTGGAATGCCTGGCTGCGCAGCTGCGAGCGACCGGCTGCGCCGTGGGGGGCGCTGTGCCCACAGATTCGGCGCCTGACGCTGGCCGACGCCGAGGCGCGCTACGTCTGGGTCATGCGCCACTGGCAGCCGTATCGCGTGCTGGCGCTGGACGGCAGCGTGCCTGCCGGGCTGCTCACCGGCTACTACGAGCCAGAGCTGCCGGCGCGGCGCCAGCGCGACGCCGTGCACCGCGTGCCGCTGTATGCGCCGCCGCCGGCGCTGGCCGCCGCCGCCGGCCAGCCGTGGCGCACCCGGCGCCAGATCGACGCCGACCCGCAGGTGCAGGCGCTGCTGGCGCCGCACGTGCTGGCGTGGCTGGCCGATCCGCTCGATGCGCTGCTGCTGCACATCCAGGGTTCGGGCCGGTTGCGCATCACCGAACCGGATGGCCAGGTGCGGCTGGTGCGGCTGGCGTTTGCCGCCCACAACGGCCACCCCTACCAGAGCGTGATGCGCACACTGTTGCAGCGCGGCGAAATCCGCGAAGGCACCTGGGAGGCGCTGCGCGCCTGGGCTGCGGCCAACCCCGAGCGGCTCGACGAGCTGCTGTGGACCAACCCGCGCGTGGTGTTCTTCCGCGAGGAGTCGCTGGATGCGCTGGCGGCGCAGGCCGGACCGCGCGGCGCGCAAGGCGTGGCCCTCACCCCGGGGCGCTCGGTGGCGGTGGATCGCGAGGCTGTGCCGTATGGCACGCCGCTGTGGCTGGTCTCCAGCGGGCCGGTGGCGCGCCTGCAGCGCCTCGTGCTGGCGCAGGACACCGGCGCGGCCATCGTCGGTGCGGCGCGCGCGGACTTCTTCGCTGGCTGGGGCGAGCCGGCCTACCCGCTGGCGGCGGGGCTGAAGCAACCGCTGCAGCTGTGGGCGCTGTGGCCGCGTGCGCAGCCGCTGCCGCCGCTGCCTGGGGCGTGACCCCACAGCCCGCAGGAGGCGTGCGCACTTTTCAATCAATCTCCGGAGCAAGCATCCATGACCCGACGCATCGGCATCCTCACCGGCGGGGGCGACTGCCCCGGCCTCAACGCCGTCATCCGTGCCGTGGCCAAGTCGCTGATGCGCCAGTGCGGCGCCGAGGTGCTGGGCATCGAGGACGGCTTTGCCGGCCTGATGGAGGCCAGCCCCCGCGTGCGCCCGCTGCCGTGGGAGGCGGTCAGCGGCATCCTGATGCGCGGCGGCACGATCCTGGGCACCAGCAACCGCGCCAACCCGCTGCAGGACGAGGCCACCGCCGCGCGCGTGCTGCGCCACGCGCAGGCGCTGGGGCTGGAGGGGCTGGTGGTGATCGGCGGCGACGGCACGATGGCGCTGGCGCACGGGCTGGCGCAGCGCGGCCTGCGCGTCGTCGGCGTGCCCAAGACGATCGACAACGACATCCCGGGCTGCGAGCGCAGCTTCGGCTTCGACACCGCGGTGGCCACCGTCACCGAGGCGATCGAGCGGCTGCAGACCACCGCCGAGAGCCACGGCCGCGTCATGATCGTCGAGACCATGGGCCGCTGGGCTGGCTGGATCGCGCTGGAGGCGGGGCTGGCCGGCGCGGCCGACGTCATCCTGCTGCCGGAGATCGCGTTCGACGTCGAAGCCGTGGCGGCGGTGTGCCGGGCGCGCGCGCAGCGCCGGCGCCACACGCTGGTGTGCATCGGCGAGGGCGCCAGGCCCGCCGGCGGCGAGCCGACCGTGCAGGCCATGCACGCCGACCGCCCCGAGCCGCTGCGCCTGGGCGGGGTGGCGCACGTGCTGGCCGCGGCGCTGCAGCCGCGCGTGCCGGTGGAGGTGCGCGCCACCGTGCTCGGCCACGTGCAGCGCGGCGGCAGCCCGACCCCGTTCGACCGTGTGCTGGCCACACAGTATGGCAACGAGGCCGCGCAGCTGGTCATGGCGGGCGCCTGGGGCCGCATGGTCACGCTGCAGCAGGGGCGCCTGAGCAGCGTCGCGCTGGCCGACGCCGCGCACGGCAACCGCCAGGTGCCGCTGGATCATCCGCTGCTGCGCGCCGCGCGGCAGATTGGCGTCAGCTTGGGCGAGCCATCAGCGCAAGAGGCGTGAGGCCGGCGCTGCGGAGCGCTGGAGCTGTCGCTGCGGCGACAACCGGCGCGCCCGGCATTTAGGGTTTTCCCGAAAAAAGGCGCGCAAGCGGCTGCACGCGGCGACCGCGTTGCGGCATAGTCACGGCTTTGCAACTTTTTCAACAGGTGAGACGGATGAACTTGCAACGCACGTTGATGGTGATGGCAGCGGCGTTCGCGCTGGGGGCTTCGGGGGCTTGGGCCAAGGCCTTCCGCTGGGCCAGCGCCGGCGAGATTCCCTCGTGGGACATCCACTCGCAGAACAATGCGCTGTCCAACGGCATCCATGCCGCGGTTTACGAATCACTGGTTTATTACAACAGCAAGACCTTCAAGGTCGAGCCGCTGCTGGCGCAGAGCTGGCGCGAGATCAGCCCGACGCAGATCCGCTTCACGCTGCGCAAGGGGGTCAAGTTCCACGACGGCGCGCCGCTGACCGCTGACGATGTGGTGTTTTCGATCCAGCGGGCGATGGCCAAGACGTCCAACTTTGCCATTTTCACGCAGGGCATCGAGCGCGCCGTCAAAGTGGACGACCACACGGTGGACATCGTGCTGAAGGGCCCCAACCCGGTTCTGCTCAATCAGCTGACTGAGCTGCGCATCATGAACAAGGCGTGGGCGGAGAAAAACCGCTCCGTCGAGCCTAAAGACATGAAGTCCAACGACGAAAACTTTGCCCACCGCAACGCCAACGGCACCGGGCCGTTTCGCCTCAAGCAGTGGGTGCCGGATCAGCGTTTGGTGCTGGAGCGCAACCCCGACTACTGGGGCAAGCCCGACACCAACGTCACCGAAATCATCTATACCCCGATCAAGGCCGATGCCACCCGCATGGCCGCGCTGTTGTCGGGCGAAGTCGATTTCGTTCTGGATCCCACGCCGCAAGATCTGCCGCGTCTGCGCAACAACCCCAACCTCAAGGTCATCGATGGGGTGGAAAACCGCACCATTTTCCTCGGCATGGATCAGTTCCGCGACGAGCTGCCGGGCAGCAACGTCAAGGGCAAGAATCCGCTGAAGGATCTGCGCGTGCGCAAGGCGCTTTATCAAGCCATCGATATCGACACCATCCACCGTGTCACGATGCGCGGCCTGAGCCAGCCCACCGGCGCGCTGGTGGCGCCGCAGGTCGCGGGCTGGAGCGAAGCGGTGCACAAGCGGCTGCCCTATGACGTGGAGGCGGCCCGGCGCCTGCTGGCCGAAGCCGGCTATAAAGACGGCTTTGAGGTCGATTTTGCCTGCCCGAACAACCGCTACATCAACGACGAGCAAATCTGCCAGGCGATCACGGCGATGTGGGCCAAGATTGGCGTCAAGGCCAAGCTGCGCACGCTGCCGCTGACCACGTATTTCCCGATGATTCAGCGCTATGAGGCCAGCATCTACATGCTCGGCTGGGGCGTGCCGACGTTCGACGCGCTCTACAGCCTGCAGTCGCTGGCGCGCACGCCGGGCCAGGGCGGCGACGGTAACTACAACGCCGGGCGCTACAGCAACCCCAAGATGGACGCGCTGATCGACCGCGCCAAGACCGAGACCGACCCCTACATCCGCCCGCGCTTGTTGACCGAGGCGTTGCAGCTGCACAACGACGAGGTGGTGCACATTCCGTTGCACAACCAAGTGATCCCCTGGGCGATGAAAAAGAACGTTGAGGTCGTGCACCGCGCCGACAACCGCATCGATTGGCGGGTGCTCAGAGTCAATTAAGAAGACACCGGCGCGTCGCCTCGTCTTAGGGGCTGCGGTTCCGTTTTCGAGGTCAAGCAAAACGGCAGCGCGGCCATCCACCCCAATGCCAAGGGGCAGGAGCGGGTGGCTTGCCGCTGGGCGATGGACGTTGCAAGGGGAGTCCACCGATGGTGGCTTTTATCGTGCGCCGCCTCATGCAGGCGGCGTTGGTGATGCTGGCCGTGGCGTTCGTGGCCTTCATGCTGTTCCAGTACGTGGGCGACCCCGTGCTGCAGATCCTGGGGCAGGACGCCACGCCTGAGGAAGTGGCGCGCGTGCGCGCCGAGCTGGGGCTGGACCAGCCCTTTGTCGTGCAGTTCGCGCACTTCGTCGGTCAGGCGCTGCAGGGCAACTTCGGCGTCAGCCTGCGCCAGGGCGCTCCGGTGGCGCAGCTGATCGCCGAGCGGCTGCCGGCGACGCTGGAGCTGGCGCTGGTGGCCGCGGCGCTGGCCTTGGTGGTCGGCATCCCGATGGGGGTGTACGCGGCGCTCAAGCGCGGCACCTGGCTGGCGCAGCTGTTCATGACGCTGTCGCTGCTGGGGGTGTCGCTGCCGACGTTCCTGATCGGCATCGTGCTGATCCTGGTGTTCGCGGTGCAGCTGGGCTGGCTGCCCAGCTTCGGCCGCGGCGAGGTGGTGCAGCTGGGCTGGTTCTCGAGCGGCCTGCTGGCCCCGGGCGGCTGGCGCCACTTGGTGCTGCCGGCGCTGACGCTGGCGATGTTTCAGCTCGCGCTGATCATGCGGCTGGTGCGCGCGGAGATGCTGGAGGTGCTGCGCACCGACTACATCAAGTTCGCGCGCGCGCGCGGACTCACCGACCGCGCGATCCACTTCGGCCATGCGCTGAAGAACACGCTGGTGCCGGTCATCACCATTACCGGGCTGCAGCTGGGCGGCCTGATCGCGTTCGCGATCATCACCGAGACGGTGTTCCAGTGGCCCGGCATGGGGCTGCTGTTCATCCAGGCGGTGACCTTCGCCGACATTCCGGTGATGGCGGCCTACCTGTGCCTGATCGCGCTGATCTTCGTCGTCATCAACCTGATCGTCGACCTGCTGTACTTCGCGGTCGATCCGCGCCTGCGCGTGGAGCGCGCCGGCGGTCACTGAACGCGGGCGCACGCGCCATGCCCGCACCGCACGGCGCGCTCATCACCAAAGGAGTCCTGGCTATGCGTGGAATCTGGATGCGCTGGTGGGACAGCGACATCGGCTACAGCTTTCGCCGTTCACCCACCGCGATGCTGGCGGCGGCGATCGCGCTGGTGTGCGGCCTGGCCGCGCTGCTGGCGCCGTGGGTGGCGCCGCACAACCCGTTCGACCTGGCCAGCCTCGATCTGGCTGATGCGCGCCTGCCGCCGGTGTGGTACCCGGAGGGCACGTGGCGCTACCCGCTTGGCACCGACGACCAGGGGCGCGACATCCTGTCGGCGCTGATCTACGGCGCGCGCATCTCGCTGTTCGTCGGGCTGGTGTCGGTGGCGCTGTCGGTGGCGGTCGGCGTGGCGCTGGGGCTGCTGGCCGGCTTCGTCGGCGGCTGGCTGGATGCGCTGCTGATGCGGCTGTGCGACGTGATGCTGTCGTTTCCGGCCATCCTGATCGCGCTGCTGATCGCCGGCGTCGGCAAGGCGCTGTTTCCGAACGCGCACGAGACGCTGGCGTTCGGCGTGCTGATCACCTCCATCACGCTGACCGGCTGGGTGCAGTACGCGCGCACGGTGCGCGGCTCCACGCTGGTGGAGCGGCAGAAGGAGTACGTGCAGGCCGCGCGCGTCATCGGCGTGGCGCCGTGGCGCATCATGCTGCGTCACGTGCTGCCCAATGTGCTGGGTCCCGTGCTGGTGCTGGCCACCATCCATGTCGCCACCGCCATCATCACCGAGGCGACGCTGTCGTTCCTCGGGGTCGGCGCGCCGCCCACCGCGCCGTCGCTGGGCACCCTGGTGCGCATCGGCAACGACTACCTGTTCTCCGGCGAGTGGTGGATCACCATCTTCCCCGGACTGATGCTGGTGCTGATCGCGCTGTCGGTCAACCTGCTGGGCGACTGGCTGCGCGATGCGCTCAACCCGCGCCTGCGCTGAAAAAGGAGGGAGGACGATGGACAAGCTGCTCGAGGTGCAGGACCTGGTGGTGGAATTTCCGACCCGCCGCGGCGTGTTGCGCGCGCTGGACGGCGTCTCGTTCGACATCGCGCCGGGCGAAATCCTGGGCGTGGTGGGCGAGTCGGGCGCCGGCAAGTCGCTCACCGGCGCGGCCATCATCGGCCTGCTGGAGCCGCCAGGGCGCATCGCCGGCGGCCAGATCCGGCTGCAGGGCCGGCGCATCGACGATTTGCCGCCGCACGAGATGCGGCGCATCCGCGGCCGGCGCATCGGGGCGATCTTCCAGGATCCGCTGACGTCGCTGAACCCGCTCTACACCATCGGGCGGCAGTTGACCGAGACCATCCAGACGCACCTAGACGTCTCCGCCGCCGAGGCGCGCCGCCGCGCCATCGAGCTGCTGAAGGACACCGGCATCCCGGCCGCGGAGGAGCGCATCGACCACTACCCGCACCAGTTCTCCGGCGGCATGCGCCAGCGCGTTGTCATCGCGCTGGCGCTGGCGGCCGAGCCGCAGCTGGTGGTGGCCGACGAGCCGACCACGGCGCTGGACGTCTCGATCCAGGCGCAGATCATCACACTGCTGAAGCGCATCTGCCGCGAGCGCGGCGCCGCGGTGATGCTGATCACGCACGACATGGGCGTGATCGCCGAGACCTGCGACCGCGTCGCGGTGCTCTATGCGGGCCGCGTGGCCGAGATCGGCCCGGTGCACGAGGTCATCCACCGCCCCGCGCACCCCTACACCGCCGGGCTGATGCGCTGCATCCCCGACATGGAGACCGAGCGTGAGCGGCTGCACCAGATCGACGGCGCGATGCCGCGGTTGTCGGAGATTCCGCACGGCTGCGCGTTTCACCCGCGCTGCCCGCAGGCGATGCTGCGCTGCCACGACGCGCGCCCCCCGCTGATGCCGGCCGGCGCCACCCGCGCCGCCTGCTGGCTGCACGAGCCGGCCGCCACCGCGGCCGCCCTGGAGACCGCCCGATGATCGCCCCCGTGACCGAGACGAGCGCCGTCCCGCTGGTGGCGGTGCACGACCTGGCGCGCACGTTCGACGTGTCGGCGCCGTGGCTCAACCGCGTGTTGGAGCGCAAGCCGCGCCAGCTGCTGCACGCGGTCGATGGCGTCAGCTTCGAGATCGCGCGCGGCCAGACGCTGGCGCTGGTGGGCGAGTCCGGCTGCGGCAAGAGCACGGTGGCGCGGCTGCTGGTGGGGCTGTATGCGCCGACGCGCGGGCAAGTGCGCTTCGACGGGCAGGACGTGCACGCCACGCTGGCCACGCGCCAGGCGCGCGCGCTGCGGCGGCGCATGCAGATGATCTTCCAGGACCCCTACGCCAGCCTGAACCCGCGCTGGCGCGTGCAGGACATCGTCGCCGAGCCGCTGCGCGAGCACGGGCTGGTACGCGACCGCGCCGCGCTGCGCGAGCGCGTGGCCGAGCTGCTGCGCGCGGTGGGCCTGAGCCCCCACGATATGACCAAGTACCCGCACCAGTTCTCCGGCGGGCAGCGCCAGCGCATCTCGATCGCGCGCGCGCTGGCCACGCAGCCGCAGTTCCTGGTGTGCGACGAGCCGACCTCGGCGCTGGATGTGTCGGTGCAGGCGCAGGTGCTCAACCTGATGAAGGACCTGCAGCGCCAGCACGGGCTGACCTACCTGTTCATCAGCCACAACCTGGCCGTGGTGCGCCATGTCAGCGACCAGGTCGGCGTGATGTACCTGGGGCGGCTGGTGGAACTCGCGGACAAGCGCACGCTGTTCGCGCAGCCGCGCCATCCCTACACCCGCATGCTGTTGGAAGCGATCCCCAAGCTGCATGCGATAGGCCAGGCGCGCACCCCGGTGCAGGGCGAGGTGCCCAACCCGCTCAACCCGCCCGGCGGCTGCGCCTTCCACCCGCGCTGTCCGCATGCGGATGCGCGCTGCAAGGCCGAGCGGCCGGCGCTGCAGACGATCGGCGGCGTGCGCGTGGCCTGCCACGCGGTGCAGGAGGGGCGGATCTGACGCGCGGTCAACGCTTGACAGCGCAGTCTTGCGCTCAACCGTCGAGCGCGCAGCGGGGGGACTGAAATCGTAGGGACCACGGGATCTTGTAAGCTTGTGGCGATCATCGGGTCGTCATCATCAAGGAGGCCGCTGCGCGGAAAAAATATGATTACCCCCCCCCCCCCCCCCCCTTCTAAATTCGCTTTTTTATCCCGCATCAGCATCAGCCAGCGCCTTCTTGCGGTTGCGTTGATCGTTTCGGTCGGCTTGGCGTTGTTGGCGGCGTATGCGTGGACGAGTCTTACGCACGTCAAAGACCTGGCCCGGCGCACCGAGCAGGTTCGGGTTCAGCAGCTGGCGCAGGCCGCGGCGATGGAGCTCAACGTTACCCGCATTTCGCTGCAATTGCGCCACGCCATGCTGGCGCGCAACGAGCGCGAGCGCCAGGAAGCGGTGGAGGACATCCAAGCCAAGCGCCGCTTGATCGAAGAGACCTTGCGCGCTTACGAAGCCTCGCTGTTTACTCCTCAAGGCAAGGCTTTGTTTGCCAAGTTGCCGCCAGCATTTGAAAACTTTTGGCGCGTCGGTCATGAAAATCTGCAGTTGATTTTGCAAGGACAGCGCGAATCGGCCTTTGCTTATTTGGTGGATCACACCATACCCGCGCGCAATCAGGTGCTGTCGGCTTTGGCGGAGACCGTGGATTACCAGCGCAAGCGCCTGGTGACCGATATTGCCGAGATGAACGCCCATGTCGATCGCACGCTGCGGGCCATTTTGCTGCTCGTGGTGATGTGCGCCGTGCTGCTTTTTTTGGCGGTCTTTTACATCGAACGCTTGCTGCAACAGCGCATCCGTATGACCAAGACGGTGGCCGAGCAGGTGCGCGGCGGCGACCTGTCGCGGTCTCAAAGCCGTTGGCTGCAAGATGAATTTGGCCCGCTGGTGCAGGCCATGGAAGACATGCGAGAGCGGCTGCGCCAGGTGGTCAGCGAAGTGCGTCAAGGCGCGCAGAGCGTGGAGCAATCCAGCCAGCACGTGGCCGATGACAACGCCGCCATCGCCGGCTTGATGCAAGATCTGTCCGTTTCGCTGCAGGCCACCTCCAAAGCTTCCGAGCAGCTGGCGCTCAAAGTGCAGCAAAACTTTGATCACGCCCGGCAGGCGACGGCGCTGGCCCATGACGCCGCTTCGGTGGCGCAACGCGGCGGAGAGGTGGTGGGGGATGTGGTGAAAACGATGGAGGAAATCCACGCCTCCTCGCAGCGCATCAAAGAAATCATCGCGGTGATCGAGGGCATTGCCTTCCAAACCAACATTCTCGCGCTCAACGCCTCGGTGGAGGCGGCCCGGGCGGGTGAACAGGGGCGGGGCTTTGCGGTGGTGGCCGGCGAAGTCCGTGCGCTGGCGCAGCGCAGCTCGCAAGCGGCGCATGAAATCAAGCGCTTGATCGGCGCCAGCGCCGAGCGTGTGACGGCTGGCTCCGAGCTGGTGGCCAAAGCCGGCGCCACCATGCAAGAAATCGTGCAGGCGATTGGTCGCGTCAACGCCATGGTCCATGAAGTCGATGCCGCCAGCGCCGACCAACGTCGCAGTTTGCAAGAAGTGCAAGCGGCGATTCGCGCCATGGAAGCCAGCATCACGCAGACCGCCGACCGGGTGCACAAACTCAGCGTTTCAGCGGCGCAGCTGGGCCAGACCTCGCAGGCGTTGGTGTCGTCGGTGGCCTATTTCAGAGATGATGAGACGTCGGCCAACGTTTCCGCCGCCAGACACAGGTCGGCCCACGCCTTGCCCTTGTCCACCGGGTTGCGCAGCAGGTAGGCCGGGTGGTAGGACACCACCACCGGCAGCGTGAGCTCCCCGAGGCGCGCCTGGAACACGCGCCCGCGCAGCCGGCCCAGCGGCGCACGCGCGGCTTCAGCCGGCGGCAGGCAGCCGCCTTCGGCCAGCAGCGTCTGCGCCGCAAAGCGTCCCAGCGCCAGCACGAGGCGCGGCTGCAGCAGCGCGATCTGGCGCAGCAGATAGGGCGCGCAGCGCGCGATTTCCTCCGGCTCCGGGTTGCGGTTGCGCGGCGGGCGGCATTTGAGCACGTTGGCGATGTAAACGCCGTGGCCGCGCTGCAGGTCCAGCGCCGCCAGCATCCGATCCAGCAGCCGCCCGGCGCGGCCGACGAACGGCTCGCCCTGGCGGTCTTCCTCCTCGCCCGGGGCCTCGCCGACGATCAGCCAGGTCGGCCGGCGGTCGCCGACACCCGGCACCGCGCGCTGGCGGCACGCGGCCAGCCCGCAGCGCTGGCAGGCGTGGATCGCCGCTTCCAGCGCCGGCCAGTCGAGCGTGGCGATGTCGGCGTGGGGCGCGGGATCGGGCGGCGGCGCCGGGTCACCCAGAGGGGGCTGCGGCGGCACCGGGCTGGTGGCGGCGGTGGGCTCCGCCTGGACGGGGACGGCCCATCCGGTCGGCGATCCCGCCCTCGAGGCGGGCCCGCTGCGCACCGCGGCCATGGCGTCTGCGGACTCAGTCTCCTGCGCGCGGGGGGGCGGGCCACGGCGGGCCGTCGCCCCGATCGCCGGCGCGCCACCGTCCGCCCCCGGCGGACGCGGCAGCAGCGCGCGCGGCTGCCACCACGCGGGCACGCCGATCTCGGCCAGCAGGGCCGAGCGGCGCTCGTCGAGCCAGGGCAGGGCGCGCGGCAGGTTCATCGGGGCGTGGCGGTGGCGTCAGGCGCGGGGCGCAGGTCAAGCCGCATGACGATGGCGTCCTCGCGGCGCTGCGCCGTGTCGGGATAGTAATCCTTGCGCACGCCGGCTTCCACCCAGCCGCAGCGGGCGTAGAGCGCGCGCGCGGCGGCGTTGCTGCGCCGCACCTCCAGCCACAGCTGGGCAAAACCCTGCGCGCGGCCCCAGTCCGCCAGCGCCCGCAGCATCCAGCCGCCCCAGCCGTGGCGCTGGTGCACCGGCGCCACCGTGACGTCGAGCAAATGCCCTTCCTCCACCCCCGGCATCGCCACCAGGAAGCCGAGCAGCCAGTCGCCCTCCGGCGTGGCCGGCGCGTGCACCCAGTGCGGCGGGTCGTGGCGCGGATCCGGGCGGCGCGCCAGCACGCGCGCCCAGTGCCCGGCGGCCAGCGAATCCTCGTAATGGCGCCGGCTCCACGGGTGCGGGTGTGCGGTTTTGGCCACCTCGGCCACCGCGTCCAGGTCGGCGGCGGTCATCGGACGCCACAGCAGCGCCGCGTCAGCGGAAACCGCTGGCTGGGTGTCGTCCACCAAAGGGTTCATCGTCCGCCTTGTCAACTGGCGACGCGGCTGGCGCGCAGCGCCACTTGCTCGTCCACCGTCAACGCCACCTTGTCGCGCACGTAGAGCGGCTGCGCGCCGTGCGCGCCGACGCAGCGCCCAGCCGCCACACCCGCAGCCGCCAGGCGCAGCAAGGCGCGCGCGCACGGCAGCGTCGCGCCACCGGCCTCGGTGCGCCACGCTGGGGGTAGCCGCTCGCCATAGACGCCGGCGACGTTGCCGGCGTGCAGCGCGCCGCACTCTTGCGGCAGATCCTCGGGGCGGCGCAGGTGCGGGCCGTCCAGTTCGCGCCAACCGAGCGCGGCGTCCCAAGCGTAGCGGGCCACGTAGACCTCGTCCATGCGCGCGTCCAGCGCCGCGTGCACGGTGAGCTGCACGGCGGCCGGCGCGTGGCGCGCGCGCGCGGCCTCCGCCACCGCCAGCAGGGTGCCCAGCGGCAGCACCGGCACCCCGCCAGGCCGTGCCCCGGCGGCCAGCCCCTGCACCACCGCGCAGGCGGTGCGCAGCCCGGTGAACGAGCCCGGCCCGTGGCCGAAGACGATGCCGTCCAGCTCCGCCAACCGCCAGCCGACGCGCTGCAGCAGCGCCATGATCGAGGGCAGCAGCGTCGCCGACGCCTGCGCGCCGCCCTCGCCTTCGTGCCACGCGAGCGGCTCGGCGACCCCGGCCGCGCCGACGGCCACGCTCAGCGCCGAGGCGCTCGTGTCCAGCGCCAGCCAGCGCTGCAGGCCGGGGCGCAGGATCGGGGTCGCGGCTGTGTCCATGACGGCGATTATCCTCGGTGAGGGTGCAGCGAAGCGCGGGTCGGCATCCACGGCCAGTCCTCTGACATCTTCGTGTTACGGCAAGGCCAACGTCGGTCTGCCGTCCCAGGGTGGGCGACAGCTTTGCTAGACTCCCGCGGCAAGCGGCGCCCTTTCTACGGCGCCGGCCTGTTCGGATTGCGTAGGAGGAGCCGTGTCCCACCCCGACCTCGCCCAGTCGCGCGCGCCCGCCGGTCTGTCGCTGCGCGAGCGCTGGCCGATGATGACGCTGTATGAGCGCTTTGAGCAGGTGGTGGCGATCATTTTGTCGGCGGTGATCGCGGTCATCATCGTGACGTCGCTGGTGCAGCTGATCCGCGTCGTCTTCACGCTGCTGGTGCTGGATGCGTTCAACCCGCTCGACCACACGGTGTTCCAGACCGTGTTTGGCATGATCATGACGCTGCTGATCGCGATGGAGTTCAAGCACTCCATCGTGCGCGTCGTCATGGGCCACGACAGCATCGTGCAGGTCAAGACGGTGGTGCTGATCGCGCTGATTGCGCTGTCGCGCAAGTTCGTGATCCTGGATCCGCAAACGTCGCCAGCCAAAGTGGCGGCGTTGTCAGGCGCGGCGCTGGCGCTGGGCATCGTCTACTGGCTGATGCGCGAGCGCGACCAGCGGGCGCTGGAGGCGCAACAGGCCGCGGCCCGCGCCGCCAAAGAGGAGCATGCGCATGGCGATGCAGGACGCTAGCCCCCACGGAAGCCGGCCCGCCGCGCCGCGCGGCGATCCAGTGGTGCGCCGGTTGCTGTGGCTGGCGCTGCTGGTGGCGCTGCTGATGGCGTGGTGGCGCTTGCTGCCTGGGCTGGCTCAGCGTTGGACGCCCGCCGCGCCCGCGCCAGCGGCCGAGCGCACCGTCACGCCGCGCGGCGACCTGGCCGCCGACGAACGCGCCACCATCGAGCTGTTCGAGAAGGCGCGCGACTCGGTCGTCTTCATCTCCACCGCGCAGGTGGTGCGCGATGCCTGGACGCGCAACGTCTGGGAGGTGCCGCGCGGCACCGGCTCCGGCTTCATCTGGGACGACGCCGGCCACGTCGTCACCAACTACCACGTCATCGAGGGGGCGTCGTCGGCCACCGTGCGGCTCGCGGACGGGCGCGACTACCGCGCCGCGCTGGTGGGGGCCTCGCCGGCGCACGACATTGCGGTGCTGCGCATCGGGGTGGGCTTCAAGCGCCCGCCGCCGGTGCCGGTGGGCACCAGCCACGACCTGAAGGTCGGGCAGAAGGTGTTTGCGATCGGCAACCCGTTCGGGCTGGACTGGACGCTGACCACTGGCATCGTCTCGGCGCTGGACAGGACGCTCGACGGCGGTCCCGGCAAGCCGCCGATCGAGCACCTGATCCAGACCGACGCGGCGATCAACCCCGGCAACTCCGGCGGGCCGCTGCTCGATTCGGCTGGTCGGCTGATCGGCATCAACACCGCGATCTACAGCCCGTCGGGCGCCTCGGCCGGCATCGGCTTTGCGGTGCCGGTGGACACGGTGGCGCGCGTGGTGCCGCAGCTGATCCAGCACGGGCGCTACGTGCGCCCGGCGCTGGGCATCGAGGTGGACGAGACGCTCAATCAGCGACTGGCCGCCGCCACTGGCGTGGAGGGGGTCTATGTGCTGCGCGTGCAGCCGCGCGGCGCGGCGGAGCAGGCCGGGCTGCAGGGCGTGCGCATGACGCCCGAGGGCCTGGTGCCGGGCGACGTGATCGTGGCAGTGGAGGGCAAGCCCGTCAGCGGCGTCGGCCCGCTGCTGGCGCGGCTGGACGACTTCCGCGTTGGCGACACCGTGCGGCTGAGCGTGCGCCGCGGCGAGCAGACGCGCGAGGTGACGGTGACGCTGCAGCCGGGCGTTTAAGGGCAAGGCCGTCAGCGCCGCACCACCACCAGGCCCTTGAGGTACTCGCCTTCCGGGAAGGCCAGCCCCACCGGATGGTCCGGCGCGCCGCCGTGGCGCGCCAGGATCGCCGCCTCCACCCCGGCTTCGTGCGCCGCGCTGGCGACGATCTTCTGGAACAGCTCCACGCCGACGGCGCCGGAGCACGAGTAGGTCAGCAGCAACCCGCCGGGCGGCAGCAGCTTGAACGCCAGCCGGTTGACGTCCTTGTAGGCGCGCGCGGCGCGCTCCAGGTGCGCGGCGCTGGGGGCGAGCTTGGGCGGGTCGAGCACGATCAAGTCGAAGCGTCGCCCCTCGGCAACAAAGGCGCGCAGCGTGGCGTTGACGTCGGCGTCCAGCCACGTGCAGCGCGCCTCATCCAGGCCGTTGAGCGCCACGTGCGCCCGCGCGCGCTGCAGCGCCGGGGCGCTCGAATCGACCGAGACGACGTGGCGCGCGCCGCCGCTGAGCGCCGCCAGCGTGAAGCCACCGGTGTAGCAGTAGGCGTTGAGCACCTCGGCGCAGCCGAAGCGGCGCACCAGTTCGGCGCAGGCGCGGCGGCTGTCGCGCTGGTCGAGGTAGTAGCCGGTCTTGTGGCCGGTGGCCACATCCAGCGTCAGCCGCCAGCCGTGCTCGCGGATCGTCACCTCGGTGGGGCCGCCGCCGCGCAGCCAGCCGGTCACCGGGGGCAGCCCCTCGAGCTGGCGCACGCCGCTGTCGGAGCGCTCGTAAAGACGGGCGCAGCCGGTGAGTTGGATGAGCAAATCCGCCAGCCGATCTTTGTGCCGCTCCACGCCGCTGGCCCCAAACTGGGCCACCAGGGTGTCGGCATAGCGATCCACGATCAGCCCCGGCAGGCCGTCGGATTCACCGTGAACCAAGCGCACGCCGTCGCTGTCGATCGCCAGCCGCGCGCGCAGATCCAGCGCCGCGCGCAGCCGCCGCTCGAAGAACGCAGCGTCGATGCGCTCGGCTTCTTCGAAACTCCACGCCCGCACCCGGATGCGCGACGCTGGCGCATACGCCCCCCACGCAAGGAAGCGGCCGTCAACCGCCTCCACCCGCACCGTCTCGCCCAAGTCAGCACGCCCGCTTTCCATCGCGGTGTCGAACACCCACGGGTGGCGGCGCAGCAGCGAGCGTTCTTTGCCCGCCTTCAATCGGATCGTCTTCATGGGGGCGGATTGTCCCACCCCGCATGCTGGCTCTCAGGGCCGCAGATACACAAAGCCTTCGCGCGCTTGCAGCTTGGCCACTTCGGCCACGCCCGACGGCACGACCTTGGCTTCCGGCACGAGCTTGTTGGCATCGATGCGGCGCGCCACCAGCGTGTTGTTGCAGACGCGGAACTCTACGCCGCGGTTGGCCAGCTCGGCGATCGCGCCGGCAAACGGCTGATCTTGCTGGTTGGTCGCGCCTTCCAGCAAGAAATCGATGCCCAGCCCGTGCGCCACGACCACGATTTTGGCGGAGGGGTCGGCATTCAGATGGTTGCGGATGTTGCCGATGGCCCGCGTGGCTTGCGGAATGCCTTCGCTCAAGTGGTACACCACTTTGATCGGCTCGGCAGCCTGCGCGGTCATTGTCAGCGTCAGGGATGCCAGCCACATCATCCAGCAGCGCCATAGTTTGAGCACGATGCGGTCTCCTTTCGCTCCTTGCACGTCAAACGGACAGATCCGCGCTGGCGGATCATGCTTTGACAATTGTCAGCTGTTTGGCTGCCCCTGACCAGCGCGGGGTTTCCCGCAAGCGGCTGCTGGCGGCTGCGGGGCTGGGCTGCTGGCGCGATGCTGCGCGCGCGGGTGAGCCGCCTCATAGACGCGGCTTAAGTGTTGAAAATCCAAGCGCGTGTAAAGCTGCGTGCTGGCGATGCTGGCGTGCCCGAGCAGCTCTTGCACCCCGCGCAAATCGCCGCTGGATTGCAGCACATGGCTGGCGCAGCTGTGGCGCAGCATGTGCGGGTGGACGTGGATGGCGAGTCCGGCCTGACGCGCCAGGGCGGCCAGGGCCCGCCGCGCCACTTGGGGGGTCAGCCGCGCGCCGCGCGCGCCGACAAACAGCGCGGGTTGCGACGCCGCCGCGCCGAGCCAGGCCGCGCGCGCCTGCAGCCAGTCGCGCAGCGCGGCCTGGGCCGCCACCCCCACCGGCACCGAGCGCCATTTGCCGCCTTTGCCGCACACGTGCACTTCGGCGCTGTCCAAATCGACCCAGCCGCGCGCGCTGGGGCTGGGGTGGATGTCCAGCCCTAGCAGCTCGCCCAAGCGC
Organism: Tepidimonas alkaliphilus; assembly: GCF_007556595.1. GTDB lineage: Bacteria > Pseudomonadota > Gammaproteobacteria > Burkholderiales > Burkholderiaceae_C > Tepidimonas > Tepidimonas alkaliphila. The sequence goes on from NZ_VJNB01000007.1 coordinate 63,792, forward strand.
AAGCCGCTGCTGTAGAGCAGTTCGGCCATGGCCCGATCGCGCAGGCGCAGCGGCTCATCCTGCGGCTCGCCGCTGGCCGACTGGACGAGCTGCAACGCCTGCTCCACCGACAGCGCTTTGGGCAGCGCCCGCGACGCCTTGGGCGCGCGCACGCCAGTGACCGGGTGCGCGTCCATCCAGCCTTGCCTCCCCACCCAACGGTAGAAGCCGCGCCAGCTCGACAGCATCAAGGCCAGTCCGCGCGGCTGGCGGCCAGCGGCGTGCAGCTGCGCCAGCCAGCGCCGCACGTGCGCCGGATGCACTTGCGCCAGCGTGAGCCCCTCTGCTGCGGCATGTTGTTGCAACACTTGGAGGTGCGCGGCATACAGCGCCAGCGTGCGTGGGCTTAAGCGCCGCTGCACCGCCAGGTGCTGCAGGTAACGCGGCACCCAGTCGGCGTCGTCGGCTACCAAGGCGGGCTTGGGGGCGGTCATGCGTTTGGCGTGGCAGGTTCGGGCGACGATGTCCGCGGGCTGCGAAGCCGCCCCAACGCCGCCGCCGCCAGCTCGCCCAGGCGCTGCAACAAGTCGGTGCCGGCGTTGGCCTCGAAGCGTTGGGGGTCATCGCTGGCCAGCACCAGCAAGCCGAACGCAGGCTCGTGCGCCGCGGGGCGCAGCGGCACCAGCGCCACCGAAGCGGCGGCGGCCGGATCGCTCAACCACTGCAGCGGTTGCACGCCCGGGTTGACCCCGACGAATGGGCGCGGCAGCGACTGCACGAAGGCGCGCGTCTCCTCGTCCACCGGCACGGCCCACGGCGCTCCAGGCGCAGCCTGCACGTCCCACAGCCGCAGCGCCACTTGCGGCACGCTGAACTGGCGCGCCAGCTCGGCGGTCAGGCGCTCAGGCAGGGCGCTGGGGTCTTCCGTGGCCAGCAGCGCGCACGTCCATTGGTGCAGCCGCTGCAGCAGCGCCATGTTGTCCTGGCCGTGGCGGATCATCTCGGCGGTGCGCAGCTCCAACTGGCGCAGCCGCTCGCGCAGGATTTCCACCTGGCGCTCCAGCAGGCTGATGGCGCGTCCGGTCAGCGGGCTGGTGAGCTGAACCGCAGCCAGCAGGTCGGCGTGGCGCTCGAAAAAATCAGGCCGATGCAGCAAATACTGCGCAATGTCATCTTCGGTCAGCGGTTGCAAGCCTTCAGCGGTGCTCAAGGGGGCGACTCCTGCAGGGCAAAGGCAACTGCGATTGTGACGCAACCGAAGGGCTCAACGGGAGTCGGCCCAAGGGTCTTGCGGCACCTCGACCTCGCCGGTGAACACCGGCTCGGCCGGGCCGGTCATGCGCACGGGCGCGTCCAGGCCGTCGCGCCCGCGTGGCCACTCGATCGTCAGCCGCCCGCCGCGCAGCTCGACGTCCACCGCCTCATCGAACCAGCCCAGGCGGATGCCGGCCACCACAGCGGCACAGGCGCCGGTGCCGCAGGCCAGCGTCTCGCCGGCGCCGCGCTCGTGCACGCGCAGGCGCGCGTGGCCGCGGTCCACCACCTGCAGGAAGCCGGCGTTGACGCGGCGCGGAAAGCGCGCATGGCGCTCGATGAGCGGCCCCCAGGCGGCCACCGGCGCGGCCTCCACGTCGTCCACGCGCAGCACGGCGTGCGGGTTGCCCATTGACAGCACCGCCACGCGCGGCGCCTCGGCCACGCCGGGCAGCGGCAGCGGCCAGCGCTGCCAGTCGCCCAGCGGCTCGGGCTGCAGCCCCGCCGGGTCGAACGGCACCGCGGCGGGCTCGAACACCGGCGCGCCCATGTCGACAGTGACGCGCCCGTCGTCGCGCAACTCCAGCGTCAGCACGCCGGCGCGCGTGGCCACGCGCACGCGGCGCTTGTGCGTCAGGCCCGCGTCGTGCACGTAGCGCACGAAGCAGCGCGCGCCGTTGCCGCAGTTTTCCACCTCGCCGCCGTCGGCGTTGTGGATGACGTATTCGAAGTCCACGTCCGGCGTTGGAGCCGGGCGCACCGTCAGGATCTGGTCGGCACCGACGCCGAAGTGGCGGTCGGCCAGCCACTGGTACTGCGCGGGGGTCAGGCCATAGCGCTGGCGGGTTTCGTCCAGCACGACGAAGTCGTTGCCCGCGCCGTGCATTTTGGTAAAGCGCAGCCGCATCAGCTCGCCTGCTCGGCCACGAAGATTTCCACGCGGCGGTTCTTCGCGCGCCCCTCCGGCGTGGCGTTGCTGGCGATCGGTTCGCGCGAGCCGCGCCCGTCGATGGCGATGCGCTCGATGCCGACGCCGCGGCTGACCAGATAGTCGCGCACGGCGGCGGCGCGGTTGACCGACAGCGGGTTGTTGACCGCGTCGCTGCCGGTGCTGTCGGTGTGGCCGATGATGGTCACGCGCGCGGCCGGGTTGCGCTTGAGCCCGTCGGCGAAGGTGTCCAGCACGCTGCGGAAGTTCGGCTTGATGTCGGCGCGGCCGACGTCGAACGAGATGTCGCTCGGGATCTCGAGCTTGAGGCGGTTGTCGGCGGTCTGCGTCACCGCCACGCCGGTGCCGGCAGTGGCCTGCTCCATCTCGCGTTTTTGCTGTTCCATGCGGCTGGACCAGATGTAGCCGCCGGCGGCGCCAGCGGCCGCGCCAATCGCCGCCCCGCGCACCGCGCCCTTGCCGCCATCCGTCACGGCCCCCAGCACCGCGCCCGCGGCAGCGCCAATCATCGCGCCTTTGGCGGTGCCGGATTTTTGCTCCTCGCTCATGTGGGCGCAGCCGCCCAAGGCCAAGGCGGCAGCGCCAGCCAACAGCCACGCACAGTGCCAAGGGTGCCGACGGTGCATGCGAACGCTCCTTGAAGGCGAAGTGGGACGCTTGCGATTGTGCATTCTGCCGCACCCGTTGGCTTATGCCCAGGCCCGGCGGCCGGGCCGCAACAAACGGTCACTTCTGTCACAATCCCGTGCATGGGTGGTTTTGCGGCAACCGGTTTCGCGGGGCCAGCGCACGGCTGGCGCTATGACATTGCGGTGCCGTTGGGGCCGCGCGTGCAGCGCTTGACCGCGCCAAACCCTGGCCGCATGACCGGCCCGGGCACCAACACCTACCTGATCGGCCAACCCGAGACGGGTTATATCGTGGTCGATCCGGGGCCCGACGATGCGGCGCACTTGGGCCGGCTGATGCGGTTGACGGGCGGCGACGTGCGCGCTATTGTGTGCACGCACTCGCACCCGGATCATGCCCCGGGGGCTTACCCCCTCCAAGCCCAGCTGAAGGCCGCCGGCGGCCCTCCCGCACCGGTGCTGGGGCTGGCCAGCGCGCCCACCGCGCGACCGCACAGCCGCTGGACGCCCGAGCGGCCTTTGGCCGACGGCGAGCGCCTGACACTGACAGACCGCGACGGCGTGGTGCAGGTCACGCTGCGCGTCGTGCACACCCCGGGCCACGCGGCCAACCACCTTTGCCTGTTGCTCGAGGAAGACGGCTGGCTGTTCAGCGGCGACCACATCCTCAGCGGCAGCACCACCGTCATCGACCCGCCGGACGGGGATATGGATGCCTACCTGCGCTCGCTGCAGCGTCTTCAGGCGTTGTGTGGCGACGCGGGCGTGCGCCGCATCGCGCCGGCCCACGGCGACGTCTTGGATGACGCGCAGGGCGCCATCGAGCGGCTGATCGCGCACCGACTGCGGCGCGAGGCTCAAGTTGCCGCCGCCCTGTCGGCGAGTCCCGAGGGCGATTTGGAGACCTTGGTGCGCCACGCTTATGCGGATGTTGCGCCCGCCCTTTGGCCCGTGGCCGCGCGCTCGCTGCTGGCGCACGTCAAGCGGCTTGATCCGGCGCGTTATGAGGCGTTGATGCGCCGCGCGGGCTAACAGGCGAGGTCCAGAAGGCTGCGGGGCCGCGACCGGGCATCCCGTTTCCGACTCGACCCCAGCACGAAGAAAAAGGTGAAGTCCGCCGGTACGCCGGATTCTGTGCGCGCCGCCGACAGGCTGCGCGTGACCGTCATTCCTCTGGGCCGCCGGTCACCCGGACGGCTCAATGCCACCGACCCGCCAGCACGGCCCGCGGGCCACGGGCAGGGGTTGCCCCCAGGCTGGCCTACTTGGTGTTGCTGCGCGTAGAGATTGCCGCGTTTCACCCCGGTCTGAACCGGCTCGTCTCTGTGGCTCTGATCCGCACCTCGCGGTGGAGAGGCGTTACCTCCTACGCTGCCCTGTGCAGTCCGGACGTTCCTCCAGCGCGCCCTTGCGGGCCTTGCGCCGGCGACGGTCGGGCGGGCTTCACCGGGGGCGATTATCGCGCAGCCTCGCGTCGGACGTGGGCGCGCGCCCTCGCGGGCCCGGCGCCGGGCTATCATGCTGGCTTGCCCTTTCTGCCCGATCGCTACGGGCCCCGAGCACGACCATGATCCGCCTCAGCGAACTGAAGCTGCCCCTGGAGGCGCTGCCGCTGCCGGCGCGGCGCGCCGCCGACGCCGGCCCCGAAACCGAGGCCGACCGCGCCCCGCCGCCGCATCCGCAGGACGCGCTGCGCGCGCTGGCCGCGCAGGTGCTGGGGCTGTCCCCGGCGGCGATCGCGCGGCTGCAGGTGCACAAGCGCGCCTTCGATGCGCGCGGCGCCCAGGTACGCGCGGTCTATATCGTGGACATCGCGCTGGCCGACCCCGGCGCCGAGGCGGCGCTGCTGCAGCGTCTGGCCGGCCATCCGCACGTGCAGCCGACGCCGGACATGACCTGGCGGCCGCCGGCGCTGGCCCCGGCCGGCTGGATGCCGCCCGGTGGCGCGCGGCCGGTGGTGGTCGGCTTCGGGCCCTGCGGCATCTTTGCCGCGCTGACGCTGGCCGAAATGGGCCTGCGCCCGATTGTGCTGGAGCGCGGCCGCCCGGTGCGCCGCCGCACGCAGGACACTTGGGGCCTGTGGCGCCGCCGCGTGCTCAACCCCGAGTCCAACGTCCAGTTCGGCGAAGGCGGCGCCGGGCTGTTCTCCGACGGCAAGCTCTACAGCCAGGTCAAGGATCCGCGCCACCTGGGCCGGCGCGTGCTGCAGGCGTTCGTCGACTGCGGCGCACCGCCCGAGATCCTCTACGAGGCGCACCCGCACATCGGCACCTTCAAGCTCGTCAAGGTGGTGCAGGGCCTGCGCGCGCGCATCGAGGCGCTCGGTGGCGAGGTCCGCTTCGAGCAGCGCGTCGAGGGCTTCGAGGTCGAGGAGGGCGAGCACGGTGCGCGGCGGCTGCGCGCGCTGCGCGTGCGTGATCTCGTCAGCGGCGCGCTGCACGAAGTGCCGGCCACGCACGTCGTGCTGGCGCTGGGCCACAGCGCGCGCGACACCTTCGAGGCGCTGCACGCCGCCGGCGTGGCGCTGGAGGCCAAGCCGTTCTCGGTGGGCGTGCGCATCGAGCACCCGCAGAGCCTGATCGACCGCGCGCGCTGGGGCCGCCACGCCGGCCACCCGCTGCTGGGCGCGGCGGCCTACAAGCTGGTGCACCACGCCGCCAACGGCCGCGGCGTCTACAGCTTCTGCATGTGCCCGGGCGGCACGGTGGTGGCCGCCACCAGCGAGCCCGGGCGCGTCGTCACCAACGGCATGAGCCAGTATTCGCGCGCCGAGCGCAACGCCAACGCCGGCCTGGTGGTCGGCGTGGCGCCCTCCGATTACGCGGTGGCCGACGCCGCGGCCTGGCGCGCCGCCTTCGGCGCAGAGGCCGGCGAGCGCTACGCGCGCGAGGCGGCGCGGCTGGCGCGCGAGGGGCGCGTGCATCCGCTGGCGGGCGTGGTGCTGCAGCGCACGCTGGAGTCCGCCGCCTTCGAGGCCGGCGGGCGCGATTACGACGCCCCGGCGCAGCGCGTCGCCGACTTCCTGGCCGGCCGGGCCGGCAGCGCGCTCGGCGACGTCGTGCCGTCGTACAAGCCCGGCGTCAAACCGGTCGACCTCGCCGCGGTGCTGCCGCCGTGGGCGGTGCGGGCGATGCGCGAGGCCATCCCGCAGCTGGCACGCCAGCTGCGCGGCTTCGACCTGCCGGATGCGGTGCTGACCGGGGTGGAGACGCGCACCTCCTCGCCGCTGCGCATCCCGCGCGGGCCGGACTGCCAGCACCCGCAACTGGCCGGCCTTTACCCCGCCGGCGAAGGCGCCGGCTACGCCGGCGGCATCCTGTCGGCGGCCATCGACGGCACGCGCGTGGCCGAGGCGCTGGGCTGCCACCTGCTCGGCGCCGAGCCGCCGCCGCCCGACCGCGCCGCGCGCCTGGCGCTGGCTTACGGCTGAGGGTCGCTGCCTGCGGTGGGTGCGGGCAACCGGTCGGTGTCCAACGCAGGCTCGGCGTCCGGCACCGCCTGCAGGTAGCGCTCGAACGCCGTGCGCGTGGCGCCGGATGCCTCCCGGCGCAGGTAGTCCACGGTCAGCACGCTGGCCAGCTTTTCGGCGGCGGCGCTGGCGATGAACTGGTTGACGGAAATGCCGTCGCGGGCGGCCAGTTCGCGGATGCGCTGATGCAGCGAGGTCGGAAGGCGCACGGTCAAGGCGGTCATGGTTCGGCTCCCAGCCCTTCGGTCCAGAACCACGCGGGCGTGACGGCCTGCGCGCCCAGCGTCTCAGCGCCGCGGAAATCCGCGACGTTGTGGGTGATGAGGTAGCGGCTGCCGGAGGCCGCCGCGCACTCGAGCACCATGTCGTCGTCGGGATCGCGCAGGAAAGGGTGCCAGAGGTAGTGCACGTCCTGCAGGTGGGCGATCGACGCCAGATAACGCAGGTAATCCAGCACATCCTCCACGCCGAGGCCCGACGGCCGGTGCTCGGGCCGCGTCAGCACCGCCTGCCATTCGGTGTACAGCGCCACCGACAGCGCGATCTGAAACCTTGGGTGCGGCAGCGCGGCCACGATCCGGTGGCTGGCTCCACGGCGGGAGCGGGCGGCGGCCACCAGCACCGAGGTGTCGAGCACGACGCGCATGGTGGTGCCAGTGTAACCATTCCGGCGGGCCTCGCCAACCCCGCCGCCCGACCGCGCCGCGCGCCTGGCGCTGGCTTACGGCTGACGCGGACGCCGTCAGCCCGCGGTCACAGCGCCTGCAGCGCAGCGATGCGCTCCTCGATCGGCGGGTGGGTGGCGAACAGCTTGCCCAGGCTGCCGGTGATGCCCAGCGCCTGCATGCCCTGCGGCAGCGCGCCCGGCTCCAGCCCGCCCAGGCGCGCCAGCGCGTTGATCATCGGCTGCTTGCGCCCCATCAGCATGGCCGCGCCCGCGTCGGCGCGGAACTCGCGCTGGCGGCTGAACCAGGCCACGATGATGGCGGCCAGGAAACCCAGGATCACCTCCATTACGATGCTGGTGACCAGGTAGCCGATGCCAGGGCCGGACTGTTCGCTGTCGCCGCGGCGCAGGAAGCTGTCCACGACATAGCCGATCACGCGGCTCAAGAAGACGACGAAGGTGTTCATGACCCCCTGAATCAGGGTCATTGTCACCATGTCGCCGTTGGCGATATGCGCCACCTCGTGCGCCAGCACCGCCTCCACCTCCTCGCGCGTCATGTTCGCCAACAGGCCCGTGGAGACGCCCACCAGCGCGTCGTTTTTGAACGCGCCGGTGGCAAACGCGTTGGGCTCGCCCTCGTAGATGCCAACTTCGGGCATGCCGATGCCGGCCTTGTCGGCCAGCTTGCGCACGGTGGCCAGCAGCCAGGCTTCGTCGGGGGTGCGCGGCTGGTCGATGATGACCATGCCGGTGCTCCACTTGGCCATCGGCTTGCTCATCAGCAGCGAGATGAACGCGCCGCCAAAGCCGATGATCAGCGAAAACGCCGCCAGCGCCACCGTATCCAGTCCGTTGGCGGTCAGGAAGCGATCGACGCCCAGGATGCGGGTGGTGATCAACAACACCGCCATCACGGCGAGGTTGGTCAGAACCAGCAACAGAATGCGTTTCATGGGTGCTCCGCGAGTCGGTCAGAAAGCGATCGTGCGACGATCCAGACGTGGGGGGCGAGCCAAGGCAGCCTCAAGGGGCAAGAGAGCCTGCGCTTCGCCGCTGCCGGCCCGTTCAGACCCCGATCGCGTCGTCAAGTTCCATCAGCAAAGGCTGATGATCGGACAGCAGCGTAGCAGAATCGAGTGACACCCGCCGCACGCGCGCGGCCAGCCCCGGGGTGACAAACAGATAGTCGCAGGTGACCGGCTGCGCGCCCGACTCGTGCACGCGAAACGTCGGCGGCTGCGGCGTGCCGGGGTGCGCCAGCGTCCAGGCGTCGAGGAAAGCCGGCGCGCCGCCCGCGGCGGCGGTCAGCTCGCGGTAGGCGGCATCGTGCGGCGGGGCGTTGAAGTCGCCCATCAGCACCGCCTCGGCGGCGTGCGGGCGCGGCTGGAACGGCGTGTCGGGCGGCTCCTCGCCCACCGCCGGCGGCTGCGCGGCCACCGCCGCGGCCTCGCGCTGCCAGGCCACAAGCGCGCGCGCTTGCGCCAGCCGCTGCGCCGCGCTGTAGTAGGCCAGGTGCGTGGCGCCGACGCGCAGCGCCCCCCACGGCGCCTGCACGGTGAGCGCCGCCAGCACGCGCGGCATCGATGGCGCCGCCGGATCGGCCGGGTACGGCAGCGCCAGCGGCTGCACGCGCAGCACCGGCAGCCGCGTGGCGATCAGGTTGCCGAAGCGCTGCCGGGTCGGGCGGCCAGGGCGCCATTCGTCGATCGCGGCGGCAAAGAACACTTCGTAGCCGGGCAGCGCCGCGCGCACCTGCTCGACCTGGTCGGCTTCGCCTGCGCCCTCCAGCCCGGGGTAGTGCTGCGCCACCTCCTGCAGGCCGATGACGTGCGGCTGTTCGCCCCAGTCCAGCGCATGGCGCAGCACGCGGTCCACGTCCACGCGGCCATCCAGGCCGCGAAACCATTGCACGTTCCAGGTCAGAATCCGCATGGCTGTTTCCGTGCTAACCCGGCTGCGTGGCGGGCTGACATGGCCTGCATCGTACCCGGTGCGGCGGCGCCATGCGCACGCCCGCCTCAGGTCGCGGCAGCGGGCTGCAGCCGCCAGCGCAGCGTCTCGCCGGCGCGCAGCGGCTTGACTTCCGCGTCGCCAAAGCGGTAGCGCTCGGGCACCGTCCACGCCTCGCGTTTGAGCGTCACGCGCTCGGTGTTGCGCGGCAGGCCGTAGAAGTCCGGCCCGTGCAGGCTGGCGAAGCCCTCCAGCCGATCCAGCGCGCCGGCGGCTTCGAACGCTTCGGCATACAGCTCCAGCGCCGCCGGCGCGGTGTAGCAGCCGGCGCAGCCGCAGGCGTGTTCCTTCAGCTGCGCCGCGTGCGGCGCGCTGTCGGTGCCGAGGAAGAAGCGCGGATGGCCGCTGGTGGCCGCCGCCACCAGCGCCTGGCGGTGCGCCTCGCGCTTGAGCACCGGCAGGCAGTAGTGGTGCGGCCGGATACCGCCCGCCAGCAGCGCGTTGCGGTTGTAGAGCAGGTGGTGCGCGGTGATCGTCGCCGCGAGGTTCGGCCCGGCCTCGGCGACATATTGCGCCGCCTCTTTGGTGGTGATGTGCTCCAGCACCATCTTCAGGCCCGGGAAGTCGCGCCGCAGCGGATCCAGCACCCGCTCGATGAACACCGCCTCGCGGTCGAAGATGTCGATCTCGCTGTCGGTAACCTCCCCATGGATCAACAGCAACAGCCCCGCACGCTGCATCGCCTCCAGCGTCCGGTAGGTGCGGCGGATGTCGGTGACGCCCGCATCGCTGTGGGTGGTGGCGCCCGCCGGGTAGAGCTTGACCGCCACCACGCCGGCCTCGCGCGCGCGCTCGATCTCTTGCGGCGGCAGGTGGTCGGTCAGGTACAGCGTCATCAGCGGCTCAAACGCTACGCCCGGGGGGCGTGCCGCCAGGATGCGCTCGCGGTAGGCCGCCGCCTGCGCCGCGGTGGTCACCGGCGGCTTGAGGTTGGGCATGACGATCGCGCGCGCGAACTGCGCTGCCGTGTGCGGCACCGTGGTGGCCAGGGCCGCGCCGTCGCGCAGGTGCACGTGCCAGTCGTCGGGACGGATCAGGGTCAGGGTGTCGGCAGCGTGGCTCATCGGGCCGGATTGTCGCAGAGCGGGATCCGCCTCACAGAGGCGCCTTGAGCGGCGGCGCCCGGGGCCGCCAGCCGGAGGAGGACTGGGTTGACAAATCGATCTAACCAGACCAGACTAAGCCAAATCAAGACCAATGCCGTGACCAAGGAGTCCCGCATGACCGCCGTCAACATGCTGCAGGCCAAGTCCTCGCTGTCGCGCCTGGTGCAAGCGCTGGAAGAAGGGCGCGAGCGCGAGATCGTCATCGCGCGCAATGGCCGTCCGGCGGCGCGGCTGGTGCCGCTGGAGGCGGCGCCGGCGGGGCGGCGCATCGGCGTGGCCAAGGGGCGCTTTGCCGTGCCGGACGACATCGACGCGCACAACGACGAGGTCGCGCGCCTGTTCCTCGGGGGCGGGGCGTGAACCTGCTGCTCGACACCCACGTGGCGCTGTGGGCCCTCACCGACAGCCCGCGCCTGTCGGCCCGGGCGCGCGAGCTGATCGAGTCGCCGCGCGCCACCATCTGGATCAGCGCCGCGACGCTGTGGGAGATCACGATCAAGCACGCGCTGGCGCGCGGCGACATGCCGGTCTCCGGCGTCGAGGCGCTGCGCTACTTCGAGGCGGCCGGCTACCGCTTCCTGCCGGTGTCGCCGGAGCACGCCGTCGCGGTGGCCGACCTGCCGCCGCTGCATGCCGACCCGTTCGACCGCCTGCTGGTGGCGCAGGCACGGGTGGAGCCGATGCGCCTGCTGACGCACGACGCCACGCTGGCGCACTACGGCGGCACGGTCGAGTGCGTCTAAAGGGCGCTGCGTCCGCCGCGGGCCGTCCAAGCCCGGGGGGGCTAGCTTGGCCCATTGCGCAGGCTGCTGCCACTGTCTATACTGTGCACGGTAGGGTTCATTGAGATTCATCAGGACATCCATCATGACCGCACCCAAACCGTTTTGGAACCCGTGGCTGGCGGGCGTGGCGCTGGGCGTCACGCTGCTGGCCACCTTCGTGCTGACCGGGCACGGGCTGGGCGCCACCGGCTTCACCACGCGGCTGAGCGCCTGGCTCGGCCTGCAGGCCGCGCCCGAGGCCATCCAGGCCAACGCCTACCTCGGCGCGATGGCGCGGCCCGACATCCTGGACGGCTGGATCACCTGGCAGGTGATCGGCGTGTTCGCCGGCGCGCTGCTGGCGGCGTTCCTCGCCGGGCGGCTGCGCGTGCAGCTGGACGGCGCCACGCGCGTCGGCACCGGCAAGCGCATCGCCGCCGCGCTGATCGGCGGGCTGCTGGCCGGCTTCGGCGCACGCATCGCGGCCGGCTGCACCAGCGGGCTGGGCCTGTCCGGCGCGGCCACGCTGTCGATCGCGGCGTTCGTCTTCCTCGGCGCGTTCTTCGTCACTGGGCTGATCGTCAGCCGTCTCGTCAAGGGGGTCTGAAGCCATGTTCCCGCTGCAGGAAACCGTCTGGTCGGCGCTGCTGGTTGGCGTGGCGTTCGGCTTCATTCTGGAAAACGCCGGCTTCGGCAGCCCGTGCAAGCTGACTGGCCAGTTCACGCTGCGCGACTGGTCGGTGCTGAAGGTGATGTTCACCGCCATCGTGGTGGCCGCCGTCGGGCTGCAGCTGCTCGGCATGGCCGGCGTGCTGGATCTGGACGCGGTGTTCGTGCCGACCTCGTTGATGATGGCGTCGGCCATCGGCGGCGTGCTGGTCGGCGCCGGCTTTGCGATCGGCGGCTACTGCCCCGGCACCTCGGTGGTCGGGGTGGCCTCGGGCCGGCTGGACGCGCTGGTGTTCTTCGTCGGGCTGATCGTCGGCACGTTCGCTTTTGCTGGTTTATATGGCCCCACGATCGAGACGCTGATGGCCATGGCCGAGGTCGAATCGGGCGACACGCTGCACGACGCATGGGGCATCTCGCCGTGGTGGATCATCGGCGCGATGGCCGCGGCCCTGGTCGGCGTGTATTACCTGGGCCGCTGGTTCGAGCAGCGCCACGGCGGCCCGATCGACGCGCAGGAGGCCGTGCTCGGCGAGGCCGGCTGCGGCTGCGGCGCGCAGGGCTGCGGCACCGCCACGCAGGTGCGCCAGGCCGGCTGAATTCGTCTGTTCCCCTTTCCCCTGCGCCGCGGCCGCCCGCTCCCTCTGCGCGGCCCGGCGCTCCCACCCCCACGTTTGACGTCACCGACAACCGCAAGACCATGAAGACCCGCAAGCAACCCCTGACCCAAACCCTGACCGCGCTGCTGGTCGCCTCCAGCCTCGTGGCCCCGGCCGCGATGGCGCAGCAGGCGCCCAAGGCCGACGGCAAGCCGGCCGCCAGCGCCGCCGGCAATCCGTGCGCGCCGGGTAACCCGTGCGCCCCCGGCGCCGACAAGAAGAAAAAGAAAAAGCGCACCGAGGGCGACAACCCCTGCGCCCCGGCCAACCCGTGCGCGCCGAAGCGCTGATCGCCTGTCCGGCTGCGCCCTCGGCCGCTGTGCCCGAGCGCGCGCCGGCACGCTGAACGCCCCATGTGCCCCGCCGCCACTTCCGCGACCGAATTGGCCGACCTGTCTGGCTGGGCCGAGGTGGCGTTGCGCGTGCCGCTCACCTACGCGCAGCGCGGCGTGTCGCTGGCGCAGGCGGCGCTGGCCGGCGCGCGCCGCTTCGAGGAGCTGCGCCACTACCCGGCGCGCGACGTCGTCGATGCGGCGCACGGCACGCGCTTCTACTACCACGCGCATGGCGGCGCGCAGCGCTGGGGCTCGGACGCCCCACCGGAACACGGCCACTTCCACCTGTTCTGGGACGGGCCCGAGCCCGGTGCGCACGTGCACGTGGCGGCGCTGGCCTTGGATGCGCGCGGCCAGCCGCTGCGCTGGTTCACCACCAACCGCTGGGTCACGGCGGGGCGCTGGGCACCGGCGGCGGAGCTGATCGCGCGCCTGCCGGCGTTTCGCGTGGCCGCACGCGGCGGGCGGCTGGCGCCGCTGGCGCGCTGGCTGACCGCGATGGTGCAGCTGTTCGCCGACGAGCTCGCCGCGCTGCTGCGCGCGCGCGACGCGGCGCTGGAACCTCACCTGCGGCGGCGACCGGCGGAGCAGGTGTGGGAAGACCGCGCGCTCGAGGTGCTCAGCACCACGGATGCGGCGCTGGCGCCGCGCCTGCGGCGGCTGGGCCTGGCCTGACCGATTGTTTGCCCCCAAGGAGAGACGACGATGAAAACCCTTCGACGCATCGCAGTGGCGCTGGGCGCGGCCGCGCTGGCCGCCAGCGCCTGGGCCCAGGGCGTGCTGCCCGGCCCGGTGGTCAGCACGCAGTGGCTGGCCGACAACCTCGACAAGGTCCAGGTGATCGAGATCCGCAACGACGCCAAGAGCTTCACGCGCGAGCCGGAGTTCGAGACCACCAAGGACGGCAAGAAGGTGCTGGACGAGTTCGGCGGCCACATCCCCGGCTCGCGCCTGTTCCTGGCCAAGGAGCTGCGCACCCAGCGCGAGATCGCCGGCAACAAGGTCAGCTACATGATGCCGGACCGCGCCACCTTCGAGAAGGTGGTGCAGGCGGTGGGGGTGCTGGCCGACAAGCCGATCGTGCTGGTGCCGGAGGGGCAGAAGATCTCCGACTTCAACGACGCGGCGCGGCTGCACATCCTGTTCAAGGCCTACGCCGACACGCCGGTGGCGCTGCTGGACGGCGGCATGGTGGCCTGGCTGCTGGAGGGCCGCCCGTGGAGCAAGGACGCCCCGGCGCCGCTGACCACCACCTGGAAGGCCACCGCCGACCGCTTCGCCAGCCTCGTGGCCGACTCGCCGGACGTGGCCGCGGCGATGGAGAAGAAGGACGTGCAGCTTGTGGACACCCGCGCCACATCGATGTACTTGGGCGTCTTCAAGCGTGATTACGTCTATGCCTACGGCCACATTCCGGGCGCGCGCAACGTGCCGCTGGAGACGCTGTTTGTCACCCGCGGCGGCGCGATCCGGCTGCTCAAGCCCGAGACCTACCGCGCGGTGTTTCAGTCCCTTGGCGTCGATCCGTCCAAGCCGCTGATCACCTACTGCAACAGCGGCAACGACTCCTCGCTGCCGTGGTTCATCGCCTACGAGATCCTCGGCAACCAGCAGGCGCGCAACTACGACGGCTCGCTGCACCAGTGGACGCTGGAGAAGCGCGCCATGAACGCGCCGGTGCCGGCGGCGATGTGACGGGTCTTCGGGCGGCGCCACGCGCCGCCTCGAGCGCCGATGTGCAAAGGGCTCCCTACGGGGAGCCCTTTGGGTTTTATCGGGGCCGTGCGTCACCGCTCCCGGCCCGCTCCCGGCGGGCCGGGGACGCGCCGTTTGCGCGAGCGGTGGCGAGCAGCCCCGGCGCGCCACTGGCCGCGGCCCGCCTGCGCGCCCGGTCAGTGCGACAGGATCTTGTTGAGGAAGTCCTTGGTGCGCGGCTGGCGCGCCTCGGGGTTGCCGAAGAACGCCTCCTTCGGGCAGTCCTCCAGGATCTTGCCGCCGACGTCCATGAAGATGACGCGGTCGCTGACCTTGCGCGCAAAGCCCATCTCGTGCGTGACCACCATCATCGTCATGCCTTCCTGCGCCAGGCCGATCATCACGTCCAGCACCTCGCCGACCATCTCCGGGTCCAGCGCCGAGGTCGGCTCGTCGAACAGCATCACGATCGGATCCATCGACAGCGCGCGCGCGATCGCCACGCGCTGCTGCTGACCGCCGGAGAGCTGCCCCGGATACTTGTCCTTGTGCGCGATCAGGCCGACGCGCTCCAGATACTTCAGGCCGTGCTTCTTGGCGTCCTCCGGGTTGCGGCCCAGCACCTTGACCTGGGCGAGCGTGAGGTTTTCGGTCACCGTCAGGTGCGGAAACAGCTCGAAGTGCTGGAACACCATGCCGACCTGGCTGCGCAGCCTGGGCAGGTTGGTCTTGGGGTCGTGCACCGGCTGGCCGTTGACCCAGATCTCGCCCTTCTGGATCGGCTCCAGCGCGTTGATGGTCTTGATCAGCGTCGATTTGCCGGAGCCCGACGGCCCGCAAACCACCACCACCTCGCCCTTGCGGATCGCGGTGGAGCAGTCGTGGAGCACCTGCACGGCGCCGTACCACTTCGACACGTTCTTCAGTTCGATCATCGGTCGTTCCATGACGACTCCTTCGGTGTGCGGTGGGGCGGCGTGCGGCCTGGGGCGGGGCGCCGGGCCGCGCGTGGCCCCGGATGGGGGTTCAACGGATGATGGCGATGCGCGCGTGCAGGCGCTTGACCAGCGCCGACAGCGTGTAGCAGATGACGAAATAGACCACCGCGGCGGCCAGGTACGCCTCGATCGGGCGGCCATGGTTCTTGCCGGCGATCTCGAAGCCCTTCAGCAGGTCATAGGCGCCAATCGCATAGACCAGCGAGGTGTCCTGGAACAAGATGATGGTCTGCGTCAGGAACACCGGCAGCATGTTGCGAAACGCCTGCGGCAGGATGACGAAGCGCATGTTCTGCCCATAGGTCAGGCCCAGCGCCTGGCCGGCGTAAACCTGCCCGCGCGGGATCGACTGGATGCCGGCGCGCACGATCTCGCTGAAGTAGGCGGCCTCGAACGCGATGAAGGTGATCACCGCCGACAGCTCCGCGCCGATCGGCCGGCCGATGATCAACGGCACCAGCAGGAAGAACCACAGGATCACCATCACCAGCGGGATGCTGCGCATGCCGTTGACATAGACGGTGGCCGGCAGCGCCAGCCACGGCCGGCCCGACAGGCGCATCAGCGCCAGCAGCGTGCCCAGCGCGATGCCGCCGAGCGTGGCCACCACCGTCAGCATCACGCTGAACTGCAGCCCCTTCCAGACAAACGGGCCGATGACGTCCCAGCGGTAGAACGACCAGTCGAGGTTGGCCAGCATGGTCAGTGCCCCCCCGCGCCGCCGGCGGCGATGAAGCCCGGCACGCGCACGCGCCGCTCGATGAAGGCCATCAGCCGGTTGATCGCGAACGCCGACACCACGTACAGCGCGGTGACCGCGAGATAGATCTCGATGCCGCGCGCGGTCTCCTCCTGCGCCTGCATGGCGAACATCGTCAGCTCCGCCACCGACACCGCAAACGCCACTGACGAGTTTTTGAACACGTTCATTGCCTCGCTGGTCAGCGGCGGGATGATGATGCGAAACGCCATTGGCAGCAGCACGTAGCGATACGCCTGCGCCTGCGTCAAGCCCAGCGCCAGCGCCGCGTGGCGCTGCCCGCGCGGCAGCGACAGGATGCCGCTCTTGACCTGCTCGGCAATGCGCGCCGAGGTGAACAGGCCCAGCGCCACCACCACCAGCACGAACCCTGAGACGCCTTTGAGCGGCGGCACCAGCGCCGGGATCACGTGGTACCAGAGGAAGATCTGCACCAGCAGCGGAATGTTGCGGAACAGCTCCACCCACGCGTTGCCCAGCCGCACGAGCCACGGGCTTGTGGGCAGCGTGCGCAGCGTGCCGACGGCGCTGCCGACCAGCAGCGCCAGCAGCAGCGCCAACACCGACACCGATACCGTCCAGCCCCACGCCGACAGCATCCACTCCAGGTACGTGATGTCGCCGCCCTGGCCGAAGCAGCGCGGCTGCACCTCGCGCGTGAGGGTGTCCTCACAGAAGACTTGCCAGTCCCATTGCATGATCAACTCCGGCGAAGCCAAAAAACAACCCCCGGCGCGCCGCTGAAGGCGCCCGGGGTCGTGCGTCGCGGCGGCGTCTCAGGCCGTCACTTGGCCTGGTACGCCTCCATCGGGCGGTCGTTCGGGTTGGCGATGGCGGCCTTGAGCGCCTCGCTCATCGGCATGTTCATGCGCACGCCGTTGGGCGGGGTCGGCTGCATGAACCACTTATCGTAGATCTTGGCGAGTTCCCCGGACTTCATCATCGCGATGATGGAGTCGTCCACCGCCTTCTTGAACGCCGGGTCGTCCTTGCGGAACATGATGGCGATCGGCTCGACGCTGAGCACCTCGCCAACGATCTTGAAGTCGGCCGGGTTCTTGGAGCGCGCGATCAGCCCGGCCAGCAGCGAGCCGTCCATCACGAAGGCGTCGGCGCGGCCCGACTCCAGCAGCAGGAAGCTGTCGGCGTGATCCTTGCCGAACACCTCCTTGAAGTCCACGCCGCCGGCGCGCTCGTGGCGGCGCAGCGTCTGCACCGAGGTGGTGCCGGTGGTGGTGGCCACCGTCTTGCCGTTCAAGTCCTTGATCGAGTTGATGCCCGAGTTGGCCTTGACCGCGATGCGCACCTCTTCGATGAAGGTGGTGACGGCAAAAGCCACGTCACGCTGGCGCGCCTGGTTGTTGGTGGTGGAGCCGCACTCGATATCGACCGTGCCGTTTTGCACCAGCGGGATGCGGTTCTGCGAGGTCACTGGCTGGTATTTGATGTCCAGCTTGGCCAGGCCGAGCTGCTTTTGGATGTCGGCCAGCACCCGCTGGCAGATTTCCACATGGTAGCCGGTGTATTTGCCATCGCCCAGCGTGTAGGACAGCACGCCCGACGATTCGCGCACCCCCATGGTGACCGAGCCGGTGGACTTGATCTTGGCCAGGGTGTCGGCTTGGGCAGCGGTGGCCGCCAAAGCCGCCAGGGCCAGCGCCAGCACAGACGTTTTCATGCTGCGATCCTTTCTCGGAGGTTAAGGAAGTGGGCCGATCTTACTACCGGCTGCGGTTGCCGAGGCCGCATCGGTAACGTTAGGTGGCGCCAGCGGGCCTGCGCCGCGCGCCACGCTCTCCCACAGCTGCTGCGCCGCGGGTTTGAGGGGACGGTGGCGCGCGCGGTAGAGGTGAATGTCCAGCTCGGCGTGCCACAGCGGCGCTGAGCCGGCGGCCACCAGCCGGCCATCGGCCAAGGCGGGCTGCACGGCGCTGATCGGCAAAAACGCCACGCCGTGACCTTCGATGGCCATGGCCTTGAGGCTTTCGGCCATGTCGGTTTCATACACCCGCTCCAGGTGCGCCGGTTGCCGCGCCTGGCGCAGCAGCCACTCCACCACCCGCGCCAGATACGCCCCTGGCGCATAAGCCAGGTAAGGCACCGGCGCGCGCGCCGAGCCGGGCAGGCGCATCTGCGGTTGGCCGTCCGGGCCGGGGCGGCAAAACGGCGCCACCACCTCGCGGCCCAGCGGCAGCATTTCGACGCGTTCGGCATCCAGTTCCAAGGGTTGGCTGGGGTGGCGATAAGCCAGCAGCAGGTCGCAGCCGCCTTCGGCGAAGCGCAACACGGCGTCGTGCACATTGAGCGCCACCAGCCGCGTCTTGATTTTGCCCAGGCGGGCGCGCAGCTGCGACAGCCACATCGGCACGAACGTAAACGCCAACGTATGCGGCACCGCCAGTTCCACCGTGTCGTGGGCCGCGCTGCGGTGCTGGCGCAGCAGCGCGCGCGTGGTGTGCAGCTGCTGCAGCATTTCCAACGCCTGCGCGTGCAGCGTGCGGCCGGCCTCGGTCAGCCGCGTCGGGTACGAGCTGCGATCCACCAGATCGACGCCGGCCCAGGCCTCCAGCGCCTGGATGCGGCGCGAGAACGCCGGCTGCGTCACGTGGCGCAGCTGCGCCGCGCGGCTGAAGCTGCCGGTCTGGGCCAGTGCCACGAAGTCCTCCAGCCACTTGGTTTCCATGCCGTGCTCCGTCGGGGTCGTCCGGCGGCCTCAGGCGCCGTTGTGCGCGCGGTGCTGCAGCGCCCACAGCCGCGCGTAGGCGCCGCCGCGCGCCAGCAGCTCGGCGTGCGTGCCGCGCTCCACCACGCGCCCGCCGTCGAGCACGACGATCTCGTGCGCCTCCACCACGGTGGAGAGCCGGTGCGCGATCACCAGCGTCGTGCGCCGCTCGCTCAGGCGCCGCAGCTCGGCCTGGATGGCGCGCTCGCTGGCCGAATCCAGCGCCGAGGTGGCCTCGTCCAGCACCAGGATCGGCGGGTTCTTCAGCAGCGTGCGGGCGATCGCGACGCGCTGCTTTTCGCCGCCGGAGAGCTTGAGCCCCCGCTCGCCGACCACCGTCTGCCAGCCCTGCGGCAGGCTTTCGATGAAGTCCAGGATGTGCGCGGCGCGCGCCGCCTCGCGCACCTCGTCGAAGCTGGCGTCGGGCCGCCCGTAGCGGATGTTGACCTCGAGGGTGTCGTTGAACAGCACGGTGTCCTGCGGCACGATGCCGATGGCGCGGCGCAGGCTGTCCTGCGTCAGCGTGCGGATGTCGTGGCCATCGACCGTGATGCGGCCGCCGTCGACGTCGTAGAAACGAAACAGCAGCCGCGCCAGCGTGGATTTGCCGGCCCCCGACGCCCCCACCACCGCCACCGTGCGCCCCGGCGGAATCACCAGATCGACCCCGTGCAGAATCGGGCGCGCCGGCTCGTAGCCGAAGCGCACGTCCTCGAAGCGCACCTCGGGTGCGTGGCGCAGTTGCAGCGGTCGGGCATCCGGCGCGTCGGTGACCTCCGGCGCGCGATCCAGCAGCGCGAACAGGCGCCCGAGGTCGGTCAGGCTCTGGCGGATCTCGCGGTACAGCACCCCCAGGAAGTTCAGCGGCAGGTAGAGCTGGATGAGGAAGGCGTTGATCATCACCAGGTCGCCCAGCGTCAGCTCGCCGCGCAGCACGCCGTGCGTGGCGCGCCACAGCAGCGCCACCAGCGCCGCGGCGATGATGAGCTGCTGGCCGGCGTTGAGCAGCGACAGCGACAGTTGCGTGCGCGCGCGGGCGCGCGCCAGCCGCTGCAGGCTGTCGTCGTAGCGGCGCGCCTCCCACGCCTCGTTGTTGAAGTATTTGACGGTCTCGTAGTTCAGCAAGGCATCGACCGCGCGCGCGCTGCTGGCCGACTCCAGCTCGTTCATCTGGCGCCGGATTACCGTGCGCCACTGCGTCATGCGCACCGTGAACAGCACATACAGCCCCAGCGCCGCGGCGGTGATGGCGGCGTAGCCGAGGTCGAAGCGCCACGCCAGCAGCGCCAGCACCAGCGCCACCTCGATCAGCGTCGGCGCCACGCTGTAGAGCGCATACGACACCAGCGACTGCAGCGCGCGCGTGCCGCGCTCCAGGTCGCGCGTCAGCCCCCCGGTCTGGCGCTCCAGGTGAAAGCGCAGCCCCAGCCCGTGCAGATGCTCGAACACGCGCAGCGCCAGCGCCCGCGTGGCGCCCTCGGTGGCACGCAGCATCACCAGCTCGCGCAGCTCGGCCAGCAGCGCGCTGCACCAGCGCAACAGCCCGTAGGCCACCACCAGCGCGGCCGGCGCCAGCACCAGCGCCGTGCCCTGCGTGCCGAGGCCCAGCAGCGGCGTCAGCGCATCGACCAGGGCCTTGAGCAGCAGCGGCACGCCCACGGTGGCCAGCTTGGCCGCCACCATCAGCGCCAGCGCCAGCGCCACCCGGCCACGCCAGCGCCACAGGTACGGCAGCAGCCGGCGCAGCGTGCGCGCATCCTCGCCCCGATCCGGCGCGGCAGAGGCGGGCGCTGCGGCTGCCGGCCACGGCATCGTTCGTTCACGCCTCATCGACGACAATCACGCGAATGGAAACGAAGTCCTCAATGCTACCGCCCGCCCCGACGGGCGCGCTGCCGCAGGATCGCGCCCTGGTGCTGCGCGTCATCCCGATGCCCGCCGATGTCAACGCCAACGGCGATATTTTTGGCGGTTGGGTCATGGCGCAAGTCGATCTGGCCGGCTCGGTGCTGCCGGTGCGCCAGTTTGGCGGGCGCTTTGCCACGGTGGCGGTCAACCAGTTTGTGTTCAAGCAGCCGGTCAAGGTCGGCGATTTGCTGAGCTTTTACGCCCACATCGAGCGCGTGGGCAACACATCGGTGACGGTGCAAGTGGAAGTGTGGGCCGAGCGCCAGCGGGCTCACTACGAATGCGTCAAGGTCACCGAGGCCACGCTGACCTACGTGGCCATCGACGACCAGGGACGCCCGCGCCCGTTGCCGCGGGGCGAGGCGGCGCCTGCATCTTGATGGCCTTGGGCCTCGCCTTGGCCGTGTCGGCCCTAAGCGTAGGGCGGGCCCAGGGCCAACGCCAAAAAAAGACCACCGCAGGGAAGCCTGGGTGGCCGAATCCATCAGGACGTCGTTGGGATCGAGCCTGTCGCCATGGCTTGCCAGAGCCCCCCTCGATTCCGCTGGCGCGGAAGCCGAGGGGCGGGTAGCGTGTGACAGCGCTCGATGCCGATTGTCGGCTTAACGCGGTCGGCTGCCTATCCCCTGTTTGGGGGAGTTACGGGTGTTCGCCTGATCGGCCCCAGCGCCGCCCCACCCACGCCACCAGCGCCAGCGCCGGCAGGCCCAGCAGTGTCGTCAGCACAAAGAAGCCTGGGTAGCCCAACGCATCCACCAGCGCGCCGGCGTAGCCGCCCAGCGCCTTGGGCAGCAGCGTCATCAGCGAGCTGAAGATCGCATATTGCGCGGCGGTGAAGCGCACCTGCGTCAGGCTGGAGAGAAACGCGACGAAGGCCGCGCTGGCCAACCCCGCCGCCAGGTTGTCCGCCGCCACCACCGCGTACAGCCCCCAGCGCACCGGCCCGGCCAGTGCCAGCGCGACGAAACCGAGGTTGGTCAGCGCCGCCAGCAGCGCTCCCCAGCCCAGCGCGCGCAGCACGCCCAGCCGCGTGGCCAGCACCCCGCCGACGAAGCCGCCGGCGATGCTGACGACGACGCCGAAGGTCTTGACCGCGGCGGCGATGTCCGGCTTGGCAAAGCCCAGGTCTTGGTAGAAGACGTTGGAGATCACGCCGAGCACGATGTCGGCGATGCGGTAGGTGCCGATCAGCGCCAGCAGCAGCGCGGCGTCGCGCACGCCGTGGCGCGCGAAGAACGCGCGCACCGGCTCGACCCACGTCTCGCGCGCCGCCGCGCGGCTTGCGAGCCCCGCGCGCACCAGCAGCGCGCCGACGCCGAACGCCGCCGCCAGCGCCGCGCTGAGGCGCAGCGCCTCCAGCAGCAGCGCCGGCAGGGCCGACAGGCCGCTCCAGCCAAGCCGCGTGTACCCCGCGCCGACGCCCCAGAACACCGCCACGAACGCCGCCACTGCCAGCAGGAACACCGCCAGCAGCCGCGCGTGGCCGCCGGCTGGCGCGGCGCCGGCCGCGGCGCTCACCGGCGGCTCCGGGGCCAGCAGCGTCGTCAGCACGCCCAGCAGCATCGCCGCCGCCGCCGCCGCGTAGGCCGCAGCCCACGCCTCATAGGCGTAGGCGCCCTTGGCCGAGCCCCACGCCGCGGCCAGGAACAGCACGCCGGCGCCGCTGACCACCATGCCGAGCCGGTAGCCGGCCACGTAGGCCGCCGCCAACAGCCCCTGCCGCTCGGGCGGCGCCAGCTCGATGCGGTAGGCATCGATGACGATGTCCTGCGTGGCCGAGGCGAACCCCAGCAGCACCGCGAACGCCGCCATGCGCACCAGCGCCGCGCTGCCGGCGGCCGGATCGGTGGCGGCCATGCCGAGGATGGCGCCGATGACGCCCAGCTGCGCCAGCAGCAGCCAGCCGCGCCGCCGCCCCAGCCGCGCGGTCAGCCCCGGCAGCGGCAGCCGGTCCACCAGCGGCGCCCAAACGAACTTGAACGAGTAGGCCAGCGCCGCCCAGCTGAAGAACGTCACCGCGCGCCGCTCGACGCCGGCCTCGCCGAGCCACAGCGACAGCGACGAGAAGATCAGCAGCAGCGGCAGCCCGGCGGCAAAGCCCAGCGCCAGCATCACCAGCACGCGCGCGTCGCGCAGCAGGCGCCACCATGGCTCGCGCGCGGCGGCGGGGCGGGGGGCGGGGTCGTCGAGGGCGAGCATCGGGCGGTGACGGACGGTTGCGCGGCGCAACGCTTCGTCACGCACGCGGTTGGCAATTGTGCCTATCATGCGCGCATGTGCTGGATGTGCATGCTCAAGGGGCCTTGGGCCAGCCGGCGCGGGTTTTTGCGCGCCAGCGGCGCGGCCGCCGCCGCGTGGACGCTGTCGCCGGCGGCGGCGCAGGTGGAGGTGGGGCCGCCCTCTTCGTTGCGGCGCTTGGTGCCAGCCGCCCAGCTGGAGGCGGCGGCGGCGCAACAGTATGCGCAGGTGCTGGCGCAAGCGCGGGCCCAAGGGGCGCTGGCGCCGGACGACCATCCGCAGCTGCGCCGGCTGCGCGCGATCGCCCAGCGGCTGGTGCCGCATACGCTGCCGTGGAACGAGCGCGCGCGCCAGTGGCGCTGGGAGGTCAACCTGATCGGCAGCAAGCAGATCAACGCCTTCTGCATGCCGGGCGGCAAGATCGCCTTCTTCACCGGCATCCTCGACGAGTTGCGCTTGAGCGACGACGAGGCGGCGATGGTCATGGGCCACGAGATGGCGCACGCGCTGCGCGAGCACGCGCGTTCGCGCATCGCCAAGACGCAGGCCACCGGCCTCGGCCTGTCGCTCGGCGCGCAGCTGCTCGGGCTGGGCGACCTCGGCCGGCTGGCGGCCGACCTGGGCACGCAGCTGCTGACGCTCAAATTCAGCCGCGAAGACGAGACCGAGGCCGACCTGGTTGGGTTGGAGCTGGCCGCGCGCGCCGCCTACGATCCGCGCGCCAGCGTGTCGCTGTGGCAAAAGATGATGCGCGTGGCGGGCAGCCGGGGGCTGGAATTCCTCTCCACCCACCCGAGCGGCCCCAGTCGCATCCGCGAGCTGGAGGCCAACATCCCTAAGGTGGAGGGGCTTTTCGAGCAGGCGCGCCGCGCGGGGTAGCGGCGGCTCGTTGCGCCACGGCCGCGGCCGGTGCTATGCTGCAACATGGTGCAACGAGGAGTCTGCCCCGTGTCCACCTCCGCCGCCATCCGTGTTGCCCGTGCCCGCGAGCGCAAGCGCCGCAGCGGCCTGCGTCTGGTGCAGTTCTGGGTGCCGGATACGCGCCAGCCCGGCTTTGCCGAGATGTGCCGGTAGCAGAGCGTGCGCGTGGCGCAGGCCGACGCGCGCGATGCGGAGCTGGCGCGCTGGATGGACGAGGCCCTGGCCCGGGCGGACGACTGGATCAACTGACCCAGGGCGAGCGCGATGGCGCACCGCGGCGATCTGGTGACGGTGGTGCTGTCGGGCGACTTCGGCAAGCCGCGCCCGGCGCTCGTCATCCAGTCCGACCTGTTCGACACCCACCCGAGCGTCTGCGTGCTGCTCGTCACCGGCACGCTGGTGGAGGCAGCCGCTGCTGCGCATCACCGTCGAGCCGTCGCCGGCCAACGGCCTGCGCAAGACCTCGCAGGTCATGGTCGACAAGGTGATGACGTTGCCGCGCGACAAGCTCGGGCCGGCGTTCGGTCGGCTGGAAGCCGACACGATGCTGCAGGTGGAGCGCTGCCTGGCGCTGTTCCTGGGGATCGCGCGCTGATCAGGTGCCGCCGACGAACGGGTTGTGGCGGCGCTCCTCGCCGAAGGTGCTCTCCGGCCCGTGGCCGGGGATGAAGACGGTGTCGTCGCCCATCGGCCACAGGCGCTGCGTGATGCTGTCGATCAGCTGCTGGTGGTTGCCGCCGGGGAAGTCGGTGCGGCCGATGCTGCCGGCGAACAGCACGTCGCCGACGAAGGCGCGCCGGATCTGCGGCGCATGGAACACCACGTGGCCCGGCGTGTGGCCCGGGCAGTGGCGCACGTGCAGCCGCTCCTGCCCTACGGCGACTTCGTCGCCATCCTCCAGCCAGCGCGTTGGCATGAAGGGTTGGGCTGGCGGAAAGCCAAACAGGCGGCTCTGCTGCGGCAGGCCGTCGATCCAGAACTGGTCGCCGCGATGCGGGCCGACGATCGGCAGGTTCAGCCGCTTGGCCAGCTCGCCAGCGCCGCCGGCGTGGTCGATGTGCGCGTGGGTCAGCCAAATCTGGCGCAGGGCAAGCCCTAGGCGCTCAACTTGGCTCAGCACGGCATCCAAGTCGCCGCCCGGGTCGATCACGGCGGCTTCAAGGGTGGCATCGCACCAGACGAGCGAGCAGTTTTGGGCAAACGCCGTCACCGGGATCGTGGCGTAGCGCAGCATGGGGCCATTGTAGGCGGGGTGGGCCAGGCGCGGCGCGAGAGCAGGGACTGAGATGCGGTCGCGGATGGCGTCACAATCGCAGGCATGGCTCCTGGTCGCGATTTCCTACCTCGCATCGCCCTGGTCACCGGCGCCGGCAGCGGCATTGGACGGGCTTGCGCTCAGGCGTTGCTGGCTGAAGGGTGGACTGTTTGGCTGGCCGGGCGACGCATGCCGGCGTTGCAGGAGACGGCGCGCCTGGCTGGCCAGCCCGCCGCGGCGCGCGCCCATGCGTTCGTCGCCGACGTCGGCGACCCGCAGGACGTGCAGCGCCTGTTCGACGCCATCCGCGCCACCCACGGCCGGCTCGACCTGCTGTTCAACAACGCCGGCATTTTTACGCCGACGGCGGCGCCGGAGGACGTGGCGCTGGAAGACTGGCACCGCTCGGTGCAGACCAACCTCCACGGCGCGTTTTACTGCCTGCGCGCGGCGTTTGCGCTGATGAAATCCCAGCAGCCGCGCGGCGGGCGCATCATCAACAACGGCTCGATCTCGGCGCACGCGCCGCGGCCTGGCTCGATCGCCTACACCGCCACCAAGCACGCCATCACCGGCCTGACCAAGGCCGCGGCGCTGGACGGCCGCGCGTTCGACATCGCGGTCGGCCAGCTCGACATCGGCAACGTGGCCAGCGACATGACCGAGCGCATGGCCGCCGGCGTGCTGCAGGCCGACGGCAGCGTGCGTCCGGAGCCGCGCATGGACATGGACGCCGTGGTGCAGACCTTCATGACGATGGCGCGGCTGCCGCTGCAAGCCAACGTGCTGTTTGCCACCGTCATGGCCACCCAGATGCCGTTTGTGGGGCGCGGCTAGCCGTCCAGCGGCAGCGCGCTGGTGCACTTGACCTCGTCCAGGCAGACGCTGGAGCGCACCCCGTTGACGCCGGGCAGCTGCGCCAGCGTGCCGAGCAGGAAGTCCGACAGCCCCTTGAGGTCGCGCGCCACCACCTTCAGCACGTAGTCGAAGTCGCCGGTGACGGCCCAGCACTCCTGCACCTGGCGCATCGCGCGCACCTGGGCGCGGAAGCGCTCGACCTCGCGGATGTGGCCGCGCTCCATCGTCACGTGCACGAAGGCCGTCACGCCCAGCCCCAGCCGTTGGGCGTCCAGCCGCGCCTCGTAGCGGCGGATCAGGCCGCGCTCCTCCAGCCGGCGGTGGCGCCGGTTGCACTGCGCCGGCGACAGGTGCACCGCCTCGGCCAGCGCCTGGTTGCTGATGCGGCCGTCTTCCTGCAGCCGCGCCAATATGCGGCGATCCACCGCATCCAAGGGTTCGGGCGGGGTCATGCGGGCCTCCTCGGGGTTGAACGCGCAAGATCATTGCATGAATACGGGAAAGTCCGCGCCTTCGACGCAAGCCCATTGCGCCGCCGCGGGCATACGCTGCAGGGGTTCAATCGCGATCACGAGGAGCCGCTGCCATGGCCGACCTGTTCGACAACCCGATGGGGCTGTGCGGATTCGAGTTCGTCGAGTTCGCCGCGCCCACCCCCGGCGTGCTGGAGCCGCTGTTCGAAAAGCTGGGCTTTACCCGCATCGCGCGCCACCGCTCCAAAGACGTGGACCTGTGGCGCCAAGGCGACATCAACTTCATCGTCAACCGCGAGCCGCGCAGCTTGGCCTACTACTTCGCGCAGGAGCACGGCCCCAGCGCCTGCGGGCTGGCGTTTCGCGTCCGTGATGCGCACAAGGCTTACTATCGGGCGCTGGAGCTGGGCGCGCAGCCGATCGACATCCCCGCCGGCCCGATGGAGCTGCGCCTGCCGGCGATCAAGGGCATCGGCGGCGCGCCGCTGTACCTGATCGACCGCTACGAGGACGGCAAGAGTATCTACGACATCGATTTCGAGTTCCTGCCGGGCTACGAGGATCCGGCGCGCCGCCACCCGGTCGGCCACGGCTTCAAGCTCATCGACCACCTCACGCACAACGTCTATCGGGGCCGCATGGCCTACTGGGCGCAGTGGTACCAGCGCCTGTTCAACTTCCGCGAGATCCGCTACTTCGACATCCAGGGCGAGTACACGGGCCTGAAGAGCCGTGCGATGACCGCCCCCGACGGCCTGATCCGCATTCCGCTGAACGAGGAGGGCGGCAGCGGCGGCCAGATCGAGGAATTCCTGCTGCAGTTCAACGGCGAGGGCATCCAGCACATCGCGCTGCGGACCGACGACCTGCTGGCCAGCGTGGACGCGCTGCAGATGGCCGGCGTGCCGCTGATGAGCGCGCCCAACGACATCTACTACGCGATGCTGGAGGAGCGCCTGCCCGGCCATGGCGAGCCGGTGGCCGAGCTGCAGGCGCGCGGCATCCTGCTCGACGGCTCCACCGCGGGGGGTGAGAAGCGCCTGCTGCTGCAGATCTTCAGCCAGCCGCTGCTCGGGCCGGTGTTCTTCGAGTTCATCCAGCGCAAGAACGACGAGGGCTTCGGCGAAGGCAACTTCAAGGCCCTGTTCGAAAGCCTGGAGCGCGACCAGATCCGCCGCGGCACGCTGAAAGTTGCGGCGGCGCAGCCGCAGCCGGCCTGAAGCGCCGGCGCCTCCCCGCCCCCCGCCAGGAGAACCCACGATGCCGACCCCGAAGCTCGACGGCGCCGCGCTGCAGGAGGCGCTGGCCGCCCTGCCGGCCTGGACGTTCGACCCGGCCCGCCACGCCATCCGCCGCGCGCTGCGCTTTGCGGACTTTAACGCGGCGTTTGCCTTCATGACGCGCGTGGCGCTGCAGGCCGAACGGGCCGACCACCACCCGGAGTGGCGCAACGTCTTCAACCGCGTCGAAATCGTGCTCACCACCCACGACGCCGGTGGCCTCACCGAGCGGGACCTGGCGCTGGCGCGCTTCATCGACGCCGCGGCCGCCGCGCTGGGCGGACGGCCCGCCTGAGCCGCGCCGCCGTCCGTCCACCCGCCCGTCGCGGCACGGGCGCAGCGAGGAGACCTGCATCATGACCGCCGAGGCCGTCACGCTGCACGGCTGGGCCGCCGGCGAGGCCGGCCGCCCGGCCAGCCCGGACTGGACCATCCCGCAGGACTGGGCGTCCTACACGCCCGAGGAGCACGCCACTTGGGCGAAGCTGTACCGGCGCCAGGCGGCCCTGCTGCCAGGGCGCGCCTGCGCCGCCTTCCTCGAAGGGCTGCGCCGCCTGCCGATCGAGCCGGATCGCATCCCGGACTTCGAGCGCTTGTCCGAAGTGCTGATGCGCCACACCGGCTGGCAGGTGGTGGCCGTGCCGGGGCTGGTGCCCGAGGAGGTGTTCTTCGACCACCTGGCCCACCGGCGTTTTCCGGCCGGGCGGTTCATCCGGCGCGCCGACCAGTTGGACTATCTGCAAGAGCCCGATGTCTTTCACGACGTCTTTGGCCATGTGCCGATGCTGATGCACCCGGTCATGGCGGACTTCATCCAGGCCTACGGACACGGCGGCCTGCGCGCGCAGCGGCTGGGCGCGCTGGACATGCTGGCCCGCGTCTACTGGTACACCGTCGAGTTCGGCCTCGTGCGCGAGGGCGGGGCGTTGCGCATCCTGGGCGCCGGCATCGTCTCCTCGGCGGCCGAAAGCGTGTTCTGCCTCGAGTCGCCGAGCCCCAACCGGGTGGGTTTCTGCCTCGAGCGCGTCATGCGCACGCGCTACCGCATCGACGATTTCCAGCAGACCTACTTCGTGTTCGAGCGGCTGGAGGATCTGCTGCGCCTGGCCGAGATTGACTTTGCGCCGCTCTATGAGCGGGTGGCGGCCCTGCCGGCGTTGGCGCCCGATGCGCTGCTGCCGGATGACGACGTGGTGACGCGCGGCGACGGCCGCTGGCACCGCGGGCGCGCGGCCCCGGCGGCCTAAGGCTCGCCCAGGCGCGGTGGCGCTTCCCTTATCCGGGCGAGCGCCGGCCAGCGGCGGCGTGGTGCACAATCGTCGTCACACATTCCGCAACCCGCTCTGGCAGCAAAGGCACTCCTTCCCATGGCTTCCGTCAACAAAGTCATTCTGATCGGCAACTGCGGCCGCGACCCCGAGATCCGCTACCTCCCCTCCGGCCAGCCGGTGGCCAGCGTCAGCATCGCCACCTCCAGCCGGCGCAAGGATCGCAACACCGGCGAGCTGGTTGAAGACACCCAATGGCACCGCGTCACCTTCTACGATCGGCTGGCCGAAATCGCCGGGGAATACCTGCGCAAGGGACGTCCGGTTTACGTCGAGGGCCGGCTGAAATACGGCAAATACACCGGGCAGGACGGCGTCGAGCGCAACACGGTGGACATCATCGCCACCGAGCTGCAGCTGCTCGGCAGCCGCGACGGTGCGAGCGCCCCGCTGGAAGAAGGCGCCGCCCCCGTGCCGCGCGCCGCTGCCCCGGCCCGTCCGGCCTCGGCGCCGCGCGCCGCCGCCACCCCCGCTCCGGCGGCCAGCGGCTTTGAGGACATGGACGACGACATCCCTTTTTGACGGAGCGCAGGCGATGCGCGCCGCCATCGCCTTGGCTTAGGGCCATAGCCTGGTGGGGGCGCCATGAACGATGGGGTCATGACAGCGTG
Source organism: Tepidimonas alkaliphilus (assembly GCF_007556595.1). GTDB lineage: Bacteria > Pseudomonadota > Gammaproteobacteria > Burkholderiales > Burkholderiaceae_C > Tepidimonas > Tepidimonas alkaliphila. The sequence goes on from NZ_VJNB01000007.1 coordinate 93,332, forward strand.
GCTTGCGGCGCTGGCGGGCGTGCTGCTCGGCGCCGCGTTGGCCTGGGCGCTGGCGCGCGGCGCGCCGCGGCGAGAGGTCGAGGCCGCCACGCAGGCGGCGCGCGCCGCGGCGGAGGTGGAGCTGGCGCGGCTTGGTGAGCGGCTGCGCGCCGCCGAGGCGCAGGCCGCCGAGCTGCGCCAGCGCTGGCAAGAAGCCGCCGCCGCCGCCGAGCGCCACCGCGAGGCGCTGGATCGCGCCAGCGACGAGGGCGCACGGCTGCAAGAGCGCGCCGCGCGCGTGCCGACGCTGGAGCAGGAGCTGGCGCGCGCGCAGGAGGAGCTGCGTCGGCTGCAGGCGCAGCAAGCCGCGCTGCAAGCCCGGCTGCAGGAGCAAAGCGCCGCGTTCGAAGAGCAGCTTAAGCTGCTGCAGGACGCCCGCGCGCACCTGACTGAGCAGTTTCGCAACCTGGCGCAGGACATCCTGGACGAGCGCGCGCGCCGCTTTGACGAGCACAGCCAGACCCAGCTGCAGACGCTGTTGGAGCCGCTGCGCGAGCGGCTGGCGCAGTTTGAGCAGCAAGTGCGCCATGCCTACCAAGACGAAAACAAAGAGCGCGTGGCGCTGCGCGCGCAGGTGCAACAACTCATGGAGCTCAATCGCCGCTTAAGCGACGAGGCCCACCACCTGACCCAGGCGTTGCGTGGCTCGGTCAAGGCGCAGGGTCACTGGGGTGAACTCATCTTGGAGCGTGTGCTGGAGATGAGCGGCCTGCGCCGCGGCGCCGAATACCTGACCCAAGACGCCCAGGCCCACCCCGAGGATGGGCGTCGCGTGGTGCCGGATGTGGTGATTTTGCTGCCACAGGGTCGCCGCTTGGTGGTGGATGCCAAGGTGTCGCTGCGCGCGTATGAGCGCTACACCGCCGCCGACGACGAAGCGTCGCGCCGCCAGGCCATGCAGGCGCACCTGGCGGCGCTGCGCGCGCACCTGCGCACCCTGGCCGACAAGCGCTATCAGGCGCTGCACGGCGCGGCCGGACTGGATTTTGTGCTGGCGTTTGTGCCGATCGAGCCGGCGCTGACGCTGGCGCTTGCCCACGAGCCAGGGCTGCTGCAAGAGGCGTGGGAGCGCAACGTGCTGCTGGTGGGCCCCTCCACCCTGCTGTTTGTGCTGCGCACCGTGGCGCATCTGTGGCGGCAGGAGGCGCAAAGCCGCAACGCCCAAGAAATTGCCCGCCGCGGGGCGGAGTTTTACGACAAGCTCAGCAGCTTCGTGGAGGACTTTCTCAAGATCGGCGAGCGGCTGGAGCAAGCGCGCTCGTCCTTCGATGCGGCGCGCGGCAAGCTGGCCACTGGGCGGGGCAACCTCATCCGTCAAGCGGAGCAACTGCGTGAGCTGGGGGTGCAGCCCAGCAAGGCGCTGCGACCTGCGCTGCTCGAGGAAGCCGAGGGCGAGTCGGCGCTGCCGGCGTCCCTGTCGTCGGCGGGGGCAGGCGGCGCAGCCTCGCTGCCGGCGACCCGACCCGATTAGGATCAAGCCTATGCATGCGCACCCGCACCACCACCACCACGGGCACGCTGAAGGCAACCGGGCCTTTGCGTGGGGCATTGGGCTGAACCTCGGCTTTGTGGCGCTGGAGGCAGGCTGGGGCTGGCACGTCGGCTCGCTGGCGCTGCTGGCCGACGCCGGGCACAACCTCAGCGACCTGGCTGGCCTGCTGCTGGCTTGGGCCGCAGCGCTGATCGCGCGTCGTCGGCCCAGCCCGCGCCACACTTATGGTTGGAAGCGCGCTGGCGTGGTGGCGGCCTTGGTCAACGCCTTGCTGCTCCTTGCGGCGATGGCTTGGTTGGCCTGGGAAGCGGTGCAGCGCTTGGGCTCGCCGCAGCCTGTGCCCGGTGGGGCCGTGATGGCGGTGGCGGCGCTGGGCATCCTCATCAATGGCGGCACCGCGCTGCTGTTCTGGCGCAGCCGCCATCATGACCTCAACCACCGCGGCGCGTTCTGGCACATGGCCGCAGACGCGCTCGTCTCCGCTGGGGTGGTCGTGGCCGGCGCGTTGACGTGGTGGCAGGGGTGGACATGGGTGGATCCCGCCGTCAGCTTGGTGATCGCCGTGGTCATCGTGGCGGGAACCTGGGGCCTGTTGACCGAATCGCTGCATTTGCTTTTCGACGGCGTGCCCGCGCACGTCGATGCGGCGCAGGTGCGCAGCTTTTTGGCCGCCCAGCCGGGCGTGCAGGCTGTGCAGGATTTGCACATCTGGGCCATGGGCGCGCGCGAGGTGGCGTTGACCGCCCACCTGATCATGCCCCATGGGGGAGGCGACGATGCGTTTTTGCACGCCACCGCCGCGGCGCTGCGCGAGCGCTTCGGCATCGATCACACGACGCTGCAGGTGCAACGCAGCGCTTCGCCACGGGCGTGCGATACCCCTGTGCCCGTTGTGCCGGCCTGCGCGGCGCACGCGCACGGATCCACCGGTTAGAGCGCCCCTGGGGCGGCTGTCACTGCAGCGTCATGCGGGTTCGTTACCGTTCAGAGCCTGCAAGCATTGACGGGCTTGCGAGCCTCAAATCAACGAATCATGACGGAGGGATCGATGCACAGCATCAAGAAAAGTCTGCGCTGGATGGCGCTGTCGTTGGCGGCTGCAGGGGGGTTGGCGGCATGTGGAGGCGACGACGGACCGCTGTATCGCACGTTGGACGGCATGCCGCCGATCGTCATCGGGCACCGCGGCGCGTCGGGCGAATTGCCTGAACACACGTTGGAGAGCTACCTGCGGGCCATTGAGCAAGGCGCGCAGTGCATCGAGCCCGATTTGGTGATGACCAAAGACGGCTATTTGATCGCCCGTCACGAGCCGATGTTGGATGACACCACCGATGTGGCTGAGAAGTTTCCCGCATCGCGCAAGCGCACGATGAATGTGGATGGCGAGTTGATCACGGCCTATTTCGCCAGCGACTTCACGTTGGCCGAAATCAAGACGCTGCGGGCCAAGCAGCCGCGGGCCAATCGCCCGCAGCAGTTCAACGGGCTCTACAGCATCCCCACCATCGAAGAGGTGGTGGCGCTGGCCAAGCAAGAAAGCGCGCGGCGCGGTCGCACCATTTGCGTTTACCCGGAGTTGAAGCACTCCACGTTCCACGCGCGCGAGGCGGGTTTTGGCGCCAATGTCTTTGAAGACAAATTGTTGGCGGTGCTGCACGCTGCTTACGGCAACAGCCAATCGGCGCCGGTCTTTATCCAGTCGTTTGAGGTCGGCAACCTGCAATACCTGCGCACCAAGACGCAAATGAAGCTGGTGCAGCTCATCGATGCGGACGACGTCAACGATGATGGCAGCATCAAGCTGGCTCCGCCTTACCACAAGCCGTATGACTTTGTCGTCAAAGGCGACCCCCGCACCTTTGCCGATCTGCTCAAGCCCGAGGGGCTGGCGTTGATCAAAACCTACGCCGATGGCGTCGGCCCTTGGAAGCCGTATTTGGTGCGCACGGTGCAGGATGGCGTGGACCGCAACGGCGATGGCAAGGTGACCATCAACGACCGTCGCGTGGTCGGCAGCACGGGCGTGATCGAGGCCGCGCATGCGCAAGGGTTGTTTGTGCACACCTGGACGTTTCGCAACGATGCCAGCGGCTATGGCTTTAGCGATCCGAAGGCCGAAATGCAGTATTACATGCGCCTGGGCGTGGATGGCGTGTTCACCGACTTTCCGGCCACCGGCGTGGCGGCGGTGGCTGGCTTGTAACAGCCGCGGTCGGCGCGCCTGGAGCTGAAGCGGCCCGGCCCCGCTGACCGTTGTGCCCTTGGCCGCGTTTGATGCGGCGCCTGTTTCATCGAACAGGCGCCGCATTAGTTTTTTGAATGCCCCTTGCAAAGAAGCGTTGCGGATACGGGATAACCCTAGGAGGGAGGCGGCGAGCAGTTTTGTTCTCGTTACGATCCGTCGCGCTCGTTGGCGGGCGCTGTTTGCGCGCCGCAAGCCGAATTCAGGGGTTCCCCGAAAGGACACGCAACGATGATGAGGGTGGAAGCGCCGATCGTGATCATGTTTGGCCTGTATCTGGGCGGCATGCTGTTGGTTGGCTGGCTGGGGTGGCGCGCCACGCGCAGCTTATCGGACTACATTCTGGGCGGACGCCGACTTGGTGCCTGGGTGACCGCGCTGGCCGCGGGCGCTTCCGACATGAGCGGCTGGCTGCTGATGGGGTTGCCCGGCGCGATTTTCTTGTCGGGCCTGTCAGAGGCGTGGATCGCTGTGGGCCTGGTGGCGGGCGCGTATCTGAACTGGCGCTGGGTGGCAGCGCGTTTGCGCTTGTATTCAGAACATGCGGGCAACGCGCTGACGCTGCCAGACTATTTCGCGCAGCGCTTTGGGCGTCAAGGCGCGGGCTTGCGTTCGGTTGCGGCGGTCGTGATTTTGTTGTTTTTTACCCTTTATGCCGCTTCGGGGGTGGTGGCCGCCGCCCGATTGTTTGAGAGCATGTTTGGGCTGCCGTATGCCACGGCACTGTGGGTCGGCGCGCTGTGCACCATGGCCTATGTGCTGATTGGCGGTTTTTTGGCGGTGAGCTGGACCGACACCATCCAAGCGTCGTTGATGTTTGGCGCGCTGGTGCTGGCGCCGGTGATCGTGATGGAGGCGTTGGGCGGGCCTGCCGCGAGCGTCGCTGCCGTGGCGCAAACCCACCCTGAGCATTGGAATGTTCTGGGCAAGCTGGATGCGATCGCCATCGTCTCATTGCTCGCTTGGGGGCTGGGTTACTTTGGGCAGCCGCATATCTTGGTGCGCTTCATGGCCGCGGAATCGGCGTCGGCCATGGGCCGCGCGCGGCGCATCGGCATGACGTGGATGGTGCTGTGCCTGGCAGGGGCGGTGGCGGTCGGCTTCTTTGGTCGGGCTTATTTCAGCGCTCATCCCGACCTAGCCGCGGATGTGGCGGCCAATCCGGAGCGGGTGTTCATCGAGCTGGCGCTGGTGTTGTTTTCGCCGTGGCTGGCGGGCATGCTGCTGGCGGCGGTGCTGGCGGCCATCATGAGCACGCTGTCGGCCCAGCTGTTGGTGTGCTCCAGCGCCTTGACCCAGGATCTTTACAAGCCCCTGCTGCGCCGCCCGGCGTCCGACCGGGAGCTGGTATGGTTTGGCCGCGCCACCGTGCTGGGGGTGACCCTGGTGGCCATCGCGCTGGCCGCGGACCCCAACAGCCGCGTGCTGGGCATGGTCAGTTACGCGTGGGCAGGCTTTGGCGCCGCGTTTGGCCCGGTGGTGCTGCTGTCGCTGCGCTGGCGCCGCATGACGGCCCGCGGCGCGCTGGCTGGCATGGTCGCGGGGGCGGTTACCGTCGTCGTCTGGAAGCAAGGCGGCTGGTGGGGCCTTTACGAGATAGTGCCAGGCTTTGCATTGGCCACGTTGGCCATCCTGATCGTCAGCTGGCTTGATCGCCAACCCGAGCCCGGCGTGCTCGCCGCGTTTGACGAAGTGCAGCGGCAGCTGCGGGCCACGGCGGCAGCGGGCGCTCGGTCGCTTCCGCGCTGACGATGACGCCGCCGCCCAGGCACACCTCGCCGTCGTAGAGCACCGCGCTTTGGCCCGGCGTGACCGCCCATTGGGGTTGCTCGAATGCCAGGTTGAAGCGCTCGCTGTTGGCGCCTTCGGGCGAAAACGTCAGCGTGCACGCGGCCTCGGTTTGGCGGTAACGGGTTTTGGCCTGGTAACGACCTGTGGCAGGCGGCGCTCCAGCGATCCAATGCGCTTGCTCGCTGTGCAGCCAGCGCGACCACAGCCAGGGGTGATCGTGCCCCTGCACCGCCCACAGCAGGTTGCGCGAGCGGTCCTTGCGCGCAACAAACCAAGGAGCGTGGCGTCCGGGCGCGCCGCCATCATGGCCCCGCACCCCGCCAATGCCTAGACCTTGGCGCTGCCCTAGGGTGTAAAAGCTCAAGCCGACATGGCGTCCGATTTCGCGCCCTTGGTCGTCCACGATCGGCCCAGGTTGGCCGTGTAAGTAGCGTTGCAAAAAGGCGCGAAACGGTCGCTCGCCGATAAAGCAAATGCCGGTGGAGTCTTTCTTGCATGCATTGGGCAAGCCGATTTCAGCCGCCAGGCGGCGCACCTCGCTTTTGTGCAAGTGTCCAACCGGAAAGCAGGCGCGCGCCAGTTGCGCCTGGTTGAGGCGATAGAGAAAATAGCTCTGGTCTTTGAGCGGATCGACGCCTTTGAGCAGCTGATACCTCACGGCCTCGGCTGGGAGTTGCCGGGCTTTGTCTTCGGGCAGCGGTTGGCCTCGTAAAGCGTCAACTGCGCGCAACCGGGCATAGTGCCCGGTGGCGATTTTTTCCGCGCCCAGGCGCATGGCATGATCCAAAAACGCCTTGAATTTAATTTCGGCGTTGCAGAGGATGTCAGGGTTGGGGGTGCGGCCGGCTTCGTATTCGCGTAGAAATTCCGCAAACACGCGGTCTTTGTATTCGGCAGCAAAATTGACGTGTTCGATGTCGATGCCGATGACGTCAGCCACGCTGGCCGCGTCCAGCCAGTCCTGACGGCTGGTGCAATGTTCGCTGTCGTCGTCATCCTCCCAATTTTTCATGAACAGGCCGACCACCTCGTGGCCTTGCTGCTTGAGCAACCAGGCGCTGACCGCAGAGTCCACGCCGCCGGAAAGGCCCACCACCACGCGATATTTGGCCATCGCGCCACCCAACCCGGCATTCAGGACGGCTCGTCCATCAAGCTCTGCAGGTAATTTTGCAAGCCAACCTTGTCGATCAGCTCCAGTTGGGTTTCAAGAAAGTCGATGTGCTCTTCGGTGTCTTCCAGAATGTGCAAGAGCAGGTCGCGCGAGACATAGTCGCGCGCGTTTTCGCAGGTTGCGATGCCGTCTTTGATCGTTTTTTGCGCCTGGCGCTCCAAGGTTAGGTCGGCTTGCAGAATTTCGGGAACGTTTTCGCCAATGTGGAGCTTGCCGAGATCTTGCAGATTGGGCAGGCCGTCCAGCATGAAGATGCGCTCCATCAGTCGGTCGGCATGCTTCATTTCGCCGATCGATTCGCTGTATTCTTTTTTGGCCAGCCGCTTCAAGCCCCAGTGGTCGAGCATGCGGTAGTGCACAAAATACTGGTTGATGGCGGTCAGCTCATTTTTCAGTTGCGCTTGCAGCGCCGCCATGACTTCCGGGGTGCCTTGCATGATGAGTGCCTCTGCTTGGAATCGAAATGGATTGCAGCCGTTTTGATGATAGCAGAGGCGCTGCGCTGGCAGGGCCGCAGCGGCCCAAGCCCCCCGCAAAGCCGCGGGAGCCTACGCGGACAGCGGCGCGACGTCGAGGCAGGCTGCGGCGTCCGCAGGGCAAACTGTCAAAGGGGCTGACGGCCCGTTCCGGGCGTCGGTGAGGGTTTGCCACAGGGCCCGGGCACAGGGCTCGCAGCGTCCGCAGCCGGTGGCCACCCCGCGTTCGAGCTGCAAGGCCTCAAACGTCCGGCCTTGGCGGGCGAACGCTTGAAACTCGCGGTCGCTAACCCGATGGCAGACGCAAACGATCATAGTGCTGCAGCCCTGCTCTACACAACGCCAAAGTTTATTCAAATGATAGTGATTTGCAATGACCTTGAGGCGTTGAGGGGCTTGAAGGTGACAGGCTCGCGGCGGCTGCCACGCTAGCCGCGCACCTCGCCCTCGCCCAGCACCACGTACTTCAGCGAGGTCAGCCCCGCCACGCCGACCGGGCCGCGGGCGTGGAACTTGTCGGTAGAGATGCCGATCTCGGCGCCCAGCCCGTACTCGAAACCGTCGGCGAAGCGCGTGCTGGCGTTGACCATCACGCTGCTGGAGTCCACTTCGCGCAAGAAGCGCTGCGCGTGCCGGTGGTCGGTGGTGAGGATCGCGTCGGTGTGGTGGCTGCCGTAGCGATTGATCCAGTCGATCGCCTCGTCCAGCCCGGCCACCACCTTGACGCTGATGATCGGCGCCAGGTACTCCTCGAACCAGTCCTGCTCGCTGGCGTCCTTCAGCACCGCGCCCGGCACGTCCTTCAGAATCGCCTTGGCCTCGGGGCAGCAGCGCATCTCCACCCCCTTGGCGGCGAACACCGCGCCGATGCGCGGCAGGAAGGCCGCCGCCACCCCGCGCGCCACCAGCAGGCTCTCGGTGGCGTTGCAGGGGCTGTATTTCTGCGTCTTGGCGTTGTCGGTGACGCGCACCGCCATGTCCAGATCGCACGGGTCGTCCACGTAGGTGTGGCAGTTGCCGTCCAGGTGCTTGATGACCGGCACCTTGGCCTCGCGGCTGATGCGCTCGATGAGGCCCTTGCCGCCGCGCGGGATGATGACGTCCACGTACTCGGGCATCGCGATCAGGCGGCCCACCGCCTCGCGGTCGGTGGTCGGCACGAGCTGCACCGCCTCCCGTGGCAGGCCGGCCTGCTGCAGCGCCTGCTGCACCAGCGCCGCCAGCGCCCGGTTGCTCTCCAGCGCCTCCGAGCCGCCGCGCAGGATGCAGGCGTTGGCGCTCTTGATGGAGAGGCTCGCGGCCTCGATGGTGACGTTGGGGCGGCTCTCGTAGATCATGCCGAAGACGCCGATCGGCACGCGCATCTGGCCGACGCGGATGCCGCTGGGCTGCTGCTGCAGGCCGATGATCTCGCCGATGAGGTCGGGCATGGCGGCTAGCTGCTCGCAGCCCTGCGCGCAGGTCTCGATCACCTTCGGCGTCAGCGTCAGGCGGTCCACCATCGGGTCGTTCAGGCCCGCCTCGCGCGCGCGCGCCACGTCCAGCGCGTTGGCCTGCAGCAGCGCGTCGGTCTGCGCGCGCAGGGTCGCGGCCAGCGCGCGCAGGGCAGCGTTGCGGGCCGCGGTGCTGGCGCGCGCCATCTCGCGCGCGGCGGCGCGGGCCTGCCGGCCCAGGGTGGTCATCAGCTCGGTGACGTCGGCGTTGCTCATGGGCGCGATTGTCGCACCCGCGCGGCGGCACCGCCGCGGCGGCGCGGCTCGGCCGGGGCGCGGCTGTGCGCGTTGTTGTGCTGCACCAGCCGCTGCAGCAGGGCCATGAACTGCACCTGCTCCGCCGCATCCAGTGGCGCCAGGATGCGCGCCTGCGCGCGCTGCATGTCCGGCACCACCTGCGCCAGCAGCGCGCGGCCGGCCTCCGTCAGCGTCAGCCGCCGCACGCGCCGGTCGGCCGGGTCCGGCTCGCGCCGCAGCCAGCCGCGCGCCTGCAGCCGCTCCACCACGCCGGCGGTGGTGGAGGTGTCCTGCGCGATGCGTCCGGCCAGCGAGCGCTGGTCCAGCCCCGGCTCGTTGTGCACCGCCTGCAGCGCCGCGTACTGCACCGGCGTGATGCCGTGCGCGGCGGTCTCCTGCAGGAAGATGCCCACCGCGATCTGGTGCAGGCGGCGGATGGCGTGGCCCGGTTGGGCGTTGAGGTCGATGTGCGGCGCTTCGGCGGCCATGGCGCGATTGTCCCGGCAGCGCGGCGTCGCCGCCACCGACTCCTGGTAAACCCGGATGGGCAGGCGTGGCAAGGTTGCTACACTGATCGTTAGTATGCTGATCAAATGCCCGCTCGCCGTTCCCGCGGCCGCGGCCCTTCCCCGGAGGCGCCCCCCATGAACCGATACGCGACTTCCCTGCCGGTGCTGGTGGTCGGCGGCGGCATCGGCGGCTTGGCCGCCGCGCTGGCGCTGGCCCGCCAGGGTTACGAGGTGCGGGTGTTCGAGCAGGCCGCGCAGATCGGCGAGATCGGCGCCGGCATCCAGCTCGGCCCCAACGCCTTTGCGGCGCTGGACGCGCTGGGCGTCGGCGAGGCCGCGCGCCGCCGCGCTGTTTACATCGACGAGCTGGTGATGCACGACGCGTTGGACGCCGCGCTGGTGGGGCGCGTGCCCACCGGCGCGGCGTTCCGCGCCCGCTTCGGCAACCCTTACGCTGTGATCCACCGCGTCGACGTGCACACCTCGCTGCTGGAGGGGGCGCAGGCCAGCGAGCGCGTGCGCTTTCACACCGGCACCCGCATCGTGTGCGTGGAGCAGGACGATGACGGCGTGACGGTGGAGGACCAGAGCGGCCAGCGCTGGCGCGGCCAGGCGCTCATCGGCGCCGATGGCGTGCGCTCGGTGGTGCGGGCGCAGTACGTCGGCGATCCGGCGCGCGTCACCGGCCACGTCGTCTACCGCGCCGTGGTCGACGCGCACGAATTTCCGGACGATCTCAAGTGGAACGCCGCCAGCCTGTGGGCCGGCCCGAACTGCCACCTGGTGCACTACCCGCTGCGCGGCGGCGCGCAGTACAACGTGGTGGTCACCTTCCACAGCCGCCAGCCCGAGGAGTGGGGCGTCACCGAGGGCAGCCGCGAGGAGGTGCAGAGCTACTTCCAGGACATCCACCCGCGGCCGCGCCAGCTCATCGACCTGCCCAAGAGCTGGAAGCGCTGGGCCACCGCCGACCGCGAGCCGATTGCGCAGTGGAGCTTCGGCCGCGTCACGCTGCTGGGCGACGCCGCCCACCCCACCACGCAGTACATGGCGCAGGGCGCCTGCATGGCGCTGGAGGACGCCGTCACGCTGGGCGAGGCGCTGCGCGTGCACGGCGGCGACTGGGGCCGCGCGCTGGATCTCTACCAGCGCTCGCGCGTGGCGCGCACCGCGCGCATCGTGCTGTCCAGCCGCGAGATGGGGCGCCTCTACCACGCCAAGGGCGTGGAGCGGCTGGTGCGCAACGAGCTCTGGAAGGGCCGCAGCCCCGAGCGCTTCTACGACGCGCTGGAGTGGCTGTACGGCTGGACCGTGGAGCGCTGCCTCGCCAGCTCCGCCTGACCGCTTGCCCGCCCACCGTGCATCCGGCATCCGCCGCCACCCACCTCCCACCCCCGCACGAGGAGCCTTCCGTCATGGACACCCTTGGAACCCTGGACGAACTGCCCGCCGACTACCGGGCCGCGCTGCAGGCGCGCCACCTGGTGCCGCTGTGGCCCAGCCTGCGCGCGCTGCTGCCGCCGCAGCGGCCGGCGCAGCGCACCCGGCCCGCGCACTGGGCCTGGCGCGACCTCGAGCCGCTGCTGCGCCGTACCGGCGACCTGACGCCGATCGAGAAGGCCGAGCGCCGCGTGCTGGTGCTGGCCAACCCCGGCCACGGGCCGCAGGCGCTGCAGGCCAGCCCGGCGATCTACCTTGGCATGCAGCTGCTGCTGCCGGGCGAATGGGCGCCGAGCCACCGCCACACCCCCAACGCGGTGCGCATGGTGGTGCGCGGCGAGGGCGCCTGGACCGCGGTGGACGGCGAGCGCTGCCCGATGCAGCGCGGCGACCTGATCCTGACGCCCACCGGCCTGTGGCACGAGCACGGCCACGACGGCACCGAGCCGGTGGTGTGGCTGGACGTGCTGGACCTGCCGCTGGTGGTGGCGCTGGAGGCCAGCTACCACGAGGCCGGCGCGCGCCAGGCCACCCAACCCCACCACGGCGAGCGCGCGCACGTGCGCGCCGGCGTGGCGCCGCAGCCGCTGTTTACCCCCCCGCGTGGGCGTGCCGCGCGCCACCCGCTGCTGCGCTACCCGTGGCAGGAGGTGCGCGCCGCGCTGCGCAGCCTCGCGGCCGACCAGCCCGCGCTGCAGGTGCCTCAGGTCACCTACGTCAACCCGGTCACCGGCGCGGACGCGCAGGCCATCCTCGGCTTTCACGCGCTGATGCTGCGCCCGGGGCAGACGCTGGCGCTGCCGGCGCGCTCGCCGGCGCAGGTGCTGCACGTCATCGAGGGCGGCGCCACCGTGCAGGTGGAGCCGCCCGCCGGCGCCGCCTTCGCCGCCGCGGCGTTCGAGCTGGAGGAAGCCGACACCTGCGTCGTGCCCGGCTACACGCCGGCCGTGCTGCGCAACCGCTCGGCCCGCGAGCCGGCGTTCCTGTTCGTCGTCGACGAGGGCCCGCTGCACCGCAAGCTCGGGCTGTATGAGGTGCGCCCCGACCCCGCACGGCCCGAGCTCGACGCCCTGGCCGACGGCTCGGCCTGACGCCGCGTCCCTGCCGGAGCTTCCTTCACTCCCTGCTATCCTACCTTCCATGACCACCTACCTCTGGACCCCGCCCGAACCCGCCTCGCTGCCCCAACGCGGCAGCACCGTGCGCCTGCCGGTGCACCGGCTGTTCTTCGTCGGCCGCAACTACCACGCCCATGCGCGCGAGATGGGCGTCACCGTCGACAAGGCCAGCGCGCGGCCGTTCTACTTCACCAAGTCACCGGTGCACCTGCTGCCCGGCGGCGCCACGCTGCCGTACCCGCCCGGCACCGCCGACTTCCACCACGAGATGGAGCTGGTCGTCGTGCTGGGGCGCGGCGGCTTTCAGGTGCCGCTGGAGCGCGCGCACGAGCTCGTCCACGGCTACGCCGCGGGGCTGGACATGACGCGGCGCGACGTGCAGCTGCGCCTGCGCGACAAGGGCCACCCGTGGTGCCTCGGCAAGGACGTCGAAGGCTGCGCGGTGTGCGGCGAGGTGACGCCGATGCCGGGCGTGGCGCTGAATCGCGGCGCCATCACGCTGGAGGTCAACGGCGCGCTGCGTCAGCGCGCGGATCTTGCGGACCTGATCTGGAGCGTGCCGGAGCTGATCGCCGATCTGTCGCAGTTCTACCATCTGCAGCCGGGCGACGTCATCTACACCGGTACGCCGGAAGGCGTCGGCCCGGTGGCGCCGGGCGACCGGCTGCATGGCCGCATCGACGGCGTGGGCGAGGTGGAGCTGACGGTGGGTTCGCCCGAGCGTTGAGGCTGCGACGAAGATCCTGGCGATCCGCTAAGGCGCCTGCGCCGCCCACGTCACCAACGCGCGCAGCGCGTCGCGCCCCTGCTGGGCTTGCGGGTGGTTGATCACCGCCACCACCACCCGCCGCGTGCCGTCCGGTCGGTGCACGTAGCCGGCCAACGCTTGCACATCCGCCAGGCTGCCGGTTTTGAGGTGTGCGGCCACGCCACGATCGGCCCAGCGCGCCAGCGTCCCGTCCACCCCCAGCCGCGGCAGCGTCGCCGCGAAGTCCGGCCCCCACGGCTGCGACCACGTCCACTGCAGCAGCCGCGCCAGCGCTCCGGCCGTGACGCGCTCGTCGCGGCTCAATCCCGCGCCGTTGACCACGCGCGGCGCCGGCGCGTCCGGCCCCAGCCGCTGCCGCCACCAGCTCTGCAGCGCGGCGCGCGCTGCCTCCCACGTCGCCGGCGCCTCGTCCGGGTCGCGCCCGGCCCACGCCAGCGCCAGCAGCACGTGCTGCGCCATGGCGTTCTGGCTCAGCTTGTTGACGTCGCGCACCACCTCCGCCAGCGGCGGCGACGGCCACGTCAGCCGCAGCCGCGCCTTGGCTGGCGTGGCGCCGTCGCGCACCCGGCCACCTAGCGTGCCGCCCACCGCGGCCCAGGTGCCGGCGATGGCCCGGCCGGCGAAGGCCGTCGGTTCCGGGTACGCCAGCGGCCAGGCGCGCTCCCCGCACGCCGCGGGGTAGCGCCCTGCGAGCCGCGGCTGGCGCGCATCCGTCCAGTCCGCGCGCAGCGCGGCGCGCCAGTCCTCGCACGGCCCTTCTGCCAGCGGCACCGCCTCCGGGAAGGCCACGTCCGCCAGCGGCGGCTCCACTTGCACCCGCGCCACGCCTGCCGCCGGATCTGGCGTGAACGTCAGCACCTGCGCGCCGAAATTGATCAGCAGCGCATCCGGCCCGACGTTGTAGGGCCGCAGCGGCTCGCTGTCGAAGGCGGCCGGATCGTGCGGCGGCAGCGCAAACGCGGTGCGATCCAGCACCAAGTCGCCGGCCACGTGCCGGATGCCCAGCCCCCGCACGCGCCGCAGCAACAGCCACAGCCGCTCCGCCACCAGCCGGGGGTCGCCGCCGCCGCGCACGATCAGGTCGCCGCGCAGCGTGCCGCCCGGCTCCAGCGCGCCGGTCGTGTAGATGCGCGTGCGCCAGGTCCACGCCGGCCCCAGCAGGTCCAGCGCCGCGGCGGTGGTGACGAGCTTCATCACCGAGGCCGGGTTGGTTTCCGCCTCCGCCCGGTGCGCCAGCCGCAGCGCCCCGCCCGGCACGGCGTCGGCCACCACCGCCGCCAGCGCCGTGGCCGGCAGACGCGCGCGCTGCAGCGCCGTCTCAACCCCAGGGGGCAGGTGCGGCGTCTGCTCCGCGTGAGCGGTCTGCCGCAGTCCGATAAGGCCATCGGCTGCCGCCGCGCTCAACGCCAGCAACAAGCTTCGCCGTCTCACTGTGCCTGCTCCAACCGGATGCATCAACAAAAAGCCGCCAACGCATCCGCGTTGGCGGCAAGCATGTTGTCAAACCCTTGGAGGGAAGCGGCTCAGCGCCGCAATCAGAAGGTGTGCTTCAGGCCCACCGCGTAGATGTTGGTCTTCACCTTGTCGGTCACCGGCACATCTTCCGCCTTGGTGGCGTTCACGCCAGCATACACCGTGGTGCGCTTCGACAGGCTGTAGGCCAGCGCCGCGCCAAAACTGTTGGCCTTGCCAACTTTGATGCCGTCTTCTTTCAGCGTGGTGCGGCCGTAGCCAGCCGACAGCGCCAGGTTGGAGGCCAGCGGCACGTTCACACCCAGCTCCCATTCGTTGGTTTTGCTGGTGGTGCCGGGCGCCTTGTCCTTGAGCTGGCCATACGACGCCAACAACTTCACCGCGCCCAGGTCATAGGAGCCGGCCAGACGGGTCGCCGTCGTGTCGCCGCCGGCGGTGTCGTTCTTGGCGTAACCCAAGCCAACGGCCAACGGACCCTCCTCATATTTGCCGCTCAACGACCACAGCTTGCTGGCCTTGGTAGTGGCGGTCTTGTCCTCGCCGAAGCTGTAGCTGACCGCGCCGCTGAAGCCGCCGATGGCCGGCGTGATGTATTTGACCGTGTTGTTGAACGAGTCGGAGAAGAAGGTCGAGGCGAAGATGTTGTTGATCGGCGCCAGATCGGAGTCGAACACCGAAGCCGCCAGCCCGCTCACGTCGTCGAACGCGCTGTAGGCTTTGCCCAGCTGCACTTCACCGAAGCCGCCCGACAGACCCACCCAAGCCTGGCGGCTGAACATCTTGCCGGCTTGCGCTTGCTTGCCGTCGTCGAGGTTAAAGCCTTGCTCCAGCTGGAAGTTGGCTTTCAAGCCGCCGCCCAAGTCTTCCGAGCCTTTAAAGCCGAAGCGGCTGTTGCTGAAGCCGCCATCGAACAGGCCGGTTTGGCTGGCCGGATAAACTTTAACGCCGTTTTCTTTGACGGTGATCTGACCGAACCAAAGGTCGGCCACACCATACAGTTGCACGGACGATTGCGCCATGGCGGCGCTGCAGGCGCCAGCCACCGCCAGCGCGATCAGCGATTTTTTCATCAGAGTGCTCCTTGAGGGACTGAGGAGTGCGTCAACTGCACAGATTGCAGTTTACGCCTGATTGCCCGGCCTAGCATGTTTGGGTGACATTTTTGTTGCGGTGCCGCAACGCCGTCGATGTTCCTTCCCGTGCCAGGCCGGGTTATAGGCCGCACAAGCCAAAACAGCCGCGTGGTGCGCGGCTGCGCGGGATCGAATGAGCTTGGGGGTTGACTCAGAAGCGGTGCCGCAGGCTCAAGCCCAGCGCGGTGCTGTCGGCCCCTGCCTGCCGGGTGACGCCGCCCAGGTAACCGTTGCCCCCGGGCGCGGCCTGCCCATTTTTGCGGTTGTCAAAACGCGCCAGCACGGCGTTGAGGTCGGTGCGCTTCGACAGCGCGTAGGTGTAAGCCAGCCCATAGGAGCGGGCGTCGGCGTCGTAGCTGGTTTTTTCGTTGCGGTTCGTGAACGCCACCGTCACGGTGTGCGGGCCGGTGGTGATCCGGTAGCCGATGTTGAACAAGTCGAAACGCTGCTTCAGCGCGTTCACGTAAGCGTTTTGCACCAGCGTGGCCGCTGGCGCTGGCACGCCGCCTGCGATCAGTGTGGCGGCGATCGACGACAGGTTGCTTGGGTGGTCGTCGCGGTGGCGCGAATACACGGCGCTGAGCTTGCCGGGGCCCGCGTTGACCCAGCCGCCCACGGTGGTGGTGGTCAGGGATTTTTGCCCCAGCTCGTTGTTGCGGGTGTTGTAGCCCAGTCCAACCGCGTAGCCATCGCCTTTATAGATGCCCATCAGGCCGGCAAAGCGCAGGTTGGAGGTAGAACTGCCCGTTTCGCCAAAGCCATACATCAACGCGGCGGTGACGCCGCCGGTTTGAACGCGATACTGCAGCGCGTTGCTGTAGCGGATGTCAAAGCCGGCCGGAATGGCGGCCAGCTGCCCGGCGGCCAGTGGCGACTGCGTCTGCATGGCGTCGAACTCTGCCGACACCTCATAGTCAGGGGTGTACATGCGTCCGGCCAGCACGGCGCCCGCCGGTGTGATGAGGCCCACGTAAGCCTGGCGGTCGAACAGGGCGTTGTTGAGGTTGACGCCCAGCACCTGGTTGGCGATCGAGGCGTTGACGGCGGTCACGGCAGGTGCCAACGCGGCCGGCAAGCCCAACGCGGCCGGCGTGGCGATGCGGTCCGGCACCTGATTGCCCGAGATCGGACGGTTGGAAACGGCGCCGGTGTCGGCTTCCAGGCGGGATTCCAGCGTGAAGATGGCTTTGAGGCCGCCGCCAAGGTCTTCGGTGCCTTTCAGCCCCCAGCGCGAGCCTTCCATCAGACCGCTGGTGACCTGCGTCACGCTGCCTTGTTTGAGTCCGGTGACGCGCGTAACCCCAACATCGAGCAAGCCATACAGCTGCACGCTGGACTGCGCAGCCGCCAGGCCGCTGCACGCCACGCTGGCGGCCAACGCCAGCGCGCGAGGGAACAGAGGAATGGATGCCATAAGCGAGTGACCTCCTGCACGGGATGGGTGGTAAGGGGTGGCGCGCACGTGCCGGGCGGCTTGGCATGGGCCGCCACGCTGCTTGCAGTATCGACCAAAATCGAACGGACGTTCACTTTTTTGTTGCTTGAGCGTCACAGGGGTTTTCCCGGGGGGCTCGGAGGCCTTGGGGTGGGCTGGAGGCGCTTCACACTGTTGTGCTCGCGCAACGTTTCGGCGGCTTGGCGCGGGCCTCGGCTTGGGCTGGACGGTCAAGATCTGGTTAAATCGGGGTGCGTCAGGGGTGTGCGTCCACACCTGAAGTGTGAGACTGGCCCCGTTGGCGATTCGCTTGTCAAACCTTTGGAGAGTCTTCAAATGAAACGAACCCTTGTGGCGTTGGCCGCCTTGGCCGCGGCTGGCGTGGCCTCGGCGCAGTCGTCGGTGACCCTGTATGGCCGTTTGGACGCTTCGCTGGTCAACACCACGACCAAGTTGAACGGTGTCAAGCAATATCCAGCGACCAAGACCGGCATCGATTCCAGCCAACTGAGCACCCAGTTCTGGGGCATGCAAGGCACGGAAGACCTGGGCGGCGGTCTGAAGGCGGTCTTCAAGCTGGAAAGCAACTTCAACATCGACGATGGCACGCAAGACACCAACGGGTTGTTCGCGCGTGAGGCCAACGTCGGTTTGACCGGTGGTTTTGGCGGTATCCGCCTTGGCCGCGTGTATCACGCTTACGATACCTTCTTTGGTGCGGTGAACCACACCGATAACACCAACATCAACGTCTCGACCGACGTGGCGCGTGTGGGTTTGGATCATTATGCTGTGCGAACCAGCAACGGCATTCGCTATGACTCGCCGAAGTTTGGTGGCGTGCAAGTCGCGTTCACCTACGGGTTTGGTGAAAACAAAACTGCTACGCAGTCGGCGGCGGATCAATACAGTTTGGCCGTCTGGTATGCCGATGGACCGATCACCGCAGGTGTGGCCCACCAGCGCCGTGAATTCCAAGGTCAGCCCGATCTGAAGCACACCGTCGTAGGCGGTGGTTACGACTTTGGTATGGTCAAGCTGGTGGCCTCTTACCAAGAAGCCCGTCGCACCGGCACCAAAGACCGCGACTGGCAGCTGGGCGTGAAGGTGCCGATGAACGCGTTCACCTTCTACGTCGGTTACGCGGACAGCGACAGCAAGACCGGTCCGACCAAGCTGAACGCGGATGGTTGGGCGCTGCTCGGCACGTATGCGCTGTCGAAGCGCACCACCGCGTATGTGGGCTACGAGCGTTTCGATCGCGAAGAGATCATTAACAACGCTCGGGCCAAGCGCAAAGTGGACAACCTGGCCATCGGGGTGCGTCACACGTTCTGATCGGCGGTTGGCTGCTTGATCAGATTCAGTCGCAAACCGGCGTGCGCGAGCGCGCCGGTTTTTTGTTATCAGCCGTTGGTCTTATCGTATGCGTATGGTGCACCTCGCTGACCGCCGCAAGCTGCCCATCGGCATCCAGACCTTCGCCAAGATCCGTCTGGAGGGGCACTACTACGTGGACAAGACACCGCTGATCGCGCGGCTGGCGGATCAAGGCGGGGCCTACTTCCTCTCCCGCCCGCGCCGCTTCGGCAAGAGCCTGCTGCTGGACACCATCGCCTGCGCGTTCGAGGGCAAGCGGCAGCTGTTCGATGCGCACGACGGCGCGGATGGCACGGCGCCGCGAGAGAAGCTCTTCCTGGCCGACCACTGGGACTGGGCCAAGCCCCACCCGGTGATTCGGCTGAGCTTTGCCGCCGGGCGGCTGCAGCGGCGCGAACAGCTGGAAGAGCACATCCACGCGCAGCTGGAGGCCAACGCCCGTCATCTGGGCGTGGAGCTTCCGCCGCCGCAGACCGACATCCCGCTGCGCTTCGATGCGCTGATCGAGCGCGCCGCTGAGACCCACCACCGCCAGGCCGTGGTGCTGGTCGATGAATACGACAAGCCGATCCTCGACAACCTCGAGGCCCCCGACATCGCCCGCGCCATGCGCGAGGGCCTGCGCAACCTCTACAGTGTCATCAAGGGAAGAGACGCCGACCTGCGCTTCGTGCTGCTGACCGGGGTGTCCAAATTCAGCAAGGTGTCGATTTTTTCAGGTCTCAACAACCTCTACGACCTGACGCTGGATCCCGAATACGGCACGCTCTGCGGCTACACCGAGGAGGATATCGACACGGTGTTTGCGCCGGAGCTGGAGGCTGCGGCAGCTGAGGGCCAGCCTCTGGACCGCGAGGAGATCCGGCGCTGGTATAACGGCTACCGCTGGGGTCCGGTGAGCGTTTACAACCCGTTTGACGTGCTGCTGCTGCTGCGCAATCGGCAGTTTCGCGCGCACTGGTTTGAGACCGGCACGCCGACCTTTCTGGTGCACTGGCTGCGCGGCAAGGGTTTTTTCACGCCGCGGCTGGAGCGCATGCTCGCGGAAGAGGATTTGCTGTCGGCCTTCGATGTGGACGACATCGCCGTGGAGGCGATGCTGTGGCAGACCGGCTACCTGACGATCCAGCGCATGGAAAACTGCGGCGGGCTGCTGAGCTATGAACTCGGCGTGCCCAATCGCGAAGTGCGCGGCGCGCTCAATCGCGCGTTGCTCTATTTTGGCTGGTACCCGGCCGAGCAGCGCCAGTTGCTGCAGCCGCGCGCGCTTTATCAGATGCTGCTGCAAGCCGACACCGACGCCCTGCGCGCGCACTTCGAGCGGCTCTACGCCAGCATCCCGCACGACTGGGTGCGTGCCAACCCCATCGCCCAGTATGAGGGCTACTACGCCAGCGTCTTCTACAGCCACTTGGCAAGCCTGGGCCTCGACATCGTGCCGGAGGAGGTCTCCAACCCGGGCCAGTGCGACCTCGTCATCCGCCATGCGGGCCGTGCCTGGGTGATCGAGTTCAAGGTGATCGATGGCGAAGCCCCCACCGGCGAAGCGATGCGGCAACTGAAGGCCCGCGACTACGCGGCCAAATATCGCGGCGCGCCGGGCATCACGGAGGTGATCGAGCTGGGCGTGGAGTTCAGCCGCGCCAAGCGCCAGATCGTGGGGTGGGAGGTGGCGCGCACGGCTGGCGGGGCGGCGCGGCTTTGACCATTTTGAAGCTAGCGAAACCTCCAACAGGCCGGAGGTTGTCGGCGGCAAAGGCCCTGGATCACGACGCCGCGGCGTAGGGCGTGCGGTCAGGCAGCGGTTGGCGCCAAGCGATCAGCAGCCAGCCGCACGCCAGCAGCATTCCGGCGAGAAAGACGGCGTGCGGCCCGTGGCGCTGGGTCAGCCAGCCGCCCAGCGCTCCGCCGGCAAACAGCCCCACCGACTGCAGTGTGTTGTATACCCCCAGCGCCGCGCCACGGGCGGCTGGGGGTGCCAGCCGTGAAACCAGGCTGGGCTGACTGGCTTCGAGCGTGTTGAAGCCGGTGAAAAAAACCGTCAGCGCCAACGCCAGCAGGGCGATGCCCGCCCCATGCGTTTGGGCCCACGCCAGCAGCGCCTGCGCCAGCAGCAACAGGGCGATGGCGGCGCGCAGCACGGCGCCGAGGTGTCCGCGTCGCTCCCAGCGAAACAGGACACCGCCCATGACAGCAAAGGAAATCAGCAGCGCCGCCAGATACACCTGCCAGTGCTGGCTTTTCGGCAAACCCGCGGCCACCAGCAAACCGGGCACTGCCACCCACAGCGCTGTCTGCAAAGCGTGCAAGGCCAGCACGCCAAGATCCAAGCGCAGCAAGGCAGGGTCGCGCAGCACGCCCCAAAGGGCGGCCCTGGGGGACGTCGAAGTCCCTGCTGAGCGTGGCGGCTCCGCCGGCACGATCCAGGCCACGGCGGCCATGCCAAGGAGGGTCAGCGCCGCGGTGAGCCCGAACAGGCCCGACAGCCCGATCCATGCCGCCAGCGGCGGGGCGGCCACCAAGGAAAGCGCAAAGCTCAGCCCAATGCTGGCGCCCACCAGCGCCATGGCTTTGGTGCGCACGGTGTCGCGCGTGAGGTCGGCCAACAGCGCCGTCACCGCCGCGGAGATCGCGCCTGCGCCTTGCACCGCCCGTGCCACGGTGAGCCACGCCAGCGTCGGCGCCCATGCGGCCAGCACGCTGCCCAGCCCGAACAGCGCCAGCCCTGCAAGGATCACCCGCTTGCGCCCCCAGCGGTCGGATGCCCAGCCCAGCGGCACCTGCAGCGCCGCCTGCACCAGCCCGTAGATGCCCAGCGCCAGCCCAACGTGGGCGGGGTGCTCGCCGCCGGGTAGGCGCGCCGCTTCCAGCGCAAACACCGGCAACACCAAAAAGAGCCCCAGCATGCGCAACGCGAACACGCCAGCCAAGGCGAAACTGGCGCGGCGTTCCGCAGGCAGCATCCGATGCGGATCAGCGGCGTGGGTCACGGCAGGAAGAACAGTGACAGGGCGGCTGGCGCGCTGCCAGGCGCCACGAAGTTAGGGGCGGCATCTTGGCCAAAATCCCAACTATACCGCCAGGCGCGGCTCCAGCGCTCGCGGGTGACCTTGTGATCGGTGGGGTTGCCAGGGCGCAGGCCTCAGCGCGCGAAGCGCCGCCGCGTCAGTGCCAGCGCCACCCAGAACGCCGCGAGCGCATAGCCGGCCAGCACCGCCACGTGCCGCGCCGCCTCGGCCGGCCAGTGGTCCAGAAAGAGCGGGCGCACCAGCTGCACCGCGTGCGTCAGCGGCAGCGCCGCACCGACCGCCTGCACCCAGCCGGGCAGCTGCTCGCGCGGGAAGAACACGCCCGAGACGAACGTCATCGGCGTCAAGAACAGCGTGAAGTAGTAGGTGAAGAAGTCGTAGCCCTTGGCCAGCGCGTTGAAGATCAGCGCCAGGCTCGCGAACGTCACGCCGGTCAGCGCCAGCACCGCCCACGCCAGCACGAGCTTGGGGCTGTGGCCGATGCCCAGCAGCAGCATCACCAGCAGGATCGCGCTGGCGGCAAACAGCGCCTTGAACGCCGCCCACAGCATCTCGGCCAGCACAATGTCCTCCAGCGTCACCGGCGCGTTGAGGATGCCGTCCCAGGTGCGCTGCACGTGCATGCGCGAAAACGCCGAATACAGCGCCTCGAAGGTGGCGGCGTTCATCGTGCTCATGCAGATGCTGCCGCTGGCCAGGAACACCAGGTACGGCACCGGCTGCGCATCGCCGCCGGGCAGCAGCAACGTCACGCTGCCGACCAGCGCGCCGAGCCCATAGCCGAACGCCACCAGCCAGATCAGCGGCTCGGCGATGTTGCCGACCAGGCTCGGAATCGCCAGCTTGCGCCAGACCAGCAGGTTGCGCCGCCACACGGCGACGAAGCGCGCGCCGGGCCGCGGCGGCCCCCAATGGGCGGAGTTGAGCAGGTCACGCATGCGGTTCATCCTTCGGCGCGGATCTGCCGCCCGGTCAGGCGCAGGAACAAATCCTCCAGATTCGCCGGTCGGTGCAGCAGGCGCAGCCGCGGCCGGCCCGCCAGCCGCGCCAGCAGCGGGCGCGCGTCGCGCGTGTAAAGGAAGGTCGTCTCGCCGTGCGTCTCGATGCGGCCGGCCAGCGCGCGCGCCTGCTCGTCCAGCAGCGCGGCCACGTCCGGCTGGCCCTGCTCGCCATAGAGCTCGATCACCTCCGGCTCCACGTGCTGCGCGATCAGCGCGCGCGGGGCGCCTTCGGCGATGCGCCGGCCGTGGTCCACGATCACCAGCCGGTGGCACAGCCGCTCGGCCTCGTCCATGAAGTGCGTCGTCAGCAGGATGCTCTTGCCCTGCTGCAGCAGGCGCTGCAGCCGCTCCCACATCAGGTGGCGCGCCTGCGGATCCAGCCCGGTGGTCGGCTCATCCAGCAGCAGCAGCGCCGGGTCGTTGACGAGCGCGCGCGCCAGGCTCAGGCGCCGCCGCATGCCGCCGGAGAGCTCCCCGGGGCGCGCGTCGGCCTTGTGCGAAAGCGCCGCAAAGTCCAGCAGCGGCCCGATGCGCGCGCGCAGCGGCGCGTCCGGCAGGCCGAAGTAGCGCCCATAGACCAGCAGGTTTTCGGCGCAGGTGAAGTCCGGGTCCAGCGTGTCGAACTGCGCCACCACGCCGAGCCGCGCCTTGACCGCGCGCGCCTGCTGCGGCATCGGCAGGCCGAAGACGCGCACCGACCCGGCGTCCGGCGCCACCTGCCCCAGCGCCATGCGCAGCGTGGTCGTCTTGCCGGCCCCGTTGGGCCCGAGCAGCCCGACGCACTCGCCCGGCTCGATCGCAAACGACAGATTGTCCACCACGGCGCGCCCGCCATAGCGCTTGGTCAGCCCGTCGATCTGCAGCAAAGCCTCGGTCATGGGGGGCATTGTGCCGTGGCGGGCGTGCCCACGCCGGTACGCCGGTGTCGCCGGGGTATCTACCGGTTCATTTCTCGATAGATATACTTGCAAGCACGTATATCCATCGGCGAAAGAGCGGAGAGTGTCATGCAAATCGCCCGCTGGGGCAACAGTCTGGCCGTGCGCCTGCCGGCTGCCGTCGTGCGCGAGCTGGGCTTGCGGGAGGGCGACGAGGTCGAGATCGTCGCGCTGCAGCGCGACCGCTGGGCGGTGCGCCCCGCCGAGGCGCCGGCCGCCCTGCGGGCGCTGCGGTGCCTGCGGGGTCGCGTGCCGGCGGACTTCCGCTTCGACCGCGAGCAGGCCCATGAGCGCGCCTGACGCGTTCCTGGACACCAAGGTCATCGTCTATCTGCTGTCGGCCGACGCGCGCAAGGCCGACATCGCCGAGGCCCTGGTGGCCGCCGGCGGCATCGTGTCGGTGCAGGTGCTCAACGAGGCAGTCGCCGTGGCGCGGCGCAAGCTGGCGCTGCCATGGGCGGAGATTCAGGCGTGGCTGGCCGCCGTGCGCGCCTGCTGCCGCGTGGCGCCGCTGACCGAGGCCGACCACGACCTCGCGCTCGACCTCGCGCTCGACCTCGCGGCGTGCCACGGCCCGTGGTACGACGCACTGATCGTCGCCAGCGCGCTGCACGGCGGGGCGAGCATCCTGCTGACCGAGGACCTGCAGCACGGCCAGCGGTTCGGCGGCCGGCTGCGGGTGGTCGATCCCTTCAGGGGGTGAACGGGATGCGGGGCGTTCAGTACCGGGTCAGCACGCCGGCCTGACCGAGCGAGCCGTCGCAGAGCTTTCCCCGTGGTAGCCAGCGCAGCGGACGGCGAGGGTCACCACGCCGAAGCCGAACCGGCCCGTCTCCGGGCGTCTCGAATGCCTTCAGGGCAGGCATTGCCTACAATGCAGGCATTGCCATTGCCATCACCCGGAGCTGTCGCCATGGCCGCCCTGACGATCCGCAACGTCGATGAAGCCCTCAAGCAGTCGCTGCGCCTGCGCGCGGCGCAGCATGGCGTCTCGATGGAGGAGGCGCGCCGCATCCTGCGGGAAGCCTTGCTGCGTATGCCGTCCAGCCAGCCGCTGGGGCGACGGCTGCGGCAGCGCTTTGCCGGCGTGGCCCAGGCCGACTTCGCACTGCCCGCGCGCCGGCTGCCGCGCACGCCGCCGGACTGGGATGCGGCACCGTGATCCTGCTCGACACCAACGTGCTGTCGGAGGTCATGCGGCCGCAGCCCTCCGAGACGGTGATGGCCTCAGCTGGACTGCCAGTCGCCCGAACGGGTCTGGGTTTGGCCATCAGCCGGGCCGAAATCATGCTGGGCCTCGAGCTGATGCCGGCAGGGCGGCGCCAGGCCGCGCTGGCGCAGGCGGCCGAAGCCCTGTTCACCCAGGACTTTGCCGGGCGCTGCCTGCCGTTCGACGAACAGGCCGCGCTGCACTACGCGGCCATCGTCGCGCAGCGCACACGCGCGGGGCGCCCGATCAGCACCGAAGACGCCCAGATCGCTGCCATCGCCCGGCAGCATGGCTTGACACGGGCCACGCGCAACGAGGCGGATTTTCAAGGGGTCGCCGGTCTGACGGTGATCAACCCTTGGCAGGCTGGCGCATGAAAATCCTGTTGATCCACCAGAACTTCCCCGGCCAGTTCAAGCATCTGGCCCCCGCCTTGGCGCAGCAGGGCCACACGGTGGTGGCGATGACGATGCAGAAGACCGAGGCGCGGCAGTGGCAAGGCGTGCGGCTCGTGCCCTATGCCGCCAGCCGCGGCACGACGCCGAACGTGCACCCGTGGGTCGCGGACTTCGAGACCAAGGTCATCCGCGGCGAAGCCTGCCTGCGTGCCGCCCGGCAACTGAAGGCCGAGGGCTTCGCCCCGGACGTGATCCTCGCCCATCCCGGCTGGGGCGAGAGCCTCTTTCTCAAGGAGGTCTGGCCGCAGGCGCGGCTGGGCATCTACTGCGAATTCTTCTACCACGCGCAAGGGGCGGATGTGGGCTTCGACCCGGAGTTCGCCAGCCCCGACCCCGTGGCCGAAGCCGCGCGGCTGCGCCTGAAGAACCTCAACAACCTGCTGCACTTCGACGTGGCCGACGCGGGCATCAGCCCCACCCACTGGCAGGCCAGCACCTTTCCCGCACCGTTTCGCGACCGGATCGCGGTCATCCACGACGGCATCGACACCGAGGCGCTCCAACCCAACCCCGCGGTGAGCCTCGCGCTCCATACCGCCAGCGGCCAGGCGATCACGCTGACCCGCGCCGACCCGGTCATCACGTTTGTGAACCGCAATCTGGAGCCGTACCGGGGCTTTCATGTCTTCATGCGGGCGCTGCCCGAGCTGCTCAAGCGCTGCCCGACGGCGCGCGTGCTGATCGTCGGCGGCAACGATGTCTCTTACGGCGCGCGGCCCGATCCGCAGCGCTACGGCGGCCTGCGTTCGTGGCGCGACATCTTCACGGCGGAGGTTCGGCCCCAGATTCCCGATGCGGACTGGGCGCGGGTGCATTTCCTCGGCAACCTGCCGTATCAGCATTTCATTCCGCTGCTGCAGCTCTCCACCGTCCACGTGTATCTGACTTACCCGTTCGTGCTGTCGTGGAGCCTGTTGGAGGCGATGAGCGTGGGCTGCGCGATCGTGGGCAGCGACACCGCGCCGCTGCACGAGGCGATCCGGCATGGCGAGACCGGGCGGCTGGCGCCGTTCTTCGACACCGAGGCACTGGTGCGCGAGGTCGCGGCGCTGCTGAACGACCCCGCCGAGCGCGCGCGGCTCGGGGCCAACGCGCGGGCGTTCGCGAAAGCACACTACGACCTCAAGACCCGGTGCCTGCCGCGGCAGCTGGCGTGGGCGCAGGCGCTGGCGGGTTGAAGCTGCTCCGCCCGCCCCGCCGATAATCGCCGGATGACCTTGCAGGACCGCGCAGCCGTCTGGCTGCAACATGCGCTGCCCAAGCGCGCGCTGACCGAGCTGGCCGGGGCGCTGGCGCGCCGGCCGCTCGGGCCGGTGACGCAGGCGGCGATCCGCCGCTTCATCACGCGTTACGGCGTGGACATGAGCGAGGCGGCGCAGCCCGACCCGGCCGCCTACGCGACGTTCAACGACTTCTTCACGCGCGCGCTGCGCCCGGGCGCGCGGCCGCTGGCGGCGGCGGATCTCGTGTGCCCAGTGGATGGCGCGATCAGCCAGTGCGGCGCGATCGAGCGCGACCGCATCCTGCAGGCCAAGGGGCACGGCTACACGGTGGCGGCGCTGCTGGGGGGCGATGCGGCGCGGGCGGCGGCGTTTGCCGACGGGACGTTCGCCACGCTGTATCTCAGCCCGCGCGACTACCACCGCATCCACATGCCGTGCGCGGGGCGGCTCGAGCGCATGGTGCACGTGCCGGGGTCGCTGTATTCGGTCAACCCGGTGACGGCGCGCGGGGTGCCGGGGCTGTTTGCGCGCAACGAGCGGGTGGTGTGCCTGTTCGAGGGACAGCGCCCCGACGGGCGGCGCTTTGCGTTCGCGCTGGTGTTGGTGGGCGCCACCATCGTCGGCAGCGTGGCCACCGCGTGGCACGGCGTCGTCAACCCGCCGCGTCCGGGCGTCGTGCGCAGCTGGGACTACGACGACCGCGAGATCGCCCTGGCGCAGGGGGCGGAGATGGGGCGGTTTTTGCTCGGCTCCACGGTCATCGTGCTGCTGCCGGCCGGGGTGGCGCGGCTGCCGCCGGACTGGGCGCCAGGCCGCCCGGTGCGCATGGGCGAGGCGATGGGGGCTTGGTTGTCCTGACGGGCGCGCCCCGCGCGGTCACTGGAACGCCACTTCGTCGAAGCTGCGCAGCTTGCGGCTGTGCAGCTGGTCGATGCCGGCCTGCCGCAGCCGCTCGATGGCGCGCAGGCCGATGCGCAGGTGCTGATCGACGCGCTCGCGGTAGAAGCGGTCGGCCATGCCGGGCAGTTTGATGGCGCCGTGCAGCGGCTTGTCGCTGACGCACAGCAGCGTGCCGTACGGCACGCGGAAGCGAAAGCCGTTGGCGGCGATGGTGGCCGACTCCATGTCCAGCGCGATGGCGCGCGACAGCGACAGGCGCCGCTGCGCCACCGCGCCGGGCAGCAGCTCCCAGTTGCGGTTGTCGGTGCTGGCCACCGTGCCGGTGCGCAGCACGCGCTTGAGCGCCGCGCCCTGCAGCCCCGTGACGTCGGCCACCGCGCCCTCCAGCGCGCGCTGCACCTCCGCCAGCGCCGGGATCGGCACCCACAGCGGCAGCTCCTCGTCCAGCACGTGGTCCTCGCGCACGTAGGCGTGCGCCAGCACGTAGTCGCCCAGCTGCTGGCTGTGGCGCAGGCCGGCGCAGTGCCCCAGCATCAGCCAGGCGTGCGGGCGCAGCACGGCGATGTGGTCGGTGGCGGTCTTGGCGTTGCTGGGGCCCACGCCGATGTTGACCAGCGTGATGCCGCTGCGGTCGGCGCGCACCAGGTGGTAGGCCGGCATCTGCGGCAGGCGCGGCGGCGCGCAGCCCTCGGGGCCCGCGAGCCGCGCGCGTTCCCCGGCGCTGAGCCCTGCGCGCCAGGTGACGACGTTGCCGGGCTCGACGAAGGCGACATACTCGCTGTCGGGCTGTTGCATTTGCGCCAGCCCCAGGCGCACGAACTCGTCAACGTAAAAAGCGTAGTTGGTGAACAGCACGAAGTTCTGGAACCACGCCGGCGCGGTGCCGCTGTAGTGCCGCAGGCGGGCCAGCGAATAGTCGATGCGCGCGGCGCGAAACAGCGCCAGCGGCTGCGGCCCGTCGTCGCGCGCCACGTGCAGGCCGTTGGCGATGGCATCGTCCATGGCGGTCAGATCCGGCAGGTCGAACACCTCGCCGAGCCGCGCGCGCTGCACGGCGCTGAGCTCGCCTTCGAAGGCGCTGTCCTCGCCGAGCGCGAAGTGCAGCGGGATCGGCTCGTGGCTGATGGCGATCTCCAGCGGCTCGCCGTGATGCTGCAGCAGCAGCGCGAACTGCTCGCGCCAGTAGTCGGCGAACAGATCCGGGCGCGTCAGCGTCGTCTCGTAGCGGCCGGCGCGGGTGACGAAGCCGTGGCTCTGGCGCGCGCGGGCGGCCAGCGGATCCAGCGGCCGCGGCACGTGCAGCCGCACCGCCGGGTAGCAGGCGCGCACGCGCGGGAGGGCCGCATCGGCCTGCAGCGGCTGGCGCAGGTAGTCGTGCAGCGCCGCGCGCAGGTGCTGCACGGCGGCCTCATAGAGGCGCGCGGCGTGCGCCACTGCCGCGTCGGGGTCGGTGAAGCGCTGCGGCGCGACGAATGCGGGCGTGTGCACGGGCGTCATCATGCACCTCATCCCACCGAGGCCGGCTCGCGCAGCGTGACGAACTCTTCCGCCAGCGTCGGGTGGATGCCCAGCGTGGCGTCGAACTGCGCCTTGGTGGCGCCGCAGCGCAGCGCCACCGCGAAGCCCTGCACGATCTCGCCGGCTTCCGGGCCGACCATGTGCAGGCCCAGCACCTGGTCGCTGGCGTCATCGACCACCAGCTTGACCAGTGCGCGCTCGTCGCGGCCCGACAGCGTGTGGCGCAGCGGACGGAAGGCGCTGCGGTAGATGCGCAGCCGCCGGCCCTGCTGGCGCGCCTGCGCTTCCGTCAGGCCCACGGCGCCGACGCTGGGCAGCGTGAAGACCGCGGTCGGGATCAGGTCGTAGCGTGCCTGCCGCGGCGCTGCGCCGGCGGGCGGGCCGAACAGGTGATCGACCACCGCCATCGCCTCCGCCAGCGCCACGGGCGTCAGCTGCGCGCGCGCCACCACGTCGCCCACCGCATAGACGCTGGGCACGTTGGTGCGGAAGTGCTCATCGACGAGGATGGCCCCTTGCGCGCCCTGCGCCACACCCAGCTGCTCCAGCCCCAGCCCGGCGACGTTGGGCACGCGCCCGGTGGCGTAGAGCACCGCGTCGGCCACCACGTGGCCGCCATCCTCCAGCTGCACGTGCAGGCCGTCGTCGCGCCGCTGCACCGCCACCACGCCGGTCTGCAGGCGCAGGTCCAGCCCCTTCTTGCGCAGCTCGTCGGCCAGGAAGTGGCGCACCTCGTCGTCGAAGCCGCGCAGGATCTGCTCGCCGCGGTAGAGCTGCGTCACGCGCACGCCCAGGCCGAGGAAGATCGAGGCGAACTCGCAGGCGATGTAGCCGCCGCCGACCACCACCAGGCGCGCCGGCAGCGGCTCCAGGTCGAACACCTCGTTGGAGGTGATCACATGCTCGCGCCCCTGGAAGTGCGGCACGTAGGGGGCGCCGCCGGTGGCGATCAGGATGCGCTCGGCGCGCCAGGTCTGATGCGCGGGGCTGCCGTCGGCGTGGAGCGTGGCCAGCTGCACGGTGTGGGCGTCGAGCAGCCGCGCCCAGCCGTCCAGCAGCGTCACGCCGGCGTTGCGCAGCAGCGTCTCATAGACGCCGTTCAGGCGCGCGATCTCGGCGGCGCGGCGGCGCTTGAGCTCGCCCCAGTCCAGCGCCGGCGCCGGGCCGTGCCAGCCGTAGCCGCGCGCCTCCTCGGCCGCCTCGGCGTAGTGCGCGGCGTAGTGGTAGAGCTTCTTCGGGATGCAGCCGACGTTGACGCAGGTGCCGCCCAGCCCGCTGCGTCCCTGGGCTTCGGCCAACGCCACGCGCGCGCCGCGCTGCGCCGCCATGCGCGCGGCGCGCACGCCGCCGCTGCCGCCGCCAATGACAAAGAGATCGAAGTCAAAACCGCTCATCGAGATGCGTCGTCAAAAAGTTGGCGTCGGGCTTCTGAGCGCGCCCCGGCCAGCCGTCGAGGCTAGGCATCAGCCGCAGGCGGCTGCTCGTCCAAAGGCCAATCATGCCAGCTGGCGCGCGGCGCGGCACGGCGCAGGTTTTTCGTCTTGCTGGGGGTTGAGCGCGCGCGCCAGGTAGCGTCCCGTGAGGCTGTCCGGATGGGCGGCGATGGCTTCGGGCGCGCCGCAGGCCACCACCGTTCCGCCGCCTGCGCCTCCCTCGGGGCCGAGGTCGATGACCCAGTCGGCGCATCGAATGACGTCCAGATGGTGTTCGATGACCACGATGGTGTTGCCCAGATCGCGCAGCCGCAGCAGCGCCTTCAGCAGCAGTTCGATATCGACGAAGTGCAGCCCGGTGGTGGGCTCATCCAGCACGTAGAGCGTGCGGCCGGTGTCGCGTTTGGCCAGCTCGTGCGCGAGCTTCAAGCGCTGCGCTTCGCCGCCCGACAGGGTGGTGGCGCTTTGGCCCAAGCGCAAGTAGCCCAGCCCAACCTCTTGCAGCGTTTGCAGCTTGCGCTGCAGGGCCGGCACCGAGGCGAAGAAGGCGTGCGCCTGATCCACCGTCATGTCCAGCATTTCCGCGATGTGGCGGCCCTTGTAGCGCACCTCCAGCGTTTCGCGGTGAAAGCGCGTGCCGCCGCAGACCTCGCAGGGCGCCTCGACATCGGGCAAAAAATGCATGGGCACTCGCACCATGCCCTCGCCCTGGCACGCTTCGCAGCGGCCCCCGGGCACGTTGAAGGAAAAACGCCCCGGGCCCCAGCCGCGCTCGCGCGCCGCCGGCGTCTGCGCCAGCAGCTCGCGGATCAGCGTGAACACGCCGGTGTAGGTGGCCGGGTTGGAGCGCGGCGTGCGCCCGATGGGGCTTTGATCGACTGCGATCACCTTGTCGAAGTGCTCCAGCCCCTCCAGCGCATCAAACGGCTCAGGCGCTGGGCCGCTGCCGTGCAGGTGGCGCTGCACCGCGCGCAGCAGCGTGTCGTTGACCAGCGTTGATTTGCCCGAGCCGCTGACCCCGGTGACGCAGGTCAGCAGCCCTATGGGCACTTCGACATCCACGCCACGCAGGTTGTGCCCGCGCGCCCCGCGCAGCCGCAACACCGCTTGGCCGGGCCAGGGGCGACGCGGGCCGGGCGGCGCGATGCGACGCCGCCCGCTCAAGAACGCGCCGGTGGGCGAGTCCGGCTGCGCCGCCACCTCGGTCCAGTGCCCTTGCGCCATCAGGCGCCCCCCATGCTCGCCGGCGCCCGGGCCCAGGTCGATCAGGTGGTCGGCGGCGCGCATCATGTCTTCGTCGTGCTCGACGACGATCACCGTGTTGCCGCGATCGCGCAAGCGTTGCAGGGTGGCGATCAGGCGGTCGTTGTCGCGCGGATGCAGGCCGATGCTGGGCTCATCCAGCACATACAGGACGCCACTTAAGCCCGAGCCGATTTGGCTGGCCAGGCGAATGCGCTGCGCTTCGCCGCCGGACAAGGTCTCCGCGCGGCGGTTCAACGTCAGGTAGGGCAGCCCCACGTCATGGAGAAAGCACAGCCGGCTGCGGATTTCGGCCAAAAGCGGCGCGGCGATGCGCGCCTGCATGCCGTCCAGCTGCACAGCCTCGAACCAGGCCAGCGCGTCGGCCAGCGTCATGGCTTCCACTTGCGGCAGCGTTCGGCGCTGGGCGCCGGCGCCGACGAAGACCGCGCGCGCTTCGGGGCGCAGCCGCGCGCCCTGGCACGCCGGGCACGGCTGCCGCGTGCGCAGGCGCGCCAATTCTTCCCGCACCGCGGGGCTGTCGGTGCGCTGCCAGCGCCGCTGCAGATTGGGCAGCACGCCCTCAAACGGATGGCGCTGCACCACGCGCTGACCACGGTCGCTGAGGTAAGTGAAGGCGATGGGTTCCTCCCCGCTGCCGTGCAGCAGCGCCTCGCGCACCGCTGGCGGCAACTCCTGCCACGGCGTTTCGGGGTCAAAGCCGTAGTGCGCCGCCAGGCTTTGGATGAGGGCCATCGTCTGGGGGTTGCGCCGATCCCAGCCGTAGATGGCGCCGCCGGCCACGCTCAGCTCGGGAAACGCCACCACCCGCGCCACATCGAACGCTTCGACGATGCCCAGCCCGTTGCAGGCGGGGCAGGCGCCTTGGGGTGCGTTGAACGAAAACAGCCGCGGCTCCAGCTCCGGGGCCGTGTAGCCGCAATGCGGACACACCGGGCGGGCATGCAGCGGCTGTTCGTGGCCTCGATCGAGGTCCACCGCCAGCGCGCTGCCGTCGCTGAGCGCCAGCGCCACCTCCAGGCTGTCGTGCAGGCGCTGGCGCGCTTCGGGGCGCACTTTGAGCCGATCGACCACCGCCTCCAGGCGTTGCGCTGCCTCGGCGCGCGCCAACGCGGCTTCAGTCTCCAGCACCTGGCCGTCGAGGCGGACGCGCACGAAGCCCCGGCCTTGCAGCGCGCGCAGTGTCGCGGCGGCATTCCCCGCTGGCAGCGGCGCCAGCAGCAGCACGCGCGTCTCGGGCGGCCAAGCCAGCACGGCATCGACCATCTGCGGCACGGTTTGCGCCTTCAGCGGCACATCGTGCTCGGGGCAGTGCGGCACGCCGACCCGCGCCCACAGCAAGCGCAAGTAGTCGTGGATCTCGGTGACCGTGCCCACGGTGGAGCGCGGGTTGGGGCTGACGGCCTTTTGCTCCACGGCGATGGCCGGGCTCAAGCCCTCGATGGCATCCACGTCGGGTTTGGGTAGCTGCTGCAAAAACTGCCGCGTGTAGGCGGACAGACTCTCCATGTAACGGCGCTGCCCCTCGGCGTAGAGCGTGTCAAACGCCAGGCTGGATTTGCCCGATCCGGACGGCCCGGTGATGACCACCAGGGCGTCTTTGGGGATGTCCAGGTCGAGGTTGCGCAAATTGTGCGTGCGCGCGCCGCGCACGCGCAGCAGGCGCGGGTTGGGGCTGCAGCAAGGGCGGTTCACGGGATCGCTGGGCGGCATCGTCGCCAAGGGGCCAAAACAACAATCCTAGCCAATGGCTGGGGCGAGGGTCGGCTTTGTTACACTGCAACCGCAGAAGCTGCCGCTGCTTGGGCGGACAGGCGGCTTCAAACTGTGCTGCTTCGGGGTTGCCGACGGCTTTGAGCATGCCCAAACCCGGCAGGCCAACGAGCCGGCACGCCGCGATCGCGGTGGTCGTCGGCGCGGTTGGCCACCCTGGCCCGGGGCCTGCGGGGCGCGCCGGCCAGCCCAGTCGAACCACGATGCCGTGATCACTGAACAGGAATTTGACCGACTTGCCTCCGAGGGTTTTGGCCGCATTCCTCTGGTGCTGGAAGCATGGGCCGACCTGGAGACGCCGCTGTCGCTTTACTTGAAGTTGGCGCACGCCGACAGCGGCGGACGCAACAGTTTTTTGTTGGAGTCCGTGGTCGGCGGCGAGCGCTTTGGCCGCTACAGCTTCATTGGCTTGCCGGCGCGCACGTGGCTGCGCGCCAGCGGATGGGGCGCGCAGGCGCGCACCGAGGTCGTGCGCGATGGTGTGGTGGCGGAAACGCTGGCCGGCAACCCGCTGGATGCCATCGACGCTTACCTGCGGCGCGCGCGGGTGGCGTTGCCGGCGGGCATGCCGCGCTTCTGTGGCGGGCTGGCGGGTTACTTCGGGTACGACACGGTGCGCCACATCGAGCGCAAGCTGCAAGCCAGCTGCCCGCCGGATCCGCTGGGCTTGCCCGATATTCTGCTGCTGCAAACCGAAGAGCTGGCCGTCATCGACAACGTGGCCGGTCGGCTCTACCTGATCGTGTACGCCGATCCCGCGCAGCCGCAGGCGTATGCGGCGGCGCGCCAGCGCTTGCAGGAGTTGCGGGCGCGCTTGCACGAACCTGCTCGGGCGCCCGCTGTGGCGCCCTCGGCGGTGCAGCCGGTGCAGCGCGAGCGCACGCCCGAGGATTTCATGGCCGCTGTGGAAGAAGCCAAGCGGCTGATCCAGCAGGGCGATTTCATGCAAATCGTCATCGGACAGCGGCTGCACAAAGCCTTTGCGCACAGCCCGCTGGCGCTTTACCGCGCGCTGCGTTCGCTCAATCCCAGCCCCTACATGTATTACTACAACCTCAGCGGGGCGGCGCAGCCGGGGCGCGACCTGCACGTGATCGGGGCGTCGCCAGAGATCCTGGTGCGGCAAGAGCGCGTCGCGGAGGGCGTCAAGGTGACGATCCGTCCGTTGGCCGGTACCCGTCCGCGCGGCGCCACGCCCGAGCAGGACAAGGCCGCCGAGCGCGAGCTGCTGGCCGACCCAAAGGAGCGCGCCGAGCATGTGATGCTGATCGATCTGGCGCGCAACGACATCGGCCGCATCGCCCAGATCGGCACCGTCAAGGTGACCGAGGCGTTTGCAGTGGAGCGCTACAGCCACGTCATGCACATCGTCAGCAATGTCGAGGGGCTGCTGCGCCCGGGCCTGACCAGCATGGACGTGCTGCGCGCCACCTTCCCGGCCGGCACGCTCACCGGCGCGCCCAAGGTGCACGCCATGGAGCTGATCGACCGGCTGGAGCCGGTCAAGCGCGGCATTTACGGGGGGGCGGTGGGCTACCTGAGCTGGGGCGGCGAGATGGACTTGGCCATCGCGATTCGCACCGGCGTCGTGCTGGATGGCACGCTCTACGTGCAGGCGGCTGCGGGTGTGGTGGCCGACTCGGCGCCTGCCTCGGAATGGCAGGAAACCGAGCACAAGGCCCAGGCGTTGCTGCGCGCGGCGCAGTGGGTTGAGGAGGGTGGACTGTGAGCGCCGACGCCGCATTGGACTGGGGGCCATGCGCCGACATGGCCGAAGTGCGCCGGCGCGTCGATGCGCTGGATGCCCAGCTCGTGCCACTGCTGGCGCGGCGCTTGCAGTGCATGCGCGAGGCCGCTCGCCTCAAGCCGCGGCGTGAGCTGGTGCGCGACGAGGCTCGCATTCAGCAGGTGCTGGAACAGGTGCAGCGCCACGCCCAGGCCCAGCCCGGTATGACGGCACTGGAAATGGAGGTGCTCATCGACGTGTATCGCGAGCTGATCGAGCGCTGCATCGCCTATGAGCTGCGCTGCTTCGACGCCAAGCTGCCTCAGGAGCTGCGGCCATGAAGGTGCTGGTGATCGACAACTACGATTCGTTCACTTACAACCTGGTGCAGTATCTGGGCGAGCTGGGCGCCGAGGTGGAGGTGTTCCGCAACGACGAGATCACGCTGGAGGGGATGGCGGCGCGCGCGCCGGATCGGCTGCTGATCTCGCCGGGGCCGTGTTCCCCCGCGGAGGCCGGCATCTCGGTGGCGGCGATCCGCCGCTTCGCCGGCCAGGTGCCGATCCTGGGCGTGTGCCTGGGGCACCAGAGCATCGGCGCGGCCTTCGGTGCTCGCATCGTGCGCGCGCGCGAGCTGATGCACGGCAAGACCAGCCTCATTACCACCACGCAGGAGGGGGTGTTCGCCGGCCTGCCGCGCCAATTCACCGTCAACCGCTACCACTCGCTGGCCATCGAGCGCGCCACGCTGCCGCCTGAACTCGTCATCACCGCCTGGTGTGACGACGGCGAGATCATGGGCGTGCGCCACCGCGAGCTGCCGGTGCAGGGGGTGCAGTTCCACCCGGAGAGCATCCTGACCGAGCACGGCCACGCCCTGTTGCGCAACTTCCTGCAGACCCCCTGAGACCGCACCCGTCCGAGGCCCCTTCAGGAGAGCCACGATGCCGCATCCCCACACCCTCACCCCGCAGGAGGCGCTGCAGCGCGTCATCGAGCACCGCGAGATCTTCCACGACGAGATGCTGCACCTGATGCGGCTGATCATGAGCGGGGAGATCTCGCCGCTGATGACCGCGGCCCTCCTCACCGGCCTGCGCGTCAAGAAGGAGACCATCGGCGAGATCACCGCTGCCGCGCAGGTGATGCGCGAGTTCGCCACCAAGGTGCCGGTCGACGATCCGACGCACCTGGTGGACATCGTCGGCACCGGCGGCGACGGCGCGCACACCTTCAACATCTCCACCTGCGCGATGTTCGTCGCCGCGGCGGCCGGTGCGCGCGTCAGCAAGCACGGCGGGCGCAGCGTCAGCAGCAAGTCCGGCAGCGCCGACGTGCTGGAAAGCCTGGGCGTCAACATCAACCTGGCGCCGGCGGCGATCGCCCAGTGCATCCGCGAGGTCGGCATCGGCTTCATGTTCGCGCCGAACCACCACCCGGCGATGAAGAACGTCGCCCCGATCCGGCGCGAGATGGGCGTCAAGACCATCTTCAACATCCTCGGGCCGCTGACCAACCCGGCCGGTGCCCCCAACATCCTGATGGGCGTGTTCCACCCGGATCTGGTCGGCATCCAGGTGCGCGTGCTGCAGCGCCTGGGCGCGCGCCACGCGCTGGTGGTGTGGGGCAAGGACGGGCTCGACGAGGTCAGCCTCGGGGCGGCCACGATGGTCGGCGAGCTCAAGGACGGCCAGATCCTCGAGTACGACATCCATCCGGAGGACTACGGCCTGGCGATGGCCGGCCAGCGCAGCCTTCAGGTGGCCACGCCGGAGGAATCGCGCGCCAAGCTGCTGGCGGTGCTGGACGGCGAGCCGGGGCCGGCGGCCGACATCGTCGTCTTCAACGCCGGCGTGGCGCTCTACGCCGCCGACGTCGTCGATTCGATCGAGGCCGGCATCGCGCGCGCCCGCGCGGCGCTGGCCAGCGGCGCGGCCAAGGCTAAGCTCGAGCAGTTCGTTGCCGTCACGCACCGGCTCGCTGCGGAGGCTGCCGCATGAGCGACATCCTGCAGCGCATCTGCGCCACCAAGCGCGAGGAGGTGGCCGCCGCGGCGGCGCGCGCGCCGCTTTCCGCCGTGCGCGCGCAGGCTGAAGCGAGCCGGCGCGACGACCCGCCGCGCGACTTTGCCGGCGCGCTGCGCGCCGCGCAGGCTGCCGGGCGCCCCGCCGTCATCGCCGAGGCCAAGAAGGCCAGCCCCTCCAAGGGCGTGCTGCGCGCCGACTTCGACCCGGCGGCGATCGCCGCCAGCTACGCGCGCCACGGCGCGGCCTGCCTGTCGGTGCTGACCGACGTGCGGTTTTTCCAGGGCCACCCCGATTACCTGCGCCAGGCGCGCGCGGCGGCGTCGCTGCCGGCGCTGCGCAAGGACTTCCTCGTCGATCCCTACCAGGTGTGGGAGGCGCGCGCGCTCGGGGCGGACGCCATCCTGCTGATCGCGGCCTGCCTCGACGACGCGCAGATGGCCGACTTCGAGGCCATCGCACAGGAACTCGGCATGGCGGTGCTGGTGGAGGTGCACGACGCCGCGGAGCTGGAGCGCGCGCAGCGTCTGCGCACGCCGCTCATCGGCGTCAACAACCGCGACCTGCGCACCTTCCAGGTCTCGCTGCAGACGACGCTGAACCTGCTGCCGCGGCTGGAGCCGGGGCGGCTGCTGGTGGCCGAAAGCGGGATTGCCTCGCGCGACGACGTGCGTCGCCTGCGCGACGCCGGCGTGCCGGCCTTTCTGGTCGGCGAGGCGTTCATGCGCGCCGACGACCCCGGCGCGGCGCTGGCCGCGCTGTTCGGCGCATGAGCGCTCAGGCGCCCGCGGCGTCGTGGATGACGGCGCCTGGCCTCACGCCGCATTACC
This sequence comes from Tepidimonas alkaliphilus, assembly GCF_007556595.1. GTDB lineage: Bacteria > Pseudomonadota > Gammaproteobacteria > Burkholderiales > Burkholderiaceae_C > Tepidimonas > Tepidimonas alkaliphila. Next base: position 130,862 of record NZ_VJNB01000007.1, read on the forward strand.
AGCCCTGTCCCGGCGCCGTCACCGGCTTCGTCTTCATCTGCCCGGGCCGCTTCGAGGTGCAGCGCGGCTACCCGTGCGCCGCCGGCACGGGTGCCAACCTCGCGCGCGTGCTGTTGGTGCTGCACCAGCGTGATCCGCGGCGCTTTCCTTCGCCGCACCGGGCCGACTATGTCGTCACCAATGCGTGGCCGCAGGTGGAATACCCGGCGCTGACGGGTCGTTCGGTGCCCGCCGTGGAAGAGGTGCTGGCGCCGGACAACCTCGCACGGCTGGCCGCGGAGCTGGCTGGCTTGCGCTGGGTGGTGGCGTGCGGCGCGCAGGCGCATGCGGCGGTGCGCGCGCTGCAGGCTCAGGGGCGCTTGGGCGGCGCCGCGCTGGCGTGCGAGCGGCACTTGAGCCAGCGCAGCATCAATGGCATCCGCGCCGCCGCCGACAGCGCGGCGCGCCTCGAGCTGTGGTGCGCGTCGGTGTTGCGCCAATTCGACGCCGCCGCGAAATCGCGTGAAAACATGGCATAATGCAGAGCTCTCGCCGGAGGGGTGCCCGAGTGGTTAAAGGGGGCAGACTGTAAATCTGTTGGCTTACGCCTACGTTGGTTCGAATCCAACCCCCTCCACCAGCGAAACCGGTTGTGTTGGCAAGACTGAAGGCTTATGCTGGCCCGCGTCTGCGTCCGACGGGCTTCGGCGCGGGAGTAGTTCAATGGTAGAACCTCAGCCTTCCAAGCTGATGACGCGGGTTCGATTCCCGTCTCCCGCTCCAGTGCGGCGCGCCGGTGGTTGGTTGTGCGGACCGTTTTTTGCGGCCGCTTGCGGGCGGCGGCAGGCCCATGTGGCTCAGTGGTAGAGCACTCCCTTGGTAAGGGAGAGGTCGGCAGTTCGATCCTGCCCATGGGCACCATGCACAAGGTAATGCAGCCCCGCGCTGGGGCGTGTGAGTGAGTTCGGCAAACATCCATTCGGAGCTGCAAGCATGGCAAAGGAAAAATTCGAGCGGACCAAGCCGCACGTCAATGTGGGCACGATTGGGCACGTGGACCATGGCAAGACGACGCTGACGGCGGCGATCACGACGGTGCTGGCGGCCAAGTATGGTGGGCAGGCCAAGAAGTATGACGAGATTGATGCGGCGCCGGAGG
>NZ_VJNB01000008.1 GCF_007556595.1 Tepidimonas alkaliphilus
GCGGCGAGACCGGCGCGGTCAACGCGGCGGTGCGGGCCGGGGCCGATGCGTGCGAGCGCGTGGGCGATGGCCTGGTGGCGGCGCACATCATCGCGCGCGTGCACAGCGAGGTGGAGGGCATCCTGCCCACCGCGCCGACGGTTTAAGGCGGCTTGTGGCGTGAACCCATGCGCCGCCGGCCAGGCGGCGCCCCATGATCGAAAACAGGAGCGCAACGATGGCGACGACGACAGGCATTGCCCTGGGCATGATCGAGACGCGCGGACTGGTGCCGGCGATCGAGGCGGCCGACGCGATGACCAAGGCGGCGGAGGTGCGGCTGATTGGGCGGCAGTTCGTGGGCGGCGGTTATGTGACGGTGATGGTGCGCGGCGAGACCGGCGCGGTCAACGCGGCGGTGCGGGCCGGGGCCGATGCGTGCGAGCGCGTGGGCGATGGCCTGGTGGCGGCGCACATCATCGCGCGCGTGCACAGCGAGGTGGAGGGCATCCTGCCGACCCGGCCCGATGCCAGCGGGGGGGGACGCGATGCGGAGATCACCTCCACCCGCAGCTGAGCCAGACCTGCCGCCTAAGGGTTGACCATGGCAGCCGATGCACGGGTTCTGGGTTGGCTGACGCGCGCGCTGCAGCACGAGATGACCGCGGTGCAGCAGTATCTGGCGCAATCGGTGCTGGCCCGTCTGACGGGCCACGGCGAGCTGGCCGAGCGCTTGCGCGGCGAAGCCTTGGAAGAGCTCGCGCATGCGGAGCGGCTGATGCAGCGCCTGATCGAGCTCGGCGTGGCGCCAGCGGCAGGTGCCTTGCCGCCAGCCCGCTTGGGGCGTGGAGTGGAGGATTTTGCGACCTTGAACCGCCAGCTCGAGCAAGCTGCCGTAGCGCTGTATCAAGATGCGGCCGACCACGCCCGCCGCGTGCGCGATGCCGCCAGCGAGGCGTTGATGCGCGAGCTGGCGGCCGAGGAGGCGCAGCATTGGGGCGCGTGGAGTCAGGACGCTTGAGCGGCCCTTCGATGAGGGTCGGCAGAGGCAACGCAAGACGAAAAGGGTAACGGCGATGAGCGACCACACCATCGACGGCTGGACCGAGCAGACGCGCCCGCCTGCGCTGTTTCGGCGTTTTGCGTTCGAGCGCTACGCGCAGACGCGCGCCTTTCTTGACCGCATCGCGGCGGTGCAGGATGAGCTTGGCCTGGCCCCCCAGAACATCAGCTTTGGCACCACTTACGTCAACATCACGATCGGTGGCGAAGCCGGCGTCAGCGACGCGGAGCGGGAGCTGGCGCGCCGCATCACCGCTGCGGCGCAATCGCTGGATCAGGCGGCATGAGTCAAGGCGGACTGCCGGCTCGGCTGGCCGTGCTCAACGCCAAAGGCGGAACGGGCAAAACCACGTTGGCGGTGCAGCTGGCGGCGGGGTTGGCGCGGCGCGGCTCGACCGCGCTGGGCGACCTCGATCCGCAAGGCTCGGCGACGCAGTGGTGCCGCTCCGGATGGCTGCCCGTTTGCGGTGGCGAGCAGGCGTGGGGCGTGCGGGCGCAACACGTGGTGTGGGATTGCCCCCCAAGCGTGCAGCACCCCGCGGCCCAACGGGCGTTGCGCGAAGCCGATGCGGTGCTGGTGCCGGTCTTGCCCTCGCCGCTGGATTTGTGGGCCAGCTGGCAACTGGTGGAGGCCATCCGCGCCGAGCAGTCGCGCCGTCCCACTCTGCGGGCGTGGCTGGTGGTGAACCAGTTGGAGCCGGGCAGCGCGTTGTCCGCCGCGATGCACGAAGCGTTGCGGGAATTTGAGCTGCCGGCGCTGCGCGCGGTGGTGCGGCGTCGGGCCATCTATCGCACTGCTGCCCTGCAAGGCGTCAGCGTGTATGACCTTGGCTCTCGGGCCGCCGCGGCGGTGGCTGAGATCGAAGCCGTGATCGAGGAGATGCAAACATGACCCGCACCGCAGAACAATTGGCCGCCAGCGTGCGCGGCGCGCGGCGCAGCGCCGCAGGGGCGCCGTCTGCCCCTGCCGAGTCGCCCAGCGCGTCGCCGGCGCAGGCGCATCCGGCGCCGGCTCGTCGGCGCTCAGGGGGCGTTACGGCGAAGGACATCGCCGCAGCGCCCAGCGCGGCGGCGCCGCGCGGCGACGGGGGGGAGCCCAAGTCCAGCGCCGGGGAGCTGTTTCCGCGCCGCGTTTGGCCCGATTGATCGCCACCCGCTTGTGGATCCCTTGCGATGGATTGCACGAAATGAATACGCTTACGCGCCGACTTTACGCCGCCCGCGCCCAGCAAGGGCAGGGCGCCGCACGCCCCGCGCCGGCGGCCAGCGCTAGCCCGGCCGCTGCGCCGCTGCGCCCGGCTGCGGCCACCGCCAGCGGCGGGGCCGACCCGCTGGCCGCCTACCGCATCACGCGCGAGCCTTACTGGCGCCCCGTGGCTGACGAAGTGGCGCTGTATGAGGCCGCCTATGCGGTGCGCATGCCGATGATGCTCAAAGGCCCTACCGGCTGCGGCAAGACGCGTTTCGTCGAATACATGGCGTGGAAGCTTGGCAAGCCGCTGATCACCGTGGCGTGCCATGAAGACATGACGGCTTCCGACCTGGTGGGCCGCTTCCTGCTGGACGCGCAGGGCACGCGATGGCAGGATGGGCCGCTGGCGCTGGCGGCGCGCTATGGCGCCATCTGCTACCTCGACGAGGTGGTGGAGGCGCGCCAGGACACCACCGTCGTCATCCACCCGCTGACCGACAAGCGCCGCATGCTGCCGCTGGAGAAAAAGGGCGAGGTCATCGAGGCGCACCCGGACTTCCAGCTCGTCATCTCCTTCAACCCCGGCTACCAGAGCCTGATGAAGGACCTGAAGCAGTCCACTAAGCAGCGCTTCGGCGCGCTGGACTTTGACTACCCCGAGCACGAGGTCGAGGCCGAGATCGTTGCGCACGAGTCCGGCGTCGACCGTGAGACCGCCGGCAAGCTGGTGCACATCGCCGAGCGTGCGCGCAACCTCAAGGGCCACGGGCTGGACGAGGGCATTTCCACCCGCATGCTGATCCACGCCGGCAGCCTGATCGCGCAGGGCGTGCCGGCGCTGTCGGCCTGCCGCATGGCGCTGGTGCGCCCGATCACCGACGATGCCGACATGCGCGACGCGCTGGATGCGGCGGTGACGACGTACTTCTGAAGCGGACGCGCCGCGCCCGACGACCATGGCCATCCACCTGGACGACTACGGCGAGCTGCTGGCCGAGCTGCCCCACGGCGCGCAGGAGGTGCTGCGCGGCGCGTGGCAGGAGGCCGCACGCGCGCTGTCGTCGCGCGGGCTGGACAACTACCTGAAAGGCGCGCTGGCGCTGCACCACCTCGGCCGCGGCGAGGAGGTGGCGGTCAGTTTCATCCAGCACATGCCGGCGGTGGCGCGCGCCATCGGCGAGGACGTGCTGCCGGATCTGGTCAACTTCCTCCTGTCGATGGCGTCGAAGACCTCCGGCCAGGTGCTGACGCTGATCGTGCAGACCGCCCCCGCTGCGGCCAGCCGGCTGGGCGACCAGGAGCTGTTTCGCCAATACCTGAGCGTGCTCGGCATCATGCTGGCGCAGGCGCCGCAGGGCCTGCGCCCGATGCTGGAAAACCTGCCGCGGCTGCTGGAGCAGCTCACGCTGGGCGGGCTGCGCCGCTGGGTGCAGTGGGGCGCGCAGGCGTACCGCAGCGACGTCGAGGGCCAGCGGCGCTACTTCGGCCTGCAAAGCGCCGATGCGCTGGCGGTGCTTCAGCAGGAGCGCCGCGGCACGCTGTTCGTCGACATCCAGCGCCGCCTCAACCTCTACCTGCGCGCGCTGTGGGGGCGCGACTTCTTCCTGCGCCCCACCGCCGGCGACTTCGAGTCGCGCGATGGCCTGCGCCCCTACATCGAGCAGTTCGTCATCCACATCGCCGACGCCTACGACGACGTGCGCCCGCAGGGCGACGACGGCCCGCTGGTGCCGGCGCTGGAGGTCTATCGCGCCGCGGCCAACCACGCCGCCGCGCATCTGGTGTTCGCGCGTGCGCCGCTGCCGGACGAGGGGCTGGACGCGCTGACCAAGGCGGTGGTGGAGCTGGTGGAGGACGCGCGCGTGGAAGCCGCGGCGATGCGGCGCTTTCCGAAGCTGCGCGCGCAGTGGCGCGCGCTGCACCCGCCGCCGGTGGAGCCGCCGACGCGCGCCGGCGACTTGATCAACCGGCTGGCGCTGGCGTGGCTGGACGAGCAGGCCGCGCAGGCCGACCGCGATCCCTGGGTGCAGCAAGGGGTGCAGGCGCTGGCCGCCTGGCCCGACTTCGACGACCCGCAGCGCAGCCTGGCGCTGGGGCGGCAGCTCGCCGAAAGCCTGCGCGAGCGCATCCGCGCCGAAGGCTGGCCGGCGTTTTCCGCGCGGCAGGACGGGCAGCGCGCGCTCTACCGCGACGACAACCGCGCCATCTGGGAAAGCGGCGCCTACGACGAAAGCGTGGCGCTGGCGGCGACCTGGGCGCGCCAGCAGCAGGTGCGCCGCAAGGTCAACGTGATGGAGATGGTCAACGAGGTCGACGTCGAGTTCGCCGGCGACGACGCGCAGGAGGTCTGGATCCTGCCGACCGAGTTCTGGCTCGACCAGGAGGGCGTGACCATCAACTCCCTGCTCGGCCGCCCGCCGGTGGCCGACCCGGTGCACTACCCGGAGTGGGATTACCAGATCCAGCTGGAGCGGCCCGACTGGGTCACCGTGCTGGAGCGCCACGCGCAGGCAGGCGATGCGGCGCGCATCGACGCGCTGCTGGCCGAGCAAAAGCCCGTCGTGCAGCGGCTGCGCCACATGATCGAGGCGATGGCGCCGCAGGGCCTGCAGCGCATCCGCAAGGTGGAAGACGGCGACGAGCTCGACCTCGAGGCCGCGGTGCGCGCCTGGGTCGATCTGCGCATGGGGCAGCAGCCCGATCCGCGCATCATGATGCAGCACCGGCTGCACACGCGCGACGTGGCGGTGCTGCTGCTGCTGGATCTGTCGGCCTCGGCCAACGACCCGGTGCGCGGCAGCGAGCAGACGGTGCTGGACCTGACGCGCGCCGCCGCGGCGCTGCTGGCCGAGGCGCTGCAGCGCATCGGCGACCGCTGTGCCATCCACGGCTTCCGCTCCGACGGGCGGCACGACGTGCACTACCTGCGCATCAAGGACTTCCGCGAGGCGTGGGGCGAGCCGGCCAAGGCGCGCCTGGCGGCGTTGGAGGGGGCGTTCTCGACGCGGCTCGGCGCCGCGCTGCGCCACGCCGGCCAGCAGCTCAAGCGCCAGCCGCAGCGCAAGAAGATCGTCTTCGTCCTCACTGACGGCGAGCCGGCCGACGTCGATGTGCGCGACCCGCAATATTTGCGCTTCGATGCCCAGCGCGCGGTGCAGGAGCTCAAGCGCGACGGCATCGTCACCTACTGCCTGACGCTGGATCCGCGCGCCGACCAGTATGTGGAGCGCATCTTCGGCGCGCGCCACTACACGGTGGTGGACCGCGTGCAGCGCCTGCCGGAGGTGCTGCCGACGCTCTACCTGGGGCTGACGCGATGACGGCGGGGCTGGCCGACCGCGCGCGCGTGCAGCTGCGCACCTTCGTCTTCATCGACGCGCTGCAGCCGCAGCTGGCCTCCTACCTCGGCACTTCGTCGCAGGGCTTTCTGCCGGTGCCGGGCGATGCCTGCATGTGGATCGAGGTCGCCCCTGGCATGGCGGTGCACCGCTTGAGCGACATCGCGCTCAAGGCCACCAACGTGCGCATGGGTGAGCAGGTGGTGGAGCGGGCGTTTGGCTCGATGGAGATCCACTACCGCAACCAGAGCGAGGTGCTGGCCGCCGGCGACATCATCCTGGAGCAGCTCGGCGCGCGGCTGGAAGATCGGCTGCCGTGCCGCGTGGCCTGGGCCGAAAACATCCGCGCCGTCACGCCGGACCACGCCACGCTGATCAACCGCCAGCTGCGCCGCGGCTCGATGCTGCTGCCGGGCAAGACGCTGTTCATCTTCGAGTGCGAGCCGGCCGGCTACGTGGTGTATGCCGCCAACGAGGCCGAGAAGGCCGCCAACGTCACGCTGGTGGACGTCAAGCCGTTTGGCAACTTCGGCCGCCTGATGATGATGGGCAGCGAGGCCGAGGCCGCCGAGGCGCTGGCCGCCGCCGAGCGCGCGGTGGCGCAAATCAACCGCCGCGCGCGCACCGTCACGCTGGGCTGACGCGGCACGAGGAGACACCCCCGATGACCCCCGAGCGCGCGCCGTTCACCGTCGACACCCCGGCCAAACGGCTGCTGTTCCACACCGTGCGCGTCGAGACGGAGCTCGCCAGCGGCGGCAGCGGCACCGGCACCGCCTTCGTCGTCGAGCACGTGCACGCGCGTGGGCGCACGCGCTTCGTTGTCACCAACCGCCACCTGGTGGACGACGTGGTGCGCGGCGCGCTGGTCTTCCCCTTGGCGCGCGACGGCCAGCCGCTGCTGGGCAGCCGCTTCGAGGTGCGCATCGACGAGTTCGGCGAGGCGTGGCACCGCCACCCCGATCCGGCGGTCGATCTGGCGGTGCTGCCGCTGCAGCCGCTGCTGGAGGCCGCCGCGGCGCAGGGCGCGCCGCTCTACGTGCAGCCGATCGGCACCGACCGGCTGGCCGGCGCGGCGGAGCTGGCCCAGCTCGACGCGCTGGAGGAGGTCTGGTTCGTCGGCTACCCGAGCGGCGTGTGGGACCAGGTCAACGCGCTGCCGATCCTGCGCCGCGGCACCACCGCCACGCCGCCGGCAGTGGACTTCGAGGGCCGCGCCGAGTTCCTGATCGACGCCGCGGTCTATCCGGGCTCCAGCGGCTCGCCGGTGTTCGTCCGTGCCGCCGACGGTAGCGGCCTGTGGCTGGCCGGCGTCATCGCCGCCGTGTTCTTTCGTGAAGAATCGCTGCGCCTGACGCCGCAGCCGGTGCCGGCCAGCACCGCGCTGGAGGCGGTCGGCGCCGAGATGATTGATCTGGGGCTGGTTGTCAAGGCGCAGGCCGTGCAGGAGCTGCTGCACGACTACCTGCGCCACTGGCAGGGCTGACTTGAGATTGAGGCGAGCGCATCATGGTGTTCGATCCAATTGTGTTGTTCTTTCTGCTTGGCCTGCTGGCGGGGCTAAGCAAGTCCGACCTCAAAATCCCCGCGGCCATCTATGAGGCGCTGTCGATCTATCTGCTGCTGGCCATCGGCCTTAAGGGCGGGGTGGAGCTGTCCAAGTACCCACTGGGCGAACTCGTCACCAGCAGCGCCATCGTGCTGGCCGCCGGTATGCTGATCCCGATCATCGGCTACCCGGTGTTGCGCTTCCTCGGCAAGCTCAGCCACTACGACGCCGCCTCCATCGCCGCGCACTACGGCTCGGTCAGCGTCGTCACCTACTCGGTGGCGGTGGCCACGCTGATCGAGCGCGACTGGGCGCACGACGGCTACATGGTGGTCTATCTGGCGCTGCTGGAGATGCCCGCTCTCATCCTCGGCGTGGTGCTGGCGCGCTTGGGTGACGCCCGCGACGGCCAAGCCAGCGCCGGGCTGGCGGCGCTGCGCTCGATTCACTGGGGGCGGCTGGCGCACGAGGTGTTCTTCGGCAAGAGCATCCTGCTGCTGATCGGCGGCCTCATCATCGGCTTCATCGCCGGCGAGAAGGGCTACGAGCCCATTGCCCCGGTGTTCAAGGAAGCGTTCAAGGGGCTGCTGGCGCTGTTCCTGCTGGAGATGGGGCTGGTGGCCGCCTCGCGCATCGCGGCGTTCCGCTCCTACGGCGCGTTCCTGGTGGGCTTTGCCATCGTGATGCCGCTGGTGTCGGCTTCGATTGGCATCCTGACCGCGCGCTATTTGGAGTTCTCGCAGGGCAACGCGACCTTGCTGGCCACGCTGTATGCCAGCGCGTCTTACATTGCGGCGCCGGCGGCCATGCGCATTGCCGTGCCGCAGGCCAACCCGGCTTTGTCCATTGGCGCCTCGCTTGGGGTAACATTCCCCTTCAATTTGTTCGTGGGCATTCCTATTTACATGTGGATGGCCCGCACCTTCATTCCCGGCTAAGCGCCCATGGCCAAGGCTTTTAAACTGGTGACCATCTACTGCGAAGCGGTGCTGGAGCCGCTGGTGGTGCGCGAGTTCGACCGGCTCGGCATCGTCGGCTACACGGTGAGCGACTGTCGCGGCCGCGGCACGCACGGCGTACGCAGCGGCAACTGGCGCATGAGCTCCAACGTGCGCATCGAGGTGATGTGCGACCTGCCGATGAGCGACCGCCTGATGGAGGCGCTGGAGCCGTTCGACCGCGACTACGGCCTGCTGGTGGTGCGCAGCGATGTCGAGGTGTTGAACTGACGCCCCGAGGCCAGACTGGGGTTGGAAGCGCAAAGGCCAAAAGGTCTAACCAGCGGCGGCTACGATCGCCGACGGCTTGAACCCGGCTGTTCGTTCAGGTCGTATCCGTGCCCATCCTGCGCATCGCCACCTACAACATCCACAAAGGGGTGCAGGGCGTGGGGCCGCTGCAGCGGCTGGAGATCCACAACCTGCGCCACGCGGTGGCGCAGCTGGACGCCGACATCGTCTGCCTGCAGGAGGTGCGCGCATTTCACCACCGGCTGGCCCGGCGTTTTGGCGCGCATTGGCCGCACGAGCCGCAGGCGCAGGTGCTGGCCCCGCCGGGGTGGTTTGCGGTCTATCACACCAATGCGCTGACGCGCCACGGCGAGCATGGCAACGCGCTGCTGAGCCGCTTTGAGGTGCTGGCTTTTGCGCACCGGGACGTCTCCGACCACGCGCTGGAGCAGCGGGGGCTGCTGCATGTGACGTTGTCGGTGCCGACGTCGCCAGCGACGCAGGCTGAACGCGCCGCCGTCGCCGCGCCACAAGGCGCGCAGCGGGTCTTGCATGTGATCGTGGTGCATCTGGGCTTGATGCACGCCAGCCGCCGCCGGCAAGTGGCCGCGCTCGGGCGTTATCTGGCCGAGGCGGTGCCGCCCGCTGCCCCGCTGGTGGTGGCCGGCGACTTCAACGATTGGGGCGAGCAGCTCCATGCCGATCTGGCGCGGCTCGATCTGCACACCCTGACCGGTGTGCGCGTGCCGACGTTTCCGGCGCGGCTGCCTTTGCTGGCGCTGGATCGCATCTATGTGCGCGGGCTGCGCGTGCTGACGCTGCGCGCGCCGCGGGAGGCGCCGTGGCGGCGGCTGTCGGATCACCTGCCGTTGGTGGCGGAGGTGGCGTGGGGATGAGCGCGCGCATGCAGCGGGGGCATCATCTGCGGCTGCTGGAAGGCGCCACGGAGCTCATCCCGGCGATGGTGCACGCCATCGACCGCGCCCAGCGGCTGGTGCACGTGGAAACCTACATTTTTTCGTTTGCCAATGCAGCGCTGCGGGTGGCCGAGGCGTTGGAGCGCGCAGCGCGACGCGGCGTTTCGGTGCGGCTGATGGTGGATGCGGTCGGCACGCCACATGTGCCCGCGCAGTGGAGGCGGCGCTTTGACGAGGCGGGGGTGCAGTGGCGCTCGTTTCGACCTCTGGGGCGTTTGGGGCTGCTGATCCCTAGCCGCTGGCGGCGCTTGCACCGCAAGCTGTGCGTGGTGGATGGGGTGTTAGGTTTCTGCGGCGGCGTCAACCTCATCGACGACCACGATGATGTCGTGTTGGGGCGGCTGCCGCGGCCACGCCTGGACTTTGCGTTGCAGGTCAGCGGCCCGCTGGTGGCCGAGATGCTGGAGCAAATGGAGCTGCTGTGGTGGCGCGTGGAGGCGCTGCACGCGGTCACGCAGCGGGATTTGCGCCAAGCCTGGTGCGCGCTGCGCGAAAGCGTCGCCGGGCTGGACGACCTGCTGCGCGGGCAGTCGGCTGCGCCGTCGGGGGCTGAGCGGCGGCCTGAGGCGCGTGGTGCCGCCGCCGCCTTGCTCTGGCGCGACAATCTGCGCCATCGCCATGACATCGAGCGCGCGTATCTGCGCGCCATCGGCCGCGCGCGCCAACAGGTCGTCATCGCCAACGCTTACTTTATCCCCGGGCGGCGGCTGCGCCGCGCTTTGCTGGCGGCGGTGCAGCGCGGCGTGCGCGTGCGGCTGCTCATCCAAGGCAAATACGAGCGGTTTTTGCAATACCACGCCCCGCGCCCGGTGCATCAAGCCTTGCTGGCCGCTGGCGTGGAGATTTACGAATACGCGCCCAGCGCCCTGCACGCCAAAGTGGCGGTGGTGGACGACCGCTGGGCCACGGTGGGCTCCAGCAACCTCGATCCGATCAGCCTCTTGCTAGCGCGCGAGGCCAACGTGGTGACCACCGACCGCGGCTTTGCGCTGGCGTTGCGGCGCCGGCTTGAGCAGCTGCTGCAAGAGCAAGGCGCCGCGCTGGATTTGGCCACGCTGCGCAGTCGCCCTTGGCACGCCAAGCTGCGCGACTGGATGGCGCTGGCGCTGATGCGTGCGGTGTTGTTTTTGACCGGGCACCGATACTGAACCCCGCTGAACAGCTTGGCAGGGCGGCCGCCAGCGGCCTCTACAATCGGGCCCATGCTGGATATCCAATGGTTGCGCCGTGACCTGGCGGCGGTGGTGGCGCGACTCGAAACCCGTCAAAGCCCGCAACCGTTTTTGGACGTGGCCGCGTTCGAGCGGCTGGAGGCCGAGCGCAAAAGCTTGCAAGTGCGCACCGAAGAGCTGCAGGCGCGGCGCAACGCGGTGTCCAGGCGCATCGGCCAGCTCAAGGGGGCCGGGCAGCACGCCGAGGCCGAGGCGGCGATGGCCGAAGTTGGCGCGATCAAGGCCGAGTTGGAGGCCGCGGCGGCGCGTTTGGAGAGCATTCAGGCCGAGCTGCAAGCGCTGCTGCTGGCGGTGCCGAACCTGCCGCAGCCCGAGGTGCCGGTCGGCCCGGACGAAAGCGGCAACGTCGAGCTGCGCCGCTGGGCGCCGCACGGCGGCTATGGGGCCGATCCGGCGCCGCTGCCGTTTGCGCCGCGCGACCACGTGGCGCTGGGGGAGCGGCTGGGGCTGGATCTGGAGACCGCGGCCAAGCTCAGCGGGGCGCGCTTTGCCCTGCTGCGTGGGCCGATCGCGCGCCTGCACCGGGCCCTGGCCCAGTTTATGCTAGACGTGCAGACCACCGAGCACGGCTACACTGAGTGCTACACCCCCTACATCGTGCACGCTGAGACGCTGCGCGGCACCGGCCAGCTGCCGAAGTTCGAGGCTGACCTGTTTGCGGTGCGCCGCGGCGGCGCGCACGGCGACGAGGCGGTGGTGCAGTACCTGATCCCGACCAGCGAGGTGACGCTGACCAACGTGGTGCGCGACACCATCCTGGCGGAGGACGATCTGCCGATCAAGCTGACCGCGCACACGCCGTGCTTTCGCTCCGAGGCCGGCGCGGCGGGGCGCGACACGCGCGGCCTGATTCGCCAGCACCAGTTCGACAAGGTGGAGATGGTGCAAATCGTGCATCCGCAGCGCAGCCACGCCGCGCTGGAGGAGATGACCAGCCACGCCGAGGCGATCCTGCAGCGACTGGGCCTGCCGTATCGCGTGGTGCTGCTGTGCACTGGCGACATGGGCTTTGGCGCCGCGCGCACGCACGACCTGGAGGTGTGGCTGCCGGCGCAGGGCGCCTACCGCGAGATCAGCTCGGTGAGCAACTGCGGCGACTTTCAGGCGCGGCGGATGCAGGCGCGCTTCCGCAACGCGCAGGGCAAGACCGAGCTCGTGCACACGCTCAACGGCTCGGGCCTGGCGGTCGGGCGGGCGCTGGTGGCGGTGCTGGAAAACTACCAGAACGCCGACGGCACCATCACCGTGCCCGAGGCGCTGCGGCCCTACCTCGGCGGGGCCGAGCGGTTGTGAGCGCGGTCAGCGCAGCCCTACCCCGGGGGCGTCAACGTCGCGCTGGATCAGCTCGATCTTGTAGCCGTCGGGATCGGTGACGAAGGCGATCACCGTCGTGCCGCCCTTGACCGGGCCCGGTTCGCGCGTGATGGTGCCGCCGGCGGCGCGGATCCGCTCGCAGGCGGCATACACATCCGGCACGCCGATGGCGATGTGGCCGTAGGCGGTGCCCATCTCGTATTTGTCCACGCCCCAGTTGTAGGTCAACTCGATCTCGGCCTGGCCGGGGTTGCCGCCGTCGTAGCCGAGAAAGGCCAGCGTGTAGCGGTATTCGGGGTTTTCGGACGTGCGCAGCAACTGCATGCCGAGCACGCGGGTGTAAAAATCGATCGAGCGCTGCAGGTCGCCGACCCGCAGCATGGTGTGCAGGATGCGCATGGTGTCGGGCTCCTTAGCCGATGCGGCCGAAGCTGGTGCGCAGCGGGTCGATGCCGCCTCCTTTGGGACGATTTTTCTTGTTCTTGTTGCGTCGTCCGCTGAGCGCGTCGATGCCGGTGCGCAGCGGGTCAGGCTGCGCGCGCGGCGGCGGCGCCGGCTTGCGCGGCGGCTGCAGGCGAGCGTTGACGTTGGCTTGAGCCGGGACGGTGGGCTGAAGAGGCTGACCTGCCGAGCCTCCTTTGCCTTTGCCGCGACGGCGCCGGTTGCGGTTGCGCCGCTGCTCCGGGTCGATGCGGGTGCGCTCAGCGCTGGCGTCGTCTTCGCTGGCGTGGCGGCTGTCTGTGGCTGGGTCAGCGGCCCCCCGCACGGTTGGATCGACCTGGTTGGATTCAGGCGCAGCTGCGATGGCGGCATCGGCCGCCCCAGAGCCGGCGCTGGCTTGTCCAACTTGACGCCGTTGGCGCAGGCGCTCCTGCAGCTCACGGCGCGCGGCCTTGGCTGCGGCGGCCATCACCTCGCGGCTGGGCGGCTGGCCTGCGCCGCCCCACAGCACTTGCCGACCCATGGCGATCGGCTCAGCCTTTTCGTCGGGTGGCGGCATGAACTCCGGCAACGCGCACACTTCGAGCTGCTGGCCGATGAACTGCTCGATGGCCATCATCCAGCCTTCCTCATCGAGGCTGACAAAGCTCAGCGCTTGGCCCTGCGTGCCGGCGCGACCGGTGCGGCCAATGCGGTGCACGTAGTCCTCCGGCACGTTGGGGATGTCGTAGTTGATGACAAACGGCAGTTCTTCGATGTCGATGCCGCGCGCGGCGATGTCGGTGGCCACCAGCACGCGCAGCTCGCCGGCTTTAAAGGCCTCCAGCGCCTGCGTGCGCGCTGTTTGGCTCTTGTTGCCATGCAGCGCCATGGCGCGAATGCCGTGCTCGTTGAGGCTTTGCGCCACCTGGTTGGCCCCGAACTTGGTGCGGGTGAACACCAACACCGGGCTCCAGCCGTGCGTGTCCAGCAGATGCTTCAGCAGCGCCATCTTGCGCTGGCGCCCCACGGGGTAAATGGTTTGGCGCACCCGTTGCGCAGTCGTGTTGGGCGGGGTAACCTGGATGTGCTGCGGCTCGCGCAGCAGGCTGGCAGCCAACGCCTTGATGTCGTCGTTGAACGTGGCTGAAAACAGCAGGCTTTGCTTGTCGGCGGGCAGCAGCGCCAGCACCTTGCGCACGTCGTGGATGAAGCCCATGTCGAGCATGCGGTCGGCCTCATCTAGCACCAGGATTTCAACTTTGGACAGATCGACGTGGCCTTGATCGGCCAAGTCAAGCAGCCGGCCTGGCGTGGCCACCAGGATATCGGCGCCTTTGGCCAGCTTTTCAATCTGAGGGTTGAGGCCGACGCCGCCGAACACCACCACCGTGCGCAGTTTGAGATGCTTGCCATAGGCTTTGATGGCTTCACCGACTTGCGCAGCCAACTCGCGCGTGGGGGTCAGCACCAGCGCACGGATCGGGCGAAATTGGCCACGCTTGGGCGGCTCGCCGCTGGCGGCCAGCCGCTGCAGCAACGGCAAGGCAAAGGCGGCCGTCTTGCCGGTGCCGGTCTGCGCGCCGGCCAGCACGTCGCGGCCGGCCAGCACGGCCGGGATGGCTTGCGCCTGAATCGGAGTGGGCTCGGTGTAGCCCTGTTCACGCACCGCCTGCAGCAGGGCGGGCAGCAGTTGCAAATCGTCGAATGTCATCGTTGCTGGTGGGCGCCCAAGCCGGGGCGCGCGGCATCAACCCTTCGATCGCCAAAGCAGCCGTGGCCATCGACGGTCGGTCGTGGCGGTGCACGATGGCGGCTCAGTCGGGGATCGATGAAACGTCTTGGCAAAACCCGCACGAGCCTGCCGCAGGGGGCCCTTCCTCCAGTCTGGGCGATAGGGCTTTTTCAGGCAGTGCGTGCTGCACACGGAAACTGAGGGCGCCGTGACGGATGCGGCATCCTCTACGCGGATTGTCGCATAACTGGGATAATCCACGCTAGTCCCGGGTTCACCCGGGCCATTTTTTTCACGTCCTTGTTGTTTTTTGCTGAAGGTGACGTTGCCATGGCCCAGTATGTGTTCACGATGAACCGCGTCAGCAAGACCGTGCCGCCGAAGCGGCAGATTTTGAAGGACATTTCGCTGAGCTTCTTTCCGGGGGCCAAGATCGGCGTGTTGGGACTCAACGGCGCGGGCAAATCCACGTTGCTCAAGATCATGGCCGGGGTGGATAAAGACTTCGAAGGCGAAGCCTACCCGATGCCGGGCATCAAGATCGGCTACCTTCCGCAAGAGCCGCAGCTCGATCCCGACAAGACCGTGCGCGAGGTGGTGGAGGAGGGCATCGGCGGGGCGCTGGCGGCCAAGAAGCGGTTGGAAGAGATCTACGCGGCTTACGCCGAGCCGGACGCCGACTTCGACAAGCTCGCCGCCGAGCAGGCTGAGCTGGAGGCCATCATCGCCGCCGCCGGCAGCGAAAACACCGACCTGCAGCTGGAGCTGGCCGCCGATGCGCTGAACCTGCCGCCGTGGGATGCGGTGGTGCGCAACCTCTCCGGCGGCGAGAGGCGCCGCGTGGCGCTGTGCCGGCTGTTGCTGTCCAAGCCGGACATGCTGCTGCTGGATGAGCCGACCAACCACCTCGACGCCGAAAGCGTGCACTGGCTGGAGCAGTTTTTGCAGCGCTTCCCCGGCACCGTGGTAGCGGTGACGCACGACCGCTACTTCCTCGACAACGCCGCGGAGTGGATCCTGGAGCTCGACCGTGGCATGGGCATTCCCTACAAGGGCAACTACTCTCAGTGGCTGGAGCAAAAAGAGCGTCGCCTCGAGCAAGAGCAAAAAGCCGAGGACGCGCGCCGCAAGGCGATGAAGGAGGAGCTCAAGTGGGTGCGCGCCAACGCCAAGGGCCGCCAGGCCAAGAGCAAGGCGCGCCTGCAGCGGTTTGAGGAGCTGTGCGACGTCGAATACCAGAAGCGCAACGAGACCAACGAGATCTTCATCCCGGTGGCTGAGCGGCTGGGCTCGCAGGTGATCGAGTTTCGCAACGTCAGCAAGGGCTTTGGTAACCGGCTGCTGATCGACAACCTGTCGTTCAGCGTGCCGGCTGGCGCCATCGTCGGCATCATTGGTCCCAACGGCGCGGGCAAGTCCACGCTGTTTCGCATGATCCAGGGTGTGGAAAAGCCCGACCGCGGTGAAATCCTCATCGGCCAGACGGTCAAGCTGGCGTTCGTCGATCAAAGCCGCGATTGCCTCGATCCCAACAAGACGGTGTGGGAGGAGGTCTCGGGCGGGCTGGACAACATCGTCGTGGGCAAGTTTGTCATGCCCAGCCGCGCCTACTTGGGCCGCTTCAACTTCAAGGGCAACGATCAGCAAAAGCGCGTTGGCGACCTCTCCGGCGGCGAGCGCGGCCGGCTGCATCTGGCCAAGACGCTGGCCAAAGGCGGCAACGTGCTGCTGCTGGATGAGCCGTCCAACGACCTCGACGTCGAGACATTGCGCGCGCTGGAGGAGGCGCTGCTGGAGTTCGCCGGCTCGGCGCTGGTCATCAGCCACGATCGCTGGTTCCTCGACCGCATCTGCACGCACATCCTGGCCTACGAGGGCGACAGCCAGTGGTATTTCTACGACGGCAACTTCACCGAATACGAAGCCGACAAGGTGCGCCGCCTGGGCGAGGAAGGTGCACGGCCCAAGCGCGTGCGCTTCAAGTCGCTGACGTGACGCGTGGGTTCGAGCCCGTGCGTGGGTGGGCGTGCGCCTGCGCGCCAAATCGGCGAAAATGGTGGGAATGAAAGCCAAAGTGAGCGAAATCGAGCAAGAGGTCGATCCGCAGGCCACCTACACCACGCTGGAGGTGGCGCGCATGCTGGGCATGGCGGTGCGCTCGGTGCAGCTGATGGTCGATCGCGGCGACCTGCAAGCGTGGCGCACGCCGGGCGGCCACCGGCGCATCACGGGAGAGTCGCTGCGCTCTTGGATCCGGCGCAGCCGCGTGGGTCCCGCCGCCGGCGCGGGGCGGCGCCGCTCGGGTCGAGGAGGGGCTCAGCCCAGCGTGCTGTTGATCGAGGATTCGGTGCACTTTCAGCAGCTGGTGCAACTGTTGATGCGCCAGCGCTTTCCCGAAGTGCAGCTCCACATTGCGGACGACGGCATCTCCGGGTTGGTGTCGTTTGGTCAATTGCAGCCGGATTTGCTGATTCTGGACATTCTGCTACCTGGGATCGACGGCGCTTCGATGGTGCTGGGGCTGCGCCGCCATGCGCTGTTTGGCCGCTGCCACCTGATCGTGCTGACGGCCCTGGATGAGGCCGAGCGCGCCGACTACGCCTACGCGCTTGAGGGCGTCACCGTGGTGCACAAGCCTGACCTGATGCGTGAGCTGCCGAAACGGATCGAGCAGGCTTTGATCGATCGGCTCAGCCAAGCCAACGGGTCAGCCCTTCCTGCGGCCACAGCCACAGCAGCGCTGCCGTCATGATCACGTAGCGCGCGAACTTGCCGATCGCCATGTAAGCCACGCACGGCCAAAACGGAAACTTCAACCACCCCGCCACCGCGCATAACGGATCGCCCACCGCCGGCAGCCAGCTCAGCAAGCACGCTTTGGGGCCAAAGCGCTGCAGCCACTCCAGCGCGCGCAGGTGCGTGGGCGAGCCGCGCGCGCGGTCGATGGCGGCGTGCGCGCCGTAGCCCATCGCCCAGCTGATGGCGCCGCCGATCGTGTTGCCCGCCGTGGCTACCAGCACCGCCGGCCAGAACAGCTCGGGGTTGAGCTTGACCAGCGCGAACACC
The DNA here is from genome assembly GCF_007556595.1 of Tepidimonas alkaliphilus. GTDB lineage: Bacteria > Pseudomonadota > Gammaproteobacteria > Burkholderiales > Burkholderiaceae_C > Tepidimonas > Tepidimonas alkaliphila. The sequence goes on from NZ_VJNB01000008.1 coordinate 17,094, forward strand.
GCCGGCTCCGAGCCCATCGGCAGCAGCGTGGCCGACACCAGGGCGACCACAAAAACGGTGCTCAAGCCCACCTCCGGCAGGCTGAGTGTCTGCAACAGGGATGAAAACCACGCTTCCATGCGAGGGGTTGCGTTGAGAAGAAAGAAAAATCAGGGGACTCAGTATCGCACGGGGGTGTGAGGGCCCAAGGCCAGCGGCGCAGCCCCCGGGGATCGATACAATCGTGCCTCTTTTTTCAGCAGCCATGATCACCGCCGGTTTGGCCTTGGGGCCGTATGTCTTGCCGAACCGCCTGTTCGTCGCGCCGATGGCGGGCGTGACGGATCGGCCGTTTCGGCGGCTGTGCAAGCGGCTGGGAGCGGGCTACGCGGTCAGCGAGATGATCACCTCGCGCCCGGAGCTGCAGGCCAGTCTCAAGACCGCGCGGCGCGCCAACCACGACGGCGAGCCGGGGCCGATCGCGGTGCAGATCGCCGGCACCGACCCGGCGATGATGGCCGAGGCGGCGCGCCACAACATCGACCGCGGCGCGCAGATCATCGACATCAACATGGGCTGCCCGGCCAAGAAGGTCTGCAACCGGTGGGCCGGCTCCGCCCTGATGCAGGACGAGACGCTGGCCGGATCGATCATCGAGGCGGTGGTGGCGGCCTGCGAGCCGCACCGCGTGCCGGTGACGCTGAAGATGCGCACCGGCTGGTGCGACGCGGTGCGCAACGCGCCGCGGCTGGCGCGCATCGCCGAGGACGCCGGCGTGCGCATGCTCGTCATCCACGGGCGCACGCGCGCGCAGGGCTACGGCGGCGTGGCCGAGCACGACACCACGGCGCTCGTCAAGACGCTGGTGCGCATCCCGGTGGTGGCCAACGGCGACCTCGACAGCGCGGCCGCGGTGCGCCGGGTGCTGGCGCACACCGGGGCCGATGCGGTGATGATCGGCCGCGCCGCGCAGGGGCGGCCGTGGCTGTTCCGCGACATCCTGCACGAGCTGCGCACCGGCCGGCCGGCCCCGCCGCCGACCACCGCCGAGCTGCGCGACTGGCTGCGCGAGCACCTGCTGGACCACTACGCGCTCTATGGCGAGGCGGCCGGCGTGCGCAGCGCGCGCAAGCACCTGCTGTGGTACCTGCGCGCCCTCGGCGGCCCGCCGGCGGCGCAGCAGCGGCTGCGCGCCGCGGTGATCGCTGCCGAGCGGGCGCAGGCGCAGCTGCAGGCGCTGGAGGCGTTCCTCGACGAGCGCGACGCCGCGCCTGTCCCCGAACCCGTCGCCCGCCCCGAGCCCGAGGCGGCGCTGGCGGCCTGACGACCCCGAACCCGACCCCCGACATGGATCCCCAGTCCCCCCACCTGCCCGACTGCGTGCGCGCAAGCCTCGAGGCCTACTTCGCGACGCTCGCCGACACCGAGCCGGCCAACCTGCACGAGATGCTGATCCGCGCGGTGGAAAAGCCGCTGCTGGAGGTGGTGATGGCGCGCGCGCGCGGCAACCAGTCGCGCGCCGCCCAGTGGCTGGGCCTCAACCGCAACACGCTGCGCAAGAAGCTGCTTGAGCACGGCCTGCTCGACGGCTGAAGCCCAGCCCCGATTCACCGCAACCGACCCCCGAGGATCCCTGACGATGAGAGCCCTGATTTCCGTCTCCGACAAGACCGGCGTGCTGGAGCTGGCGCGCGAGCTGCACGCGCTGGGCGTGCAGCTGATCTCCACCGGCGGCACGGCCCGCCTGCTGGCCGAGGCCGGCCTTCCGGTCACCGAGGTGGCCGACGTGACCGGTTTCCCGGAAATGCTGGACGGCCGCGTCAAGACGCTGCACCCCAGGATCCACGGCGGCCTGCTGGCGCGGCGCGACGCGCCGGCGCACATGGCGGCGCTGGCGCAGCACGGCATCGCCCCGATCGACCTGCTGGTGGTCAACCTGTACCCGTTCGAGGCCACGGTGGCGCGGCCCGGCTGCACGCTGGCCGAGGCGATCGAGAACATCGACATCGGCGGGCCGGCGATGGTGCGCTCGGCGGCCAAGAACTGGCGCGACGTGGCTGTGCTGACCGACCCGGCGCAGTACGCCCCGGTGCTGGCCGAGCTCAAGGATGCCGGGCGCGTCAGCGAAGCCACGCGCCTGCAGCTTGCGGTGGCGGCGTTCAACCGCATCGCCCAGTACGACGCCGCGATCAGCCAGTATCTGTCGGCGCTGGACCTGTCGGCCGGCGTGCCGGCGGCCGAGGCCGAGCCGGCGCGGCTGCCGTTTCCGGCCCAGTTCAACGCCTGCTGGACCAAGGTGCAGGACCTGCGCTACGGCGAGAACCCGCACCAGCAGGCCGCCTTCTACCGCGACCCGGACGCGCCGGTGGGGTCGCTGGCCACCGCGCAGCAGCTGCAGGGCAAGGAGCTCTCCTACAACAACATCGCCGACGCCGATGCGGCGTGGGAGTGCGTCAAGGGCTTCGAGGCGCCGGCCTGCGTCATCATCAAGCACGCCAACCCGTGCGGCGTGGCCATCGGCGCCACGGCGCTGGAGGCCTACCGCAAGGCGTTCCAGACCGACCCCACGAGCGCCTTCGGCGGCATCATCGCCTTCAACCGGGCGCTGGACGGCCAGGCCGCGCAGGCGGTGGCGCAGCAGTTCGTCGAGGTGCTGATCGCGCCGGACTTCACGCCGGAGGCGCTGGCGGTGTTCAAGGCCAAGACCAACGTGCGGCTGCTGCGCATCGCGCTGCCCACCGACGTGGCCGCCACGCGCAACCGGCTGCACCTGCAGCGCGTCGGCGGCGGCGTGCTGGTGCAGACCGCCGACCACCACGTGCTGCGGCCGCAGGACCTGCGCGTCGTCACGCGCCGCCAGCCGACCGCGCAGGAGCTGCAGGACCTGCTGTTCGCCTGGGCGGTGGCGCAGTACGTCAAAAGCAACGCCATCGTCTTCTGCAAGGACGGCATGACGATGGGCGTGGGCGCCGGGCAGATGAGCCGGCTCGATTCCGCGCGCATCGCCAGCCTCAAGGCGCAGGCCGCGGGCTTAAGCCTCAAGGGCACGGCGGTGGCCAGCGATGCGTTCTTCCCGTTCCGCGACGGGCTGGACGTGGTGGTGGACGCCGGCGCCACCTGCGTGATCCAGCCGGGCGGCTCGGTGCGCGACGCCGAGGTCATCGCCGCCGCCGACGAGCGCGGCGTGGCGATGGTCTTCACCGGCGTGCGCCACTTCCGTCACTGACGGCCGCGGCCCGGACGGCGCCGATTTTTGCGCTATAATGCAGGCTTCAACGACGCGGCTGTAGCTCAGTTGGATAGAGTACTTGGCTACGAACCAAGGGGTCGTGGGTTCGAATCCTGCCAGCCGCGCCAAGGTATCTCAGGGCCAGTCCAAAAGACTGGCCTTTTTGCTGCCGAATGCGCAGCGCCTGCTGACCATGCCCACCCTTGGCGACCTGACGCTGCACGACGTGACTGCCGGCTACGACCGCCACCCGGCGGTGCACCACGTCAGCCTGCGCTGGCCGGCCGGCAGCCTCGTGGCGGTGGTCGGGCCCAACGGCGCGGGCAAGTCCACGCTGCTGAAGTGCGTGGCAGGCCGCTTGCGTCCGATGCACGGTCGCATCGACGGCGTGGAGCCGGCGCGCGTGGCCTACCTGCCGCAGGTCAGCGAAGTGGACCGCAGCTTTCCGATCACCGTGGCCGAGCTGGTCGGCCTGGGCCTGTGGCCCGAGCTCGGGCCGTGGCGGCGTGCGGATGCCGCGCAGCGCGCGCGCGTGGCCGCGGCGATCGCCGAGGTCGGTCTGCAGGGCTTCGAACGCCGCACGCTGGAGACGCTGTCGGGCGGGCAGTTCCAGCGCGCGCTGTTCGCGCGCCTGATGCTGCAGGACGCGCCGGTGGTGCTGCTGGACGAGCCGTTTACCGGCGTGGACACCCGCACGCTGGAGGACCTGGTCTGTGTGCTGCGCCGCTGGCACGAGCAAGGCCGCACGGTGATCGCGGTGCTGCACGACCTGGCGTTGGTGCGCGCGGCGTTTCCGCTGACGACGCTGCTGGCGCGCGAGCTGGTGGCGCACGGGCCGACGGCGGCGGTGCTGACCGAGCCGAACCTGCTGCGCGCGCGCCAGCTGCAGGAGGCGTTCGACGAACGCGCCGAACTGTGCGACCTCGATGCGGACAACGAGGCCGAGTTGGCTCACGGGGGGCGCCGGCGCCATGTTTGAGGCGCTGCTGGCGGCCACCGGGCTGGAGTTCGACTTCATGCGCCGCGCGGCGCTGGCCTGCGTGCTGCTGGCGCTGGGGGCGGCGCCAGTGGGCGTGCTGCTGATGCTGCGGCGCATGAGCCTGATGGGCGACGCGATGTCGCACGCCATCCTGCCCGGGGCGGCGCTGGGCTACCTGCTGGCCGGGCTGTCGTTGCCGGCGCTGACGCTGGGCGGCGTGCTCGGCGGCCTGGTGGTGGCCGCGGCGGCCGGCGCGGTGGCGCGCCACACCGTGCTGCGCGAGGACGCGGCGCTGGCGGTGTTCTACCTCGTCTCGCTGGCGCTGGGGGTGCTGATCCTGTCGGTGCGCGGCACGCAGGTCGATCTGCTGCACGTGCTGTTCGGTTCGGTGCTGGCGCTGGACGAGGCGGCGCTGGGGCTGCTGGCGGCGGTGGCGCTGGCCACCGTCGCCGGCTTGGCGCTGTTGTGGCGGCCGCTGATCCTGGAGTGCGTTGATCCATCGTTCCTGCGCGGCGTCAGCCGCTGGGGGGCGGTGGCGCACCAGGGGTTCCTGGCGCTGGTGGTGGTCAATCTGGTCGCCTCCTTCCACGCGCTGGGCACGCTGATGGCCGTCGGCCTGATGATGCTGCCGGCGGCGGCGGCGCGGCTGTGGACGCGGCGGCTGCAGCCGATGCTGGCGGTGGCGGTGGCCACCGGCGTGGCCGGGGGGCTGCTCGGGCTGGTTCTATCGTATGCAGCGGACTGGCCCACCAGCCCGACCATCGTGCTGCTGCTGGGCGCGTGGTATGCCATCTCACTGCTGCTGGCGCCGCAGGGTTGGTGGCGTCAACGCCGCGTGCCGCCGCGGCACCTGCGCGGCTAGCGCGATCTGCATGCGCCTGGGGGTATCGGCGAGCCGAACGGCGCAGCGTCTCTTTTGACGATAAGCTCTCACCCTATGCGTGCCTGGCGTGCCTCCCTGCTGTGGTTCGACCCTGACGCCGACCACCCTGATCTGCGCTTTGAGCGCGACGGCCTGCTCGTCGCCGCCCCGGGGGCCGATGGCGTCTGGCGCGTGCAGGCCATCGGCGCCTTCGAGGCGCTGCGCCCGCGCTGGCCGCAGGTGCCGGTGCAGGATGAGCGGGGCCGGCTGATCGCGCCCGGCTTCATCGACCTGCATGTGCACTACCCGCAGACCGACATCATCGGCGCGCCGGCCGACGGGCTGCTGCCGTGGCTGGAGCGCTACACCTTCCCGCACGAGTCGCGCTTTGCCGACCCGGCGCATGCCGAGGCGGTGGCGGCGTTCTTTCTCGACGAGATGCGCCGCCATGGCGTCACGACGGCGCTGACGTTTGCCACCTCGCACCCGGCGTCGGTGGACGCGCTGCTGCGCCAGGCGCAGGCGCGCGGGCTGCGCTGGATCGCCGGCAAGGTGCTGCAGGACCGCCACAGCCCGGACGGCGTGCGCGACGAGACCGAAACGAGTCTGGCGGACACCGAGGCGCTGATCGCGCGCTGGCACGGCCAGGGCCGGCTCGGCTACGCGATCACGCCGCGCTTTGCCCCCAGCTGCAGCGACGCCCAGCTGCGCGGCGCCGGCGAGCTGGCGGCGCGCCACCCGGACGTCTGGATCCAGTCGCACGTCGCCGAAAACGTCGATGAGGTGCGCTGGGTGCGCGAGCTCTACCCGCACGACCGCAGCTACCTGGCCGTTTATGAGCGTTTTGGCCTGCTGCGGCGCCGGGCTGTCTATGCGCACGGCATCTACCTGGACGACGCCGACCGCGCGCGACTGGCCGACAGCGGCGCGGCGATCGCGGTGTCGCCGACCAGCAACCTGTTTCTCGGCAGCGGCTTCTTCGACTACGGGGCGGCGCGCGCGGCGGGGGTGACGCTGGGGCTGGCCAGCGACGTCGGCGGCGGCATGAGCTTCAGCCCCTTCGCGACGATGCGCGCCGCCTACACGGTCGGCCGCGCGGCGGTGCGCGGCGACGGCGCGGCCAAGCTCGGGGTGAGCCTGGCGCCGGAAGACCTGTGGTGGCAGCACACCGCCGGTGCCGCGCGCGCCTTGGGGCTGCAGGGCGTGGTGGGGTCGCTCGCCCCCGGCAGCGAGGCCGACTTTGTCGTGCTCGACCCGCAGGCCACGCCGCTGCTGGCGCGGCGCACTGCGCAGGCGGCAAGCCTTGCCGAATGGCTGTTTGCCTTCATCATGTTGGCCGACGAGCGCGCCGTGCGCGACGTGCACGTGGCTGGCGCGCCAGCCCTGCAACACAGCAGCAACGTCGATGCCGCATGATGCGCAGCCGCATGGTTCGCTTCGGTTGTCGTTACGGCTGGTCGGTCAGCGCGCTGCTGCTGGTTGCGGGGGCGCTGGGAGGGTGCGCAACGCCGCCCCGTGCCGCCGCGCCCGAGCCGGCGCTGGCGTTGCCGACGGCTTGGAGCGCCGCCGACCAAGGCGTCGTGCCAGGGCCCCCGTTAGCGGCGGAAAACTGGTGGCAGGGCTTTGGCGACGCGGCGCTGAACGCCTGGGTGCAAGCCGCGTTGCAAGCCAACGCCGATGTGCGCAGCGCCGCCGCGGCGTTGGCGCAAGCGCGGGCGGCGCGGCAAGCGGCGCAGGCCGCCCTTAGCCCAACGCTGGACGCCGGAGTGCGCGCCCGACGCCAGGCCACCGAGGCGGCCAGCGGCAACCTTTTCGGGGCTGGCCTGGACGCCAGCTGGGAGCTCGACCTTTGGGGGCGCCGCGCCGCCGCGGTGCAGGCGGCGCAGGCCGACGCGCAGGCCAGCGCCGCGACGCTGGCGTGGACGCGCGTGTCGCTGGCGGCGGAAGTGGCGTTGGCCTATTTCGACGGCTGGAGCGCGCGCGAGCGCTCGGAGCTGGCTGCCCGAAGCTTGGCGGCGCAGGAAGACAGCGTGCGCTTGACCGCGTGGCGCGTGCAGGCTGGCCTGGCGCCGCAGCAGGATCTGGACACCGCGCGCGCGAGCTTGGAGCAAACCCGCGCCAGCCTCGCCGCGCTGCGGGCCGCGCAACGTCAAGCGTTGCACGCCTTGGCGTTGTTGGCCGGGCGCGCCCCGGGGCAGGTGCTGGCCGAGCCGCGCCGCGAGCCGCCCGAGCCGCCGCCCGCTTGGGCGCTGCCGCTGCCGGCGCAGCTGCTGACGCAGCGGCCTGATGTGGCCGCCGCGCAAGCGCGTCTGCAAGCGGCGGCGGCGCGCTTGCGTCAGGCTGAGGTGGCGCGCTGGCCGACGCTGACGCTGACCGGCAGTTTGAGCTGGCAGGCGCCACGGGTCACCGACCTGTTCGATCCCGCGGCGCTGACGCGCAGCCTCGCGGCGGCGTTGCTGGCTCCGGTGATCGATGGCGGCTTGCGCCAGGCGCAGCAACGCCAGCAAGAGGCCGCCGTTGAGCAGGCGCGGGCAGCGCTGGAAGGTGCGCTGCTGGCGGCGCTGCGTGACGTCGAAAACGCGCTGGTGGCCATCGCCGCCGAGCGCGCCCGCGTGCAGCACCTGCGCGCCGCCGAGGCGGCTGCCGAGGCCGCGCTGCAGCAGGCCACGCAGCGCCACCGCGCCGGGCTGGCTGACCTGCGCGCCCTGCTGGAGGCGCAGCGCACCTGGCTGTCCGTCGGCAGCGAGCGCGTCGCCGCGCAGGCGCAGCTGGCCGCGGCTTACGTGCGGCTGGCCAAGGCGCTGGGCGGCGGCTGGACGCCGCAAGCCGAAACCGACACCGTGGCCGCCAACCCGAAACAGGACTGACGATGCTGGGCTGGAAGCGAAAACCCCGATCCGCCGACGCCGACGTGCAGCGCCTGCTCGGCCCCGAACGGGCGCCGCGCGGGTGGCGCCGCCCGTGGCCGTGGCTGCTGCTGATCGTAGCGCTGGGCGCCGCCTGGGGTTGGCAGGCGTGGCGCGCGCGCAGCGCCGAGCAGGCCAAGCCCGTCTACGTCACCGAGCCGCTCAAGCGCGGCGACCTGGTGCTCAACGTCACCGCCAACGGCACGCTGCAGCCGGTGCGCGCCGTCAACGTCGGCAGCGAACTCTCCGGCACCGTGCGCGAGGTGCGGGTCGACGTCAACGACCGCGTGCAGCGCGGCCAGGTGCTGGTGGTGCTGGACACCGCCAAGCTGCAGGATCAGGTGCAGGCGGCGCGCGCGGCGCTGGCCTCGGCCGAGGCGCAGGTGCAGCAGGCCGACGCCAGCGCGCGCGAGGCGCAGGCGACGCTGGCGCGGCTGGAGGAGCTGGCGCGCTTAAGCGGCGGCGCTACGCCCGCGGCCAGCGAGCTCGACGCCGCGCGCGCGGCGCTGCAGCGCGCGCAGGCGCAGCAGGCGGTGGCGCGCGCCGCGGTGGAGCAGGCGCGCGCGACGCTTTCGACCAACGAGACCAACCTGGCCAAGGCGTCGATCCGCTCGCCGATCGACGGCGTGGTGCTGGCGCGCAACGTCGACCCGGGCAACGCGGTGGCGGCCTCCTTGCAGGCGGTCACGCTGCTGACGATCGCGCAGGACCTGCGCCGTTTGAAGCTCGACGTCGCGGTCGACGAGGCCGACGTCGGCCACGTGCGCGAGGGGCAGGCCGCCACCTTCACGGTGGCGGCCTACCCGCGGCGGCGCTATCCCGCTCGGGTGGAGCGCGTGGCCTACGGCGCCACCAAGACCGACAACGTCGTCACCTACACCGCCACGCTCGACGTGCGCAACGACGACCTGTCGCTGCGGCCCGGCATGACCGCCACCGCCACCATCCGCGCCGCCGAGCGCCACGGTGTGCTGCTGGTGCCCAACACGGCGCTGCGCTTCACGCCGAGCGACCCGGCCGCCGCGCCGGCGCAGGGGGGCGGCGGGCTGGCCAGCCTGTTCATGCCGAAGGCGCCGAGCGCGGGACGCAAGACGGTGCGGGTCGACAGCCGCCCCGGCGGCCAGCGGCAGATCTGGATCCTGCGCGACGGCCAGCCGCAGGCGCTGCCGGTGACGACCGGCATCAGCGACGGGCGCTTCACCGAGGTCAGCGGCGAGGGCCTGGAGGAGGGCCTGCCGGTGATCGTCGAGCAGCGCCGCAACGGCCTCGGGCGATGAACGGGCTGACGCAGGTTGAGGCGCCGCTGATCGCGCTGCGCGGCATCACCCGCACCTACGGGCGCGGCGCGGCGGCGTTTCAGGCGCTGCGCGGCGTCGATCTGGACGTCGAGGCCGGCGAGTTCGTCGCCATCATGGGGCCGAGCGGCTCGGGCAAGTCCACCGCGATGAACATCCTCGGGCTGCTCGACACGCCCTCCAGCGGGGCATACCGCTTCCTCGGCGTGCCGGTGCAGCACCTCTCGCGCGACGAACGGGCGCGGCTGCGGCGGCGCCACTTCGGCTTCGTGTTCCAGGGCTTTCACCTGCTGCCGCGCACCACCGCGCTGGAAAACGTCGAGCTGCCGCTGATCTACCGCGGCGAGCCGGCGCGCCAGCGCCACGCGGCGGCGCGCGCGGCGCTGGCGGAGGTGGGGCTGGAGGGCTGGGAGCACCACACGCCGGCCGAGCTCTCCGGCGGGCAGCAGCAGCGCGTGGCGATCGCGCGCGCCATCGTCACGCAGCCGCGCGTGCTGCTGGCCGACGAGCCCACCGGCAACCTGGATTCCCGGCGCAGCCATGAAATCATGCAGCTGATCACGCGCCTCAACCGCGAGCGCGGCATCACCGTGCTGATGGTCACGCACGAGCCCGACATCGCCGCCTACGCGCCGCGCGTGGTGCATTTTCGCGACGGGCGCATCGAGCGCGAGCAGCGCCGCGAGGCGGCGGTGGCCAAGGGAGGGTGAGGCGCGATGTGGGGCAACACCATCATGCTGGCGCTGCGCTCGATTCGGCGCAACCTGCTGCGCTCGTTTCTGACGGTGCTCGGCGTTGTCATCGGCGTGGCGGCGGTGGTGACGATGGTCACCGTCGGCAACGGCGCCACCCTGGCGATCCAGCAGCAGATCGCCAGCCTCGGTGTCAACCTGCTGCAGGTGCGACCGGGTCAGCGGCTGGGGCCCGGCGGCGCAGGCGGCGCCCCTGCCTTTAAGTTGGCGGACGCGCAGGCGATCGCCGCGCAGGTGCCAGGCGTCCTGGCGGTGGCGGCGGAGGCGCGCTCCAGCGGCGCGGTGGTGGCCAACGGTCGCAACTGGAGTGCCAGTCTCGTCGGCGGCAGCGCCGACTGGCTGCTGACCAACAACTGGACGCTGGCCGACGGCCGCGCCTTCACCGAGGACGAGCACCGGCTCGGCGCGGCGGTGTGCATCCTCGGCGAGACGGTGCGCCGCGAGCTCTACGGCCCCAACCCTGCGGTGGGCGACAGCGTGCGCGTGCGCCAGATGCCGTGCGAGGTGGTGGGCGTACTGGCGCCGAAGGGCACCGGCGCGTTCGGCCAGGATCAGGATGACATCGTGCTGATGCCGATCACCACGCTGCACCGGCGCGTGGTCGGGCACACGCGCGTCTCCACGCTGCACGTCTCGATGCAGGACGGCGCCGATGCCGAGGCGGTCAAGGCCGGTCTGCGCGCGCTGCTGCGCGAGCGCCGCAGCCTGGCCGACGGCGAGGAGGACAACTTCAACATCCTCGACACCGCGCAGCTCGGCGAGACCATGGCCGGCACCACGCGCATCATGACGATGCTGCTCGGCGCGGTGGCCGCGGTGAGCCTCGTCGTCGGCGGCATCGGCATCATGAACATCATGTTGGTCAGCGTGACCGAGCGCACGCGCGAGATCGGGCTGCGGCTGGCCATCGGTGCGCTGGAGCGTGAGGTGATGGGGCAGTTCCTCGTCGAGGCGGTGGTGCTGGCGGCCTTCGGCGGTCTGGTGGGGCTGCTGCTGGCGCTGCCCGCCAGCGTCGGCCTGAGCCTGGCGATGGGCGTGCCGTTTGTGTTCGATCCACTGATCAACCTGATCGCGTTCGCGGTGGCGGCGCTGATCGGGGTGGCGTTCGGCTACGTCCCGGCGCGGCGCGCCGCGCGCCTCGATCCGATCGAGGCGCTGCGGCACGAGTGAGGCCGCGCGGGGCGGGACGCCCCGCCTCAGGCCGCCTGCGAGCCCCGATGCGCCCAGCCGGTGGTGTGGCGTTCGATCCAGCTGAAGAGTTCATACATCAGCATCGCCATCGCGCCGACGACGATCAGCCCCGCAAACGCCAGCCCCATCTGCATCGCCGAGCCGGCCGAGATCAGCAGGTAGCCGATGCCCTCGTTGGCGGCGGTCATCTCCGACACCGTGGTGCCGACGAAGGCCAGCGTGATGGCCACCTTCAGCGAGCCGAAGAAATAGGGGAGCGAGCGCGGCAGGCCGACCTTGGTCAGCACGTCCCAGCGGCGCGCGCCCAGCACCCGCAGCACGTCCTCCAGCTCCGGCTCCAGCGTCGCCAGACCCGTGGCGATGTTGACCATGATCGGAAAGAAGCTGATCAGGAACGCGGTCAGGATCGCCGGCCCGATGCCGATGCCGAACCACACCACCAGGATCGGCACGAAGGCGGCCTTCGGCAGCGCGTTGAAGGCCGTCATCAGCGGGTACAGCGCCGCGTAGGCCAGCCGCGAGCTGCCGATCAGAAAGCCCAGCAGCACGCCGACGACGATCGCGATCGCAAAGCCTGCCATCGTCACCCAGAAGGTGCGCCAGGCGTGCTGCGCGATGGCGCCGCGGTGCTCGACGAGCTGCTCGGCGATGCGCGCGGGGCTCGGAAAGATGAATTCCGACACTCCCAGCCCCGAGCAGATCACCTGCCACAGGATCAGAATCGCGCCGAGCAGCAGCCACGGCGCCCAGCGTTCGGCGGTCTTGCGATGGGCCATCGTCCGGCGTCCTTTTTCGTTTCGGGGGGCTTCACTGCGGCAGCGCGCTGCCCTGGCGGCGCAGCGCGCCGATGTGGCCGCGCAGCTCGTGCACGATGTCGGTGAACTCGGCGCTGTAGGTCACCTCCAGCTCGCGCGGACGCGGCAGCGGGATGTCGCGCCGCACGATGAAGCGCCCCGGGCTCTTGCTCATGCAGTAGACGGTGTCGGCCAGGAACACCGCCTCGCGCAGGTCGTGCGTGACGAGGATGACGTTGAAGCGCTGCGCCTGCCACAGGTCGCGCAGCGTGCACCACAGCTCCTCGCGCGTGAAGGCGTCCAGCGCGCCGAACGGTTCGTCCAGCAGCAGCATCTGGGGCTCGTGGATCAGCGCGCGGCAGATGCTGGCGCGCTGCTGCATGCCGCCGGAGAGCTCCCACGGATACTTGCGCTCGTAGCCGCCGAGGCCCACCGACTGCAGCAGCTTCAGCGCGCGCGCCTCGAACTCGGCGCGGCGCTGGCGGAACTGGCTGCGGTACGGCTCGACGATCTCCAGCGGCAGCAGCACGTTGTCCAACGTGGTGCGCCACGGCAGCAGCGACGGCGCCTGAAACGCCATCCCGGAGATCTTCAGCGGCCCGCTGACGCGCTGGCCATCGACCCAGATGCTGCCGCGGCTGGGGGGCTTGAGCCCCGTGGCCAGCTTCATGAACGTGCTCTTGCCGCAGCCGGAGGGGCCGACGATGGCGATGAAGGCGCCGCGCGGCACCTGCAGGTCGATGGCCTCGACCGCGAACTGGCCGCGCGCGAGCAGCTCGTCGTTGTAGGCGAGCCAGACGTCGCGGAACTCGATGAACGGGGCGGTGTCGGTCATGGGCGCAGCGTCCGCACTTCAACCCCGCGCGCGCGGGAACACCTCCAGCGCCGGCGCCGCCGGCAGCAGCGCCGACGTCCACACCGCGCCCGGATCGACGCGCGTGCGGGTGCCGTAGGCGTCGGAGATCTGCGAGGCCATCAGCGCCAGCCGGCCCGGCGCCACCTGGCCGAAGCCCTCGCGGCGCGCGTCGGCGCTGGCCACCACCGAGTCCAGCGCCAGCCGCAGGCGGCGCCGCTCCAGCTCGACGTTGATGATGGCGTCGCGCTGTTTGACGAACTCGATGGCCGCATCCGGCTGCGCCAGCACCTCGCGCACGCCACGCGCCAGCGCGGTCAGGAACGCCGTCACCGCCGCCGGCCGCTCGCGCACCAGCTTGGGCGAGGCGATGATGGCGTTGCCGTACAGCCTAACCCCGTGCTCCGCGTACGGCATGATGACCACCTCGTCGGGCTTGACGCCGCGCGCTTCCAGGCTCAGCAGCGAGGTGAACGAAAAGCCGGTGATCGCATCGACGTCGCCGCGCACCAGCATCGTCTCGCGCAGCGGCGGATCCATCGTGACCCAGGTGACCTGGCCGACGCCGTTGGCCTTCTGGAAGATCGGAAACGCCTTGCGGCCGGCGTCGAAGACCGGTGCCCCCATGCGCTTGCCGGTGAGGTCGGCGGGCTTGGCGATGCCGGATTTTTTCAGCGCCAGCACCGCCGCCGGCGTGTTGTTGTAGACCATCATCACCGCCACCGGCTTGTTCGGCGCGTCCGGGTTGTTGGCGTGGAATTCCATCAGCGCCGCCATGTCCGCGAAGCCCATGTCGTAGGTGCCGGAGGCCACCCGCTGCACCGCCGCGGCCGATCCGGTGCCGGCGTCGATCGTCACGTCCAGCCCCGCGTCGCGGAAGTAGCCCTTGGCGGCGGGCAGCAGGAACAGCGCCGAGGGGCCCTCGAAGCGCCAGTCGAGCTGGAACTTGATCGGCAGGTTCTGCGCGCGCGCCAGGCCCGGCAGGGCGCAGGCGGCGGCCAGCGCCGCGCCGTGTTTCAGGAAGGATCGCTTGTCCATGAGGCTGCTCCTGGGTGGAAAGGTGTGTGCCGGACGCAGGGGAAGCAATTCCGATGCCAAGGGCGCCGGCGGCTCAACCCCTCTTTTCGTGTGCAAAACTGTATACAGATGCCCCATGGCCGCAACCCCGGGCAAACCCGGTGCCCCGCAGTGGTGCGCGCGCGCACCAGCGCGGGCATCAGGCCAGCAGGTCGCGCAGCGTGCGCGCCACCACCCGCGTGGCGCCGTGCAGGTCCGACAGGCGCAGGTTTTCGTCGGCGCGCTTGGCGTTGGATTCCAGCACGGTGTGCGGGCCGGCGCCGTAGATGACGCCGGGGATGCCGCGCTCGGCGTAGAGCCGCACGTCGGTGTAGAGCGGCGTGCCGACGGCGGGGATGTCCTCGTCGAAGACGGCGCGCGCGTGGCGCTGCAGCGCCGCCACCAGCGGCTGCTGGCCCGGCAGCGGCTTGAGCGCGTGCGCCAGCAGAAGGCGGCGCACTTCCACGCGCACGTCGCGCCCGCCGCGCGGCGGCGTCCAGCTCGCGGCGGCCTCGGCGATGACGGCGCGCAGCCGCGCCTCCACCTCGGCCGGGTCCTCCTCCGGGATCATGCGCCGGTCCAGCCGCAGCGTGACGCGGCCCGGCACGACGTTGGTGTTGGTGCCGCCCTCGATCCAGCCGACGTTGAGGTAGGGGTGGGTGATGCCGGGGATGGCCGAGCGCACCTGCAGGTAGTCGCGGTTGAGCGCGTAGAGCGCCTGCAGGATGTGCGTGGCGGCCTGCAGCGCGTCGGTGGCGCTGTCGGGGATGGCGGCGTGGCCCATCGTGCCGTGCACCGTCACCTCCAGCTGCAGGCAGCCGTTGTGCGCCACCACCACCTGGTGCGAAAAGCCCGCCGCGATCAGCAGGTCCGGGCGGGTCAGGCCCTGGCGCAGCAGCCAGCCGGGGCCGAGCTCGCCGCCGAACTCCTCGTCGTAGGTGAAGTGCAGCTCCACCGTGCCGCGCAGCGGTGTGCCCAGCGCCTCCAGCGCGCGCAGCGCGAACGCGTAGGTGGCGAAGTCGCTCTTGCTGACGGCGGCGGCGCGGCCCCAGATGCGCCCGTCGGCGACCTCGCCGCCGTAGGGGTCGCGCGTCCAGCCCTCGCCGGGCGGCACCACGTCGCCGTGGGCGTTGAGCGCGATCGTCGGGCCGGGGCCGAAGCGGCGGCGCACGATCAGGTTGGTGATCGAGGTCAGCCCGGCGGCGCGCACTTCGTCCGCCGGCACCGGGTGGCGCTCCACCGTCCAGCCCCAGCGCTGCAGCCACTCGGTGGTGGCCTGTGCGTGCGGGGCGTTGTCGCCGGGCGGGGTGTCGGTGGGGATGCGGATCAGCGCCTGCAGGAAGCGCACCTGCTCGTCGAAGTGCGCGGCGATCCAGGCGTCGAGCCGGGCGTGGTCGGGGTGGGGCGCGTCGTGGGCGGTCATGCGAGCTCCTCGGCCCAGTCGTGCAGCAGCCGCCGCAGCGCCTGCGCCGCCAGGTCGATGTCGTGCGCGGTACTCGACTCCAGCGGGTGGTGGCTGATGCCGAGGTGTTCGCCGCGCACGAACAGCATCGCCTGCGGCATGCTGCGGTGCAGCATCATGGCGTCGTGGCCGGCGCCGCTGGGCAGCTCCACCACCGGCAGGCCCAGCGCCGCCACCGCCCGCGCCCAGCGCGCGCGCAGGCCGGCGTCGCACGGCGCGGCGCTGGCGCGCAGCGTCTCCTCCAGCGTCAGGCGCAGGCCGCGGCGCTGCGCGATCGTCTCGGCCTCGGCGCACACCTGCTCGAGCAGCGCGTCGCGCTGCCCGTCGCTGGGGGCGCGCAGGTCGAGCGTGAAGGTGCAGCGGCCCGGCACCACGTTGATCGAGCCGCCGGGCACCTCGGCCATGCCGACGGTGCCGACCGCCGGTGGCTGCGCGCGCGCCAGCCGCTCCACCGCCAGCGCCAGCTCCGCCAGGCCCAGCAGCGCGTCGCGCCGCGCCTCCATCGGCGTGGTGCCGGCGTGGCAGGCCAGGCCGTCGAAGGCGCCGCGGGCGCGCACGCTGGCGTTGATGGAGGTGACGACGCCCAGCGGCGCCTCGCGCCGCGCCAGCACCGGCCCCTGCTCGACGTGCACCTCCAGGTAGCCCAGGTAGCGCGCCGGGTCGCGGCGCAGCGCGGCGATCGCCTCCATCGTGCCGGGCAGCCCGGCGGCCAGCATCGCCTCGCGCAGCGTCACCCCGTGCGCGTCGCGCGCCTGTAGCCACGCCGGATCGAACGCGCCGACCAGCGCGCTGGAGCCCAGGAACGTGACTGGAAAGCGCTGCCCCTCTTCTTCGGCGAAACCGACCAGCTCCAGCGCGAACGGCAGCCGCCGGCCCTGGCGATGCAGCTCGCGCACCACCTCCAGCGCCAGCACGATGCCGAGCCGCCCGTCGTAGCGCCCGGCGTTGCGCACCGTGTCGTAGTGCGAGCCGAGCAGCAGCCGCGGCGCATCCGCATGCTGGCCATGGAAGACGCCGACCACGTTGCCGACGGCATCCAGGCCCGCCTCGTCGAAGCCGGCCTCCCGCATCCACGCCAGCAGCGTGCGCGCGCACGCCTGGTGCGCCGGGGTCAGGTAGGTGACGGTGAGTTGGCCGGCCTCGGCCCACGGCGGCTCGCTGTGGAGGGCAAGCTCGGCCAGGGCATCCCAGACGCGCTGACCCAGCGCCGGCGGCTCACCGAAGCGGTCGCTCAGGCGCAGCTCGGCGATGCGGTGGATCTGGCGCAGGCACTCGGCGCGCTCCTCGTCGGCGGGCTGCTCGAGCCGGCGCTCGAGCGCCGCGATGATCTCGTGCCGCGTCAGGCCGCGCCCGTGCGGGCCGCGCACCGCCAGGATGAACGGGTGGCCGAAGCGCGCCCGGTAGGCGGCGTTGAGCACGTGCAGGCGCTCGAATTCCTGCGGCGTGCAGTGCGTCAGGCCCGCGCGGCTCTGTTCGTCGGTGGAGGCGGCGGTGAGCGTGCCGGCGATCATGGCCTTGCCGGCCAGCTCCGGATGGGCGCGGATCAGCGCCAGCTGTTCCTCGGCGCTGGCCTGCCGCACGGCGGCCACCATCGCCTGGTGCAGCGCCGCCAGCGTCGCAAACGGGCGCTGCGCCAGCGCGCGCTCGGCCACCCACGGGGAGTGCTCGTAGATGCCCTCCAGCATGGCCAGCGCCTGCGGCATCGGCGCGCGGTTGAGCTCGTCCAGCGTCGGGGAGGTCATGGCAGCGGCGGGGCGGGGTGCACCCGCTTCCAGTGGCGGGCGATGTCGATGCGGCGGCAGATCCAGACGCGGTCGTGCCGCTCCAGGTGGTCGAGGAAGCGCTGCAGCGCCACGATGCGCCCGGGCCGTCCGAGCAGCCGGCTGTGCATGCCGATGCTCATCATGCGCGGCGTCTCGGCGCCTTCGGCGTAGAGCGCGTCGAAGGTGTCGCGCATGTACTGAAAGAACGGGTCGGCGTGCGAGTAGCCCTGCGGCAGCGCAAAGCGCATGTCGTTGCAGTCCAGGGTGTAGGGCACCACCAGGTGCATGACGTCGGTGCCGTCGCTGCGGCGCACCTTCATCCACAGCGGCAGGTCGTCGCCGTAGTAGTCGCTGTCGTACTCGAAGCCGCCGTGATCGACCACCAGCCGGCGCGTGTTGGGGCTGTCGCGCCCGGTGTACCAGCCGGCGGGAGGCTGGCCGGTCAGCTCGCGGATCGCCTCGACGCACTGCCGCAGGTGGGCGCGCTCGGTGGCCTCGTCGATCGGCTGGTAATGGATCCAGCGCCAGCCGTGCGCGGCGATCTCGTGCCCCAGCTCGACGAAGGCGGCGGTGAGCTCCGGCGTGCGCTTGAGCGCCATGCCGACGCCGAACACCGTCAGCGGCAGCGCGCGCCGCTCGAACTCGCGCAGGATGCGCCAGACGCCCACGCGCGCGCCGTATTCGTAGATGCTTTCCATGCTGAGGTGGCGCGCCGGGTAGCTGGCCGGGTTGAACAGCTCCGACAGGAACGTCTCGGAGCCGGCGTCGCCATGCAGCACGCAGTTTTCGCCGCCTTCCTCGTGGTTCAGCACGAACTGCACCGCCACGCGCGCACCGCCGGGCCACTGCGGATCGGGCGGGTTGCGTCCGTAGCCGCGCAGGTCGCGCGGGTAGGCGGCGGTGGTGTCGTAGATCGGCGTCATGCGTGCAGCTCCTGCAGCGCCACGGTCACGTCCGGCGAAGGGGCGGGGCGGTCCAGCGCCAGCCCTTCCTCCACGTGGCGCAGGTGGTCGTCCAGCAGCGCGGCGGCGCGCTCGGCGTCGCGCGCGGCCAGCGCCTCGACGATCGCCTCGTGCTCGTCGTGCGAATGCGCGGCGGCGCGCTCGCTCTGGTACATCAGCGCCACCAGCGAGCAGCGCGCCAGCAGGTCGTCCAGCAGCTCGGCCAGCACCTGGTTGCCGCTGCAGCGCGCCAGCAGCACGTGGAAGTCGCCCAGCAGCTGGGTGCGCACCGGCACGTCGCGCCCGGCCAGCGCCGCCGCCTCGCGCCGCACGTGCTGACGCAGCGCGCGCAGCTGGCTGGGCGAGAGCGTGCCGGCCAGCTCGCGTACCAGCGCCCCTTCCAGCGTGCGCCGCACCGCGAACACCTCGCGCGCCTCGCGCGCCGACGGAGTGGCGACGAAGGCGCCGCGCGCCGGCTCCAGCCGCACCAGGCGGCGCTGCGCCAGCTGGTGCAGCGCCTGCCGCACCAGCGTGCGCGAGACGCCGAAGTGCGCCGCCAGCCGCTGCTCGGCCAGCTTGGCGCCGGGCTGCAGCCGCTGCTCGACGATCGCGCGCGTCAGCGCCTCGACGATGGTGGCGGTGGTCGTCACGGTCATGCCGCGCATGATAGCGCGCCGGCTCCGGACTGTATACACTCGAGTGCGCAAACGATCTGGAGTGTTGCGATGGGACTGACCACCCACGTGCTCGACACCGCCCACGGCTGCCCGGCCGCCGGCCTGCGCGTGACGCTGCAGCGCTGGAACGGCACGACGCTGCAGACGCTGCGCAGCGTCACGCTCAACGACGACGGGCGCAATCCGGACGGCCCGCTGCTGGACGGCGCCGAGCTGCAGGCCGGGCGCTACCGGCTGGAGTTCGAGGTCGCAGCCTACTTCCGTGCGCGCGGCGTGGCGCTGCCGCAGCCGCCGTTCCTCGACCGCGTGGCCATCGACTTCGGCGTGGCCGACCCCGGCGCACACTACCACGTGCCGTTGCTGGTGAGTCCCTGGAGCTACGCCACCTACCGCGGTTCCTGAGCGGCCGCCGGCGCGATGGGCAGCGAGGCCGACTTCCAGGCGCTGCAGGCGCTGCTGCGCGCCGGCCCGGTGGAGCTGGTGCGCGTGCGGCGCGTGGCCGGCTCCGCCCCGCGCGAGCCGGGGGCCTGGATGGCCGTCGGCGCGGCGGGGCAGGTCGGCACCATCGGCGGCGGCCATCTGGAGTGGCAGGCGCTGGCGGACGCGCGCGCGCGGCTGCGGCAGCCGCGCCCCGAGCCGGAGGAGCGGCGCGTGGCGCTCGGGCCGACGCTCGGGCAATGCTGCGGCGGCGTGGTGTGGCTCACGTTCGAGCGGCTGGAGGCGCCCGCCGACGCCGAGGCGCGGCGCGCGCAGCTGGTGGCGCCGGCCCTGCCGGTGGCGCTGTTCGGCGCCGGCCACGTCGGGCGCGCGCTGGTGGCGGCGCTCGCCCCGCTGCCGTTTGCGCTGCGCTGGATCGACGCGCGCGAGCCGCAGGACGGGTGGCCTGCCGGTCCGGTGGCGGGCCTCGAGCCGCAGCCGCTCGATCCGCCCGCGGATGCGGTGCCGACGCTGCCGCCGGGCAGCGCGGTGCTGGTGATGACGCACCGCCACGACCTCGATTTCGCCATCGTCGAAGCCTGCCTGCAGCGCCGCCGTGCCCGGCACGATTTGCCGTTCATCGGCCTGATCGGCAGCCGCAGCAAGTGGGCGTCGTTCGCGCAGCGGCTGCGCGCGCGCGGCTGGACAGAGGGGGAGCTCACCGCTGTCACCTGCCCGATCGGCCTGCCGGGCATCCCCGGCAAGCAGCCGGCGGTGATCGCGGCCTCGGTGGCGGCGCAGCTGCTGCAGATTGCATACACTTTGCACTGGAATGTCGCAGCGGCGCCCGCCCCGAACGGGAGCGGAGGTGGCGGCACTTGAGGCGGCCCACAGCGCCCGCGGTGGTGGGCCGCCCTGGAGTGGCAAGTCATGGAAGCCTACCTGATCGACTGGGCCGGGGTGCTGCTGCGCTGGCTGCACGTGGTGGCCGCCATCGCCTGGATCGGCTCGTCGTTCTACTTCGTCTTTCTCGACAACAACCTGCTCAAGCCGACCGACCCGGTGCTCATCGAGCGCGGCGTCGATGGCGCCATGTGGGCGGTGCACGGCGGCGGCTTCTACCACCCGCAGAAATACCTCGTCGCGCCGCCGCGCATCGACTCCAAGCTGCACTGGTTCTACTGGGAAAGCTACACCACCTGGCTGAGCGGCTTTGCGCTGCTGGCGGTCAGCTACCTCTGGCACGCCGAGGTCTATCTGGTCGATCCGGCGCGGATGGACTGGAGCCCGGCGCTGGCCGGCGCGGTCGCGGTCGGCCTGCTGGTGGCGTTCTGGCTGGTTTATGACCTCACCTGCCGCCTGGCGGGTGTCGGCCCGCGCGCCGACCGGCTGATCGCCGCGGTGATGCTGGCGGTGGTGGCGGGCGCGTGCTGGCTGGCCACCACGCTTTACCCCGGGCGGGCGGCCTTCCTGCTGGTCGGCGCGATGCTGGCCACCGCGATGAGCGCCAACGTGCTGTTCTGGATCATCCCGGGCCAGCGCAAGGTGGTGGCGGCGCTGACCAGCGGCCAGCCGGTCGACCGCGCGGCGCTGGCGATCCACGGCCAGCGCGGCAAGCAGCGCAGCGTGCACAACACCTATTTCACGCTGCCGGTGCTGTTCGCGATGCTCAGCAACCACTGGCCGGCGCTGACCGGCGCCGAGCACAACGCCGCCGTGCTGTTCGCGATGATGCTGGGCGGCGCGCTGATCCGGCAATATTTCGTGCAGCGGCACGGCTACAAGCTGGGGCGCGCGCCGAACCCGCTGCCGTGGGCCTTGGCCGGCGCGGCGATCATCGGCGGCGTGATCGTCGCACTGGCGCCGCGCCCGGCCACCGAGGCCGCCGCCCCGTCCCCCGCCGGCGGGGACGCGACAACCTCCGGCGCCACGATCCAGGCGCTGGTGCAGCGGCATTGCCTCGCCTGCCACGCCGGCGAGGGAGCGATGAAGGGCGTGCGCCTCGACAGCGCCGAGGCGCTGCGCGCCCACGCCTCCGCGATTTACCAGCAGGTGGCCGTCACGCGCCAGATGCCGCTGAACAACGCCACCGGCATGACCGAGGCCGAACGCGCCGCCGTGGCAGCGTGGTTCCGCGCCGGGGCGCCGGTGGACTAGCCCCCGAGGAAGAGGAGGGGCTGCCGAAGGTCGCCCCCAACAAATGGAAGGTGTCTTCCGGCGGGGGGCCGAGGTGAGCGGTGTCGCCACTGGGTGCGCCGCTGGCGGAAGTGGAGGGATTCGAACCCCCGAACCCTTGCGGGTTGCCGGTTTTCAAGACCGGTGCCTTCAACCACTCGGCCACACTTCCTTCAAAAAGGCTGCACAGTCGCGAATTGTAGTGGCCCGCGCTCTGGCCAGACTTTCCGGACGCGGCGGGCTGGGGCGGTGCGTGTCGGCGTTGTCGCTGCCCTGTGAGGCTGCGCAGGATGACGCGAGGGTCGGTCAAAGCCTGACGCCAAGATCGGCGCGGGGCCGGCTGAAGTTCGGCGGTTGGCTGCCTACAGTGGCGGGGCAACCCTAAGTCGAGGAGGTGACCGATGCCCAGCGTTTCGTCCGCCGAGCCTATCTTCCTATCGTCCAACGTCGGTGCTAGGGCAACGCCGTTGCGCCCCGTGGTTGGCGGCTGGTATGCGATTCCTGCCCATCGCGATGAGGAGCCCGATGCGCAGCGCCACGAGCGAGGGCGCCGGCGCGAGTGGCTGCCATTCCGCGTGCGCGTGGCCGCTGGGGAAGCGGACTTGCAACGCGTGGCCGCGCTGCGCTGGGCGGCCTATGCCCGGCACTTGCCGGCCCCTTTGGTGCAGCCGCTGGCGCAAGCCGAGGCGCTGGATCGCGAGCCTGGCGTGGCGGTGCTGATGGCCGAGTCGAAAGTGGACGGGGAGCTGTTGGGCACGTTGCGGCTGCAGACCAACCGGCCGCGCCCCCTGTTGCTGGAGCAGTCCTACACGCTGCCGCCCGAAATGGCGCAATCCCCCTGTGCGGAGGTGACACGGCTGGCCGTGGCCAGCCACCCGGAGAGCCGCCTGGTCAAGACGGTGTTGCTGAAGGCCGCTTACCGGTGGTGCGAGGCGTATGGAATACGCTATGTGTTGGTGACGGCGCGCCCGCCGCTGGATCGTCAATACGCGCGGCTGCTGTTTCGCGATGTCGATCCGGCTCGCGGCTATGTGCCGCTGGCCCATGTGTTTGGGCTGCCGCACCGCGTGATGGTGTGCGATCTGGCGCGCGCGCGGCAGGACGGCGCGGGGCACCCGCTCTACGACTTTTGGTTTCGCACCGATCACCCCGACCTTGAGGTGGGGCCTGAAGAGGGGCGGCCCAGCACCCAATCGACGCGGTCGAACTCGTCGTCGGGCGGCTGGGTGTTGAGGTAGGCGTGCAGTTGGGCGTCGGCAATGAAGTCGGCGCCGCTGCGCGAGCGCAAAATCTGCTCCGGCGCCACCGGGCGCGACAGGGCCCAGCCTTGCACGTAATCGACGCCGATTTCGGCCAGCGTTTCCACCGTTTCGCGATCTTCGGCCCACTCGGCGATGGTTTTCATGCCGAGGTTTTGGGCCAGCGTGACGATGGCTTCGACGATGGCCACGTTGGCCGGATGGCGGTTCATGTTGACGATGAAGCTGCCGTCGATCTTGAGCATGTCAGCCGGCAGGTCTTTCAAATAGGAAAACGAGGTGTAGCCCGCGCCAAAGTCGTCCAGCGCCACGCGCGCGCCCAGCTGGCGCACGCGATCGATGAAGCGGCGCGTGTTGCCGGTGTCGTGCAGCGCCACGCTTTCGGTGATCTCCAAGCACAGGCGCGCGGCGGCGTCGGCGTGCTGTTGCAGCAGCGCGTAGGCGTCGTGCATGAAGCGCTCATCGTTGAGCGAGGCGCCGCTGAGGTTCAAGCAAACAAACTGCACGCAAGGCAGCTGCTCACGCTGCTGGCTGAGCCACTGCAAGGTGGTGCGCAACACCCAGCGGTCGATGGTGCCCATGCAGCCCGCATGCTCCGCGGCGCGCAGCAGGCGGTCAATCGGCACGCGTTGGCCGTTTTCGTCGCGCATGCGCAGCAGCACCTCGAAGTTGAGCGACTGCTGCGGACGCCGCAGCGCCACGATGGGCTGCATTTCCAAAAACAGCCCGTCGATGTCGCGACCGGCGGCCAGGCGTTCCACCAGCCGCATTTCGGCTTCGTGCTCTTGGAAGGCGCGTGCACCGTGCTCATACACCACCAAGCCGCTCGAGGGCGCGCGCTTGGCCTGGCGGCAGGCGCGGTCGGCGGCGGCGACCACATCTTTGGCGTTGGCTCCCGCAGCGACCTCGACCAAACCGATGGAGCCGCGCACCTGAAACGCCCGTTCGCCCACCGCGTAGGGCGCGCGCGTCAGCGCTTGCAGCACGTCGCGGCAGACGGTCTCGGCACGGTGCAAAGGGGTGTCGAGCATGACGAGCAAGAATTCATCCCCGCCGACGCGGCCGACATACATGGTCGAGGCAAGCGGCTCTTGGATGCGCTCGCAGACCTGTTGCAACACCGCGTCGCCGGCGGGGTGGCCATACAGATCGTTGATGAGCTTGAAGCGATCCAAATCCAGATACGCCACCGCCAGCGGCTTGCCGCGCCGCAGCCGTTGCAGCCCACGGCTGAGGCAAGCTTCGATGCCGCGCCGGTTCAGCACGCGCGTCAGCGGGTCGTGGTCGGCGAGAAACTGCAGGTGCTCATGCGCCTGCACTTTGTCGGTAATGTCTTGCAGCGTGCCTTCGATTTTGTCGCCCGCACGGGCCGCGCGGACGAGGAAGCGCCGCGAGCCTGCGTCGGCGGTGCTCAGCCGTGTCTCAAACTCGATCGTGCGGCCCGGCTCTTCGTGGGCCAGGGCCTGCCAGTCGGCTTGCGGAAACAGCTCGTTCCAGGTGTGGCGCTCGGGCTCCAGCGGGCGCTGCAGCATGTGTTGCAGCGCCGGGTTGGCGCTCAGCAGCCGACCTTGCAAGTCAAGGGTGAACAGCCCGATGGGCAAAAAGTCGTAGGTGTGCTGCAGCTCGGCTTGCAGCGCCAGGCGCTGCTCGTGCTCAAGACGAAACTGTTCAGCCAGCGCCAGCGAAGCCAGCAAGCTGGAGGCCAGCGCCGCGGTGACGCTGTTGATCGCGCCCAGCAGGGCCTTGAGGCCCAGCGCTGCGGCCACCACCTCATAGACGTTGGACAGCAGCGCCACCCCCATCGCTGCGGCGTACCACATGGCCACGCGCGAGCGTGTGCGCAGCAGAATGACCCCCAGCGCGTACCCCAGCGCCAGCGCCCCGGCAGCCGAGGCAATCCAGATCACCGGCAAGAAAAAGCGATACGGCAGCGCCAGCGCCGCCAGCAACACCGGCACGCACGCCGCCAACACCCAGCGCACCGGTCGCAGCGTGGCGGTGCGTTCCAGATCGGCGGCGAACAGCGAGCGAAACAGCACCACCGTGGCCGTGCCATACAACGCCAGGGTCAGTTTGCGCACCAGCGGCAAGCTCTCGGGAGGCCAAAGGAAACCGAGCCACTGATAGTCCCAACCTGCCGACAGCGCCGCCATGCGCTGGTTGATGATCAGCCAGGCGGCAAAGATCAGGTCGTTGCGGTCGCGGTTGATGAGGCCGGCCACCAGCGTGAACAAGGCCAGCATCAGCAGGCCGCCGTCGAGCCAGCCGGCGTGGCGGTCGAAGCGCCGTTGCAGCGCCTCAATGGCATCCGCAGAGCCCGCCTGCACCACGAGCCGTGCGGGGCCGCTGAAGCGCGCCTGGCAGACCACATCGGCAGGCCAAGGATCGACCTGCAAGGCAAACCCCGCGCGAGAGGGGCGCAGCGCCCCGCGACCTGATGCCGCGGCGCTCGTGCGGTCGATGGCGCCCAGCGGCTGCAGCGTTTGCGCATCCCAGCACTGCAAGGCGGTGGCGTGGCGCGAGGGAAAGTCCAGCACGCCGCCGCGCTCGCGCAGCGCCGCCGGCACTTCCAGCCACAGCCACAGCGGCTGCTCCGACAGTTGGGTGTCCAGCGCCTCCACCGGGTTGCGCTGGCGCAGACCCGGCAGCACGCTGTCCACGCTGCGGCCCGGCTCGGTGAACATGGCCCGCACCGGCACGCGCTGCAAGGCTGCCTCGCTGCTGCCGAATTCGGTCGGCCAAGCCCACCACGCCCACAGCGTCAGCGCAAGCAGCAGCGTCGGCACGCCGTAAGCGGTCAAGACCTGCAGCCCGCGCTCGACGGACGCCATCCACGCCGCGCAGCGTCTGGCAGCAGGAGGTTGGGCAACGGTCATGAAGCAAAGCGAAACGAACTCGACGTGGGCTCCCTGACCATGCTTGATTTCGATGGGTTGACGAGCTGCGATTATGCGTCTGAATCGTCGGGCTGTGACACACTATGAGCCCATGGATGAAGCGCAGGCGCTGGCGCAAGAGGCGCTGGCCGAGTTCGACGGGCTGATCGCAAGGGGGCAAGGGCTCAAAGTGCGGCCCGGCCAGCGCGCGATGGCCGCCTGCGTGGCCGAGACGTTGGCGCAGGCCAGCGTGGGCGGCGCTGAAGAGGACGGTCCAACGCCGCCGCGGCGGCTGGCGGTGGTCGAGGCCGGCACCGGCGTCGGCAAGTCGCTGGCCTACCTCGTGCCGGCGATCGCGGTGGCGCTGCAGCGCGGCACGCGCGTGGTGGTGTCCACCGCCACCGTGGCGCTGCAGGAACAGCTGGTGCGGCAGGATCTGCCGGCGCTGGCGGCGCAGCTGCCCACGCCGTTTCGCTATGCGCTGGCCAAGGGGCGCGGGCGCTACGTCTGCCGCCTAAAGCTGGAGCGCTGGCTGGCCGATCCCGAGGAAGCCGGCGACGGCGAGGCCGACGACGACCTGCTGGCTCCCTTGAGCGCCGAGCGCGAGGCGCAGCGGCTCGCGTGGCTGCACGCGCGCGCGGCCGACCTGGCCCACGGGCGCTGGGACGGGGAGCTCGACAGCCTGCCGCAGCCGCCCGAGCCGGCCTGGTGGGCCGCGGTGGCGGCCGATGCCGCCTCCTGCTCGGCGCGCCACTGCCCGCTGTACGGGGAGTGCGTGTACTTCGAGCGGCGCAAGGAGCTGGTCGGCGCGCAGGTGCTGGTCGTCAACCACGACCTGCTGCTGGCCACGCTCGGCACGCGCCAGCTGCCGGAGCTGGATCAGTGCCTGCTGGTGTTGGACGAGGCGCACCATCTGCCGGCCACCGCGCTGGCGCAGTGGGCCAGCCGCGCCGGGCTGACGCGGCTGGCGTGGATCGACCAGCTGGCCAGCCGCATGCTGCGCACCGCGCTGGAGGTGGAGTGCGACGCCGTGGCCGACGTGCCCGACGCCGCGGCGCGCCTGCGCGCGGCGCTGCAGGAGCTGGCCCGCTTGGCCGTGCAGACCTGGGGCGGCGCGCTGCGGCATAGGGGGGAGCCGCTGCGCGTGCGCTGGCCGCTGGGCCGCGTGCCGCCCGGCTGGGCCGAGCCGCTGCGGCAGGCTGCCGAGGCCGCGGACGCGCTGCTGGCGGCGCTGCGCGCGCTGGGTGCGGCGCTGCGCGGCGCGATGCGCAAGCAGCCTGAGGAGGCGC
The DNA here is from genome assembly GCF_007556595.1 of Tepidimonas alkaliphilus. Taxonomy (GTDB): domain Bacteria; phylum Pseudomonadota; class Gammaproteobacteria; order Burkholderiales; family Burkholderiaceae_C; genus Tepidimonas; species Tepidimonas alkaliphila. The sequence continues at coordinate 43,849 of NZ_VJNB01000008.1, forward strand.
GCCGGCTGGCGCAGCTTTATGCGCAGCTCGGCACGCTGGCGCCGCGGCTGGAGGCCACGAGTGACACGGTGCGCGGGCTGGCGCACGAGCCGCAGCCGGGCCAGCCCCCGCTGGCCAAGTGGCTGACGCTCACCCCCCCGGCCGCGGGCGGCGACGGCAGCGTGCGCGTGGTGGCGCACGCCAGCCCGATCCAGCCCGGCGCGCTGCTGCGCGCGCGCCTGTGGCCGCAGGTGCGCGGCGCGGTGCTGACCTCGGCGACGCTGACCGGCGCCGGCGGGCGCTTCGACTTCTTCCTGCGCGAGGTGGGCCTGGCGGACGACCCGGACGTGACGACGCGCGTGGTGGAAAGCCCCTTCGACCACGCGCGCCAGGGCGAGCTGGTGCTGGCCGGCGTGACGGCCGACCCGCGCGACCTGCCGGCCTACCAGCAGGCGGTGCAGCAGGCGCTGCTGCGCGACCTGCCCGGCGTGCGGCAGGGGGCACTGGTGCTGTTCACCTCGCGCGCGCATCTGCGTCAGGTGGCCCAGGCGCTGCCGCCGGAGCTGCGCGAGCGCGTGCTGGTGCAGGGCGAGCTGCCGCGCGCGCAGCTGCTGCAGCGCCACCGCGAGCGCGTCGGCGCGGGACAGCCGTCGATCCTGTTCGGCCTGCAGTCGTTCGGCGAGGGGCTGGATCTGCCCGGCGCGCTGTGCGCCGACCTCTTCATCACCAAGCTGCCGTTTGCGCCGCCGGACGACCCGGTGGGCGAGGCGCGCGCCGAGTGGCTGCGCGCCAGCGGCCGCGACCCGTTCCTCGAGCTGGTGGTGCCGGCCACCGCGCTGCGGCTGCAGCAGTGGGTCGGCCGCGCCCTGCGCAGCGAGGACGACCGCGCGCGCATCGTCTGCTACGACCCGCGTTTGACGGCCACCGGCTACGGGCGCATGATGCTGGCGGGGTTGCCGCCGTTTCGGCGGGTGCCAGCGGCGCAGGCCGCGCCCTTGGAGGCGGCATGAGGCGGCCACCCCCCGGCGCACTGAAAGGCCGCGGCAGCGGGCTGCGCCTGGCGCACCGCTTCCAGCACGAGGCGCGCGAGCCGTTCGACGACGGCTGGGAACGCGAGCCGGACGCGCCGCCGCCTGCGCGCACCGAGCTGCGCTGGGAAGAAGCCAGGAGCGCGCTGACCTACAACGACTCGCCCGACATCGGCTTCGACCGCTCGCTCAACCCCTACCGCGGCTGTGAGCACGGCTGCGCCTACTGCTACGCGCGGCCCACGCACGCCTACCTGGATCTCTCGCCGGGGCTGGATTTCGAGACCGTGATCGTGGCGCGCCGCGGGCTGGAGGCGCGCCTGCGCGCCGAGCTGGCCCGCCCCGGCTACCGCGCCGCGCCGGTAGCCATCGGCACCGTCACCGACGCCTACCAGCCGCTGGAGCGCGAGCTGCGCCTGACGCGCGCGCTGCTGCAGGTGCTGGCCGAGACGCGCCACCCCTGGGTGCTGGTGACCAAGGGCAGCGGGGTGGAGCGCGACCTGGATCTGATCGCGCCGATGGCCGCGCAGGGGTTGTGCGCCGTCTACGTGACGGTGACGACGCTGCAGGCCGAGCTGGCGCGGCGGCTGGAGCCGCGCGCCGCAGCGCCCTGGCGGCGGCTGCGCACGATCCGGATGCTGGCCGACGCCGGCGTGCCGGTGGGGGTGAGCGTCGCGCCGCAGATCCCGTTTCTCAACGACGACTTGGAGGCGGTGCTGGCCGCCGCCGCCGAGGCCGGCGCGCGCTGCGCGTTCTACACCGTGCTGCGGCTGCCGTGGGAGGTGCGCACGGTGTTTGCGGACTGGCTGCGCCGGCACTACCCCGAGCGCGCGGCGCGCGTGCTGGCGCGCGTGCGCGACCTGCATGGCGGGCGCGATTACGACGCCGAATTCGGCGCGCGCATGACGGGCCGCGGCGTCTGGGCCGAGCTGTGGCGCCAGCGCTTTGCGCAGGCGTGCCGCCGGCTGGGACTGGCCACGCAGGGGCCGGCGCTGCGGTCGGACCTGTTCCGCTCGCCTGCCATTGCCACGCCACCTGCGGCTGCGGCGCGGCCGGTCGATCCGCGCCAGCTGTCGCTGTTCGACTGACGGATGGCTCAGGCCGCGTGGCAGGCGCGCCAGATGCGCTCCGGCGTGGCCGGCGCATCCAGCGGCAGCGGCCCGTCGGCCGGCAGCCCGGCGCGGCGGCGCGCGCTGGCCACCGCGTCGCGCACCGCCTCCCAGACGCTGAGCGCCAGCATGAACGGCGGCTCGCCGACCGCCTTGCTGCCGAACACGTTGTCCTCGCGGTTCGGCTGCGGCCACAGCTCCACGCGGAAGCGCAAGGGCAGGTCGCCGGCGGTGGGGATCTTGTAGGTGCTGGCCCCCGTGGTCCACAGCCGGCCCTGCTCGTCCCACACCAGCTCCTCGGTGGTCAGCCACCCCATCCCCTGCACGAAGCCGCCCTCGATCTGGCCGATGTCCAGCGCCGGGTTGAGGCTGCGGCCCACGTCATGCAGGATGTCCATCGCCAGCACGCGCAGCTCGCCGGTCAGCGTGTCGATGGCGACCTCGGTGCAGGCCGCGCCGTAGGCGAAATAGTAGAACGGCCGCCCCGTGAGCGTGGCCTTGTCGTAGTGGATCTTCGGGGTGCGGTAGAAGCCCTCGGCCCACAGCGGGATGCGGTGGGCGTAGGCCTCGCGCACCACCTCGTCGAAGGCGCGGCGCCGCGCCGGCGAGCTCACCCAGCCGCCGGCGAAGCGCACCTCGCCGGCGCCACAGCCGTCCAGCCCGGCGACGAAAGCGGCCAGCTGCTCGCGTACCTTGGCGGCGGCGCGCTGGGCGGCGCGGCCGTTGAGGTCGGTGCCGCTGGAGGCGGCGGTGGCGCTGGCGTTGGGGATGGCGGCGGTGTCGCTTGCGGCGATGCGCACGCGCTCAAGCGGCACGCCCAGCTCGTCGGCGACGATCTGCAGCACCTTGGTGTGCAGGCCCTGGCCCATCTCGGTGCCGCCGTGGTGCACCAGCACGCTGCCGTCGGTGTAGATGTGCACCAGCGCGCCGGCCTGGTTGAACTGCGTCGCCGTAAAGCTGATGCCGAACTTGACCGGCGTGATGGCCAGCCCGCGCTGGATGACGGGGCTGGCGGCATTGAACGCCGCCACCGCCGCGCGCCGCTCGTGCCAGCGGCAACGTTGCGCCAACGCCGGCAGCAGCGCCGGCAGGACGTTGTCCTCCACGCGCATCTGGTACGGCGTGGTGTCGCGCCGCGCCGGCAGCGGGTGCGCGCCGGGGGGCAGCGGCGCGGTCCACGCCGGGCAAGGGCGCTCGTCGTAGAGGTTGCGCCGCCGCACCTCCAGCGGATCCAGCCCCAGGTGGCGCGCCACGTCGCCGAGGATGGTCTCGATCGCCAGCATGCCCTGCGGCCCGCCGAAGCCGCGAAACGCCGTGAAGCTCTGGCGGTGCGTGCGGCAGCGGTAGCTGTGCAGCGCCACGTGCGGGATGAAGTAGGCGTTGTCGGCATGGAAGATGGCGCGGTCGGCCACCGGGCCGGAGAGGTCGGCGCTGAAGCCGCAGTCCACCAGCATCGTCAGGTCCAGCGCCAGCAGCCGGCCCTCGGCGTCGAAGCCGACGTCGTAGCTGTAGCTGAACGGGTGGCGCTTGCCGGTGATGCGCATGTCGTCGTCGCGACCCAGGCGCAGCTTGACCGGCGCGCCCACCCTGCGCGCCGCCAGCGCCGCCCACACCGCCACGTGGCCGGCTTGCGTTTCCTTGCCGCCGAAGCCGCCGCCCATGCGCCGGCACTGCACGCGCACGCGGTGGCTGGCCAGCGCCAGCGCGTGCGCGACCCAGTGCTGCACCTCGCCCGGGTGCTGGGTGCTGGACAGGATCGTCCATTCGTCCTGTTCGTGCGGGATCGCCAGCGCGACCTGCGTCTCGAGGTAGTAGTGCTCCTGCCCGCCGGCGCGAAAACGCCCGCGCAGCCGGTGCGGCGCCTGCGCGAGCGCCGCCGCCGCGTCGCCGCGGCACAGGTGCACCGGCGGCAGCACGTAGTGGCCTTGGGCGTGCGCCTGCTCCACGTCCAGCACCGCCGGCAGCGGCTCCAGCGCCAGCCGCACGCAGGCGGCGGCGGCGCGCGCGGTGCGCTCATCCTCGGCTACCACCAGCGCCACCACCTGCCCGGCGTAAAACACCTCGTCCAGCGCCAGGATCGGCTCGTCGTGCGCGAACGAGGCCAGCCACCGGTCGCCGGGGATGTCGGCGGCGGTGACGACGGCGCGCACGCCCGGCAGCACCAGCGCCTCGCTGGCGTCGAGGCCGAGCAGCCGGCCATGCGCCAGCGGCGACAGCACCGGCGCGGCATGCAGCGTGCCGGCGGGCGCCGGGATGTCATCGACGTAGCGCGCTTGGCCGGTGACGTGCGCGACGGCGCTTTCGTGCACCGGCGAGGCGCCGCAGGCGCTCTCGGCCAGCGCCTTGCGGGGCAGGGCTGCCAGCGGCGCGTTCATGGCCGCACCTCCGTGGCGGCGAGCAGGCGCTCGGCCGCATGCGGCTCGTCCAGCCGGATCGACGGCCCGTCCGGCTGGCCGCCGTGCGCCAGCCAGGTGCGCCACAGCAGGCTGGCCAGCATCGCGCGCCGGTAGGCGGCGCTGGCGCGGCCGTCGCTAAGCGGCTCGAACTCGCGCTGCAGCGCCGCCATCGCCGCGCGCACCGCTGCCTCGCCCCACGGCTGGCCGAGCAGGGCGGCTTCTGCCGCGCGCGCCCGCGCCGGCACCGCGGCCACGCCGCCGGCGCCGATGCGCACGTGCGCCACGCGCCCGGCTTCGTCCAGCCGCCAGGCGATCGCCAGGCTCACCGCCGAAATGTCGTCCTCGAAGCGCTTGGACAGCTTGTGCGCCGCCACCCGCGGCGGCGGCTCGCCGGGAGCCGGCAGCGGCGCCTCGATCCACGCCAGCACTTCATCGGGCGCCAGCGCGGTGCGCCGGTAGCCGAGGTAGAAGTCCTCCAGCGCCAGCCGCCGCGGCGCGCGCCCTTCGGCGGCCAGCGCCACGCGCGCCTGCAGCGCGATCAGCACTGGCATCGAGTCGCCGATCGGCGAGCCGTTGGCCACGTTGCCGCCCAGCGTGCCGCCGTGGCGGATCGGCTGGCCGGCGAAGCGCTCCCAGTAGGGGGCCAGCGCCGGCCAGTGCGCCTGCAGCGCCGCGAACGCCTCGTGCAGCGTGGCGGCGGCGCCGATGCGCAGCAGCCGGCCTGCGCCGGTCTCGTCGGCCACCGTCAGCACGCGCGCCAGCTCCGCGCAGCGCGACACGTCCAGCACCTGCGCCCAGCGCCGGCGCTGCTGCGTCAGCTGCAGCACGGCGTCGGTGCCGCCGGCCACCAGCACCGCCTGCGGCCAGCGCCGCCGCGCCCGCAGCAGCGCCGCCAGCGTGCGCGGGGCGAGGTAGGCGGGGGCCTCCTCGCCGTGTTCTGCAGCGTCGTCCCCGGCTATCGCGGCGGCCTGCCGCAGCAGCGCGCGCAGCCGCGCCGCGTCGGCCCGCGCGGGCGGCTGCGCCGAGAGCGCCTGCGCCGCCTCCAGAATCGGGCGGTAACCGGTGCAGCGGCACAGGTTGCCCGACAGCGCGCGCAGCGCCTGCTCGCGCGTGACGGGCGCGCCGTCGGGGCGCTGCTGGTCGAGCACGAACAGGCTCATGACGATGCCCGGGGTGCAGAAGCCGCACTGCGAGCCGTGATGGGTCACCAGCGCCTGCTGCACGGGGTGCAGCGCGCCGTCGCCGGGCAGCAGCGGGTCGGCGGTGAGATCCTGCGCCGTCCACACCGCGCAGCCGTGCACGCTGCGCGCCAAGCGGATGCAGCTGTTGAGCGCGCGCCAGCGCAGCGTGCCGTCCGGGGCCTCGTCGGCCACCGCCACGGTGCAGGCGCCGCAGTCGCCGGCGGCGCAGCCTTCCTTGACGCCGGTCAGGCCCAGCCGCTGGCGCAGCACCGCCAGCAACGTCTCGTCGGGCGCGACGCCCGGCACGGCGCGCACGCGGCCGCGGTGCACCAGGATCAGCGGCGGCGCGGCAGTCGGAGGCGATGCGGGTGTCTCCATGACGCCCTAGACTAGCCGGGCGAGGCAGCGATAGCCTACGATGGCGATGATGACGCTCATAACGGAATCCGTATGTCACGCGGCGCGCCTTGGGACAGTATTGACCTCCATCTGATTCGGGTGTTGCACACGGTGCTGATGGAACGCAGCGTCACGCGCGCCGCCGTGCGGCTGGGCATGCACCAGCCGGCGGTCAGTGCCGCCTTGCGCCGGCTGCGGCGGCTGACCGGCGACGCGCTGCTGGTGCGCAGCGGCGCGGGGTTGGCGCCGACCGCGGTGGCGCAGCGCATGCTGGCCCCGGCGGCGGAAATCCTGCGCCAGGCCGACACGATGCTGGCGGCGGCGCGCGCGTTCGACCCGGCGCGCAGCGCGCACACCTTCACGGTGGCCGCCAGCGACTACCTTGAGCCGCGCTTCTTGCCGCGGCTGGTGGCGTGCGTCAAGGCGGAGGCCCCTCACTGCCGCCTGGAGCTGCAGCCGCTGGGCGGCGCGCCAGACTACCGCCAGCGCCTGGCCACCGGCGAGGTGGACGTGGTGATCGGCAACTGGCCCGAGGTGCCGGGCGAGCTGCACCAGGGGCGGCTGTTCGGCGACGAGGTGGTGTGCCTGGTGGCGCGGCATCACCCGGCGCTGCGACGCGGCTGGACGCTGCAGGAGTGGCTCGAGGCCGAGCATGTGGCGCCGACACCGCCGGTGCCCGGCGCCTTGGGCGTGATCGACGAGCACCTGGCGCGCCGCGGGCTGCGCCGCAACATCGTCGTGCGCTGCCCGCACTTCGGGTTGATCCCGGCGATGGTGGCCGACACGTTGCTCGTGTTGACCACTGGACGGCAATATTGCGCGGCTTTCTTGACCCATTTGCCGCTGGCCATCCTGCCGCCGCCGCTGGACTTTCCACGCTTGCAGTATTACCAGCTTTGGCATGACCGTACCCACCACGCGCCGGCGGCGCAGTGGCTGCGCCAGCGGATCCGCGACGTCGCCGCGGGGCTGGTTGCATCCAACGGCGCATCGGCAACGTTACCATCGGCGCATGGGCCACAGGCCGGGCCCGCACGTTCCCGCCGCGTGGGCCAGCCAGGATCGCATGATGAGCCCCCCGATTCCTCGACTTGAGCTGTGTGACGTCACCAAGCGCTACCCCGGCGTGGTGGCCAACGACCGCGTGTCGCTAACCGTGTGGCCCGGCAGCATCCACGCCGTGCTGGGCGAAAACGGCGCCGGCAAGTCCACGCTGATGAAGATCATCTACGGCGTCGTGCAGCCCGACGAGGGCACGATGCGCATCGACGGCCGCGAGGTGCGCGTGCGCAGCCCGCAGCAGGCGCGCGAGCTTGGCATCGGCATGGTGTTCCAGCACTTCAGCCTGTTCGAGACGCTGACCGTGGCCGACAACGTCTGGCTGGGGCTGCCGGGGCTGGCCTCGCGCGCCGAGGTGGTGGCGGCGATCCGCGACAAGGCGGCGGCCTACGGTCTGGAGCTCGACCCCGAGCGCCCGGTGCACAGCCTGTCGGTCGGCGAGCGCCAGCGCGTCGAGATCGTGCGCGCGCTGCTGGGGCAGCCGCGCCTGCTGATCCTGGATGAGCCGACCTCGGTGCTGACGCCGCAGGCGGTGCAGCGCCTCTTCGGCGTGCTGCGCCAGCTGGCCGCCGAGGGCTGCAGCATCCTCTACATCAGCCACAAGCTGCACGAGATCCGCGCGCTGTGCGACGCCTGCACCGTGATGCGCGGCGGGCGCGTCACCGGGGAGGTCGATCCGCGCCAGGCCAGCGACGCGGAGCTGTCGCGCCTGATGATCGGACGCGAGCCGCCGCCGCTGCCGGCGCAGCGCCGCGCGCCCGGCGAGGTGGTGCTGCGCGTGGCGGGCCTGACGCTGGCCAGCCCCTACGCCTTCGGCACCGACCTGCACGACGTGCGGCTGGAGCTGCGCGCCGGCGAGATCGTCGGCATCGCCGGCGTTTCCGGCAACGGCCAGCGCGAGCTGCTGGCCGCGCTCTCTGGCGAGGAGCCGGGCGCCCCGCCAGGGACGCTGCAGCTGGACGGGCAGGATCTGGCGCGCGCCAACCCGGCGCAGCGCCGCCGGCTCGGCCTGCACTTCGTGCCGGAGGAGCGGCTCGGCCGCGGCGCGGTGCCGGCGCTGGGGCTGGCGCACAACCTGCTGCTGACGCGTACCGAGACCGTCGGCCGCGGCGGCTGGCTGCGGCTGGCGGCGCTGCGCACGCAGGCCGCCGGCATCATCGAGCGCTACGGCGTCAAGGCCGCCGGGCCGGATGCGGCGGCGCAGTCGCTCTCCGGCGGCAACCTGCAGAAGTTCATCGTCGGGCGCGAGATCGAGGCGCGGCCGCGCGTGCTGATCGTCGCGCAGCCGACCTGGGGCGTGGACGTCGGCGCCGCGGCGCAGATCCGCGCCGCGCTGCTGGCGCTGCGCGAGGCCGGCTGCGCGGTGCTGGTGGTCAGCGAGGAGCTGGACGAGCTGTTCGAGCTGTGCGACCGGCTGCACGTGATCGCCAAGGGGCATCTGTCGCCCGGCGTGCCGGTGCAGGAGGCCAGCGTCGAGCGCATCGGCGCGTGGATGGCGGGGCAGTGGCCGGGTTCGCCGCTGGCCGCGGGGCGGGAGGTGGCCGATGCTGCGGCTTGAGCGACGCCCGCAGCCGTCGGCGCTGTGGCGCTGGGCCTCGCCGCTGCTGGCCCTCGTGCTGACGGTGGCGCTTGGCGTGGCGCTGTTCGTCGCGCTGGACAAGGATCCGCTGGCGGGTCTGCGCGTATTCTTCTGGGAGCCGATTCGCAGCGTGCGCGGCTGGAGCGAGCTGCTGCTGAAGGCCACGCCGCTGCTGCTGATCGCGCTGGGGCTGGCGATCGGCTTTCGCTCCAACGTCTGGAACATCGGCGCCGAGGGCCAGTTCGTGATCGGGGCGGTGTGCGCCACCGGCGTGGCGCTGGCGCTGCACGGCGCCGGCTGGCCCGCCTGGCCGCTGGTGCTGCTGGCCGGCGCGCTCGGGGGGCTGGCGTGGTCGGCGCTCACCGCCCTGCTGCGCGACCGCTTCCACGCCAACGAGATCCTGGTCAGCCTGATGCTGGTCTATGTGGCGGTGCAGGTGCTGAACTACCTGGTCTATGGCCCGTGGAAGGATCCGCTCGGCTTCAACTTCCCGCAGACGCAGCGCTTCGACGCCGGCGCGCAGGTGCCGCGGCTGGCGCCGCACCTGCGCGTCAACCTCGGGCTGATCCTGGCGCTGCTGGCGGCGCTGGCCACCTGGGTGTTCCTGTTCCGCACCCGCGCGGGCTTCGCGCAGCAGGTGGGGGGCTTGGCGCCGCTGGCGGCGCGCTACGCGGGCTTCTCGTCGCGCGCGGCGCTGTGGCTGGCGATGGGCGTCACCGGGGCGCTGGCCGGGCTGGCCGGGGCGCTGGAGGTGGCCGGCCCGGTCGGCCAGCTCACGCCGCACGTGCCGGTCGGCTATGGCTTTGCGGCCATCATCGTGGCTTTTGTTGGCCGGCTGCATCCGGCCGGCATCGTCGGCGCGGCGCTGCTGATGAGCATGTTCTACCTCGGCGGCGAGCTGGCGCAGTCGCGGCTGGGGCTGCCGAAGTCGATCACCGGCGTGTTCCAGGGCCTGCTGCTGTTTGCGCTGCTGGCCTGCGACACGCTGATCCAGTATCGCATCCGCTGGGGAAAGGGCTAACCAGGCGATGGAGACGCTTGCGCTGCTGATCGCGGCCACGCTCAACGCCGGCACGGTGCTGGCCATCGCCGCGCTGGGCTTGCTGATCAACGAAAAGGTCGGCGTCGTCAACCTCGGCGCCGAGGGGCTGATGCTGTGCGGGGCGTTGGCCGGTTTTGCAACGGTGGTGCATCTGGGCGTGCACCCGCTGGGCTTTCTGGCCGGCATGGCGGTGGCGGCGCTGCTGTCGCTGCTGTTCGGCTGGCTGGTCATCTACCTCAACACCAACCAGTACGCCACCGGGCTGGCGCTGAGCCTGTTCGGCGCGGGGCTGTCGGCGTTCGCCGGCCAGCCCTACACCCAGTTCAAGCTGCCGGAGCTGCCGGCGCCGCACGTGCCGTGGCTCGGCGACCTGCCGTTCGTCGGGCCGGCGCTGTTTCGCCACCATGCGCTCGTCTATGCGACCGTGGCATTGGCGCTGGGGTTGGTGTGGCTTTACGACCGCACGCGCACCGGGTTGGTGCTGCGCGCCATCGGCGAAAGCCCCGAGTCGGCGCACGCGCTGGGCTACCCGGTGCGGCGCATCCGGCTGCTGGCGGTGGTGCTGGGCGGCGCGCTGTGCGGGCTGGCCGGGGCTTATGTCTCCACCGTTTACACGCCGCTGTGGGTGGAGGGCATGATCGCCGGCAAGGGTTGGATCGCGCTGGCGCTGACGACGTTTGCCACCTGGCGGCCGGCACGCGTCTTGCTAGGGGCTTACCTGTTCGGCGGCGTCACGATGCTGCAGTTTCACTTGCAGGGCGTGGGCGTGCAAATCCCCAGCCAGTTCCTGACGATGATGCCGTATGGAGCCACCATCGTCGTGCTGGTGCTGATCTCGCGCAGCCCGCAGTGGATTCGGTTGCATATGCCGCAGTCGCTTGGGCGGCCGTTTCATCCGGGAGGCATGTGAACAGCGACCTGGTCAAGCGTTTTGGGTTGTCCAAAATAGGTCATCCAGCTATATTGAAGCCTCGCTTTAGCTGCACTTTTGGCGCGGAAAAGGAGGGGGTGTGAACATGACGGGGATGAAGCTCAAAATGCATGGGATGCTCCAGGCGCGCGTTCTGGGCTTGACGCTTGGGGCATGGACGCTGCCAGCGTGGGCGAGCTGGGAGTCTTTGGTGTTGCCGCCCGGATTCATTTGGGAAAGCAACGTGCCGGATGCCGCCGCCCGTGCGCGGCGGGAAGACAAGCCGCTGATCGTGTATTACACGCGCACCAACTGCCCCCCATGCGATGTGTTGCGGGCGCGGCTGCGTTCCAACGAGACGTTGCGAGAGACCTTCAAGCAACAATACATTTTCACCGTGGTTTGGGGTAATTCAATGAACCGAACCGAACGGGATGAGTATCGTCAGCGCTACGATGTCCGTGGCGCGCCGTCGTGGGTTCTTTTCCATCCCCAGGGCGGCTATGTTTGCACCTTGCACGGCGGCGTTTGGCCGCAAGAAGACGGCGCGGAGGTGCATGAGCTGCTGCAAACTCGGCTTAAGAGTTTCGACACGGAGGCGGCTGCCGCCCTGACAGCGCGCCCATGCCGCTCGCAGTAAAAGCTTCGCGAAAAATAACCAGAGGAGTGCACGATGATCGATCGCAACAAGCGTGACTGGCTCAAAGGCGCAGCGGCGGCTGCGGCGCTGGGCCTGATGGCTGGCACGGCCTTGGTGGGCTGCGGCAAGAAGGAGGAGGCCAAGCCCGCGGCGGCTCCGGCCGAGGCGCCCAAGGCCGAGCCGCTGAAGGCTGCCTGGGTTTACGTTGGCCCGGTCGGCGACGCCGGCTGGTCGTATGCGCACGACCTCGGCCGCAAGGCGGTGGAGGCGCACTTTGGCGACAAGGTGCAGACCACCTTCGTCGAGAGCGTGCCGGAGGGGGCGGATGCCGAGCGCGTCATCCGCGACTTGGCCGCGCAGGGTCACAAGATCATCTTCGCAACGTCGTTCGGCTACATGGAGCCGATGCTGAAGGTGGCGCAAGAGTTTCCGGATGTGAAGTTCGAGCACGCCACCGGCTACAAGACCGCGCCGAACATGCGCGTGTATGACGCCAGCTTTTATCAAGACACCTACATGGCTGGCATCATCGCCGCGCACATGACCAAGACCGGCACACTGGGCTTTGTCGGGTCGTTCCCCATCCCCGAAGTGCTGCGCAACATCAACGCCTTTGTGCTGGGGGCGCAGACCGTCAAGCCCGACATCAAGCTCAAGGTTGTCTGGGTCAATTCGTGGTTTGATCCGCCGAAGGAAACTGAAGCGGCGCAAAGCCTCATCAACCAGGGCGCCGACGTGCTGCTGCAAAACACCGACTCCACCGCGGTGCTGCAGACCGCCGAGAAGAACGGCAAGTATGCGTTTGGCTGGGACAGCGACATGAGCAGCTTTGGCCCGAAGGCGCACCTGGCTTCGGCCATCGTCAACTGGGGCCCGTACTACATCCAGGCGGTGCAGGAGGTGCTGGATGGCACCTGGCAGAGCAAGCGCACGGTGCTGGGCGTCAAGGAGGGCGTCAACGACCTCATCAAGATCGCCGACGTGGTGCCGGAAGAGGCCAGGAAGAAGGTCGAAGAGGTCAAAGCGGGCTTGAAGAGCGGCGAGTTCGAGGTCTTCACCGGCCCGATCTTCGACAACACCGGCAAGGAAGTCTTGGCCAAGGGCGTCAAGGCCGACCAGGACTGGAAGGACAAGGTCAACTTCTTCGTCAAGGGCGTCGAGGGCCGCGTGCCGGCCGGTAAGTGATGGTCGAGCGCGACCACTGGTGGCCGGTGGCGCTGGACGGCGACGTCGGCGCGGCGCCGCTGCCGGTCACGCTGCTGGGCGAGCCGCTCGTGCTGTGGCGTGACGGCGCGGGCGCGGTGCAGGCGTTTGCCGACCGTTGCCCGCACCGCGGCGCGCGCCTGTCGCTCGGCGCGGTGGTGGGCGGGCAGCTGCAGTGCCCGTACCACGGCTGGCGCTTCGACGGCGACGGGCGCTGCCGGGCGATCCCGGCGTTGCCGGGCTTTGCGCCATCTGCCAGCCACGCCGCGTGCCGCCACGCGGTGGTGCCGGCGCACGGGCTGCTGTGGGTGTGCCTCGGCACCCCGGCCGCGCCCGCGCCGCCGGCGCTGCCCCCTCTGCCGCCGCGGCGCGTCGTGCACGGGCCGTTCGATGTGGCCACCAGCGCCCCGCGCGCGATCGAGAACTTCCTCGACACCGCGCACTTTGCGTACGTGCACGACGGCTGGCTCGGCGCGCCGACGCACGCCGAGGTGCCGCCGTACGAGGTGACGCCGACCGCCGACGGCCGCCCGGTCGTGCCGGACTACCCGGCCTGGCAGCCGCGCGCCACCGCCAGCGCGCAGGGCGGCGCCTGGGTGCGCTACCGCTACGAGGTGCTCAGCCCCTTTGCGGCGCTGCTGCAGAAGCAGCCCGAGGGCGACGCCCCGGCCGACGCCTACCTGATGTGGGCCTGCCCGACCACGCCGGAAACCTGCCGCGTCTGGTTCGTGCAGCACACCACCGACACCACCACCCCGGACGAGGCGCTGCGCGACTTCCAGAGCGCCATCTTCGCGCAGGACCGTCCGATCCTCGAATCCCAGACCCCGAAGCGCCTGCCGCTCTGCGGCGGCGAGGCCATGTGCGCCGCCGACCGGCTGAGCGCCGCCTACCGGCGCTACCTGCGCACGGCCGGCATCACCTTCGGCGTCTGCTGAGCAGGGGCGCGCGATGATCCCCGAACCCGACCTGGCTTTCGAGCGCATCGGCCCGCAGCGGCTTGAGGAGCTGCTGAAGCGCGCGCCGAAGGCCGAGCTGCACCTGCACATCGAGGGCACGCTGGAGCCGGAGATGATGCTGGCGCTGGCGCGCCGCCACGGCGTGGCGCTGCCGTATGCGGATGTGCAGGCGGTGCGCGCGGCCTACGCCTTCACCAGCCTGCAGAGCTTTCTGGATCTCTACTACGCCGGCGCCAGCGTGCTGCGTGACGCGCAGGACTTTTACGACCTTGCGTGGGCGTACTTCCAGCGCGCCGCGGCCGACGGCGTCGTGCACGCGGAGTGCTTCTTCGATCCGCAGACGCACACCGCCCGCGGCGTGCCGCTGGCGGCGGTGTTCGAGGGGCTGGTGGCGGCGCAGCGGCGCGCCGAGGCCGAGCTGGGCCTCACGGTGCGCTGGATCCTGTGCGTGCTGCGCCACCTGAGCGAGGACGAGGCGCTGGCGACGCTGGAGGCCGCGCTGCCGTGGCGCGAGCACTTCATTGGCCTGGGGCTGGATTCCAGCGAACTGGGGCACCCGCCGGCCAAGTTTCAGCGGGTGTTCGCGCGCGCCCGTGCGCTCGGGCTGCACGTGGTGGCGCACGCCGGCGAGGAGGGGCCGCCCGACTACATCCGCCAGGCGCTGGATCTGCTGCAGGTGCAGCGCATCGACCACGGCGTGCAGGCGGTGCACGACGCGGCGCTGTTGCAGCGGCTGGCGCGCCAGCGTGTCCCGCTGACGGTGTGCCCGCTGTCCAATGTGCGGCTGTGCGTCGTGCCGGATTTGGCGTCGCACCCGCTGCGCACGCTGCTGGAGGCCGGCCTGTGCGTCACCGTCAACTCGGACGACCCGGCCTACTTCGGCGGCTACGTCGCCGACAACCTGGTGCAGACGGTGCAGGCGCTGGGGCTGGACGCGCGCGCGGCGTGGCGGCTGCTGGCCAACGGCTTCGAGGCGGCGTTCCTCGACGAGGCCACGCGCGCGCGGCGCCTGGCCGCGCTGCAACAGGCGTTTGCCGCAGCCGCCGCTTGACGAGCAAGAGGCGCCGAGGCCCATCGGTGGCCAGGCATCGGCTGTTGCCTCGCAGGTTTACAGCTGCAACGCCAGCCCAAGCCGCTCGATACAATGGCCGGCACTGTTTTTAGCGCACAGCACCATGAGCCTCAAGAGCGACAAGTGGATCCGCCGCATGGCGGAAGAATACGGCATGATCGAGCCGTTCGAGCCGGGCCAGATCCGCGAGGTGGAGGGCCGCAAGGTCATCAGCTACGGCACCAGCAGCTACGGCTACGACATTCGCTGCGCGCCGGAGTTCAAGGTTTTCACCAACCTGCACAGCACGGTGGTGGATCCCAAAAACTTTGACGAAAAAAGCTTTGTCGATTTTCATGGGGATTTTTGCATCATCCCGCCCAACAGCTTTGCGCTGGCGCGCACCGTGGAGTATTTCCGCATTCCGCGCAACGTGCTGACGATCTGCCTGGGCAAGAGCACCTACGCGCGCTGTGGCATCATCGTCAACGTCACGCCGTTTGAGCCGGAGTGGGAGGGCTACGTGACGCTGGAGTTTTCCAACACCACGCCGTTGCCGGCCAAGATTTACGCCTGGGAAGGCTGCGCGCAGGTGCTGTTTTTTGAAAGCGACGAAGTCTGCGAGGTCTCCTACAAAGACCGCGGCGGCAAATATCAAGGCCAGCGCGGCGTAACGCTGCCGCGGGCGTGAGCCCGGACGAAGGAGGTCCTGATGTCCGCCCGCGACCTGCTCACCTTCGGCCACCCGATGCTGGGGGCGCCGGAAGTGTCCTACCCCAAGCCCGACCGTCGCTTGGTCGGCAACCCAAGGCGCGAGACCTGGAACGTGCTGGAGGCGCCGCTCGCGGGCGCGCGCACGCTGGGTACCGGCGTCTGGCGCTGCGAGCCGGGCCAGTGGCGCATCGCCTTTGGCCCCACCGAGCGCGAGATCTTCACCGTGCTGGAAGGCCGCTGCCGCGTGCACCGCGACGGCGGCGGTTTCGAGGAAGCCGGCCCGGGCCAATCGATCCACATCCCGCCGGGCTTCGCCGGCGCGTTCGAGGTGCTGGAGACGGTCACGAAGGTCTATGTGATCGTGGAGTGACTGTCTTCGATCGATCAAAGCGTGCGCAAATCATCGAGATGGATGGCCGGCCAGCCTTCGCCGTGGTGCCTTTTGCCGAGTGGGCGGCGCTGCTGGAGCGGCTGGAGGAATTGCAGGATATCGCCGACTTCAAGGAGGCCGTCGCGCGCGGCGAGGAGACCCTGCCGCGGGCCTTCGTCGAGCGTCGCTTGGCCGGTGAGCATCCGCTGCGGCTGTGGCGTGAGCACCGGGGCTTGACGCTGCAGGCGCTGGCTGACTGCGTCGGCTGCACGCGCCAGATGCTGTCGATGATCGAGCGCGGCAAGGCTGCGCCGTCGGCCGATCTGCTGGCCCGACTGGCGGCGGCGCTGGATGTCGAGATGGACGACCTGCATCCGGGTTGGGTGACGTTCCTTGCGGGTATCTGTGCTTGAAGTGGAGGGTGAGCTCCAAATGAGGGGGAATTTTAAGCAGATCCTGATTGTTGTTGCTGTCGTGGCAGTGGTCGCGACTCTTGCTTTGTCGCTGGGTATTTTGGTTTTTCAGAAATCGTCGTACGGAGCCGGGGTTTGGGATTTTCAGGGAGCTAGTGGATTTGCAGCCATAATCCCCGCTGTTACTGGCATTTTTTTGGCGTGCTGGGCTATTTATACTCAGACGCTGCAAATGTCGGCTCCATTCAAGGCGGCGGAGGCCAGTCTAAGCAATTTGGTGAGATTGAGGTATTTGTCGACGTTAGGCATTATGCTGACCTTGCCATACATTGAAGAGGCACGCCGACGTGAGGCAGAGTCTCTTGATGATGAAATTGATGAAGATGTGGCTGAATCCGTGCTCAATGATAGTAGTTCGAGCGAGGGTGATTTGTTTTATGCGGACTTTGAGCGGATCCGTTATTTCAGGTCTCAATTCTTTTTGTCCGGCGAGTTTTCTGTCAAATCGCTTTTTTCTGACGTGGCTCCTCTTCTCGAGGCCTTTGTATGTGCGAAACAACCATCAAATCCGCTGTGGCTTGAAGAGCTTGGGGTTGATATTGTCGTCAAGATTATTGATAAAATTATTTGGATTTCTTGGGTTGATGAGGAAAATGAGTCGTTGCCAGACGCTATTCTTTGGGTTTCTGTTCGAATGCTCCGTTTAATTAACCTTTTTTTGAAGATTACAGAACTGAGGAAGATGTTATGAATCTGATCAAGGGAAATGTCTTGGTGGGTCATTATTTTGAAGATATTTATCGTGCCGAGATGTTTGTTTCTGAATTGGCGGTTCGCAACAATCAGATTTTTAAAAGTCGCTTGGGTAAGGTCTGATTAATCCCCTGCTCGGTGGTTGCGAGGCGCCCCGCTTGCCCTGCAACGACTAGTCGGTGTCGGCTGCACCATTTAGGCTTTGTGGCGGACGTAGCTGGACTCTGCATCAAAAATTTTAGGCCCAACATTTATCGTTGAGAAAATCTCCGCCACGCCGCCGGCGGCGCCAGCACCGCGGCGATCGCCGCCATCACGCACACCACCGCCACGCCGCCGGTCCAGCGCGGCCATTCGCCGGCGATGACGGTGGCGCGGGCGGTGCCGATCAGCGGCACCATCATCATGCTCATCGCGCGGGTGGCCGGCGGCAGGTGCCGCGCCAGCGAAAACCAGATGATCTGCGCAAAGCCGTCGTTCATGAACACGCCGTAGGCGAGCAGCCCCCACATGCGCGGGCTGAAGCGCCCGCGCGGCCACGGCTCGAACGCGGCGGCCAGCAGCGCCCCGCCGGTCATCGTCACGGCGTGAAAGGACAGCGGCGAGAGCTCCTGCAGCGACAGCTTCATCACCGGCCCGTTGACGCCCCACATCAGGGTCAGCGCCACCTGGCCCAGCGTCTGGGCACGCGTCAGCAGCGCGCGGCGGGCCGTCGGTCAGACCGCCACCGGCGCCTTGATCGGCGGGTGGTGGCGGTAATCGACGAACTCGAAGTCCTCGAACTCGTAGTCAAACAGCGTCGGCGGCCGGCGGCGGATGCGCAGCTCCGGGTAAGGGTAGGGCTCGCGCGCGAGCTGTAGCTGCACCTGCTCGACGTGGTTGTGGTAGATGTGGCAGTCGCCGCCGGTCCAGATGAATTCGCCCGGCTGCAGGTCGCACTGCTGCGCCACCATGTGCGTCAGCAGCGCGTAGCTGGCGATGTTGAACGGCACGCCGAGGAACACGTCGGCGCTGCGCTGGTAGAGCTGGCAGCTCAGCCGCCCGTCGGCGACGTAGAACTGAAACAGCGCGTGGCACGGCGCCAGCGCCATGCGCGGCAGGTCGGCGACGTTCCAGGCGCTGACGATCAAGCGGCGGCTGTCGGGGTTGGTGCGGATTTGCTGCACCACTTCGGCCAACTGGTCGATGTGGCCGCCGTCGGGGGTGGGCCAGCGGCGCCACTGCACGCCGTAAATCGGCCCCAAGTCGCCGTCCTCGCGCGCCCACTCGTCCCAGATCGTCACGCCGCGTTCTTGCAGCCAGCGCGCGTTGCTGTCGCCGCGCAAAAACCACAGCAGTTCATACACGATGGACTTGACGTGCAGCTTCTTGGTGGTGACGAGCGGAAAGCCCTCCGCCAGGTCAAAGCGCATCTGGTAGCCGAACACGCTGCGGGTGCCCACGCCGGTGCGATCGGTCTTCGGCGTGCCGTGCTCGAAGACGTGGCGCATGAAATCTTCGTATTGGCGGCGGATGGGACGGGCGGTCATGGCGGCGCGGTGGCAAACCCGGCTGGAGCCGGGTGTCGAAAAGCCCTCTTGGCCCTTGTTTGAACCAAAATCGAGATTCTAGGCAAGTAGCTTGCCGGGGTTGAACAGGTTGGCGGGGTCGAGCGCGCGCTTGACGGCGCGCATCAGGTCCAGCGCCACCGCGTCCTGGTAGCGCGGCAGGATGCGGGCCTTCAGCGCCCCGATGCCGTGCTCGGCGCTGATCGAGCCGCCGTGGCGCTGCACCGCGTCGTAAACCAGTTCGTGGATGCGCGCCTCGTGCTCGCGCAGGAAGGCGGCGGCATTCGCACCTTCGGGGCATTGGACGTTGAAGTGCAGGTTGCCATCGCCCAAGTGGCCGAAATTGACCAGCCGCACGCCCGGCACCGCCCGCGCGAGCTCGGCCTCGGCCTCGGCGCAGAAGGCGGGGATGCGCGACACCGGCAGGCTGATGTCGTGCTTGACGTTGAGCCCCTCCTCGGCCTGTGCGAGCGGGATGCTCTCGCGGATGTGCCACAGCGTGCGCGCCTGCGCCAGGCTTTCCGCCACCACGGCATCCGCCGCGCAGCCGTCCTCCAGTGCTTGCTCCAGCACCGCCTCCAGCCGCGCGCGCGCGTGCGCCTCGCCTTCGGCGTCGCTGGTCTCCAGCAGCACGGCATAGGGCGCCACGCCCGCCAGCGGTACCGCCAGTTGGGGGAAGTGCCGCCGCACCAGCGCCAGCGCGAAGGCGTTCATGACCTCGAAGCCGGTCAGCGCCGGCCCGAGCCCCCGCTGCGCCACGCCCAGCAGCGCCACCGTGGCGGCCAGATCGGGCACCGCGGCCCAGGCGGTCAGCTGCGCCGCCGGGCGCGGCACGAGCTTGAGCACCGCCGCGGTGATGATGCCCAGCGTCCCTTCGCTGCCGATGAACAGGTGGCGCAGGTCATAGCCGGTGTTGTCCTTGCGCAGGCCGCGCAGGCTGTTCCAGATGCGGCCGTCGGCGGTGACGACCTCCAGCCCCAGGCACAGGTCGCGCGCGTTGCCAAAGCGCAGCACCTGCGTGCCGCCGGCGTTGGTGGCCAGGTTGCCGCCAATCGTGCAGCTGCCCTCGGCCGCCAGGCTCAGCGGCAGCCACAGCCCGGCGGCCTCGGCGGCCTGCTGCGCGGCCTGCAGCACGCAGCCGGCCTCCACGGTCAGCGTCAGGTTGGCCTCGTCCAGTGCGCGGATGCGGTTGAGCCGCGCGGTGCTCAGCACCACCTGGGTGCCGCTGGCATCCGGCACGCCGCCCAGCACCAGCCCGGTGTTGCCGCCCTGCGGCACGATCGGCGCGCCGTGCGCCGCGCAGGCGCGCACTACGGCGGCGACCTCGTCCGTGCTGCCGGGGCGTACCACCGCCAGCGCCCGACCGCGGTGGCGGCGGCGCCAGTCGCGCTCCCACGGTTCCAGATCCACGTCAGCGGCAGTGAGCACGTGCGCCGAACCGACGGCGGCGCGCAGCGCCGCCAACAGCGCGTCGTGGCCGGCTGGCGAGCTCATGGCGCGCCCCCTTCAAAAGGCTCCGCGGCCGGCGCGGCCTGTCGGGCCCGCGCCGCGCGCAGGCGCAGCCGCACGTGTGCGGCGCTGGCGGCGAACAACAGCATGCACAGCGCGGTCTGCCCCCACGCCAGCGCGGCCGACAGGCCCGCCTCGTTGAGTCCGCGCACCAGCCCCTCGGCCACGTACGGCCACACCAGCAGGCTCATCCAGCGGTAGGTGTAAAGCCGCTGTTTCAGCAGCCCGGCCAGCGGCAGCGTCAGCGGCAGCACCTTCAGCGCCCACCACGATCCGCCCGGGCGCAGCGGCGCCAGCCACAGCTCCCACGCCAGCCCGAGCGCGATCAGCGCCAGCAGCGCCGCCACCGCCACCGCGCGCGTGCGCCCGGCTGCGGCGCGCACCGCGGCGTCGGGGGCGGCGCGGGCGGCTTCGGCAGGGGCGGGCACGGCGCGTTCGATCATCGGCTGGCATGATAACGGCATGGTCAAGACAGCAGCCCCCGCGTGGACCGCGCGCCTGCGGCGCGGCTGGGCGGCGCTGCGTGCCTTTCCATGGCGCACCACGTGGCTGACGCTGCGCGAGCGCTTCGCGCAGGATCGGCTGGCGGTGGCCGCCGGCAGCCTGACGTTCACGACCACCATTTCCCTTGTGCCGCTGGTGACGGTGGCGCTGGCGGTGTTCGCGCTGTTTCCGGCGTTCGGCGCGATGGAGCAGCGCGTGCAGCGCTGGATGGTGGAGGCGCTGGTGCCGCCGCACATCGCGCGCCAAGTTGGCCACTATCTTTGGCAGTTTGCCAGCCAGGCCGGCAAGATCGGCCTGGGCGGGGCGATCGTGCTGCTGGTCACCGCCCTGGCGCTCGTGCTGACGATCGACCGCCAGCTCAACGACATCTGGCGCGTGCCGCGGCTGCGGCCGCTGGCGCAGCGGGTGCTGGTGTACTGGGCGGTGCTGACGCTGGCGCCGCTGGTGCTGGCGCTGATGCTGAGCGCGAGTTCCTACGCGCTGTCGGTGTCGCGCGGCTGGCTGCCGGCAGCGCACCAGGGCGTGCGCTGGGCGCTAGATGCGGCCGGGTTTGCCGCCCTGGCGCTGGGCATGGCGGCGCTGTACCGCTACGTGCCCAACGCCCAGGTGCGGCTGCGCCATGCGCTCGTCGGCGGGGTGTTCGTCGCGCTGGCGTTCGAGCTGGCGCAGCAGGCGCTGGCGTGGTACCTGCGCACGGTGCCGACCTACTCGGCGGTGTACGGGACGTTCGCCACCGTGCCGATCCTGCTGGTGTGGCTGTACCTGGTGTGGCTGATCGTGCTGCTGGGGGCGGTGATCGTGGCCTACCTGCCGTTCCTGCTGGCGGGGGTGGCGCGCCGCGGCGGCACGCCGGGTTGGCCGTTCCAGCTGGCGCTGGAGCTGCTGGCGGAGCTGCAGGCCAGCCGCGCCGGCGCGCGCCCGGGGCTGGCGCTGGAGGCGCTGGCGCGGCGGCTGCGCGTCGATCCGCTGCACCTGCAGCAGCCGCTGCGCGCGCTGCAGGCGCTGGGCTGGGTCGGGCGCCTGAGCGACGAGGAGGGCCGCTGGGTGCTGCTGGTCGATCTGCGCGAGCGCCGGCTGGCGGAGCTGGCGCGCGTGCTGTGGCTGGCGCAGGAAGAGGCCACCGTCGGCGTCTGGCGCGCGCTGCCGCTGGAGGCCACCTCGGTGGCGGCGGTGCTGCCGCCGCCGCGGCGCTCGCCGCCGGCCTAGCGCGGCATGCGCCGCACCGGCGCCAGTGCGTCCAGCGGCTGCGGCTGGCCGACGTGGTAGCCCTGCGCGAAGTCCACGCCCAGCTCGCGCACGCGCTGCAGGATCGCCTCCGACGACACGTACTCCGCCACCGTGCGCAGCCCCATCACGTGGCCGATGGCGTTGATCGCCTGCACCATCGCCAGGTCGATCGGGTCGCTCTCGATGTCCTTGACGAAGCTGCCGTCGATCTTGAGGAAGTCCACCGGCAGGTTCTTCAGGTAGGCGAACGACGACAGCCCGCTGCCGAAGTCATCCAGCGCGAACAGGCAGCCCAGGCGCTTGACCTCGCCGATGAAGTGCGCAACCGTCGAAAGGCTTGCCATCGCCGCGGTCTCGGTGATCTCGAAGCACACCGTGCCAGGCGGCAGTTGCATCGACTGCAGCAGCGCCTGCAGGTCCTGGCGGAAGCGCTCGTCCGACAGCGACGCGCCCGACAGGTTGATGGCGTAGAGGCCCTCCAGCCGCCCCTGCTGGCGCAGCCGGTCGCTGAGCCACGCCAGCGTGTTGCGCACCACCCACTGGTCGATGCGCGGCATCAGGCCGTAGCGCTCCGCCGCCGGCAGAAAGGCGCCGGGCTGGATCAGCCGGCCGTCTTCCTCCAGCCGCACCAGGATCTCGACGTGCGGCGCGCCGCCGTCGCCGTGCAGCGGCACGATTGGCTGGGCGTAGAGGCGCAGCCGGTCCTCGTCCAGCGCCGCCTGCAGCCGCGCCACCCACTGCATCTGGCCCTGCCGCTCCAGCAGCTGGCGATCATCGGGCTGATAGACGTGGATGCGGTTGCGCCCGGCCTCCTTGGCGGCGTAGCAGGCCGCATCGGCCGCCGCGAGCAGCGGGCCAGGCTCGCGCTCCAGCGGGCCGATCGGCACCATGCCGATCGACACCCCGATCGCGAACGACCGCTCGCCCCAGGCGAAGCGGAAGTCGGCGATCGCCTCGCGGATGCGCTGCACCACCGGCAGCGCGTGCTCGGCGTCGCAGCCCTGCAGGATCAGGCCGAACTCGTCGCCGCCCAGCCGCGCCAGCGTGTCGGCGCTGCGCAGCAGGTTGCGGATCAGCTGCGTCACCTGCCGCAGCAGCTCGTCGCCGGCCACGTGCCCGCAGGTGTCGTTGACGACCTTGAACTGGTCCAGGTCCAGGTAGCACAGCACGTGCCGCGTCTGATCCGGGCGCGACAGCAGCTCGGTCAGACGCCGCTCGAACTCGCGCCGGTTCGGCACGCCGGTCAGCGCGTCGTGCGTGGCCTGGTGGCTGAGCTCGCGCGCCAGGTTCAGCGTCACCGTCACGTCGTGGAACACCAGCACCGCGCCGAGCAGGAAGCCGTCGCGGCTGCGGATCGGCGCGGCGGTGTCCAGCACCGGGATGCGTTCGCCGTCGCGGCGCAGCAGCAGCGCGTGCTCGCGCCGCGGCGCCGGCGTCTTGCCGTGCAGCACCTCGCGCACCGGATTCGGCAGCGGCTCTCCGCCGCCTTCGTCCAGCAGGCGGTAGACGGTGGTGACCGGCTGCCCGCGCGCCTGGTGCGCCGGCCAGCCGGTCAGGCGCGCGGCCACGGGGTTCAGGTACTGGATCAGCCCGGCCTCGTCGGTGGTGATGACGCCGTCGCCGATCGAGGCCAGCGTCACCTGCGCCAGGTCGCGCTCGCGCTGCAGTTGCAGCTCGACCTGCTTGCGGTCGGAAATGTCGCGCAGCACCGCTGAATAGAGCGTGCGCCCGTCCTGGTGGAAGTCGTCGATCGACAGCTCGTAGAACGTGCGCGCGCCGCCGCGCGCCATGCGCAGCTCCAGCGTCGTGCCGGGCCGTGTCAGCCGCTCCAGCGGTGGGGGGTTGGCGTGGCCGGCGCGGCGCAGCACCTCCGGCAGCGGCCGGCCCAGCGCCTCGCCGGCCGGCACGCCCAGCAGCTGCTCGGCGCCTGGGTTGAGGCTCAGCAGCGTGCCGTCCGGCTCGAAGGTCAGCAGGCCGTCGCGCATCTCGCGCACCAGCGCCAGCGTGCGCTGCGTGGCCGCCTGCAGCGCGGCGATCACCCGGTTGTAAGCGCGCGCGATCTGGCCGACTTCGGTGAAGTCCTCCTCCGGCACGCGGGCGCTGAGGTCGCCGCTGCGGCGCTGCGCCTCCATTGCGTCGAGCAGCTCGATCAGCTCGGTGCGCGCGCCGTGCTCGGCGACGTTGAGGCCGCCGCGCTCCTCGTCGGGCGTGACGCGCAGGTCGCGGTCGCGCACCAGCCACAGGAACAGCGCGGTGGCCAGCGCGCACCACAGCCCGCAGACGACGATGCCGAGCAGCTGCACCCCCACCTGCGCGCTGCGGTCGAGTCCCGTGCCCAGCGCCGCCGGGTCGCCCAGCAGCCCCACCGCCAGCGTGCCCCAGGCGCCGGCGGCCAGGTGCGCCGGGATCGCGCCGACCGCGTCGTCGATGCGCCGGCGCAGCAGCCACTCGTTGGCCGCGGCCATCGCCAGCGCCCCCACCGCCCCGACCAGCAGCGCCGCCGGCGCCGACAGCGCGTGCGCCCCGGCCGTGACCGCCACCAGCCCGGCGATCAGGCCGTTGATCAGGTACAGCACCTCGAAGTAGCCGTGCAGCCAGCGCCCGACCCACAGCCCGGCCACCGCACCGGCCGCGGCGGCCAGCGTGGTGTGCAGCAGCACGCCCGGCACGCGCGCATCGAACGCCAGCGTGCTGCCGCCGTTGAAGCCGAGCCAGCCGAAGAACAGCAGCAGCGCCCCCAGCATCGCCAGCGGCAGGTTGCCGGCCGGGATCACCGGCGGCGGGCCGTCGGCGGGAAAGCGCCCGCTCCTTGGCCCCATGCGCATCACCACCAGCAGCGCCACCCAGCCGCCGACGCTGTGCACGACGGTGGAGCCGGCGAAGTCCACGAAGCCCAGCTCCGCGAGCCAGCCGCGTGTACCGTCATCCCACGCGCCGCCCCAGGCCCAGTGGCCGAACACCGGGTACACCACCAGCGACACCCAGGCCGACAGCGCCAGATAGGCGCCGAAGCGCATGCGCTCGGCCACCGCGCCGGAGACGATGGTGGCCGCGGTGGCGCAGAACATGATCTGGAACAGCACGAAGCCGAGCAGCCGCGGCTCGTCCGGCAGTTGGCCCGCGAGGCCGAACAGGCCGGTGCCGATCCAGCCCGCCATGCTCGGGCCGAACATCAGGCCGAAGCCCACCGCCCAGAACAGCAGCGCCGCCACCGCGAAGTCCGACAGGTTCTTGGCCGCGACGTTGATCGAGTTCTTGGTGCGCGTCAGCCCCGACTCCAGGCACAGAAAGCCGGCCTGCATCACGAAGACCAGGCCCGCGCACAGCAGCACCCACAGCAGATCGACGATGGCCGACATCGGTGTCCCCTCCAGCGGGGAGGCGACGCCCCCCGATGGGGGATGGGAGCAAAACGTGTGCCGGGCGCCGCGAGCCGAAAAAGGCGAGGTGCACCGCGCGGTCGATGGCCACGCACCCATCCGGTGCACCGGTCTGGTGCGCCCGGGGTGCCGAGCCGTGTCAGCCGGACGACTTCTTCAGGCCGGCAGCGCCTGCATCCGTCCCAGGAAGGCGCGCAGCGCATCGAGCACGCCGTCCGGGGCCTCGGTCATCAGGGCGTGGCCCGCCGGCAGCCGCACCACCTCCACCGGCACGCCGGCGGCGCGCGCGCCGTCGATCAGCGGCTGCGCGGCCTTCGGCGGCGTCATCGGGTCGCGCGTGCCGAGGATGAACTGCACCGGGCAGGCCAGTCGCCGCGCGGCGGCCTCGCCGTCTTGATACGTGTCGCAGGCCATCAAGCCCCGGTGCAACACGTTGACGCGCGGGTTGCTCGCCAGCACGCGGCGCATCAGCGCGCGCAAGGCTCCGTAGGACCATGCGCCGGGGCCGAGCGCCGACGGCGGTGGCGCCAGGGTCGAGTGGCTGAACACGTTGACCATCGCGATGGCTTTCTCGGGCGCGTTCAGCGACGCGTCCAACAGCGCGGGCGACACCCGCATCGGACAGGCGGTGCCAACCAGCGCCAGGTGCGAGACCCGCTGCGGCGCGTCGGCCGCCACCTGCAGCGCGATCAGCGAGCCGAAGCTGTGGCCCGCCAGCGCCGCGCGCTCCACGCCCAGCGCGTCCAGCAGCCCGAGCACCGCACACGCGCCGTCGGCGACGCAGGCCGGCGGCTCGCCGCCGCTGCGGCCATGACCCGGCAGGTCGATGGCCAGCACGTTGAAGCCGTGATGCGCCAGGTAGCGGCTCTGCAGGATCCAGACGCTGTGGTCGTTGAGCACGCCGTGAATGAACACCACCGTTGGGCGGGCAGGGTCGAAGGGGCAACCGCCAGTGTAGGCGTAGAGAGGGGCGCCGTGAACATCGATCCGCATGGTCAGGGCTCCCCGGGGTCAGGCGGCTTTTTCGGCGGCCTTGAAGGCGCGCTTGAGGTCGTCGATCAGGTCGTCGGCGTCTTCCAACCCAACCGACAGGCGGATGGTGCCCGGCCCGATGCCGGCGGCGGCCAGCGCTTCGTCGCTGAGGCGGGCGTGCGTGGCGCTGGCCGGATGCAGCGCGCCGCTGCGGCTGTGGCCGACATGGGCATGGTGAAGAAAAAGCTTGAGCGCTTCGACAAAGGCGCGGCCCTGCGCGCGCCCGCCCTTGAGTTCGAAGCTGAACACGCTGCCGGCGCCGCGCGGCAGCAGCCGTTGCGCAAGCCGATGGCTCGGGTGGTCCGGCATCAGCGGATGGCGCACACGCGCCACCCGCGGGTGCGCCGCCAGAAATTCCACCACCCGCTCGGTGTTGGCCATGTGGCGCGCCATGCGCAGCGGCAGCGTCTCGATGCCCTGCAGGATCAGCCACGCGGTGTGCGGGCTCAGGCAGGCGCCAAAGTCGCGCAGCCCCACGTGGCGCGCGCGCAAGGCCCATGCTCCAACCGTCGCAACCTCGGTGTATGCCTGGCCGTCGAAACTCGCGTCCGGCTCGGTCAGCTCCGCGAAGCGCCCGTCGCGCGCGTGCGCGGCCTCCCAATCGAACGCGCCGCCATCGACCAGCAGCCCACCCATCGCCGCGCCGTGGCCGCTGAGCAATTCAGCTGCCGAGTGCAGCACCAAGTCAGCCCCCAGCGACAGCGGCTGGACGAGCCACGGCGTCGTCAGCGTCGAGTCCACCAGCAGCGGCACGCCTGCGGCGTGCGCGATGTCGGCCACCGCGGGGATGTCCAGCGCATCCGCTCCCCATTGGCTGAGCGTTTCGGCGAAGAACAGGCGGGTGTGGGGCCGCACCGCCGCGCGCCAGGCGTCCAGGTCGCCCGGCGGCACGAAGGTGGTCTCGATGCCCAAGCGCGGCAGCGCCTGCTGCAGCAAGCTGCGACGGCTCCCCCCGATTGCATCAGAGGCGACGATGTGGCCGCCCGCGCCCATCAGCGTGACGATGGCCAGATGCAGCGCCGCCGGCCCGCTGGCGGTGGCCAGACCGGCGATGCCGCCTTCCAGCGCGGCCACGCGCTGTTCCAGCGCCGCGGTGGTCGGGTTGCTGAGGTGGCCGTCCGCGTGGCCGGCGCGCTCCAGGTTGAGCAGCGACGCAGCATGATCGGCTGATTTGAAGACGAACGCCGTCGTCGGGTGGATCGGTACCGCGCATGCGCCGGTGACAGGGTCAGGGGCGGCGCCGGCGTGCAGCGCCAGGGTGGTCAGGCCAGGATCGGCGTAACCGGGCATGGTGTCTCCTTGTCGGGTGGTCTATAGTAGCCGCACCGCCTGCGCCGGCGGCAAGCACCCCCGAGACAACAGGAGTCCCACGATGAAAGTCCGCGAAATCCTGCGCGTCAAGGGCGGCACGCTCTACACCGTGTCGCCGGACGAAAAGCTCACCTGCGCGGTGGAGACGATGGCGCAGTTTGACATCGGCTCGCTGGCGGTCATGGAGCACGGTCAGCTTGTCGGTATGCTGACCTTTCGCGAGGTGATCGCAACGCTGGCGCGTCAGGGTGGGGTGCTGGGGGAACGGACGGTGCGCTCCGTGATGGACGACCACCCCATCACCTGCACGCCTGAAACGGAGCTCGACCAGGTGCGCCCGATGATGCTGGAGCACCACACGCGCTACATGCCGGTGCTGGACGGCGGGGTGCTGATGGGGGTCATCAGCTTCTATGACGTCGCCAAGGCGGTGGTGGAAATGCAAAGCTTCGAAAACCGGCTGTTGAAAGCTTACATCCGCGATTGGCCGGACGAGGAAGCGGCGGCGCGTCCACAGGCCGCGGCTGCAGCCGGTGGCGCCGTCTGAGCCACGGTGGGCGGCGACGGGGCGCTCAACCTGCTGGCCGGGCTGCTGGGCGGCGTCGGCCTGTTCCTCATGGGCATGGAGCTCATGACGGAGGGGCTGCGCCTGGCCGCCGGCCCGGCGCTGGAACGGATCCTGGCTGCCTCCACCGCCACGCGGCTGCGGGGCCTGGCCGCCGGCGTGCTGGTGACGGCGCTGGTGCAGTCCTCCAGCGCCGTCACGGTGGCCACGATCGGCTTCGTCAACGCCGGGCTGCTGACGCTGGGCGGGGCGCTGTGGGTGCTGTTCGGCGCCAACGTCGGCACCACGATGACCGGCTGGATCGTCGCGGTGCTGGGTTTCGGCTTCAAGATCGACGCGCTGGCGCTGCCGCTGATCGGGCTGGGCGTGGCCTTGCGCTTGAGCGGCGCCGGCACGCGCCGCGGGGCGCTGGGCACCGCGCTGGCGGGCTTCGGTCTGCTGTTCTTCGGCATCGAGGTGCTGAAGGACGCCTTCGACGGCGTGGCGCGGCGCATCGAGCTGCCCGCCGGCACCGGCTGGACGATGGTGCTGGCGCAGCTGGCCATCGGCCTGGTGCTGACGGTGCTGATGCAGAGCTCCAGCGCCTCGCTGACGGTGGCGCTCAGCGCCGCGCAGGCCGGCCTGATCAGCGCGCAGGGGGCGGCGGCGGTGGTGATCGGCGCCAACGTCGGCACCACCGTCACCGCCGTCATCGCGGCGCTGGGCGCCACCGCCAACGCGCGCCGCGCCGCCAGCGCGCACGTGCTGTTCAACGTCATCACCGGCGTGGTGGCGCTGGCGCTGCTGCCGTGGCTGGTGCGCTGGCTGCTCGAGTTCAAGCAGGCGCTGGGCCTGCAGCCTTCGCCGGCGCTGACGGTGGCGCTGTTCCACACCACGTTCAACGTGCTGGGCGTGGTGCTGATGTGGCCGCTGGCGGGGCGGCTGACCGCGTGGCTGCAGCAGCGCTTCCGCCGCGCCGAGGAGGACGAGGCGCGCCCGCGCCACCTGGACCCGACGGTGCTGACGGTGCCGGTGCTGGCGCTGGACGCGCTGCGGCGCGAGCTGGCGCGGCTGCGGGGGCTGGCGGCGCGCGCGCTGCGCACCGTGCTGGAGCTGCCGGCGCTGGGCGGCGGCGCTGGCGCCGACGAGGCCGCGGCGCAGGCGCGTCTGGCCAGTGCGCACGACGTGGCGCGCGGGCTGGCGCGCGCGGTGGCCGACTTCATCGTGCGGCTGCAGCGCACCGAGCTTGGCGCCGACAGCGCCGCACGCCTGCCGGACCTGCTGCGCGTGGCGCGCTACGCCGAGGTGGCGGTGGAGCAGGCCGAAGAGGCCGCCGAGGCATTGGCCCCGTGGCCGCAGCCGGTGCAGGGTGTGCCGCAACTGGAGCTGGCGGCCTTCCGCCAGCGCGCGCTGGCGCTGCTGGCCCCGCTGGAGGCCGCGGCGGACCCCGCCGCCGGCGCTGCGGCGCTGGAGGCGGCGCTGACCGAGGCAGAGGACGCCTACGCCGTGCTGAAGGCGGCGCTTTTGCACGCCGGCGCGCGCGGCGAGTTGGCGCTGGACGCCATGGACGCCTGGCTGCGCGCCTGCAGCGAGCTGCGCCGCGGCCTGCAGCAGATCGCCAAGGCGCAGCGGCTGGCCGCGCAGGCCGGCGCCGCCGCTGCGGGATAATGCCGCGCATGAGCGGCAACACCCTGGGCACCCTGTTTCGCGTCACCAACTTCGGCGAGTCGCACGGGCCGGCGATCGGCTGCGTCATCGACGGCTGCCCGCCGGGCCTGGAGCTGTCGGAGGCCGACATCCAGCCCGAGCTCGACCGCCGCCGCCCGGGCCGCAGCAAGTTCGTCACCCAGCGGCAGGAGGCCGACCGCGTGCAGATCCTGAGCGGCGTCTATGAAGGCCGCACGACCGGCGCGCCAATCGCGCTGCTGATCGCCAACACCGATCAGCGCAGCAAGGACTACGCCGACATCGCGCAGACCTTCCGACCGGGGCATGCCGACTACACCTACTGGCACAAGTATGGCATCCGCGACCCGCGCGGCGGCGGGCGCTCCTCCGCGCGCCTGACCGCGCCGACCGTGGCCGCCGGGGCGGTGGCGCGCAAGTGGCTGCGGCAGCGCTACGGCACCGTCGTGCGCGGCTGCCTGCTGCAGATCGGCACGGTGCAGGTGCCGTTTGAGGACTGGGCGCACGTGGACGCCAACCCATTCTTCGCCCCGTCGGCGGACGTCTCGGCGCTGGAGGCGTACCTGACCGAGATCCGCAAGGCCGGCGATTCGGTCGGCGCGCGGCTGCGCGTGGTGGCCAGTGGCGTGCCGGTGGGGCTGGGCGCGCCGATCTACGACCGGCTCGACGCCGACATCGCGCACGCGTTGATGGGGCTCAACGCCGTCAAGGGCGTGGAGATCGGCGACGGCTTCGCCTGCGTGGCGCAACGCGGCAGCGAGCACGGCGACGCCATCACGCCGCAGGGCTTTGCCTCCAACCACACCGGCGGCGTGCTCGGCGGCCTCAGCACCGGGCAGGACATCGTCGTCACGCTGGCGATCAAGCCAACCAGCTCGATCCTCGTGCCGCGGCCGTCGATCGACACCGCCGGCCAGCCGGTCGAGGTCGTCACCAGGGGACGGCACGACCCCTGCGTCGGCATCCGCGCGGTGCCGATCGCCGAGGCGCTGCTGGCGCTGGTGCTGATGGACCACGCGCTGCGCCACCGCGCCCAGTGCGGCGACGTGCGCGTGCAGCCCGGGCCGGTGCCGGCGCAGGCCCCGCAGGCATGACGAGCGCCCCGCCTGGCGGCGCAGCGCCGCCGCTGTGGCCGTTTGCGGCGCTGTCGGCGGGCTACTTCGCGCACATCGGCTTCTTCAACCCCTACCTGCCGCTGTGGCTGCAGCAGCTCGGCTACGGCCTGTGGGCGATCGGGCTGCTCACCGCGCTGCAGTCGGCCACGCGGGTGTTCGCGCCGTACCTGTGGGCGTGGCTGAGCGACCGCCACGGCGACCCGCTGCGCTGGCTGCGCTGGTGCGCGCTGGCGGGGCTCGTCCTGACGCTGGGGCTGGCGTGGCAGCCGGCGCCGTGGTGGCTGCCGCTCGTTTTGTTGCTGCTGTTCACCCACACCAGCGGCATGATGCCGCTGTCGGAGGCGGCGCTGGCGCACGCGGTCAGCCGCCACGGTGGCTTCGACGCCGCGCGCTACGGGCGCATCCGGCTGTGGGGGTCGCTGGGCTTTCTGGTGACGGTGCTGCTGGCCGGCGCGTGGTTCGAGCGCCACGGCCTGGCCAGCTTTCCGCTGTGGGCCAGCGCGACGCTGCTGCTGGTGGTGCTGGCGGTGGCGCGGCTGCCGGCGCTCGGGCCGCTGCCGGCGCTGGGCTCGGGGGCCGCGGGGCAGGGCGTAGCCGCGCGGCTGCGCCAGCCGGTGGTGGCGTGGTTCTTCGCCGCGCTGTTCTTCCACGTGCTGGCGCACGTGTTCCTCTACGTGTTTTTCTCGCTGCACCTGGACGCCGCCGGCTGGAGCAAGGGCGTCATCGGGCTGCTGTGGGCCACGGCGGTGGGGGTGGAGATCGCCTGGTTCTTCACGCAGGGGCGCTGGCTGCCGCGGCTGTCGGACGGGCAGTGGCTGCTGCTGGCGGCGCTGCTGGCGGCGCTGCGCATGGGCGCCACCGCCTGGGGGGCTGGTTCACTGGTCTGGCTGGTGCTGGCGCAGGCCGCGCACGCGATCACGTTCGCCGCGCACCACACGGTGTGCATCGGCTTCGTCAACCGGCACTTCGAGGGCCGGCTGCGCGCGCGCGGCCAGGCGCTGTATTCGGTGATCGGCTACGGGCTGGCCGGCGTGACGGCGGGGGCCGCCGGCGGCTGGATCAGCGCGCGCTTCGGCTTGCCGGCGGTGTTCGTCGCGGCGCTCGTCTCGGCATTGCTGGCGGCCGCTTGCGCGTGGCGGCTGCGCCGCCACGAGACGGCGCGCCCGGCCTGAGCCGTGCCGCCACCCCGTGGCCGCGCGGGCCTCAGCGCCCGAACGGCGCCACGCCGAACAGCGCCGCGTGCAGCCAGAACGCGAACGCCGCCCACGCCACCACGCCCGCCACCAGCGTGGCCACCGTCGCCGCCGGCGAGACGACGTGGCGCGGATCCGGCTCGGTGTCGGGGGTGTCGTCTTCGCTCTCGCCGTCGGCGGCTGCCGGCGGGCCCTCGCCGCGGCGCCGCGCGGCGCGGTAGTCAAACACCGCCCACACCAGAAAGCCGCCGAACAGCAGCAGGTCCGCCAGCGTGCCGTTGGCCAGCAGGTGCGCGAACGCCCACAGCTTGACGCCCAGCACCATCGGGTGGCGCAGCCGCACCTTCAGCCCGTTGCCCGGCACGTAGGCCGCCACCAGCAGCACGAAGGCCAGCAGCGTCAGCAGCGCGGCGGCGTGGCGCGCGGCCAGCGGCGGATCCCACAGCACCACCGGCGCCTGCCGCGCCAGCGCGTAGCCCCAGGCCAGCAGCGCCAGCCCGGCGAGCGAGGCCAGCGACACCGCCGCCTTCCATGCCCCCAGCCCCACGCGGTCGATGACCTGCGCGCGCCAGTCGTCGGCGACGATGCGCACCGAATGCACGCCCAGGAAGACGATCAACCCCAGCACCAGCCACTGCATCGCGACGCTCCCGCGGCGCCCCATGCGCCGCATGCGTTCATCATAGCGGCGGACGGCGGGGGGCTATGACTTGCATAGGCAAAAACGACCACCGCGGGGGATCGGGCGGCGTACACTGACGTCGATCGGAAGCTGAAAGTAAATAGCCAAGTGCTATGAAAGAGGTTTCCGGTCGCGATCCCGTCCCGACGAAAGGAGCCCCACGATGAACGCCCCCCAGCGCACCGCCACCGGCGGCTGCCCGTTCCACCACGGATCGGCCACCACCCAGCAGCCGGCCCAGCAACCCACCGCCCGCTGGCCCAACGCCCTCAACCTCGACATCCTGCACCAGCACGACGTCAAGACCAACCCGCTGCCGGGCTTTGCCTACCGGCAGGCGGTGCGCACGCTGGACGTGGCGGCGCTCAAGGCCGACCTGCGCCGCCTGATGACCGACAGCCAGCCGTGGTGGCCGGCCGACTACGGCCACTACGGCGGCCTGTTCATCCGCATGGCCTGGCACGCCGCCGGCTCCTACCGCGCAGCCGATGGCCGCGGCGGCGCCAACACCGGCAACCAGCGCTTCGCGCCGCTGAACTCCTGGCCCGACAACGCCAACCTCGACAAGGCGCGCCGGCTGCTGTGGCCGATCAAGAAGAAATACGGCAACAAGATCAGCTGGGCCGACCTGATGATCCTGGCCGGCAACGTCGCCTATGAGTCGATGGGCCTGAAGACCTACGGCTTTGCCTTCGGGCGCGAGGACATCTGGCACCCGGAAAAGGACGTGTACTGGGGCTCGGAGGCGCAGTGGCTGGCCCCCAGCGAGCAGCGCTACGCCGACGTGGAGCGCCCCGAGACGCTGGAAAACCCGCTGGCGGCGGTGCAGATGGGACTCATCTACGTCAACCCGGAAGGCGTCAACGGCCAGCCCGACCCTCTCAAGACCGCCCTGCACGTGCGCGAGACCTTCGCCCGCATGGGTATGAACGACGAGGAGACGGTGGCGCTGACCGCCGGCGGCCACACCGTCGGCAAGGCGCACGGCAACGGCCGTGCCGAGCGGCTCGGCCCGGCGCCGGAGGGCGCGCCGATCGAGGAGCAGGGCCTGGGCTGGATGAACCACGCGACGCGCGGCATCGGCCGCGACACCGTCACCAGCGGCATCGAGGGCGCCTGGACGACGAACCCGACGCGCTGGGACAACGGCTATTTCGAGCTGCTGTTCGGCTACGAGTGGGAGCTGGCCAAGAGCCCGGCTGGCGCCTGGCAGTGGCAGCCCATCGGCATCCGCCCGGAGCACATGCCGCCCGACCCCGAGGATCCGACGCGGCGCACGCTGCCGATCATGACGGATGCCGACATGGCGCTGAAGATGGACCCCATCTACCGCCCGATCGCCGAGCGCTTCTGGAAGGATCACGCCTACTTTTCCGAGGTGTTCGCGCGCGCCTGGTTCAAGCTGACGCACCGCGACATGGGGCCGCGCACGCGCTGGATCGGCCCGGAAGTGCCGAAGGAAGACCTGATCTGGCAGGATCCGGTGCCGCCGGGGCCGAAGGACTGGGACATCGGCGCGGTCAAGGCGCGCATCCGCGCCAGTGGCCTGACCGTCGGCGAGCTGGTGGCCACCGCGTGGGACAGCGCGCGCACCTTCCGCGGCTCGGACTACCGGGGCGGCGCCAACGGCGCGCGCATCCGGCTGGCGCCGCAGCGCGGCTGGCACGCCAACGAACCGGCGCGGCTGGAGAAGGTGCTGGCGGTGCTGGAGCCGATCGCGCAGCAGTATGGCGCAAGCGTCGCCGACGTGATCGTGCTGGCCGGCAACGTCGGCGTCGAAATGGCGGCCGAGGCCGCCGGCGTGCCGCTGGAGGTGCCGTTCCACCCCGGCCGCGGCGACGCCACGCAAGAGTGGACCGACGTCGCGTCGTTCAAATGGCTGGAGCCGGTGGCCGACGGTTTTCGCAACTACCTGAAGCAGGACTTCGCCGTCGCGCCGGAGGAGCTGCTGCTCGACCGCGCGCAGCTGCTGGGCCTCACCGCCGTGGAGATGACGGTGCTGGTTGGCGGCCTGCGGGTGCTGGGGGCCAACTTCGGCGGCAGCGCCGACGGCGTCTTCACCGAGCGCGTCGGCGTGCTCAGCAACGATTTCTTCGTCACGCTGACCGACATGGCCTATGCGTGGCGGCCCGTCGGCCCCAACCGCTACGAGCTGGTCGAGCGCGCCAGCGGCCGCGTGCGCCACACCGCCACGCGCGTCGATCTG
The DNA here is from genome assembly GCF_007556595.1 of Tepidimonas alkaliphilus. Classification (GTDB taxonomy): domain Bacteria; phylum Pseudomonadota; class Gammaproteobacteria; order Burkholderiales; family Burkholderiaceae_C; genus Tepidimonas; species Tepidimonas alkaliphila. Next base: position 78,570 of record NZ_VJNB01000008.1, read on the forward strand.
GTGTTCGGCTCCAACTCCATCCTGCGCGCCTACGCCGAGGTCTATGCGCAGGACGACGCGCGCGAGAAGTTCGTGCGCGACTTCGTCGCCGCCTGGGTCAAGGTGATGGAGGCCGACCGCTACGATCTGCGGCCATGAGCCGCAGCGCCGGGATGCCTTCGACGCCGGCCGCCGCGCGGCCCCGCGCGGCGCGGTAGGATGGCGCGATGAGCTTGCCGCCTCGCTTTCCTCATTTCCGTCAGCCGCCGGTGCTGGCCCGCGCGCTGGCGTGGGTGCTGGCCGCCGGCGCCTGGGCGGCGTGGTGGCAGGGGCCGCCGGCGTGGTGGGCGCCGCTGGCGTGGGCGCTGGCGCCGGCGCTGACGCTGGCGGCGCTGGCCGCCGCGCCCGCCTGGTGGCAGCGGCGACCCTACCGTGTCGCGGTGGCGCTGGCGCTGATGCTGGCGGCGCTGCTGGCGCTGGCGTGGGCGGCGCTGCTGCCGCGCCTCGTGCCGCGCACCGTGCTCGATCCCTGGCAGCTGGCCGCGGCGGCCGCCTTCACCGTAGCGGCGCTGCTCGGCTACCTCGACTGGCACCACCACCGTCTGTCGCCGGCGCTGGCGCAGGCGCGGCTGCAGGCGCTGCAAAGCCGCATGCGACCGCACTTTCTGTTCAACAGTTTGAACAGCGTGCTGGCGCTGATCCGCCGCGATCCGGCGCGCGCCGAGGCGCTGCTGGAGGATTTGGCCGAGCTCTACCGCGCCCTGCTGGCCGAGCCGCGCACGCTGGTGTCGCTGGCCGACGAGTTGGCGCTGGCGCGCACCTACTTGGCGGTGGAGCAGGTGCGGCTGGGCGAGCGCCTGCATCAGGCATGGCACGTCGACACCGCCCCGGCCGACGCGCTGCTGCCGCCGCTGACGGTGCAGCCGCTGGTGGAAAACGCCATCCGCCACGGCGTGGAGCCGCGCCCGCAAGGGGCGTGCGTCACGGTGGAGGCGTTCCGCGACGACGACCACCTGGTGCTGTTCGTGCGCAACCCGCTGCCGCCAACTGGAGCCGCCACGCGCGGCAACGGGCTGGCGCTCACCAACCTTCGCGAGCGGCTGGCGCTGCTCTACGGCGGCGCCGCGCGCCTGCGCACCTACGAGTCGGAGGGCGAGTTCGTCGCCCAGGTGCGGCTGCCGATCCGCGCCGGCGCCGACGCGGGGGTCAGCCCCGCACCTCGTCGATCAGCGACCTGAAGGCGTCCACGTCCTCGAAGCTGCGATAAACGCTGGCAAAGCGCACGTAGGCCACCTGGTCGAGCTCGCGCAGCTCCTGCATCACCCATTCGCCCAACTGCTGCGACGGCACCTCGCGCGCGCCGTCGGCCAGCAGCCGCTCCTCGATGCGGGCGATGGCGGCGTCCAGCCGTTCGGTGCTGACCGGGCGCTTGCGCAGCGCCAGCGCCAGGCTCGCGCGCAGCTTGGCCGCGTCGTAATCGACCCGGCGGCCGTCCTTCTTGACCACCTGCGGAAACGTCACCTCGGCGCGCTCGTAGGTGGTGAAGCGCCGGTCGCACGCGCCGCAGCGGCGGCGCCGGCGCACGAACACCCCGTCGTCGGACTCGCGCGTCTCCACCACCTGGGTGTCGGCGTGTCCGCAGAAGGGGCACTTCATCGCATCACCCGTAGACGGGGAAGCGCCGCGTCAGCTCCGCCACCTGCGCACGCACGCGCTCGATGGTGGCCGGGTTGCGCGGATCGTCCAGCACGTCGGCGATCAGGTTGGCGGTCTGGCGCGCCTCGGCCTCGGTGAAGCCGCGCGTGGTCATGGCCGGCGTGCCCAGCCGGATGCCGCTCGTGACCATCGGCTTTTCCGGGTCGTTCGGGATCGCGTTCTTGTTGACCGTGATGTGCGCCTGGCCGAGCACCGCCTCGGCTTCCTTGCCGGTGATGCCCTTGGCGCGCAGGTCCACCAGCATCACGTGGCTTTCGGTGCGGCCGCTGACGATGCGCAGGCCGCGCTGCTGCAGCGTCTCGGCCATCGCCTGGGCGTTCCTGACCACCTGCTGCTGGTAGGCCTTGAACGCGGGGCTGAGCGCCTCCTTGAACGCCACCGCCTTGGCGGCGATCACGTGCATCAGCGGGCCGCCCTGCAGGCCGGGGAAGACGGCGCTGTTGATCGCCTTCTCGTGCTCGGCCTTCATCAGGATGATGCCGCCGCGCGGGCCGCGCAGGCTCTTGTGCGTGGTGGAGGTGACCACGTCCGCGTGCGGCACCGGGTTCGGGTACACCCCGGCGGCGATCAGGCCGGCGTAGTGCGCCATGTCCACCATGAAGATCGCGCCGACCTCGCGCGCCACGCGCCCGATGCGCTCGAAGTCGATGCGCAGGCTGTAGGCGCTGGCGCCGGCGATGATCAGCCTGGGCCGGTGCGCGCGCGCCTTGGCCTCCAGCGCCTCGTAGTCGATCTCCTCGCGGTCGTTCAGGCCATAGGAGACGACGTTGAACCACTTGCCCGACATGTTCAGCGCCATGCCGTGCGTCAGGTGGCCGCCCTCGGCCAGGCTCATGCCCATGATGGTGTCGCCGGGCTTCAGGAACGCGAGGAACACCGCCTCGTTGGCGCTGGCGCCGCAGTGCGGCTGCACGTTGGCGGCCTCGGCGCCGAAGAGCTGCTTGAGCCGGTCGATGGCCAGCTGCTCGACCACGTCCACGTGCTCGCAGCCGCCGTAGTAGCGCTTACCCGGGTAGCCCTCGGCGTACTTGTTGGTCAGCTGCGTGCCCTGCGCGGCCATCACCGCCGGCGAGGCGTAGTTTTCGCTGGCGATCAGCTCGATGTGGGCTTCCTGGCGGGCGTTTTCGGCCTGGATGGCGGCCCAAAGCTCGGGGTCGGTTTGCTCGATGAGGATGTGGCGACTGAACATGATGGCGCAGGACTCGAACGCAAAAGCTCGCCTTGGGACCAAAGCCATGCTGATCGCAGGTGGCAAGTCCACGCGAGCTGCCCAGGCGAACGGCTAGATGGCTGCGGCGTTGACCGCACGCTGCGCGCTTCCCCGTGGTGATCCACGTCGGCTCACCCGAAGGCGGCAACGCCATGACGCGGTGAGCCTATCGCCAGTTGCACGCCAACCCATTCTATCAACAAGGTCAGGATGGCTGCTGCGCTGTATCGCTACTGGAAGGTTGCGCGCGGGCTTCCACCGAGGCGTCCTGCGCTGGGGGCGGCGTCAGCGCCGGAATCGGCACCACCGCGTTGAACGGCACGCGCTGGCCCGCCGCCACGCGCTTGAGTCGCTCCTTCTCGCTCAGAACACGGCTGATGTAGTCGGAGGCATCCACCGTGATCGCGCCGACATACAAGCGCAGCCCCCCGGGCACCGAGCCGCCGGCGCGCGCAATCGACTCGCGCAGCACTTGCGCGCCGACGCGCAGGTTGCTCACCGGGTCAAAAGCCGCCTGCGGGCCGCCATGAGGCTCAAATTTGTCCAAATGAGCGCGCGTCAGCACCTGCATCAAGCCTTGGGCTCCCCAGGGGCTGGCCGCCAAGGGGTTGAAGCGCGACTCCTGCGCCATGACCGCCAGCAGCAATGCCGGCTCCACCCCCAGCTGACGCCCCACGGCGTGCGCTTCCGCCACCAAAACGGCCAGCGGTTCAGCCGCGACCCGGTATTTGCGCGCCAGCCAATCGGCCATGCGAGCCTGCTCCGGCGGCAGCTTGCCGGACGTTTCCGTGGCAGAACGCCCGGGGTCGTCCGAGCCTGTTTCGGCGCCCTCATCGGCGTCGCCTTGCCGCTGCAACAGCCATGTGGTGACGGCCTGCTCCACATCGGCGCGCAGCGAAGGGTGCCCTGCCAACAGCAGGGCCAGCGCCACCGTCAACGCGCCCACAGCGGACATGCTGCCGTGCAGCGTCCGCCAGGCACGCCGCCACGCCTCGTGCCAGCCGGGGGCTGCAGGCGCGGCGGCATGGGTCGGATCGGTGCATGCCTTCATGCCGTAGCTCCTTTCGTCAACGCCAAGCCGAGCGCAGTGCACGCTGCTTTTTGTGAGTGAGTATTCGTGTTTTCCCGAATGGTGTGGCGTGCGAACAACGGGCTGCGCTGGCAACGGGGCGCGATCGTAGGGTTCACTTCATGCTAAGTCAAGACTTTTGAAGATTATTTTTATAACTAAAAGATGTTTTTTGTGAAGGATGGCGATGGCGCTTCGGGTGAAAGTTTATTCTTTTCGATGTTTAAGTTTTTAAAGATTAAAAAATTCAATCATAAGAAATGCGTATTTTGATAGATAAACGAACGCTGTTTGGGCGTTAGGGTCGCTTAAGCTCACGCGGCGCAACGGCGTCACGCCGCCGCGGGCAACTTTCGCGTCAAGTTCAGGTGATCGCTGCGGGTGAACTCGCAGTCGCCGTCACGCAGTCGCCGTCACCGCGGCTGCTTTCGCACAGGGCTTAGCCTTCTCGAGTGCGGATCCTGCGTCGATGGGGCGCAGCTTGGCGGGGGGGCTTGGTTGGCGCGCCCTGCGACGCTGAGGTCAGCTAGGGCTTAGCGTGCCGTGGCGCGCCGCTGTACCTCGGCCAGATAGGTGGCGCCATCGGGTGGGCGTCCGCTGGTCTGGCTTTCCCAAATCATGCGACCCAGGCACTCCATCACCTCGTGATGGGCTTGATGCAGGTCGCCATGGCGCGCGGCCAGCAATTCCACGGCTTGCCGAATGCCGGGCGGCTGGTCGATCGAGCACTGCTCGCTGATCGACAAATGCATCGAAAGGTGCAAAAACGGGTTGTCGCGGGCAGGATCCGCCGCCTGCATGCGTGCCAGCGCCGTCTCCAAGTCAGCGAGCTGGGCGTGATATTCCGGATGCAGCTCGATCCAGCGCCACGCCAGCAGCTCCAGCGGCTCCATTGGCAGGCCCTGGCGGCCCTTGGCGTAGGCGCCGCAAAAAAACCGGCGCACATCGGCTTGGCTTGGAGGCAGCATGCCCCCGATTGTCGCGCAGCTTGGAAAAATTCAGGTCGGAGGCTGGGGCGGGGGCGCGGCGCCTGCAAAACCTTGCTGCCGCCAGGCTTCGAACACGGTGATCGCCACCGCGTTGGACAAGTTGAGGCTGCGTTGTCCTGGCCGCATCGGCAAGCGCAGCCGCTGGGCCTCGGGCCAGCGCTGCAGCAGCGCCGCAGGCAGGCCGCGCGACTCCGAGCCAAACACCAGCCAGTCGCCGGGCGCAAACGCCACCTCGTGCACGTGGCGTTGCCCGCGCGTGGTCAACGCCCACAGCCGGCTGGCGGCCGGTCGTTTCGCCAGCAACAGCGCTTCCCAGCTGGCATGTCGGCGCACGTCGGCGTATTCGTGGTAGTCCAGCCCGGCCCGCCGCAACAATTTGTCATCCATTGAAAAGCCCAGCGGCTCCACCAGGTGCAGCGTGCAGCCGGTGTTGGCGCACAAGCGGATGACGTTGCCGGTGTTGGGAGGGATTTCCGGCGCAACCAGCACCACATGAAACATGGCGCGCGATTATGCGCCGTGCTCCGGCGCTGGGGTGCGGGCCAGCACCAGCGCGCGGACGCTGGCGGCGCCTGCTTGCAGCAAGGCCGCGCAGGCGGCGCGCAAGGTGGTGCCAGTGGTCATGACGTCGTCCACCACCACCAGGTGTCGCCCCCGCACCCAGCGTTGAGCCGAAGGAGCCAATTGGAACAGTTGCGTTTCCCACTGGCGTCGGCTGACGGCATCCAAATAATGCAGCACAGGCGCTTGCGCAGCTCGCCGCAGGACTTGGGCCTGAGCCGGGGGTGTGCGCGTGCGGCGCGCCAACGCTTGCATCAGGGACCAAGCCTGGTTGTGGCCGCGCTCAGCCAGTCGCTGAGGGCTCAATGGCACCGGCAGCCAGCCGTCGGCCTCTTGCAGCAAGGCCACGATGTGCGGGTCATCCAGCCACAAGCGCGCTAATGCATCCGCCCAACCCCAACCGTGGGGCGTTTTCAGTTTCAGGATGCAGCGACGCCACGGTTCGCGGTAATCCAGTCGCGCATGCGCCTGTTGCCACGGTGGAGATGACGCCTGGCGACAGGTGTCGCAGAGCTCAAGCCCTGGCGGCAGCGGCAGCGCGCAGCTAGGGCAGCGCGGCACGAGTGGAGCCAGGTCACGGTGGCAATCGGGGCAGATGGGGCCGTGCGGCCCGTCCCCGCAAAGCTCACAGCGCGCGGGCAACCTTGAGCGCCAATCGAGGGAAAAAAGCCGTCGCATCGTCGTGGGCTGCGTTGCCTCACTATACTGCGCGCTCCATGCAAACCACGCCGCCCTCGGTCAACGTCCCGCCCGGGCTGGATCCTGGGGCGGCGGCGCGCTGGTGGCAGCGCAAGCCCGCCGCCAGCCCTTGGTTGCACGAGTGGGTCGGGCAGCGTATGGCGCAGCGGCTGGAGTGGATTCGTCTGCAGCCGCAAGCCTGGCTCGCGTGGGCGCCGCGCTGGTCCGGCGAGCAGGCGCTGCAGCAGGTGGCGCAACGCTACCCCCAGGCGCAGCTGTGGCTGGCTGGCCCGGGCGTGTGGTCGCAGCAGGCGGCAGGGCGGCGCGGATCGTGGCTGGGGCGCTGGCTGGCTCGCCGCGATCCGCGCGACGCGCAGGCGACGCGCGCAGCCGCCGACGGCGCCGTGGGCGAACCCGTGCAGCTGGTCTGGGCCAACATGGCGCTGCACGCCGCCCCCGATCCGGGCCAGTGGCTGCAGCACTGGCTGGATTGGCTGGCGCCGGATGGCTTTGTCATGCTGTCGTGCCTGGGCCCTGATACGGCGCGTGAGCTGCGGGCGGTGCACGCCGCGCACGGTTGGCCGCCGCCCGCAGCAGACTACGTGGACATGCACGACTGGGGCGACCTGCTGGTGCGGCTAGGCTACGCCGAGCCGGTCATGGACATGGAGCGCCTCACGTTGACATATGTCAATGCCGAGCGGCTTCTGGCCGATTTGCGCGCCTGGGGACGCAACTGGCACCCCGCACGGTATCGAGCCTTGCGCGCGCGCCGCTGGCGCGACGTTTGGCTGCGGGCGCTGGAGCGCGAGCTGCCGCGCGATGCGCAAGGTCGCCTGATGCTCACCGTCGAAGTGATCTATGGCCATGCGCTCAAGCCCGCCCGCCCCCGCCCCGCGGCGGGGCAAGCTGCGATTCCGCTGCAGCAATTGAGAGAGCAGCTGGCGCGCCGCCGCGTCCCAGCCCCGCAGAGCTCTGCAACTTGGGCCGACCCGGACTACAATTGATGTAGATCAAACGTCGCCACGATGGCGTTTGAGCTCTATCAAGACGGTCGGGCGCAGCCATGCTTTGCGCGGTTGCGCCGATGGCGCGGGAGCCAGGGGTGCAACATCACCAAGGTTCGCTAGCAGGGATGCCACAACTCGGCCAGCTGCGCGCGCAAGGCTGGTTTTGGCAGCTGCGGCGCAACGGAGCGTTGACGCCGCGCCAACTGTTGGCGGCCTGGGCGTTTGCCGTGGTTGCGGTGCTTGGCGTGGCGGCGTTTTGGATCGGGCGGGGCGCCGTTCTGGTGTGGCCGTTTGCGGCGGTGGAACTAGCCGCGGTGATGCTGGCTTTCGGCTGGATGGCGCGGCACGCCAGCGATCGGGAGGAGCTTGAACTTAACGAGTCGGCGCTGCGCGTGCGGTGTTGGGATGCCGGACGGGTCCGCGCCGTCGAGCTGCCGCGCCCTTGGGTGAGGGTGGAGGCGCCGGCTGCCACGGGCCAGCTGGTCTGGCTGCGAGCAGGGTCGCAAGCGGTCGCCGTGGGGCGGCACATTCAGCCCGCTTTGCGGCAGCAGCTGGCTCGCGAGCTGCGCTGGGCGTTGGCACAGTCAGAGGGAGCGCGCCCAGACGCGGCCTAGGGGATAGTCCGAAGGCGCGGGTGTGAGGAAGTTTGGTGTAATCGGCGTTGACATAAATCAACGCTTATATTCGGGACCACTGACGTGAGCACGATGAAGCAAGCCAATCATGACGGGCGGTTGGACCCGTGGGGCCTGGTGCGCCGGGTCTGCGGTGCCCTAAGCGCGGCGGCGGCCATGGCCGCCGTCTGGGCGGGGCAGGCGCAAGCGGCGGTCAACGATTTGCCGGGGGGGCCGGCGGTGAATCAGTTGAATTTTCACCCGCCGGCCACGCGCATCGCGGAAGAGCAGCACTGGCTGCACTGGTTCATGCTGGGCATTTGCGCGACGATTTTCGTGGTTGTGTTTGGCGTGATGTTTTACTCGATCGCCAAGCACCGCAAATCGGTGGGGCACCAGGCCAAGGAGCTGCCGGAACCAATCTGGGTGGAACTGGGCTGGACGATTGTGCCGCTGTTGATCGTAATCGGCATGGCGCTGCCGGCCACCAAGGTGATCGTCGCGCAAAAAGATACCTCCAACGCCGACCTCACCATCAAAGTGGTGGGCATGCAGTGGAAGTGGGGGTATGAATACCTCAAGGGTGAGGGCGAGGGGATCCAGTTTCTTTCGACTCTGGATCCGCAGCACCGCATCATGTCCGACAGCGGCAAGGTGCCGCCGACCGACGACTATCTGCTGAAAGTGGACAACCCGCTGGTGGTGCCGGTGGGCAAAAAAGTGCGCATCATCACCACGGCCAACGACGTCATCCATGCCTGGATGGTGCCGGCGTTCGGTGTCAAGCAAGACGCTATTCCGGGTTTCGTGCGCGACACGTGGTTCCGGGCCGAAAAAACGGGCGACTTCTATGGCCAATGCGCCGAGCTGTGCGGCAAGGAGCACGCCTACATGCCGATCCACGTGAAGGTGGTGACGCAAGAGGAGTATTCGCGCTGGGTGGCCGAGCAGAAAAAAGCCATGGCCGCTAAAGCGGACGACCCCAACAAAGAGTGGACGCTGGCGGAGCTGAAAGCGCGCGGCGAACAGGTGTATGCCGCCCATTGCGCCGCATGCCATCAAGCCAATGGGCAAGGCGGCGGCGCGATCAAGCCGTTGGACGGCTCGACCATCGTCACGGACGCCGACCACGGCAAGATGTTGAATGTGCTGCTGCATGGCGCTGGCGGTGGGGCGATGCCAGCTTGGAAACAGCTATCAGATGTTGAATTGGCGGCGGTGATGACCTTTGCGCGCAACAACTGGTCGAATCAGACCGGCGACGTGGTGCAGCCCAAGGAAGTGGTGGCGGCGCGCCAATGATTTCAAGGTTTTTTGACGAGGTGTAGCCATGAGTGCAGTGTTGGATCATCCGGGTGCGCACGCGCACGACCACGATCACGCCCACCACGCGCCGACGGGTTGGCGGCGCTGGGTGTTTGCTACCAATCACAAGGATATTGGCACGCTCTACCTGCTGTTCAGCTTCACGATGCTGATGATCGGCGGGTTGCTGGCGTTGGGCATCCGTGCCGAACTGTTCCAGCCGGGCTTGCAGGTCGTCAACCCTGAGCTGTTCAACCAGCTCACCACGATGCACGGCATCATCATGGTGTTTGGCGCCATCATGCCGGCGTTTGTGGGCTTTGCCAACTGGATGCTGCCGTTGCAAATCGGCGCCTCCGATATGGCGTTTGCCCGCATGAACAATTTCAGCTTTTGGCTGATGGTGCCGGCCGCCTTGATCCTGGTCGGCTCATTCTTCATGCCGGGGGGAGCGCCTGCGGCCGGCTGGACGCTGTATGCGCCGCTGACGCTGCAGATGGGCCCGTCGATGGACGCCGCGATTTTTGCCATGCACATCATGGGCGCCAGCTCCATTATGGGCTCGATCAACATCATCGTCACCATTCTGAACATGCGCGCGCCCGGCATGACGCTGATGAAAATGCCGATGTTTGCCTGGACGTGGCTGATCACGGCCTATTTGCTGATCGCAGTGATGCCGGTTTTGGCTGGCGCCATCACAATGACGCTGACCGATCGGCATTTTGGTACCAGCTTCTTCAATCCGGCCGGCGGCGGCGACCCGGTTCTGTATCAGCACATTTTCTGGTTCTTTGGGCATCCCGAGGTTTACATCATGATTCTGCCGGCTTTTGGCATCATCAGCCAAGTGGTGCCGGCGTTTGCCCGCAAAAAACTCTTTGGCTACACCTCGATGGTGTATGCGACGGCTTCGATTGCGATCCTTTCGTTCATCGTTTGGGCGCACCACATGTTCACCACCGGCATGCCGGTGACGGGGCAGCTGTTTTTCATGTATGCCACCATGCTGATCGCGGTGCCGACCGGCGTGAAGATCTTCAACTGGATCGCCACGATGTGGAAAGGATCCATGACGTTTGAGACCCCGATGCTGTGGGCCGTCGGCTTCATTTTCGTGTTCACCATGGGCGGCTTCACTGGTTTGATGCTGTCGATGGCGCCGCTGGATATCAACTTCCAAGACACCTATTACGTGGTGGCGCACTTCCACTACGTGCTGGTGGCGGGTTCCCTGTTTGCCATGTTTGCCGGTTTTTACTACTGGGGCCCGAAATGGACTGGTGTGATGTATGACGAGCTGCGCGGCAAGATTCACTTTTGGTGGTCGATGATTTCGTTCAACGTCACCTTCTTCCCGATGCACTTCCTCGGTCTGGCTGGCATGCCGCGCCGCTATGCCGACTATCCGATGCAATTTGCGGATTTCAATGCGATTGCCTCGGTCGGCGCCTTCGCTTTCGGTCTGGCGCAGGTCTATTTCTTCTTCTTCGTGGTGCTGCCAATGATGCGCGGCCAAGGTCAAAAAGCGCCGCAAAAGCCTTGGGAAGGCGCCGAGGGCTTGGAGTGGGAGGTTCCCTCGCCAGCTCCGCACCACACCTTTGAGACGCCGCCCAAGCTCGATGCGACCGCCACGCGCGTGATCGGCTGAGGCCAGGAGGCAACCAAGGCAACGGTTTTGGAGTGACAGCCACCATGACCCAGCCCGACGATCGGCGACGTCAAAATGTGCGGTTGGCTTGGATTTTGGCCTCCGTGGCTCTGGCGTTCGCTTTGGGCTTCGTGGCCAAGATCGTCTGGCTGGGTCGTTAGCGCAGAACCGGGTTTGAGGCGGCAGGTATGGCAGTTCAAAACCGCTTCAGGCGCGCCGAGAACTTGCGCATGACCGGCAAACTCGTGGTGGTCGCGCTGGGGATGTTTGCGTTTGGCTACGCGCTGGTGCCAATCTACCGCGCGATTTGTGAAGCGACTGGGATCAACATTCTGGCGCTGGGCGAACGCAACCTGCCAGGCAAAACCCGCACCGACCCGGTCAACACCCAGGTGGATGCCTCTCGCACGATCACGGTCGAATTCGACACCAATGTGCGAGGCCCTTGGCACTTCAAGCCTGCCGTGCGCTCGATGGAAGTGCACCCAGGGCAGTTGGCCACGGTGATGTATGAGTTTCAAAACGTGCAAAACCGCACGATGGCCGCGCAAGCCATTCCTAGCTACGCGCCGCGCCAGGCGGCCAACTATTTCAACAAATTGGAGTGCTTTTGCTTCAACCAATACACGCTGGCACCGGGGGAAAAGCGCGAATGGCCCGTGGCTTTTGTGATCGATCCCAAGTTGCCGAAGGATGTGAAAACGATCACGCTGTCTTATACGTTCTTCGAGGTGGGTTCGCCGATGCCCCCACCGCCAACGGCAGCGGCACCCAGACCGCAAGCAGGAGCCTCATGATGGCGCCGCCCTCAGTGCATCGACGCCCCGTTTCGTGGTCTGCCACCATCAAAGCGGTGTTGTGGAGTTTTTTGGGGCTGCGCCGTCGCGCAGATTTTGAGCAGGACGTGCAGCGCCTCAATCCCATCGCGGTGATGGCCACAGCCGTGGTGCTGACCGTGGCGTTTGTGGTGCTGTTGATGGTGATCGTGCATCGGATTGCAGCTGCAGCGTGACGGCCTGCGGTTCGGGAAAAAAGATTTCGTCAGACAAAGTCAAAGTTTGCAAGGAGTGAGCATGGCTTCGACCACCCACGGCAGCGCGCCGTATTACTATGTGCCGGGCATGTCGCGCCATCCGGCGTTGGCCGCCTTTGGCTTGTTTTTCGTCATTTTGGGCGCCGGGCAATGGATCAACGGCGTGGAGTGGGGCAAGTGGTCGCTCGCGCTGGGCTTGGCCTGGTGGCTGGTGGTGCTCTACCAGTGGTTTCGTGATGCGGTGCGTGAGAGCGAAGCCGGGCTATACAGCCGCAAGATCGATGTGTCGTATCGCTGGAGCATGAGCTGGTTCATCTTCAGCGAAGTGATGTTCTTTGGCGCGTTTTTCACGGCGCTGTGGTGGGCGCGGGCGCATTCGGTGCCTACTTTGGGCAACCTCGAAAATGCGCTGATTTGGCCCGACTTTCAAGCCGTGTGGCCTTCGGTGCAGCCGGGCGCCACCGCTTCGCCGGCTGGCATCGTCGAGCCGTTCCAAACCGTGGGACCATTTTGGCTGCCGACGATCAACACGGCGCTGCTGTTGACGTCGGGCGTGACCTTGACGATCGCGCACCACGCGCTGCAAGAGGATCGACGCAGCAAAGCCGTGGCCTTCATGTGGCTGACGGTGTTGTTGGGCGCGACGTTTCTGGTGGTGCAGGGCTACGAATACTTTCATGCTTACACCGAGCTCAACCTGAAGCTCAGCTCCGGCATCTTTGGTTCGACGTTTTATATGTTGACTGGCTTCCACGGCCTGCACGTGTTCATCGGCATGCTGATGTTGATCGTGATCACGCTGCGGCTGCAAAAGGGACATTTCACCAAAGACCGCCATTTTGGCTTTGAGGGGGCAGCCTGGTATTGGCACTTTGTTGATGTGGTCTGGTTGTTTCTCTACGTCCTGGTTTACTGGATGTAAACCCAAAAGGGGGCGTGCAGCTTCCCTTTTTTGACGGGCGGTGGTCACGTCGGGTGCGAACCGCCCGGTGTATTTTTTCGTTGTTTGGCAAGGTGTTGTGTGGCGCAGCCGGCGACGCCAAGTTGGATTTGCGGAGATTGCCCTAACGCAACGGCAAGCCGGTGGGTTGGATCCAGCCCATCCAATGACTGAGCAGCAGCGCCAAAAACAACAGCACGGAAAGCCCGATTCTCACCGTCAGCGCACGCGCCATGCGCTTGGAGCGTCGAGCGTCGCCGCTGGATGAATCTCCGCGCATCATCGCCACCAAGGCGCTGGCCAGGCTGGCCACAATACCCGCAAAAGCGATCCAAACAAGGGCTTTCATGATGTGTCATTATCTCGCTTGATGCATATCCGAGCCTCCCGTTGGGTGATCACCGTGGCTGCGCTGGCGGCGGTGGCGCTGACCACATCACTGGGCGTCTGGCAATGGCGTCGGGCCGAATTCAAACGAGCGCTGCTGGCACAGCAACAAGCGCAGCAATCAGCGCAGCCGCTGAACTGGCAATCCTTACGCGAAGCCGCGGCCGATGGCACCCTTGACACGTTTTATGGGCGTATGGTGCGGCTTCGAGGGCGTTGGGTTCCTGGCACGTTGGTGTGGCTGGACAATCGCCCCCGCCATGGCCAAGCCGGCTGGATCGCGCTGACGGCGTTGCGCGCGCCCGAGGGGGAGACTGCAGTGGTTGTGCAGCGGGGCTGGCTGCCGCGGCCCACCGATCCGCGCCGTCCGGCGCCATCGCTGGCCACCCCGGAGGGCGAAGACGTGGAGGTGTTGGGGCGGCTGGCGCCTCCGCCCTCGAAGCTATGGCAACTTGGGTCTGAGGCGCCGGGGCCGATTCGGCAGAATATCGACCTTGGGGCTGCGGCGGTCGAATGGAATCTGCCGTTGATGCCGGTTTCGGTGCAGCAGACCGAACCGGTGGAAAGCACGCTGGATGGCGTGCCGCTGCAGCGGGATTGGCCCGTCGTGGCGGTTCCTCCCGAAAAACATGTGGGCTACGCGGTGCAGTGGTTTGCGCTGGCGGGCCTGATCGTGGCGCTGTATGTCTGGTTCCAAATCCTCCTCCCCCGCCGGCGGCGCATCCCCTTGGCCCGATGAGCCGCTGACCTTGACGGTGCACACGCTGCCGCAGCCCAGTGCGGCCTTGGTGCGCGATCCTGCGGCCACCCGCGCGGGGCGGCTGAAGATGCTGCTGCTGTTGCTGGTGGCCGCCTCGCCGGTGATCGCATCGTATGTCACTTATTACGTGATCCGGCCGGAAGGTCGGCGCAACTACGGCGAGCTGATCGAGCCGCAGCGCCCGCTGCCGGCCATCGTCGGTTTGGATCCGCAAGGCAAGCCAGTGCCGCTGACGGCTCTGCGGGATCAATGGCTGTTTATCAGCGTGGCCGACAGCGCCTGCGACGCGCAGTGCGAGCGACATCTTTATCTGCAACGCCAGCTGCGTGAAAGCCTGGGCAAAGACAAAGACCGCATGGATTGGGTCTGGCTGCGCACCGGCAGCCGTGAATTTCCGCAGCGGTTGGCGGCAGCGCTGGCGCCAGCCGTGGTGTTGTGGGTGGACGAGCGCGAGCTGGCACAGTGGCTGCAACCAGCTGAGGGCCATCGCCTCAGCGACCACCTGTATGTGGTCGATCCCCTGGGGCACTGGATGATGCGTTTTCCCGCCGAGGCGGACCCGAGCCGCATGCGGCGGGATCTGGAACGCCTGATGCGTGCGTCCAGCTCCTGGGATCGTCCGGGTCGGCCTTAAAAGGGCAGGAGCCTGCGAAGCGTGGACGCGGTGGAAACGTGGGTCGATTGGACGCCGGTTTTTCGGCTGTTGTTGGTAGGCACGCTGTTGGCGGCGGGGCCGCTGTTGTGGGTGTGGTTGCGTCACCGGGGGGCCACGCCGATGCAAAGGCTGCGCGCGCTGACGGCGCTGACGTTGTTTCTGACTTTCGACTTGGTCTTGTTTGGCGCCTTTACCCGTTTGACCGATTCCGGCCTTGGCTGCCCAGATTGGCCGGGCTGCTACGGCGCGGCCAGCCCGATCGGGGCGCGGGCCGACATCGCGGCGGCGCAGGCGGCCATGCCCACCGGCCCGGTGACGTGGTCCAAAGCGTGGATCGAAATGATCCATCGCTATTTGGCCACAGCGGTGGGGGGGTTGATCTTGGTGATGGCCGTGGTCAGCACCCTCGAGCGTCGCCGCGGTCCCACGCCGGTGGTCTGGGCGTGGCTGACGCTGGCCTGGGTGTGCCTGCAAGGGGCGTTTGGCGCCTGGACGGTGACCATGAAGTTGTTTCCCGCTATCGTGACGCTGCACTTGCTGGGCGGCATGGTGTTGCTGGCGCTGCTGCGCTGGCAAAACGTGCGTTGGGCTGACCCTGCGTTGCGGGATGACTCGCCGCCCGCCTTGCGCGCGGCGCTGGTGGGCTTGTTGGCGTTGGTGGCGTTGCAGATCGCGCTGGGAGGCTGGGTGAGCACCAATTACGCCGTGCTGGCGTGCCGCGACTTTCCGACCTGCCAGGGGCAGTGGTGGCCGCAGATGGATTTTGCGCGCGGCTTTGAGCTGTGGCGCGAGCTGGGACAGCAAGGCAGCGGCGACGCCTTGCCCTTTGCCGCGTTGACGGCCATCCACTACACGCATCGGCTGGCGGCTTACGTGGTGTTGCTGGCGCTGGCCGCCGTAGGGCTTTGGCAGTGGCGCTGCGGGCAGCGGGAGCGGGCCTGGTGGCTGTGGGGGCTTGGCGCTTGGCAGTTGGTCACCGGGCTGTCCAACGTGGTGTTGGAGTGGCCGCTGATCGCCGCGGTGGCGCACACCGGCGGCGCGGCGGCGCTGGTGGTGGTGCTCAGCGGCTGGCTGGCGCAGCCAACCCGCCGCCGCCCGGGGTTGGAGGGGTCCCCCACGGTTGCTCGGTTGGCTGCGGAGGGCCAAGCGTGAGCGGGGTGGACAGCCTGCCCGCGCCCAAGCCGCTGCCGGCGGTGTGGCGGCAGTATTACGCGCTGATGAAGCCGCGCGTGATTCAGTTGATCGTTTTCTGCGCTTGGATCGGCATGGTCCTGGCGGTGCCCGGCTGGCCCAGCGCCGCGCAATGGCGCACGATGGCGCTGGCGTGCCTGGGCATCTGGCTGGTGGCCGGGGCGGCGGCGGCGTTCAACTGCCTCATTGAGCAGCACATCGATGCCCGCATGCGGCGCACCGCGTGGCGTCCAACCGCGCGCGGAGAACTTTCGCGCACGCAGGCGCTGGCGTTTTCGGCGGTGTTGGCCACCGCGGGCTCGGCGCTGCTGTATGTGGCCGTCAACCCGCTCACAATGGGGCTGACGCTGGCCACTTTTGTGGGCTATGCGGTGATTTACACGGTCATTCTCAAACCCCTGACGCCGCAAAACATCGTGATCGGCGGCGCCTCCGGCGCGATGCCGCCGGTGCTCGGCTGGGCGGCGATGACCAACGCCGTCACCGCCGAGGCTTTGGTGCTGTTTTTGATCATCTTTCTGTGGACCCCGCCGCATTTTTGGGCTTTGGCGCTGTATCGCATGGATGACTATCGTAAGTCGGGCCTACCGATGCTGCCGGTAACGCACGGCTCGGCGTTTACGCGCCTGCACATCTTGCTCTACACCTTGATCCTGTTCGCAGCATGCCTGCTGCCGTATCTGCTGCGCATGAGCGGCGAAGTCTATTTGGCGGCCGCGCTGGCGCTCAACGCCGGATTCATCCTCCATGCTTGGCGACTGTGGCGTCAGTATTCCGACGCGCAAGCCCGGCGCACGTTTCGTTTTTCGTTGATTCACCTCTCCCTGCTTTTTGCGGCCATGCTGGTGGATCATTACCTGTTGGTGGGAGGTCTGTTGTGAGCCAACAGCCGGCTGAGGAGGGGCCGCTTGGCGCCGCCCGCGCCTGGCTGCGCACGCGTCGCCGTCTGTTGGCGGGCCTGTCGGCCTGGGCCGCGGTGCCGTGGCTGGCGGCGTGTCGCGATCAGCCCGCGTTCCACGGCATCGATTTAACCGGGGCCGATTACGCCCAGGATTTCAATTTGCCCGACGCCGAGGGACAACGCCGCACCTTGGCCGATTTTCGCGGCAAGGTCGTGGTGGTGTTTTTCGGCTACACCCAGTGTCCCGACGTGTGTCCGACGTCGCTGGGCGAGCTGGCCGAAGCGAAGCGTTTGCTGGGAGCGGATGGCCAGCGTATGCAGGGGGTGTTCATCACCGTCGATCCCGAGCGAGATACGCCTGCGGTGATGCGCGCCTACGTGGCCAGCTTCGATCCGAGCTTTGTGGCGTTGCGCCCCGACCCCTCGGTCTTACCGGAGCTGGCCAAGGCGTTCAAGGTGTATTACAAAAAAGTGGATGGCCCCACGCCGACCAGCTACACCATGGATCACTCGGCTGGCAGCTACGTCTATGACACGCAAGGCCGTCTGCGACTCTACCACCGCTACGGCAGCGGGGCGCAGGGTTTGGCCAGCGATGTGCGTCGCTTGCTGGCGGAGGCTTCCGCTGGCTAAGCCCGCCCTCCGGGCTGGCTCGCACTGTGACCTGCACGCAACAGCTTGACGCGGTCGGGCAAGGATGCCGCCGACGTCCGCTAAGATGCAGCGCGCACTTGGCCGCGACGTTTCACGGTTGTTGTCATGCGAGCTGTCCCCGCGCCTCCAGCTGCCCGGATCGAGGAATTCGGGTTGCTTTGCGACCCCGCGCCAGGGTGGCGGCGACGGCGGTGGTTGACGGTGGCAGCCTTGGGGGGACTGGGCTTCGCGCTGCAGGGGCGGGCCGCGTCGCGCCCGTGGACGCTGGGCGTGGTGCCCTACTTAAGCGCGCGACGCTTGGTGGAGCTCTACGAGCCGTTGCGCGCGTGGCTGGAGCGCGAGGCGGCGCGCCCGGTGCGGCTGGAGACGGCGCCGTCGTATCACGCCTACCACGAACGTTGCGCCGGCGCGGCCTACGACTGGATCGCCACCAGCCCAGGGCTGGGGCGGCTGGCCGAACAAGAGCAAGGCTACGTGCCGTTGGCGCGGCCTTTAACCGACCTGGAGCCGCTGTTGGTGGTGCCGCGCGGTTCGCCGCTGCGCGAGGTGGCCGAGCTGCGCGGGCAAGTCGTCACGACCTCGGATCCGTTGGCCACGCTGACGCTGGTGGCACGGCGGTTTTTCTCCGAAGCGGGGTTGCCGCCCGGGGCGGCGCTGGATTTGCGGCCGATGGGCACGCACGCCAACGCGCTGGCCGTCCTGTTGCGGGGGGAGGCCGCGGCGGCGGTGATTTCGGTGACGGCGCTCAAGCAAATTGGCGGCGAGCAGGCCGAACGGATTCGGGTGCTGGTGCGCCTGCCGCCGACGCCGCCGTTGCTTTACATGGCGCATCGTCGCCTGGGGCAGGCCGAGTTGGAGCGTTGGCAACGCGCGCTGCTGCGGTTTGGCAACGAAACCGTGGAGGGGCTGGAGGCGATGCGCCGGCTGGGTCACGATGGGCTGCGAGCGGTGACGCGCACCGACTTGGCGGCGCTGGATCCCATTGCCGCCGATTTGAAGCGTTTGTTGGCGGTGTCGGCATCATGATGTTGGGGCCTCGATCGTTGCGTTGGCGGCTGGTGGCAGTGGTGCTGCTGATCCATGCCGTCATGGTGCTGGCGCTGGTGGCGTTGCTGGAGCGCGAAAGCCGCCTGTTTGCCGAGGAGCAGGTGCAGCGCCGCGCCCGCACATTGGAGGTGGAGCTGCGCGCGGCGCTGGCTGCGCCTATCGTCGCGCGCGATTACGTGACGCTGGACGAAATCACGCGCGAGCTGGTGGCGGTGGCCGAGGTGGTCTACCTCAGGGTCGAGGATGTGGATGGCCGCGAGCTGGCCCACGCCACTCGGCTGAACCCCACCGACGCGGCGCCGGCCACGGTGCGCCACTTTACGGTGGCGCTGGGCGATGCCCGCATCCAACTGGGGCTGGATACCGCTCGCGCCAGCCTGGCGTGGCATGAATTTGCCCGGGTGGCGGTGATTTGGGTGACGCTGGCCGCAACAGCCGCTACCTTGTTGATTTTGTCGGCGGCCAACCGGCTGGCGCGTCGGATCGAGCGGCTGAGCCAGGCGGCGGAAGCCTGGACGCGTGGCCAGTGGCAGGTGCAAGCGCCAGCGCGCGCCGACGGCGATGAGCTGCATCGCCTGGGCCGCACGTTCAACGCCATGGCGCGCGAGATCGCCGAGCGCATCCAAACGCTGGAACGGGCCCGGCAGGAGACGGCGGCTGCGCTGGAGGCCGTGCAGCAAGAGCGCGCGCGCATGGTGGCCTTGCTGGAGGCGATGGGCACCGGCGTGTTGTTGGTCGATCGCGCCGATCGCGTGGTTTATCTGAACGAGGCGCTGCGGCGGATGTGGATGATCGACCCGCAAGCGCCGGTGATCGGCGAGCGCGCCAGTGACTTGCTGGCCCGCTCCGGCGGGCGGCTGGCCCAGCCGGATCACTTTTCGCGCTTGGTGTTGCATGTGCCGGGCACGCAGGAAGTGTCGGACTCCACCGAGCTGACGATGAGCGATGGCCGCATCATCGTGCAGGCGTGTCGTCCGGTGCGCGACGGCGATGAACGCCTGCTGGGGCGGCTTTGGCTCTATGAAGATGTCACGCAGGAGCGGCGCAACGCCGAACAACTGATTTACCTGGCCGAGCGCGACGGGCTGACCGGCCTCTACAACCGGCGCCGCTTTGAGGAGGCGCTGGAGCGCGCCTTGCTGGACGCCAGCCGCCGTCAGTCGCGCTGCGCGCTGATGCTGTTTGACCTGGACGAGTTCAAGCACCTCAACGACCACTTTGGCCACCGCGCGGGCGATGCGCTGTTGGTGCGCGTGGCCAACGAGCTGTCCACAGTGGTGCGCCGCAACGAGGTGCTGGCGCGGCTGGGGGGGCGATGAATTTGCGCTGCTGGTGCACGAGGTGGAGCGCATCGAGGAGCTGGAAAACCTGGCTGAGCGCATCGTGCGCTCGATTGCCCGCCTGCCGTTTGCCTTCGATGGCCGCTCGCTGCGCATCACCGCCAGCCTTGGCATTGCGGTGTTTCCCGACCACGCCGGCTCGTTGGCCGAGCTGGTGGCCGCCGCCGACCTGGCGATGTATCACGCCAAGAGCGCCGGCAAAAACGGCTGGCGTCTTTACGATGGTCAAATTGACGCCAGCGCCATCGAGCGGCTGGGCTGGAGCGAGCGCATCGAGCGCGCGCTGGCGGAGGATCTTTTTGAGCTGCACTTCCAGGGCATCCACGGCCCATGCGGGCGGCTGTCGCACGTGGAGGCGCTGCTGCGCATGCGCGACCCCGAAAGCGGCCAGCTGGTGTCGCCGCTGCACTTTATCGCGCCGGCGGAAAAAACCGGCCGCATCGTCGAAATCGACCGCTGGGTGGTGGGGGCGGCCGTGCGGCTGCTGGCGCAACACCCCGAGCTGCCGGCCGTGGCGGTCAACGTCTCGGGGCGCACGCTGGCGGAGGTGCGCTTCCCGACGTTTGTGTTGGACACGCTCAAGCACCATGGCGTGGCCCCGCAGCGTCTGCTGTTGGAGGTGACCGAAACCACCGCGATCTCGGACATGCACGACGCCAACCGGCTGCTCGACGTGATGCGCCCAGCCGGCTGCCGGGTTTGCCTGGACGACTTCGGCGCTGGCTTTTCGTCGTTTTCGTATTTGAAGCACCTGCCTGCCGACGTCATCAAAATCGACGGTCAGTTCGTGCGCAACGTGGCCGACAGCCGTGAAGACCGGCTGCTGGTGCAGGCTATCGTCAACGTGGCCCGCGGTCTGGGCAAATCAACGATCGCCGAATTTGTCGAAGACGAGCGCACCTTGCGCACCTTGGCGGAGCTGGGTGTGGAAGCCTTTCAAGGCTACCACTTCTCCAAGCCGACGCCGCTGCTGCCACCCTTGCTGCAGCAGCACGGGGTGTTGGCCCACCCGCTGGTGGGCTCGGTCTAGGCGTCGGCGGTCATGGTGGCGGCTTTGTCGGCCTCCGAGGTGAACGCATCGGCGTAGAACGCCTCGGCGGGCAAGCCCGCGGCGACGTAGTCCCGGCGGGCCGACTCCACCACCACCGGCGCGCCGCAGGCATAGACCTCAAAGCCGGACAAATCTGGATGGTCTTGCAGCACCGCCAGGTGCACAAACCCAGTTCGCCCTTGCCAGCCATCCTGCGGCAGCGCGTCCGACACCACCGGCACGTAAGTCAGGTTGGCCATGTCCCGGGCCAGCGCGCGGATCCACTCGTCTTGGTAGAGGTCGTGCGGGCGCCGACCGCCCCAATAAAGCCACGTCGGGCGCGTGATGCCGGCGTGCTGCATGTGCTGCAGGATGGCTTTGATCGGCGCAAAGCCCGTGCCCGAGGCCAGCAGGATGATGGGTTTGTCGGCATCCTCGCGCAGAAAGAAGCTGCCGAACGGCCCCTCGATGCGCAGGATCTCCTTTTCCTTCATGCCGCCGAAGACGTGGTCGGTGAACTTGCCGCCTGGCATGTGGCGGATGTGCAGCTCCAGCTGCGGCGGCTCGGCGACGACGTGCGGCGCGGTGGCCATCGAGTAGGCGCGGCGACTGCCGTCGCGCAGCAGGAACTCGACATACTGCCCGGCGCGATACAAAAAAGGCTCCGTGGCCGGCAGCTGCAGCCGCACGATCATCACATCCGGCGCGGCGCGCTGCAGCGTCAGCACGCGCACCGGCAGCTTTTTGATCGGCAGGGCTCCCGCTTCCGTCACCTGGCGGGATTCGATCACCACGTCGCTGTGCGCGGTGGCGCAGCAGGTCAGGATCAGGCCGGCGGCCTCTTCCTCGTCGGACAGCGCCTTGGCCTGGTGCGGGCCGTGCGTGACAGCGCCGGCGAGCTTGCGGCACTTGCACGAGCCGCAGGCGCCGTCCTTGCAGCCGTAAGGCAGGCCAATGCCCTGGCGGATGGCGGCGGCCAGCAAGGTCTCGTGTTCGGTCGCGGTGAAGGTGCGGCCGCTGGGTTGGACGGTGATGGTGAATGTCATACTTACGGGGATGCCGTGCGGGTCGGGAAACAGCGCTTGCGATTGTCGCAAATCGGCGCGATGCCCGGCTCGGCTCGGCGTATGGATCGCTGGGAGTCCGCATGAACGCAGTAGGTGGCGCCAAGCCGGCGCGTTTTCGGCGCGCGCGGGTGTTGATCGTCGGTTGCGGCGATGTCGGCTTGCGCGTCGTGCGCAGGCTGGCCGGGCGCGTGCGGCTGCTGGCGCTGACTTCCACGCCGGCGCGGGCGCCGATGCTGCGCGCGCACGGGGTGACGCCGCTGGCGGGCAATTTGGACGAGCCAGCCAGCCTGCGCCGACTGGCCGGCCTGGCCGCCCGGGTGCTGCACCTGGCGCCGCCCCCTGCGGATGAGGCGCAGCGCCGCGACGATCCACGCTCGCGCGCGCTGGCGCAAGCGTTGGCGCGCCGCACCCCGCCACGGGTGCTGGTCTATGGCTCCACCAGCGGGGTTTATGGCGACTGCGGCGGGGCCTGGGTCGAGGAGACCCGCCCCCCGCGCCCGCAAACGCCGCGCGCCTGGCGGCGGCTGCACGCGGAGCAGACCTGGCGGCTGTGGGGGCGGCGCACCGGCGCGCGCGTCACGGTGTTGCGCATCCCGGGTATTTACGCGCCCGATCGAGCCGGGGGGCTGCGCGAGCGTCTGCTGCGCGGCACCCCTGCGCTGCGCCCGCAAGACGATGTGGTGACCAACCATATCCACGCCGACGATTTGGCCCGCGCCTGCCTGCGCGCGCTGTGGTTGGGCCGGGCGCAGCGGGTGTTGCACATCGTGGACGACGCGGCTTGCCCGTCCGGCGAAGCGCTGGACCGCGTGGCAGACTTGCTCGGTTTGCCCCGCCCGCCGCGTATCACCCGTGAGCAGGCCGCCGATCAGCTGCCTGCGCCGACGCTGTCGTTTATGCGGGAGTCCCGCCGGCTGCGCAACGATCGCATGAAGCGGGAGCTGCGGCTGCGCTTGCGTTACCCCACGGTGATGGAGGGCTGGGCTCAGGCGGCGGCGAGCTGGTCGCGCACCAGCCACAGCGAGTAGCCGACGTAGCCGGCGATCAGCAGCGCGCCCTCGGCACGGTTGATGCGCCCGGGGCGGCTGCGCCAGCCCCAGCCGAGCACGAACAGCGCCAGCGTGAAGGCCGCCATCACCGGCAGGTCGCGGCTCAGCAGCGCCGCCTCGGCCTGCATCGGCGCGATCGCGCCGGCCAGCCCCACCACCGCCAGCGTGTTGAACAAGTTGGAGCCGAGCACGTTGCCCAGCGCCAGGTCATGTTCACCCTTGCGCGCCGCTGCAATCGAAGAAGCCAGCTCCGGCAGCGAGGTGCCGATGGCCACGATCGTCAGTCCAATGACAAGGTCGCTGACGCCCAGCGCCTGCGCCACCGTGACCGCGCCCCACACCAGCGCGCGGGAACTGGCCACCAGCAGCGCAAGCCCCAGCGCCAGCTCGACCCAGGCGCGCGCAATCGGCATCGGATGCGCCTGCAGCTCGGCCTCGGTCTCGGCAGCCAGCGGGTCGGCGCCGTTGCGCATGCCTTGCCAGATCGACCACGCCATCAGCGCCGCAAACACCGCCAGCATCAGCCCGGCTTCGGCGCGCGTGATCGTCAAGTCCCAGGCCAGCCACAGGGCCAGCGCGGTCACGGCGGTGAGGATTGGCAGCTCCTGTCGCAGCACCTGCGACTGCACGGCGATGGGGCTGATCAGCGCGGTCAGGCCGAGGATGATGCCGATGTTGGCAATGTTGGAGCCGAAAGCATTGCCCAGCGCGATGCCAGGGTTGCCTTCCAGCGCCGACAGCACCGACACCGCCAGCTCCGGCGCCGAGGTGCCAAACCCGATGATGACCGCGCCGATCAGCAGCGGCGGCAGGTTGAAATGGCGCGCGATCGCCGCCGCCGCCGCCACAAAGCGATCCGCCGACCAGACCAACACCGCCAAGCCAGCCACGATGGCCAGCGGCGCCATCCAAACGTCCATGCCAGTTCCAAACAAACGAGCGTTGAGAAGCTGCCGCGCAGTCTAGCATCGGGCCCGATCGGCACGCATGACCGCGCCGCGTTTCGCGGGTAAACTGGTTAAGGCGGCGCGGGCTGCGCGCTGCCAGTGCCAACACAACAAGAGGAGGAAAAAGCGGTGGAAACCTTGGCATGGATACTCAAGTTGTTGCTGCTGGCAGCGCTGGCGCTGCTCATCAAAGTGGTGCTGGATTACAACACCTTGCGGCGCATGTCCGAAGCCATCAGCGAAGCGTGGTCCAACATCCAGGTGGCGCTGCGCAAGCAAATTTCGCTGGTCAACCAGCTCATCGAGGTGGTGCGCCAGTATCAAGAGGCGGAAAAGCTGGTCATGCTGCAAGTCACCGAAAGCGACCGCACGATGGCCGAGATGTCCAGCCTTCACCAGCAAACCGGCCTGATCCTGGCGGCGGCGTCCAACCTGGCGCAGCGTTACCCTGACCTGAAAGCCAACCAGCAATACCAGCGGCTGATCGACAGCATCCAAGAGTGCGAAACCGAGCTGACGCAGCGTCGCCACGCCTACAACGCCAACGTCAAGGACTACAACACGAAGCGCAGCGCATTGCCTACGGTTTTTTGGGCCAGCGCGCTGGGCTTTCGGGAGGCGCCCTATCTGTCGTTCGATGGCCAGAATGTGGTGGTGGACATCCACAAACTGGAAAACTTTGCCTCGGACGTGGATGCGCAGCGCGTGCACGAGCTGTTGGGTCGCGCCAAGGACGCTGCCTTGCGAGCCGGGGACAAAGCCTTGGACACCGGCGCTCAGTTGGCTCGCAAGACCATGCAAACGATTCAGGCTGCCGTCAGCGACGTGGCGTCCAGCCCCAACACGACGACCCCGGATCGTTCAGCCCCGTCTTCTGCCGCTGCCTCGGAGCATCAGGTTGTTGAGGCTTCGGCGTCAGCCAGCTCTTCCGGCCGTCCGCAAGACCGTTAAACGCAGTTCAATGCAGGACGCCGAGTCGGCAGCCGCGCGCTGTAGGCAGCTTGCGCTTGACGCGGCCTCAGTGACCGCATTGACGCAGCCGCTGTTGGATGGATCTGGTGCCGGAAGCCGGACTCGAACCGGCACGGTGTCGCCACCGGCAGATTTTGAATCTGCTGCGTCTACCAATTTCGCCACTCCGGCATCGGGGGCAGGCGTTGCGCACTGTCTCCGAAGGCAAAATTATGGCACAGTCTTGACAAGCTTCCCCGGCTGGTGTGCGGGGGTAGGGATCCCGGCCCTGGCTGAGTTGACGCCATGAATTCGAATCGGTCACAGTCCAACAACCCTCGCCCCGGCCAGCGTCGCCGTCTGCCGCGTTATCCGACGATCGAAGACGCGGTGGGGCGCACCCCTCTGGTGGCGTTGCAGCGCATTGGCGAGCCGGACAACCGCGCGCGCGGCAACGTGGTGCTGGCCAAGCTGGAGGGCCACAACCCGGCTGGCTCGGTCAAGGATCGACCGGCGTTGTCGATGATCCGCCGCGCCGAGGAGCGCGGCGAAATTCGCCCCGGTGACACGCTGATCGAAGCCACCAGCGGCAACACTGGCATTGCGCTGGCGATGGCCGCGGCCATCCGCGGCTACCGCATGGTGCTGATCATGCCGGAGGACCTCTCGATCGAGCGCGCGCAGACGATGAAGGCGTTCGGCGCCGAGCTGATCCTCACGCCCAAGAGCGGCGGCATGGAATACGCGCGCGACCTGGCCGAGAAAATGCAGCGCGAGGGCAAGGGCAAAGTGCTCGATCAATTTGCCAACCCGGACAACCCGCGCATCCATTATGAGACCACCGGCCCGGAGATTTGGGCCCAGACGCGGGGTCGGATCACCCATTTTGTCAGCGCGATGGGCACCACCGGCACCATCACGGGGGTGAGCCGCTTCCTGAAGGAAAAGAACCCGGCGATCCGCGTGATCGGCGCGCAGCCCAGCGAAGGCTCGCGCATCCCTGGCATCCGCAAATGGCCGCCGGAGTACCTGCCGAAGATCTACGACCCCGCCGGCGTGGACGAGCTGGTGTATGTCAGCCAGGCCGACGCGGAGGCGATGTGCCGCCGCCTGGCGCGCGAGGAGGGGATCTTCGCCGGCATCTCGGCGGCGGGGGCATGCTGGGTGGCGCAGCAGGTGGCCGCGCAGGTGGACAACGCCACCATCGTGTTTGTGGTCTGCGACCGAGGCGACCGATACCTCTCGACGGGCGTCTTTCCAGCCTGAGCGGCGGCCATAGAGGGCTGGCAGGACGGATCAAGGGCCGGCTGCTTACAATCGCAAGTTTTCAAAAACCAAGCCGATGACCATGCAGATCGACCGTGAACTGGATGCGCGCGGGTTGAACTGCCCGCTGCCGATTTTGAAAGCCAAAAAAGCGCTGGCCGAGATGACCAGCGGCCAGGTTCTTAAGGTGATCGCCACCGACGCCGGCTCGGTGCGGGACTTTCAGGCGTTTGCGCGCCAAACCGGCAACGAGCTGTTGCACCAGGAGTCGGTGGGCGGCGAGCACATTTCGATTTTGAAGCGCCGTTAGGCCGCAGGCGGGAACGTGGCGTTCCCGCCGCTGGGTTGCCCGCACTGCGGCGGGGCCATTCAGCCCAGCCGCGCGCGCTGCGCCTGCACCTTGGCCAGCGTGGCGGAAAAGTCCGCCAGCCGCTGGCGCTCCTGCTCGATGACCGCCGCCGGCGCCTTGGCGACGAAGGCTTCGTTGGCGAGTTTGCCCTGCGCCTTGGCGATCTCGCCCTGCAGGCGCGCGATCTCCTTGTCCAGGCGGGCGCGCTCGGCGGCGACGTCGATCTCGATGAACAGGCACAGCCGCGCCTCGCCGACCACCGCCACCGGGGCGGCCTGCGCGGCGGCGGCCCAGGCGGCCTCGTCATCGAACAGACGCACCTCGCTGAGCTTGGCCAGTGCCTGCAGCACCGGCGCCCAGCGGCGCAGGAAGTCGGCCTCGCCGACGGCGTACAGCGGCAGCCGCTGGGCGGGCGAGACGCCCATCTCGCCGCGCAGGCGGCGGCACGCCTCCACCACCGCCTGCAGGCGCGCCACCTCGGCTTCGGCGCGCTCGTCGATGCGCTGCGGCTGCGCCTCGGGGTAGGGCGCCAGCATCACCGACGGGCCGGCGCGTCCGGCCACCGGCGCCACCTTCTGCCACAGCTCCTCGGTGATGAACGGGATGATCGGGTGCGCCAGCCGCAGGATCGTTTCCAGCGTGCGGATCAGCGTGCGCCGGGTGGCGCGGCGCTGCGCCTCGTCGCCGGTCTGCAGCTGCACCTTGGCGATTTCCAGGTACCAGTCGCAGAACTCGTCCCAGACGTAGGCGTAGATGGCGTTGGCAACCAGATCGAGCCGGTAGTCCGCGAACGCCTGCGCGATGTCCTGCTCGACGCGCTGCAGGCGCGAGACGATCCAGCGGTCCGCGGCCGAGAAGCTCAGGTAGCCGTGGAACGGGCCGCCGGGGGCGCACTGGTCCTTGGTGTGCTCGGCGAGTCCACAGTCGTGACCCTCGCAGTGCATCAGCACGAAGCGCGTGGCGTTCCAGAGCTTGTTGCAGAAGTTGCGGTAGCCCTCGCAGCGCTTGCTGTCGAAGTTGATGGAGCGGCCGAGCGAGGCCAGCGCCGCGAACGTGAAGCGCAGCGCGTCGGCCCCGTAAGCCGGGATGCCGTTGGGGAACTCCTTTTCGGTGGCCTTGCGGATCGCGGGCGCCAGCTCCGGCTTGCGCAGGCCGGTGGTGCGCTTGTCCAGCAGCGCCGGCAGGTCGATGCCGTCGATCAGGTCCACCGGATCGAGCACGTTGCCCTCGGACTTGCTCATCTTGCGGCCCTGCGCGTCGCGCACCAGGCCGTGGATGTAGACGTGGCGGAACGGCACCCGGCCGGTGAAGTGGGTGGTCATCATGATCATGCGCGCCACCCAGAAGAAGATGATGTCGTAGCCGGTCACCAGCACGGTGCTGGGCAGGTAGAGGTCGTAGTCGCTCAAGGCGCCGGGGGTGCCCGAGCCCTCCGCGGCCTCGGGCCAGCCCAGCGTCGAGAACGGCACCAGGGCGCTGGAGTACCAGGTGTCCAGCACGTCCGGGTCGCGCTTCAGGCCCGCTTCCAGCAGCGGGGCGCGCTGCTCGGGCCCCAGGTGGGCGACGTAGGCCTCGAACTGCGCGCGCGCCTCGGCCTCGCTGCGCGCGACGTAGACGTTGCCCTCGGCGTCGTACCAGGCCGGAATCTGGTGGCCCCACCAGAGCTGGCGGCTGATGCACCAGTCCTGGATGTTGGCCATCCACTGGTTGTAGGTGTTGACCCAGTTTTCCGGCACGAAGCGCACCTGGCCGCTGGCCACCGCGTCGATGGCCTTCTGCGCGATGCTCTTGCCGGTGGGGTCCTGCGGGCTGACCTTGGTCATCGCGACGAACCACTGGTCGGTCAGCATCGGCTCGACGATCTGGCCGGTGCGCGCGCAGCGCGGCACCATCAGGCGGTGCTTTCGCACCTCCACCAGCAGCCCGGCGGCGCGCAGGTCCTCGACGATGCGGCGGCGCGCCTCGAAGCGGTCCAGCCCGCGGTAGGCGGCCGGGGCCTGGTCGTTGACGGTGGCGTCCAGATGGAAGATGTTGATCAGCGGCAGCTGATGGCGCTGGCCGACGGCGTAGTCGTTGGGGTCGTGCGCCGGCGTGACCTTGACCACCCCGGTGCCGAAGGCCGGATCGACGTAGGCGTCGGCAATGACGGGGATCTCGCGCTCGCACAGCGGCAGCCGCACGCGCTGGCCGATCAGGTGGCGGTAGCGTTCGTCCTCCGGGTGCACCATCACCGCCACGTCACCCAGCATCGTCTCGGGGCGGGTGGTGGCCACCACCAGCTGCCCCTCGCCGCTGGCCAGCGGATAGGCGATCAGCCACAGGAAGCCGTCCTCTTCCTCGCTTTCCACCTCCAGGTCCGACACGGCGCTCATCAGCACCGGGTCCCAGTTGACCAGGCGCTTGCCGCGGTAGATCAGGCCCTGCTCGTACAGCCGCACGAAGGTTTCGGTGACGACCTTCGAGAGCCGCTCGTCCATCGTGAAGTACTCGCGGCTCCAGTCCACGCTGTCGCCCAGGCGCCGCATCTGCTGCGTGATGGTGTTGCCGCTCCTTTCCTTCCATTCCCAGACGCGGGCGACGAAGTTCCTGCGCGCCTCTTCCGGCGTGGCGCCGAGGTCATGGCGCGTGCGGCCTTCCTGCTGCAGCTGGCGCTCCACCACGATCTGCGTGGCGATACCGGCGTGGTCGGTGCCCGGGATCCAGACCGTGTTGAAGCCGCGCATGCGGTGGTAGCGCGTCAGCGCGTCCATGATGGTCTGGTTGAACGCGTGCCCCATGTGCAGCGTGCCGGTGACGTTGGGCGGCGGCAGCTGGATGGCAAACGACGGCGCGTCCGGCTGGGGCTGGCCGGTGCCGCGCCAGCCCGCGCGGCCAAAGCCGCGCGCTTCCCATTCCTGGGCCCAGCGGCGTTCGACCGCGGCGGGTTCAAACGATTTGGACAGGCTTTGCAGCGCAGGTTGGGCGACGGGTTCAGCGGTGGACATGGCGTTCGAGCGGGCAGGAATCCAACAAGGGCAGGGCGGGCCATTCGGCCCCCAAGCTTGCCAACAAAAACCTTCGATTGTAGGCAGCAGGCTGGCGGCCACAGCAACGCGGCCTCGCGCAGGGCTTATCATCGGTTGCGGAGGCTTGCGCAATGTTGCTGGTTCTATCCCCTGCCAAGGCGCTGGATTATGAGACGCCGCCCACCACCCCAGTGGCCACGCAGCCGTTGTTTGTCGAGCAGGCTGCGGAGCTGATCGCCATCCTGCGGCAAAAGTCGCCGCAGGAGGTGGCCGAGTTGATGGACTTGAGCGACGCGCTGGCGCAGCTCAACGTGGCGCGCTACCAGGCGTGGCAGCCGCAGTTCGGCCCGCACAACAGCAAGCAAGCGATCCTGGCGTTCAACGGCGACGTCTATGAGGGGCTGGACGCGCGCAGCCTGGGGCCGGACGACCTCGACTGGCTGCAGCGCCACGTGTGCATCCTGAGCGGCCTCTATGGCGTGCTGCGCCCGCTGGACTGGATGCAGCCGTATCGGCTGGAGATGGGCACGCGCTTGAGCACGCCGCGCGGACGCAACCTCTACCAGTTCTGGGGCCCGCGCATCGCCGAGTACCTGTCGCAGCGCGCCGCCGAGGACGACGGCCTCATCGTCAACCTCGCCAGCGAGGAGTACTTCAAGGCCGTCGATCCGAAGGCGCTGCGCGCGCGCGTCGTCACCTGCGTGTTCGAGGAGCGGCGCGGCAGCGGCTACAAGGTCATCAGCTTTCTGGCCAAGCGCGCGCGCGGCCTGATGACGCGTTGGGCGGCGCTGCACCGCGCCGCCGACGTCGAGACGCTGCAAGGCTTCGACAGCGAGGGCTACCGCTACGCGCCGCAAGCCTCCACGCCCGAGCGGCTGGTGTTCCGGCGCGACGAGCGCGGCTGAAA
Organism: Tepidimonas alkaliphilus; assembly: GCF_007556595.1. Lineage (GTDB taxonomy): Bacteria > Pseudomonadota > Gammaproteobacteria > Burkholderiales > Burkholderiaceae_C > Tepidimonas > Tepidimonas alkaliphila. The sequence continues at coordinate 108,831 of NZ_VJNB01000008.1, forward strand.
GCGGCGTGCCGCGCGCTACACTGCGGCGCGATGAGCCAGACCATCACCCCAGAGCTGCGCGCCTGGATCGTGCAACAGGCGCAAGCGGGCTGCACGCCGCAGTCTGTGCTGGCCGCGATGCGCCGCGCCGGCTGGGACGAGGACGTGGCCCTGACCGCGATGGAGGAGGTCCTTCAAGCGCATTTGGCGACTTTGCCGATGACGACCTCTTTGCCCCGTCCCCACTTGGCGTTGGACGGCGGGCCTCGGGCGCTGGATGCGGGCGACCGCGTGGTGCAGGTGATCGCCACGTTGCGCCGACCGCGCTTGGCGGTGCTGGCCAATGTGCTGTCGCATGAGGAGTGCGAGGCGCTGATCGCGCTGGCGGCGCCGCGCCTGCAGCGCTCGCGCACGGTGCAAACCAGCACCGGCGGCGAGGAACTCAACCCCGACCGCACCAGCGACGGCATGTTTTTCCGCCGCGGCGAGACGCCGCTGATCGAGCGCATCGAGGCGCGGCTGAGCCGCCTGCTGCACTGGCCGGTGGAGCACGGCGAGGGCTTGCAGGTGCTGCGCTACCGCGCCGGCGCCCAATACAAGCCGCATTACGATTATTTCGACCCCCAAGCGGCGGGCACTGCGCGCTTGACGGCGCGCGGCGGCCAGCGCGTGGCCACGGTGGTCATCTATCTGAACGAACCTGAGCGAGGCGGCGGCACCACCTTTCCGGACGTGGGGCTGGAGGTGTTGCCGCAGCGCGGCAGCGCCGTGTTTTTCGCCTATGACCAGCCCGATCCCGCCACGCTGACGCTGCACGGCGGCGCGCCGGTGCTGGAAGGCGAAAAGTGGGTCGCGACCAAATGGCTGCGCGAACGGCCGTTTACGCCCTGACCTTTGAGGACGCCATGCAAGAGGCTGAAGGCGGCGCGCCTGCCGCGTGGTTGCACACGACGCCGCTGGGGCAATCCAGCGCCTACCCTGACCGTTACGACCCGGGCCTGCTGTGCCCGCTGCCGCGCGCAGCGGCGCGCCAGGCTTTGGCGTTGCAAGGGCTGCCGCCGTTTACCGGCGCCGACGTCTGGACCGCTTACGAAGTGAGCTGGCTGAACCCGCGCGGCAAGCCGCAGGTGGCCATGGCGCAGTTCACCATTCCCGCTGAAACGCCCAACCTGATCGAAAGCAAGTCGCTCAAGCTTTACCTCAACAGCCTCAATCACGAGCGCATGGCCAGCCTTGAGGAGGTGCGCGCGCGGCTGCGCGCGGATTTGACCGAGGCGCTGTGGCGCGGCAGCGAGCAGCCCCCTGGCCACATTGGAGTGCAATTGTGGACACCTGCACAATGGGGCGGCGAGCTGCACGGCGCGCTGCCGGGGCTAAGCTTGGATCGGCTCGATGTCGAGTGCACGCACGATGAGCCGGATACGGCGCTGCTGCGCGCCGACGCCACCCAGCCGCCGGTGCAAGAGGTGCTGACCTCCGACCTGTTTCGCAGCCTGTGCCCGGTAACGGGCCAGCCGGATTGGGCCAGCGTGCAGATCGCCTACACCGGCGCGCCGATCGACCAGGAAGGCTTGCTGCGCTACCTGGTGGGCTTTCGCCGCCACGCCGGCTTTCACGAGCAGTGCGTCGAGCGCATCTTTGTTGACCTTTGGCGGCGCTGCCAGCCGGTGCGGCTGGCGGTGCTGGCGCGCTTCACGCGCCGCGGCGGGCTGGACATCAACCCGTGGCGTACCAGCCATCCGCAGCCTCTGCCCGCAGCGCTGCGCTTGGCGCGGCAGTAAGCGGGCCTTGTTGCTGAAAAAAACGGCACCGTGACGGCGACCCTTGCGGCTGCAGGCATCGCAGGCGTCGTTCAGCCGTTGTGCACAGCCTCATCCACAGCTGGCGGGGACAAGCGGTTGCGGCTGGCGGCGTTACGCGTCGGTCTGGCCGGTCAACAGCCGCTGCACCAGCTCCACCGTGCTGCGCGCGCCCACCTTGCGCATCAGGCGCGCGCGGTGCACTTCCACCGTGCGCGGGCTGATGCCGAGCTGGCGCGCGGCCTGCTTGGCGGTGCAGCCCTTCAGCAGCAGCGCCGCCACCTCGCGCTCGCGGGCGGTCAAGCCCGGCTGCGCCGGACGGTGCGCCGACAGGTCTTCGAAGCTCCAGATGCCGGCGGCGTGCGGGTCGGCGCGATCCAGCGCGCGGCCCATCACGTGGCACCAAAACAACTGGCCGGCTTGCGCGCCGCCCACGCGGCGCATCAGACGCTCATCGGCATACGTGCCGCAAGCGTTGAGGATCGGCGCGATGCGCTCGCCAAACCGTTCAAATTCCGCCGCGCTGGGGTAGAGAATGCGAAAGCTTTGGCCGACCAGCTCCGCGCGCGTGGCGCCAAACATCTCGCACAGCGCTTCGTTGCAGTCGATCATCACGCGACGGCGCGACAAAGCCAGGCCCACCGGGGCCAGCTCAAAGGCCAGCCGATAATCTTCCAGCGTCGGGTATGAGGGCTGGGCGGGCGGCATCCGGGTTAGTCGCTAAGCCATTCTACTTACATCCAGCCGGTGTATCGTAAAGGCTGTTCCCACCAACCAACAGGAGCACCCATGAACAAGATCTACCCCAGCGCCCGGGCGGCCCTTGAGGGGGTGGTGCGCGACGGCCAGCTCATCGCGGTGGGCGGCTTCGGTCTGTGCGGCATCCCCGAAGCCCTGATCGACGCGCTGCGCGACAGCGGCGTCAAAGATCTGACGGTGATTTCCAACAACGCCGGCGTCGATGGCTTCGGTCTGGGCAAGCTGTTGGAGACGCGCCAGATCAAAAAGATGATTTCCAGCTACGTCGGCGAAAACAAAGAATTTGAACGCCAATACTTGGCCGGCGAATTGGAGATTGAATTTACGCCGCAGGGCACGCTGGCCGAAAAGCTGCGCGCCGGCGGCGCGGGCATTCCGGCCTTTTACACCAAGACCGGGGTCGGCACGGTGGTGGCCGAAGGCAAGGAACACCGCGAGTTCAACGGCGAGACCTACATTTTGGAGCACGCGCTGTTTCCGGAGGTGGCGCTAATCAAGGCCCACGTGGCGGACCACGCCGGCAACCTGCGCTTTCGCTTGACGGCGCGCAACTTCAACCCGGCGGTGGCCATGGCTGGCAAGATTTGCATCGCTGAGGTTGAGCAGCTGGTGCCCACCGGCGCCATCGAGCCCGACGACGTGCACCTGCCCGGCATTTACGTGCACCGCATCGTGCACAACCCCAACCCCGAAAAGCGCATCGAGCGCCGCACCACGCGCGGCGAGCGCCCGGTTTGACCCCTTGTTGGCCGCTTCAAGGAGAGCGCATCATGCCCTGGACGCACGATGAAATGGCCGCGCGCGCGGCCCAAGAGCTGCAAGACGGCTTCTACGTCAACCTTGGCATCGGCCTGCCGACGCTGGTGGCCAACCATGTGCCCGACCACATCGAGGTCTGGCTGCAAAGCGAAAACGGTTTGCTCGGCATTGGCCCTTTTCCATATGAGGACGAAGTCGATCCCGACCTGATCAACGCCGGCAAGCAGACCATCACGACGATTCCGGGCTCATCCACCTTTGGCAGCCACGACAGCTTTGCGATGATCCGCGGCGGCAAGATCAACTTGTCGATCCTGGGCGCGATGCAGGTCACGCCCAAGGGCGATCTGGCCAACTGGATGATCCCCGGCAAGATGGTCAAGGGCATGGGCGGCGCGATGGACCTGGTGGCCGGCGTGCCGCGCGTCATTGTGCTGATGGAGCACGTGGCGCGCAAGAAAGACGGCACCGAGGACTTGAAGATCATTCCCGAATGCACCCTGCCGCTGACCGGCAAGGGCGTGGTGGATCGCATCATCACCGACCTTGGCGTGATGGATGTCACGCCCGAGGGGCTCAAGCTGGTGGAGCTGGCCCCCGGCGTGACGCGCGAGTTCATCCAAAGCAAGACCGGCGTGCCGCTGCTGTAAAGCCGCCGCGCGGGCTGGCGCCGCTGAGGATGACGATTCAATGACGACCTCTCCAAGTCGCCCCCGCATCGGCCTGGCGCTGGGCAGCGGCGCGGCGCGTGGCTGGGCGCACATTGGCGTGCTGCGCGTGTTGCAAGAGGCCGGGTTGGAGCCTGACGTCGTTTGCGGAACCTCGATCGGCGCGCTGGTTGGGGCGGCCTACTCAGCCGGCGAGCTCGACCGGTTGGAAGCGTGGGTGCGCTCGCTCGGCTGGCGGCAGGTGGTCGGGCTGATCGACCTGCGCTTCGGCGGCGGTCTCATCCAAGGCGACAAGTTGGAGGCGTTGTTTCGCAGCCGCTTTATCGATGGCGGCATTGAGGCGTTGCCCAAGCCCTTTGGCTGCGTGGCGACGGATCTCGCCACCGGGCGCGAAGTCTGGCTGCGCCAGGGGCCGGTGATCGAGGCGGTGCGGGCTTCGATCGCCATCCCCGGCGTTTTCACCCCGGCGCGGCAGGATGGGCGGCTGCTGGTGGACGGCGGGTTGGTCAACCCGGTGCCGGTGTCGCTGGCGCGCGCGATGGGGGCGGAGGTGGTCATCGCCGTCGATTTGAACTGGGATCTGATGCGCCGGCGTCAGCGCGTGGCCAGCCGCGCGCGCGGGCCGCGGCGCGGGCTGCTGGAAGGATTGCTGCAGCGCTGGCGCGGCAGGGGCGCGGATGAGGTCGCCTCTGGGGCTGCGCAGGTCGCCGAAGCTTCGAAGGAGACCGTCTCGCCCTCGTTGCTGGATGTGTTGACCACCAGCATGGCCATCGTGCAGTGGCGCATCACGCAAAGCCGCCTGGCCGGCGAGCCGGCTGACGTCGTCATTCGCCCGGCGCTGGCAGACGTAGCGGCCATGGATTTTCACCGTGCGGCCCCGGCCATCGCAGCCGGTCGGCGCGCCGCGGAGCAGTCGCTGGCGGCGGTGCGCGAGGCGCTGGCGCTGTTGGATCCCGGCGCTGCGTTGCCGGCTGGGGACGATCAAGCCGCGGATCACCCAGTCTGAGCGCCCGCCCGTCGCCGTTGACGTAGCCGCCATCTGAACCAGCCGCAGCGCAGCAGCGCGCCAGTGACCAGCACCACCAGACCCGCGGCCAAGATGTCGGTCGGAAAGTGCGCTCCCTGCAGCACGCGCACCGCGCCGACGGCCAGTCCCGCCGCCAGACCCGCGGCCAGCGCCCGTAGCCAGGAGCGGCGGGCGCGCAGCGCCCCCCAAGCCAGCACCGTAAAGCCCGCCGCGGCGTGGCCGCTGGGCAGGCTGCAATTGCGCTCGCACGCTGAGGACGGCTGCCAAAACGGCTGATACGCTGCCGAGCCGCCCCAGTGTTCCACGGCACGCGGGCGGGGCCGGCCCCAGTGGTCTTTCAGCAGCAGGTCGATCACCAAGCCGTGGGCCACGAGCGCCATCAGCCACAGCGCCCAGGCCGCGCGGCGCCAGGCAGGCCGACAGCGCCTGCGCGGCCACACCAGGATCACGGCAGCCGCCAGCAAGACGAGCCAGCCCGCGCGCGGCACCCAGCGGTAAAGCGCCTGGGCCCAAGCCCACTCGGTGCCGATGAAGACGCCGCGCTGGGCGTCGAACGCCAAGTGGGTCAGCGCCACGTCGGCGCCGCTGAGCTGGACTGCGACCATCGCCGCCAACAGCGCCCCGGCAGCCCACCAGCCTGGGTCGAGTCGGCGCTTCATGGAGCCTTCGGTGGCAGGGGGTGCAGCTGCCACGCCCAAAGCGCCCGCGTTTGGCCTGACAACGGGTCGGTCCAGTGCGCCGAGGCCAGCGGGTCGGCTTGCACAGCGGCAAGGCGGGCGACCTGCGATCCGGCGACGGGGTCGTCCGCGATCAGCCAGACCGGTTGGTTTTGCCTCAGCAGCGTTTGCAGTCCGGCGACGTCCAGGCCGTGGCGCCACGCATCGTGGTAACGGGCCTGGCGCTGGGGATCCCAGGCGTACCATTGCACCGGTCGAGTGCGCCAGTGGTAGCGTCCGTGCGCCAGCACCGTGCGGGAGGCGCCAACCACCTGCGCGGGCGTGTTCGGCAGCGGTGCGGCCAGCTCGGCCCAGAGCACATCCCAGCCGCGCATGCGCGCCCAAAAATCCAAGCTGCGGGGCCACGGCTGCCCCAGCGCGCTGGCAATGCCGGGCGCCAGCAGCAGCGCCACCACCGCCAGCGCTTGCGGCGCCAGCCAGGCGGCAGCCTGCCGCGGCTGCAACGGCAGCCGCAGCGCCAGCCACGCCCACCCGCCCAACAGGGCCGGCGCGGCCCAATTGATGTTGGCCCCGCCGCGCGCGGCTTGCGCCAAGCCCAACAGCAGCAGCGGCGCCGACAGCAGCACGGCAAAGCGGCGGGCGGCTTGCAGGCGATCCGCTTGCGCAGCGGTCACGGTTGCAGGGGAGGCTGTGGCATTGTGCGCCTGTCCAGCTCCGTCGGCTTGTCGGCGCGACCAGGCCAACCACGCCAGCGCCAGCGGCCCCAGCAACACCGCCTGCCCGAGCGCAAACGCCAGCGCGCCGCGCGCGGCGGCGTCGTCGTTGCGTTGCAGCGTGATGTCGGCGGTGTGGCGCCACGTGGGCCAACCCGCTTGCGCGTTCCAGGCGAGGTGGGGCGCAACGATCACGCAAGCGACCACGCTGGCCAGCAACCCGCCGCGCAGCATCGGCAGCCAGCGCATCGCAGCCGGGCGCAGCGCCACCGCCGCCAGCAGCGCGCCGGGAATGAAGGCCAACATGGTGTATTTCGACAGCACGCCCGCGCCCACCGCAGCGCCCAGCAGACCCCAGCGGATCGCCGAAGTGGGCTGTTGCAGCGCCGACCACAGCGCCCAGGCGGCCAGCGACCACATCAGCAGCAACGGCACGTCGGTGGTGGCGGCCCAGCTCAGCAGCAACAGCAGCGGCGAGGCCAACGCCAGCAGCGCGGCCAGCGCGCCCCGGCGCGCGTCGGCGCTCATGGCGGCAACCCAGCCGCCCAGCACCAGCGCGGTCGCTGCGGTCAGCAGGGACGACCAAGCTTTGACGCCGAGCTCATCGTGGCCGAAGAGGGCGGTGGAGCCGGCCATCAGCGCCGCGATCAGCGGCGGCTTGGAGTAGTAGCCCCACGCCAGCTCCTGCGACCAGGCCCAATATTGCGCCTCATCGACATGCAAGGCCACGCCCAACCAAGGCCACAAAGCGGCGGGCGCTGCGCATGATAAAAGCGCCGCCACGAGGGCGGCGGTGCGCCAACGGCGCGAAGGGATGGTGTCCGGACTCAAGGCGTATCGATAAAACGTTGCGTGCTGTAGAGCTCCAGCGGCAAGCGCGCAACGTTACCACGGCCCTTCACGTATTGCAGAAACGCGTCGGCGTAATCGAGGAAGGTGTCCTCGCGGTTGGCGCCGGCGATGGCTTTGAGGGTGGCGTAGCCGTCGCCGCCGCCGGCCATGAAATCATTGGCGATAACGCGGTAAGTGGCGTTTGAATCCAGCGGCACCCAACTGCCGGAGGGATTGCGCCACTGCAGGTTGCTGACGCGCTGACCCGCGGGTTGATTCAGATCGACCTCAAAGCGCAGGCCGGCGGCGTAGGGGTAAGCCCCTGTGTTGCCCGCCAGCACCGACGTCAGGCCATCCTCCAGCGCGGCCTTGACCTGCGCGCCGCTCATGCGCAGGCGCACCAGCGTGTTTTTGAACGGCAGCAGCGTGTAAACGCGCCCCACCGTGATGTCGCCCGGGGCGATGTCCACGCGCACGCCGCCGGCGTTTTGCAGTGCGATGTCGGCCCCGCCGAAGCGCTGCCCCTGCTCCAGGAACGCCTGCGCCACCAGCTGCTGGATGTCGCCGCCGTGGGCGTTGACGCGCTCGCTCTTGTTGCAGACGTCGCCCAGCGCCGAGCGCGTCACGTCGCGCTTGGTGCCGGGCACGCGGCGCAGGCACAGTTCCTCGGTGGCGGCGCCGACCTTGGTCTGGCCAAAAGCCGCTTTTTCGGCGGCCAGCGGCGCCAGCGCCTGCTCAGCCTTCGGCGACGGCGCCTGCACGCGCAGACCTGGCTGCGCGCGCAGGTCGGCCACCATCGCTGCGCGGTCGGCGTCGCTGAGCGCGCCGCTGGAGCGGCGCACGTTGTCGCTGACGAGGACATGCGGCTGGCCGGCGCATTCGGTCACCACGCCGCGGCCATCAAAGCGCACGCGCAGCTCGCCGACCGCGTAGGCGTATTGCCACGCCTGCACGATGCAGACCGGCTCGCCATCCTTGTTGCGAGCTTGGGTGGGGTAGGGGCCGCTGGGGGTCAGACCGACGTCGGCAAAGCTGCTGGGGCCCAGCAGGGTGTGCGAGTCGCCGCCAACGATGACATCCACGCCGCTTAAGCGCGCCGCCAACTGTTGATCGGCCTGATAGCCGAGGTGGGTCAGCAACACGATCTTGTTGACGCCTTGCGCGCGCAGCGCGTCGATCTCGCGCTGCGCGGCGGTGGCCTCGTCTTCAAAGGTGGTGCCGGCGTCGGGACGCGAGCTTTGAAGCGTCTTGGCTGCCACCGTCAGGCCGACGATGCCGATGGGCTGACCGCCGCGCTGCACCACGGTGCTGGCGCGCACTTTGCCGGCCAGCGGGCTGCCGCTGCGCGGCTTGAGGTTGGCCGACAGCACCGCGGTGCGGCAGCTGCCCTTGGCCAGCTCGTCGATGAACTTGGCTGCGCCGGCATCACCGTTGTCGAACTCGTGGTTGCCCAGCGTCAGCGCGTCGAAGCAAACCGTGTTCATCAGCGTGGCGTCGGCGCGGCCTTCGGTCAGCGTGTAGTAAAGGTCGCCGGTGATGGCATCCCCCGCGTGCAGCGTCAACACGTTGGGCTGGCCGCTGCGCAGCGCTTCAATCGCGCCGGCCACGCGCGCAAAGCCGCCCAGATCAACCGTGACGGCCTCGCGCGCGCCGGCGGCGTTTTTGAGCCGCAGCGTGGTGGTCTCAGCGTCCAGCCGCGAGTGGTGATCGTTGAGGTGCAAGATGGTCAGATCCAGCGGATCTCCATCCGAAGAGCCCAGACAACCCGCCAGGGCGGCGCTGAAGGCAACGGCCATCGCCCCGCGCAGCAAGGGGCGGCAAACCAACGGCTGACGCAACACGGGCATGCTCCTTTGCGATATCCGGCGTGAGCCGGGCGCGCGCCCGGCCCGGGTCATGGTTGAGCAACAATCTCGACCAAGATGTTGCCGCACGCCCTTGACGGTTCCGTGACCGCGGTTTCCGGGCGGCCGCGGCGACCGCTTTCGGCTGGGCCCCCTCAGGCAGGGAGGGTCAAGGTTGCCGTGGCGTCCACCGAGTAGTTGCGCGACTTGACCGTGCTGACAAACACCCAGTTGGCTTGCACCTGCTGCGGCGTGAAGGTCAGCAGCAGCAAACCGCGGCGGGCGGTGTCGGCGTAGCGCAAGTCATCCACCACGCTGAGGAAGATCTGACGCGTTTGCTCGGGCGGCAGGGCTTTCAGATACTCCTCCAGACCCGGCGAGCTGACGGCGGGCGTGGCCAACTCATGGCCGACCACCGTGCCGTCCAGCAGCGTTAGGCGGCTGGCCCAGGCGTTGTGGGTGTCGCCGGCCAGCACCACCAGGCGCTTGCGCAGCTGCGCGGCGGTGGCCAGCACGCGCTCGCGCTCGGCGGGGTAGCCGTCCCAGGCGTCCAGGTTGTAGCCGAGGCGCGGGTTGCGCGCCGGGTCGAGCAGCGCGCGCTGGGCGTCGGTCAGCGCGGCGGGGTTCTGGGCCGCCACCGCCTTGGCGGTCAGGTACTCCTGGATCGCCAGCTGCGCCCGCGCGAGGCCCTCGGCCGTCATGTTCTCCGGGTTCAGGTGGCGCAGCACGCTGACCGGAAACGTCATGCGCGCCATCAGCACCTGCTGGCCCAGCACCTGCCAGGTGGCGTTGGACGCGCTCATCTGGCGCTGCAGCCACTGCAGCTGCTCCGCGCCCAGCAGGGTGCGCTGCGGCGACACCAGCGCCGCCTGGGCCTGTGCCGCCGTGGCCGGGTTGAGCAGGTCGGCGAACTCGATCGGCTTGTCGCGCGCCAGCAGACGAGTTTCTAGCATGTGCAGCGCCAGCAGCCCGCCGAAGTCGAAGCTGCGGTAGATCTGGCGCAGCTCAGCGGGGTTGGGCGTGCGCACCGGCATCCATTCGTGCCACGCCTGCAGCGCCGCGGCGCGGCGGTCGGCGAAGCGGCCTTCGCGCCCCTCGGTATGGTTTTCCGCGCCGTCGCGGTAGCTGTCGTTGGCCAGCTCGTGGTCGTCCCACACCGCGATCAGCGGCATGGCGGCGTGCAGCGCCTTGCTGTCGGGGTCGCTGCGGTATTGGGCGTAGCGCTGGCGGTAGTCGTCTAGCGTGAGGCACTCGTGCGCCGGGCGCGAGACGCGGCCCAGCGCCTGCGCGTCGGCGCTGGCGTAGCCGTCGGCGCCGTATTCGTAGATGTAGTCGCCCAGGTGCACGGCATACTCGGCGCCGGCGCGCACCGCCTCGGCGTAGGCGTGGAAGTAGCCAGCCGGATAGTTGGAGCAACTGAACACCGCCAGCCGCACCTGCTGCGCCCCGGCCGCCGGCAGCGTGCGCGTGCGTCCGACCGGCGAGACGGTGGCCCCGTGGCGGAAGCGGAAGTGGTAGCTCTGCCCCGGACGCAGCCCGGTGGCATCGACCTTGACCGTGTGGCCGCGCGCGGCGGTGGCCTCGGCGCTGCCGCTGGCCACGATCTGCGCAAAGGTGGCGTCGGTGGCCACCTCCCAGGTCAGCGGCACCGGCGCGTCGCTGCCGGGGTAGCGCGCGTGCGTCCACAAAATCACCCGGTCAGCCAGCGGGTCGCCGCTGGCCACGCCGTAATCAAACAACGGCGCCGGCTCGTCGCCGCCGCCGCAGCCGCTCAGCAAGGTGGTTCCGCTCAGCGCCGCTGGCAGGGCGGCCAGACCGACGATCACTTCGCGGCGGCGCATCGTGGTTGGGCTCGTCATCGTTGAACATCCCTCCGCATCCAAAATGGCGCTGCAAGCGAATGCGCTGCAGCGTGCGGGGGGTTATCGCGCCCCTGCGTGACAGTCCGGTGAATCGGGTTGAAACAAGGCGCGGGGCTGCTGTCCAATAGGCGACAGCGCAGGCAGGCTTGCCCAGCGGCAGGGCTGACCGCTTGCCGGGTGCGTCAGCGCCAGCTCCGCCGCGTGCAGCAGCAGGCGCGGGGCGGCGCGGCGGGCGGGGCCGTCGGCGTAGAGCGGGTCGCCGAGGATCGGGTGACCCAGCGCCGCCAGGTGCACGCGCAGCTGGTGCGAGCGACCGGTGAGCGGGCGCAGCTCGAGCCGCGTGGCCCAGAGCCCGCCCCAGCGCTCGAGGCTCAGGATGCGCCAGCGCGTGTGGCTCGGCTTGCCGTGGCGGAAATCGACCTTGCTGCGCGGACGGCGCGGCCAATCGACGATGAGCGGCAGGCGCACGTCGCCCCAGCCGTCGGGCGCCTCGGGTGCCAGCGGCACGCCGGCCACCACCGCCACGTAGGTTTTGTGCACGCGGCGCTCGGCGAACGCCAGCGACAGCGCGCGCTGCGCCGCCGCGCCGCGCGCCAGCACCATCAGGCCGGAGGTGTCCATGTCCAGCCGGTGCACGATCATGGCGTCCGGCGCGTGGCGCCGCACGCGCGCGGCGACGCAGTCGGCCTTGTCGGCGCCGCGGCCCGGCACGGCCAGCAGGCCGGCGGGCTTGTCCACCACGATCAGCGCATCGTCCAGGTGCAGGACGGGGATGCCGTCCCACACCCCCAGCGGCGGCGTCACGTCTGCGCGCCCTCGACGATCAGGCGCAGGCGCCGCTGGCCCTGCCAGTCGTCGGCCTCCAGCCGGTACGCGAGCTGTACCCGCGCCGGCAGCGCCTCGGTGTGGCCAAACCAGATGCCCTCCAGTGGCTGGCCCTGCACGCGCAGGCGCAGCGCCAGGTGCCGCTCGCCGACCAGACGCTGGCCCAGCACTTCCACTTCGTCGCTGAACACCGGCGCGGCAAAACCCTGGCCCCAGACCTGGGCGTCGAGCAGCTCGGCGGTGTCGGGGTGCAAGCGCTCGGGCTCCAGCGCGCCGTCGGTCGGCAGCCGCCGCTGCAGCGTCGCCTCGTCGAGCCACTCCGCGGCCACCGCCTGCAGCGCGGCGTCGAACGCCGGCCAGGCGTCGGGGCCGACGGTGCAGCCGGCGGCCATCGCATGCCCGCCGAAGCGCAGCAGCAGCCCGGGGTGGCGCTTGGCGATGGCATCCAGCGCATCCCGCAGGTGAAAGCCGGCGATCGAGCGCCCAGAGCCTTTCAGGCACGGTGTGCCATCGTCCAGCCGCGCCGGGGCGAACACGAACACCGGGCGGTGCAGCCGGTCCTTCAGCCGGGCCGCCACGATGCCGACCACCCCTTCGTGGAACGAGGGGTCGAACAGCGTGACCGCCGGCGCGCCCGCTGCGGCGTCCGCCAGCGCCCGCTCGGCCAGTTGCGCCAGCGCCTGCTCGCGCATCGCCGCCTCGACGCTGCGGCGCTCGCGGTTGAGGGCGTCGAGCTGGCGCGCCAGCGCCTCGGCCTGCGCGGCGTCGTCGGTGATCAGGCATTCAATGCCCAGCGCCATGTTGTGCAGCCGACCGGCGGCGTTGAGCCGTGGCGCCACCGCAAAGCCGAGGTCGAAGGTGCTGGCGCGCGCGGCGCGGCGGCCGCTTGCGGCCAGCAGCGCCGCCAGGCCCGGCGGCATCGCGCCGGCGCGGATGCGCTTGAGACCCTGCGCCACCAGGCGGCGGTTGTGCGCGTCCAGCCGCACCACGTCGGCCACGGTGCCCAGCGCCACCAGCGGCAGCAGCCCGTCCAGCCGCGGCTGGTCGTGCGGGCCAAAGACCCCGCGGCGGCGCAGCTCGGCGCGCAGCGCCAGCAGCACGTAGAACATCACGCCGACGCCGGCCAGGGCCTTGGACGGAAACGGACAGCCTGGCTGATTGGGGTTGACGATCACGCAGTCGGCGGGCAGGCGCGGCTGGCCGTCTTGCACCAGCGGTAGGTGGTGGTCGGTGACCAGCACCTGCAGCCCCAGCGCCCGCGCGTGCGCCACGCCGTCGAGGCTGGCGATGCCGTTGTCCACCGTCACAAGTATGTTGGCGCCAAGCGCGCGCACGCGCTCGGCCAGCGCGGGCGTCAGGCCGTAGCCGTCGCGCACGCGGTCCGGCACCAGGTGGCGCACCCGGTCCCAGCCGAGCGCCGCGCCCAGCAGGCGCAGCCCCCGTACCGCCACCGCGCAGGCAGTGGCGCCGTCGCAGTCGTAGTCGGCGACGATGCCCACCGTCAACCCCTGCTGCAGCGCGTCGGCCAGCAGCTGCGCTGCCTCGCGCGCGCCGAGCATTTGATCGGGCGGCGGCAGGTTCGCCAGCGCGTCGTCCAGCTCCTGCGGGTCCGCCACGCCGCGCGCGGCGAACAGCCGCGCCAGCAGCGCGTCGCAGCCGGCCTGCTGCAACGCCCAGGCGGTGCGCGGCGGCACCGGACGAGGTTGCAGCGTCAGCGTCATAGGCCAATCCACCACGGCTCGACGACCGGGACTGCCGCCGCGCGACGCTGCCACGGCCACCACCTGCGCCGCGGCGGGGCGGGCGGCGTAGAGGGATCCACGCACCAGGTGCGCCAGCCGCGCTCGCCGCACAGCGTCAGCCAGCGCGGCTGGCCGTCCTGCTGCGCGGCCTGCAGCGCCGGGGCCAGCAGGTCGGCGTCCAGCCGCTGCCAGGTCCGCCGCCAGGCGTCAACATCGCGGCGCATGGCGCTGGCAGTAAGGTCATCGCGCAGCGCCACCGTCGCCTCGCCGTAGGCCGGCCCGGCGGTGCAACAGCCCGCGCCGTCGATCCACAGACCGTTGACCACCGGTTGGCCATGCTCGGCGCGCGCTCGGTTGACCGGATGGTCGCGCCACAGCATGATGGCCTCTTCCAGCCATCGACGCAGCGCAGGAGCTTGGGGCGAGGCGCCTCCGCCCAGCCAGGCGGGATCCAGCCGCCGATGCGCCACGCGGTGCAGGCTGGGGCCGCGCCAGCCCTGCAGCAGCGGGCTGCACGCCAGCCAACGGTCCGGGCGGTCGGTTTCGGTCAGCGTCAGGCCGTCCTCAGCGGCCCAAGGCGTCCACGCCGCGCGCAGCGCACGGCTCTCCTCCCAGGTCAGCCCCAGCATCTCCGGCGGGCGCAAAACCATGTGGTCAAGGCTAATCTCCCAATGGCACGGCAGCAGCCAAGCGCAGGGTTGGGGCTGCCCGTGCTGCCAGCTTGCCCAGGGCAGCGCCCCGTCCTCGTCAGGCCAGCCGAGTTGCCGGGCCAGCGCCCGCTCATGCGGCAACGACAGTGTCTCGGGGCCGTCGTTGACCTGCGCCGTGCAGCGGCCCTGGGCCAGCCAACGTTGCAGGGCTGGCAGCGACAGCTTGGGGAGTTCGGCCTGAAACGCCAGGTCATCGACGCTGGCCCAGGCGACGATCCAATGGCGAACCATGGGCATACCTCGATTGTCCTTGATCCACGCGCGATGACCGTGCCGACCGCCGGGCTGTAACGGCCAAGCGGTTACGATCGCGTTCTTGTTGGTTGATGACCCTCAATGGCCGATGCCGCTACCGTATGAACTTGTGATCGGCTGGCGCTACACGCGCGCCGGGCGCGCCGCGCGCCGCAATGGTTTTATCTCGTTCATCAGCGCGGTGTCGATGCTGGGCATCGCGCTGGGGGTGGCGGCGCTGATCATCGTGCTGTCGGTGATGAATGGCTTTCAGAAAGAGGTGCGCGACCGCATGCTGGGGGTGCTGTCGCACGTGGAGGTGCTGTCGGCCGACGGCGCCGCGCTGCCGGACTGGGCCGCGGCGGCTGCCGCGGTGCAGCGCCACCCTCGCGTGCGGGCGGTGGCGCCGTTCATCGCCGAGCAGGGTCTGCTGGCGCGCGGGCAGGACATGAAAGGCGTGCTGGTGCGCGGCATCGACCCGGCGCTGGAGCAGGGCGTGACGGCGCTGGGGGCCGACCTGGCCGGCGACGCGCTGGCGCGACTGCAGCCCGGCGCCTTCGGCGTGGTGCTGGGCGCGGCGTTGGCCCGCCAGCTCGGCGTCGTGGCGGGCGACGCGGTGACGCTGATCGTGCCGGGCGGGCAAGTCACGCCGGCCGGCGTTGCGCCGCGCTTGCGCCAGCTGACCGTCGTCGGGCTGTTCGACTCCGGCCATTATGAATACGACGCCACGCTGGCGCTGGTGCATCTGCAGGACGCCGAGCGGCTGTTTCGCGTTGAGGGGCCTACAGGGCTGCGCGTGCGGCTGGACGACCTGCATGCTGCGCGCGCGGCGGCGGTGGAGCTGGAGGCGGCGCTGGCCGCCGCGGGGCAGGGCGGCGTGGTGGTGCGCGACTGGACGCGCGCCAACCGCACGTGGTTCGCCGCCGTGCAGCTGGAAAAGCGCATGATGTTCATCATCCTGACGCTGATCGTGGCGGTGGCGGCGTTCAACCTCGTCTCGACGCTGGTGATGACCGTCACCGACAAGCGCGCCGACATCGCCATCCTGCGCACGCTGGGGGCCAGCCCCGGCAGCGTGATGGCGATCTTCGTCGTGCAGGGAGCGGTGGTCGGCGTCGTCGGCACGCTGGCCGGGCTGGCGCTGGGGCTGGCGGTGGCGCTGCACATCGACACACTGGTGCCGGCGCTGGAGCGGCTGCTCGGTGTGGCGTTCCTGCCGCAGGACATCTACCTGATCAGCCGCATGCCCAGCGACCCGCAGGCCGGCGACATCGTGCCGATCACGCTGATCGCGCTGCTGCTCGCGTTGGCGGCCACCCTCTACCCGAGTTGGCGCGCCAGCCGCGTGCGTCCGGCGGAGGCATTGCGCCATGAGTGAGCCGGTGCTGCAGGCGCATGGGCTGGTCAAGCGCTACCGCGAAGGCGGGCTGGACGTGACTGTGCTGCGCGGGGTGGAGCTGGCGGTGCGCGCTGGCGAGACGGTGGCCATCGTCGGCGCCTCGGGCTCCGGCAAGAGCACGCTGCTGCACCTGCTGGGCGGGCTGGACGCGCCCAGCGCCGGTCAGGTGCGCCTGCTCGGGCAGGACTGGCAGCGCTTGTCGGTGCGCGAGCAGGGGCGGCTGCGCAACCGGGCGCTGGGCTTCGTCTATCAATTCCATCACCTGTTGCCGGAGTTTTCGGCGCTGGACAACGTGGCGATGCCGCTGTGGATCCGCCGCGAGCCGTACGCCGCGGCGGCGCGCGTGGCGGCGCAGTGGCTCGAGCGCGTCGGCCTGGGCCAGCGGCTGGCACACCGGCCGGCGGAGCTCTCGGGCGGCGAGCGCCAGCGCGTCGCACTGGCAAGGGCGCTGGCCGGCGCGCCCGCCTGCGTGCTGGCCGACGAGCCCACCGGCAACCTCGACCGCGACACCGCCGCCGCGGTGTTCGACCTGATGCTGCAGCTGGCGCGCGCGCACGCAACGGCGTTTGTCGTTGTCACGCATGACGAGCTGCTGGCGGCGCGCTGCGACCGCTGTTTGCGGTTGGCAAACGGCGTGCTGCAGCCGGCGCGATGAATTTTGTCAATGGCGTCGATCGTGGGGTTTTGATCCTGATCAGGGTTTACACTGATCAATATATTCGCAAATGCTCATATAGTTCGGGTCGTGAGTTCGTTGTCCGCCAGCGCGCCATCGCACGACCTGCAGCCGGTTTTTGAGTCGGTGGGGCGTGTCTTCAGCGTGCTGGGAGAGCCGGCGCGGCTGCGCATCTTGCACGCGTTATGCCAGCAGGAGCGCTGCGTCAACGACATCATGCAGGCCACCGGGCTGACGCAGGCCAATGTGTCGCGTCACTTGGGGCGGCTGTATCAAGCAGGCCTGCTGGTGCGGCGGCGCGAAGGGTCGCAAGTGTTCTACCGGGTGGCGGACTCCGCGCCGCTGGATTTGTGCCGCGTCATCGCCGAGCAGGTGCAGGCGCGCCAGGCCGGGGCGCAGCGTGACGGCGATCGGTTTGCTTCGGTCTTTCCTCTCGATACAAAGGAACAAGCCAGTGTCTGACAATCTCCGCGATGTGATCGGCCGGGTGGTGCCAGCCCCGGAGAACCACCTCAGCCCCGAGCTGTTGGAAAAAGCGCGCAAGGCGCGCCGCAGCTTCATGGCCAAGGCCTTGGCCATGGGCGCCGGCGCGGCCTCCACGGCGATCGCCGGCAAGGCCATGGCATCGCCGGAAGGCGACGACGCCATTCTCAAGCTGCCCGAGCACACCACGGGTCTGGGGCAGCCGGTGGCCGCGCGCGGCTACGGCATGCCCAGTCAGTGGGAGAAGAACCTGCAGCGCCGCGAAAGCCCTGGCTTGACGCGCGTGTCGCAGGCGTCGGTCAGCTTCACGCCGTTGCAGGGCCTGTTCGGCATCATCACGCCCAGCGGCTTGCATTTTGAGCGGCACCACCAGGGCTGGTGGGACATCGATCCGTCCAAGCACCGCCTGATGGTGCACGGCGACGATGGGCTGATCAAGCGTCCGCGCGTCTTCACGATGGACGAGCTGATGCGCTTGCCCAGCGTCTCGCGCATCCACTTCCTGGAGTGCGGCGCCAACACCGCGATGGAGTGGGCCAATGTGGCGGTGCCGACCGTGCAGTACACGCACGGCATGCTGAGCTGCTCGGAGTTCACCGGCGTGCTGCTGTCCACGTTGCTGGAGATGTGCGGCATCGACCTGAAGCGGGCCAAATACGTGCTGGCCGAAGGCGCCGACGGCTCGTCGATGACGCGCACCATCCCGATCGAGCTGGCGATGGACGACGTCATCGTCGCGTGGGGGCAAAACGGCGAAATGTTGCGCCCCGAAAACGGCTACCCGCTGCGCTTGGTGGTGCCGGGCGTGCAGGCGGTCAGCTCGGTGAAGTATTTGCGCCGCATCGAAGTCGGTGACAAGCCCTGGAATACCAAGGACGAGTCCATTCACTACATCGACCTGCTGCCCAACGGTCTGCACCGGCAATACAGCGGCATTCAGGAGTGCAAGAGCGTCATCACCACGCCATCGGGCGGCCAGATGCTGTTGGACAAGGGCTACTACAACATCTCGGGCTTGGCGTGGTCCGGTCGCGGCACGATCAAGGCGGTGGACGTTTCGGTCGATGGCGGCCGCACGTGGCGTCCGGCGCGGCTGGAAAAGCCGATCCTGCCCAAGGCGCTGACCCGCTTCAACTTCGACTGGGTCTGGGACGGCAAGCCCGCCATCCTGCAGAGCCGCGCGATCGACTCCACCGGCTACGTGCAGCCCAAGATCAACCAATTGCGCGCGGTGCGCGGCACGCGCTCGATCTACCACAACAACGCCATCCAGAGCTGGCTGGTGTCGGAAAACGGCGAAGTCTCCAACGTGCAGGTGTACTGAACATGAAGCGCTTCCAACAAACCGTTCGCGCGGCCGCGGTTGCCGCCGTTCTGACCGCCGGCCTGGCCGGGGCCGCGCACGCCAACAAGGCGCAAAGCGCCAAGCCTTGGGCGGATCTGGGCCGGCCGCCCACGCCGGCGGAAATCAAAGCGTGGGACATCGATGTGCGTCCCGACTTCAAAGGACTGCCCAAAGGCTCCGGCTCGGTGGCGCATGGCCAAAAAGTTTGGGACGAAAAGTGCGCCTCGTGCCACGGCGAGTTTGGCGAGTCCAACGAGGTGTTCACGCCGATCGTGGGCGGCACCACCAAGAAGGACATCGAAACCGGTCGTGTAGCCAACCTGCACGTTGACAAGCACTACCCGCAGCGCACCACGCTGATGAAAGTGCCCACCATCTCGACGCTGTGGGACTACATCAACCGCGCGATGCCGTGGAACGCGCCGAAGTCGCTGTCGGTGGAAGACGTGTACGGCGTGGTGGCCTACATCCTGCACTTGGGCGATATCCTGCCGGCGGACTTCGTGCTGAGCGATCAAAACATCGCCGAAGTGCAAAAGCTCATGCCCAACCGCAACGGCATGACGTTGGACCATGGGCTCTGGCTGCCGAACTACAAGTTCAGCGGCAAGCCGGATGTGAAAAACACGCGCTGCATGAACAACTGCCCGGTGGAAGGCGACATCAAATCGATGCTGCCTGAAAACATGCGCGACGCGCACGGCAACCTGTTTGAGCAACAGCGTCTGATCGGTCCAATGCGCGGGGTGGACACCACCAAGCCGCCGCGCAAGGAGCCTCTGGCGCCCAAAAGCTGATCGCACAAAGCCGGCCCCGATGGGGTAGGCAATCCAGACGAACCGACGCAGTCGAGCAAGACTCTAACCACTGCCCGCCCCGCGGCGGGCGCTTGATCCACAACGACAGGAGATGACGATGAAGCAACTGGTGACGACGTTGGCCGCGGTGGCGGGTTTGGCTGCCTTGACCGTTCCGGCCCACGCGATGGATGCGGCTGCGGCCAAAGCGCTGGCGCAAAAAAGCGCGTGCATGAGCTGCCATGCCGTGGACAAGAAAATGGTTGGCCCGGCTTACAAAGCCATCGCAGAAAAATACAAAGGGATGAAGCCGGAGGAGCTGGCTGCCTCCATCAAGAAGGGTGGCTCTGGCAAGTGGGGCCCGGTGCCGATGCCGGCGCAGACGGCGCTGAGCGACGCTGACGCCAAGACGTTGGCGGAGTGGATTTTGGCGGGCGCGCCCGACAAGTAAGATACCAGGTTCGTAACATAGGCGAACCGTGTTCAGCAAAGGAGTGTAGCGATGAAACACAATCGACGCGCCGTGCTCAAAGCTGGCAGCGCGCTGGCGACGCTGGTGTCGCTGGGGGTGATCACGGCCGAGCAGGCGCTGGCCTCGCCGCGTGCGGCGTTTGAGGCCAAGAGCCTGGCCGATGCGCTCA
>NZ_VJNB01000009.1 GCF_007556595.1 Tepidimonas alkaliphilus
GGTCATTGTGGACACCGCCGGGCGGCTGCCAACGCAGCTGCACCTGATGGAGGAGCTGCGCAAGGTCAAGCGCGTGGTGGCCAAGGCCGAGCCGGGCGCGCGCCGCCGAAGAACTTTTCCTTTAGAAAGCGAAACATAGTCTGGGCACTGCCTAGAATGGAGCACCATTCTATGAAAGCGTCGAAACTGTTACCGAATGCCCTCGGTATGCGCCCGCGCGCGGCGGCGAGGCGAGCCGCATGGCTGGCGATGGCGCTGCTGGCCGGCGCGGCGCTGGCCGATTCCTCGGCGCCAGCTGCCGCGCCCGACGCGCCGCCGGCCGCGGCGTCGCTGGAGGCCCCGGCCGCCGCGCGCCCGCACGTGACCACGCTGCCCAACGGCCTGACGGTGATCGTGCAGGTGGACCGCCGCGCCCCCACGGCGGTGCAGATGCTGTGGCTGCGCGTCGGTGCGGTGGACGAGACCGACCGCGAGGCCGGCGTGGCGCACGTGCTGGAGCACATGATGTTCAAGGGCACACCGACGCTGGCCGAGGGCGAGTACTCGCGCCGCATCGCCGCGCTGGGCGGGCGCGACAACGCCTTCACCGCGCGCGACGTCACCGCCTACCACGTGCAGGTGCCTGCCGGCGCGTTGCGCGAGGCGATGGCGCTGGAGGCCGAGCGCTTCGCGCGCAACGCCTGGACGGCCGAAACCTTGCAGCGCGAGCTGGCGGTCATCCGCGAGGAGCGGCGCCAGCGCATCGAGGACGATCCACAGGCGCAGTTTTATGAGCAATTCATGGCCACCGCGCTGGTGGCGCACCCGTATCGCCGTCCGGTGATCGGCTGGATGGCCAACTTGGAGGCGCTGGACGCCGCCACCGTGCGCGCGTTCCACCAGCGATGGTACGCGCCGAACAACGCCGCGCTGGTGGTGGTGGGCGACGTCGAGCCGGCCCAGGTGGTGCGCTGGGCCGAGGAGCTGTTCGGCGCGCTGCCGCCGCGCGTGCTGCCGGCGCGCGCGCCCGAGGCCGAGCCCGAGCAGCGCGGCGCGCGTCGATTCGAGTGGCTCGGGCGCGTGCGTCAGCCTTCGCTGCTGATCGGCTGGCGCGTGCCGCGCCTGCCGCATCCGGACGACGACAGCGAGGCCGCGCGCGACGCGCTGGCGCTGGCGCTGCTGGCCGGCGTGCTGGATGGGCACAGTGCGGCGCGGCTGGAGCGCGCGCTGGTGCGCCCGCCCGATGGGCGGCGGCTGGCGGATGCGGTCGGCGTCGGCTACGGTCTCGGTGGGCGCGGGCCGGAGCTGTTCCTCGTCTCGGCCACGGTGCGGCCAGGGGTGGAGCCGGCGCGCGTCGAGCAGGCGCTGCGCGAGGAGATCGCGCGCGTGGCGCGCGATGGCGTCAGCGACGCCGAGCTGCGCCGCGTCAAGAACCAGTGGGCGGCGGCGGAGGTGTTCAAGCTGGATTCGCCGTTTGCGCAGGCGCGCGAGCTCGGCCAGCAGTGGGCGCTGGGCTGGCCGCCGGATGCGCAGGCGCGGCTGCTGGCGCGCGTGCAGGCGCTCACCGCCGCCGACGTGCAGCGGGTGGCGCAGCGCTACTTCGGCGAGCGGCAGATGACGGTGGGCTGGCTGCTGCCGGAGGAGGGCGCCCGATGAAGGGCTTCGTGGCACGATGGCGCATCGCGGCGCTGGCGCTGCTGACGTGGGGGATGCTGTGGGCACCGGCGGCCTGGGCTGGCCCGGCGATCGAGCACTGGGTGCGACCGGACGGCGCGCGCGTGTACCTGGTGCGCAACGACGCGCTGCCGATGCTGGACGTGCGGCTGGAGTTCGACGGCGGCAGCCGGCGCGACCCGCCGGCGCAGGCGGGGCTGGCCGGCGCGGTGGCGCTGATGCTCGGCAAGGGATCGGCGGCCTGGGACGATCAGCCGGCGCGCGACGAGGAGGCGCTGGCGGAGGCGTGGGCCGACCTGGGGGCGCAGTGGTCGGCCACGGCGACGCTGGACCGCTTCAGCCTCGCGCTGCGCACGCTGACGCGCGCGGACGTGCTGGAGCCGGCGGTGGCGCTGCTGGCGCAGCAGCTGGCCGCGCCGGCGTTCGACGAGGCGGTATGGGCGCGCGAGCGCGAGCGCCTCGTGGCGGCCTGGCGCCAGGCGCAGGCGCAGCCGGAGACGCGCGCGCAGCGGCTCTACGCCGAGGCGCTCTACCGCGGCCATCCATACGGCCGCGAGGCCACGCCCGAGACCTGGGCCGCGATCGACGCGGCGGCCATGCGCACGTTCTGGCAGCGCCACGCGCGCGCCTGCGACGCGCGGCTGACCTTTGTCGGTGCGGTCGATCGGGCGCAGGCCGACGCGATCGCCGCGCGGCTGCTGGCGGGCTGGGCCGCGCACGGCTGCACGAAGCTTCCGGCGTTGCCGGAGGTGGAGCCGCTGCCCGAGGCGCGCACGATCGCCGAGCCGTTTGCCGGCGCGGCGCAGGCGCAGATCCTGATCGGCCAGCCGGGCGTGGCGCGGCGCGATCCGGACTTCCTCGCGCTGCAGGTGGCCAACCACATCGTCGGCGGCGGCGGCTTCACGTCGCGCCTGATGCGCGAGCTGCGCGAGCGCCGTGGCCTGACTTATGGGGTTTACAGTTACTTTTTGGCCGGGCGGCACGCTGGCGCCTGGACGGTGACGATGCAGACCCGGCCCGATCAGGCCCAGCAGGCGGTGGCGCTGATCCACGACGTGCTGCACCGCTTCGCCGAGGAGGGGCCGACCCCGCAGGAGCTGGCCGAGGCCCAGCGCAGCCTGGTGCAGGGGCATGCGCTCAAGCTCGACAGCAACCGCAAGATCGCCGACCAGGTGGCGGCGCTGGCGTGGGCGGAGCTGCCGCTGGACGAGCTCGACACCTGGCCGCGGCGCGTGCAGGCGCTGACGCGCGACGATCTGATGCGCGCCTGGCGGCGCGTCATCGACCCGCAGCGGCTGGTCACCGTCGTCGTCGGAGGCGCGCCGTGAGCGCGCCGGTGCGCCGCGGCGCGCCGCCGGGCGAGGTGCGCATCGTCGGCGGGCGCTGGCGGCGCAGCAAGCTGCCGGTGCCGCCGCTGCCGGGCCTGCGTCCGACGCCCGACCGCGTGCGCGAGACGCTGTTCAATTGGCTGGGTCAGCACCTGCACGGCTGGCGCTGCGTCGATGCGTTCGCCGGCACCGGGGCGCTGGGGCTGGAGGCGGCTTCGCGCGGCGCGGTGGAGGTGGTGCTGGTGGAGCGCCAGCCGCAGCTGCTGCGCGCGCTGCACGAGCACGTGCAGCGGCTGCAGGGGGCCTCCGACGTGGTGCGCGTGGTCGGCGGCGAGGCGCTGGGGGTGTTGGCGGGGCTGCCGGCGGCGCGTTGGCACTTGGTGCTGCTCGACCCGCCGTTCGACGGCGGCGCGGCGCTGTTCGAGGCCGCGCTGCGCCAGGCGCGCCGGCTCGTCGCCGCGGACGGCCTGGCCTACCTGGAGGCGCCGCAGCCGTGGGACGAGGCGCGGCTGGCGAGCCTGGGTTGGGCGGTGCAGCGCCACCTGCGCGCCGGGCAGGTGCACGCGCACCTGCTGCGCCCGCTCGATAATCTGCAGCCATGACCGAGTCCGCCGTTCCCTCCCTTTCGCCGCGCGTGGCCGTCACCAGCGGCACCTTCGACCCGATCACGCTCGGGCACGAGGACGTCATCCGTCGCGCGGCGGCGCGCTTCGAGCGCCTGATCGTCGCCGTGGCGGCGGCGCACCACAAGACGACGCTGCTGCCGCTGCAGGAGCGGCTGGCGCTGGTGCGCCAGGTGCTGGCCGACTGCCCCAACGTCGAGGCGCACCCGTTCGACGGCCTGATCGTGGACTTCTGCCGTGCGCACGGCGCCGGCACGATCGTGCGCGGCCTGCGCCACGGCACCGACCTCGACTACGAGACGCCGATGGCCACGCTCAACGCCCGGCTTGCCCCTGGCGTTGAGACGGTGTTCCTGCTGCCGCAGCCGCAGCTGCAGTGCATTTCCAGTACCCTCGTGCGCGAGATCGTGCGCCTGGGCGGCGACGTGTCCGCGCTGGTCAGCGCGCCGGTGGCGCAGGCGCTGCGCGCGGCTTGCGCGGCGTGCGGCTGAAACGCGAGGAGTGCGGCGATGGCCCTGATGATCACCGACGAGTGCATCAACTGCGACGTCTGCGAGCCGGAGTGCCCGAACCAGGCCATCTCGATGGGCGAGGAGCACTACGTCATCGACCCGCAGCGCTGCACCGAGTGCGTGGGCCACTTCGACGAGCCGCAGTGCGTGCAGGTCTGCCCGGTCAGCTGCATTCCGCTCAACCCGCAGTTCGTCGAGAACCGTGCCACGCTGTGGGAAAAATATCGCCGGCTGCAGGCGGCCAAGGTCGCTGCGGCACCGTCGCAGTCGCCGGCACTGCCACAGCCGGCTCAGGCCGACGGCGGCTGAGCGGTGGCGCTGTCCGCCGGCTCGGTCTGCGCTGGCGGCGGGCGGCGCGGCGGCTTGGGCCGCGGCGGCTGCGTGGTGTGAATCTGGCTCGTGGCCTTGGCGACATCGCCAGCCAGCAAGAGCGGCAGCGCGCGTGCGGCGCGCTCGATCGCGGCGTCGATCGCCTGGCGCTGCTCCTGCGGCGGCCGGCGCAGCACCCAGTGGGCCACCTCCGCCTTGACGCCCGGATGGCCGATGCCCAGCCGCAGCCGCCAGTAATCGGCGCTGCCGAGCTGCGCGTGGATGTCGCGCAGGCCGTTGTGGCCGGCGTGTCCGCCGCCGCGCTTCAGGCGCGCGTCGCCCGGCGGCAGATCCAGCTCGTCGTGCGCCACCAGGATTTCGTGCGGCGCGATTTTGTAGAAGCGCGCCAGCGCCGCTACGGCCTGCCCGGAGCGGTTCATGTAGGTGGTGGGCTTGAGCAGCCACAGGGTGTGGCCCTGCACCTGCGCGCGCCCGGCCAGGCCGAAAAAGCCGCGCTCCGGGTGCAGCGTGGCCTTCAAGTCGGCGGCGATGCGATCCAGCCACCACCAGCCGGCGTTGTGGCGCGTGTCCTCATACTCCGGCCCGGGGTTGCCCAGGCCCACCAGCAGCTTGAACATCGATGCAGGCCCTCGTGCGCGTGGCGTCGCCCGCGCATCATCCCATGAAACGCAAGGCCCGCGCGAGGCGGGCCTGCAGAAGCGCCGTCCGCCTCAAGAGCGGTTGGCGTGGGGCTGGGGGCTGCGCGGCCCCCGCGGGCGTCATTTCTTGCCCTTCTTGCCCTTCTTGTCGTCGGCAGCCGCAGCGGCGGCCTGCGGCTCGGCCACCACCTCTTCCACCGGCTCCACCACGGTGGCGATCGTCGGGTTGGGCTTGCCGTGCGTGACGACCTTGACGCCCGGGCCAAGCTTGAGGTCGCTGACGTGCAGGCTCTGGCCCTTGTGCAAGTGGCCCAGATCCACTTCGATAAAGTCGGGCAGCTGGGTGGCCAGGCACTCGATCTCCAGCTCGGTGACGACGTGGTTGATCAGGCACTTGTCGGTCTTGACCGCCGGGCTGTTGTCGGCGTTGACGAAGTGCAGCGGCACCTTCTTGCGCAGGCGGGTGGTTTCGTCCACGCGCTGAAAGTCCACGTGCAGCACCTGCGGCTTAAACGGGTGATACTGCACATCACGCAGCACCACTTTGGTGGTTTGGCCGCCCAGCTCCATCTCCAGAATGGAGGTATGGAAAGCCTCCTTTTGCACCGCTTGCCACAGGGCGTTGTGGTCGAGCTCGATTGGTTGCGGCGGCGTGCTGCCGCCATAGACGATGCCCGGCACCTTGCCGGCGCGGCGCAGGCGGCGGCTCGCACCCGTGCCCTGCGCTTGACGCTCGAAAGCGACAAATTTCATTGGATGACACTCCAAACAACGAGGTGGGGCGGCCGCGACCAGCGCGCCCCAGTTGAGAATGCCGCACAAATGTGCGGCGCCACAAAAAAGCTTAGGCCGCGGCCACGGCGGCCTCCATTTCGGCAAACAAGCTCATGACCGACTCGCCGCTGGCGATGCGCGCGATCGTTTCGGCGATCAGCGGCGCGACGGTCAGCTGGCGGATCTTGCCGCAGGCGCGCGCCGCGTCGCTGAGCGGGATCGTGTTGGTGACGACCAGCTCATCCAGCGCGTCGCCGCGCGCCACGCGCTCCACCGCCGGGCCGGACAGGATCGGGTGCGTCACGTAGGCAAACACCTTGGCCGCGCCGCGCGCCTTGAGCACCTCGGCGGCCTTGACCAGCGTGCCGGCGGTGTCCACCATGTCGTCCATGATGACGCAGTGGCGGCCCTCGATGTCGCCGATCACGTGCATGACCTCCGACACGTTCGGCTTGGGGCGGCGCTTGTCGATGATGGCCATGTCGCAGTCGAGCTGCTTGGCCAGCGCGCGCGCGCGCACCACGCCGCCGACGTCGGGCGAGACCACCAATAAATCGGGGTGGTTCTTTTGTTTGAGGTCGCGCAGCAGCACCGGCGACGCGTAAATGTTGTCCACCGGGATGTCAAAGAAGCCCTGCACTTGGTCGGCGTGCAAATCCATCGTCAGCACGCGCTCCACGCCGACCACCTGCAGCATGTTGGCCACGACCTTGGCGCTGATCGGCACGCGGCTGGAGCGCGGACGCCGATCCTGGCGCGCGTAGCCAAAGTAAGGGATCACCGCCGAAATCCGCGCGGCCGAGGCGCGCTTGAGCGCATCGACCATGATGACGAGCTCCATCAGGTTCTCGTTGGTCGGCGGACAGGTCGGCTGGATGATGAAAACGTCGCGCGCGCGCACGTTTTGGCCGATTTCGACCATCACTTCGCCGTCGGAGAACCGACCGACATGGGCCTGCCCCAGCGGCGTGCCCAGATACTGGGCAATCTCGGCAGCCAGCGCGGGATTGGCGTTGCCGGTAAAAAGCATGAAGTCAGGCGTGGGCGCTGGCGTCGAGCGTTCCATGGTCAACCGGCGTTGGGAGGATGAATTTGGCAGGGGAGGAAGGATTCGAACCCTCGCATGTCGGAATCAAAATCCGATGCCTTAACCAGCTTGGCGACTCCCCTACACAGGCTTGCTGCTGACGCGGCACGCCTTAGTCGCTTTTCGCAAGACCGTTGTCGGCTGCGAGACTTGAATTATAGCACGTTTTAGATCCCGTGCTGAGCGGGGGAGGCCGGTTGCGCTTACCAGGCGGCAAGCGGCAAGCGCGGCAGCGTCGGACCGCGCCAGATCGTCCAGCCTGCCGGCCAGCGCGCTGCGTCCTCCAGCCCGGCGGGAGCGCCCGCCGGCAGCACGGCAAAGACCGCGCTGCCGGAGCCGCTCATGCGCGGGGCGAGCCCCAGGTCGCGCAGACGCTGCAGCGCCTGGGCCACATCGGGGCACAAGCGCGCGGCCACCTCCTGCAGGTCGTTGCCGCCCCAGCGCAGCAGGGGATCGGCCTGCAGCCGTGCCAGCGCCTCGGTCACGACGGCGCGCGGCGTGGCGCGCGGCAGGTCCGGCGCGCTGAATACCGCAGCGGTCGGCACGCCGCTGGGGGGCTTGACGACCAGCAGCTCGCGCGGCGGCAGCTCCACCGGCGTGAGCCGCTCGCCAATGCCCTCCACCCACGCCGGCCCCGGCCCGAGGAAGAACGGCACGTCGGCGCCGAGCGTCGCCGCCAGCGCCGCCAGCCGCGCGCGCGGCCAGTGCAGCCCCCACAGGCGGTTGAGGCCCAGCAGCACGGTGGCGGCGTCGCTGGAGCCGCCGCCGAGTCCCGCCTGCTGCGGCAGGCGCTTGTCCAGCGCGATATGCGCGCCAAGCGCCGTCCCGCTGGCCTGCTGCAGCGCGCGTGCGGCGCGCAGGCACAGGTCATTGACTGGCAGGCCGGCGCTCGCGTGCAGATCCTCGCGGCTCAGTCCCCCGTCGCGGCGCAGCTCGAGGTGAATCACGTCGTGCCAGCCCAGCGGCACGAACAGCGACTGCAGCTCGTGGTAGCCGTCGGCGCGGCGGCCAACCACGTGCAGAAACAGGTTGACCTTGGCGGGGGCAGGCAAATCGAGCAGGCGCTGCATGGCGATTGCGTTTCGTCAGGGCCGCTGCCACGCCAGCCGCAGCTCCACCACCGGCGCGGGCGCGTCGCGGCGCGCGTGCAGCCGGCCCTGCGCGGCGTCCAGCTGCAACAGCGTCCAGCCCGGCACGTTGGCGGGGCGCCCGTCCAGCCAGTCGAACAGTGCCGGCAGCGGCAGCGCCGCGCCGGTCAGCGCTTCGGTCAGCGCCGCCACGTCGGCGTAGCGCTGCGGCTCGGCGTCGGGGCGCTCCAGCCACGCCCCGCCGTCGTCCCAGCGCACGCGCGCCGCCAGCTGGCCCAGCGGGGTGCTCAGCAGCAGCTCGCCGCGCTGCGGCGCGCCGCGCAGCTCGAAGCCGGCGCTGGCGCGCTGCGGCGGCTCGCCGTGCACCGTCAGCGCCAGCCGCCCACTCCAGCCGGAGGTGGCAGTGTCGGCGGGGGAGCGCGGCGGCGGGGCCGCGCAGCCGGCCAGCAGTGCGGCGGCCAGCGCCAACCCGATCCCGCGTCGTCGCCAGGCGGTCACCGAGCGCGCCCCGATCCTCACGGCTCGACGCCGAAGCGGCGCAGCGTCTCGCGCAACGTGCGGTTGCGCGCATCCAACTCCAGCCCCTGGCGCCAGATGCGGCGCGCTTCGTCCCGTTCGCCGAGCACCCACAGCACCTCGCCGAGGTGGGCGGCGATCTCGGCGTCAGGCTTGAGCTCCATCGCGCGCGCGAGCCAGCGCCGCGCCTCGGCGACGTTGCCGAGCCGGTATTCCACCCAGCCCAGACTGTCGATGATGTAGCCGTCGTCGGGGGCACGGCGCAGCGCCTCCTGGATCAGCTGGCGCGCCTCTTCCAGCCGCACGCCGCGGTCGGCCAGCGAGTAGCCCAGCGCGTTGTAGGCGTGCGGGTCGTCCGGGCGGCGCGCGATCAGCTCGCGCAACAGACGCTCCATTTCATCGTGGCGGCCGAGCCGCTCCGCGCTCATGGCCAGCTCGTAACTGAGGTCGGGGTCGTCGGGGTGCGCACGCAGGGCTTGCGCCAGGGTGTCGTAGGCGTCTTGGTCGCGTTCGGCTTCGCGCAACAGGCGGGCTTGCGCCATCCAGAGACGGCGCTGTTCGGCGCTGTCGCGCACCCGGCTGGACTGCAACAACGCCAGCGCGGCATCGAGCTCGCCGCGGCGCGCCAGCGCCTGCGCCCAAGCAATGGGCACATCGGCGCTGGCTGCGGGCTGATCGCGCGTGGCTTGCTGATACCGGTAAAGCAGCGCACGGGCGGCTGCAGGGTCGGTCTCGATCAGCTCGGCTGCCAACAGGGCGCCAGCGGGATAAGCGGCGTCGGCCTGAACCGCGCGCGTGGCCGACTGCAGCGCGTCCTCCTTCAGACCAGCGCGCCACTGCACGGCACCCAGCGCGGCCCAAGCCGCAGCGGCGGTGGGGGGGCGCTGCAGCCAGGCTTGCAACGCTGTGCGTGCGGCAGCCACGGCTTGCGCCGGCTCAGCGCTGCGGGCCAACAACGCTGGGATGGCGTCGATGATCTCCAGCCGCCGGCTCGGCGAGGCCACTTGCAGCCAATCGCGCAGGGCTGTGCCGAGCTCCTCGGTGCGCTGCAGGCCAGCCAGCAGCTGAACCAGCACCCGGCGGGCGTCTTCGTCGTCGGATTGGGCGCGTACCCAGGCGCGGGCGGCATCCAGCGCGGCATTCGGCGCGCGACCACTGAGCGCAATGTCCACCGCGCGACGGAACAAGTGCGGATGGCCGCTGCGGCGCGCGGCTTCCAGAGTCAGCGAATACGCGGCGCCGGGATCATCCCGTCGGGTCAGCTCAGCCAGCAGGAGCTGATAGAACAGCTCCGCATCCAATCCCTGCTCGGCAGCGGCGTGGGGCGCACCCTTGGGGCGAGCCTGCGCGGCGGCGCACCCAGTGGCCGTCAGCGCCACGGCCAGCAGGGGCCCAAGCAGCAGCAAGCGCGCGGCGGTCATGCGGCCATCATAATCGAGCCTTTGCCTTTATGCCTGAGCCATGCCGGAACTGCCTGAAGTCGAGGTGACCCGCCTGCGCATCGCGCATGCGCTGCAGGGCGCGCGCATCACGGCGCTGCGGCTCGGCAAGCCGCTGCGCTGGCCGCTGGGCGCGCCGCCGGAGGTGCTCCAGGGCCGCGTGGTGCAGGCGGTGCGCCGGCGCGGCAAGTACCTGCTGCTGCCGCTGGACCGCGGGCTGCTGTTGATGCACCTGGGCATGTCCGGCAGCCTGGCGTGGCTGCCGCAGGCGCCGCCGCCGGGGCCGCACGACCACGCCGACCTCGTCACCGACCGCGGCACGCTGCGGCTACACGATCCGCGCCGCTTCGGCGCCGTGCTGTACGCCGACGGCGAGGACGACGCGCGTGTGCGCAAGCTGCTGGGTGGGCTCGGCGTGGAGCCGCTGACGCCGGACTTCACGCCGCAGCGGCTGGCCGAGGGCCTGCGCGGGCGGCGCGCGCCCATCAAACAGGTGCTGCTGGCCGGCGACGTGGTGGTCGGCGTCGGCAACATCTACGCCAGCGAGGCGCTGTTCCTGGCCGGCATCCGCCCGACGACGCCGGCGGCGCGGCTCGGGCGCGCGCGCATCGAGCGGCTGCACGCGGCGATCCGGCAGGTGCTGGCGCGTGCGGTGGAGGTCGGTGGCAGCTCGCTGCGCGACTTCCGTGTCAACGGCCAGTCGGGGCATTTCCAGGCCGAGCTGTGGGTGTATGGCCGCGCCGGCGAGCCGTGCCGCGCCTGCGGCACGCCGATCCGCCCGCTGCGGCAGGGGCAGCGCTCCAGCTTCTACTGCCCGCGCTGCCAGCGATGAGTGCGGGCCAGCCCAGCTTTTTCGAGCGCCTCGTGGCCTGGCAGCGCGCCTGCGGCCGCCACGACCTGCCCTGGCAGGGGACGCGCGACCCGTACCGCGTGTGGCTGTCGGAAATCATGCTGCAGCAGACCCAGGTGGCCACCGTGCGGCGCTACTACGAGGCGTTTCTGGCGCGCTTTGCGGACGTGCAGGCGCTGGCGCGCGCGCCGCTGGACGAGGTGCTGGCGGCCTGGAGTGGACTCGGCTACTACCGGCGCGCGCGGCTGCTGCACGCGGCGGCGCGGCAGGTGGTCGAACGGCTCGGCGGGCGCTTTCCGCACGATTTCGACGGCTGGCGCGCGCTGCCCGGTGTGGGCGACTCCACCGCGGCGGCGATCGCGGCCTTCTGCCACGGGCAGCCGGTGTCGATCCTGGACGGCAATGTGCGCCGCGTGTTGCAGCGCTGGAGCGGTGCGGCAGGGGCCGAGGCCACCCCGCGCGCGCTGTGGCGGCGCGCGCAGGCGCTGTTGCCGCCGCAGCCGCCAGCCGAGGCGATGGCGGCCTATACGCAGGGGCTGATGGACCTGGGCGCCACGGTCTGCACGCCGCGCCAGCCGCGCTGCCCGGCGTGCCCGCTGCGCGCCGACTGCGCCGCGCACGCCGGCGCCGCACCGCTGGCGTCCGCTCCGCCGCGCCGCGCCGCGCGGCGGGCCGAGGCGTGGTGGCTGCCGCTGTGGGTGCGCGCCGACGGGGCGCTGTGGCTGCAGCGCCGTCCCGCACGCGGCATCTGGGCCGGGCTGTGGGCGCCGCCGGTGCTGGTCGGCACCGAGGGCGAGCAGGCGCTGCGCGCGGCGCTGGCGACGCAGCCTGCGCAGGCGCTGCGGTGGCTGCCGCCGCTGGCGCACGCGCTGACGCACCGCGACCTGACGCTGCACCGCGTGCAGCTGCGCTGGGACGGGCCGGATGAGGCCGCGCCGGACGGCCCCGGCGTGCAGCCGGATCAGGGCGCCTGGTGGACGCCGTCGGCGGCGCTGGCGCTGGGGTTGCCGGCGCCGGTGCGCGCCTGGCTGGCCGGGGCCGGGCCGGCCAGCCGCACGTCCAGCTCGCGGTGACGGCGCAGCACCGGCCAATGCGGCGCGAAGCGCTGCGCCAGCCGTTCCACCAGGTACACCGAGCGGTGCTGTCCGCCGGTGCAGCCCACCGCCACCGTGACGTAGCTGCGGTGGTCGCGCGCCAGCCCGGGCAGCCAGTGGTCGAGGAAGTCGCCGATGTGCGCGAGCATGCGCGCCACCTCCGGCTCGCCGGCCAGGAAGGCCGCCACTGGCTCGTCCAGCCCGGTGAGCGCGCGCAGGTCGGGTTCGTAGTGGGGGTTCGGCAGCATGCGCACGTCGAACACGAAGTCTGCATCCAGCGGCACGCCGCGCTTGAACGCGAACGACTCAAACACCAGCGTCGGCGCGTGCGGCTCGGCGGCCAGCAGCGCCTTGACCTCGCTGCGCAGCTGCGCGGCGCGCAGGTGGCTGGTGTCGATGACGAGCGCCCCCTCGCGCAACTCGGCCAGCAGCTCCCGCTCGAGCTTGAGCGCCTCCAGCAGCGCGCGGCGCTGGTCGGTGCTGCCGCGCACCGACAGCGGGTGCAGCCGCCGCGTCTCCGAGAAGCGCCGCACCAGCACGTCGTCGGCGGCGTCGAGGAACAGCACCGTCAGTTCCAGGCCCTGCCGCCGCAGCACCTGCAGCCGCTGTGGCAGTCCGGGCAGCGAGGCGGCGCTGCGCACGTCGATCGCCACGGCGATCTGGCGCGCCTCGTGCGTGCGCTCCACGGCAACGAACGCCTCCAGCAGCTCCGGCGGCAGGTTGTCCACGCAGTAGAAGCCCGCATCCTCCAGCGCGTGCAGCGCCACCGACTTGCCGGAGCCGGACATGCCGGTGATGAGGACGAGCTGCAAGGGCTTGGCGGCGTCCATGGCGATGGTCAGGCCTGCAGCAACTCGCGCGCGTGCGCCAGCGCCGCGGCGGAGTCGCCGCCGCCCAGCATGCGCGCGATCTCGTGTACGCGCGCCGGCGCATCCAGCGGTGTGACTTCGCTGACGGCGCCGCCGCCGCGCGCGGCCTTGGCCACGCGCAGGTGGTGGTGCGCGCACGCCGCCACCTGCGGCAGGTGCGTGACGGCCAGCACCTGGCGCTGCGCGCCGAGCTCGCGCAGCAGCCGCCCAACGGTGTGCGCCACGCGCCCGCCGATGCCGCTGTCGATCTCGTCGAAGATCAGCGTCGGCGCCTCGCCCAGGGCGCTGGTGACGACCGCGATCGCCAGCGCCAGCCGCGACAGCTCGCCGCCGGAGGCGACCTTGGCCACCGGGCGCGGCGTGGCCCCGGCGTGCCCGGCCACCCGCAGCTCGACGCGCTCCAGCCCGTGCGCGGCGGGCTCAGCGAGCGGCTCCAGCCCCACCTCGAAGCGGCCGCCTTCCATGCCGAGCGATGGCAGCAGGGCGCTGACCGCCTCGCCGAGGCGCTGCGCCGCCGGCGCGCGCTGCGCCGAGACGGAGCGCGCCGCCTCCAGGTAGCGCTGGCGCGCCTGCGCGGCGCGCGCGGCCAGCGCGTCGAGGTCGGCGACGGCTTCAAGCGCCTGCAGCTGCGCGCGCCACGCCTTCAGGCGCGCCGGCAGTTCCTGCGGCGGACAGCGATGGCGTCGCGCCAACGTGATCCAGCGGCCGAGCCGCTCGTCGAGCGTGGCCAGCGTGTCGGGGTCGAGCTCGGTGTGGTGGGCCAGATGCTGCAGGTCGCGGCAGGCGTCGTCCACCTGCGCCTGCGCCGCCTGCAGCACCGCGGCCAGCTCGCCGTAGCGCGGCTCGATGTGCGCCTGCGCCTGCAGCGCGGCGATGGCCTGCGCCAGCAGCCGGTGGGCGCTGAGCTCGCGGCCGTCGAGCGCCTCCAGCGCCTCGTGCGCGGCATCCAGCAGCGCCTGCGCGTGCGCCAGCCGCGCGTGCTGGCGGTTGAGCTCGTCCCACTCGTCGTCGCCGGGGTTGAGGCGCGCCACCTCGTCGATCTGCCACTGCAGGCGCTCGCGCTCCTGCTGCGCGCGGCTCTGGTGCTGGCGCGCCTGTTCCAGCGCCGCTTCGGCCGCGCGCCAGTCGTCCCAGGCGGCGCGCAGCGCGGCGGTGTCGATGCGGCCGTAGCCATCCAGCAGCGCGCGCACCGCGTCGGGCCTCATCAGGCTCTGCCAGGCGTGCTGCCCGTGGATGTCCACCAGCCAGTCGCCCAGCGTACGCAGCTGCGTGGCGGTGGCCGGGCTGCCGTCGATCCAGGCGCGGCTGCGGCCCTGCGCATCGACCACCCGGCGCAGCAGCAGCGGCTCGCCGTCGCCGGCCGGCTCGAAGCCCTGCTCGGCCAGCCACGCGCGCACTGCGGGCGGGGCGTCGAATTCGCCGGCCACCTCGGCGCGCGCCGCGCCCTCGCGCACCAGCGCGCCGTCGGCGCGCCCGCCCAGCAGCAGCTGCAGCGCGTCGATCAGGATGGACTTGCCGGCGCCGGTCTCGCCGGTCAGCGCGGTGAAGCCGCTGTTGAGTTCCAGCTCCAGCCGCTCGACGATGACGAAGTCGCGGATCGTCAGCCGCAGCCAGCCCATGGTTTGCCGTCTCCTCCTCGGGGCCCGATCATGCCACCACGCCCTCGTTCCAGTGCAGCTTGCCGCGCAGCGTGTCGAAGTAGTTCCAGCCGAGCGGATGCAGCAGCCGCAGCACGTGCTGCGAGCGGCGCACGACGATGCGGTCGCCCTCCAGCAGGCTGGTGAAGGTCTGCATGTCGAAGTGGGCGCTGGGGTCGCGCGCGGCCACCACCTCGATGGCGATGGTGCTGCTGGCCGGCAGCACCACCGGCCGGTTCGACAGCGTGTGCGGCGCGATCGGCACCATCACCCAGCCGTCGATGGCCGG
Organism: Tepidimonas alkaliphilus; assembly: GCF_007556595.1. Classification (GTDB taxonomy): domain Bacteria; phylum Pseudomonadota; class Gammaproteobacteria; order Burkholderiales; family Burkholderiaceae_C; genus Tepidimonas; species Tepidimonas alkaliphila. Next base: position 14,728 of record NZ_VJNB01000009.1, read on the forward strand.
GTGCAGCAGCGGCCCCCCAGCCGACAGCGCGTAGGCGGTGGAGCCGGTCGGCGAGGCGATGATCAGCCCGTCGGCGCGCATGTTGGCGACGAAGTGGCCGTCCACCTCCACGCGCAGCTCCACCATGCTCGGCGCGCCGCCGCGGTTGACGACGACGTCGTTCATCGCGATGGTGTCGAACTCGCAGTGCCCGTCGCGCCAGACCCCGGCCTGCAGCAGCGCGCGGCGCTCCTCCAGGTAGGCGCCGCACAGCATCGGGCGCAGCACCGCCTCGAAGCCGTCGAACGGAATGTCGGTGATGAAGCCGAGCCGCCCCTGGTTGATGCCAATCAGCGGCACGCCCCACGGCGCCAGCCGCCGCCCGATGCCCAGCATCGTGCCGTCGCCGCCGACCACCAGCGCGAGCTGGCAGTGCGCGCCGATGCCGGCCACGTCGGCCACGCGGTCGCCCAGCGCGCCGACGTGCTGCGCGGTGTCGTGCTCCAGCGTCACCTCGCAGCCCTGCGCGTGCAGGAAGTCCACCACGCGCGCCAGCGTCGCGCCGCTGCCGGCGGCGTTGGGTTTGCCCACCAGCGCTACGCGCTCGAAGCACAGCGCGCCGGCCACGGCGGCGGCTCGGTCGGCGGGATGCGCAGCGCGTCGATTCATGCTCAAATTACAACATGTTCTCTTGATCCTGCCATGATGCTGGACGAGCGCTCGAAACTGTTGCTGAAGGCGTTGGTGGAACGCTACATCGCTGAAGGGCAGCCGGTCGGCTCGCGCACGCTGTCCAAGGCGGCGGGGCTGGATCTGTCGCCGGCCACGATCCGCAACGTGATGAGCGACCTGGAGGAGCTGGGCCTGGTGACCAGCCCGCACACCTCGGCGGGGCGGGTGCCCACCGCGCGCGGCTACCGCTACTTCGTCGACACGATGCTGACGGTGCGCCGCGCCGACCTGCCGCCGGAGGTGCTGCCGGGCGCGCAGGCTTTGGTGGCCGACCAGCCGAGTCAAGTTCTCAGCCAGGCGGCGCAGCTGCTGTCGCAGCTGTCGCACTTCGTCGGCGTGGTGCGCGTGCCGCGGCGGCCCGTGGTATTTCGCCACATCGAGTTCCTGCGCCTTTCGGAGCGGCGCGTGCTGGTCATCCTCGTCACCCCCGAAGGGGAAGTGCAGAACCGCATCCTGCACCCCGCCACCGAGTTCACGCAGGAGCAGCTGCAGACTGCGGCCAACTACCTCAACGCCCACTATGCCGGGCTGACGCTGGATGCGGTGCGCGAGCGGTTGCGCGGCGAGGTTGATGCGCTGCGCGGCGAAATCGCCGGGCTGATGGTCAAGGCGGTGGAGGCCAGCTCTGAGGCCGCGCAGCAGGACGACGTCGTCATTGCCGGCGAGCGTAATTTGCTGGAAGTGGATGACTTTGCGCGCAACATGGACCACCTACGCCGGCTGTTTGACCTGTTCGAGGAAAAGACGCAAGTGATGCGGCTGCTGGACATCTCCAGCCAGGCCGACGGCGTGCGCATCTTCATCGGCGGCGAAAGCCAAGCGGTGCCGTTCGAAGAGCTGTCGGTGGTCAGCGCCCCGTTCGAGGTGGATGGCGAGGTGGTCGGCACGCTCGGGGTCATCGGCCCGCAGCGCATGCCCTACGAGCGCATGATCCAGATCGTCGACATCACCGCCAAGCTGGTCGGCAACGCACTGAGCCAGACGCGCGGGGAGTGACGCAAGGCTCTGAGCGCCGATCCACTTTCGCTGGAATTGGCAGCGGGGCTCCCGCGCCATCGACAAGCAGGAAGGCAACGAGCGGCCCGCCCTACAATCCCGCTTTGGGTCGGGGCGTTAGCTCAGTCGGTTAGAGCAGGGGACTCATAATCCCTTGGTCGCAGGTTCGAGTCCTGCACGCCCTACCAGCGAAATCAACAATTTACATCACATCAGCGGCATCCAAAGTTCGCCCGTTCCGATCCGTGTAGCCACGATGTAGCCAGTTTTGGCAAGAGGCGGGTCGTCCGCTCCGGCCGCGTAGGTGTGGCCGGGAAAGGCTACCACGACGGCGGGCTGGGCGGCAAGCTGCGCGCTGACCTGCGCGAGTGGTGGCCGCGCCTTGGCCCGCAGGTTGACGGCGCCCCGTTTGCGGTGCTGTTCCTGATGCTGCAGTCGGTCATCTTGAGCGCCTGCATGCACTACCCGCGCGCCGACCAGGATCCGGAGCGGGCGCGGGAGATGGCGCCTTACATCCGCTACGCGGTGCAGGTCATTCTGGGGATCGAGGAACGCGAGAAAGCGCAATGAAGCCCTTACAGGGCTGTTACAAGGAGATGCACCATGGGGCTCATCACCCCGATCGGCTTCTTCAGCATCGTCCAGAAACCCAGCGACCGCACCCACGACACCCTGACCGTTCGCGCGCGCATGCGTGGCGATCTGGCGGCTCTCAAGTAGCATTACTTGCTTGGCCTCGGGCCGATCCGGGAAGGCCGCGGCACCGATTACCGCTACCGGGCGGTGGCGCCGCGCGCCGAGGTCGCCGCGGCGATGGCCCGCATGGTCCAGGAGCTGAGCTACACCAACTTCAAGTCCGAGGTCTCCCGACGCCAGGGACACCCACGCGCCAACCTCGACCACAGGGTCTGGGATGTGCTCGACGACCTGCAGACCGATCCGATTTGGGCTGGTTCGGGGCTGCCACTAGTTGGAGGTGTCGGTTAGCAGGGCCTCGATCAAGGTCGGTAGGGAGGATGGATGTGAGCCTGCATGAAGACCTCCGTCATGCGACAAAGGCCGCCTTGTCATGAGGGCTGGGTAATCCGGCAAATTTCAGAAGGTGATTTCGCCAGCACGCGCCAACGATTCAGGCGATTCAGAAGGCGGAGATCAGCTGCGATCCGATGGTGTCCACAGGCAGCTGCTTTCGAGTTGCGCCCGAGTGACTGCGGTCGCAGCGGATTGAAACCACCGCTTGCCCAATGAAGAGAGGGGCAGCTTGGTGCGGGTGGCGGGACTTGAACCCGCACGGCTTAACGCCCCAGGATTTTAAGTCCTGTATGTCTACCGATTCCATCACACCCGCGCAAGCTTTTTGGAATTGTATGCGGGGTATGCGGGTCGGCTTCGCCCAAGAGAGGGCCCGCGAGGGGGCCAGCCCTGCAGACGCCGGGGTGACGAGGCGGCAGCCTTAAAATGGGCTCTTTGACCCCCAAACGGTGGCGAGCATGAGCCAAGACAATCCGCCTTTTGAGATCCATGTGCACGGCGACGTGCCGCTGCGCGACGACGTGGACTTTCCGCAGATCCAGGAGGCGCTGCGCCCGCTGTGGCAGTATGTTGGCGCCCGCTCGCTGGTGGATGCGGCGGCGAGCAACTACGAGGAAGAGCCCGGCATCCGCTTCGACCCCAAGGCCCACTTGTTGCAGATGTGCTGGACGATCGAAGGCGACGAGGATTTTCGCTTGGCGATCGAAGAAGCCTGCATGGGCCTCAATGAAATTTCGGCCATGGGCGCGGCGATCGAGGTGTCGTTCTACGACCTCGAATACGATGAGGAGGAGGCTAGCCCCGAGGCGCAGGCACGCGATGACTTTTTGATGTGTTTTGTAGGCCCGACGCCGGCGGCCATCATGCAGGTGCAGCGCGACATGCTGGTGCGCGATGTGGTGGAGCTCATGGAGCGGCACTTCGACGCCTCGGAGTTGGGCGGCGTCATCGAAGCGATTGACCGCTTGTTTGCCAATCGTTTCGATGCCATGGTCAATTCGCTGCAGCTGGGCAAGCCACCCCGCGGGGGGCATGGCGGCCCGCGCAAGCCGCGTCATCTGCACTGACGCGACCTGGCGCGGGCAGTCGGCGATGCCGCTGGCTGGGGCGCCCGGCGCGGCCGGCCCTGCGGGTCGCGGAGCCGAGGAACGTCAGGCGACGCTGATGGCGATGCCCTTGAACTCGCCGCGGGCGATGCGCTGGCGCCACTCAGCCGGGCCGCTTTCGTGCACGCTGGTGCCGTTGGCGTCCACCGCCACCGTCACCGGCATGTCGCGCACCTCGAACTCGTAGATCGCCTCCATGCCGAGGTCCTCGAAGGCCACCACGCGCGCGGCTTTGATCGCCTTGGCCACCAGGTAGGCGGCGCCGCCGACCGCCATCAGATAGGCGCTGCGGTGGTCGCGAATCGCCTCGATCGCCACCGGGCCGCGCTCGCTCTTGCCGATCATGGCGATCAGGCCGGTCTTCTCCAGCATCATGCGCGTGAACTTGTCCATGCGCGTGGCGGTGGTGGGGCCGGCGGGGCCGACCACCTCGTCGCGCACCGGGTCCACCGGGCCGACGTAGTAGATGACGCGGTTGGTGAAGTCCACCGGAAGCTTCTCGCCGCGCGCCAGCAGGTCGGCGATGCGCTTGTGCGCGGCGTCGCGTCCGGTCAGCATCCGGCCGTTGAGCAGCAGCTTGTCGCCCACCTTCCAGCTTGCCACTTCCTCGCGCGTGAGCGTGTCGAGGTTGACGCGGCGCGCGCTGCGCGTATCGGGCGTCCAGGTCACCGCCGGCCAGTCCTCCAGCCGCGGCGGCTCCAGCCGCGCCGGGCCGCTGCCGTCCAGCTCGAAGTGCACGTGGCGCGTGGCGGCGCAGTTCGGGATCATCGCCACCGGCAGGCTGGCCGCGTGCGTGGGGTAGTCGAGGATCTTGACGTCCACCACGGTGGTCAGGCCCCCCAACCCCTGCGCGCCGATGCCCAGCGCGTTGACCTTTTCGTAGAGCTCCAGCCGCAGCTCCTCCACGCGCGTCAGGCGCTCGCCGCGGCGGTGGCGCTCGATCAGCGCGTGGATGTCCACCGGCGCCATCAGCGCTTCCTTGGCCAGCAGCATGGCCTTCTCCGGCGTGCCGCCGATGCCGATGCCGAGGATGCCCGGCGGGCACCAGCCCGCGCCCATCGTCGGCACGGTCTTGAGCACCCAGTCCACGATCGAGTCCGACGGGTTCAGCGCCGCGAACTTGGTCTTGTTCTCCGAGCCGCCGCCCTTGGCGGCGCAGATCACCTCGACCTTGTCGCCGGGCACGATTTCCACGTGCAGCACCGCCGGGGTGTTGTCGCGGGTGTTGCGGCGCGTGCCGGCCGGGTCGGCCAGCACCGAGGCGCGCAGCGGGTTGTCCGGGTGGGTGTAGGCGCGCCGCACGCCCTCGTCCACCATCTGCTGCAGGCTCATGGTGGCGTCGGGCCACGTCACGTTCATGCCGACCTTGAGGAACACCACCGCGATGCCGGTGTCCTGGCAGATCGGGCGGTGGCCCTCGGCGCTCAGGCGCGAGTTGGTCAGGATCTGCGCAATCGCATCCTTGGCGGCAGGGCTCTGCTCGCGCTCATAGGCTTGACCCAGCGCCCGGACGTAATCCACGGGGTGGTAGTAACTGATGAATTGAAAGGCGTCGGCAATCGATTGGATGAGGTCGTCCTGGCGTATGGCGGTCATGATTCGTTCCTAATTCGTAACCTTTGACGGCCCAAATCCTACCGCTGGCTAAGCTAGGCAGGGCTATGACGGGCAGGGCAGCGACTTTAACGATGATCGTCGTCGTCACCCGGATGGTGAATCAGCTTTTCGGTCAACGCAATCGCCAACGCGCTGAGTAAGAAAACCGCATGAATCACGGTTTGCCACAGCAGCACCTTGTCGGTGTAGTTGGCGGCGTTGATGAACGTCTTGAGCAAGTGGATGGAGCTGATGCCGATGATGGCGGTGGCGAGCTTGACCTTTAGCACGCCGGCGTTGACGTGGTTGAGCCACTCAGGCTGGTCGGGATGACCCTCCAGTCGCAGACGGCTGACGAAGGTCTCAAAGCCGCCGACGATGACCATGATCAGCAGGTTGCTGATCATCACCACGTCGATGAGCGCCAACACCACCAGCATGATGATGGTTTCATTGAGCCCCTCCAGCGGGGCGTTGGGAACGTAGCCGATGCTGTTGACCAGCTTGTCCAGCGCCTTTTGATTACCAAATGCGGCCTCGATCAAATGCACCAACTCGACCCAGAAGTGATACACATACACCATCTGGGCCACGATCAGGCCGATGTAGAGCGGCAGCTGCAGCCAACGGCTGGCAAAAATCAGGCGCGGCAGCGGCGCAATCGGTTTGAGATGGGCGTCCGGTTGCATTCTGGGTTGAGGAAAGCCACAATGGTCAGGTAAGCGACAAGATTGTAGTGCGCAGCTTGCCGTCGCGGGTTTGCGCGCACCCCGTCCGCCCAGCGTAAGGGCCCCGTCAGCGGCGCGCGGCACAGTGCGCGCGCAGAATCCAGAGTCGGGTCTTGCTTTGCCAGCCGAGGAGATTGAACAGTATGGCCGAACCGAGCGCCGCCATTGCATCGATGTTGGTGGAAAACCGCGTCTTCGAACCCAACCCGCAGCTGGTCGCGCAGGCGCGCATCAGCGGCATGGATGCCTACCGCGCCCTGTGCGCCGAGGCCGAGGCCGACTTTGAAGGGTTCTGGGCGCGCCGCGCGCGCGAGCTGCTGCACTGGCACAAGCCGTTCACGCAGGTGCTGGACGAGTCCAATAAACCGTTCTACAGGTGGTTTGCTGACGGCGAGCTCAACGCCTCCTACAACTGCCTTGACCGGCACATCGGCACGCCGGTGGAGCACAAGACCGCCATCATTTATGAGACCGATGACGGCCAGGTTACGCGCGTGACCTACCGCGAGCTGCTGCAGCGCGTGGCGCGCATGGCCAACGCGCTGAAAAGCCTGGGCGTCGGCAAGGGCGACCGCGTCGTCATCTACATGCCGATGAGCATCGAGGGCGTGGTGGCGATGCAGGCGTGCGCGCGCATCGGCGCCACGCACAGCGTGGTGTTCGGGGGCTTTTCGGCCAAGGCGTTGCAGGAGCGTATCCAGGACGCCGGCGCGGTGGCTGTGATCACCGCCAACTTCCAGATGCGCGGCGGCAAGGAGCTGCCGCTGAAGGGCATCGTCGATGAGGCGCTGGCGTTGGGCGGCTGCGACAGCGTGCGCCACGTCATCGTCTGGCAGCGCACCGCCACCGCCTGCAACATGGTCGCCGGGCGCGACCTGTGGCTGCACGAGGTCGTCGCCGGCCAAAGCGAGGACTGCCCGCCGGAGATCGTCGGCGCCGAGCACCCGCTGTTCATCCTCTACACCTCCGGCTCCACCGGCAAGCCCAAGGGCGTGCAGCACTCCACCGGCGGCTACCTGCTGTGGGCCAAGCAGACCATGCTGTGGACCTTCGACCTGAAGGACAGCGACGTCTTCTGGTGCACCGCCGACATCGGCTGGATCACCGGCCACACCTACGTCGCCTACGGGCCGCTGGCCGCCGGCGCCACCCAGATCGTCTTCGAGGGCGTGCCGACCTACCCCAACGCCGGGCGCTTCTGGCAGATGATCGAGCGCCACAAGGCCACCATCTTCTACACCGCGCCCACCGCCATCCGATCGCTGATCAAGGCCAGCGACACCGACGACAAGGTGCACCCGCGCAACTGGGATTTGTCATCGCTGCGCATCTTGGGTTCGGTTGGCGAGCCGATCAACCCCGAGGCGTGGATGTGGTACTACAAGCACGTCGGCGGTGAGCGCTGCCCGATTGTGGACACCTTCTGGCAGACCGAGACCGGCGGCCACATGATCACGCCGTTGCCGGGCGCCACGCCGCTGGTGCCGGGCTCGTGCACGCTGCCGCTGCCGGGCATCTTCGCCGCTATCGTCGATGAGCAGGGCAACGACATGCCACATGGCCAGGGCGGCATCCTGGTCATCAAGAAGCCGTGGCCGTCGATGATCCGCACCATCTGGGGCGATCCGCAGCGTTTCAAGAAGAGCTACTTCCCCGAGGAGCTCAAGGGCTACTACCTGGCCGGCGACGGCGCCGTGCGCTCCGAGGACCGCGGCTACTTTCGCATCACCGGCCGCATCGACGACGTGCTCAACGTCAGCGGCCACCGCATGGGCACGATGGAAATCGAGTCGGCGCTGGTGGCCAAAACCGACCTCGTGGCCGAAGCGGCGGTGGTGGGGCGCCCGGATGACGTCACCGGCGAGGCCATCGTTGCCTTCGTCGTGCTGAAGCGCCCGCTGCCGCAGGGCGAGGAGGCCAAGCGAATCGCCGATGAGCTGCGCGCCTGGGTGGCCAAGGAAATCGGCCCGATCGCCAAGCCGAAAGACATCCGCTTTGGCGAAAACTTGCCGAAGACCCGTTCCGGCAAGATCATGCGCCGCCTGCTGCGGGCGATTGCCAAGGGCGAAGCCATCACCCAGGATATCTCCACGTTGGAAAACCCCTCCATCTTGGAGCAACTGGCCAAGACCAACTGAGTCCTCAGTGGCATGCTGCCGCGGCGGATCGCCGCGCGGTTCGATTCGGTCGTCGGCTCGCTTGTCAAACAAAAGCCCCGCGCGCAGCGGGGCTTGGTTTTGGGAGGATGAGCTTCGGTTTGATGCCGCCTGGCTTGACGGGGCGGTTTTTCAACCCATTATTTCAGGCTGAGCACCCAGGCCGCCAGCTTCTTGGCCTCGGCGTCGTTGACCTGGGGGTTAGCCGGCATCGGCACCGCGCCCCAAACGCCAGCGCCGCCCTTTTGGATTTTGTGCGCCAGCATGTCCACCGCCTTGGCGTCGCCAGCGTATTTCTTGGCGATGTCCTTATAAGCGGGGCCAACCAGCTTTTTGTCCACCGCGTGGCAGGCCATGCAGTTTTTTGCCTTGGCCAGCGCTTCGTCGGCCAGTGCGGGGCCAGCCACGGCGGCGGCGGCTGCCACGATCAGCAGAGCACGTTTCATGTTCGTAACCTCCTAAGCTATGAGGGGGTGAGGGCCACGACGGCATTCTAGCCAGCCGTCTCCGCGGCACAATGCCGGCTTACACCTTGTTGCAACCGATACAGCCAGGCTGTCCAGCCTGCTTCCAGAGGGGGGCGTTGACGCATGCCGATGTTGATGTTGGGTTTGCTGCTGTTGGCGTTGAAAGCCGGCGGCTGGGTGCAGCTCGGCTGGCCATGGGTGCTTTCGCCGTTTGGGCTGGCGCTGCTGTGGTGGTGGTGGGCCGACTGGTCGGGCTACACCCAGCGTCAGGCGATGCGCAAGGATCAAGCGCGCCGCGAAGCGCGGCTGGCCAAAGCTCGGGCGCAGCTGCGCGCAGACTCCGACGTCGGATCGCGAGGAAAATAAAGCGCACCCATCCACGGGGCTGGGGTGCTGGCACAATCCAACGCAACGGGGGATCCGGGCGCTGTTGGCTGAGCCTGGCGTCCCCCGCGCCGATGTTCGCCCTTGACCACGCTGCCAAGAGAGTTGCCATGCCCGCCTACCGCTCCCGCACCACCACGCAAGGTCGCAACATGGCCGGCGCGCGCGCCCTGTGGCGCGCCACCGGCATGAAGGATGGCGACTTCGACAAGCCCATCATCGCCGTGGCCAACTCGTTCACGCAGTTCGTGCCCGGCCACGTGCACCTGAAGGATCTGGGCCAGCTCGTCTGCCGCGAGATCGAGGCCGCCGGCGGCGTGGCCAAGGAGTTCAACACCATCGCCGTGGACGACGGCATCGCGATGGGCCACGACGGCATGCTGTACTCGCTGCCCAGCCGCGAGCTGATCGCCGACAGCGTCGAGTACATGGTCAACGCGCACTGCGCCGACGCGCTGGTGTGCATCTCCAACTGCGACAAGATCACGCCGGGCATGCTGATGGCGGCGATGCGCCTGAACATCCCGACCGTGTTCGTTTCCGGCGGCCCGATGGAGGCCGGCAAGGTGCGCCTGGCGGCGCCGGGCGAGCAGACCGTGCAGATCAAGAAGCTCGACCTGGTCGATGCGATGGTGATGGCCGCCGACCCGCACGTCGACGAGGCCACCGTGGCGGAGGTCGAGCGCTCGGCCTGCCCGACCTGCGGCTCGTGCTCCGGCATGTTCACCGCCAACTCGATGAACTGCCTGACCGAGGCGCTGGGCCTGTCGCTGCCGGGCAACGGCACGGTGCTGGCCACGCACGCCGACCGCGAGCAGCTGTTCCGTCGCGCCGGGCGGCTGATCGTCGAGCTGGCGCGCCGCTACTACGAGCAGGACGACGCCTCGGTGTTGCCGCGCTCGATCGCCAGCTTCGAGGCGTTTGAGAACGCGATGTCCCTGGACATCGCGATGGGCGGCTCCACCAACACGATTCTGCATTTGCTGGCCGTGGCGCAGGAGGCCGGTGTGCCGTTCACCATGGCCGACATCGACCGTTTGTCGCGCCGGGTGCCAACGCTGTGCAAGGTCGCGCCCAACACCCCGCTTTATCACATCGAAGATGTACACCGCGCTGGCGGCATCATGGCTATTTTGGGCGAGTTGGCGCGCGCCGGCCTGCTGCACACCGGCGTGCGCACCGTGCACAGCGCCACGCTGGCCGAAGCGCTGGCGCGCTGGGACGTCATGGTGACCGAATCGGAGGATGTGCGCACGTTCTACCGCGCTGGCCCGGCGGGCATTCCAACCCAGCAGCCGTTCAGTCAAAGCACGCGCTGGCCCACGCTTGATTTGGATCGCGCGCAGGGTTGCATCCGCTCCGTAGCCCACGCTTACTCGCGCGACGGCGGGCTGGCGGTGCTGCGCGGCAACCTGGCCCCAGACGGCTGCGTGGTCAAAACCGCGGGCGTGGATGAGAGCATCCTCGTGTTTGAGGGCGTGGCGCACGTGGTCGAATCGCAAGAAGAGGCGGTCGAGCACATCTTGGGCGACCGCGTTCAGCCCGGCGAGGTGGTGGTGGTGCGCTACGAAGGCCCGCGCGGCGGCCCCGGCATGCAAGAAATGCTCTACCCGACTTCGTATCTCAAGTCCAAGGGTCTGGGCAAAGTCTGTGCGCTGCTGACCGACGGGCGCTTCTCGGGCGGCACCTCGGGGCTTTCGATCGGTCACGTGTCGCCGGAGGCTGCGGCGGGCGGGCCGATCGGCCTGGTGCGCGACGGGGACCGCATTCGCATCGATATCCCCAACCGTCGAATCGATGTGTTGGTGTCCGATGAGGAGCTGGCGCGGCGTCGCGCCGAGCAGGATCGGCTGGGCTGGAAGCCGGCTCGTCCTCGGGCGCGCAAGGTTTCCACCGCGCTGCAGGCCTACGCCCTGCTGGCCACGTCGGCTGATCGTGGCGCGGTGCGGGATGTCAGCCGGTTGTCGGTGTGAGGCGTGGGCGAGGCCGTGCGGCTGCGCGTCTCGCCACGGTGCGCTCAGTGCGAACGGGATGGACGAGACCAAGCCGCCTGCAGCGCCACCGACAACACCATCACTTCCTCTTGCGTCAGGTCAGGGTAGAGTTCGCGCACCCGCAGCGGCACTTGGTGGGTGAGGGCATGCCCGGCGATGCCCTGGGCAGGGTCCAGCAGCGGGCGGCAAAGCTCCAGCGCTTGCTCGAACACGGCTCGCACGCGGTGGTAATGGCGCCGTTCCTCCGTTGGGGCGTCCATGGCTGCACTCCTGTTGGGTTTTGTCGCAGACGCGTCAGGTTGCTCGCATCGAAGACCTGCCATCATAGCCGCGCAGCCGCCTTCGGGGCGGCGCGGCGGGCCGGCCATCGTTTAGGATCCGCCCATGCTGATTCATCCCGGCTTCGATCCAGTGGCGGTGCGCATCGGCCCGCTGGCCGTGCATTGGTATGGCCTGATGTATTTGGCCGGCTTTGCGGCTTTTCTTTGGCTGGCGCGCCGCCGTCTGCGCCATGAGCCGTTTCGCTCACTGGGATGGCAGCCGCGCGACGTGGAGGACATGCTGTTCTGGGGCGTGCTGGGCGTCATCCTGGGCGGTCGGCTGGGCTATGTGCTGTTTTACAAGCCAATGACCTACCTGGCAGAGCCTTGGCGGATCGTGGCCGTCTGGGAAGGCGGCATGAGCTTTCACGGCGGGCTGCTGGGCGTGCTGCTGGCCATGGCGTGGTGGGCGCGACGCCAGCAACGCCCGTGGCTGCAAGTGATGGATTTTGTGGCACCTTGCGTGCCGGTCGGGCTGGCGCTGGGGCGGCTGGGCAACTTCATCAACGGCGAACTGTGGGGGCGCCCCGCGCCGCCGCAGCTGCCATGGGCGATGGTCTTTCCGGCGGCTGGGCCGCAGCCGCGCCATCCCTCTCAGCTGTATCAGATGGCGCTGGAGGGTCTGCTGCTGTTTGCGTTGTTGTGGTGGTTCGCTCGCCGGCAGCGCCGAACCGGCGAAGTCTCGGCGGCGTTTTTGGTGGGCTACGGCGTGATGCGCTTTGCCGCCGAATATTTCCGCGAGCCCGACGCCCATCTCGGGCTGTTGTCGTTGGGCTTCAGCATGGGGCAGTGGCTGAGCCTGCCGATGATCGTGGCCGGCGTGGCCCTTTGGGCCTGGGCGCGACGGCGGTCAGCTGCATTGTGATCCAGCCGGGCTTTTGACGGACCAAAACCGTGGCGGCGATGAATCTTGAGACGTGCTCCAACCTTTACGCGGCGCTGCGCGCGGGCTTTCCCGCCGATCTCGACGCCACCGCCATCGAAACCGAGACCGGCCTGCGCTACACGTGGCGCGACCTGGAGCGCGGCAGCGCCATGCTGGCCCATGAGCTGCTCAGCCGCGGGCTGCAGCCTGGCGAGCGGGTCATGGCCCAGGTGGACAAGTCGGTCGAGGCGTTAATGCTGTATCTGGCGGCGCTGCGCGCGGGGCTCGTCTATGTGCCGCTGAACCTTGCTTACACCGACGCCGAAGTGGAGTTCTTTTTGCACGACGCCAAGCCGTCGGTGCTGGTGTGCACCCCAGGCCGGTTTGGGCGTCTCAGCCAGCTGGCTTTCGTCGCCGGGGTGCGCGTGGTTTACACGCTGGGAGCCGACCGCAGCGGCAACTTGTTGGATCGCGCCGCCCAGCGTGCCGAGGCGCACGAGCCCGTCGCGGTGGGGCCGCAGGCGCTGGCCAGCATCATTTACACCAGCGGCACCACCGGGCGCAGCAAGGGCGCGATGCTGACGCACGCCAACTTGCTGGCCAACGCCCGCGTGCTGCACGACTACTGGGGCTGGCAGCCCGGCGACGTCTTGATCCACGTGTTGCCGATCTTTCACGTGCACGGGCTGTTCGTGGCGGTGCACGGCGCGTTGCTCAGCGGCAGCCCGATGCTGTGGGCGGCTAAGTTTGAGCCCGCCGCCGTGCTGCGCTGGCTGCCGCGCGCCACCGTGTTCATGGGGGTGCCAACGCTCTACACCCGCTTGCTGGCCGAGCCGGGCCTTAACCCAGCCGTGTGCGCGCGGATGCGGTTGTTCATCAGTGGCTCCGCGCCGCTGACCTTGCCCACGTTCACCGCCTGGCAACAGCGCACCGGGCATACCATCTTGGAGCGTTACGGCATGAGCGAAACGCTGATGCTGACCTCCAACCCTTACAAGCCGGATCCGCGCTACGGCGGGCAATCCGAGCGTCGTGGCGGCACGGTGGGTTTTCCTTTGCCGGGAGTGGAGCTGCGCATCGCCGATGAGGCCGACCGGCCGCTGCCTGCGGGCCAGGTGGGCGGGGTTCAAGTGCGCGGCCCCAGCGTGTTTGCGGGCTACTGGCGCTTGCCCGAAAAAACCCGCGCCGAATTCACCGCCGACGGCTGGTTTCGCACGGGCGACGTCGGGATGCTTGACGAACGGGGCTATCTCACGCTGGTCGGGCGCAGCAAGGACGTGCTGATCAGCGGCGGCTACAACGTCTATCCCGCCGAGGTCGAGGGCGCTATTCTGGATCTGCCAGGCGTGGCCGACTGCGCGGTCATTGGCGTGCCGCACCCGGACTGGGGTGAGGCCGGCGTCGCGCTGGTGGTGCCGCAGCCCGGCGCCGCGCTGGATCCAGCGACCTTGCTGGGTCTGTTGCGGCAGCGCTTGGCCGCCTACAAAATCCCCAAGCACTGCGCGCTGGTGGAGGATTTGCCGCGCAACGCCATGGGCAAGGTGCAGAAGAACGTGCTGCGCGAGCGCTGGCGCGGATGCTTTGGCGGGGTCTGAGCCCGCCGGGCCGACCTGTGCGTCAAGCAGGTCTTTTTGACCCGCATCAAGCCCTAGGGAGGGGGTGCGGGATAATCTGAACCGATGGCCGATCCTCAACCCGTTGCGGTGTCCACCTCAACGGCGCCGTGGTCGCCCTGGAGCGGGCACCGCGGCCCGCTGGAGGTGCACGACGACTTCCGCGTGCTGGACGACCCGCTGGAGCAGCGCGACTTCACCGAAGTGCGCGAGGAGGGCGGCCGCACCGTCTGCGAATCGACGCTGGTGGTGCAGGGCATGTATTGTGCCGCCTGCGCCGACACGGTGGAGGCGGCGCTGGCCGGCCGCGGCGGCGTGCTGGAGGCGCAGGTGCACGCCGCCACGCGGCGCCTGACGCTGCGCTGGGATCCGGCGCGCACGCGCCTGTCGGAACTCGCGGAGGCGGTCGGCCGCGTCGGCTACCGGCTGCTGCCGATGCAGCAGGCTTTTGCGGTCAGTGAGCGCACGCGCGAGACGCGCCGCGCGCTGTGGCGGCTGTTCGTGGCGGGCTTTTGCATGATGCAGGTGATGATGTACACGTGGCCCGAGTACGTCACCGAGCCGGGCCAGATCCCGGCCGACCTGCTGCAGCTGCTGCGCTGGGCCTCGTGGGTGCTGAGCCTGCCGGTGCTGCTGTTGGCCAGCGGGCCGTTCTTCGGCAGCGCCTGGCGCGACCTGCGCCAGGGCCGCATCGGTATGGACGTACCGGTGTCGCTGGGCATCCTGATCACTTTCGTCGTCAGCACGCTGGCCACCTTCGACCCCACCGGGCCGTGGGGGCACGACATCTGGTACGACTCGCTGACGATGTTCGTGTTCTTCCTGCTCGGCGGGCGCTACCTGGAGCACAAGCTGCGCGACCGCACCGCCGGCGCCCTGGACGCGCTGATGAACCGCCTGCCGGAGGTGGTGCAGCGCGAGCGCGCCGACGGCGCGCTGGAGGCGATCTCGCTCAAGCGCCTGCAGGCCGGCGACGTGGTGCACGTGCAGGCCGGGCAGGCGTTCCCGGGCGACGGTGAGGTGTTGTCCGAGGCCGCCACGGTGGACGAGGCGCTGCTGACCGGCGAGTCGCACCCGGTGACGCGCCGCCGCGGCGAGATGGTGGTGGCCGGCAGCCACAACCTCGGCGGCACGGTGCGCGTGCGGCTGCAGCGCGTCGGGCGGCAGACGCGCTTCGCGCAGATCGTCGCGCTGATGGAGCAGGCCAGCACCGACAAGCCGCGCCTGGCGCGGCTGGCTGACCGCATCGCTGCGCCGTTCCTGGTGGCGGTGCTGCTGGCGGCGGGGCTGGCCGGACTGTACTGGTGGCAGTTCGACCCCAGCCGCGCGCTGGCGGTGGCGGTGGCGGTGCTGATCGTCACTTGCCCGTGTGCGCTGTCGCTGGCCACGCCGGCGGCGATGCTGGCCGCCGCCGGCGCGCTGGCGCGCCGCGGCATCCTGACGCGGCGGTTGCAGGCGTTCGAGGCGCTGGCCGCGGTGGACACGGTGGTGTTCGACAAGACCGGCACGCTGACGCAGGACCGCGTGCTGGTGCGCGACGTGCTGACGCGCCCCGGCGTGACGCGCGCGCAGGCGCTGGCGGCGGCCTGGCCGCTGGCGCGCGCCTCGCTGCACCCGGTGTCGCGCGCGCTGGTGGCCGCCGCCGGCAAAGGGCCCGACGCCCCGGCGTGGGAGGTGCGCGAGACCCCGGGCCGGGGTTTGACCGCGCAGGGGCCGGATGGCCAGACGTGGCGGCTGGGTTCGGCGGCGCATTGCGGACTCGACGAAGCGACCCTGCTGGCCAGCGGGCGCACGCTGGCCGACGTGCCGTGCGCTTATCTATGCGACGAGCAAGGGTGGCTGGCCACCTTCGTGCTCGACGAGGGCGTGCGCCCCGAGGCCCGCGAGGCGATCGAGCGGCTGCGCGCGCTTGGGCTGCAGGTGCGGCTGCTGTCGGGCGACCGGCTCGGCGCCGCGCAGCGCGTGGCCCGTATGCTCGGCATCGAGCACGTCGTCGCCGGCGTCAGCCCCGAGGACAAGCTTGCCACGCTGCGCCGCTGGCAGGCTGAGGGGCGGCGCGTGGCGATGGTCGGCGACGGCCTCAACGACGGCCCGGTGCTGGCGGCGGCGGACGTCTCGTTTGCGCTTGGCCACGGTGCGCCGCTGACGCAGACCCGTGCCGACATGGTCGTGCAAAGCGGACGCTTGACCGATATCGTGGCCACCGTCGAGATGGCGCGCGCCACGTTGCGGGTGGTGCGCCAGAACCTGGCTTGGGCGGCGGGCTACAACGCGCTGGCGGTGCCGCTGGCGGTGGCCGGCTACATGCCGCCGTGGGCGGCGGGCCTGGGCATGGCCGCAAGCTCGCTGCTGGTGATCGGCAATGCGCTACGGCTGGGGCGGCGCACGCCGCTGCTGTTGCAACAGGCTCCACGCGCCATGCCGGCTCAGCCCGCGGCTACATGATCAAGCAGCAACCGCTTTGAAACGGAGACGCAAGCGATGGAAATCCTCTACCTGTTGGTGCCGCTGTCGGTGGTGCTGGTGCTGCTGATCATCGGCGTGTTTTGGTGGGCGCTGCAGTCGGGTCAGTTTGACAACGTCGAGCGCGAGGGTGAACGCATCCTTAGGCAAGATTGATATGGGTCAGAACCTCGGGTTTCCCCGGAGTTCGGTTTGACATATATCAACAGATGCTGATGCGCGTTTCGCCATACTGCTGGGCCGGGTGAGTTTCACACAACAGGAGCGTTTCTATGTCTGCAACCACGTTGGCCCCGGCCACAGGGGTCTATAACGACAAGGTCGTGAGGCAGTTTGCCATCATGACTGTGGTGTGGGGCATCGTCGGCTTTTTGGTCGGCGTCATCATCGCCGCCCAGCTAGCCTGGCCGGAGCTGAACTTCGGTATCGAATATATCACCTACAGCCGGTTGCGACCGCTGCACACCAGCGCCGTGATCTTCGCTTTCGGGGGCTGCGGCCTGTTCGCGACGGCCTACTACGTGGTGCAGCGCACCTGTCAAACCCCTTTGTTTGCGCCCGGGCTGGCGTCGTTTACGTTCTGGGGCTGGCAGGCGGTGATCGTGCTGGCGGCCATCACGTATCCGCTCGGCTACACGCAAGGGCGCGAGTATGCCGAGCTGATCTGGCCGATCGACGTGCTGGTGGCCGTGGTGTGGGTGGCCTTTGCGATCGTGTTTTTCGGCACGATCAGCCAGCGCAAGGTCAAGCACATCTACGTGGCCAACTGGTTCTATGGCGCGTTCATCATCGCGGTGGCGATGCTGCACATCGTCAACAACATCCAGATTCCCACCAGCCTGACGCACTCTTACTCGGTCTATGCCGGCGTGCAGGACGCCATGGTGCAGTGGTGGTACGGCCACAACGCGGTGGGCTTCTTCCTGACCGCGGGCTTCCTGGGCATGATGTATTACTTCATCCCGAAGCAGGCCGAGCGCCCGGTGTATTCCTATCGGCTCTCGATCGTGCACTTCTGGGCGCTGATCTTCACCTACATGTGGGCAGGCCCGCACCACTTGCATTACACCGCGCTGCCAGACTGGGCGCAGTCGCTGGGCATGGTGTTTTCGCTCATCCTGCTGGCGCCGAGCTGGGGCGGCATGATCAACGGCATCATGACGCTGTCGGGCGCCTGGCATAAGCTGCGTGACGACCCAATTTTGCGCTTCCTGATCGTGTCGCTGTCCTTCTACGGTATGTCCACCTTCGAAGGACCGATGATGTCGATCAAGACCGTCAACGCGCTGAGCCACTACACCGACTGGACCATCGGCCACGTGCACTCTGGCGCGCTGGGCTGGGTCGGCCTGGTGACAATGGGTTCGCTCTACTACCTCATTCCACGCCTGTTCGGCCAGAAGCGCATGTATAGCATCAAGGCCATTGAGGTGCACTTCTGGATCTCGACGATCGGCATCGTGCTCTACATCGCCTCGATGTGGATTGCTGGCGTCATGCAAGGCTTGATGTGGCGCGCGGTCAACCCGGACGGGTCGCTCACCTACACCTTCGTGGAGTCGGTCAAGGCGTCGTATCCGTTCTACGTCATCCGCTTGTTGGGCGGGGTGCTCTACCTCGCAGGCATGTGCGTGATGGCCTGGAACGTCTGGAAGACCGCCCAGCAGGGCAAAGTGGAGCCGGTGGCCATTCCCGCGCCCGCGCACTGAGCTTGATCAAGGGGACTTGCCATGGCTGAACACGATCACAAGCCCACAGGCCACGAGCGCATCGAGACCAACAATTTCCTGATGATCGTCCTCATCACCCTGGTGGTGGCGGTGGGCGGTCTGGTCGAGATCGTGCCGCTGTTCTTCCAGCACTCCACGACCAAACCGATCGAAGGCGTCAAGCCTTATACGGCCCTGCAACTGGCCGGGCGCGATATCTACATCCGCGAAGGCTGCTACGTGTGCCACTCGCAGATGGTGCGCCCTTTCCACGCCGAAACCTTGCGTTACGGGCCGTATTCGGTCGCAGGGGAGTTTGTGTATGACCATCCGTTCCAGTGGGGCTCCAAGCGCACCGGGCCGGACCTGGCGCGCGTCGGCGGTCGTTACTCGGACGAATGGCACCGCATCCACCTGATCAACCCGCGCGACCTGGTGCCGGAGTCCAACATGCCGGCCTACCCCTGGCTAGAGCGGCGGCAAGTGGACGCCGATGTGTTGCCCGGCCGTATGGCGGCGTTGCGCAAGCTCGGCGTGCCTTACACCGACGAGGAAATCGCCAAAGCGGCCGATGAGGTGCGGGGCAAAACCGAAATGGAGGCGCTGATTGCCTACCTGCAAAGCCTGGGCACTGCACGTTCGTGGGACAAGTTGGCGCAGCCGTCGGCCCAAACCGCGCAAACCTCGCCCGCTGCCGAGGCGGCTTCAACCCAAGCCGCTCAATGACGCCGTAGCCAACCAAAAAGGGAGCATGCCATGGACATCAATGACTTGCGCTCGCTCGTCACGGTGCTGAGTCTGATCACGTTCGTGGGCATTTGGGCCTGGGCGTGGTCGCGCAAGAACAAGCAACGTTTCGACGAGGCCGCCAAGCTGCCTTTTCAGGGCGATGACTAAGGGCATGCCGCCACGGAGCATCCATCATGAGCGATTTCACCAGCGATTTTTGGCACTTTTATGTCGGTGGCATCACGCTGCTGAGCATTTTGGCGTGTGCGTTTTTCCTCTGGGTCAGCGGCACGACGCGCGTCAAGGCCGCAGCGGACAACACCACGGGCCATGTGTGGGATGGCGATCTACGTGAAATGAACAACCCGCTGCCGCGTTGGTGGGTGTATCTGTTCATCATCACGGTGGTGTTTGCGCTCATTTATGGCGCGCTGTACCCCATGTTTGGCAAGATGGGGGGCATTTTGAACTGGTCCTCGCATGACCAGTGGGCGCGTGAGCGTGAGCGTGCCCTGGCCGCTGTGGAGCCCCTGTATGCCAAGTTCCGCGGCACCGATCCGAAAGATTTGGCGAAAGATCAAAACGCCATGGCGGTGGGTGAGCGACTTTACATGAACTATTGCGCCCAGTGCCACGGCTCTGATGCGCGCGGCAGCAAATCCTTTCCGAACCTGACCGACAACGACTGGCTCGGCGGCGACGGCGAGCCGGAGTACATCAAGACGGTGATCACCCAAGGTCGGGTCGGCGTGATGCCGCCGATGGCTGCGGCAGTCGGCACGCCTGAAGACGTGCGCAATCTGGCTCACTATGTGTTGAGTCTGTCTGGCAGCCCGCACGACGCCGTGCGCGCCAGCTTGGGGCAATCGAAATGGGGCGCATGCGCCGCCTGCCACGGACCTGACGGCAAAGGCATGCACGCCACCGGCGCGCCCAATCTGACGGATCAGATCTGGCTGCACGGCTGGGGCGAGGAGGCGATCGTGAAAGCGATCAACGAAGGCTTCAACAACGTGATGCCGGCGCAGAATGCGTTACTGACGCCCGACCAAATTCACGTGTTGACCGCATACGTGTGGAAACTCTCGCATCAAGCCCAATAACGTCAGCCTTGCGCTAGGTCAAGCCAGCCCACAACCGACTCGGATACGATGATCCGAGTCGGTTTTGCTCTTCCAGGAGGCTCATCATCATGAGCGCCAGCACCCAGCCCAAAATAGCCCAAGACGATGAGATCGAAATCTCGCTTTATGCGGCGCGCAAAAAGATTTATCCGCGCGCGGTCACGGGTTTGTTTGCCAAATGGCGATGGTTTTTTGTCTGGTTGACGCAAGCGATTTTTTACGGCCTGCCGTGGCTGACATGGGGGCAGCGGCAAGCCGTGCTGTTTGATCTGGAGGCGCGGCGGTTTTATATTTTTGGGCTGGTTTTGTATCCGCAGGATTTTATTTATTTGACCGGCATCCTGGTGGTGTCGGCGCTGTCGCTGTTTTTGTTTACCGCCATTGCGGGGCGGCTGTGGTGCGGCTACGCCTGTCCGCAGACGGTTTATACAGAAATTTACTTGTGGCTGGAAAAGCTGTTTGAGGGCGATCGTTCCGCTCGCATGCGGCTTGACCAAAGCCCATGGAACTTGAACAAGATCGCGCGCAAAACCGGCAAGCAGCTGGCGTGGATCGCGGTGGGGTTGTGGACAGGCTTTACCTTTGCCGGCTACTTCACCCCGATCCGCGAACTCGGGCAAGCGGTGCTGACGTGGGAGTTGGGCCCGTGGCAGACCTTTTGGATTTTCTTTTACGGTTTTGCGACCTACGGCAACGCGGGCTACATGCGCGAGCAGGTGTGCAAATACATGTGTCCTTATGCGCGTTTCCAAAGCGCGATGTTCGACAAGGACACGATGATCGTCACTTACGACGCGCAGCGCGGGGAGCCGCGCGGGCCGCGCAAGAAGTCCGCTGAACCGCAAGCGCTGGGGCTTGGTCACTGCATCGACTGCACGCTGTGCGTGCAGGTTTGCCCCACAGGCATCGACATCCGCAACGGCTTGCAATACGAGTGCATCGGCTGCGGGGCTTGCGCCGACGTGTGCGACGAGGTGATGGAAAAAATGGGCTATCCCAAAGGCCTGGTCAAATACTCCACGCAAAACGGCATGGAGCATGGGTGGAGCCGGGCGCAGATGATTCGGCGCGTTTTTCGTCCGCGCGTTTTGATATACAGCTCGATCCTGCTGGCCATTGTGGCGGCTTTGGGGGTCAGTTTATGGTTGCGGGTGCCGCTGAAGGTCGATGTGATCCGCGACCGCGGGGCGCTGGCGCGGGTGGTGGAGATGGGGCGCATCGAAAACGTTTATCGCATTCAGTTGATGAACGCGTCGGAAGAGCCGCGCGAGCTGCGCATCGAGGTGCAAGGTTTGCCGGGCATCGAGCTGGCATCCGAGCCGGTCGTGCATCTGTTGCCGACGGAAGTGCGCTCCGTGGCGGTGCGGGTGCAGGTGCCGCCAGGGCAGCCCAGCGGCACGCATCCGATCGAATTCCACTTCCGCTCGACGGATGGCAAGATCGAGGTGCGGGAGCGCACAACCTTTTTGGTTCCGCGTTAAGCGGGGGTGGCGCTGGTCGGCCCGCTTATTTCTAGGGTTGTTCCCTAAACCGGGTTTAAGCTGAGGCGATAAACTATGAATCCAATGCCGTCCACACCCGCAACCGCGCCCAATGAGCGGCGTCCATGGTTCCGCGAGCCCATCATGTGGCTGGTGGTCGGTGGCCCGCTGGCGGTGGTGGTGGCCTCGTTGATCACGGTTTGGATCGCGGTGCGCCATGCAGACACGGTGCTGCCCCGTGAGGCGGCGCCGGCGCGCGTGGCGGAGCCTTTGGAGCGGCTCAGTCCCGAAGAGCGATTGCAGGCCGAAAAAGCGGTGTTGCCCGCTGGGCAGGCTCGCAACCACGTGGTCTCGCCCACGCTGCCCAAAGGGGACTGAACCCCGCGGCGCGGGCAGGGCGAGGCGCCGTGAGGCGGCCAACGACGACAGGAGACCTCGACCATGACCCGCGTACAGCAGATCCTCTGGATTGCTTGGCCGGCCTTTCTGATGGCGGCGTTGATCGAGATGGTGGTGTTCGCCTTCGTCGATCCGCACGAGCTGCACTGGGCGGGCGAGTCGCTCGGCTGGTCGCGCCAAGCGGTTTACACGCTGGCGTTTTTTGTGTTCTGGGGCTTGACGATGGCCTCCAGCGCCTTGACGACGCTGCTGTCGAAGTCGCCGTGGGAAATCAATCGCTGTCCGCTGCCGGAGCAGCAGCGGCCGTCGGCTTGCCCTCGCTCCGACAGCCAGGCGCAGCGTCATGACCCATCTTGATGATGGGTCAAACCCGCTGGCTCAAAGCGGCTCGCCTTGGTTGACGATGGCTTGCAGTGCTTCGGGCTTGAGGATGCGCACGTAGCGCTGCCGCACCTCGATGATGCCCTCGTCCTGAAAACGTGAGAACGTCCGGCTGACGGTTTCGAGTTTCATGCCGAGGTAGCTGCCGATTTCCTCGCGAGTCATGCGCAGAATCATTTCCGAACGGGAAAACCCGCGGGTGTGCAGTCGTTGCACCAAATTCAGCAAAAAGGCCGCCAGCCGCTCTTCCGCGCGCATGCTGCCGAGCAACAGCATTACCCCTTGGTCGCGCACAATTTCGCGGCTCATGATGCGGTGCACATGGTGTTGCAGCGTGCTGAATTCGCGCGACAGGGCTTCCAGCTTGTCAAACGGCAGCACGCAGACCTCGGCGTCTTCCAGCGCCACTGCGGAGCACGAATGCTTGTCTTGCACGATGCCGTCCAAGCCAAGGATTTCGCCGGCCATTTGAAAGCCCGTCACTTGATCGCGTCCGTCGGCGGTGTTGATCACAGTTTTAAAGAAGCCCGAGCGCACGGCATACAGCGAGGTGAACGGATCGCCCGCTGCGAACAGCATGCCACCGCGGCGTAACCGCCGTCTTGTGGTGATCAGGTGATCCAGGCGCGCCATCTCCTGGGCATTGAGACCGACGGGCAGGCACAGCTCGCGCAAATTGCAGCTTGAGCAGGCGACTTTGATGGCATGCAGATCCATGATGCAAAGCGGGGCGCAAGACGAAGTGACGCCGATGATAGCAACCCACCCCATGCCAGACGGCGACGGGCGGCTTGCTCTCTTGCCTGATAGGGCGTCCGACCGCCTTTTGATACACGTCAACAGGGGGGTGGAGGCGCTGCGGCATAGTCGGACAGCCGTCCAAGCAATGGTATGACCGTGAAGCACGTCATCGATGAGGGCTTGTTGCGCCGCTTCGACATTCCCGGCCCGCGTTACACCTCGTACCCGACCGCGGATCGCTTTGTCGAAGCGTTTGGCGAGCGCGACTACATCCAGGCGCTGCAACAACGCCGCGCCGGCTCGCTGGCGCTGCCGTTGTCGGTGTATGTGCACATCCCGTTCTGCGCTTCGCTGTGCTACTACTGCGCGTGCAACAAGATCGTCACGCGCCATCACGAGCGGGCCGCTGAGTATCTGCGCTACCTTGGGCTGGAGCTGGAGCTGCAGACGCGCCACCTCGGGCGCGGGCAGCGCGTCAGCCAATTGCACTTGGGCGGTGGCACGCCCACATTTTTCTCCGACGATGAGCTCAGCGACTTGATGGCGCTGCTGCGCCGCCACTTTGAGCTGGTGCCGGGGGGCGAATACTCCATCGAGATCGACCCCCGCACGGTGACGCCGCAGCGCCTGGCGCACCTGCAGCGGCTCGGCTTCAACCGCCTGAGCTTCGGGGTGCAGGATTTTGACCCGATGGTGCAGCGCGCGGTACACCGCATCCAGCCCGCCGAGCAGGTGTTTGCGCTGGTGCAGGCGGCCCGGGAGCTGGGGTTTGAATCGCTCAATGTCGATCTGATCTACGGCTTGCCTCGACAGACGCCGGAGTCGTTGCGGCGCACGCTGGAGCAGGTGGCGCAGCTGCGCCCGGATCGCCTTGCGCTGTATGCGTATGCGCACTTGCCGGCGCGCTTCAAGCCGCAGCGGCGCATTGTGGCCGCCGAGCTGCCCAGCGCCGCAGACAAGCTGGGGATGCTGGCGCTGGCGTTGGACATGCTCAGCGCCGCTGGTTACGACTACATCGGCATGGATCACTTCGCGCTGCCGGACGACGCGCTGGCGGTGGCCAAGCGGCAGGGGCGGCTGCACCGCAACTTTCAAGGCTACAGCACGCAGCCGGACTGCGACCTGGTCGCGCTGGGGGTGTCGGCGATTGGGCGCATTGGCGCCACCTACAGCCAGAACGCCAAGACGCTAGAGGACTATTACGACGCGCTGGATCAGGGCCGGCTGCCCATCGTGCGCGGGCTGGCGCTGACGCGCGACGACCTGCTGCGCCGCAGCGTCATCATGGCCATCATGTGCCATGGGCTGGTGGACTACGAGTCGATCGGGCTGGCGTACCTGGTGGACTTCCGCCATTATTTCGCGCGCGAGCTGGAGCAGCTGCGTGAGCTGCAGCAGCACGGGCTGGTGCGGCTGCACGAGACGCATCTGGAGGTGACCCCCACCGGCTGGTATCTGGTGCGAGCGATCGCCATGGTGTTTGATCGCTACCTGCAGGTCGATCAAGATCGCGCGCGCTTTTCCAAAATCATTTGAAGGCGACGGGGGGTTGGCCGTTCGCGCTACGATAGCCGTCGATGTGGGAATCGATGACGCTGTCGGCGCTGCTGATGGGCCTGGTCGGCGGGCCGCATTGTGTGGCGATGTGCGGCGCGGCCTGCGCCGGCATCGCCCGCGCCGGCGCGCCGCGCGAGCAGCGCGCGCTGTGGACATGGCAGGCCAGCCGCGTGGTTGGTTATGCCTTGCTGGGGGCGCTGGCCGGCGGCACGGTGCAGGGCATGGGCTGGCTCGGCCAGCAGACGGTGGTGTTGCGGCCACTTTGGACCATGCTGCACGTGGCGGCGCTGTTGCTCGGTTTGCTGATGGTGGTGCAAGCGCGCCAGCCGGCTTTTCTGGACGGCTGGGCGCAGGCGGTGTGGCGACATGCGCGTCCGGTGCTGGCGCGGCTGGGGCCGCGCGCGCCCGTGGTGCTGGGATTGGGCTGGGCGCTGATGCCGTGCGGGCTGCTGTATTCGGCGTTGTTGGTGGCTTCGTTGTCGGCATCGTGGTGGCACGGCGCGCTGATCATGGCAGCCTTTTCGGCTGGCACCATGGTGTCGCTGACAGCGGGCCCATGGCTGCTGCTGAAGTTGGCCCAAGCGCGCAGTGGCGGCTGGGGCATCCGGCTGGCGGGTGTGGCGCTCGCCGCCACTTCCGGCTGGGCGCTGTGGATGGGCATTACCCAACCGACGGGTCTGTGGTGCGCGTAGAGGGCGTAGGCCAGGCGGCCACCGCCAACCCTGCGAGCGCCAACCCGAAGGCTGCCCATTGCAGTGGCGACAAACGCTCGCCCATGAACAACACGCCGACCGCGGCGGCACTGACCGGCAGCATAACGGTAAAAACCCCAGCGCGCGCCGCGGGCACATGGTGCAGACCGGTCATCCACAGCCACACGCTCCATACGCTGGCCGCCAGACCGTAAAAAACCAGCAAGCCCCACAAAAGCAGGCTCATGCGGCTCCAGTCGTAGTCCCAGGCCGCCCACGCGCCCAGCGGCGTCATCAACGCCAGGCCCCACAGGTTGATCAACGCCGCGATGCGTTTCGGGCCTAACTGTCCGGTCAGTCGCTTGCCGATGACCACATACGCGGCTTCGCAGGCCACCGCCGCCAGCACCAGCAGGTTGCCCCACAGCGCCAGCGGCACGCCGAGCCAGGCGCCGCTGGCCGCGGCCGGCGCCGGTGCGGCCTTGTCCAGCGAAAACAGCGCGATACCCGCGGCCGCCAGCGCGATGGCCGCCAGCGCGCGGCCGTCGAGCCGCTCGCGCAGGAACAGCCACGACTGCAGCGCCACCATCGCCGGGATGGCGGCCATGATGACACCGGCGGCGCTGGCGGTGGTCAGCCGCAGGCCGGTCAGCATGCAGATCGTGAACAGGAAGTTGCCCAGCAGCGCCTGCCAGAACAGCAGCGCCAGCGTCGCGCGGTCCAGCGGCGGTTCGTGCGGCGCCCGGCGCAGCCAGTGCGGCATGGCCGCCGCGCCGATCAGGTAGCGCAGCCAAGCCAGCAGCACCACGGGCATGGCTGTCGCCAAGGGTTTGGAAAGCGCAACATAGGTACCCACCATGGCCATGCTGGAGGCCAGCGCAGCGTAAGCCCAGCCGGTGCGAGACAACGCCATCTTCATCGACGAGGTGGCGCCAGCACCGTGGGCCGGGCTTGCGGCAAGGTATAGGGGTGATCGCGGCTGTAGTGCAAGCCGCGGCTTTCCTGCCGGCTGCGCGCGCTGCGCACGATCAGGTCGGCCACCTGCACGAGGTTGCGCAGCTCCAGCAGGTCGCGCGTGACGTGGAAGCTGGCGTAGAACTCGTGGATCTCGTGGCGCAGCAGCTCGATGCGGTTGGCTGCGCGCTCCAGCCGCTTGTCGGTGCGCACGATGCCGACGTAGTCCCACATGAAGCGGCGCAGCTCGTCCCAGTTGTGGCTGATGACGACCTGCTCGTCGGCGTCGCTGACGCGGCTGTCGTCCCACGGGCGCACAGTGACCGGGGGCGGCGCCGGGTGCGCCACCATGTCCTCGGCGGCGGCGCGCGCGAACACCAGGCACTCCAGCAGCGAGTTGCTGGCCAGCCGGTTGGCGCCGTGCAGGCCGGTGTAGCTGGCCTCACCGACGCAATACAAACCCGGCAGGTCGGTGCGCGCGCGCAGGTCGGTGACCACGCCGCCGCAGGTGTAGTGCGCCGCCGGCACCACGGGGATGGGCTCGCGCGTGATGTCGATACCCAGCTCCGCGCAGCGCTTCAGGATGTTGGGGAAGTGTTCGTGCAGGAAGGCCGGCGGTTGGTGCGAGATGTCCAGATAGACGCACGGGATGCCGTGCTTTTTCATCTCGAAGTCGATCGCGCGCGCGACGATGTCGCGCGGGGCCAGCTCCGCGCGCGGATCGTGGTCGGGCATGAAGCGGCGGCTGCCCAGGTGTGGCGGCAGCTTCAGGATGCCGCCTTCGCCGCGCACCGCCTCGCTGATCAAAAAGCTTTTGGCCTTGGGATGGTAGAGGCAGGTCGGGTGGAACTGGATGAATTCCATGTTGGCCACCCGGCAGCCGGCGCGCCAGGCGGCGGCGATGCCGTCGCCGGTGGCGGTGTCGGGGTTGGAGGTGTAGAGATAGACCTTGCCGGCGCCGCCGGTGGCCAGCACCGTGTGCGGCGCGACGAACACGTCCACTTCGTCGCGCGCTTCATCCAATACGTAGGCGCCAAGCACCCGGCGCGGCTGTTGCGGCGCGGTGGCGTGTCGATCGCTGAGCAGCAGATCCACCAGCACATGGGATTCGAAGACGTCGATGTGCGCCGCAGCGCGTACGCGCTCGATCAGCGTTTGCTGCACCGCCCAGCCGGTGGCGTCGGCTGCGTGCACGATGCGGCGGTGGCTGTGACCGCCTTCGCGCGTCAGGTGCAGCGCCGCGCCGTCCTGCGTGAAGGGGGTGCCCAGCGCGCGCAGCCAGGCGATCGCCTGCGGTGCGTGCTCGACGACGAAGCGCGTGGCCTGCGGGTCGCACAGGCCGGCGCCCGCAATCAGCGTGTCCTGCACGTGGGCATCGAAGCTGTCGTCCTCGCCCAGCACGGCGGCGATGCCACCCTGCGCCCAAGCGCTGGAGCCATCGGCGATGCTGCGCTTGGTCACGATGGCCACACGCCAGTGGGACGGAAGCTGCAGCGCCGTGGCCAGACCGGCCAGGCCGCTGCCGATGATCAGCGCGTCGTAAACGTGCGTGCGAGCGCCCTGCGCGCGACGTGCAGAACTCCCCATCCCCACATCGTAACAGCTGCGCCACCTTGATCAGGTCGTGGCGGTGAAAGTTAGCCGCACAAACAGAGGCGCATACGGCTCGGCTTGGGTCACCTCCACCAACCCCTCTTTGCCCAGCTCCAGCAGCGCAATGAAGGTCACCACTGCGTGCGCCACCCCGCGCGCAGGGTCAAACAGCTCGGCGAACTCAGCAAAGCGCCGCCCTTGCAGGGTTCGCAACAGCTGGCTCATGGTTTCGCGCACCGACAGCGCCTCGCGCTGGATGGTGTGCCGCTGCACCAGACGGGCACGGCGCAGGATGTCGCGCCAGGCGGCGCGCAGCTCCTCGGGATCCACGTTGGGCCAACGCGACGGCAGCGCCAGCTCCACATGCACGTGCGCGCGCCAAAAATCACGCCCTTGTTGGGGCAGGGCATCCAGCGCCTGCGCCGCCAGCTTGATGCGTTCGTACTCCAGCAGCCGGCGCACCAGCTCGGCGCGCGGATCCTCCGGCTCCGGTTCGCCTTCGGCGCGCGGCGCCGGCGGCAGCAGCAGGCGCGACTTGATCTCGATCAGCATCGCCGCCATCAGCAGGTATTCGGCGGCCAGCTCCAGGTTGCGCGCGCGGATCTGCTCCACGTAACCCAGGTACTGGCGCGTCACCTCCGCCAGCGGGATGTCCAGGATGTTGAAATTCTGGCGCCGGATCAGGTACAGCAGCAGATCCAGCGGCCCCTCGAACGCCTCGAGGAACACCTCCAGCGCGTCCGGCGGGATATACAAATCCTGCGGCAGCGCAAACAAGGGCTCGCCGTAGAGGCGTGCCACGGCGACTTGATCGACAGTCGCAAGGGTGCTGGGCGCGCCCTGCGGCGGCGGGGGCAGCGCCGCGGCGTCAGCCTCAGCCGCCGCAGTCACGACAGCGTCGGTTCAGTCTGATAAACGTAGGGCTTTTGCGGCACGCGGGCGGCCTGCGCCTGGCGCCAGAATTCGCGGTCCAGCGGTCGATCCCACAGCAGCGCACGCCCAGCCCGTTGCTCGGCTTCCAGTTGCGGCTTGGCGCGCTTGAGCTCTTGCAAAAACTGGGTGGTGTCGGAGATGTAATCGGGCAGACCCAAAAAGTTCATGGCGGATCGCGGCGTTCGGTGGAACGATCAACAAACCTTGATTGTAGGTCGCCAGCGGCGGCCGTGTTGCTGCCACCGCGCTCCCACGCCGTCCAGCCGGCCAGCCGCGGCAGGAAACCCGCGCGCTCCATCAGCGAGCGCGGCTGCTCGTGCAGCCCGTCGATGGCGAGCGTGCCGCCGCGGCGCTCGATCGCCTCCAGCAGGCTCTCCAGCGCGTCCAGCCCGGTGGTGTCCAGCAGCTGCAGGTCGCCGGCGTCGAGCCGCACCGCCACGCCCGGCTCGGCGCGGTCCACCGCGTCGTTGAGCGCATCGAGCTTGGTCACCGCGCCGAAGAACAGCGAGCCGTACAGGCGCGCCTCGATGCGTGCGGGCTCCACGCGGTCCAGCGTGACGCGAAACAGGCTGCTCTGGCGCCGCACGAACAGCACCACCGCCAGCACCAGCCCCAGCTCCACCGCCACCGTCAGGTCGAAGATCACCGTCACCGCAAACGTGCTCAGCAGCATCAGGCGGTAGTGCATGCTGAACTGGCGCAGGCGCGCGAACTCGCGCCACTCGCCCATGTTCCAGGCGACGAACAGCAGGATGCCGGCCAGCACCGCCAGCGGCACGTGGCGCGCCAGCGGCGCGGCCAGCAGCACGATGGCCGCCAGCGCCAGCGCGTGCACCGCGCCCGCGACGCCGCTGGTGGCGCCGCTGCGGATGTTGGTGACCGTGCGGGCGATGGTGCCGGTGGCCGGCATGCCGCCGATGAACGGCACCACCGCGTTGGCGATGCCCTGCGCCATCAGCTCCTGGTTGGGGTTGTGCTTGCGCCCGCCGTGCAGCTGGTCGGCCACGCGCGCGCACAGCAGCGACTCGATGGCGCCCAGCGCCGCGAGGGTCAGCGTCGGGATCACCAGCTGGCGCACCGTCTGCCACGACACGTCCGGCCACACCAGCGCCGGCAGTCCCTGCGGGATGCCGCCGAAGCGGGAGCCGATGGTCTCCACCGGCCACTCCAGCGCCCAGGCCAGCAGCGACAGCGTCACCAGCGCCACCACCGGCGCCGGCAGGCGCGAGGTGGCCTGCAGCGCGCTGACACCCTGCAGCCCGGCCAGCCGCTGGCGAAACGCCGAATCCACCGCCCACAGGCGCGGCCACACCAAGAGCCCAACCACGCACAGCCCCGCCAGCGCCACCGCGTACGGGTTGACGGTGGTGAGCGCCCCGCCCACCGTGTGCAGGATGCCGAAGAAGTCCGCCGGCATCTTGGCCACCTGCAGCCCCAGCGCGTCGCGCAGCTGCGACAGCGCGATCAGCACCGCAATCCCGTTGGTGAAGCCGATGACCACGCTGACCGGCACGAAGCGCACCAGCGTGCCCAGCCGCAGCCAGCCCATCGCGAACAGCAGCAGCCCGGCGCAGAAGGTCGACACCAGCAACCCGCCGACGCCGTGGCGCTCGACGATGCCGTAGACGATGACGATGAAGGCGCCGGCCGGTCCGCCGATCTGCACCGACGTGCCGCCCAGTACCGCGATCAGGAAGCCGGCGACGATGGCGGTCCACAGGCCGGCGGAGGGTTGCAGGCCGCTGGCGATCGCGAACGCCATCGCCAGCGGCAGCGCCACGACGCCGACGGTGACGCCGGCGCCGAGGTCGCGCATCAGGCGCGCCCGGTCGTAGGCGCGCAGGTCATCGAGCAGACGGGGACGAAAGGGATGCAATGCCAGACGGGCCATGCCGAACCTCCACGGAAACGATGCGGGAACGCGGGACGAGCGGAGGTAGGCACGGACGGCGGCCCGCAGTGGCGCTGGCGCGTGATGAAGCGCCTGCGCGCACTCAGGCCGGCGGCTCGCATCACCGCACCCGCATGCCCGGCTCGGCGCCGGCGTGCGGCTCCAGGATGAACAGCCCCGGGTGCGCCTGGCCGTCGGCGTGGCTGGCGGCCAGCACCATGCCTTCGCTGACGCCGAACTTCATCTTGCGCGGGGCGAGGTTGGCCACCAGCACCGTCAGCTTGCCGATGAGCTGCTCCGGCGCATAGGCCGAGGCGATGCCGGAGAAGACGTTGCGCGTGCGGCCCTCGCCAACATCCAGCGTCAGCCGCAGCAGCTTGGTGGAGCCCTCCACGCGCTCGCAGGCCACGATGCGCGCGATGCGCAGGTCCACCTTGGCGAAGTCGTCGATCGTGATCGTCGGCGCGATGGCCTCGCCGCCGGGCTGCGGCGCGCCTTCGGCGGCCGGGGTGGCCGCGTCGGGGGCCGCGGCCGGCGCGGGTGGCTCGAAGAGCGCCTCCAGCAGCTTCGGGTCGACGCGCTGCATCAGGTGCTCGTACGGCGCGATCGCGTGCCCGGCCCCCAGCGGCTGCGCGGCGTTGGCGAAGTCCAGCGGCGCGCAGCGCAGGAAGGCCTCCACCCGCTCGGCGGTGGCGGGCAGCACGGGCTTGAGCATCGCGGTGAGGATGCGAAACGCCTCTAGGCAGGTGGTGCAGACGTCGTGCAGCCGCGCGGCGAGTTCCGGCTGCTTGGCCAGCTCCCACGGCTTGTTCTGGTCCACGTAGGCGTTGACGCGGTCCGCAAGCGCCATCACCTCGCGCACCGCCTTGCCGTACTCGCGCTCGGCCCAGAGCTCGGCCACCGCCGGCAGCGCGGTCTGCAGCGCGTCCAGCAGCGCCTCGCCGTCGGGCGAGACGGCGCCCAGCCGCCCCTCGAAGCGCCTGGTGATGAAGCCCGCCGCGCGCGAGGCGATGTTGACGTACTTGCCGATCAGGTCGCTGTTGACGCGGGCGACGAAATCGTCGGGGTTGAAGTCCACGTCCTCCACGCGCGGGTTGAGCTTGGCCGCCAGGTAGTAGCGCAGCCACTCCGGGTTGAGCCCCAGGCGCAGGTAGCGCAGCGGGTCGATGCCGGTGCCGCGGCTCTTGCTCATCTTCTCGCCGCTGACGGTGATGAAGCCGTGCACGAACACGTGCGTCGGCGTCTTGCGGCCGGAAAAATGCAGCATCGCCGGCCAGAACAGCGTGTGGAAGTAGGTGATGTCCTTGCCGATGAAGTGGATCTGCTCCACCGCCGGGTCGGCGACGAACTCCTCGAACGTCTGCGTCGTGCGCGACGGCGCGTGCCAGTGGTTGGCCGCCTGACCCTTGTCGAAGTGGTTCTTGAGGCTGGCCAGATACCCGATCGGCGCGTCCAGCCAGACGTAGAAGTACTTGCCCGGCGCATCCGGGATCTCGATGCCGAAGTACGGCGCGTCGCGGCTGATGTCCCAGTCGCCCAAGCCCCCGCGGCCGTCCTTGTCCTTGGCGAACCACTCGCGGATCTTGTTGACCACCTCCGGCTGCAGCCGGCCTGGCGCGGAGGTCCACTCCTCCAGGAACTGCACGCAGCGCGGGTCGGAGAGCTTGAAGAAGAAGTGCTCCGACTGGCGCAGCTCGGGCGTGGCGCCGGACAGCGCCGAGTACGGGTTCCTCAGCTCGGTGGGGGTGTAGACGGCGCCGCAGGCCTCGCACGCGTCGCCGTACTGGTCCGGCGCGCCGCAGCGCGGGCACTGGCCCTTGATGTAGCGGTCGGGCAGGAACATGCCCTTGACCGGGTCGTAGAACTGCTCGATGGTGCGCCGCTCGATCAGCCCGGCGGCCTGCAGCGCCCGGTAGATGGCCTGCGCCAGCTCGTGGTTTTCCGGCGCGTCGGTGCTGTGCCAGTTGTCGAAGCGGATGTGAAAGCCGTCCAGGTAGGCGGCGCGGCCGGCGGCGATGTCGGCGACGAACTGCTGCGGCGTCTTGCCGGCCTTCTCCGCCGCGATCATGATCGGCGCGCCGTGCGCGTCGTCGGCGCCGACGAAGTGCACCTCGTGCCCCAGCAGCCGCTGCGTGCGCACCCACACGTCGGCCTGGATGTACTCCATGATGTGGCCGATGTGGAAGTGGCCGTTGGCGTAGGGCAGGGCGGTGGTGACGAACAGACGGCGCTTGGACATGGCTGGGCGACTTGGCGCACGAGGGGCAAGCCCGGGATTGTACTGAGGGCTCTGCCGCGGGCGCCAGCGGCGCGGGCGGCGCCTGGCGCTAGACTGTGCGCCTGCGCGACCCCCCACGACACGCGAGGAGCGAGGCGACGATGAG
The DNA here is from genome assembly GCF_007556595.1 of Tepidimonas alkaliphilus. GTDB lineage: Bacteria > Pseudomonadota > Gammaproteobacteria > Burkholderiales > Burkholderiaceae_C > Tepidimonas > Tepidimonas alkaliphila. The sequence continues at coordinate 47,727 of NZ_VJNB01000009.1, forward strand.
CATCGACACCCAGGCCCTGCTGCAGGCGCTGCAGACCGTGGCCGACCCCAACACCGGCAAGGACTTCGTCACCACCAAGGCGATCAAGAACCTGCAGATCGACGGCGGCGACGTCAGCTTCGAGGTCGAGCTCGGCTACCCGGCGCGCAGCCAGCACGCCGCGCTGCGCCAGGCGCTGGTGGCCGCGGCGCGGCGCGTGCCGGGCGTGGGCAACGTGTCGGTGCAGATCGTCACGCGCATCATCGCCCACGCCGTGCAGCGCGGCGTGGCGCTGCTGCCGCAGGTGCGCAACATCGTCGCCGTGGCCTCCGGCAAGGGCGGCGTCGGCAAGAGCACCACCGCCGTCAACCTGGCGCTGGCGCTGGCGGCGGAGGGGGCTTCAGTGGGCCTACTGGACGCCGACATCTACGGTCCCAGCCAGCCGATGATGATGGGCATCGAGGGCCGCCCGGAAAGCCTGGACGGCCAAACGATGGAGCCACTCGTCAACTACGGCGTGCAGGTGATGTCGATCGGCTTCCTTGTGGACAAGCACGAGGCCATGATCTGGCGCGGCCCGATGGCCACGCAGGCGCTGGAGCAGCTGCTGCGCCAGACGAACTGGAAGGACCTGGACTACCTGGTGGTGGACATGCCGCCCGGCACCGGCGACATCCAGCTGACGCTGGCGCAGCGCGTGCCGGTCACCGGCGCGGTCATCGTGACCACGCCGCAGGACATTGCGCTGCTGGACGCACGCAAGGGTATCACGATGTTCCAGAAGGTCGGCGTGCCGATCCTGGGCATCGTGGAGAACATGGCCGTGCACGTCTGCCCGAACTGCGGCCACGTCGAGCACATCTTCGGCGCCGAGGGCGGCCAGCGCATGGCGGCAGAACTCGGCGTGCCGTGCCTGGGCTCGCTGCCGCTGGATCTGCGCATTCGCGAGCAGGCCGACGGCGGACGCCCCACCGTGGTGGCCGACCCCGACAGCGACCTGGCCGAACGCTACCGCGCCCTGGCTCGCCAGGTCGCGCTGACGATCGCGGGCTTGGCCAAGGATTATTCGAGCAAGTTTCCGGTGATCACGGTGAGTCGAGGGACGTGATCAACCCGCGAGACCAAAAACGAGGTAGGCGCCACTCGATGCATGGGGCTGAGCAGGTGTCTTGCGTCAACCATGGGTCTGCATGCATCAACTGCCAGCCCAAAACAGCTGAGGCTCCCCAGAAAACAACCAAAAGGAAAATGAATAAAAAAATTCTTTGGACGGAGCTTGTCAAGATGTTGCCTTTAGCTAGATCGGCGTTGTATTCTGGGTGCGGAGGATGAGCAGTCGAGCTGGCGCTTAGCCACCAGCCTAGAATAATAGCCCCAAGAGTCTGGGAAAAAGGCATGACATAGATGCCGTCAACAAGTGACTGAGCGGTTGCGGCCACAAGCGACAGCGTGGTTCCAGCGGCGGCGGCACGGACTTTGCGATCCACTTCGGCCAAAAGGAAGGTTGACTTGATTCGCTCCCATCCTTTTTTGCTGGCGCAAAAAAGCAAAATAGTAAACATGAAAGTAAAAGGGGTTCCCCACTCAGCCAACAGTTGCAATGGTAAATTGTGTGGGTGAGCTCCATAAGGTTGTTTCAGAGTTGCGAAACCCATTGGCCCTAGGCCCAGCCATGGGTTTTGCAGCCACATGTGCATGGCTGCGGACCATAAATCGATGCGACCTGATGTTGAAACAGTCATACGCGTGGCCAGACTGTTAGACACCTCCAAGTGAAGAGCACGGGGGAGCCACTCGCTTAGAAGAATCTGCATTCCAAAGCCGGCTAAACCTAAAACTCCAATCCATCGTGCGACCTGTCTCAAAGAGCCGCCCAGAAGCCAACCCGCGACGATGCTGATGGTCAAAGCCATCCAAGTGCCGCGCGTGCCTGACATCCATCCGAGCCAACACCAAATTGTTAGGAGTGTAATTACAAAATATCTTGTCATTGAAGAAAGATTTCGGTAAAGCAGGATGGAGGCAGTGATAGGGACAGTGAATGTGACAACGTGGCCAAAGTGCCGTGGATTGGAGAAGCCCGTCAGCAAAACCCATGGGTCGAGAGGGTGGGAGTTCCAAAGCGCAGCGATCCAAGAGACTGAAGTTTGAGTCGATAGAATTGCGATTAAAGCCGCAAGCATTACCCAGGCGGCTCGATCGAAAGCTTCTTTGAATCGGGAGCGCACCCAGGTGACGATCCAGGCGACCGCCAGCAAACCGACAAAAGTAGCCCACTCCGTCCAGTTCCACAGCCCCAGAGGGGAAGCCCAGCAAATGGCGGCGCCGAAGAGGACGACAGCGGCGAGCAAAGCGGCGGTAGCGTTCGATATTGGCAAGCGAAACCAAGCCAGCCATGGCGCCAATCCAAGTGCAGCCAACATAAGCCACAGCTGGCCAAGGCGCTGTTGATCGTGCCAAATCAGATTGGTAAATGAATGAGTTGGCGCAACAATAATCCAGCTTGCTGTTGCTGAAACAAAGACTAGAGAGGTGGTTTGCAAAACGAGAGGCAGGCTTTTAGCAATAGAATAGTGGATTTTAAACTTCGACATGCTATGTTATTTTTCAACCCTATCAACCTTGTTTTAGGATAGGGCTCCCTGAGCGAGAGTTAAGGTGACAAAAAGGCTGCCTGCCGGCAGCCTTTGATTTAGTTAGATTAGGTTCCAGCCGTGCATCCAGCCGGGTAATAGCTGTCTTTCCATCCCGTCGGACGGTTGGCAACGGTGCAGCTCCAGACCCCATTAGCGTCGCGACCGAGGCGAATCTGAGCCCCATTGACGCGAGGGTTGGAGTTGCGCAGCTGACACTGAAGCGCGTTGGCGGCTGCCCCATTGGTCGGCGCGTTCACCGTCAAAGTGCAGCGCTCAGTCGGCGACGTCAGCCCCATGTTTGCTAAATTGAAGTAGCTGTTATCTCGACCTTCATTGACGCCAACTTCATAGTTGGTTCGAGCGCCCGAAATTTCGGATAGGCCTGCTGCGACCTGGCTGCGCGCCACGTAATCCTGATAGGCAGGGACGGCAATCGCCGCCAGAATGCCGATGATCGCCACGACGATCATCAGCTCGATGAGCGTGAAGCCCTGTTGGACACGTTTCATGAATTAAAACCTCCTTTGAGAAGATCTTTACCCCGCCGACGTGACGAGGTCGGAAACACCTTAGCAGCTTTCATGCCAGTGGCTGGCGTGGCTTCGACCCTTGGGAGCTTCCAGGCGACCGGGCGATTCGCCCTAGCGTCAAGCCAGCTTGACGTGAAGGCTTAACGTTAAATTTTGATGTTCAACGTTGGTGGCAATCGGTCCCTCGGCACGCCCAGGCGCCGGTGCGCATCCTCACGCAGGCGGTCGTAGGTGTGCAGAAGCAACCGCGCGGCCTCCTGGGCCAGCTGCAGATCCTGCGCGAAGGTCTCGGCGTCGGTCTGGTACTCGTGCACCAGCCGGTTGCGCAGGTTGCGCGCCGCGACCCACTCCTCCGCGGAGTCCAGCACGCCCAGCCGTTCCGCGCGGCGCAGGTTTTCGATCATGCTGGCGGGCCGTTCCGACAGGGCCGCCAGCCAGCGCGGCAGCAGCTTGTCGCCGATCGTGTCCTGCATGCGACCGAAGCGCGAGACGAACGCCTCCAGCCGCTCGGCGTCCTCCGGGCGGGATTCCAGCGCCCGCACCCAGTCGGCATCGGGCTCGCCCGCGCCGAACATCCGCTGCAAGCTCCAGCGCAAGTGGACACCCTCGCGGTGCACGATGTCGAGCGTAGCCAGAAACCGCTCCAGCGGCGTGGGCGGCGCGATGCGCTCAGCCGGGGTTGTCATACGGCGATGCCGGTGTGCTGGGCCACCCGCACGATGGGAGTGGCGGGGGTGGTAGGGTCAACCACGAGGGCGTCGATGCGCTGGTCGCCCAGGCGCATTTGCAGGCGAGCGACCAGCCGGTGGGTGCGCGCGGCGCGGTCCGGCAGCGGCTCGGGGCACTCGATCAGCAGGTCGATGTCGCCGCCGCGCGCCGCATCGTCGGTGCGCGAGCCAAACAGCCGCACCCGCGCCTGCGGGCCGAAAAGCTCGCGCACGGTGTCGCGGATGACGGCGCGTTCCGTCTCGCTCAGCCGCATGCCACCTCCCACCCCACGATCTGCCGCCGCGCGCGGCTGAACTCCACGCCCAGCTCGATCACTTCCGTGATGCCCGGCGCGCCGCGGTGCTTGGCGGCGTAGTCGCGGGCCTTGAGCTGGCGCATCGCCTCGCCGGTGGGGGCGTCACCATCGATGACCTTGAACTCGATCACCCAGGCACGATTGGCATGGCGGATGACAAGGTCGCACTGGCCCGGGTTGGAGACTTCCTCCGGCACGATGTCGAGCCCGAGGCTGGCCAGATGGCTGTAGAAGACGCTGGCGTAATAGCCCTCATACTGGGCGATGGGGTTGGCGCGCACCCAATCGTGCGGGATGCTGGCGTAGAGCCGCTCGAAGTGCGCGCGCAGGCCATCGGTGTCGGCTTGCAGCAGCATCTGATAAAGCGCGCGCGGCTGCAGCAGCTGGCGCTGCTCGGCTGGATACCAGCCAAAATAGAGCAACGCGCGATTGAGCGCGCCGCGCACTTCGCGATTGGGCACGCCGAGTTCATAGCTCAGCAGCCCGCCGCAGTTTTCCACGCGCTGGATCGTCAGGTAGCCGGTCTGCCACAGCATCGCCTCCACGGCGATGTCGTCCACATCGAAGGCCGACAGCAAATCCTCTTCCGCGAGCATGCGCTCCAGCCGCGGCGTGAAAAAACCCTTGCCGCGCAGCCACTGCACCAGAAAGGTCGGCGTGCCGGTCTCAAACCAGTGCGCGCGAAACTGCCGCTCCGCCAGCAGCAACAGCACGTCAAACGGGTTGTAAACGCTCACCGGGCCCCAGCGGTAGCCGTTATACCAGCGCCGGATCTCCTCCCGATCCAGCGGCTGGCCCTCTTGCTCGGCAGCCTCCAGCTCCGGCGCAAACACCGTGTCGATGTCCTCATCGGTGTAGCCGCAGATCGTGCCGTATTCGGGCGACAGCGTGATGTCGCGCAGGTTGTTGAGCCCTGAGAAGATCGAGACCTTGCTGAATTTGGACACCCCCGTCAGCAGCACAAAGCGCAGGTCGGCGTCTCTTCCCTTGATGACGCTGTAGAGGTTGCGCAAGCCCTCGCGCATGGCGCGGGCGATCTCAGGCGCTTCGAGGTTGTCGAGGATGGGCTTGTCGTATTCATCGACCAGCACCACGGCTTGGCGCTGGTGCTGCTCAGCGGCGCGGCTGATGAGCTCGGCGAAGCTGCCGGGGATGTCGTCAGGGTCTTCCAACGCCACGCCCAGGCGCTGCGCCTGCTCGCGCAGCTGGCGGCGGATGTGGCGGTCAAGCTCGTCGCGCTTTTCCAGACGGCCTTCGGCAAAGCTTAAGCGAATCACGGGGTGGGGCTTGGCCCAGTCCCAGTGGTCGGCAAGGAAGAGCTTGTCGCGCGGCGCCGTGCCGTCCGATCCGTCGTGTGCGTCGAACAGCTGCCGCTTGCCTTCGAAGGCGCAGGCGATGGTGTCCAGCAGCAGGCTCTTGCCGAAGCGGCGCGGGCGGGAGAGAAAGTAGAACTTACCGCTGTCCACCAAGCGCGCGACGAGCGGCGTCTTGTCCACGTAGTAGTAGCCGCCCTCGCGGATGTCGCGCAGGGTCTGGATGCCGATCGGCAGTTTGCGGCGCAGCGTGGGCAGGGAGCTCATGTTTAAGATGGTAGCGCGGATCCCCGCAAGGTTGGCGTGGCGGGCGCTTCGGTGCTAGCATGCGTTCCATGCTGATGCCTCACCCTGATGCCATGACTGCCCGCGCAAACAGCGAAGAGGAGGGCGTGCCGGTTTCGGTGCGGATCCGGGAGCGGCTGCGCGCTGCGCGCAAGCGTTTCCACGCCAATGACAACATCGCTGATTTCATTCAGCCCGGCGAGCTGGAGGAGTTGCTCGATGAGGTGACCGAAAAAATGCAGGCGGTGCTGGACAGCCTGGTGATCGACACCCGCAGCGACCACAACACCGAAGACACCGCCCGCCGGGTGGCCAAGATGTATATAAAAGAAGTGTTCGCGGGCCGCTACGTCAAGGCGCCGGCGATCACCGAATTTCCGAACGCAGAGCATCTAAACGAACTGATGATCGTCGGCCCGATCACCGTGCGCAGCGCCTGCAGTCATCATTTCTGTCCGGTGATTGGGCGGCTCTGGATCGGCGTGATGCCCAATGAGCACACCAATGTGATTGGCTTGTCCAAATACGCCCGCCTGGCTGAATGGATCATGAGTCGCCCGCAAATCCAAGAAGAGGCGGTGGTGCAGCTGGCTGATCTCATCCAGGAAAAGACCCAGCCGGATGGTTTGGCCATCGTCATGGAGGCCACCCACTACTGTATGGCATGGCGCGGGGTAAAGGACATGGACAGCCGCATGATCAATTCGGTGATGCGCGGGGTGTTTTTGAAAGACGCCAATCTGCGGCGCGAATTTTTGTCGTTGTTGCCGCGCCAAGCGTCGGCCTGATCGGCAGAGGTGGCAGACGATGCTGGTTCGCTTGCTCTATGTGAGCCGCGCTCGGCCGGGGCACACGGCGCAGGATATTGAGGATATCCTGCACGCGGCGCGTCATCACAACCTGCACAATGGCATCACCGGCATTCTGTGCTACGGGGGTGGCATTTATCTGCAGGCGATTGAAGGCGGGCGCAACGCCGTCAACCGGCTTTACCGCCAAATCATCGAAGACCCGCGCCACACCGACGTGGAGCTGCTGCTTTACGAAGAAATCACCGAGCGCCGCTTTGGCGGCTGGACGATGGGGCAGGTTAATCTCTCTAAGCTCAACACGTCGATCGTGTTGAAATATTCGGAGCGTCCGGAATTTGACCCCTATCGGGTTTCGGGCAAGGTGTCGCTGGCCTTGCTGGAGGAGCTGATGGCCACCGCCAGCATCATTGGTCGGGCTTAAGGTGCGGTTTGGGACGCGCAGACCGGACAATCGGGGCGGCGAGTCAGGCGAATTTCCTGAAACTGACTGCTGCGGCCATCCAACAGCAGCAGCCGCCCCATCAGGGTTTCGGGCAGACCAGCCATCAGCTTGATGGCCTCAGCGGCTTGCAGCGTGCCGATGATGCCGACCAGCGGCGCGAACACGCCCATCGTGGCGCAGCGCACGTCCTCGGGTGGATGCTCCGGCGGAAAGAGGCAGGCGTAACAAGGGCTGTCGGGCATTCGCGGGTCAAAGACGGTGATTTGTCCGTCGAAGCGAATCGCCGCCCCTGAGACCAACGGCACACGATGGCGACGGCTGGCCCGGTTCAGCGCATGCCGGGTGGCAAAGTTGTCGCTGCAGTCCAGCACCACGCTGGCGCCAGGCAGCAACGCGTCCAGCCGAGCCTCGTCGGCCCGTTCGGCGTTGATCTCGACGCGCACATCGGGATTGAGCGCCTGCAAGGCGCTGCGCGCGGACTCCACTTTGAGCTGCCCGATCCGTGGCGTGGTGTGGGCAATTTGACGTTGCAGATTGGTGAGATCGACCACATCAGGATCGACCAGCGTGATGCGGCCTACGCCGGCGCTGGCCAAATACAGCGCCGCGGGCGAGCCGAGCCCTCCGGCGCCGACAATAACGGCATGCGACGCCAACAAGCGTTGCTGCCCCTCGATGCCCAGCTCCTCAAGCAGGATATGGCGCGAATAGCGCAGCAATTGCTCGTCGGTCATCGGGGGCGCGGCGCAGGGTTAATTTTCCGCTTTGGCGGGGCGCTCCGTGGCGGTTTTGCTGACCACCACCGGCAAGCCTTTGAGTTGATTGAGCGCCTGTTGCAACTGAAAATCCTTATCCGAGCCAAATTCCGGCAGCAGCCGCGCTCCCGGATTTTTGCGTTGCTCCTCTTCCAGCCGCTGGCGGGCTTGTTCACGTTCGCGTTCGCGCTGACGCAGCGCCTCGCGCTCGGCTTCGCTCAACGGGGTCTCATCGGGCCCCGCCAAGTGTTTGTCCAAATCGGCCTCGCGCGTGCGCAGCGCCGAAAACAGATTGCCTTCGGGCGTTTCGTCCACCCACACGTCTGGCACGATGCCTTTGGCCTGAATGGAGCGCCCGCTGGGGGTGTAGTAGCGCGCGGTGGTGAGCTTCAGCGCCGTATCCGGCCCCAAGGGCCGCACCGTCTGCACCGAGCCTTTGCCGAAGGTTTGGCTGCCCATGACGACGGCGCGCTTGTGATCCTGCAGCGCCCCGGCGACGATTTCGCTGGCGGAGGCCGAGCCCTCGTTGACCAGCACCACCAGCGGGATGCGCTTGAGCAGCCCTTGCGTGCTCGCGGTCAACCGCGCCACGGGATCGTTGCCGGGCCGGCGCAAATAATCGCGAGGCGTGGCGCGGTAGGTGGCTTTGCTTTCCTCCAGCTGGCCGTTGGTGGTGACAACCACCGCGTTGTCGGGCAAGAACACCGCGGCCAAACCCACCGCCGCATCGAGCAAGCCGCCGGGGTCGTTGCGCAAATCGAGCACCAGGCCCTTGAGGTTGGGTTCGGCGCGCACGATTTCTTCGATCTTGCGGGCAAAGTCCTCCAGCGTACGCTCTTGGAACTGGGACACGCGCACCCAGGCGTAGCCAGGCTCCACCACCCGGGCGCGCACGCTGACGGTTTTGATCTCTTGCCGCGTGATGGTGACGCGGAAGGTGCGGTTTTCGTCGCGGCGGAAGATGGTCAAATCGACTTTGGTGTTGGGCTCGCCGCGCATGCGCTTGACGGCCTCGTTGATGGTCAGACCCTTGACCGCTGTGTCATCGATCTTGGTAATAAGGTCGCCGGCTTTGATTCCGGCGCGGAAGGCTGGCGAATCTTCGATCGGCGAGACCACCTTGACCAGGCCGTCTTCCATCGTGATTTCGATGCCGACGCCGACAAAGCGGCCTGAGGTGCCCTCCCGAAATTCCTTAAAGCTCTTGGCGTCAAAATATTGCGAATGCGGATCCAGCGCCGAGACCATGCCGGCAATGGCGTCGGTGATCAGCTTTTTGTCGTCCACGGGATCGACGTAATCGCTTTTGATCATCCCATAGACGGCAGCAAATTGTTGCAGTTCTTGCAGCGGCAGCGGCGCAAAGCTGGCCCGCGCCGTCGCTTGCAGCCCGACGGTGGTCAGGGCTCCAGCCAGAGCGCCCAGCGCCACCCAGCCCGCGATGTTCAATTTATGCCCCATGGCGTGTCCTGCATCCGAATGTCGGCACTATACACCTTGGACAAAAGCCCAGTGAGCCGGGTTCCGGTGGCATGCAGCTTCCTGGCTTGGGCTGCGCTTTCATGGGCGGCGTCTTGGGCGGCTAGCCGCTGACGCTGTGCTGGGCGAGGGTGGCCGCGGCGGCTTCCACCGCCGCTGCATCGCCAAGGTAGCGCCGCCCCAGCGGGCGCAGCGCATCGTCAAATTCATAGACCAGCGGCACGCCGTTGGGGATGTTGAGCCCGACAATGTCGGTGTCCGAAATCCGATCCAGGTGCTTGATCAGCGCCCGGATCGAGTTGCCGTGCGCCACCACCAGCACGCGTTGGCCGGCGCGCACTGCCGGGGCGATGGTCTGTTCCCAATACGGCACCACGCGCGCTACGGTGTCTTTGAGGCATTCGGTCAGGGGGATTTGTTCGGGCTTGAGGTGCGCGTAGCGTCGGTCGTGACGCTCGCAGCGCGGGTCATCGGGTTGCAGGGCGGGCGGGGGCACGTCGTAGCTGCGCCGCCACAGCAGCACCTGCTGATCGCCGTATTGACGCGCCATTTCGGCTTTGTTGAGTCCTTGCAGCGCGCCGTAATGCCGCTCGTTGAGCCGCCAGTCCTTGACCACCGGCAGCCAGGTGCGGTCCATTTCGTCCAGCACGTGCCACAGCGTGTGGATGGCGCGCTTAAGCAGGCTGGTGTAGCACAGGTCAAAGTCCCAACCTTCGTCACGCAGCAAGCGGCCGGCCGCCACCGCCTGCGCGATGCCGGTGGGGGTGAGATCCACATCCGTCCAGCCGGTGAAGCGGTTTTCGAGGTTCCAGGTGGATTCGCCGTGGCGGATAAGAACGAGCTGATGCATGGTTGGGTACGCTGGGCTGGGGCTTGGGCGGGTCGTCGGCAGCCCGCACAAGAAAAGAGAAAAGAGGGATAAACGTCAACATTCTAGAATATCGCCCCAGTTCAAACAGGCCGGTCGCCGCTGGGCGGCTGGCGGGCCATCCGTAAACGAGGTGCTCGAATCGTGCTGGAATTCTTGGCGGACAACTGGGTGTTGGTCGCGGTGGCGCTGGGCTCGGGCTTGATGTTGCTGTGGCCCGCGCTGACGGGCGGATTGGCCGCCGGCGTCAACCCCACGCAGGCGGTGCAGATGATCAACCGCGACAAGGCCGTGGTGATCGACGTTTGCACGCCGGCGGAATTTGCCGCCGGGCATGTGGCCGGCGCGCGCAATGTGCCGCTGGATGAGCTGGCGACGCGCTTGCCGCAGGTGGTCAAGAACAAGGCCACGCCGCTGGTGCTGGTGTGCGCCTCGGGCGTGCGCTCGCGCCGGGCGGCGGCGATCGCCAAAAAGCTCGGCTACGACAAGGCGGTCTCGCTGGCGGGCGGCTTGGCGGCTTGGCGAGCCGCGAGCCTGCCGGTGCAAACCGGCGGCTAGGAGCTTCAGCGGCGGCTCGGGGACTCGGCGGCCCAGCGGGGCTGCGAGGTCGAAGGCTTTCATGTCAACGCGGTCAACATGGCTCACGTCAAGATCTACAGCAGCGATTTTTGCCCCTATTGCCATCGCGCCAAGGCGTTGCTGCGCGCACGCGGGGTGACCGAATGGGAAGAGATCAAGGTCGATGGCCGGCCTGAGGTGCGGCAAGAAATGGCGCGACTGGCGGGCCGCAGCACCGTGCCGCAAATCTTCATCAACGGTCAGCACGTGGGGGGCTGCGACGACCTGCACGCGCTGGATGCGCGCGGCGGGCTGGAGCCGCTGTTGCGCGGCCCTTCGCCTGCCTGAGGACGCGCGGGGCAAGGGCCAAGCGCTGCCATAATCGGCGCTCCATCCATCAAGCCCGCCGGTCACGCGCCGGCCTTTGTCCATCAGCGAGCCCGACATGGCAGACGAAACCCAACAACCGACCCCCGTGTTCCAGATCCAGCGCATCTATCTGAAAGAAGCCTCGCTGGAGCAGCCCAACTCGCCGGCCATCTTTCTGGAAACCCAGCAGCCCAGCGTGGATGTGCAGCTGGGCGTCGAAGCCCAATCGGTGGCCGAAGGCATTTTCGAAGTGACGGTGGTGGCCACGGTGCACACCAAGATCGGCGAGCGCACCGTTTTTTTGGTCGAGGCCAAGCAGGCCGGCATTTTTGAGATCCGCCACATTCCGCAAGAGGTGCTGCAGCAGGTGGTGGGCATCCAGTGCCCGCAGATCGTGTACCCCTACTTGCGCGCCAACATGGCCGATCTGATCGTGCGCGCGGGCTTTCCGCCGGTGCATTTGGCGGAGCTCAACTTCCAGGCTATGTACGAGCAGCAGATGGCCCAGCGGCAGGCTGAAGCGGCGGCCAACGGCCAGGCGGCGTAATCGAGAGCCGATCCACTGAAAATGCGGGTCACCATCCTGGGGGCGGGAGCTTGGGGCACCGCGCTGGCGGTGGTCACCGCGCAAGGCGGGCACCAGGTGCGCCTGTGGGCGCGCGACCCAGCGCAAGCCGAGGCGATGGCCCGCACCCGCGTCAACGCGCGCTACCTGCCGGGCGTGGCTTTGCCTGCTCAGCTTGAGGTCGCTGGCGGTGAGCTGGCCGCGCTGATGCCGTGGCTGGACGATGCCGATTTGGTGGTGGTCGGCACCCCCGTGGCGGCGCTGCGCGGCTGGTTGGCGCAGCTGGCGCAGACCTTGCCGGCGCGTGGCCGCGCGCACGTGCCCGTGGTGTGGCTGTGCAAGGGATTCGAGCGGCCCCGGCAAGCAGACGCGCAGGGTCTGCTCGGCCACGAAGTGGCGCAAGCCGTGGCCCCGGCATTGCGCACCGGCGTGTTCAGCGGCCCCAGTTTTGCCCGTGAGGTGGCCCAGGGATTGCCTGCGGCGCTGGTGGCCGCCAGTCGCGAACCGGCGGTGCGCGCCGCCATGATCGAGGCGTTTCACGGCCCGGTTTTGCGCGTTTACGCCAACGACGACGTGGTCGGGGTTGAGGTTGGCGGAGCGGTCAAAAATGTGCTGGCGATCGCCACCGGCCTGTGCGACGGCCTGCACCTGGGGCACAACGCGCGGGCGGCTTTGATCACCCGCGGCCTGGCCGAAATGACCCGGCTGGGCGTGGCGCTGGGGGCCCGTGCGGAGACGTTCATGGGCTTGAGCGGGCTGGGCGACCTGGTGTTGACCGCCACCGGCGATTTGAGCCGCAACCGCCAGGTGGGCCTTCGCTTGGCTCAAGGGTGGGCGCCGCAGCAGGCGCTGCAATCGCTCGGACACGTCGCAGAAGGGGTCTATAGCGCGCATACGGTGGCCCGGCGCGCGCGCGCTTTGGGCGTGGAGATGCCGATCACGCAAGCGGTGGTAGCCTTGCTGGACGGCCAACTGGACCCACGCGCAGCGGTCGATCGGCTGATGGGGCGCGACCCCAAGCCCGAGTAAACCGGCGTGCCCTATAGCCCCAAGGGTTCGGTTAGCCTCAGAATTCCCAATTGTCGATCAGGCGCGTGCGGCCTAACCGCGCCGCGCCGAGCGCCACCAGCCGACCGGGCTGGATCTCATGCGGCGCGGGCGGCTGCAGGTCGTCGCGACGGCGCACCGTCAGATAGTCCGGCTGCCAGCCGCGCGCAGCCAGCGCCTGCATGGCGCGCCGCTCCAGCGCGGCCAGGTTGTGCTCGCCGCCCAGCACGTCGGCGGCCAGCAGCCGCAGCGCCTGCGCCAGCTGCGGCGCTTCGGCGCGCTCTTCGGGCGAAAGGTAGCTGTTGCGCGAGCTCAGCGCCAGCCCGTCCGGCGCGCGCGCGGTCTCCAGCCCGTGGATCGTCACCGGCAGCGCGAACTGCCGCACCATGTGGCGGATCACCATCAGCTGCTGGTAATCTTTTTTGCCGAACACGGCGTGGCGTTCGCCCTTGGCTTGAGCGAAGACGCATTGAAACAGCTTCATCACCACCGTGCAGACGCCGGTGAAGAAGCCGGGGCGAAAGTGCCCCTCCAGCATGTCGGCCAGCGCTGGCGCTGGCTGCACCTTGAAAGTTTGCGGCTCGGGGTAGAGCTCCTCCTCCGCGGGCGCAAAGACAAGGTCGCAGCCGACCTCCGCCAGCCGCGCGCAGTCGGCCTGCAGCGTGCGCGGGTAGGTGTCGAAATCCTCGTGCGGCAAAAATTGCAGCCGGTTGACAAAGATGCTGACCACCGTCACGTCGCCCAAGGTGCGCGCGTGACGCACCAGGCTTAAGTGACCGTCGTGCAAATTGCCCATGGTGGGCACGAAAGCAGGGCGGTCGAAGGCGGCCAGCGCCTGGCGCAGATCGGCAATGGTGTGGATGACGCGCATCAGAATGGGTTGAAAATGGGCAAGCTAGCAGCGCTGCGCCAGTCAGCCAAGGGCTACCAAGCGTGCAGCGTATTGTCGGGGAAGGTGCCGTTTTTGACCGCGGCCACATACGCAGCCATGGCGTCGCGCACGCTGGCGGCGCCTTCCATGAAGTTGCGCACGAAGCGCGGCGTGCGACCCAGGTGCAAGCCGAGCATGTCGTGCATCACCAGCACCTGGCCGGCGGTGCCGTTGCCGCTGCCGATGCCGATCGTGTGGCAGCGCGGCAGCTGGCGCGTGATTTCGGCAGCTAGCGCTGCCGGCACCATCTCCAGCACCAGCATGGTGGCGCCGGCGTCTTGCAGCTCCAGCGCGTCGCGGCGCAGCCGTTCGGCCTCGGCGTCGCTGCGGCCCTGCACGCGGTAGCCGCCCAGCGCGTGCACGGTTTGCGGCGTCAGCCCCAGGTGCGCGCACACCGGGATGCCGCGCTCGACCAGAAAGCGCACCGTCTCCACCGTCCAGCCGCCGCCTTCCAGCTTGACCATGTGCGCGCCAGCCTGCATCAGCGCGGCGGCGCTGCGCATGGCCTCTTCCCGGGAGGTTTGGTAGCTGCCAAACGGCAGGTCGCCAATGATCCACACCGTGCCCTGCACGCGGCGCACACCGCGCACCACGCACTCGGTGTGGTAGCACATCTCCTGCAACGTCACGCCGACGGTGCTGGGGCGGCCCTGGCAGACCATGCCGAGCGAGTCGCCCACCAGCAGGCAGTCCACGCCGGCGGCGTCGGCCACGGCGGCAAACGTCGCGTCGTAGGCGGTCAGCATGGCGATTTTCTCGCCGCGCTCGCGCATTTCTTGCAGACGGGGCAAGCTCACCGGCTTGCGCGGCGGCAGCGGCGCCGCTGCCGGCAGCGTGCCATAAGGGGTGCGAATGGAAGGGTCGGTCATGGCAGCGCGGGGGTGCGCGGCTTTTGAGCCGCAGGCGCTAGTCTAGAACATCCGGATGCCGCAGGGTTGGCCGACGGGGCGGCCACTCATGGCCCAGCCGGCGTAGTATGCTTTTGGCTTTGCTATGCCGCTTGTTTCGACGGTCGTGGGGTGCGAGCGCGTCCGCGCCCAGCCATCTTAGATGGATGCTTTGGTCAAATCCGAGTTTCGCCGCCGGCCTGATCCCCTGAGCCTGCAGCCGCCGCTGCCCGATGTGGCGCGGCAGGCTGAGGCCGACGCGGCGCGCGCGCTGGCGGAGGACGTCGGGCCCGGCGACCTGACCGCGGCGCTGGCGCCGCCAGGGCGGCGCCTTCGCGCGCGCGTCATCGCGCGCGAAGGCGCCGTGGTGTGCGGGCGGCCGTGGGTGGAGGCGGCGCTGCGGGCGCTGGACGCCGGCGCGCGCTGGGACTGGCGCGTCGACGAGGGCGGCCGCGTGGAGCCGGGCGCCACCGTGTTCGAGGTCGAGGCCGAGGCGCGCGCGCTGCTGAGCGCCGAGCGCACGATGCTGAATTTCCTGCAGACGCTGTCGGCCGTGGCCACCGCCACGCGCCGCTACGTCGATGCCGTGGCCGGCACGCGCGCGCGCATCTGCGACACGCGCAAGACGCTGCCGGGGCTGCGCGTGGCGCAGAAGTACGCGGTGCGCATGGGCGGTGGGCTCAACCACCGCATGGGGCTGCACGACGCCATCCTGATCAAGGAAAACCACATCGCCGCCGCCGGCGGCGTGGCCGAGGCGCTGCGGCGCGCGCAGCGGCTGGCGCCGCAGGCGCTGTTCGTGCAGATCGAGGTCGAGACGCTGGCGCAGCTCGACGAGGCGCTGGACGCCGGCGCGCGCCTGATCCTGCTGGACAACATGGAGCTGCCGACGCTGCGCGAGGCGGTGCGGCGCAACGACGCCCACCCCGGCGGCGGGGCGGTGCTGGAGATCTCCGGCGGCGTGACGCTGGCCAACGTGCGGGCGCTCGCGGAGACCGGCGTGGACCGCATCTCGGTGGGGGCGCTGACGAAGGACATCCAGGCCGTGGACCTGTCGATGCGCCTGCTGCCGCCGTGAAGGACGAGCGACGAGATGGAACACGTGATCGAGGTGGAGGTCGAGCAGCCGGCGTGCACCACGCGCCACGCGTGGGCGCGGGTGCCGGACGAGCCGTCCCCGGCCGAGCGGCAGGCGCTCAAGGCCCGCATCGCCGAGCTGCTGCGCGCGCGCGACGCCGTGCTGGTGGCGCACTACTACGTGCACCCGGACCTGCAGGATCTGGCCGAGGCCACCGGCGGGCTGGTCAGCGACAGCCTGGAGATGGCGCGCTTCGGCCGCGACCATCCGGCCCGCACGCTGGTGGTGGCCGGCGTGCGCTTCATGGGCGAGACGGCCAAGATCCTCTCGCCCGACAAGACGGTGCTGATGCCCGATCTGGACGCGACCTGTTCGCTCGACATCGGCTGCCCGCCCGACGACTTCGCGGCCTTCCGCGCCGAGCACCCCGACCGCACGGTGGTGGTCTATGCCAACACCAGCGCCGCCGTGAAGGCGCAGGCCGACTGGGTGGTGACCTCCAGCTGCGCGCTGGACATCGTCGGTGCGCTGCGCGACGCCGGGCACCGCATCCTGTGGGCGCCGGACAAGCACCTGGGCGGCTACATCCAGCGCGAGACCGGCGCCGACATGGTGCTGTGGCGCGGCTCCTGCGTCGTGCACGACGAGTTCAAGGCGTTCGAGCTGGAGGCGCTGCGGCGCGAATACCCCGAGGCCAAGGTGCTGGTGCACCCGGAAAGCCCGGCGGCGGTGGTGGCGCAGGCCGACGTGGTCGGCTCGACCTCGCAGATCCTGCAGGCCGCGGCCAACCTGCCGGCCAGGGTGTTCATCGTCGCTACCGACAGCGGGCTGATGCACCAGCTGCGCCAGCGCCATCCGGACAAGCTGTTCCTGGAGGCCCCCACGGCCGGTAACGGCGCCACCTGCAAGAGCTGCGCGCACTGCCCGTGGATGGCGATGAACGGCCTGCGCGGCGTGCTGGAGGTGCTGGAGACGGGGCTCAACGAGATCCACGTGGCGCCGGAGCTGATCCCGCGCGCGCGGCTGCCGATCGAGCGGATGCTGGCCTTCACCGCGGCGCGCAAGCGCGGCGAGCCGCCCGGTGCGCTGGTGCCGGGGCTGGGCGCGGTCTGAACCTCAGCTGGCCGTTGGCGGTTCAACCCTTGCTTGAACAGGGTTAAGGCGGCCCTTGAGTGTTGCGCTGCCGGCAACCAAGCCTAGCATGCCGTCTCCAACACGTCGAAAGGGCATGCCATGGAGACAACCCGGGCGCGGATGGTGGCCGCGCTGGTCATGGGCGTCGTGGGCGCGGGGTCCGTTGGAGCGTTGACGCTGGACGACGTGGCCCGCGAAGGCGAGCTGCGCTTCCTGGCCGAGCGGCCCGATCCCGGCGCCTACCGCTACGACGCCGAGGCGCGCATCGACGCCGACAGCCTGCGGCAGGGGGTGGTGACGATGCGCACCTGCCACCGCCAGCTCGATCCCAACCCGCGCATCGTGGTGGCGTTCAACCCCGAGCGCGTGCAGTCGATTGACATCGTCAGCACCGAGGGCGTCGGCCGCGCGTGGGTGGAGGGCCGCCGCGTCGAGCTGGCCGACGTCCAGCGCGGCGGCAGCGTCTGCATCGACCTGCGCACGCGCGCGCTGGAGCCAGCCGGCGAGGGACGCTGGAAGCTGCACGCCGGCCCGCTGATGCGGCGCTACCTGGATGGCTACCTGCCGATGGAGGCCGAGCTCAAGGTCGTGTGGCCGCCCGGCATGCTGCAGGTGACCGCCACCGACCCGGCGCCGCAGCCGGGCGTGATCCTATCCACCCGTGCCGACGGCGCCACGCTGCACGTCACCTTCGCCGGTCGCCTGTCGGCCACGTGGGAGTTGCAGCGCCCGGCGGCGGCGCGCTAGGCTGCGGCGGCGTCGGCGTGCGCGCGCAGCTCCTGCGTGATGCGCATCGAGCAGAACTTCGGCCCGCACATCGAGCAAAACGGCGCGCTCTTGGCGGCGTCCTTCGGCAGCGTGGCGTCGTGGTAGGCGCGCGCGGTGTCGGGGTCCAGCGCCAGGTTGAACTGATCCTGCCAGCGGAACTCGAAGCGCGCCTTGGATATGGCGTTGTCACGGATCTGCGCGCCCGGGTGGCCCTTGGCCAGGTCGGCGGCGTGCGCGGCGATCTTGTAAGCGATCAGTCCTTGCTTGACGTCGTCGCGGTCGGGCAGGCCCAAGTGTTCCTTCGGCGTGACGTAGCACAGCATGGCCGTGCCATACCAGCCGATCTGCGCCGCCCCGATCGCGCTGGCCAGATGGTCGTAGCCGGGCGCGATGTCTGTCACCAGCGGTCCCAGCGTGTAAAACGGTGCTTCGTGGCAGTGGCGCAGCTGCTCGTCCATGTTGGCCTGGATCAGCTGCATCGGCACGTGGCCAGGCCCCTCGATCATCACCTGCACGTCGTGCCGCCAGGCGATGCGCGTCAGCTCGCCCAGCGTGCGCAGCTCCGCGAGCTGCGCCTCGTCGTTGGCGTCGTGGATGGAGCCGGGGCGCAGCCCGTCGCCGAGGCTGAAAGCGACGTCGTACGCCTTCATGATCTCGCAGATCTCCTCGAAGTGGGTGTAGAGGAAGTTTTCCTGTCGGTGCGCTTGGCACCAGCGCGCCATGATCGAGCCGCCGCGCGAGACGATGCCGGTTAGCCGCCGCTCGGTCAAGGGGATGAAGTCGCGCCGCACGCCGGCGTGGATGGTGAAGTAATCGACCCCCTGCTCGGCCTGCTCGATCAGCGTGTCGCGAAACACCTCCCACGACAGCGCCTCCGGGTCGCCGCCAACCTTTTCCAGCGCCTGATAGATCGGCACCGTGCCGATCGGCACCGGGCTGTTGCGGATGATCCACTCGCGCGTCTCATGGATGTGGCGTCCGGTGGACAAATCCATCACGGTGTCGGCGCCCCAGCGCACCGCCCAGACCATCTTGTCCACTTCGGCGGCGATGTCAGACGCCAGCGCCGAGTTGCCGATGTTGGCGTTGACCTTGACCAGAAAGTGGCGGCCGATGATCATCGGCTCGCTCTCCGGGTGGTTGACGTTGGCGGGGATGATGGCGCGGCCGGCAGCGACCTCCTGCCGCACGAACTCCGGCGTGATCTCGGCCGGGATGCGCGCGCCGAACGCCTGGCCGGGGTGCTGGCGCAGCAGCCGCTCGGCCATCGCCTGCCCGCGCGGGCCGCAGGCGCGCAGGGCCTCCAGGTAAGCCTGACGGTTCTGGTTTTCGCGGATGGCGACGAACTCCATTTCCGGCGTGATGAGGCCGCGGCGCGCGTAGTGCAGCTGCGTGACGTTGGCGCCGGCGCGCGCGCGGCGGATCGGGCGCATGGGCCCCGGCATGCGCAGGTGCGCGGTGGCCGGGTCGCGCTGCCGCGCCTGTCCCCAGCTGCTGCTCGGCCCGGGCAGCGTCTCGGTGTCGCCGCGCTCCTCGATCCAGCGCAGGCGCAGCGGCGGCAGACCGCGGCGGATGTCGATGTCGGCGTCGTGCGCGGTGTAGGGGCCCGAAGTGTCATACACCCACACCGGCGGGTTGGGCTCGCCGCCCAGCGCCGCGGGCGTTGGCGACTGGGCGATCTCGCGCATCGGCACGCGCAGATCCGGGCGGCTGCCGGTGACGTACACCTTGCGCGAGCCGCAAATGGGCCCAATGGTGATGGCGTGGGGCTCTGGCGCGGTGGCGCGGCGCGGGCTGGCAAGAGCCACGGTGGCGGCTTCGGTCATGGACGCTCTCCTCAAGTGGGGCGGATGGCTGGCGGCCCCGAGAGCATCCAAACCTGACGCGGCGCCAAGGCAGCGCCTGTGGGCTGGCTCGTCCTTTCGCCGGCATGACCCGGATCAAGTTCGACGGGTTCGGCGCCTGCACGCAGCGCCGTCTCAGCCCACTTTGCGTGGACACCCCGGAGCACGACGGACATTGTAGTGCCGGCGTGGGGATGCGACGAGCTTGGGACGAGCTTGGGGTCTCGTCATGATTTCAAGATTTGAAAATAACGTCGCTGATATGAAAAGAGCGGGTGGCGTCTGGAATGGCTTGCGCGCATGGTGCGAACAGGGTTCTCACGATAAGAAATAGGATATCTAAAAGATTAATTTTTATAGCGTTTTTTGAGTCTTGTATAAGACACAAGATATCTGTTCTGTCTTATAGAAGACTTATACTGTGACCCAGCAGGCGGCGCTTTCGCCAGCCGCAGCCGCCGGTTTCACGATCCCATCCGAAGTTGAAGGAGTCTTGGCATGACGACCTATCCCACCCGTCAACAGCAGATCGCTGCTCTGGAGAAAGACTGGGCTGAAAACCCGCGCTGGAAAGGCATCAAGCGCGGCTACAGCGCCGCCGACGTGGTGCGCCTGCGCGGCTCGCTGCAAATCGAATACACGCTGGCCAAGCGCGGGGCGGAAAAGCTTTGGCGCCTGATCAACGGCGAGGCCAAGAAAGGCTACGTCAACGCCTTTGGTGCGATCACCGCGGGCCAGGCCATGCAGCAGGCCAAGGCCGGGCTGGAGGCGGTCTATCTGTCGGGCTGGCAAGTGGCTGCCGACGGTAACACCAGCGAAACCATGTATCCGGACCAGTCGCTGTACGCCTACGACTCGGTGCCGACGATGGTGCGCCGCATCAACAACACCTTCAAGCGCGCCGACGAGATCCAGTGGAGCCGCGGCATCGGCCCCGGTGATGCCGGCTATATCGATTACTTCCTGCCGATCGTGGCCGACGCCGAGGCCGGCTTCGGCGGCGTGCTCAACGCCTTCGAGCTGATGAAGAACATGATCGCCGCAGGCGCCGCCGGCGTGCACTTCGAGGACCAGCTGGCGGCGGTGAAGAAGTGCGGCCACATGGGCGGCAAGGTGCTGGTGCCGACGCAGGAGGCGATCGAGAAGCTCATTGCCGCGCGCTTTGCGGCCGACGTGATGGGCGTGCCCACCATCGTGCTGGCGCGCACCGACGCCGAGGCGGCCAACCTGCTGACCAGCGACCACGACGCCAACGACCGTCCGTTCCTGACCGGCGAGCGCACGCAGGAAGGCTTCTTCCGCGTCAAGAACGGCCTGGAGCAGGCGATCAGCCGCGGCGTGGCTTACGCGCCGTACGCCGACCTGGTGTGGTGCGAGACCGGCACGCCGGACCTGGGCTTCGCGCGCGAGTTCGCGCAGGCCATCCACGAAAAATACCCCGGCAAGCTGCTCGCTTACAACTGCTCGCCGTCGTTCAACTGGAAGAAGAACCTCGACGACAAGACGATCGCCGAGTTCCAGGACAAGCTGTCGGAGCTGGGCTACAAGTTCCAGTTCATCACGCTGGCCGGCATCCACATCAACTGGTACAACACCTTCATGTTCGCCTACCACTACGCGCGCGGCCAGGGCATGAAGCACTACGTCGAGATGGTGCAGGAACCCGAATTCAAGGCGCGCGAGCTGGGCTACACCTTTGTGTCGCATCAGCAAGAGGTGGGGGCGGGCTACTTCGACGACGTCACCACCGTCATTCAAGGCGGTTCCTCCAGCGTCAAGGCGCTGGTGGGATCCACCGAAGAGGCGCAGTTCCACTGAGCCACACAATTGCCGCGCACCCCGGATGGGGGCGCGGCGCGGCCCGAACCGCCGTCCCGTGCAGCCCGGCTGCGGGCTGCGCGGGCTTTTCGCTTGGGGCGGACGCAGCGCCGCCAAGGCGGCGCCGGATCGGGTTTAGACGATGCGACAAGCTTCGTCGAAGCTCAGACGCGGCCCGCGCGGGTAAAGACCCGCGGGGTCGCCGTAGCCGAGGTTGCACAGAAAGTTGGTGCGCACTGTGGTGCCGGCCCAAAAGGCCGCATCGACCGCGGCGGCGTCAAAGCCGCTCATCGGCCCGCAGTCCAGCCCCAGCGCGCGCGCCGCCAAGATAAAGTAGCCGCCCTGCAGGCTGGCGTTGCGCAGCGCGGTGGCGGCGATGAGCTCCGGGTTGCCCTCAAACCAGCTGCGCGCTTGCGGGTTGTGCGGAAACAGCCGCGGCAGCTGCTCGTAAAACGCCATGTCCATGCCGAGGATGGCTGTCACCGGAGCCGCTTCGGTTTGGGCGCGGTTGCCTTCGCTGAGGCAAGGCAGCAAACGCGCCTTGGCCTCGGGGCTGGTGACAAAGATGATCCGCGCAGGGCAGCAGTTCGCCGACGTCGGCCCCCATTTCATCCAATCGTAGAGCTGCCGCAGCAGGGCTTCAGGCACAGGGCGTGGCTGCCATGCGTGGTAGGTGCGGGCGCGGTCAAACAACTGTTCAGTGGTGAGGCTAGCCATCGCGTGACGAACCTTTTTGTGGCCAACACGGTTGCGTTGAGGCGGCTGACGTCGGGCGGCCGCGAAAACCAGCTTCCTATTCTGTGCGAAAATCCGCCAAGCTGGTTGAAAGTTAAGCAGCGCGGTTCCTCAAGGCAGCCGCGCTTTTTGTTGTCGCTGCAATCAAACCTATGCCGGTCATTCACATCACGCTCCCCGATGGCGCCCAGCGTTCTTTCGACGGCCCGGTGACCGTGGGCGAGATTGCCGCAGCCATCGGGCCGGGGCTGGCCAAAGCGGCGGTGGCCGGCAAGATCCAGCTCGACGGCGAGGCGGCGCCCCGCGCGGTGGACCTGAGCCATGTCGTCGAGCGCGACGCGCGCGTCTGGATCCTGACGCCGAAGGATCCGGAAGGGCTGGAGGTGGTGCGCCACTCCACCGCGCACTTGCTGGCCTACGCCGTCAAGGAGCTGTTTCCCGACGCGCAGGTGACGATCGGGCCGGTGATCGAGGACGGCTTTTACTACGACTTCAGCTACAAGCGCCCCTTTACGCCGGAGGATCTGGCGGCGATCGAGAAGAAGATGGCGGAGCTCGCCGCGCGCGACGAGCCGGTGCAGCGCCGCGTGCTGCCGCGCGACGAGGCGGTGGCGCACTTCCGCGCGATGGGCGAGCACTACAAAGCCGAGATCATCGAAAGCATCCCCGAAGGCGAGGAAATCAGTCTCTATCGCGAGGGCGCGTTCGAGGATCTGTGCCGCGGCCCGCACGTGCCCTCCACCGGCAAGCTCAAGCACTTCAAGCTGATGAAGGTGGCCGGCGCTTACTGGCGCGGCGACCCCCGCAACGAGCAGCTGCAGCGCATCTACGGCACCGCCTGGGCCAGCAAGGAGGACCTGCAAGCCTACCTGCACCGGCTGGAGGAAGCCGAGCGGCGCGACCACCGCAAGCTCGGCAAGGAACTCGATCTGTTTCACCTCGACGAGCACGCGCCGGGCCTGGTGTTCTGGCATCCCAAGGGCTGGACGCTGTGGCAGCAGGTCGAGCAATACATGCGACAGGTCTATCGCGACAACGGCTATCTGGAGGTCAAGGGCCCGCAGATCCTGGACAAGGCGCTGTGGGAGAAGACCGGCCACTGGGACAAGTACCGGGACCACATGTTCATCACCGAGAGCGAGAAGCGCGACTACGCGATCAAGCCGATGAACTGTCCCGGCCACATCCTGATCTTCAAGCAGGGCGTCAAGAGCTACCGCGATCTGCCGCTGCGCTACGGCGAGTTCGGCCAGTGCCACCGCAACGAGCCCAGCGGCGGCCTACACGGCATCATGCGCGTGCGCGGCTTCACGCAGGACGACGGGCACATCTTCTGCACCGAGGATCAGATCCTGGCGGAGTGCGGGGCGTTTACGCGGTTGCTGAAAAAGGTGTATGCCGACTTTGGCTTTACCGAGATCCTCTACAAGGTCTCGACGCGGCCGGCGGCGCGCATCGGCTCGGACGAGCTGTGGGACAAGGCCGAGGCAGCCCTGATGCAGAGCCTGCGCGACTCTGGATGCGACTTTACCATCTCGCCGGGCGAGGGGGCGTTCTACGGCCCCAAGATCGAGTACACGCTGAAGGACGCCATCGGCCGTGAGTGGCAGTGCGGCACGATCCAGGTGGACTTCAACCTGGCCGAGCGGCTCGACGCCGAATATGTGGCGGAGGACGGCAGCCGGCGTCGGCCGGTGATCCTGCACCGCGCCATCGTCGGCAGCCTGGAGCGATTCATTGGCATTCTGATCGAGCAGTATGCCGGAGCGTTGCCGGTGTGGCTGGCGCCCACGCAGGCCGTGGTGCTCAACATCACCGACGCCCAGGCGGACTACTGTGGCGAAATCGCCAAGGCTTTGCGCGCGCACGGCTTTCGCGTCGAGCTTGATCTTGCCAGCGACAAGATCACCTATAAAATCCGCAAGCACGCGCTGCAAAAGGCGCCTTACATCCTGGTCGTGGGCGACAAGGAAAAGGCCACAGGCAGCGTGGCCGTGCGGGCGCGCGGCAATCTTGACCTTGGGGTCATGCCGCTGCAGCAGTTTGTGGAGCGCCTGCGCGAGGATGTCGCTTGTAAACGTTGACGAAGGAAAGTCGCCATCGCTACGCCCCGTCCCAGTTCGTTTCGAGATCGCCGCCAGCGCGAAGAGCGGCAGCATCGTCTGAACCGTGAAATCACCGCCCCCGAGGTGCGCCTGACCGGGCCGGATGGCCAGCAGATTGGCATCGTGCCGCTGCAAGAGGCGCTTCGCATGGCCGGCGAGCTCGACGTGGATTTGGTTGAGATCGCCCCGATGGCCAATCCGCCGGTGTGTCGGCTGATCGATTACGGCAAATTCAAATACGCCGAGCAAAAAAAAGCTGCCGAAGCCAAGGCCAAGCAAAAGGTCATCGAGGTCAAGGAAGTCAAGTTCCGGCCCGCCACCGACGAGGGCGACTACCAGGTCAAGCTGCGCAACATCCGTCGCTTTCTGGATGACGGCGATAAATGCAAGGTGACGATGCGCTTCCGCGGGCGCGAGATCACGCACCAAGAGCTCGGTTTGGCCCTGCTGGAGCGCATCCGCCAGGATTTGGGCGACACCATTGTGGTCGAGCAGTTTCCCAAGCTCGAAGGCAAGCAGATGATCATGATGATCGCGCCGGCGCGCAAAAAAGGCGGCGGCGCGCCCAAGGCTGAAGCCCCTAAAGCCAGCATCACGGCTTGATGCGCCGTTGGGGCGGCGCGGGACACTTCGCTGCGCGTGCCGTTGCGCACGATTACACGCCCCACGCAGCCACTGAACCGCTCGAAAGCAGCGCGGCATAGCGCCCTTTGCCGACCACGGCCAGCGCCAGCACCGCTTGCGGGCGACTCGTGCGCTCGCGTGCGCTTCTCAATGGCGCTTGCCACGCCGCTTTGCGTTCTCCGCTTTGCAGGCTCCAAAGGGCGACCTCGCCGTAAGCGCTGCCGGTGACCAGCCGGCGGCCATCGGCGGTGAAGGTCAGGGTTGTGAAGCCTGCTCGCTTGGGCCCAATGGGTGGCGCGGCAGGCTCCCCGTCGCGCAAGTGCCACAGCCGCACCGGCCCGATGCCGGGCGCGGCGGCCAGCATCCGCTCGTCGGGCGACAGCGCCAAGGCGCGGATCGGTGCGCCCAGCGCCCAGCGATGGCGCACGGAGCCGTCGGTCAGATCCCAGACGCGCACCAGCCCATCGTCGCTGCCGGTCACGCCCAGCCGGCCGTCCGCGGTAAGCGCCACGCAGCCGACCGCCGCGTTTTGCGGGATGGGGGTCGGCCGTCCCTGCCTTGGCGGCGGCAGATACCAGGCCAACATGCCCTGCGTGCCGATGAGCAGGTGCTCGGCGTTGGCGGTCAGCGCCACCGCGCGAATCGGGCTGCCCATCTCCCAAGGGCCCACGTGGCGCTGACGCCCAGGTTGCCACAGGTGCAACCGCCGACCCGCGGCGGTGGCCAGCCAGGAGCCGTCGGGCGCAGCAGCGCAGGCGCGCACTGCGGCGGTTTCAGGGTGATCGGGCATGTCATGCGTGAAGCGCGCCAGTTCGCGTCGGGCGCGCCAATCCCACAGCGTCGCTTCGCCTTGCAGCGTGCCAACCAGCACCCGCTCGCCCTGCACGAAAAAGCAGCCGCACTGCGCCCCCGGGGCTGCCACCGGAAACAGCGCCGGTGCGGCCTCGGCACAGTGGCCCGCCAACGCCAGCGGGACGGCCAGCAGCGCGCGGCGAGGCAGAAGGACGTGTGTCATGAGAGGGAGTGTATAATGTGGGGCTTTCCATAGAAGCGACTGGCAGGGCCAGGCTCGAATCAAGACTGTGCACGGTGGGCAGCCGCGCGCAGCGCCCTGCGGTGGCAATCATCCTTGACTTGATTCGCGAGGAAGCCATCATGCCCAAAATGAAGACCAAAAGCGGGGCGAAAAAGCGGTTTCGCGTGCGTCCCGGCGGCACCGTCAAGCGCGCGCAGGCGTTCAAGCGCCACATCCTGACCAAAAAATCCACCAAGACCAAGCGTCAATTGCGCGGTCCGGCCAATGTGCACGAGCGCGATTTGGGTCATATCGCCCAAATGATGCCGTATGCCGGCTTGTGAGCGGCAGCGCGACACTGTTGAACGAAGGAGCTAAACATGCCTCGCGTAAAACGTGGTGTGACGGCGCGCGCCCGTCACAAGAAAGTGTTGGCGCTGGCCAAAGGCTTCCGTGGCCGTCGTAAGAATGTCTTCCGCGTCGCCAAGCAGGCGGTGATGAAGGCGCAGCAATACGCCTATCGTGATCGCCGCGCTCGCAAGCGCGACTTTCGCCGTCTGTGGATTGCGCGCATCAACGCCGCTGC
The DNA here is from genome assembly GCF_007556595.1 of Tepidimonas alkaliphilus. Lineage (GTDB taxonomy): Bacteria > Pseudomonadota > Gammaproteobacteria > Burkholderiales > Burkholderiaceae_C > Tepidimonas > Tepidimonas alkaliphila. The sequence goes on from NZ_VJNB01000009.1 coordinate 73,914, forward strand.
GCGCGAGCTGGGCTTGACCTACAGCCAGTTTGCCCACGGGCTGCGCAAAGCGGCCATCGGCATCGACCGCAAAATGCTGGCTGATCTGGCCGTGCGCGACCAGGCGGCGTTTGCCGCCATCGTCGAGCGCGCCAAAGCCAGTTTGGCGCCGGCGGCGGCTGGGTGAATTCACGCGATGCGGTGCGCAGCCAAAAGCACCGCCGGTGTTTCGAAAGGCCAGCAGCCGGGCGCGCTGCTGGCCTTTTGTGTTGAGGTCACCTCGGCGTGGCCTGTGTTCTTCCGATGGATCCCGGCATGAACGACCTCGACTCGCTGGTGCAGGCGGCGCGCGCGCAGTTCGCGCAGGCCGCCACGCCGCAGGAACTGGACAACGCCAAGGCCCGCTTCCTGGGCAAGCAGGGGCTGCTGACCGAGCGCATGAAGGCGCTGGCGCAACTGGCGCCCGAGATGCGCAGGGCCGCCGGCACCGCCATCAACGAGGCCAAGCAGGCCATCGAAGCGGCGCTGCAGGCGCGCCGCGCCGAGCTGGCCGAGGCCGAGCTGCAGCGCCAGCTGGCCGCCGAGGCGCTGGACGTGACGCTGCCGGGCCGCCAGCGCGGCCAGGGCGGGCTGCACCCGGTGAGCCTGACGCTGGAGCGCATCGAGGCGATCTTCGGCTCGATGGGCTTCGAGGTCGCCGACGGACCGGAGATCGAGACCGACTGGTTCAACTTCACCGCGCTCAACACCCCGGCGGACCACCCGGCGCGCTCGATGCACGACACCTTCTACGTCGAAGGCGGCACGCCCGAGGCGCCGCTGCTGCTGCGTACGCACACCAGCCCGATGCAGATCCGCCACGCGGTGCAGCACGTCAAGCGCGCGCGCGCCGCGGCTGGCGACGACGGGGCGGGGCTGTTCGCCGGCGAGATGCCGGAAATCCGCGTCATCGCCCCGGGGCGCACCTACCGCGTGGACAGCGACGCCACGCACTCGCCCATGTTCCACCAGTGCGAGGGGCTGTGGATCGGCCGCGACGTCAGCTTCAAGGACCTGAAGGTGGTCTTCACGGCGTTCTGCCGCGCGTTCTTCGAGACCGATGACCTGAAGCTGCGCTTCCGGCCGAGCTTCTTCCCGTTCACCGAGCCCAGCGCCGAGATCGACATCCAGTTTGCCGGCGGCCCACTGGCCGGGCGCTGGCTGGAGGTGGCCGGCTCCGGCCAGGTGCACCCCAACGTGGTGCGCAACATGGGGCTGGATCCGGAGCACTACATCGGCTTTGCGTTCGGCATCGGGCCGGACCGCCTGACGATGCTGCGCTACGGCGTCAGCGACCTGCGCCAGTTCTTCGAGGGCGACCTGCGCTTCCTGGCGCAGTTCCGCTGAAGCGTCCCGCACCCGACGACGACCGAGGTCACGATGCAGTTTCCCGAATCCTGGCTGCGAAGCTTCTGCAACCCAGCATTGGACAGCGACCAGCTGGCCGAGCTGCTGACCATGGCCGGCCTCGAGGTGGAGGAGGTGCGCCCGGTGGCGCCGCCGTTTTCCCGCGTGGTGGTGGCCGAGATCCTCAGCGCCGAGCCGCACCCCAACGCCGACCGGCTGCGCGTCTGCCGCGTGGACGCGGGGCAGGGCGAGCCGTTGCAGATCGTCTGCGGCGCGCCGAACGCGCGCGCCGGCATCCGCGTGCCGTGCGCGCTGGTGGGCGCGGTGCTGCCCCCGGGCGCCGACGGCAAGCCGCTGGAGATCCGCGTCGGCAAGCTGCGCGGGGTGGAAAGCCACGGCATGCTGTGCTCGGCGCGCGAGCTGGGCCTGTCGGACGACCACGGCGGGCTGCTGGAACTCGCCGCCGATGCGCCGGTCGGGCGCGATCTGCGCGAGGCGCTGGCGCTGGACGACCGCATCTTCACGCTCAAGCTCACGCCCAACCTCGCGCATTGCCTGAGCGTCCACGGCGTGGCGCGCGAGGTGGCGGCGCTGACCGGTGCGCCGCTGCACGCCCCGGCCATCGCGCCGGTTGAGCCGCGCCACGGCGAGGTGCTGCCGGTGCGCATCGACGCGCCGGACCTGTGCGGGCGCTTCACCGGCCGCGTGATCCGCGGTATCGACCCCGCGGCCAGGACCCCCGACTGGATGGTGCAGCGCCTGGCGCGCTGCGGCCAGCGCAGCATCTCGGCGCTGGTGGACATCTCCAACTACGTGATGTTCGAGCTGGGCCGCCCGTCGCACATCTTCGATCTGGACCGGATCCACGGCGGCCTGCAGGTGCGCTGGGCTCGGGCGGGCGAGACGCTGGAGCTGCTCAACGGCCAGACCGTGACGCTGGACGAGACGGTGGGCGTCATCGCCGACGAGCGCGGCGTGGAGTCGCTCGCCGGCATCATGGGCGGGCAGGCCACGGCGGTGTCGGACGCCACGCGCCACGTCTATGTGGAGGCGGCGTTCTGGTGGCCGCACGCGATCGCGGGCCGCGCGCGCCGCTTCAACTTCAGCACCGAGGCCGGGCACCGCTTCGAGCGCGGGGTCGATCCGAGCACGACGCGCGAGCACGTGGAGCGCATCACGCAGCTGATCCTGGAGATCTGTGGTGGCGAGCCCGGCCCGATCGACGACCACGTCGTCAACCTGCCGCAGCCGCAGCCGGTGACGCTGCGCGTGGCGCGCGCGGCCAAGGTGATCGGCATGCCGCTGACGCAGGCGCAATGCGCCGAGCCGCTGCGCCGCCTGGGGCTGCAGGTGGCCGAGGGCGACGGCGTGCTGACGGTGACGCCGCCGCCGTACCGCTTCGACCTCCAGATCGAGGAGGATCTGATTGAGGAGGTGGCGCGCGTCATCGGCTACGACCGCCTGCCGGATGCGCCGCCGCTGGCCCCGGTGCTGCCGCGCGTGCGGCCGGAAGGGCGCCGCTCGCCGTTTGCGCTGCGGCGCCAGCTCGCGGCGCTGGGGTACCAGGAGACGATCAACTTCAGCTTCGTCGAGGAGCGCTGGGAGCGTGATTACGCGGGCAACGACGCGCCGATCCGGCTGCTGAACCCGATCGCCAGCCACTTAAGCGTGATGCGCTCCAGCCTGATCGGCAGCCTGCTGGCGGTGCTGCGCCACAACGTGGATCGGCGCGCCTCTCGTGTGCGGGTGTTCGAGATCGGCCGCGTGTTCCGCCGCGACCCCGCGGTGCCGGACGGCGACACGACGGTGGCCGGCATCGATCAGCCGCTGCACGTCGCGGGGCTGGCGTGGGGCGATGCGTGGCCGCTGCAGTGGGGCGAGCGCGCCCGGGCCGTCGATTTCTACGACGTCAAGGGCGATGTGGAGGCGCTGCTGGCGCCGCGCGTGGCCACCTTCGAGCCGGCGACGCACCCGGCGCTGCATCCGGGCCGCTGCGCGCGCATCGTGCTGGACGGGCGCGCGATTGGCGTGATCGGCGAGCTGCACCCGCGCTGGCGCCAGGCCGAGGGCTGGACGCAGGCGCCGGTGCTGTTCGAGCTCGACCTCGAGGCGGTGCTGCCGCGGCCGCTGCCGCAGGCGCAGCCGGTGGGCCGCCACCAGCCGGTGCAGCGCGACCTGGCGGTGGTGGTGCGCGAGCAGGTGACGCACGCCGAGCTGATGGCCGCCATCGAGGCGGCGCGCCAGCCGTGGCTGCGCGCGGCGGTGCTGTTCGACGTCTTCCGCCCGAAGACGGGCTCGACCCCTTCGGGCCTGAGCGAGGGCGAGAAGAGCCTGGCGGTGCGGCTGACGTTGGAGCGTGATGAGGCCACGCTGACCGACGCCGAGATCGACGCCGCGGTGGCGGCGGTGCTGCAGTCGCTGCAGGCGCGGCTGGGGGCGCGGCTGCGCGCCTGAAAAGGCGGCAACCAAGGCGCGCCAGCTGCTACGATAGGCGCATGGCGACCCGACGCACCCCCCGCGCCGCTGCCGAAGCGGCGGACGAGCGACCGACGCTGACCAAGGCCGAGCTGGCCGCGGCGCTGCACGAGCGCATCGGCTTCAACAAGCGTGAGTCCAAGGAGCTGGTGGATGCCTTCTTCGCCCTTGTTGCCGAACGGCTGATCGCTGGCGAAGAGGTGCGCATCGCTGGTTTTGGCCAATTTGGCGTGCGCGACAAGTCGCCGCGGCCAGGGCGCAACCCCCGCACCGGCGAGCTGGTGCCGATCGCCGCGCGCCGGGTGGTGACGTTTCACGCCAGTCCTAAGCTCAAGGAAGCGTTGCAGGGCGGCGCGAGCCAGCGCGGCGAAATCCCGCTGGGGAATGAATGATCCCGCTGGCCAGCGCGACGCCCACCAGAATCACCGCGCCGCAGACCAGCATCCACGGGGTGATCGGCTCGCCCAGCAGCAGCGCCCCGTAGGCCAGCGCAAAGACCGGGATCAAGAACGTCACCGTCAGCGTGCGCGCCGGCCCCGCCGCTTCAATCAAGCGGAAATACAGCACGTAAGCCAGTCCGGTGCACAAAACCCCCGCTGCGGCGGCGGCGCCCCAAGCTGAAAGGCTGCCGACCGTGCCGGAGGGCCACCCCATCCACGCGGGCCACGCCAGCCCGATTGCCGCCCCGAGCAAGCTGCCTGCCGCGGTGGCCAAGGCGGGCACGCCCGCCAAATACCGCTTGGTGTAGCTGGCCGCCACGGCATACAGCAGCGTGGCGCCCAAGCAAGCGATCACGGCCCAGCCGGTGCCGCCCGAGTGAAAATCAGCTTTGTCCCACGACAGCATGGCCACGCCGGCCAAGCCCAGCGCCAGGCCCACGGCGCGCCCGCGCTCAGGCCGCTCGCCCAGCCACGCCCACGCCACCAGCGCGCCAAACAGCGGGGTGGTGGCGTTAAGAATGGCTGCCAGCCCGGTGCTGATCGACAGCACCGCGTAGGCAAACAACCCAAAGGGAATCCCGGCGTTGAGCAGCCCCAGCGCGAGGATGCGCCCCGCGTGGCGGCGCAGTGCCGCGCCCTGACCCGCAAGCGCCACCATCGGCAGCAGCACCGCGCTGGCCACGGCCACCCGAAGCCACGCCGTGGCTACCGGCCCGAATTCCAGCGCCGCTTGACGGGTGAACAAAAACGACGCTCCCCACAAAGCGGCGAGCAAAACGAATTCGGCGGCCAGACGCAACGTCATGGGGGCAAGGGGATGGTGGCGGGCGGCTCCTACGCAGCGTAAGCCGCATCAGCATCATAGGCCCCTCTACAATGACGGCCTGTCACCGATCTGCCACCCGCTGGGGGCTTGCCTGCGACCATGAACCGCGCGCTGTCTTTTCCCGCCCAAGCGTTCAAAGCCTACGACATCCGCGGCGTCGTGCCGGAGGTGATCGACGCGGCGTTCGCGCGCGCGCTGGGGCGGGCGTTCGGCGCACGCGCGGCGGCGCTGGGCGAGCGCACCGTGGCGGTGGGGCGCGACGGGCGGCTGTCCAGCCCGATGCTGGCCGAGGCGCTGATCGAGGGGCTGTTGGACGCTGGCGTGGACGTGCTCGACCTTGGCATGGTGACCACGCCCATGCTCTACTTTGCGGCGGCCACGCACTGCCGCAGCGGCATCCAGGTCACCGGCAGCCACAACCCCAAGCACCACAACGGCTTCAAGATGGTGTTGGCCGGGCGCGCGATCCACGGCGAGGAGATCCAGGCGCTGCGCGCGGCGATGGAAAGCGGTGCGGCGGCGGCGCCCGTGCGCGGGCGGGTGCAGCGGCTGGCCATCCAGCCCGAATACATCGCGCGCATCGCCGGCGACGTGCGGCTGGCGCGGCCGCTCAAGCTCGTCATCGATTGCGGCAACGGCGTCACCGGCGCCAGCGCCCCCGACCTCTTCCGGGCGCTGGGCTGCGACGTCACGGTCCTGTATGGCGAAGTCGATGGCGAGTTCCCGAACCACCATCCGGATCCGTCCAAGCCGGAAAACCTGCGCGACCTGATCGCTGCTCTGCAGCGCACCGGCGCCGATCTGGGGTTTGCGTTCGATGGCGACGGCGACCGGCTCGGCGTCGTCACCCCCAGCGGGCAGAACATCTTTCCCGACCGGCAGCTGATGCTGTTCGCGCAGGACGTGCTGCGGCGCGTGCCGGGCGGCACCATCGTCTTCGACGTCAAGTGCAGCCAGCGGCTGGCGCCGGCGATCCGCGCCGCCGGCGGCGTGCCGCTGATGCACAAGACCGGCCACAGCCTGATCAAGGCCAAGATGCGCGAGGTCGGCGCGCCACTGGGCGGCGAGATGAGCGGGCACATCTTCTTCCAGGAGCGCTGGTATGGCTTCGACGACGGCAGTTACGCCGGCGCGCGGCTGCTGGAAATCCTGAGCCGCCACCCCGACCCCGGCGCGGTGCTGGAGGCGCTGCCGACCAGCCACGCCACGCCCGAGCTCAACGTCGCCTGCGCCGAGGGCGAGCCGCACCGGCTGGTGGCCGAGCTGCAGCGCATGGCCCGCTTCGACCCGCCGGCCGAGGTCAGCACCGTCGACGGCCTGCGGGTGGACTGGCCGGATGGCTTTGGGCTGATCCGGGCCTCCAATACGACGCCGGTGCTGGTGCTGCGCTTCGAGGGGCACACGCCCGAGGCGCTGGCGCGCATCAAAGCCGAGATGATGGCGCTGCTGCGCCGCGTCAAGCCCGACGCCGAGATCGGCGCGGCGGCGCATTGACGCGGCGCCCGTGTGGAAAGCCGCCGTGGCCGACGCCGTCCCCGCCACCCTCACCCCGGATCCCGACCCGGAGGTCATCGTCTTCAACCTCAAGCGGCGCTACACCGGGGTGTCGGCCACCGTCAACGCGCTGGTGCCGATCCAGGCGCGCCAGTGGCGGCTGGCCTACTGCGGCACGCCGCTGCCGCACGGCATGCCGGGCCTGACGCTGCGGCAGGCCATCGCCCTGTCGCGCCGACCGCCAGCGGGGCGGCCGTTCCGCATCTGGCACGTGCGCCGCGACCACGAGATGGCCGCGGGCCTGTGGGCGCGCGACGTGCTGCGGTTGCCGGTGCGGCTGGTGTTCACCTCGGCGGCGCAGCACCGGCACGGCTGGTTTCCGCGCTGGCTGATCAGCCGCATGGACGCCGTGATCGCCACCACGCCGAAGGCGGCCCGCTTCGTGCCCAACACCACGGCGGTGGTGCCGCACGGCATCGACCTGGCGCGCTTCGCACCGCCGCCGGACAAGCTGGCGGCCTGGGCCGACAGCGGCCTGCCGGGGCGCGTCGGCGTCGGCGTGTTCGGGCGCGTCCGGCCGGACAAGGGCACCGACGTGTTTGTCGATGCGATGATCGCCGCGCTGCCGCACCTGCCGGACGTGACGGCGGTGATCGCGGGCCGCGCGATGCCGCAGCATGAGGCCTACCAGCGCGCGCTGCAGGCGCGCATCGACGCGGCGGGCCTCGCGGATCGCATCCGCTTCCTCGGCGAGGTGCCGGCGGCCGAGGTGCACCGCTGGTACCAGCGCTGCCTCGTCTGCGTGGCCTGCCCGCGCTACGAGCCGTTTGGCCTGACGCCGTTTGAGGCGGCGGCGTGCGGCTGCGCCGTGGTGTGCTCGCGCACCGGGGCGTTCGAGCAACTGGTGCAGCCCGGCGTCAACGGCGCGCTGGTGGACACCGGCGACGCCGCAGGGCTGGCCGCGGCGCTGCGGCAGGTGCTGATCGATCCGCAGGCTGCGGTGCGGATGGGGCAGGCCGCGCGCGCGCGGGTGGCGGAGCACTTCTCGCTCGAGCGCGAGGCGGCCGGCATCGGGGCGGTGTATGCGCGGCTGTTCAACGCCGGCTGAGCTGACGTCCGGCGAGCGCGCGGCGCTGCGCCTCTACGGTGCGGCAATGACGCTGCTGCGGCCGCTGCTGCGCGCCAAGCTGCGGCGCCGCGGCCGCGCCGAGCCGGGCTACCTCCACGCGGTGGAGGAACGCTTCGGCCACTACGACGGCGCGCCTTCCGGCGGCTGGCTGTGGGTGCATGCGGTGTCGCTGGGTGAAACGCGCGCCGCCGCGCTGTGGGTGCGGGTGCTGCAGCAGCGCCGCCCAGACCTGCGCATCCTGTGGACGCACGGCACGGCCACCGGCCGCGCTGAAGGGCAGCGCCATCTGCGCCCGCAGGACGCGCAGGCATGGCTGCCGTGGGACGACCCGGTTTCGGTGCGGCGCTTCCTCGCGCACTGGCAGCCGCGGCTGGGCGTGCTGATGGAAACCGAGGTCTGGCCGGCGCTGGTGCAGGGCTGCCGTGCCGCCGGGGTGCCGCTGTGGCTGGTCAACGCGCGGCTCAACGCCGTCTCGCTGCGGCGCGCGCAGCGGCTGCGCCTGCTGGCCGGCCCGGCCTACCGCGGGCTTGGCGGCGTGCTGGCGCAGACCGAGGATGACGCGGCGCGGCTGCGTGCGCTCGGCGCGCCGGTGCGCGCCGTCACCGGCAACGTCAAGTTCGACCTGCCATGGCAGCCCGAGCCTTGGGCGGCGGCGCGGCGCTGGCGCGACGCCTGGCGCGCGTTCACGGGCCGCCCGGTGCTGGCGCTGGCCAGCAGCCGCGAGGGGGAGGAGGCTGCGTGGCTGGCGGCGTGGCGGCGCGCCGCGCCGGCGTGGCCACAACCCAGGCCGCTGTGGCTGATCGTGCCGCGCCATCCACAGCGCTTCGACGAGGTGCACGCGCGGCTGGCGCAGGCCGGCCTGCGGGTGCTGCGGCGCAGCCGCTTGGGCCCGTGGGAGGGGGAGGCGCGCTGGCCTGCCGAGGCGGCGCAGGCCGACGTGCTGCTGGGCGACAGCGTCGGCGAGATGGCGGGCTACTACGCGCTGGCGGATCTCGCGCTGATCGGCGGCAGCTTCGCGCCGCTGGGAGGGCAGAACCTGATCGAGGCGGCGGCGTGCGCCTGTCCCGTTGTGCTCGGTCCGCACACGTTCAATTTCGCCGAGGCGGCGCAGGCGGCGCTGGAGGAGGGCGCGGCGCGGCGCGCCGAGGACTTCGACGCGGCGCTGCACGTGGCGCGGGGGTGGCTGGCCGACCCCGCCGCCTTGCAGGCGGCGCGTGAGGCCGCGCGCACCCTACTGCGCCGCCACGGCGGGGCATCAGCCCGCACGGTGGCGGCGGTGCTCGACGCCTGGGATGCGATAGCAGCGCCGGCTGGGGTCAGCGCGCCTGCAGCAGCGCCTCAATCGGCTTGACGTCGTCGGCGCTGAGCACGCCGGCGGCCTGCTTTAGGCGCAGGCCGCCGACCAGCACGTCGTAGCGCGCCTTGGCCAGCTGGGCTTTGGTCTGGAACAGCTGGCTCTGGGCGTTGAGCACGTCGATGTTGATGCGCACGCCAACCTGGTAGCCGAGCTGGTTGGCCTCCAGCGCCAGCTGGCTGGACGCCTCCGCCGCCTCCAGCGCCCGCACCTGGCCCAAGCCCGACTGCACGCCGAAAAACGCCGCGCGCGTGCCCTGCGCGATGTTGCGCGTGATGGCGTCCAAGTCGTTGCGGGCTTTGTCCTCCAACGCAACCGCTTCCTTGATGCGGTTTTCCAGCGCCCCCCCGGTGTAGAGCGGCAGGTTGAACTGCACGCCGACGCTGGCCACATGGTTGCGCACGTAGGGGAACGGCGGCTGCTGGGCGGGGTTGCGGCTCCACTGGTATTGCGCCACCGCATCCAGCGTCGGGCCCTTGGCGGCTTGCGCCTTGCGCACCTCCAGCCGCGCCACGTCCAGCTGCGCCTGGGCGGCGCGCACCGCGGGGTGCTCGGCGCTGGCGCGCTGCACCCATGCCTGCACGTCGTCTGGGGTTGGAGCCGGCAGCGCCGCGCCGGCCTTCAGCGGCCACGGGTCGGTGCCGCTGCGGCCGACCAGCTGGTCCAGCGCCAGCCGCTTGACGCGCAGGTCGTTCTCCGCGGCCACCTCCTGCGCCAGCACGAGGTCGTAGCGCGCCTGCGCCTCGCGCGTGTCGGTGATGGTGGCGGTGCCGACCTCGAAGTTGCGCTTGGCGGCGGCAAGCTGCTGCTCGACCGCGGCTTTCTGCGCCCGCACAAAGGTCAGTGTATCTTGCGCGCCCAGCACGTCGAAGTAGGCTTGCGCCACGCGCACCACCAGCTCCTGCTCCGCCAGCTGGAGCTGCGCCTGCGCGGCCTGCAACGCGCGCTCGGCCTGTTCCACTTCCAGCTGATTGCCCGGGCGATACAGCGGATGGCTGACCCCGAGCTTGACGCTTTGGCTGTTGAAGCTGTCGTCCAGCCCCGGCACGGAGCTGTCGCGTCGGTTGAGGAAGGCATCGGCGGACAAACCGACCGTAGGCCGCACGCGGCTCAACGCTTGTTCGGCTTTGGCCCGGTTGGCTTCGAATTGAGCTTGGGCCGCCAGGTAGGCGGCGTCGTATTGGCGTGCGGCGTCCAGCAGGGTCTGCAAGCTTTGTGCCTGAGCGCTGGCCAGCCAACAACCGCTGGCCAACAGGGCCGCCGCCACTTGGCGCAATGCGGCAGACGGGATCAACGAGCGGGCCGTGGTTCGCATGGCGTGGTTCCCTGGGTGGTCAGATACATAGGGGAGTATAAAGCGCCGTCGGTCTGTCTGCACGCCAGTCCCGGCACAGCCCTGTGGCGTCCAGCTCAATATTGCGGCACACTGGGGTCGCGCTCCAGAGCCCAAGCGTGGATGCCGCCGGCGATGTTGACGACGTCCTCGTAACCTTGCCGGTGCAGGAAGTAAGCCACCTGGGCGCTGCGGCCGCCGTGGTGGCACAGACAGGCGATCGGGCGGTCGCGCGGGATCTCGTGCAGCCGCGCCGGGATCGAGGCCATCGGCATGTGCTTGAGCTCGAAGCCCTGCGGCTGCACGCTGGCGGTGGCAAATTCCCACGGCTCGCGCACGTCGAGCACGATGGGCGTGACGCCCGGAGCATGCCGGGCGCAGTCCTGCAGCCACTGATCGAGCTGGGCGGGGCGGATGTGGGGCACCATCGACGTGGCCTTTCAGAAGCGGAAGCGCGCCGGCTCGGGGAAGTTGCGCAGGCGCGGCACGACGATGTCCCACGGCTGCTCGCTGTGGTAGCTGGCCTCGCCGGCGCGAGTGACCACGGTGGCGCGCATGACGACCTCGTCGCCGACGAAGGCCAGCAGGCGCCCGCCGACGCGCAGCAGCTCGAGCAGGTCCGCGGGCACCTCGGCCACGCCGCCCGACAGCACGATGGCGTCGTACGGCGCCTCGTCGACGCAGGCGGCGAAGCGCGCCGCGGCGGCGTCGGCGGTCTTGACCTTGACGTTGGTGGCGCCGGCACGTGCGAGGTTGGCGCGCGCCATGTCCGCCAGGCGCGGGTTGATCTCCAGCGTCAGCACCTGGCGGGCCAGCCGGCCCATCAGCGCAGCCATGTAGCCGGAGCCGGCGCCGATCTCCAGCACGTTGTCGGTAGGCTGCAGGTCGAGTTCCTGCAGCGCGCGCGCCTCGACCTTGGGCGGCAGCATGCATTCACCCTCCACCGCCGGGCGCGACAGCGGGATCTCCAGATCCGACAGCGCCAGCGCCCGATAGGCTTCGGGCACGAAATCCTCGCGCTTGACCTCGGCCAGCAGCGCCAGCACCCGCGCGTCGAGCACCTCCCATGGGCGGATCTGCTGCTCGATCATGTTGAAGCGAGCTCGCTCGAAGTCGAACGCGGTTGCGCTCATCGAATACTCCTGCCTGTATCTAAGTTGCCTCCAAACGACATTCTAGCGAAGCCGTGTTGCCGCCTCGTTGCTGGCCGTCAGCAGCGCGCGCAGGTGGTAGAGCTCCTCCAGCGCCTGCCGAGGGCTGAGCGCATCGGGGTCGAGCTCGGCCAGCCGCTGCAATACCGGGTGTTCTTCGATCGCTGGGGCTTGAGGCGGGGGCGGCGGCTCGGCGGGCGCTGCGAACAGATCCAGCTGCGGCTGCGCCGCTGCGCCAGCCTGCTCCAGCTGCGCCAGCAGCTGGCGCGCGTGCTGCACCACCGGCGCGGGCACCCCGGCCAGCCGCGCCACCTGCACGCCGTAGCTGCGGCTGGCGGGCCCCGGCTCCAGCCGGTGCAGGAAGACGATGTCGCGCCCCTTACCCTCCACCGCGCTGACGTGCAGGTTGACGGCGCCGGGGCAGCGCGCCGGCAGCTGCGTCAGCTCGAAGTAGTGCGTGGCAAACAGCGTGAAGGCGCGCACGCGGTCGTGCAGGTGCGTGGCGATGGCGCTGGCCAGCGCCAGCCCGTCGTAGGTGGAGGTGCCGCGGCCGATCTCGTCCATCAGCACCAGGCTGTGCTCGCTGGCGCCGTGCAGGATCTGCGCCGCCTCGGTCATCTCCAGCATGAAGGTGGACTGCGCGTTGGCCAGGTCGTCGGCGGCGCCGATGCGGGTGTGGATGGCGTCGATCGGCCCCAGGCGGCAGGCGTCCGCCGGCACGTGGCTGCCGATGCTGGCCAGCAGGACGATCAGCGCCACCTGGCGCATGTAGGTGGACTTGCCGCCCATGTTGGGGCCGGTGATGATCTGCAGGCGCGTGCGCGCGTCCAGCAGCGTGTCGTTGGGGATGAAGGGGCCGGCGCCGGTTTCCTGCAGCCGCGCTTCCACCACCGGGTGGCGCCCGGCGCGGATCTCGATGCCGGGCTGGGCGCTGAAGGTCGGCGCGCACCAGTTCAGCGTCAGTGAGCGCTCGGCCAGCGCCCCCAGCGCATCCAACGTCGCCAGCGCCCGCGCCAGCGCGGTCAGCGCCGGCACGAACGGCTGCAGGTCCTCCAGCAGCCGCTCGTACAGCCACCGCTCGCGCGCCAATGCCCGCTCCTGGGCGCTGAGGGCCTTGTCCTCGAACGCCTTGAGCTCGGGCGTGATGAAGCGCTCGGCGTTCTTCAGCGTCTGGCGGCGGCGGTAGTCGGCCGGCACCTTGTCGAGCTGGCCTTGCGTGACCTCGATGTAGAAGCCGTGCACGCGGTTGTACTGCACGCGCAGGTTGGCGATCCCGGTGCGCGCGCGCTCGCGGGCTTCCAGATCGAGCAGGAACTGGTCGGCGCCGGACTGGATGGCGCGCAGCTCGTCCAGCTCGGCGTCGAAGCCCGGCGCGATGACGCCGCCGTCGCGGATTTGTGCCGCCGGCTGCGGCAGCAGCGCGCGCGCCAGCAGCGCCGGCAGCTCCTGCGGCGCCTGCAGCGCCGGCTGCAGTTCCTCCAGCAGCGGCGCCTGCTCAAGCGGCCAGCCCTGCATGTCGGCGGCCAGCTGCGCGGCGCGCTGCAGCGTCGGCACGAGGGCGGCCAGCTCGCGCGGGCGCACCTGCTTGAGCGCCACGCGCGCGGCCAGCCGCTCTACGTCGGCCAGCCCGCGCAGCGCGCCGCGCAGCGTCTCGGGGCCGAGCGCGCGCAGCACACCGACCGCCTGCAGCCGCGCCTGCGCCGGGGCACGGTCGCGCGGCGGCTCCAGCAGCCAGCGGCGCAGCAGCCGGCTGCCCATCGCGGTGGCGCAGGTGTCCAGCAGCGACAGCAGGGTCGGCGCCGGCTCGCCGCGCAGCGTCTGCGTCAGCTCCAGGTTGCGCCGCGTGGCCGGCGGCAGGTCGATCCACTGTTGCGGCCGCACCACGCGCAGCGTGCGCACGTGGGCAAGCCGCTGGCCCAGCGCGTGCTCGCCGTAGTCGAGCAGCGCCGCGGCGGCGGCGTGCGCGGCGGGCAGTTCCTGCGCGCCCCAGCCCGCGAGGCTGGCAACCTGCAGCTGCTCGCACAGGCGGCGCTGGCCCAGCGCGGCATCGAAGTGCCAGGCCGGCCGCAGCGTCAGCGCCGCGCGGGCGCCGCCGCTGCCGAGGCCATCCAGCCAGCCGCGCAGCTGCGCCTCCAGCGGCGCGGGCAGCTCGGCGCTGGCCAGCACTTCCTGCGGCGCCAGCCGCGCCAGCCAGCCGCGCAGCTCGTTCCAGGCGCATTCGGCCAGGTGCAGCGTGCCCTCGGTGACGGCCAGCCACGCCAGCCCGCAGTGCTCGCGCGCGCCGCGGTGCAGCGCCAGCAGCACGGCGTCGGCCTTGTCGGTGAGCAGCTCGGCGTCGGTGAGCGTGCCGGGCGTGACGATGCGCACCACCTGGCGCTCCACCGGCCCCTTGGCGCTGGCCACGTCGCCGACCTGCTCGCAGATCGCCACCGACTCGCCGAGCCGCACCAGCCGCGCCAGGTAGCTCTCCACCGAGTGCACCGGCACGCCAGCCATCGGGATCGGCGCGCCGGCCGACTGGCCGCGCGTGGTCAGCGTGATGTCCAGCAGCCGCGCCGCCTTGTGCGCGTCGTCGTAAAACAGCTCGTAGAAATCCCCCATGCGGTAGAACACCAGCGTGTGGGGGTGCTGCGCCTTGATGCGCAGGTACTGCTGCATCATCGGCGTGTGCGCCTCAAGCGGCGCCTGCGGGGCCCCACCCGGGGCCGCCGGCGCGGGGGGCGTGCTCATCGCGGCCTCACCAGGGCGCGTCGCCGTCGGCGGCCGGCGCGGGGGCCGCCGGGGTCGGGGCGGGGGCGGGCGCCACCGTTGGGGTCGGGGCGGCGTAGCGGCTGTACTTGCCGAGCACGCCGACCAGCTGACCGTAGATGCGCGGGTTGGCCGCCAGGCACTCGCGCGTCTCGAGGAAGTCGGCCTCGCCGCTGAAGTTGCCGACCAGCCCGCCGGCTTCCATCACCAGCAGCGCGCCGGCGGCCACGTCCCACGGCGACAGGCCCATCTCGAAGAAGCCGTCGGCAAAGCCCGCGGCGACGTAGGCCAGATCGAGCGCCGCCGAGCCGGGGCGGCGCACGCCGGCCACGCGCGGCAGCATGTCGGCGAACAGCTTCAGGTAAGTGTCGTAGGCGTCGCCGGGGCGGAACGGAAAGCCGGTGCTGAGCAGGCAGTCGCTCAGCCGCGTGCGCCTGGCCACGCGGATGCGGCGCTCGTTGAGGTAGGCGCCGCGGCCGCGGCTAGCGGTGAACAGGTCGTTGCGCGTCGGGTCGTAGATGACCGCCTGCTCGAGCCGCCCGTCCACCATCAGCGCGATGCTGACGCAATAGACGGGAAAGCCGTGGATGAAGTTGGTGGTGCCGTCCAGCGGGTCGATGATCCAGACGTGGCCCTTGCCGCGGCCCTTGCCGTCGCGGCGGCCCGATTCCTCGGCCCAGATGCCGTGGTCCGGGTAGGCGGTGAGCAGCGTGTCGATGATGGCCGCCTCGGCGGCGTGGTCCACCTCGGTGACGAAGTCGTTGGCCTGCTTGGTGCCGACGCGCAGCGTCTCCACGTCCAGCGAGGCGCGGTTGATGATCGCGCCGGCGGCGCGGGCGGCCTTGACGGCCACGTTGAGCATGGGGTGGAGGTGGACGGTCATCGGGCGTGGGCAAGGAACGAGCATCAACCCCGCGCGATGGCGGGCGCGTGCGGGCGGCGGCAGCGCCACCCTTTTGATGGACAATCTTCGATTCTATCGCGTCCACGCGTCGACCCATGCGGACCCGCTTCGTGCTCGTTGAGACCAGCCACGCCGGCAACGTCGGCGCGGTGGCCCGTGCGCTGAAGGTCATGGGCTTTGACGATTGGGTGCTGGTGCGCCCGCGCTGGCCGGACGCGCTGCAGCGACCCGAGGCGGTGGAGCGCGCCAGCGGGGCAGCCGACTGGCTCGCGCGTGCGCGCGTGGCGGCGACGCTGGACGAGGCGCTGGAGGGCATCAGCCACGTCTGCGCCACGGCGATGACGCCGCGCGACTTTGGCCCGCCGGTGGCCGCCCCGCGCGAGTATCTGGCGGCGCTGGCGCCACGCATGCGATCGGGGGGCGAACAAGGGGTGGCGTTTGTGTTCGGGCCGGAGCGCTACGGGCTGGCCAACGCCGACGTGCACCGCAGCCACGTTTGCCTGCGCATCCCCACCGCGGCGGACTACGGCTCGCTGAACCTGGCGGCGGCGGTGCAGCTGATCGCCTACGAGTGGCGGCTGGCGCTGGGCGGCTTCGGGCCTGAAGCCGCGGGGGCGGCGCGCGGCCCGGCGCGCGAGCCGCCGGCGGACGCGCCGGCCGTCAGCGGCCTGCTGGAGCACTGGCGCGAGGCGTTGCTGGCGGTGGGCTACCTGGATCCGGCCAGCCCGAAAAAGCTGATGGCGCGGCTGCGCCTGCTGGTGCAGCGCGCCGCCCCCACCGCCAGCGAAGTCCACATCCTGCGCGGGGTGGCGCGCGCCATCTTGGCGATGGCGCGCCGCGCCAGCCGCTAAACTGCGGCGTCATGCCCAGGGGTTTGCTGCGCGATTTGCGCGACGACATCGATGCCATCTTGCAGCGCGATCCGGCGGCGCGCTCGCGCTGGGAGGTGCTGACCTGCTACCCCGGCTTGCACGCCATCTGGCTGCACCGGCTGGCGCACGCGCTGTGGCGGCGCGGCTGGAAGTGGCTGGCGCGCTGGCTGTCGCACTGGAACCGCTGGCTGACCGGCATCGAGATCCACCCCGGCGCGCGCATCGGTCGGCGCGTCTTCATCGACCACGGCATGGGGGTGGTGATCGGCGAGACCGCCGAGGTTGGCGACGACTGCACCATCTACCACGGCGTCACGCTGGGCGGCACCTCGCTCTACAAGGGCGCTAAGCGCCACCCGACCCTGGGTCGAGGGGTGATCGTCGGCGCCGGGGCCAAGATCTTGGGCGGCTTCGAGGTCGGCGACGGCGCCAAGGTCGGCAGCAACGCCGTCGTCACCAAGCCGGTGCCGGCTGGGGCCACCGCGGTCGGCAACCCGGCGCGCATCATCGTCGCCGACGCTGACGCCCGCCGCGAGGAGGCCGCCGCGCGCATGGGCTTTTCGGCCTATGGCGTGACGCAAAATGACGATCCCCTCAGCCAGGCGCTGCGCGGCCTGATCGACAACGCCGCCAGCCACGAGCATCAGATCGCGCTGCTGTGGCAAGCCATCGAAAAACTGGCCTCTGCGCAAGATGCGCCATGTCTACCGCCCGATGCGGCGCGCACCGAGCATTTCGAGGCGCAGCGGCTCAGCCAGCTGGTGGGCAAGTAGGCTTGGGACGCTGCGCCGACTTGGGACGAAACGCGGCGCAGACGGCCTCATCGGTTTCGAGATAGGGGCCGCCGATCAGGTCGATGCAATACGGCACCGCAGCAAAAATGCCGTGCACCAGCACACGACCCTCGGCGTCTTTGAGGCCCTCCAGCGTCTCGGCGATCGACTTGGGCTGCCCGGGCAGGTTCAGGATCAGGCTGCGGCCTCGGATGACGCCGACCTGGCGCGACAAGATGGCGGTGGGCACGAAGCGCAGGCTGATTTGGCGCATTTGCTCGCCAAAGCCCGGCAGCTCGCGGTCGGCCACCGCCAGCGTCGCCTCCGGCGTGACGTCGCGCGGCGCCGGGCCGGTGCCGCCGGTGGTCAGGATCAGGCTGCAGCCGGCCCGGTCGGCCAGCTCGATCAGCGTGGCGCTGATCACCTCGCGCTCGTCCGGGATCAAGCGCTCGACGAAGGTGATGGGGTTCCTGAGCGCCCGCGCGAGCCAGTCGCGCAGCGCCGGCAACCCCTTGTCCTCGTAAACGCCTTGGCTCGCGCGGTCGCTGATGGAGACAATGCCGATGGTGACAGGATCGCACGCGGAGTTCATGCTCATCGCCTCCGTGGAGGGATTCACGTTATCGGGAAGGGTGCGGCTGCGTCGGCAGCCCGCTGTTGCAGCACCTGTTGCAAGTGACGCAAGAGCTCGCGGCGCGCGCGTGAGGTCGCGGCCCCCGTGGGCTCGCTTGCGGCGCTGGCCGCGGCGTCTTTGCGGGCTTGGCGAATCAGTGTTCGCAAGCGCTGCCAATCGGCCTGCGGCTCTAGGTCGCGCCAAGCCAGCAGGGCATCGTCGTCGTCCAGCAGGCGCGTGCACCAGCTCTGCGCCAGCCGCTGCCGGGCCGCGTCTTCGGCGCGCGGGGCATGCGGTTGCGCCAGCGCCGCTTCAATGGCGGCGATCTGGGCATCATCCAAGCTGCGCATCAGCCGGCCCACGTATTGCAGCTGACGCCGCCGGGCCTCGAAATCGCCCAGGCGCCGCGCTTCCTCCAGCGCTTGCAGCAACGCCTCTTGCAGCGCCAAGGTGCGCAGCACAGCCGCGGGCAGCTCCAGCAGCCGCTGCCCGAGCTGCTGCACGTAGGCGCTTTGTTTTTTGCGATCGGTTTTGCTGATGTCCACGTCGCCTTTGGCGGCGCGACGCCAGTGGGCGTCTTCGGCGCTGCCGTAAGCGACGAATTGCCCGCGCACAAAATACCCCTTGGGCGGCTTGCGTGCCATGGCCGCTATCATAGCTTTCAGCATGAGTGCAACCCATCGAACCACGTCGCGCCGTGCCGCCGGTGACGCAGGGCGGCAGGGCTTTCAATATTCGACCGCGCAGCTGGAGGAGCTGGCCGATCTGGCGCTGAAGCACGCGCGTGCGCTCGGCGTGGCCGACGCCGCCGTCGAGGTGTCGGAAGGCTGCGGTCTGAGCGTGTCGGTGCGCCGCGGCGCGCTGGAAAACGTCGAGCGCAACCGTGACAAGGCGTTGCTGATCACGGTGTATGCGGGGCAGCGGCGCGGCCACGCTTCGACGTCGGACTTCTCGCCGCAGGCGGTGCGCCAGACCGTGCGCGCCGCCTGGGACCTTGCGCGCTACACCGCCGAGGATCCGGCTGCCGGGCTGCCGGAGGAGACCGACGTCGCCCACGACTACCCCGACCTCGACCTGTTCCATCCTTGGCCGATCGACGCCGAGCAGGCCGCCGAGATCGCGCTGCGCTGCGAGGCGGCGGCGTTCGCGGTCAGCCCCCGCATCACCAACAGCGAGGGCGCGGCGGTGTCGGCGCAGCAGTCGCACTTCTGGGCCGAGCACATGCGCGGCGGCGAGCGGCGCCGTCAGGGGATCTTTTACGGCGGCTACGCCAGCTCGCGCCACAGCCTGTCGGTGGCGCCGATCGCCGGCAAGGGCGACGGCATGCAGCGCGACCACTGGTTCAGCTCGCAGCGCAACCCTGCGGAGCTGGCCAGCCCCGAGGCGGTGGGCCGCTACGCCGCCGAGCGCGCGCTGGCGCGCCTGAAGCCGCGCAAGATCGCCACCACCGAGTGCCCGGTGCTGTTCGAGGCGCCGCTGGCGGCCGGGCTGCTGGGCGCCTTCGTGCAGGCCGTCAGCGGCGGGGCGCTGTATCGGCGCACCAGCTTCCTGCTCGACAGCCTGGGGCGGCAGGTGTTTCCGGCGCACGTGGACATCTTCGAGGATCCGCACATCCTCGGCGCCAAGGGCAGCGCGCCGTTCGATGACGAGGGCGTGCGCACGGTGGCGCGACCGGTGGTCTCGGGTGGCTGCGTCAAGGGGTATTTCCTTAGCACCTATTCGGCGCGCAAGCTCGGCCTGCGCACCACCGGGCACGCCGGCGGCTCGCACAACCTGCTGATGACCAGCCGCCTGACGCAGCCGCAGGACGACCTGCCGGCGATGTTGCGCAAGCTGGGGCGGGGCCTGTTCGTCACCGAGCTGATGGGGCAGGGCGTCAACCTCGTCACCGGCGACTACTCGCGCGGCGCGGCCGGCTTCTGGGTCGAGGACGGCGTCATCGCCTACCCGGTGCAGGAGATCACGATCGCCGGCAACCTGGCCGAGATGTTCAAGGGGATCGTGGCCATTGGCGCCGACGTCTACAACCTCGGCGCCAAGAACGTCGGCTCGGTGCTGATCGAACGCATGAAGGTGGCGGGCAGCTGAGGCCTCGGCGCGGCTCAGTCCAGCGGCTGCGCTTGTACGCGCAGCGCGTCGCCCAGCAACCGCAGCGCGACCGCGCCGACGGCTGCGGGGTCGCCGCTGGTCAGCAGCGCAAGGTCGGAAGCCGCTGGCCCGGGGGGCGCAAGCAGGTTCAGCGCCTGCAGCCGACGCTGCAGCTCGCGCGCCACCGCGGGGGCGGGATCCAGCACCTCCACGCCGGGGCCGGCCACGCGCTCGATCACCGGGCGCAGGAACGGGTAGTGCGTGCAGCCGAGCACCAGCACGTCGGCGCCGGCCTGCACCAGCGGGTGCACGTGCTCGGCCACCGCGGCCTCGGTGGCGGGGCCGTCGAGCTCGCCGCGCTCGACCCGCTCCACCCAACCCGGGCAGGCGCGCGCCAGCACGCGCACGCCGGCGGCGTGGCGCTCGATCAGGCGCGCCAGGCCGGGGCTGGCCACGGTGTTGCGGGTGGCCAGCACGCCGACGACGCCACGGCGCGTGCGCTGCGCGGCGGGCTTGACGGCCGGCTCGATGGCCACGATCGGCCAGCCGGGGTGGCGTGCGCGCAGCGCCTCGATCGACAGCCCGGTGACGGTGTTGCAGGCCACCACCGCGGCCTTGCAGCCGTGCGCGCGCAGGCGCTCAAGCGCATGCTCGGCGCGCACCTGCACAAAAGCGATGGGTTTATCGCCATACGGCGCGTGCGCCGAGTCGGCCAGGTAAAGCAGCCGCTCAGCGGGCAGCAAGCCGTGCACCGCGCGCAGCACCGACAGACCGCCAATGCCGGAATCGAACACGCCGACCGGGGCGATCGCGGCGCTGGCGCGCTCCTCGAGGGTCATGCACAGCGTGGAAGGAGGATCAGCCAGCCAGCGCGGCCTTGACAGCAGCGGAGACTTGCGCCATGTCGGCCTTGCCGGCGAGTTCCGCCTTGGCCGCGGCCATCACCTTGCCCATGTCGGCGGCGGTTGGCGCGCGTCCTAGCTCCGAGGCAACGCGCTGCACCAGCGCCTGCACCGCAGCGGCGATCGCCGCCGCGTCCAGGCGCTGCGGCAGGTAGGTTTGCAGCACCTCGGCTTCGGCGCGTTCTTTGGCGGCCAGATCATCGCGCCCCGCTTGTTCGAATGCGGCGATCGAATCCCGGCGCTGCTTCAGCAACCGATCCACCACCGCGATGACGCCGGCGTCGTCCAGCGCCACGCGATCATCGACTTCCTTTTGCTTGATCGCCGCCAGCAGCAGGCGGATGGCGCCCAAGCGCGCGCTATCTTTGGCGCGCATCGCCGCCTTCATGTCGTCTTGGATGCGTTCTTTGAGGGTCGCCATCCGAGGTTCTAGGATTTTGCGCGCTTGCGGCTGGAGCACCAGCTGGTTTTGTGGGACAACTTGCCTGCTTCAGATGGCGGGGCGCAAGAAGGAAGCGCTACCCGCCAACGAACCCAACTTAGCCGGGCCGGCGCTTGCGTCAACCGCTCGCCGACTCGCAGGCGAGATCAACAGTTCAATACAAGCGCGGGGGCAACTGCATCGAGCGCACGCGCTTGAGGTGCCGCTTGATGGCCGCCGCGCGCTTGCGCTTGCGCTCGGCGGTCGGCTTTTCGTAAAACTCGCGCGCGCGCAGCTCGTTGAGCAGACCGAGTTTTTCGATCGTGCGCTTGAATCGCCGCAGCGCGACGTCAAACGGTTCGTTTTCTTTGACGCGAATGGTGGTCATGGGCCTGGGGTTTCCAAAATCAGCGGACTGAAAGAAGCTCACGTCCTTGCTCGTAAAGCCTCCTATTATAAGCTTGTAAGCTTGTCAGAGACAACCAGCCTTGCGCTGTTGGTCAGACCAAAGTGCCAGCACCGCTCACCACGGCAGAGGAGGAGCCCCGATGTTTGAGTCCGCCGCCATCGGCCACCGCGTCGATCGCGCCACCTACAAGGCCCAAGTTCCCGCCTTGCGGGCGGCTTTGCTGCAGGCGCAATACGAGCTGCTGCAGCGCGCCGACCGCGCGGTCTGTATCCTGATCAACGGTGTAGAGAGTGCCGGCCGCAGCGAGACGGTCAACACGCTCAACGCCTGGATGGACCCGCGCCACATCCGCACTGAGGCGTTCGACCCCATGACCGAGGAGGAGCGTCGCTGGCCGGAAATGTGGCGTTTTTGGCAGGTGCTGCCGCCCAAAGGCCACATCGGTATTTTGTTTGGCTCGTGGTACACCGATCCGATTCATTGCCGCATCCACGGACGCGACGACCGCGACCGCTTCGCGCTGCGGCTGGAGCGCATCCGCCGCTTCGAGCGCATGCTGGTGGCCGAAGGGGTGGTGTTGGTCAAATTTTGGTTTCACCTGTCGAAGAAGGCGATGCGCGCGCGCTTCAAGGCGCTGGCGTCCGACCCGCGCACCGCCTGGCGGGTCGGCCCTCGCGAGAAAGCGCATCTCAAGCGGTATGACGCCTTCATCGCAGCCGCCGACGAAGCGCTGCGCCGCACCAGTTTGGGCGAAGCGCCGTGGATCGTGATCGACGGCAGCGATGATGCCTACCGGGAACTGACCGCCGGCCAGCACCTGCTGGCGGTGCTGCGCCACCACGCCAGCCCCGGCACGGTGACGGTGCCGGTGCCGCCGGCGGTGCTGGAGCCGCCGGCGCGGCCCTCGACGCTGCTGCAGGCGCTCGACTACACGCGCCGGCTGGACGGCGAGCGCTACGAGCGGCAGCTGGCGCGCTGGCAAGGCGAACTCAACGAGCTCAGCCGCCACCCGAGGATGCGCCAGCGCGCGCTGGTGGTGGTGTTCGAAGGCATGGACGCCGCCGGCAAGGGCAGCACGATCCGGCGCCTGACGGCGGCGTGGGACGCGCGCTTCTACCGCGTGGTGCCGGTGGCGGCGCCGAGCGAGAACGAGCGCGCCCATCCCTACCTTTGGCGGTTTTGGCGCTACATTCCGCCGCACGGGCGCGCGGTGATCTTCGACCGCTCGTGGTATGGACGCGTGCTGGTGGAGCGGGTGGAGGGTTTCTGCAGCGAGGCCGACTGGATGCGCGCCTACGGCGAGATCAACGCCTACGAGGAGGAGCTGGCCGAGGCCGACGTCATCATCGTCAAGTTCTGGCTGGCCATCACGCCGGAGGAGCAGCTGCGCCGCTTCCGCGAGCGCGAGACCACGCCCTACAAGCAGCACAAGATCACGCCGGAGGACTGGCGCAACCGCGAGAAGTGGCCGCTGTATGAGCGCGCGGTGGAGCAGATGGTGGACCGCACGTCCACACAGCTCGCTCCGTGGCACATCGTGGCCAGCGACGACAAGCGCTGGGCGCGCGTGGAGGTGCTGCGCACGCTGGCCAAGCGGCTGCGCCGGGCGCTGGACGGCGACTGACGCGCGATGGCCGCCCGTCCGCCTCTCAGGCGGCCGGCGCCGCCTCGCCGAGCGGCGGCAAGCCGTGCCGCGCGCGGGCGCGCGCGCAGGCGTCGCTGCCTTCGGCGAACTCGCGGCACGGCGACGGGCGCCATTCGTAGATGCCGCAGGCCACCTGCTGGCCCACCGTGCCGGTCAGCGCCACGCAGCGCGGCGGCCAGTGGTCGGTGCCGCGCATGCGCATGGTGGCGCCGGCCACCTCCACCGTCAGGCTGTCCGGCACGTGGCCGCCGCAGCCTTGCGTTTCATAAACCGAAAAATCGACACGAAACCAAGCGCAGCACGCGCCGCAGCGCAGGCACTCGCTCATCCTTCCCCGAAAACCGCATGACTCACAGCTTGCCCAGCAGCAGGTATTCCATCAACGCCTTTTGCACATGCATGCGGTTTTCCGCCTCGTCCCAGACGACGGATTGCGGGCCGTCGATGACCTCGGCGTCCACTTCCTCGCCGCGGTGGGCGGGCAGGCAGTGCATGAACAGCGCCTCCGGCTTGGCCTGCGCCATCATCGCCGGCGTGACGCGCCAGGCGGCAAACGCCTTCTGGCGCGCTTCGTTCTCGGCCTCGAAGCCCATGCTGGTCCACACGTCGGTGGTGACGAGGTCGGCGCCGCGGCAGGCTTCCATCGGGTCGTCGAACACCTGCCAGAAGTCGCCGCGCGGCACGCCGGCTACGGCCGGGTTCACCTCGTAGCCGCGCGGCGTGCTGATGTGCACCCGAAAACCCAGGATCTGCGCCGCCTGCAGCCACGTGTGGGCCATGTTGTTGCCGTCGCCGACCCAGGCCACCGTGATGCCGCGCAGCGCGCCCGGATCCAGCGTGCCGTCGGCGCGGCGACCACGGTGCTCCAGCCAGGTGAACAGATCCGCCAGGATCTGGCACGGGTGGAACTCGTTGGTCAGGCCGTTGATGACCGGCACGCGCGAGTGCGCGGCGAAGCGCTCGATCTTGCTCTGCTCGAAGGTGCGGATCATCACCAGATCGACCATGCGGCTGATGACGCGCGCGGTGTCCTCGATCGGCTCGCTGCGGCCGAGCTGGCTGTCGCCGGTGGTCAGGTGCACCACCGAGCCGCCCATCTGGTACATGCCGGCCTCGAAGCTGACGCGCGTGCGCGTGCTGGCCTTCTCGAAGATCATCGCCAGCGTGCGGTCCACCAGCGGCTGGTAGCGCTCGTAGGTCTTGAACTTGTGCTTGATGAGGGCCGCGCGCTCGAACAGGTAGGCGTACTCGTCGGCCGTGAAGTCCTTGAACTGCAGGTAGTGGCGCAGCGTCGTCGGGGTGTTCATGCGGATGTCTCGTCGAGGAAGGCGCGCACCTGGGGCACCAGCTTGGCCACAATCTCGTCGGCCTCGGCGCGGCTGAGGATCAGCGGCGGCAGCAGGCGCACCACGCGCTCGGACGTCACCGAGATCAGCAGCCCGGCCTTGGCGCAGCGCAGCACCAGTTCGCCGCACGGGCGGTCGAGCTCCACGCCGATCATCAGCCCCTTGCCGCGTACCTCGCGCACGCCGGGGACGTTCCTCAGCTCGGCCCACAGCTGCGTCAGCAGATGCTGCCCCTGCGTGGCGGCGTTGGCCAGCAGGCCCTCGTCCTCCATGATGCGGATGGTCTCCAGCCCGGCGCGCGTGGCCAGCGGGTTGCCACCAAAGGTGGTGCCGTGGTGGCCGGGCTGGAACAGTTCGGCGGCCTTCGGGCCGGCCACCACCGCGCCGATCGGCACGCCCGAGCCCAGCCCCTTGGCCAGCGGCATCACGTCGGGCCGGATGCCGGCCCACTGGTGCGCGAACCACTTGCCGGTGCGGCCCATGCCGCACTGCACCTCGTCGATCATCAGCAGCCAGTCGCGCTCGTCGCACAGCGCGCGCACGCCGGCGATGTAGTCGGGTTCCAGCGGGTGCACGCCGCCTTCGCCCTGGATGGCCTCGAAGAACACCGCCACGACGTTGGGGTTGCCGTCGGTGGCGCGCCTGAGCGCCTCCAGGTCGTTGATCGGCACGCGGATGAAGCCTTCCACCAGCGGCTCGAAGCCCGCTTGCACTTTGGGGTTGCCGGTGGCCGACAGCGTGGCGATCGAGCGGCCGTGAAAGGCCCGTTCATAGACGACGACCTCGGGTCGCGCGATGCCCTTGGCGTGGCCGAACTTGCGCGCCAGCTTCAGCGCCGCCTCATTGGCCTCCAGCCCGCTGGAGCAGAAGAACACCTTGGCAAGCCCCGAGCGCTCGCACAGCGCGGCCGCCAGCGGCTCGGTCCACGGGTGGTGGTAGTAATTGCTGACATGGATCAGCTGCGCCACCTGGTCCTGCAGCGCGCGCACCAGCCGTGGGTGCGCGTGGCCCAGCGTGTTGACGGCGATGCCGGCCAGCGCGTCCAGATATTCGCGCCCCTGGTCGTCCCAGACGCGGCAGCCGCGGCCGTACGTCAGCCGGATCGGCACGCGGCTGTAAGTGGACATCACATGGGGCTCGGGGATCAGGGCGTCGGTGTTCATGGCGAATTCTTCGAGCGTGCGCGGGCGCCGGTAGCCACCTCATTCTATCGACCCGCGAGCTCTGTTTTCTCGAGGCTTGCCGCCCGCGGTCTTGTTCCGGTTACGATCCCAGTCTTCTATAAGATAGAATACTGCGCGAAATGGATGCGCCCCCCGCCCAACATGTTTTTATCCAAGGGGTCACCCGCAGCGGGCGCATCTTCCGCCCCAGCGATTGGGCCGAGCGCTTGGCCGGCGTGCTCAGCCCCTTCCATCCGCAGGCTGCCAGCGGCCCCGACACGCACTTGCGCTACTCCCCCTGGGTGCAGCCGACGGTGGTGGCTGGAATCAAATGCGTGGTGGTGGATCGTGCGCTGCGCGACTTTGATGAGCGGGCGTGGGACTTTGTGATGGGCTTCGCGCGTGACAATGATTTGGTCATCACCGAAGCCTGCCCAGTGCCTGAACCGCCCAATGCTGGCTGAGCTTGCGTTGGCGCCTTTTCGTTCAAGCCGACCGTGAGAGCTCGGCGTCGAGGCTTGGCCGCCGGGCTGAGTCCGCCAACCGGCTAGACAAGGCACAAAAAACGCCTCCTGGCGGAGGCGTTGCGATCCGTGCGCGAGCGGATCAGAACGATTGCTGGCAGCGCACCCGTTCCAAAGCGGACGGCGCGCGGTCGCGCCGATCCGGGCGGATCGCGCAAGGAAGCGTTTTTTAGGCTGCAGCGGGCGCAGCGGCCATGGCCTTGATCTTGGCCGACAGCCGGCTTTTGTCGCGCGCAGCTTTGTTCTTGTGGAAGATGCCCTTGTCGGCGATCGAGTCCACGATGGACTGCATCTGCGTGAACAGTGCGCTGGCTTGGGCTTTGTCGCCGGCGGCGATGGCCTTTTCGACCTTCTTGATCGCGGTGCGGTATTTGGAGCGCAGCGAGCTGTTGTGGGCGTTGAGCTTAATGTTTTGGCGGGCGCGCTTGCGTCCCGACTTCAGGCGCGGCGATTTGTTGGACTTGGTAGCCATGGATGACCTCAAAGATCAACGGTTGGGAGGATGTTGCCAGCAAAACCCACAATTATAGAAGCAAGCATTGCTCGCGGGCTAGTCGAGCCCTGATGCTGTAGCGAGCAAGCTGCACGGTTGAGCTTGGTCAATGCCGCGTGGACACTCTAGGGCATACTTACGCGGGTCGCGTGCGCGACTCGGCCTCCTGCGGGATCTTCAACCCGCCGGGCACAAGCCCTCTCACCCGTTCTCCGCGTTGTTTGTTGTTTTCCTCCGGTTGGTTGTTTATGGCCCACGATGACGTTGTCGCCGCTGCGCAGACCATGCAGCCGATTCCCCCCGGGGCGCCTTTGCCGCACCGCAAAGTCATCCGAGGTTGGATCTCGCCGTTGGCCGAGCGCCGCACCGCTGGGGCTGTGGCCTTGTTGGCGTTGGACTGGGCGATTTTTGCCGCGCTGATGGCCGGTACGGTGGCGTTTGAAGCTTGGTGGGCCAAGTTGCTGTGCGGCTTGGCCGCTGGCTTCATGATCGGGCGACTGTTCATCATCGGGCACGACGCGTGCCATCAAAGCTACACCCCGCACCGCCGCCTCAACAAACTGTTGGGCCGCATCGCGATGATCCCATCGCTGACCCCCTACAGCCTGTGGGAAGTGGGGCACAACGTGGTGCACCACGGCTACACCAACCTGAAGGGGGTTGATTTTGTCTGGGCGCCGCTGACCAAGGAAGAATTCGACGCGTTGCCCCGCTGGCGCCAGTGGCTGGAGCGGCTCTACCGCAGCGGCTGGGCGCCAGGCCTTTATTACCTGATCGAGATGTGGTGGCTGCGCATGTTTTTCCCGCGCAAAGCCTACATGGGCGCGCGCCGGCCGGAGTTCATCTGGGATGGCGTGTTCGTGTTGGCGGTGGGGTTGGCATGGATTGGGGCCATGGTGGCCGCCGCGCTGTGGACGGGCCAGTCGGTGGCGCTGCAGGTGCTAACGGGTTTCGTCGTGCCCTTTTTGTTCTGGAACGCCATGATCGGGTTTGTGGTCTATGTGCACCACACCCACCCGGCGGTGCAGTGGCATGCCGATAAGATTGCCTGGGCGAAAGCCGCGCCGTTTGTCTCCACCACGGTGCACTTGGAGTTTCCGCTGAAGATCGGCGCGCTGATGCACCACATCATGGAGCACACCGCCCACCACGTGGACATGAGCGTGCCGCTTTACAAGCTGAAAGAGGCGCAAAAAAAGCTGGAGGAGATGCTGCCCGGTCGCATCATCATCCAGCGCTTCAGCTGGCGTTGGTATTTTGATACAGCGCGCCGCTGCAAGTTGTATGACTTCACGCGCCGCTGCTGGACCGACTTTCAGGGGCGTCCGACGAGCGATCCGGCGCCCGCTTACGCTTGACAGGGCGCCGATCTGTCGCAAGACGCGGCCCTGACCGCGCGGCTGTCCTGCGGGGCAGCCGTTATTTTTTCGTGCGCTCGCTGCTGCAGTGCGACAATTCTGTTTATGAGTGTGGACACCGAAACCGCTTGCCAGGCGTCGGCGTTTGCCAGCCTCGGGCTGGCGGAGCCGCTGATGCGCGCCATCGCCGAAATCGGCTACACCGCCATGACGCCGATTCAGGCGCAGGCCATCCCGGTGGTGCTGCAAGGCCGGGATGTGATGGGGGCCGCGCAGACCGGCACCGGCAAAACGGCGGCGTTTTCGCTGCCGCTGTTGCAACGCCTGCTGCCGCACGCCAACACATCGGCCTCGCCGGCGCGTCACCCGGTGCGCGCCCTGGTGCTGCTGCCCACGCGCGAGCTGGCCGACCAAGTCGCGCAGCAGATCCGCCGCTACGCCGCCTACACCCCGTTGCGCTGCGCGGTGGTGTTTGGCGGCGTGGACATCAAGCCGCAGATCGAGGCGTTGCGCCAGGGGGTGGAGATCCTGGTGGCCACGCCGGGCCGCTTGCTCGATCATATCGAGGCGCGCTCGGTGCTGCTGAACCACGTGGAGTATGTGGTGCTGGATGAGGCCGACCGCATGCTCGACATCGGCTTCTTGCCGGACTTGCAGCGCATCCTGGCCTACCTGCCGCGGCAGCGCACGACCTTGTTGTTTTCCGCCACCTTCTCGCCGGAGATCAAGCGGCTGGCGGCCAGCTACTTGCGCGATCCGGTGGTCATCGAGGTGGCGCGCCCCAACACCACCGCCTCGACGGTGGAGCAGCGCTTTTTCCGCGTCGAAGAAGAGAACAAGCGGGCCGCGCTAAAGGCCCTGCTGCGCGAACACGGCATCCAGCAGGCCTTTGTGTTCGTCAACAGCAAGCTGGGCTGCGCACGTCTGGCGCGGGCGCTGGAGCGCGACGGCCTGGCGGTGGCCGCGCTGCACGGCGACAAGAGCCAGGAGGAGCGTCTCAAGGCGCTGGAGGCGTTCAAGCAGGGGCAGGTGCAGTTGCTGGTTTGCACCGACGTGGCCGCGCGCGGGCTTGATATCAAGGATGTGCCAGCGGTGTTCAACGTCGATGTGCCGTTCAACGCCGAAGATTACGTGCACCGCATTGGGCGCACCGGTCGCGCCGGCGCCAGCGGACGGGCCTTCACCTTGGTGACGGAGCAAGATGGGCGCTTGCTGGCCGCCGTGGAAAAGCTGATCGGCCGCAAGGTGGAGCTGGAGCCGGCGCCGCTGGCCGAGGCGCGTCCAGAGCGCGCAAAACGCAGCCGGGAGACGGCCCGCTCGTCGCCGCCCGCCGCGTCGGTTCAAGGTCAGGCGGCCGCTGCCCAGCTCCAATCGACCGATCCCCTGGTCGATCAGCCGTATGAGCCGTCGCTGCCGCCCGATGTGCTGCCGGAATGGGAGCGGCAAGCCCGCAGCGCCCCTCCCAAAGGGTTGTCGGCCTACATCCGGCCTAAACGCAAGGTGCCGGCGTTGCTGCGCGCGCCGCAGCAAGGGGCTTAAGCCCGTCCGGGTTTTTGCGCTTGGGCGCAGGGAATTCGAATGACCTCCACCGCGCGCGCGTCGAGCGCCTCCATCCCGTCGGGCAAGCGCGCGGCGCTAAGCTGGCCGCCCCAGACGCAACCGCTGTCCAGCGCCAGCAGGTCGGCGCGCTGCAGCGGCCCGAGCGTGGACCAGTGGCCGAACGCGATCGGCACGCCGGCGCTGCGCCGGGCCGGCGCGTCGAACCACGGCACATGGCCGGGCGGGGCGCCGTCGCGGCCGTCCTTGGTGTCGAACTCCATCACGCCGTCGGGCGTGCAGTAGCGCAGCCGCGTCAGCGCGTTGACGATCACGCGCAGCCGCGCCTCGCCCTGTAGCCGGTCGTCCCAAGCCGCCGGCTCGTTGCCGTACATGCGGTGCAGCCAGGCGTCGCGCGCCGGGCTGCGCAGCACCGCCTCCACTTCCGCGGCCAGCGCCAGCGTCTGCGCTGCGTCCCACGCCGGCAGCACGCCGGCGTGCACCAGCAGCCAGCCGCGCTCGCGCAGCGCCAGCGGGCGGCGCGCCAGCCAGTCCAGCAGTGCGCCGCGGTCGGGGGCGGACAGGATCGCTTCCAGCGTGTCGCTGCGGTGGGCAGGGCGTGCTCCAGCGGCCACCGCCAGCAGGTGCAGGTCGTGGTTGCCCAGCAGCGTCTCGGCGGCGCCGTCCAGCCGCATCAAGCGACGCAGCACGGCCAGCGAGTGCGGCCCGCGGTTGACCAAGTCGCCCAGCACGATGAAGCGGTCGCGGCTGGGCGAGTAGCCCACCTCGGCCAGCAGGCGCTGCAGCGCCTCGTCGCATCCCTGCACGTCGCCGATCAGGTACAGTGCCATCACCTGCGATTATGGACGTGCTGATCATCTTGCTGCTGACGCTGCTCAGCGGCCTGTTTTCGATGACGGAGATCGCGGTGGTGTCCAGCCGCCGCGTGCGGCTGGAGGCGCTGGCCGGCGGCGGTGACCGCGGCGCGCGCGCGGCGCTGTGGCTGCAGGACAACCCGACGCTGTTCTTCTCCACGATCCAGATGGGCAACACCACGGTGGCGCTGCTCAACGGCATCGTCGGCGAGGGGGCGTTTGGCGCGGATTTGGCCGATGGTTTGCGAGCGCTTGGGCTGCCGCACGGCGTGGCGCAGGCGCTGGCCACCACGCTGGTGGTGGCCGGCGTCACTTACGTCACCATCGTGATCGGCGAGCTGGTGGCCAAGCGCATCGGCCAAAGCGCGCCCGAGGCGATCGCGCGCTGGATGGCGCAGCCGCTGCTGGCGCTGGCCACGGTGGCCAAGCCGGCGGTGGCGCTGCTGGCGGCTTCCACCAACGCGATCCTGCGGCTGCTGGGCATTCCGCCGCTGCCGCGGCACGACGTGACGGTGGATGAGATTCAGGCGCAGCTGGCGCACGGCGTGCGCAGCGGCGTCATCGAGCGCGACGAACATCGCATGGTGCGCAACGTGCTGGCGCTGGACGAGCGCCAGCTCGGCAGCCTGATGGTGCCGCGCGCCGAGATCGACTGGCTCGACGCCGGCCTGCCGCTGGCGCAGGCGCTGGCGCATGCGCGCCACGGCGGCCACTCGTGGTACCCGGTGTGCCGCGGCGGGCTGGACGACGTGCTGGGCGTCATCCACCTGTCGCACCTGATCGCGCTGGACGAAGCTGGCGGGCGCGAGCAAGACTGGGCGCGCGACGCCCAGCCGGCGGTGTTCGTGCCTGAAACCCTTAGCGGGCTGGACTTGCTGGAGCAGTTTCGCGCGCGGGTGATGCGCATGGTGCTGGTGGTGGACGAATACGGCGAGGTGCAAGGACTGCTGACGCCGCTGGATCTGCTGGAGGCCATCACCGGCGAGCTCTCCAGCGACGAGCCGCACGATGCGTGGGCGACGCCCCAGCCGGATGGCTCGTGGCTGCTGGACGGCAGCATGCCGGCGCACGAATTCAAGACCCGGTTGGAGATCGGCGCGCTACCCCACGAAGGGCGCGACCTTTACGTGACCCTAGCGGGGTTGATGCAGACGGTCGCCGGCAGCCTGCTCAAGCCCGGTGATGAGGTGGAGGTGGCCGGCTGGCGGCTTACGGTGCTGTCGATGCAGGGCCGCCGGATCGACCGCGTGCGCGCCGAGCGCTGGCTCCCCGCAGCGGACGCCCCCCTGTCAGGGCCTGATCCCGGTGGGCATACAGCCAGTCCTTGAACGCCGCCGCTGCAGGGGACAGCCGCTTGCCGCGCGGGTACACCACGTGCCACTGGCGCAGCAGGGGAAAGCCCTGCACGTCCAGCTGCACCAGCTCGCCCAGCGCCAGCTCCGCGCCCACCGTGTGCGCCGACAGCACCGCCAGCCCCAGCCCGCCGGCCACGGTCTGCTTGATCGCCTCGTTGCTGCCGACCTCCAGCCGCGCGCGCAGCGGCACCCCCAGCGCGTCGAAGAAGCGCTGCATCGTGGCGCGCGTGCCGCTGCCCGGCTCACGTAGGATGAACGGCTCGCCGCCGAGCCGGCGCGGGTCGATGGCGCGCTCGTGCGCCAGCGGGTGCCCCGGCGGGGCCACCAGCACCAGCGGGTTGTCGGCAAACGGCTCGCACACCACGTCCCAATCCTGAGGCGGCTGGCCGAGGATGTAGAGATCGTCTTGGTTGGTGGCCAGCCGCTGCAGTAGGGTATCGCGGTTGCCCACCACCATGGCCACCTCGATGCCAGGGTGCGCGGCGGCAAAGCTGCCCAGCAGCTTGGGCACGACATATTTGACGGTGGTCAGAATCGCCAGCCGCACGCTGCCCTTTTCGATGCCCTGCAGCGCCGCAAGGTCTTCGGCCAGCCGGCGCAGCCGCTCTTCCACGTCGGCGGCGGCTTCCGCCAGCGCGTGGCCTGCGGCGGTGAGGTAGATGCGTCGCCCGATTTGCTCCACCAGCGGCTGGCCCACCGTGTCGGCCAACTGCTTGACCTGCAGCGACAGCGTCGGCGGGGCCAGGTGCAGCGCCTCGGCCGCGCGCGCGAAGCTGCCGTGGCGCGCCACGGCGTGGAAGATGCGCAGTTGATGCAGCGTCAGGTGGCGCGGGTTCATTGTTTTATTTTAGTAAAAGAAAGGCGTTAGAAGATTTTACTTTTCACGAAGCCATCGTAAGCCTACGATCCATGTCAGCCCCGCAACAACGGGTGTTCAAGCAACCGCCCACGAGATTCCCGAGGAGTGAGCATGGCCGTCAAGACCTACAACGCCGGCGTCAAGGAATACCGCCAGACGTATTGGATGCCCGACTACACCCCGCTGGACACCGACCTGCTGGCGGTGTTCAAAATCGTGCCCCAGCCGGGCGTGGATCGCGAGGAGGCTGCCGCCGCGGTGGCTGCTGAATCGTCCACCGGCACCTGGACCACGGTGTGGACGGACTTGCTGACCGATCTGGATTACTACAAAGGCCGTGCTTACCGCATCGAGGACGTGCCGGGCGACGACACCGCGTTTTACGCCTTCATCGCCTACCCGATTGACCTGTTCGAGGAAGGCTCGGTGGTCAACGTGTTCACCTCGCTGGTGGGCAACGTGTTTGGCTTTAAGGCGGTGCGCTCGCTGCGTCTGGAAGACGTGCGCTTCCCGATCGCTTACGTCAAGACCTGCGGCGGCCCGCCGCACGGCATTCAGGTCGAGCGCGACTTGCTGAACAAATACGGCCGTCCGCTGCTGGGCTGCACGATCAAGCCCAAACTCGGCCTGTCGGCCAAAAACTACGGGCGCGCGGTGTATGAGGCGCTGCGCGGCGGCCTGGATTTCACCAAGGACGACGAAAACGTCAACAGCCAGCCGTTCATGCGCTGGAAGCAGCGTTTTGACTTCGTCATGGAAGCGGTGCAGAAGGCCGAGCGCGAAACCGGCGAGCGCAAGGGCCACTACCTCAACGTGACCGCCCCGACGCCGGATGAGATGTTCAAGCGCGCGGAATACGCCAAAGAGATCGGCGCGCCGATCATCATGCACGACTATCTCACCGGCGGCTTCTGCGCCCACACGGGTCTGGCCAACTGGTGCCGCGAAAACGGCGTGTTGCTGCACGTGCACCGTGCGATGCACGCCGTGATCGACCGCAACCCCTACCACGGCATCCACTTCCGCGTGCTGACCAAGGTGTTGCGCCTGATGGGCGGCGACCACCTGCACACCGGCACCGTGGTCGGCAAGCTGGAGGGCGACCGCCAGGCGACGCTGGGCTGGGTGGATCTGCTGCGCGAGTCGTTTGTGCCGGAGGATCGCAGCCGCGGCATCTTCTTCGACCAGGACTGGGGCTCGATGCCAGGGGCGTTTGCGGTGGCTTCCGGCGGCATTCACGTCTGGCACATGCCGGCGCTGCTGACCATTTTTGGCGACGACGCCGTGTTCCAGTTCGGCGGCGGCACGCTGGGCCATCCGTGGGGCAACGCCGCTGGCGCGCACGCCAACCGAGTGGCGCTGGAAGCCTGCGTGCAAGCGCGCAACGAAGGCCGCCAGCTCGAAAAAGAGGGCAAAGAAATTTTGACCGCCGCGGCGCAGCATTCGCCGGAGCTCAAGATCGCGATGGAGACCTGGAAGGAGATCAAGTTCGAATTCGACGTCGTGGACAAGCTCGACGTGCAGCACAAGTGATCGCCGCCCACCGAACCGACCTCGTTTCAGGAGACCCATCATGCAAGCCTACAAACAGTCGCTCAAGCACGAAACCTTCTCGTATCTGCCGCAGATGACGCCGGAGCAGGTGCGTCGCCAGATCGCCTACGCGCTGGCGCAAGGCTGGAACCCGGCGGTGGAGCACACCGAGCGCGGCACCCCTGCCAAAGAAAGCTACTGGTACATGTGGAAACTGCCGATGTTTGGCGAGCAGTCGGTCGATGCGGTGCTGGCCGAGATCGAAGCTTGCCACCGCGAGTTTCCGAACCACATGGTGCGCTTCGTCGCCTACGACAACTACGCGCAAAGCCAGGGGCTGACGTTCGTCGTCTATCGTTGATGAGCCGCGGCGGCGCCTGAGGTTGGCCTCCACGTTGCGCCGCCGTTTTCAAACCGGACAGTTTGTTCTTCAAGAGGAGTCCCCTCATGGACGGGACGGTGGTCAAGGCTGCCCTTTCGGGGCGGGAGCTGGCACGGCAACGACGCCAGGCGCTGGCGCAGCAGGGACGCGCGGCGTTGGCGACCTTGCGCAGTGCGATGGCGCGCGCCGCCACCTCGCCGCAGTCGCAAGGCTCGGGCGGCTGCGGCTGTGGCTGCGGCGGGCAAAATGGTTGCACGCGCGCCTCGGCTGACAGCGCGGACGGCGTGGCGCGAATGCTGGCGGCTGCCCAGGGCGAATCCTCGCTGCAAGCGCGTCCCGCTCAGCATGGGGACGACATGCCGCGCGTGGCAGTGCCGACGGGTCGGGCGCTGGCGCAAGCGCGCCGCGCGGCGCTGGCGCGCGAAGGCAAAGCGGGCCTGACCCGCGTGGCGCAGGCCACCCGTCTGGCCACCACGATGCCCGACCGGAATTGGCGCGAAGCGCTGCAAAAAGGCGCCACGGGGCGCCAGTTGGCGATGCAGCGGCGCACCCTGCTGGCTCTGACGGGGCGGGCTGGCCTGGCCGCCTCGACGCAGCCCGCCAGCAGCACCCGCCCGACCGGGCGCGTGCGCCCCCACGCGGCTGCGCTGCGCGAAGCCGCCCACACCGAAGAGGGGCACACCTTGTCTGGGCAAAAAGTCACCGGCACGCAGGTCGAGCGCAGCCAAAAGGTCACCGGCATGGAGGCAGGTACCTGCCGCCACGTGACCGGCACCGAATACATCGGCCAAGAGCAGTTTGAAGCGTGGTGCGCCAGCAAGCCGCAGCCGGCTCCGGCGAAGGTCAACATCACGCACACCGAGCGCGGGCGCACGGTGACCGGCGCCCACCCTGGGCTCAACCCCAAGGTGACCGGCAACGAAACCGGCGCTTGCCGCGGCATCACCGGCACGCGCTACCTGGCGGCGGAAGACGTGTCGCTGTGCGAACAGATCGCGCCGCGCGCGCCGCACAAAGTCAGCGTGATGTCGTCGCGTGGCGACAACGAGATCACCGGCACTCCAGTGGGGCGCAGCCCCAAAGTGACCGGCAACGAAGCCGGCGCGCAGCGACTCATCTCGGGCACCCAGTATGCGCTGTCGGCGGGCGGCGCGGCGGGCGTGCGGGCCGGCACCGCCACCCGGCGTGCCGACCCGCCGGTGCGTCCTGCGGTAACCGATGGCGCGGCTGAACCCGTGGCGCAAACGCACGCGGAGGAAGCGCAACGCATGCCAGCGGGTTTTGCCTTGGCCACCGTCAGCGGTGACAGCCCGGGGGCGGGCGGTGGCCGCATCACCGGTGACGAGCGCGGCGC
Organism: Tepidimonas alkaliphilus; assembly: GCF_007556595.1. Lineage (GTDB taxonomy): Bacteria > Pseudomonadota > Gammaproteobacteria > Burkholderiales > Burkholderiaceae_C > Tepidimonas > Tepidimonas alkaliphila. The sequence goes on from NZ_VJNB01000009.1 coordinate 109,634, forward strand.
CTGCGAGCCGGTCACCGGCACGCCTTACCTCGGGCCGGACAATCTAAGCGGCGGCTGCACCCTGAGCGGGCGGTGGCTGACCCGCTACCCCGAGTTGGCCGCCATCGACGCGCCGCCGCCGCCGCGCGACTTCAGCGTGCAACCGCCAGCGCGGCAGGCATGGGAGCGGCGCCAGCGCATCACGGGCAGCGGCGGCAGCGATGAAAGCGCGCTGCGCGTGACCGGGCCGGGTATGAAAGCCCAAGGTCTCATCACCGGCACGCCGGAGTTTCGCCACGGCTCGACCTCGTCTGCGCCTTGGCTCGGGGCCATGGCCGGCGCAAGCGCCAGCGCGGCGGCGCAGCGCGTGACGGGCGAAGGCTCGGCCCCGCGTTCGGTGCGCATCACCGGCGATGCGTGGGGAAGCGAGCGGCGGGTCACGGGCACCGAAGGCGCTTCGGCCACGGTGCGCAACCCCACGCAGCGCGGGCTGCCGCGGCCCATGGGGGCGCAAGCACGCCACCTGCGCGCGATCGAGCGCGAGGAGGTGCCGCTGAGCCCGATCACCGGCAGCAGCGGCAACACCCCGCGCGGCGCGGTGGTGACCGTTTCCGGCGGCGCCCGAGGTTGAGAGGCCAAGGCTTGATGAGGACGGCGCGAAACCGCCCCTGATTGCAAGAGATCGCCACCATGGACACGCGCAAACGTCAGCTCGCCCTGCAGCGCGCCGCTCGCGCCACGCTGCCGCGCCACGGCCTGCAAATGGCTGGCGTGCGCGCGGAGCCCGCGGCGTCCCAGCCGCTGCCGAATCCGGCTTGCGCACCGGGGGCGGGGCGTAGCTGTCGGCATGCGCTGACCGATGTGGCACTCAACGCCGCGCTGCACAGTTACGAGCAGACGGTCAGGGGACGTTTTGAGTCGATTGAGGACGTGCTGCGCACGCTGTCCGCCTGGCAACACGAACGTGATTTTGTGGAGCGCGCGCAGGCGCTGGCGCGGCAGCGGTTGGATTTTGAGTGGCCCCTGGCGGCACTGGACAGCGCTTGGGTGGCGGGTGTGGACATGGCCGCGCTGCACGCCCACGCGATGTTCGAAACGATCCGCCGCTGCGTGACCTTGGCGCCGCAGGACGGCGCGGCGTGGCGCGATCGCCTGCCGGTGCAGGCCGAGACGCTGCGCGCTTGCGGCGTTCATACGTTGGATGTGAGCCCCTGCGCCGACGGTCGCTTGCAGGGCGTGCTGCCGTTCGTGCTGCGCACCGCCCCCAGCGACCACGTGGTGGTCAAAGCCTATGCTGGCGCGCTGTTTGACATCGAGCTCGACGCGCAAGATTGGACGCAGCGCGAGCTGGAGCGCCTCACCGGCTTGATCGATGGCGGCGAGCGGCTCGACTACCTCAAAGTCGCGATCTATCACTTTAGCTCGTCGCACCCCGAGCACGAGGGTTGCGCCGCGCACGGCAGCCACGATGCGCGTGCGGTGGCCGCTGCCATGGAGCGCTTGCACGGGCTGCGCGCGGCCATCGACAACACCTTTGGGGCGGGAGCGGCGCCTCTGGTGATGCTGATCGGGGTGGACACCGACTTGGACGCCATCCGCATCCACCTGCCGGATGCCCGCGGTCAGCTGCATGCCGACCGTTTCCTCGACGCGGCCACGCTCTACCGCGAAACGCTTGGGCTGGATGCGGCCGCGGCGCGACGCCGCCTGCATGAGGCCGTGGCGGCCCATGTGCGCGAGCTAGGTGGCGTGCTGTCGCGCGCGCCGGGCGACGACGGTTTGGCTCGACTGGCGGCCCTGTGGCTGGAGGCCAACCTGTCGCAAATCGAATATGTCATCGAGCATCACAACGGCCGCTATGCCGTCATCGGGCACGATGAGCACTTTGTTTGCGTCGGTGACGCCCTGCCGCCGCTGCAGTTGCGCAACCAGTATTACCACGCCCATCTCGACACGGTGGAGGAGGGCAGCGCCGATCTGGATGTGGGCGTCAAGATTTTTACCGGGCTCAATCTGCGGCGCGGGCTGGCGCTGCCGGTGCTGGTGCACTTTACCTATTCGTCGCGCGTGCCGGGCGCGCGCGAGCGCGCGGTGGCGCGCGGCCAGCGTGTGCTGGCGGCGATTCGGGCGCGCTACCGCCAGTGGGACGAGCGCGGCTTGTTGCACGGTCGTGTCGCGGTCAGCGATCGCTACGGGCGCGAGACGGTCGCCCTGATCGAAGAGCCGCTGGCGGATGTGGGGCATTAAACGGGCATGCATCCTAGGGAACCGAACCATGAAGATCATGCGCGTCGAAAAAACCCTGGTGTCCACCAACCGCATCGAAGCATTTGGGCATCGGCCGCTGTTGGTGGTGCAAGAAAAGGTCGGCGGCTCGCGCAGCGTTGCGGTCGATGCGGTCGGCTGCGTGCCGGGCGACTGGGTCATCTGCGTGGGCTCATCCGCGGCGCGTGAGGCCGCCGGGTCGAAGGACTTTCCGTCCGACCTGACCATCGTCGGCATCATCGACCACTGGAATCCGGAAGGGTGAGCGGCGATGGACATCGTGCGGGTGGTCGGCGAGCTGGTTTGCACGCGTCGCGTGCCGGGGTTGGGCAGCGCTTCGCTGCGCGTGGTGCGCAGCGCCCAAGGGGTGGTTTCGGTGGCCACCGACCCGGTCGGGGCGCCGGTGGGGCGCTGGGTGTTTGCCACCACTGGCAGCGCGGCGCGCCTGGCCATGCCGGACAAGACCTGCATGACCGATTTGACGATCTGCGGAATCATCGACCACTGGGACGAAGACGTCCCGGCGGCGACAACGGAGCATCGAGCCACGGGCGTAGGGTCCGGGGCGAGCAAGGGGTGAGCCGATCGGCTCAGGTGTTTGAAAGCAAATGTGACCACGAGGAGTAAAGCAATGGCGAACACGACGGGTATTGCCCTGGGCATGATCGAGACGCGCGGACTGGTGCCGGCGATCGAGGCGGCCGACGCGATGACCAAGGCGGCGGAGGTGCGGCTGATTGGGCGGCAGTTCGTGGGCGGCGGTTATGTGACGGTGATGGTGCGCGGCGAGACCGGCGCGGTCAACGCGGCGGTGCGGGCCGGGGCCGATGCGTGCGAGCGCGTGGGCGATGGCCTGGTGGCGGCGCACATCATCGCGCGCGTGCACAGCGAGGTGGAGGGCATCCTGCC